>CAVSQE010000016.1:0-154280 GCA_963729915.1 uncultured Acidobacteriota bacterium | reverse complement strand
AGCGATGATCGACATGAGTCAACCAGCAAACGTTCGTCAAGCGCTGGACTCGACTGCGGCTGCCATAAAAGTGGCGCTATTTCTCACTGCGATGTCTGGGGGCTTGTATATCTGGAAGCACAGCTCGTTCGAACTTGGGATGTTTTGCCTGTGGTTGGGTGTCAGCATCCTCGCTATGCTTGTCTACCGCGCACGCAAGAGAAAATTAAAGGCTCTGGATCCGGATTGATCCACTATTTGCTTCGATTTCTCCTGGCTTAGATTGCGCAGAGCACCTATTTCTTGGCTTTCAACTGGCGCCATCTATCTATTCCCAATTGGCTACTCTCTATCCCCTGCATTCCCGGTCCCTTGGTCGCTTGGTTCCTTGGTCCCTGCATTTCCGTTCCCTGCATTCCCGATCTGGACGAGGGTCGGCGCGGCGGGCGCGGCCGGTCCCATGGCGGCTTCGTGCTGCGCGCGCGAGATGGCATCGAGATCGACGGGGATTCCACCCGGCACGATCACGGGAGCGTTGTAGCGGTAGTTCAGGTCGCGTGTTACGCGGAAGACCACAGGCGCGCCCAAGAGAAGCACAAAAAACGTAACCCAACTGCCGTCGAGCCCGAAAGATCCGCCCGTGAGCCAGAACGACCCCATGGGATCTCCCTGCACCACTGGCGAATGGCTGGTGACACCGCTGACGGCGAGACCGATGAGCAAGGCGCGAGTGGCTTTCCACGCGAAGTTGAGCCCCCAGCTAAGCCACAGGGCGCGGGTACGCAAATAGCACGCGGACAGAACGAGCCCGAGCATGAAGGAGACGGCGAAGCTGGCGTGGCTTGAGCCCGGCAGCAGCGCCTGCAAAATGGCGTAGATGGCGGCAAAGCCCAGCGCGGCTCCCGTGGGCCCGACGGCGCGCTCGAAGCGCTGGAATGCGTAGCCACGGAACGCGATCTCTTCAGCCAAAGCGAACAACACAAAGTAGGCCGTATCGGCCACAAGCCATCCCCACGATGAGGCCTGCGGAGAGAATGAGATGGCGATGCCGCCGATCACAGTGAGAGGCAGGACGCAGACCAGGGCGATCGCCCAACCGGTTGCAAGTCCTAACCCGGCTTCGCGCGGCCAGCCAGCGCGCCGCGGCAATCCCTGCTCGCTGATGGGATGCGCCTGGCGGTCGAACCAGAATCCCATGGCGGCGTAGCCGATGAGCAGCAAGAAAACCAGCATGGCCTGATCGACATACGGATACCAGGCTTCGCCAGCTAGCCCATGAGCGCCACGAGAGGCGAGCGACTGAGCGAAGAACAAATAGAGAAACGCGGCCAGAAATTCGAGGTAGGCGCGCAGCCGGCCGCCGGTGTAAACGGGTTCGGTCACGGCCGCCTCCGGCGTGTTACGCGCGCGCGAAGTGACGCGCGGCGGGACGCGTCTGGTAGGCCGCGGAGATTTGCTCGGGGTTGCCTCATGACAATGTTTTGGACTTTCCAGCCTCGGGGCTAATTAACAGACCCTGGAATCAGCTTTGCGTGTAGAACTGTGCAACGTTGCGGAATTTTTTCTGCCGCTCGGCCACCAGGGCATCGACGGACATTGCCTGAAGTTCGCGGAGGTTCTTTTTGAGCACCGAACCAAGCAATCCGGAGCCTGCTTCGCGATCCCCGTGGATGCCATTCGGCGGCTCGGGAATGATCTCGTCTACGCAGCCCAGATCCACCACCTCGGGAGCGGAGACTCGCAGTGCTTCGGCGGCGAGTGCCTTCTTGCTGGCGTCATTCCACATGATCGACGCGCAACCCTCCGGTGAGATGACGAAGTAGAGAGCGTTCTCGAGAATCAGCACGCGATCGGCGACGGCGAGCGCCAATGCTCCGCCCGATCCGCCTTCGCCGCTGATGACGGAAATGGTGGGCACACGCAGCCGCGCCATTTCGCGCAGGTTGCGAGCGATGGCCTCGGCCTGGCCGCGCTCCTCAGCGCCCATGCCGGGATACGCACCGGGGAGATCAATAAAGCTGATCACTGGGCGGCCAAATTTTTCGGCGATTTTCATCGCGCGCAGCGCTTTGCGGTAACCCTCGGGATGCGGCATGCCGAAGTTGCGCCGCACGCGCTCCTTGGTGCTACCGCCTTTACGGTTGCCGATGACCATGACTTCGTCAGCGCCGAGCCGCGCCATGCCGCAGGCCACAGCCTCGTCGTCGCCGAAGGCACGATCCCCGTGAATCTCGCTGAAATCCGTGAAGATTCGCTCGATCAGTTCCATGGGGTAGGGGCGCTGGGGATGCCGTGCGCGTTCGACTCTCTCCCACGCCGGCGAAACGGCCTGTGCCTGGGGATTAAGCTCTGATTCGGGTTCGCTCATCGATAGTTAGCGCCAAAGGGCCAAGTCCGGCAGCCCTGCAGTGATTTTACGACAGGGAGCAAGGGAACGAGGGAGCAAGGGAGCAAGAAGGCGAAGTGCAAGTGAACGAATGAAAGAGTGAACAGGGGCCAAATGCTAATGCCTAATAGCTTGCTTCGTCGCTCCCTTGCTCCCTGCCTCTAGAGAATTCCGTACTTTTCAAAGGCGGCCTTCGAGGGCATGCCTTCTTCGAGAACCTTGCGAACGGTCTTCTCCTTGCGCGCTTTCTCGAAGGCGCGGGCGAGAACCTCCTCTTCACCGGCGCGGGGAACAACGCAGACACCATCGAGATCGCCGAAGACAATGTCTCCGGGCACGATGCGTGCCTGGCCGATCTGAATGGGAATGCGGAAGTCGATGACCTTGCCGCGCGGGCCCTGGTCCTGGCCATAGCTACCGTGGGAGAAGGTAGGAAATCCCAGCGCGAGGACGCCGCGCGTGTCGCGCGAGTAGCCATCGACGACAGCGCCGGCCGCTCCGCATTTGCCCGCGCGCACGCTCATCAGCTCGCCCCAGAGCGCGTAACGCGGCGAAGCGCCGGTGCAGATGTAGACTTCGTCGGGCTTGAGGTCGTCGAGCGCGTCCATCATCAGGCCGAAAGGGCGCGCCGAGATTGGATTGTGCGAGCCCCCGGCCATATTGACGGATTCGTCGAAACAGTCGGCTTCAAGAACGGTCATGGCACGGCCGCAAATCACCATCGAGCGATCGAGGGGGATGATCGAGGGCGGCAGAAACTGCTGCAGCAGGCCCATCTTGTCCATCACGTCGCCAATGACCGCGGAGAAAAGCTCGCGGCGCACGGACTGAAAAATCTCTTGGTCGGATTGAGGCACAGGTTGCTCTCCCAAGGAAAAATCTTAGCAGCGTGCTATCCCACGTCCCAAAATCGGGACGTGGGGCACCCCTTTTTCGTGCTGAATAGGACGGTTCGGATACGTGCCGCTGTTCTCTGCTCCTTGACCTTACCGCGATTCGCCGGCATGGGCGGCGCGCTGGCTGGCCAGGCGGCTGATCTTGTCGGTCTCCTTAACCATTTCGTGCACGGCGAAACCTTTTTCCGCGAGCGCGCCAGTGGGACAGGCCTGCACGCACTTACCGCAGGCAGTGCAGTTGTGCGCGTGGCCCCAGTCGTCCTTGAGATCGCTGACAATGCGCGAATAAATGCCGCGCGACGAGACCTCCCAGACGTGGGCGCCCTCAACTTCAGCGCACACGCGCACACAACGCGTGCAGAGAATGCAGCGGTTGTGATCGAGGACGAAGCGGGGATGGGACATGTCCACGGTAAGGCGGGGGTTGTTGTAGGCGTAGCGCACATGCGTGACGCCCAGCGACTGCGCCAGGGATTGCAGCTCGCAGTGACCATTCGAAACACACGACGAGCAGATGTGGTTGCGTTCGACAAGGAGCAGCTCGACGGCCATGCGCCGGTAGAGAGTGAGACGAGCCGACGCGGTTTTGATCGACATACCTTCCTGCACGGGCGTGGTGCAAGCGGGCAACACGCGATCCGTGCCAGCCAGTTCAACCACGCACAGGCGGCAAGCACCCACGGCACTCAGACCTTTGAGATCGCAGAGCGTAGGAATGTACTTTCCATTGGCGCGCGCCGCTTCCAGGACGGTATCGCCTTCGTGCGCGGTCACCAGTTCGCCGTCGATGCGAACGGAGATGATTTTGGCGTTTGCCTTGGCTTCCATGTCTACCGGCTTTCCTAAGGGGCTAAAGCCCCGCTCCTGCTCGTGCTGCGATTCTACGAATTCGACATCCTCTCATTGCCTGTGCGGGCGTGGACGCCCGCACTACAGCCGGTCTGGAGACCGGCGCTACACTTCAACTGCCGCTCGGTGCACCGCGCAGATCGCAGCGCAAACAGCGGCGGCACTCTTCCAATGCTTCCTGCGGGGTAAGGTTGGCGACAACTTCCTGTTGCGACCGGGCGCGCGCCGCGGCAGGCAACGAGCTGGCGGTGTGTCGGCGCGAGAGGCTGGGCTCTCCCGGCGCGGCGTGACTGTATTCGAAGTCGGGAAAGAGTTGCTCCCAGCGGGAGATTCCCGAAGGCTGCTGGCCCATCAGGCGCTCGTCGATCTTGCGCGCCGCCTGCTTGCCGCCGCTCATGGCGTTCGACATGTTGGAAGCGCCGGTGATCACGTCGCCGCCGGCGTAGAAACCGGGTCGGCTGGTTTCAAACGTGAAGCGATCGACGACGATGGTGCCTTCTTCCTTGAGTTCGAGGCCGGAGGCGCGGCAGAAATCCATGTCGAAGGTCTCGCCCACGGCCAGAATGACGCTGTCGCACTCAAAGCGCTGCACCTCGTCGGTTGGAATGGGGCGGCGGCGGCCGGATTTGTCATACTCGCCGAGGCGCGTCTTCACAATTTCGATGGCCTTCACGCTGCCGTCGGCACCTCCCAGAATGCGATGCGGCGCAGCGAGGAAGACGAAGCGCACGCCCTCATCTTCCGCGGCCTGGATCTCTTCGTCGATGGCAGGCATATCTTTGCGCTCGCGGCGATAGAGGATGGTTGCCTGCGCGCCCATGCGCAGGACGGTGCGCGCGGAATCGATGGCCGCGTTGCCGCCGCCGACGATGGCGACGCGGGAGCCGACCGCAGCTTTTTCTCCGCGAGCGACGGACTCAAGAAAGATGAGAGCCGGAAAAACATTCTTGAGCTCGGTGCCGGGCAGATAAAGCCAGGACTCCTTCCAGGTTCCGATGGAGATGAACACGGCGTCGAAGTTGGTGGCGAGATCATTGAGCGGGAGATCGAATCCGACGCGGGTGTTGAAGACGAATTTGACGCCCACGCCTTCGATAAGGTCGAGTTCGCGACTCAGAACGGCCTTGGGCAACCGGTACTCGGGAATGGCGAAGCGCAACATGCCGCCGGCTTCGCTGCGCTCTTCGAGCACAGTCACGTCGTGGCCGAGCATGGCGAGATAGAAAGCCGCGGTGAGGCCCGTGGGGCCGGAGCCGGCCACGGCAATCTTGCGGCCTGTGGGCGAGAGACGGCGCTCAAGAAGCCGCTGAACCATGGCGTCGAAGTGATCGGATTGGAAGATGGAGTCGGCGATGAGGCGATGCACCTCGCGCATGTTCACGACTTCATCGAAGGATTGGCGGCGGCAGCGGTTATCACATGGGTGCTGGCAGACGCGCCCAGTGGAAGCAGGCAAGGGATTGTCGAGAATTACCGATTCGAAGGCATCGTCAAGTCGGCCCTCACTGTAGAGCTCGAGGAAGCGAGGAATGTTCATGCGCAGCGGGCAACTGTTTTCGCAGGGCGAGAGAGCAAGTTCCTGGCAGACACCGGCGCGGCAGCGGTGCGCGACGATGTGGTCCTCGTATTCGTCACGGAAGTGGCGGATGGTGGTGAGCACGGGGTTGGGCGCAGACTGGCCGAGCGCGCAAAGCGAACAGTCGCGAATCATGCGGCCCAGCTCGTCGAGAAGATTGAGGTGCTCCGCCGTGCCTCTGCCGGTGGTGACGGCGTTGAGAATGCGCAGGGCCTTGTTGAGGCCGACCCGGCACGGGACGCATTTTCCGCAGGACTCGGAATGCGTGAATTCGATGAAGTAGCGCGCCACATCGACCATGCAGTTGTCTTCGTCCATCACGACCATGCCGCCGGAACCCATGATGGAACCGATCTGGGCGAGGTTTTCGTAATCGACCGGGGTTTCAAACATCTCCACAGGAATGCAGCCACCGGAGGGTCCGCCGGTCTGCACGGCTTTCACGCGACGGCCGGGCGCGGCGCCCTCGCCGATGTCGTAAATGAAGCTCTGCAGCGGCGTGCCCAGCGGCATTTCAATGAGGCCGGTATTTTGCACTTTGCCCACCAGCGAGAAAACTTTGGTGCCGGGGCTCTTGGCGCTGCCGGTTTCAGCAAACCATGCGGGGCCGCGCGTGACAATGGGCGCAATGTTGTACCAGGTTTCAACATTGTTGATGTTGGTGGGGCGTCCCCAAAGGCCTTTTTGCGCGGGATACGGCGGACGCGGCCGCGGGCGACCGGGGAAACCCTCAAGCGAGGCGATGAGCGCCGTCTCTTCGCCGCAGACGAAGGCGCCTGCGCCCTGCACCAGTTCGATGTTGAAGTTGAAGCCGCGATCGAGGATGTTGGCTCCCAGCAGCCCGTATTCGCGCGCCTGCTCGATAGCGCGGGTGAGGCGGCGCACGGCGAGCGGATACTCGGCGCGCACGTAGACGATGCCTTCAGTTGCGCCCATTACGTACGCGCCAATGATCATGCCTTCCAGCATGGAATGCGGATCGCCTTCAATCTCATTGCGATTCATGTACGCGCCGGGGTCGCCCTCGTCGGCGTTGCAGATGATGTATTTGGCGTCCCCCTTGGCCTTGGCGAGGAAATCCCACTTGTTGCCGGTAAGGAAGCCCGCGCCGCCGCGGCCGCGCAGGCGCGAGGCCTTGATCTGCTCGATGACGGCATCAGTGCGGTTGTCGATGAGCACCTGATAGAGCGCCTGGTAGCCGCCGACGGCGATGTACTCCTCAATGTCGGAAGGGCTGATAAGGCCGCAATTGCGCAGAACGATTTTCTTCTGGCCTTTGAAGAAGGGCAGCGCGTTCCAGAGCGGGATATCGGGATATCCCTGGCCGTAACGGACGTGACCTGTAATGTGATCCCACTCTTCGATTTTGCAGTACACAAGATCGGCGGGAAATGTGCCCGTGGAGAGGCCTTCGAGAATGCGGCTGGCGTCGTTGGCGTGCACGCGATGCAGAATCACGATGGGATTGCCGGGAAGGCGGATGCTGACGAGTGGCTCCTGAAAGCAGGGGCCGAAACAGCCCACGCTGGCGAGCAGCACGTCGAGGCCGTTGCGCTGAATCGCTTCATTCAGGGCGTGAAACACCTCTTCGGCTCCGTTGCCGCGTCCGCAGGTTCCCATGCCCACCGTGATGCGCGGGATGGACGGTGTGATCTTGGCCAGCCCGGCTTCGCGTACCGCGCTGAACGCGCCAATATCCTGAATGCGCGGCATTACTTCCTCCCTAACGTCAACGATTTCACTTCGCGCTGCAGCGTGCGCTCATTCACATGGCTGAGAATGTGGTGGTCGACTTCGACGACCGGCGCCAGCGCGCACTGGCCGAAGCAAGCAACCGTGCGCACGGTCAAGCGGCGATCCGCTGTGGTGATGGCCATCTTGTCGGCTTCGCTGTTCTCGTCGGCTTCGCGATCGCTCAAGCCGAGATCGAGGCAGAGCTTTTCCAGCAGATCGCGCGAGCCGCGCGTGTGACACGCGGTTCCGCGGCAAACGCAGATCACGTGGTCGCCTTGCGGTTCCAGATTGAAGAGCGAATAAAACGTGGCTGCGCTATAGACCCTCGCCGGAGGAACGCCGGTTTCGTCCGCAATGTAGCGCAGCGCCTCCATGGAGAGAAACTTGTGCGCGTTGGCGGACTGCACGGCCTCAAGAATGCCCAGCAGCGCGCCGGGGCGATTTCCACACTTGGCAATCGCTTGATCGATGAGCAGACGCTCATGTGCTTCAAGACCGTTGTGAGCAACTTCAGGAGCGGCGCTTGGCATGATCCCTCCCCGGCGGGTTCCTCAAAAAGCATCCAGCGCCGAACCCTCGCGCTGTGGAAAAATTCTCCAGGAGAAGAGATGTGCTTGCCGCGTACCCGCCGGGCAGCAGTAACTTGTGCGCAACGGCGCAACGGCACACAACAAGACGTCGGCCTCTCTCCAGAGAAGCTCCGGCTGGAACTTTGCACCTTCAAACTGGCGGTGCGATGTGCCTATGGTCACAGGGGTCTGTGATTGTGGGATTTATGCGCGAGGAATGCCCGGCGAATCAGGTGTCCGCATCGGGTGCGCTCGCGGCGGGCTCGGCGGGTTCAGATTCCGGTGCGGGAGGTTCGGCGGTTTCATCGGTTTCGCCGGCGTCCGCAGGCGCAAGCGGACCCAACAGCGTATTGATGCGATAGTCCGCCGCCTCGGCCGAGTGGAGAGCGTTCGCGACGGTCTTGCTCAACTCCTTCACTGCGGCGCGGCTCGGCGCCAGCTCGCCGGCGAGGCGCAGCAGCGCCGGCATGAGCAGCCACCACAGCAATTCTTCATATTGTTCGCGGACCAGGTAGAAGTGGCCCTCCGACTCATGGACGCCGCAGAGCCAGCGAACGTCGGGATCGAGCCAGAGAACGGGCGACAGTGCAACTTGATCCTGCTCAGGCTGCGCAGCTGGGGATGCGGTCTTCCCTTCTCCGGCTTCGGCATCAGCACGCGCTGCCTCCGGCAGCGTGGACGCTGCCGGTACAGCCGGACTGGAGTCCGGCGGTACAGAGGAGCCCGGCGCTACAAATTCGTTGCCCTCGCCGGCGCCAGTCAACAGCAGAACCTTGATGCGCGCGGCAACACGCCACGCTTCTTCACCCTGGAAGCCGAGTGCGGTGAAGGCATGTCCAAACGGCTCGCGCAGGCGCAGACGATCGAAGAGATCGAGCGCAGTGCGTTCGGGTTGGGCGGCATTCATCGATTCGGCGAGCCACTGCAGCACGCACCAGGCGAGCACCGGGCCCCACATCTCCGTTGCCGTGAGTTGCGGGCTTGGACTTGGCAACACGCGACGCGCAGCAGCGGTCCACGGCGCCGGGAAGAGCGCTTCCACAGCCGGCATGTGCATTGCGGCGCGAAGAAGTCGGGTGAACGCATCTGCTTGCGCCACGCAGCCGGCCGGCTCGTGACGAAGTGCTGGCTCGCCGGCCTGCTTGAGGCGCGCGGCATAGGCGTCCTTGACCACGCGCAGGAGCAAGCCGGCCCGGGGCCATGCATCTTTCATGAATTCATTGCGCTGCCGCTCAATTTTCTTGGCTCGTTCCGCACCCACCGCACGCGGATGGTCGGCAATATCGGCGAAGTGCCGCACCAGGCCCGGATCGAGGAACGAACGCAAAGCCTCATGCACCGGCTGCAACTCAAGATTGACGAGCTCCTCGTCGAGCGAGGCGACGCCGCGCCCATTGAGCCAATCTGCGAGCCGGTCCCATGGCTTTTCGGCCGTGGCATAGAGCTCATGCCAATCGAGGAAGACGTGGCACTGGTAAGCGTGGAGATCGAAGGTGAGGCCGCGATCCAGCAAATCTCCAGCCCGGCGCAGGTACTTGAGATCAGTGATCGAGTCGCGCCATGCAATCACCGCGCCGCGGTCGCCGCTCAGGCCAAGGCCGTCGGGCAAGCGGCGCTGGCGAAGCTGGCCCGACCCCTTGTCGGCGTAGGCAGCAGAGAAATCAATCGTCCCGTGCGCGTTGCCATAACGATTGTGATAAACCACAAGAGCGCGCTCGCCGCCGGTGCGGTTGGAATACGCAAACACGTCTTCAATCACCGAACCGTTGGGATGGAAGAAGTCGTAAAGCAGGAAGTGCGCGCTCTCGGCGAAGAGCCAGCGGCGCTTGAGCAACGGCGCAACCTCGCGCTCGTGGCGCTCGACAAGCCAGTGATCGGGATTTTCCTGGTAGCGCGGCCAGCGGTACTCCATGCCGTACTTCTCGGTGAATCCCTCGATCTGGCCGTGGCCGAACATGGGCAGGCCGGGCAGCGTGGACATCATGACCGCGACGCCGAAGTACTTGTCGCCCTTGCCGAACTGGTCAATTGCGGTTCTTTCATCGGGATTCGACATGAAGTTGACGTAGCGCTTCATGATGTCAGGATCGAACTCGAGCGTGTTTTTAATTACAGACCGGTACTTGGCGTTGTCCTCGTCCCTCAGCATGATCATGAACGCCGAGTTGTAGACGCGATGCATGCCGAGGGTGCGGACGAAATAGCCCTCCATGAGCCAGAAGGCCTCGGCGAGAAGCAAGGTGCCCGGTACTTCGGCAGCAACTCGGTCGACCACCTCGCGCCAGAACTCGTGCGGCATGGCTCGATCGAATTCGGCCTGCGTCATGCCGTATTCCGCACGGGATGGAATGGCGCCGCTCGAGCCGGGCCCCGGAAACCAGAGGCGATGAAAGTGCCGCTTGGCGAGGGTCATGGCGGCATCGAAGCGAATCACCGGGAACAGGCGCGCGACATGCAGGATGGTCTGAATCACCTGTTCGCGGACTGCCGGATTCAGGTAGTCGAGCTGCGCGGTGTCGTTCCAGGGGAAGCTGGTGCCGTCGTTACCGTGATAGATAAAGCGCGTTTCACCCGAAGCTTTGTCGCGGCGGCGAAACACCACGGCAGCATCGGACTGATCGTAGTAATGATCCTCGATTTTGAGCTCCACGCGACCGTCGTGAGAAAGATCGGGACCTTCGAAACTGTAAGAAGGATAGGGCGAATCCGGGCGCGAGATAAACCACTCTGGGTGCTCAATCACCCAGGGCGAATCGATGCCCATGTGGTTCGGCACCATGTCACTGGCCAGACGGATGCCGTGATGGTAGGCGCGGTCGCGCAGGGTGATGTAAGCAGCTTCGCCGCCCAGATCGTCGGCAATGCGATAGTCGAAGAGCGAATAGGCCGAAGCCACGGCATCTTGATTGCCGCAAAGTTGCTTGATGGTGCGCGAGGCGCGGCTGCGCTCCCAAACGCCGATGAGCCAGAGTGAATTGATGCCGCGATGCGCAAGCTGCGCGAGATCTTCGTCGGGGATCTCCTCGAGGCGGCCGATGTGGCGGCCGTATTTGCGGCTCAACTGCGCCAGCCAGACGTAAGTGCTTTTCGCAATGAGCACCGCGCCGGGCATCCAGGCGGTGTCGGGCGAGAACTTTTCGTATTCGTGCGCCGGATCGCCGAACACAGGCACTTCGGCATGACTGACATCGGAGGGCCACTGCTGGCCACCGGCCCGACGGCGGCGCTCGGCGGCTTCGCGAGCGCGAGCAGCCGGCGGGTTGAACTGCATCCAAATGGCCAACTCTTCCTCGCGAAGAATTTCGCCGGCCATGAGCAGGAAGCGTTCCAGAGCGTCGCCGAGCAACGGCTTCCAAAGCCGCCGGATCAGGTCAAGCTGTTCGCTGAGAGAGGCAGGCGAACCAGCCGCGGGCGCCTGCAAAAGATCGAGCAGGCTCACGGGCTTTGCGTCGGGCAACGGAATAAGCGGACGCGTGGCGAAATACTCCGGCAGTTGCGCCGTGACTTTGCGGTAGACCGTCTTTTCCGCCAGGCTGCGGTCTTCAAAAAGCTCTTCAAACGGCTTGAATGCCTGATTGCGATTCGCCGACCAGAGCAGCAGCAGTTCTTCGAGGGCCGCGGCGCGATGCGGCATTCCAGCCGTTTCGCCGGCCAGCCACTGCGCCGGCGTTTCCTGGCCGCGCATCACGCTCTGACCGGGAAACTGCTCGACAAAGGCGAGCAGCATTTTGTTGACATTGTCCGAGCCCACCTGGGCGCCGAACCAATCGAGCGCAGCGGTCATTACCTCGGGATCGAGCTGCTGACGATAGCGGGCCATGAGCACGTGACTGGCTTCGTCTATGAGCCCCATGGCAAACAACTGGCCCGCGTGGACGGCCTGCTCGGCATGCTTTTCGACGTCACGCACCTGGTTCATGCGTTGAGCGAAGACGCGGCACGCCCCAATACTGGCCAGAATTACGTTTCCGCTGTAGGAAAAAAGGGATTCGACGAACCCGTAGCGCTCTCGAGCCTTGCGCGCAATGTGAAATTCCATGGTCAAAGTTGCCGAACTCCGTCCCGGTGATTGTAAACGTACGATGCCCCCTGCCGCTGCCGGCCCGGCGTGAACCAGTGCTCAGAGCGAATCCAATAGGAGGAGTGCGGCAAGCATCGTAAAATGAAGCGCAAAGATCGCATGCCTGAAACAACCCATCCCGATCGGATGGCCGCGCCGCCGACGCGCTCGCTGGCCTATCTCGTCAGCACCTACCCGACGCTGTCGATGACGTTCGTGCTGCGCGAGGTGCTGGCGCTACGCGAGCTGGGATTTCGCATTGAGACAGCATCGATCAATCGGCCCGACAGACCGATCCACGAGCTGACGGCAGTGGAAGCGGCCGAGGCCCGGAACACCTATTGCGTCAAGCAGCACGGGCTAGCCGGGGCGACCGTAGCCAAGCTGCAAACTGTCTTCGGAAATTTTGGCGGATATTGGCGAGGCGTGAGGCTGGCGTTCCGGCTGGCGGGGCTGGATCTGCGGCGGCTCTATCTGAATCTGATGTACTTTATTGAGGCGCTAATGGTGGGCCAGTGGATGAAGCGGCAAGGACTGCGGCATCTGCACGTGCATCTGGCCTCGCAAGCGGCGAGCGTGGGACTCTTTGTGCGCACCGTCTTTGGCTTCGGCTACTCGCTCACGGTGCACGGGCCGGATGAATTTTACGACGTGGAACGGCAGATGCTGGCCGAGAAGATTCGAGCCGCGGATTTCCTTTGCTGCATCAGCTCGTTTGCGCGCAGCCAGCTGATGAAGCTGTCGCCCTATGAGCACTGGAGCAAATTTGTGGTGTCGCCGCTCGGCGTCGATCCAGAGATTTTCGCGCCGCGGCCGCCGCAGACGGCGCCGGAGATCTTCGAGATTTTGTGCGTGGGACGGCTGGCGCCGGCCAAGGGCCAGCACATTTTGATCGACGCCCTGGAAAAGCTCACGCAAGAAGGCCGGCAAGTACGGCTGCGGCTGGTGGGCAGTGGACCCGACGATGCATCGCTGCTGGCTCATGCGGCGCGCAGCACCGCTGGTGAGTGGGTGGTCTTTGAGGGCGCGATCAACCAGGATCGTATTCGCGACTTTTATGCGGCGGCCGATGCGTTCTGCCTGCCCAGTTTTGCCGAGGGCCTGCCCGTGGTGCTGATGGAAGCCATGGCCATGGAGATTCCCTGTGTGACGACGCACATCGCCGGAATACCGGAGCTGATCCGCGACGGTGAAGACGGATTGCTTGTACCGCCTTCGGACATGGACGCGCTGGTGAAGGCCCTGGCCAGCTTGATGGATGATACGGAACTTCGACAGCGGCTGGGGAAGAGCGGCCGCGCACGTGTTCGAGAGCACTACGACCTGCGGCGCAGCGTGGAACGGCTGGCCGCGATCTTCGCGGAGCGCGTGCAAGACTGATCGAGGATTGTTGCGAGCGAGTCCCAATCGCTGCTATTTATCCATCCGCTGGTAGAGTCCGATGATCTGGCCCTGGGATACGATGTGGCCGTCGATCGCAGCATCCAGTTGTTTCCTGGTCGCTCCCCGCGGCAAATCAAGAAGCCGATCAAGCGCGTACACCCGAAACACATAGTGATGCGGGTTGCCGCGCGGCGGGCACGGACCTCCATACCCGGAATGGCCGAAATCATTTCTACCCTCAGCGGATCTTTGCGGCGTGGCGCCATGCGCCGACGCGCCCTCGGCCAGTTCCCGCACTCCGGGCGCGATGTTGTAGACCAGCCAGTGGGTAAAGTCGGTGGGCGTGTCGGGATCGTCCATCACAATCGCGAAGCTTTTTGTGCGCGCGGGTGCAGACTGCCAATGCAGTTGCGGCGAAAGGTTGGCGCCATCGCACGTAAGCCGGCCAGGAATCATGGCCCCATCGGCGAAACTCGAACTGCGGACCCAAAGCGACGCGCGCGCCTCGCCATGCACCGGCTCGGATCGCTGCCAAAGCCGGACCGATGCCAGCAGGCAAGGCAGAAAGACGGCGGAAAAGACACAAATCCGTTTCAGGCCGGGACCAATTTTCTTCATCTTTTTTGTATGCGTATTCATCACTGCCCTCTGAATCAGCCTCAAAAACTGGAGATGGCCCAAAATTAATTCGACGGAATCGCCGCGCCACGCCAACAGCCCTTGCGCCACATTGCGTCACTTCGCGGCCTGCCGGTAACTTCAATAAATCGCTTTTAAGCATACTTTGCTCAGAGCAGTCGTGGGGGCAACTGCGCGTTGCCACGAATACATGTTTGCAACTAAACTAAGGAAGGCAGCCGGCGTGCCCAAGCCTCTGAAAAGGCTAAGTCGATCGAGTGGAGAGGTGGCAGAGCCCGGTTGAATGCACCTGACTCGAAATCAGGCATACTCGTAAGGGTATCGGGGGTTCGAATCCCTCCCTCTCCGCCAAGATTCCTTCTGAGAACATCCCAAAACATTCAATAGAGAAACATAAAGCCCAGCAAATGCTGGGCTTTGCGCTTTTATGCGTCTAGCTGCATCCAGGTGCAGCCGTGTTTTGGCGGGTGTATTTTTGGGTGTATTCTTCTTATGAAGTGGGTGTACTTTTCTTGAACGAGGAGGAAGGGCATGTCCGGGTTGACCGATACGGAGATCAAAAGAGCCAAGGCGACAGAAAAAGCTTACAGCATGGGCGATGGAGGTGGGCTATATCTCTGGGTTAAACCGACCGGCGGCAAGCTCTGGCGCTGGTCCTATCGGTTTGAGGGCAAAGAAAAGCTCATGTCCTTTGGCAAGTACCCCGATGTTTCCTTGGCGCTGGCAAGAGACCGCCATGCCGAGGCGCGCAAGCTGCTGGCTACGGGCGTTGACCCGATGGCACAACGAAAAATTGAAAAGAGAGTGCAGAAAGTTTCCAGCGAAAATTCCTTTCAGAGCGTATACGCACGATGGCTGGAGTATTGGCAGGAGGGAAAAAGTCCGCGCCACGTGGACTCAGTCCGGCGACGCATGGCGGCCGACATTCTGCCGTGCCTTGGAGCCAGGCCCATTGCGAAAATTGAGGCGCCGGAACTGGTCGCGATGGCCAACGCGATTCAGGATCGCGGTGCGCGGGATATTGCCAAGCGGGCTCTGGAGACCGTGGGCCAAGTCTTCCGCTATGGAATTGCTCATGGCTTTGCAATGCGCAATCCAGCCACTGAGATTCGGCCCAGTGACATTCTGAAATCCATACCAAAAACCAACTATGCCCGCATTGATGCCAAGGAACTGCCAGCGCTGCTCAGACGCATCGAGGTTTATCAGGGGAAGCAAGTCACGCGGCTCGCGATGAAGCTGATGGTCATGACTTTTGTGCGCACCACTGAATTGATTGAAGCCAAGTGGACGGAATTTGATCTGGAGAATGCCCGCTGGGACATTCCGGCAGGGCGCATGAAGATGCGCACCCCGCACATTGTGCCGTTGGCCAGGCAGGCTCTGGAGGTGCTGGAGATGTTGCGCGAGTTGACTGGGAAAGGCGAGTGGCTATTTCCGGGCGACTTCAACGCTGCCCAACCGATGAGCAATAACACCATTCTGAAGGCTCTGGAGCGCATGGGCTACAAAGGCCGCATGACGGGGCACGGCTTTCGTGGGCTCGCCTCTACCATCCTGCACGAGCAGGGTTACCCGCATGACCATATCGAATTGCAGCTTGCTCATGCGCCTCGGAATGCAGTGAGCGCGGCGTACAATCACGCCCTCTACCTGGAGCCGCGCGCCAAGATGATGCAGGATTGGGCGGACTTCCTGGAGCGTACTCAACGCGGGGGCAAGGTGCTGCCCTTCCGTGGAACTGCGGCATAGCCACTCGTCACTTGCCCCCACCATTGCACCGGAGTAAACTAAGAAACGAGATGCATTTCGTGCCGCGCCAGCCCTTTGCCTTCATAGCTCGCTACTGGTGGTTCCCAGGAGCGGCTCCCGCGGTGTACGCGCATCGAAGATTTTGATTCTCTGATCCGAGAGCGCATCACTACCCAGGGGCCGCGACCAAAGTCGCGGCCCTTTTGTTTCCAGCAGCGGAGGTCTAATCCTCTCATGCCCCGAAATTATGGGTCTATTTTGGAGGTTGAATTATGACTGTGCGAACCATTCTGACTCTGCCCGCGACGGGCGACACCGTTGATGAAGTTGTCGACTACTATTACCGCTATCTGGCGCGGAACAGCGACCTCACTGTCCTTTTTGGACAGTTCAAAAAGCGTCTGCATATCGACCCGCAGGCGGCCACGGCGGAAGCGATTGTGTTCTCGCTCCTGCGGGCAGAAAAGCTGCATCCCGAGCTGTTTGAAGATCCCGTGAGCGGTGGGCCGGACTTCCGCTGTAACCCAAATGCGCCGTTTCTGGTCGAAGTCACGTCACTCGATTCCGCGGTGGTCTCGAAGCGCTCCGGACTGCCCGCGTCCATCAGCGGTCCGGGCGGTGGGGCCTTCGGCCAGATCACCGATCGGCTGCTTTCGGAGGCCAAGAACAAGGCTCCTCAGCTCGGGCGCTACCCGCTGCCCGGTGTTCTCGCGATCACCTCCGACCACGCTTTCTCCAGCATTCTTCTCGATCGGCTGGCCGCCGAGTACCTGATGACCTCGGCTCCCCAGTTCAATGTGCCTCTCGGCGGCGGCCCACATTATATGACTACGGACCTCAAGCATGCCGTTTTCTACCGGCCGCTCGGCGTTCTCGATGCTTCCGGTACGCCGATCATCACGCCGTGTCGGCAGAGCATCGCGGCCATCCTGTTGATCGCGATCTATCGCCGCGAAGTCCAGGTTGTGGGGCTGCTTCACCCCGAAGCCGCCTATCCGTTCAACCCAGCCTGGCTACCGAAGGTTCCGTTTGTGCAGTTTGAAGGGAAGTGTACGCCCACCCACATCGCCACTGAGTGGATTCAAGCCGACGCCGGCGAGCGCGTCGCCACCTTCGCTCAGCGTCGCATCCGGTACTTTTCGTGACGCCTGTATGAATGAGCGACTCGGAATCAGATTTGAGGGTTCGAATAGCCTACTCGGATGTTCAGGCGTGTACCCCGGCCCTCAGATTGTGCCAGCAGCCGAGTCCGCATCAACGAACAAAAAACAGCCACTCGTCTCCAACGATCTGTGAAAAGACTCGACAAGACCATTGTTGCCCGCTGACATCGCACCCGACGAAGAATCGGATGCAGAAACCCCTTGAGCATCCCATCCGTTTGGCCCATAATCTTCACGCTCGACGTGCAAATTTTCATAGTTTGCGGCGGTGCTGGGCAGCACATAAGGAGCGGACTTCCATGCGAAATGCGTCGCGTGGAGATCAAAGGCTTCGCCCGAAATAAGTAAAAGGCACCCGCACGTTGTAACTTTGCGAAACCCGCCTGGAATCCAATTTGCCATCGCATGATACCTCCCATTCAGTTTTTGTCGAAAAGCCATAAGCAATTCGAGCGCCGGTAATGTCCTAATTTGGGCAATAATTACCTTGACTCCACCACTTATTTTTGGTAAAGTTTAGACAGTGGAGAGCGATATGAGCAACGAACCAAAGAGCCTGCAAGAAGCAATTGTTTACTTCTCTAACCCCGATAACTGCGTTGCTCATCTTGTGGCGCAACGCTGGCCAGACGGTATTGTGAAGTGCCCGACTTGCGGCAATGAGAAGGTCAACTATCGCGCTCACCGCCGCACCTGGACCTGCTCCAGCCATCACGCAAAGCGGGAGTTTTCTATCAAGGTCGGGACCATGATGGAAGACTCGCCCATCGGCCTCGATAAGTGGCTCACCGCAACCTGGTTGCTCACCAATTGCAAGAACGGCATCAGCAGTTACGAGATTGCGCGAGATGTGAAAGTCTCTCAGAAGTGCGCTTGGTTTATGCTGCACCGCATCCGGCTGGCCATGCAGGACGAAACCTTCGGAAGCAAGATGGGCGGCGAAGTCGAAGCGGACGAAACCTTCATCGGCGGCAAGTCTCGGAATATGCACAAGAGCAAGCGTGAGCGCCGCATCACCGGCACTGGCGGCAAAGATAAGACTGCCGTGATGGGATTGCTTGAGCGGGGCGGCAACGTTCGCACCAAAGTCATCAACAGCCGCAGGAAGAAAGAATTGCAAGCCGAAGTCCGCAAGCATGTTGAAGCGGGTGCGGCTCTTTACACTGACTCCCTCCCGTCGTATAACGGGCTGGCCACTGACTACGCGCATCAGATCGTTGACCATGCTGTCGAATATGTGAACGGTCGTATCCATACCAATGGCCTCGAAAATTTCTGGTCTCTCTTGAAGCGCGGCATTAACGGAACCTATGTGAGCATCGAACCTTTTCACCTCTTCCGCTACTTGGATGAACAGTCTTTCCGTTACAACAATCGCGCGACTGCAAAGAATCCCTTGAATGATTCCGACCGTTTTACCCTTGTCACTTCACAGTTCGTTGGCAAACGGTTGACCTTCGCCGAACTCACTGGCAAGGTTGGAGAAACGATCAACTAATCCTTTGAGGTTGAAGCGCGGGAGGCGAGCGAAAGTCTAGCTCGCTTTTTCCGTGCCTGTTCTTTCTTCCACTCTTTCTCACGTCGCACCAATTCCTCACGCGGCACCGAAAGAACCTTGCGAAGAACGGTATTGAATTTATCGAGTTCGCTCATTTTCTTCCCCTCAAGTCCTTGAATAAAACTTCCATCATTTTTCTACGATCTTCCATGATTGGAGGGAAGATCATTATCTCTTTTGAGGTAAAGATGTTCTTTCCTTGCGCAGGAATGATCGCTATGCCTCTAGGCATACCTTTCGGAGGGAGAGGAACAGGAGTGTTTTCAGGGTAGGTACCAATTTGCCCGTACAGCCACGATTCGATACTATACGCGGGCGTCTGACCTCCGTTCTTAATGTGAAGTTGAGCCTCAAGTCTCACCCACGGCTGGCCGTCAATCGCTTCATTGGCAGTGATCTTCACGCACGCTTCATTCACGCCAAGGTAAGCTCGCAATTGCCTCTTGGCGGTATCCGCAGCTAAGGTAACGCTTTCCTCAGTGGCTCGCGCCGCCGCGCGCGTCTCAGCCGATTGCCATGCGATGGCAAGCAGGGTCAAGAGGAGCGCCCATGCAGTTACTCCGTTCGGCCAAGCGAAGGTCTCGACCCAACTTGCAGGATGCTCGGTGAGACCTGCGTAGCGAGACATACAAAGAACTGTGACGATGCAGGTAAAAAGCACCGCAACCGGCCAGTATTTCAACGCCAATCTTTTCAGCATAATTCCAGATTAGGACAATATCTAGCGCCATGCCATTTTGATGTCTGGTAAATCCCACTCCTCAAAGGGCAACGACGTAGGCAACATTCGGAACGATGGGCCAGAGTTAGTTTTGTCAGCGTGAGGCACCAGCTAATTGGACTGCGCGTCTTCATTCTCAATTAGCAACATTCTCGGTTGTTGTCCAAGGGCACCGGGCAAAGCTGTTCCCGGCCCACCAACAGCCCATCCATACGATCCATCTTTCGAGAGTTCGGGATAGAAGTTGAACCATACCGGTTCCGTATTTACCGCCCCAGTCGGGCCTTTGAGTTCAAGAATGACTTCGGCGTAGTAACGTTCTCTCTTGTTGCGTCTCGGAAGTGCATCGCAATCGATGGTCACTGGCACATACGTTCCCGGCAGAACGACGTGTGGACCTACGAGATCGCTAATCACCTTCGACGTATCTTGGACGGTAACAATAAGCTTGTCTATGATAAACGGATGCGAGCCGAGGTTGTAGCAAAGCGCCACTGGATGAAGAGATTTAGGTCTCTTCCCTAGCTCGACAATTGCTTTTGGCTTCGCCGCTTCCGCATTGGCACGGTCTTCACGGCCCCAGCGCTCTCTCTGCTCCTTCCTGTTAGCGCGACCTTCCAAATAGAGAAAGAGCGTCGCAATGACCAATCCCCAGGTGGCAAGTCCAAGGGACTTTTCATCGATGAGCCACTCAAGAATCTTGCTCAGCGCAGACATGAATCAATTCTAGTTGAATTTTTGCGCCCTTTATCCACGAGGAGGGCGCAGACTTTGCCTAATGTACGCTCATTGCGAAATTTCACGTTACGTCGATCTTGCTTTCAGATCGGGACGGGATGAAAATCTATTTGAGGCATGGGACCGGGAGCCTTGAAGCCTCGACATGGAGACAATATGAGTCACGGATGCTATGAGGACAGAGACTCTTCCGGCGAACCGATTTGCGGTTTTCATGGAGAGCCATTGAGAGAAGAGACAATCGCATCACCAACCCAAGGCCGACCGATGATTGCACTGATCTGCCCAGTTAGTCTTCAAAGGCTACGAGTCATCGTGTAACGCGCAATGTTGAAAGTGGGGCCGGAGTAGCTGATGCTCCTCCGGCCCTTATTTAGATTGAATGTTCAACAGTGTTGTTGACTGTATTTTCGATACTTGATATACTTGAACTGTTGAGGCGCATATGGCTGATTCATACGAAAAAGCTCTGAGGGATGCGGAACACTCCCTCGCCGAGTGGACCGTTAAGGCAGAGGAAGCGGAACGAGAGACAGCAAAGCTGCGGCAGACCATCGCCGTACTGAAGTCTCAGCTTGGACTCGCTCCCGACAATACAGAATCGCTGACGGATGCAATTCTCTTGGTGCTCAAAGCCTGGCCCGGCAATGTAACCGCGCCACAGGTGATGGATCGACTGTTCATGATGGGCTACAACGCGCAGACCGCATCCGTCGCCACAATTCTGTCACGACTGGCGAAACAGGGCAAGATCGAAGCTCTGCGCGGGTTTGGTACTGTCGGCTACGGATGGAAAAACGGCCTTAGTCTAACGAAGGCAGAGCGGTTGACCGCGCAAAAAGAACTGGCGAGCAAGGCTCCCAAGAAAAAGTAACCGGCCTCGGGCCAGCCCGGCCGCCAAGAGTGCGGACCGCAGCCTTTAGCCTTTCGGCAATCTCGTCCATCATCATGAAAATGTCGCTGGCTTCGTCAAACATCGCTTGGAATGCGACGGGATCTTCTACTCCGGCATTGAGGACAACCCACCAGGTGGACGCTCTCTCATCTTCGCTGACCTAGAGAGAGGAATGCTGCTCGCGATTTCGCGGCCAACCCGCTTCGGAGGAGTTTGAGGTCTAAACGGCGGGTCCGGATGTGTTCGTCTAGGGTATTGAATTTCGTTGGGTAATGCGTTGACTTCGATCTTCGAGCTCGGAGCTCGGCATGGCAGAGTGGCAACGCAGAGATGCAGGCCGTTGCCTTCTAAAGTTCCGGCTGGCCTCTATCTGGCCGGCAATCCACTCCTCGACCTCCGATTCGATCCACCCGACGGCCCTGGCCCCCAGCGACACTGGCTGTGGGAACCTTCCTTCTGTCACACGCTGATAGACGGTGCTGCGTGAAAGGCCGGTGCGGTCCAATACAGTCGGCAGTCTTAGAATCTTTCTCGGCATCTCTTTACCTCATCGGTCGAGTTGCATTTGATTTACGTCCGGCTTTACCTCAATGCGCGGATCACAACATTTGCCGAATTCACCGACAAACTCGCCACCACTTGTACTTCAATTGCGGCCGCTGTCTGACTTTTCTCCGGAACGCTCTGCACGGCTAGGTTTATTTCCCTGAAGCAACCTCACAGTGATCTTCAAGAAAGGCGTTGCGTCAGTCGGTATGCGTCAAAGTCAAGATTCCAGCCCTCAATTGCGGCATGTTTAGGACCGTACCGATGGCCCCATACAAGTTATGTGCGGTTCACCTACGCTGCAAACCACCGCTATTACAACCCGTTACACAAGAACAGTTGCTCCACACATTGCCCCCATCTCAAAGCCGTACGTCCGGCTTCATTGCCAAATGTCTGCGCGCTTCCGAACCAGGTGTCAAACGTTGTGTGCTCCCTTTATGACCCTCGATTTCCGGCGCCCTTTCAGCTTCCCTTCCCAGTTTCTTCATGTATCCCGATAATGCTGTTGCGGTGATTCTCAGGCCGTTCTCTTGAAAGATGCGGACCAGCATATTGAGCGTGTATCCCCTTTTCCGTAACGCGCACAGTTTAGGAAATACCGCCCGTACAACCCCGCCCATCATGTACGAAGCGGGCTGTGGTGGATGTTCATTCGCCTTTTCCTTGAGGAACGCACGAAACTCATCGACATTGTGTGACGAGAGCACCTGCGCCCTGCGACGAGCCTCATTCTCCATACACAAGCACGATAGGCCATTTACCTTGCTGATGTCAAATGTATATGATACATATAGCAGAGAAACGCGTAAGAGGCACGGCAAGGTAGGCGCTGTCATGACACAAACTCCCTTCGGTCGTTTCTGTCCTGCCACCGGCCCAACCCAATCCGCTTCGCTACTCGGGTTTGGGCCTGCGCACCTTGCTCAGGGCTTCGCCCCGAGACCCCAAAGGAATATTGAAATGGCAAGACCACAATCCCCTGAACATCGCAAACGATACACCATTCGTCTCCTTCAACATGAGCTTCAACAGATCCAGCAGAAGGCATCAACCGCCGGGTTGACCGTGAGTGAATACTTCCGACACGCGGCGCTCAACATCCGGATACGATCCCGCATCAACAAGAAGGCACTCGGTGAATTAAGCCGAATGACAGGACTACAGAAGTATCTATTGATGAAGATCGTTGGACTTCCACACGAGGACGAACTCCGCCGGGAACTCAACTCGACGTTGGCCGCAATTCGCTCGACATTAGACACACTT
The DNA here is from genome assembly GCA_963729915.1 of uncultured Acidobacteriota bacterium. Classification (GTDB taxonomy): domain Bacteria; phylum Acidobacteriota; class Terriglobia; order Terriglobales; family Acidobacteriaceae; genus Telmatobacter. The sequence goes on along the minus strand of CAVSQE010000016.1, from coordinate 131,567 downwards.
CTCATGAAGAAAGCTGAATCGGAATGATCGCCAAGATGCAACCTGCGCGACAACACTCCAGCAGCTTCAAGCGGCTACAGAAGTACCTGACAACAGAACGCGACCCAGAGACTGGCGGATTGATTCTGCGAGGTGACATCTTGATGTCGAGCCATTTTGTCGACCTAAAGACCGTTGCAGACGAGATGGAAGGGGTTGCTGCTCTCAATCCGCGCTGCAATGACGCGGTTTGTCATTACGAACTGTCATGGCCACCAGGGGAGCGTCCGACCCGGCCACAATGGGCAGACTCAGCGTTACACACATTGAAGGCACTCGGATATCAAGGCCATCAATTCTTGATTGTTGCGCACGACGACAAGAAGCACTTTCACATTCACATCATGGTGAACAAAGTTCATCCTGGGACGCTCAGGGCGCTCACGCCTTATCGGAATTGGTTCACTCTGGATGCCGCCGTACGCTTCCTCGAAGCGAAATATGGCTGGGCACATACGCCTGGTCCGACACGATGGGATGAGGAATCGAAACAGGCAGTGCCTATTCCACGTTCCGAACGTAACACGCTTCGAACTGCTCGGCAGCAGCCGATAGGGGCGGCGGCGAAGTTCGAACATTATCACGATGAGGAATCTATGCAAACCTATGTCCGGCAGGAAGTGGCTCCACGTGTCTGGCAACTCCTCATCCGGCGTAATGTGACATGGGACGATCTGCATCTTCTTCTCTCGAAGGTGCATCTCCGGCTTGAGAAGAGAGAATCGGGCGGATACACAGTTCTCGCTGTTAACCACAACATCCGGGTGAAGGCGTCTGACGTATTCCGGCACAACTTCGCAGGAAAGATCAACCGTGAAGCGACAGAAGCCGCACTTGGGCCGTGGACACCAGCCTCAACGTCCTTTCAACATGCCGCACCACACCCGGAACAACATAGCGGACGTAATGCCTCACAGAGAGAGGAACGCAAGGCGCAACGACAGGCAGACCGATCTGCTCTGATGGATGAATATAACCGGTATCGCAATCGGCAACGGGAGGTGTGCAAAGCCTTCACATTAGACGGCAGAGAAGGCCGGCAATACCTCCGCGAGGTTTTGCGACAACAAAAGATGGAGATTCGCGCGTCCGCGCTGACATGGCCGGACAAGAAAGTCCTGCTCTCTCAAGCAACGGCTCAATCTGTGCTCGAAGTACGCGCCCTGAAGCTGGCCATTCAACAGAGACGCCGAGAGCAAAATCCTAAAGATCTCCGCTCATGGGTCTCGGACAGAGCCGCCGAAGGAGATGCGCGAGCTGCAGCGCAACTTCGAGGATGGCGTTATGCGGATCAACGCAATCAGCGGCGACTCGATGCGAACTTGGAATCGAGCGCACTGCATATTGGTCCGCCACCGGAGGACAATCAGAAGTCTGCCTGGGCAGACTTTGTCCAGCAAAGGCCGTTGGCTCAACAGGAGCAACAGGCTCTTGCCAATCAGATCGCTGCAACACGCATTTGGACGATCAATCGGAAAACCGGCGACGTTTCATACATGCTGAACGGCAGGGTTTCCGTCATCGACCGCGGACGCCTTGTGACCGTACTCAATCAGGACGAGGCGGCAATTGTTTTCGGGTTGGAGATGGCCGTCCAGAAATACGGATCGCGGATCGCATGCACTGGAAGCGACAACTGGAAGCGGATGGTCACCATGTGCGCGATCAAGCACGGCATCTTCGCCCAATTCACGGACCCGGAGATGCAAGGCGCCTTCCACGAGGAACAACTCCTGGCGAACCCTCTCCAACTCCGAGCTGTGCGATTGCATTCCATCGAAACCAGGCTCAGAACTGATGAAACCGAGGACTTGATCTTCACCGACGAAACGGATGCGCGCCTGCTTCTCTCAAGTCTCCAGCCTGCGGCCCAGTCCCGACAACTTCTTGAAATCCTGAAAGCATCGCAACAACCAGAGCCGAAGGCGACTGTCGGCGGCAACCTGACAATCACCCTTGTCAGGTCTTCTACGGGCCAGCAGGCTTTCAAAATGTCGATTCACGAGAGGAAGCGGCAAGAGATCATCGACCGAGTTGCTCAACTCCGGCAGACTGCATATCTGGCGTCGCGCAACAATTTCAGAACGCCCAGCAACGAACGTGGTGGCAGATAGCTCATAGCCGAGGAAATCCTCCATCAACTGCGAAGTGCTTGAACAAAGCACCACGGCCCATTGGCGGGAAGCCGTCCACGATCATCGCGTGTCTGCGGTTGCCGTCAGCAGAATACTCTGACGAGACTATGCGAATGCAGATGTGGATCGAACTGGAGTCTTGAACCTATAGATGGCTGCGAAGTAGGCCACCATCACGCGAAACGTCTTGGACTTATTCACGCCACCAAGAATCTCCCCGCCGACTCTCTCCAGTTCATCTGCAATCTCGTAAGTCAACGCAAACACAAAAGAGGTGTCGATGTTTTGAAATGGAATGTTCAGCCACTGGTTATTGTAGAACGCTTGGAGTTGCGCCTGCGCGGCCTTGCTCTTGAAATTCATGATGATGTGCTCAGCGAGCGCGTTCTGTCTCCGGATTTTCAGCACAGCAAAGAGTTGGCTGAAATGTGTCTTGGTGAATTTGGAATCCACCGTAAGCCGGACCTGAATCCGCTTCTCTGCGGGAGAAACGACTCTGCGCTTCGCTCTAGGTGCGGTCTTCGTCTGAGGGGCCATGTCGTTTTCTTCTTGTGATGTAGTATACGTCAGAACTGTAAAAGCGAGCAATGCGGTAACTGGCTGAAATCAAAGGAAGAGCCGTGACGGCAATGCCAGAGGAAGTAGTGGGTTCACTGCATGGAGTAGGGGAAACCCGCATGAATCTCAATAAATCGAACCGTGGGGGAGCAGGAGAAAAGGAGACGGACGAGCGGCTGGGCAGTGCGCTAATCTTGGTTTCACGCGAGAGCATTCTGCGCTCCAGGACAAGAAACTCCTTGTTCACTTATCCCACAATCTGTTGAATTTGGCCAACATCGAATCACGAGGTAGAAACCACCGATTTGCTTGGATCAATGGCTACTCCTCCAGAACACCGGGCGGACTCGTCTCCCGAAGCCGTTTGGGCCATCCCAATGCACGAACGCTGCGCGTGCGAGGGCCGTCTACTGATGGCCAGTCAGTGGCACAACATTCACTTCACTACTCGGGTGGACATGCCGGAACCGGTTTCACAGTCACTTGTCCGAGAAGCCGACTACTCGTCCATTTGGATTGCAGCAGCGAAATACGCGCACTGGCATTCCTAGACTTTGCGGCGTCTATCGATTCTTATCCGGTCGTAGCCGCGTAAACTGAGTTCGATGAGTGCATTCGGCCGATAACCCGCGAAGATTGCGTTCACAGCAAGAATAGTCGTGGGCTGTGCCGATTCATGTCGACGAATTCAGATCGCGACCATCTGTCGTTCAATCAGGATTGAATTTGCGGCTTGAGCCAATCGGAGGAATGTTTTTCGATGGCGATTCTTACCAACTGGCTACGAGTTCTCACGCCGGCCTTCTGAAACAGCTCCTGAATCACGGCCTTCACGGAACTCTCGGAGACCTTGAGATTCAAGGCGATCTCTTTGTTGGTCAGACCATCGAGAATGCCACGCATCACTTCGTTCTGACGAGCCGTGAGCGGCCGCGTTCGCTCGGTATTTTCCGCGGGCGTGCTCTTAGCCGTGAAAAGGGCGCGGAACGCTCCGGGATCGAGCCATAGCTCGCCATCGGCCACGCGGCGAATGGCCGCGAGAAGCTGATCGAGGCTGCTGTGCTTGAGAAAGATGCCGGAGGCGCCGGCTTCCATCATGCGCACTGTGGCGGCGTTTGGCATTCCCGCGGTCACGGCCAGCACCTTGGTGTTCTGGTGGTGCGGTTTCATGCCCTCCAGCAGCGCAGTGCCCTGCTCGGAGCCAAGATCGTAATCGAGCAGCACAACATCGGCTTGCGTGCACTTGAGCGCGGTTAACGCGTCAGCGACATTGGTGCATTCGCCCACCACGTGAAAGCCAGACGAAGTCTCCAGCAGCCGGCTAAGGCTTTCGCGGAAAAGGCTATGATCGTCCACCATCAAGATGCGGATTTCATCCATAGCGAGTCCTTGGCTGCTTCTTGCGCGCGTAACAGCTCCACTATAAAACATGCGCCATCGGCCAACGGCAAATGCCTCAATTCGCCGCCAAACGAGCGCATGAATGCGCGTGAAAGATAAAGACCGAGGCCAGTCGATTCCGCGCCGGCCTGGAAGGGACGGAAGAGATGCTCGGGATGAGCCACGCCGCCGCCGTTATCGGAGATGCGCACCACGATTTTGCCAGCTTCTGAGCCCGCCACGAAGGAAAGCGTGCGGCATTCTTTCTTCGCCAGCGCCCTCGAGCTGTTTGAGACTAGATTGAGAAAGACCTGCATCAGGCTGGAGCGGTCGGCCCACACCAGTGGCAATCCGGACTCGACGATCCACTGTGAGTCAATGCCGTCTTCCTCGAGCGAAGGCACCACGACGATTTTCAATTCGTCGAGGAGAACGCTCAAATCGATTTCTGTGGCCTGGCTCGCGGACTGCTGCATGTTGACGCTGGAAATCCGCTCCAGCGCTACGAGAAGACTGCCCAGCGCTTCGACATCCATGTTGTCGGCAAGAGACGGGGCCCGTTTGAGATTGCGATGAACGGCGGAAATTGCGGCGCACACATTGCGAATCTCGTGAGAGAGCGCGCTGACGGCAATTCGCGAACCTTCAAGAAGCTGATGCAGACCCGAAACCTCGTGCACGCGCAGGTCCTCGGAGATGTCAAGGACCATGGCGGCCAGGCGGACCCCAGCGGCGGTGCGATATGTGGAGAAGCAGATATCCGCGAAAAACGCCTCGCCATCCTCGCGCAATCCACGCGCCTGCATGACCGCGCGAAGCAGCTGCATGGAGGCGTTGTTTACAGCGATGTTAGTAAGCGCGGGTAGGTACTTGTGAATCAGCTTGCCGGGAAGCGCGCCTTCCGGCACGCCGAGCATGCGGTGCGCGGCCTCGTTGGCCATCAGCACAGATCCGGCGGCATCGGCGGTGACAATGGCAATGGGACTGCTGTCGATGAGTATCTTCAGCTGTTCTTCGGCATCCTTCCGTGCGTCGCGCTCGCGTTCAATCTCGTGCAGGTTTTCGATGGCGGCGCGGCGGCTCCGGTTGACCTCGCGGATGAAGAGGCCGGCTCCGATAAAGGCCGCGAAGAAGAGCACGTCGCGTGAAGCGCCGGTACGAAGACTCCAATCCAGATCGCTGAAGCGCTCCGCGAGCCAAGTGCACAGCAGTGCGGCAGCGACGATGCCGGTGCGGCTCTCCACACTGCCCACCATGAGCATCGGAACCAGGTAGAGAAACCCAAGGGGGATCTGGGCGATCACGCGCCAGTCAACAAGCGCGATGACCACAATGAGAGCGGCGGCTCTGAGGAGAACGCCGCGCCTGCTTCCCTGAAATAACAGTCCGTACATATTCATTTGCTTCCGATCGAGGGATTTCGCGAAAACAGCTCCTCAATCTTCATTTTGTAGCCTACGCGCCAAGGTCATAAGGTCCGCGTATAGGCTTCGTATTGAAATCGTAGAAGCATCCTGGCGTAACTCAAAAGGTATTCTTTGCATCTGGCTGAAAGATAGCCTCCCCTGTCCCCTAGATAGCCAGTGACGCCTTAAAGATAGGATTTTCGACCCCTGTATATCCTCTATTCTCGTGTTGGCTTTCGCAGAGTTTCCTTTCTATTTCCACGACCTCGCAATGGGCGCGGCCGATTCGCAAGCACCAACGGAGATCACAATGCGCGAACGGAAATCTGACTTGGGTGTTCGAAGTGCGCCCGTTTTTGCGCTTCTTGTTCTGGCGTGGAGCTTGCCGACCGCGGCGCAGCAAGCCCTCACATGGGATCAGGTGAAGGCAAAGTTTGAAGCCAGCAACCCGGCGCTGAAGGCAGACGCAGACAACGTAGACGAAATGAGAGCCGAAGAGATCACGGCGTTCCTGCGGCCCAATCCACAGGTCGGTCTGTCCAGCGACGGATTGCAGATCGCGCCGCACACAACGCCTGGTTTGGGAACACACTGGCTGCCGTTAACCGGCAACCAGCTTGTGCCCAGCATCAGCTACCTGCACGAACGCGATCACAAACGCGAGTTGCGTCTGGAAAGTGCTCAGGAAGGCACGCGCATCACGCAATCGCAGCATGAAGACCTGGATCGGAACATGGTTTTTGTGCTTCGCTCTGCCTTTGTGGGCACGCTGCAGGCCAAGTTCATTCTGGAACTGGCGAAAGCCGATCTCGCTTACTACGACAAGATCATCGAGATGAGCCGGGCGCGGCTGAAGGCCGGCGACATTGCGCAGATCGATTTTAATCGTATCAAGCTGCAGCGTGTGCAATACGAATCGGAGGTGCAAACGGCAATCGTAAACCTTCGCACCGCCAAGATTCAGCTTCTGCAGTTGCTGAACGAACGCACTCCGGTGGATCAGTTCGACGTGACCGGCCCGTTCGATTTCAGCGATGCATTGCAGCCGCTGGACACCTATCGCGATGCGGCGCTGGCGGCCCGGCCTGATCTGCAGGCAGCGCTGCAGACGATTCAGCAATCCGACACCAACCACAAGCTCGCCATCTCCAATGGCTCGACCGACCCGACCTACAGCACGTGGTACTCGTACAATCCCGCCTTCAACAACGCTTTTGGGCGTTACACACTAGGCGCCAGCGTGAACATACCGTTGCGCGTCTTCGACAAGAACCAGGGCGAGAAGAAACGCACGCAGATCGATATCGATCGTGCCCAGCAGGCCAGCGAAGCCACGCGTGCCCAGGTTTTCAGCGACGTGGACACTGCGTATGAGCTGGTACGCAGCAATGTTGAACTGCTCAAACCGTACAAGGCCGAATACAACGACGAGGCGCTGAGCGTGCGCGACACCGTGAGCTACGCCTATTTCCGCGGCGGCGCTTCGCTGATGGATTTTCTCAACGCGCAGAGCGACTATCGCCAGGTGCAACTGGCTTACGCGCAACTAATCGGCGCTTATCTTACATCCACAGCGCAACTGAATCTTGCCGTAGGACGCGAGGTGATCCAATGACCGGAATTGCAATTCGAAACCACTTGACCGGAATTCGGCTGGCGGCAGTGTTGATGTTGACTGCCTGCTTTGCGCTTGCTGCGTGCAAGAAGGAGGAGGGTGGAACGGGACCGGTTCCGGTGCAGGTGTCGCAGAAGGGCGATATGGCTCTTTTCTCCGTTGAAAACCCGGAGCGGTATCCGCTGGTGGCCACCGAAGAGTACGAAGTGCCTGCCGAGTTGAATGCGACGGGCTCGGTGTTTCCCGATATCGCCCGCGAGATCCCCGTGATTTCACTAGGAAGCGGACGCGTGGTCGACATCAAGGCGCGGCTCGATGACTACGTGAAGAAGGGCCAGTTGCTGCTGAAGATTCAGAGCCCCGACAGCTCCAACGCCTTCGATGTGTATCTGAAGGCGCGCAACGACGAAATCATGAATAACAAGCAGTATCAGCGCTCCAAAGACCTATATGAGCATGGCGCCATCTCGCAAAGCATGCTGGAGCAAGCCGAGGACGCGGAAAACGACTCGCTTGCCGATCTCAAATCGGCCGAAGAACAACTGGAGACTCTGGGAATTGACAAGGATCATCCCTCTCCGATCATCCCCATCTACTCGCCGATCTCGGGCGTCATCGTTCAGCAGAACGTGACCCAGGCAGCCGCCGCGGGCGTAACGTTTTCAGGTTCAGCGACGGCCTTCACAGTTGCCGACCTGAGCAGCGTGTGGGTCATCTGCGACGTATACGAGAACGATATTCCCAAGATTGCGTTAGGGCAGGTGGCGACCATCAAGCTCAGCGCATATCCTGACAGGCCGATCACTGGCCGCATCTCCGACATCGGTCCGGTGCTCGATCCCCAGATCCGCACTGCGAAGGTGCGCATCGAGGTTCCCAATCCAGGAATGATGAAGCTCGGCATGTTTGTGACCGCGACCTTCCAGAGCCTGAAGAAGGAGCATTTCGCGCTGGTGCCGGCGCCGGCGATTCTTCACCTGCACGATCGCGATTGGGTGTTTGTGCCGGCTGGCGGAAACCAGTTCCGCCGCGTCGAGGTCAAGGCCGGCGACATTGTGGGCAACAAGCAGGAGATTCTGGCCGGTATTCAGAGCGGGCAGCAGGTGGTGTCAAATGTGCTGCAGCTTGAAGCGACGCTGGAGGCGCAATGATTCGGTACATCGTCAACTTTGCCCTCAAGAACCCGTACCTTGTTGTTGGTCTGGGGTTTCTTCTGTTTATCTGGGGCATCTTCTCGTTCAAGAATCTCCCCATTGACGCCTATCCTGACGTTGCCAACAACTACGTCAACATCATTGTGCAGTGGCCGGGCCACTCCGCCGAGGACATCGAAAAGCAGGTCACGGTGCCGTGCGAGATCCAGATGGCGGGAATCCCGCACATGGCCAACCTGCGCTCGTTCACGCTGGCCGGCATTTCCAGCATCATGATGAACTTCGACGACGACTCGGACAACAACTGGAACCGTGAGCGCGTGGTAGAACGCATCGGCATGATTACGCTGCCCGCCGGACTGGTGCCGCAGTTGCAGACAGACTGGAGTCCGGCGGGTCAGATTTACTGGTACACGCTGGAAAGCACGAATCCGGCAGTCGACGTGATGGAGCAGAAGTCGATTGCCGACTGGGTTCTGACAAAGCAGTACAAGAATGTGCCGCACATCGTGGATCAGGCCACATTCGGCGGGTTGACCAAGGAGTACCAGATCCGGCTCGATCCGGAAAAAGTGATCGACTATGGCCTGAGCCTCAGCCAGGTTGAGCAGCAACTGGCCAACAATAATACCAATGCCGGGGGCAGCTTCATCCAAACCGGACCGCAGCAGATCAACGTACAGGCGCAGGGTCTGTTCACCAGCGTTCAGGACATCGAGAACACAGTCGTTTCGAGCGTGAATGGTGCGCCCATCCGCATCAAGGACATTGCGATTGTCGAACAAGGACCGAAGATTCGCCTCGGCCAGATCAGCAAAGCATACAAACCGTTCACGGTGGACAAGGACGGCAAGACACACTACGACGACACGACGGTAATCGACGAACCAGACGTTGTCGAGGGCACGTTACTGCTGCAAAAAGGCGACGACGCCGATCCGGCGCTTAAGGGTGTGGAAGCCAAGACCAGGGAGCTCAACGGCGACGACAAGAATCCCGGGCTTCTGCCCAAAGGCGTCAAAGTCGTTCCATTCCTCGACCGCTCCGATCTTGTCCACTTCACCACGCACACGGTGCTGCACAACTTGACCGAGGGCATCGTCCTGGTGGTGATCGTTCTGTTTCTTTTCCTCGGTAATGCGCGTGGCGCGTTCATTGTGGCGTGCACCATTCCGTTCTCGCTGTTGTTTGCCGCGACATGCCTCGATCTAAAACACATTCCGGCCAATTTGCTCTCGCTGGGCGCGCTGGACTTTGGCATGGTGGTTGACGGCACGGTAGTAATGGTGGAAAACATCGTCCGCCATCTGGGGTTGCCCAACGGCTCGCGCACGCCGTTCGAAAAGATTCGTGACGCCGCACAGGAAGTGCAACGCCCGGTCTTCTATGCCGTCGCCATTATCATTGCGGCGTATCTTCCCATCTACACACTGCAATCCGTGGAAGGAAAACTGTTCCGTCCCATGGCCTGGACGGTCGGCTTCGCGCTTACCGGCGCCATCATCTTCTCCATCCTGATCGCTCCCGTCATGGCCAGCCTCCTGTTCCGCAAAGGCTTCGAAGGAATGGAAGAACCCGGCGATGGAGTGGCTCAGGGAGCGCTATCGCTCAGCGTTATCGTGGGCCATCGACAAGCGCGGCCTGACGCTTGGAGTGGCGCTTGCGAGCTTTGGGCTCACACTTTATTTGGCATTCAGCGGCGTCATAGGTTCGGAGTTTCTTCCGCACCTCGACGAGGGCGCCATCTGGGCGCGCGGCTCGTTGGCGCCATCCACCGGCCCGGACGAGAGCCTGCGCATCTCCACGCAGGCGCGCATGATTATGATGCAATTCCCCGAGGTCACGGACGTAGAAGACCAGATTGGCCGTCCCGACGACGGCACGGACTGGACCGGCTTTTTCAACACCGAATACAACATCAACCTCAAGCCCAAAGAACAATGGCGTCCGGCCTTCCATCAGGACAAGGACAAGCTGATTGAGGCCATGGACAAGGAGTTGGAAAAGATGCCCGGTGTGATCTGGGGCTTTTCGCAGCCTATTGAAGACAACATGGAAGAGGCAATTTCTGGCATCAAGGGCGAGCTTTCGGTGAAGGTTTTTGGCGATGATCTGCGCACACTTGAGACAAAGGGCAACGAGATCGTCAACGTGATGGGCAAAATTCCCGGCGTGGCCGATCTGGGACTGTTCCGCGTCATCGGGCAGCCCAACCTGACCTTCGTGGTCGATCGCGCGGCATGCGCGCGCTACGGCATCAACGTGGCCGATGTGCAGGACGCAATTCAGACGGCTGTCGGCGGTAATGCGGTCACGGAGTTCCTGCAGGGTGAAGCACAGTTTGACGTGGTGCTGCGCTACCAGCAGAAGTATCGCGACACGCGCGAAGCCATCGAGAAAATCCGCCTGCTTGCGCCTTCGGGTGAGCGCGTCTCTCTGGCGCAGCTGACCAAAATCAACACCGACGATGGCGCGGAGGAAATTTATCGCGAAGGTGAGCAGCGCTACATTGCGGTGAAGTACAGCGTGCGCGGCCGCGACCTGGGCAGCACTGTCGAGGAAGCCATCAAGACGGTCCACGACCAGGTGCAGTTGCCGCAGGGCTATCACCTCGACTGGGCCGGCGAGTACAAGAGCAAACAGCGCGCCGACGCGCGGCTGGCGGTCATCACGCCGGTCACGATTCTGGTGATCTTCCTCATCCTATACTCCATGTTCAAGTCGCTGAAATGGGCTTCGTTGATCATGGTCAATGTGCTACTGGCACGCGTGGGAGGGTTGCTGGCGCTGCTGGTCACGCACACCAACTTCAGCGTATCGGCCGGCATCGGCATGCTGGCGCTGTTTGGCGTCTCGGTGCAAACCGGCGTCATCATGCTGGAATACATCAATCAGTTGCGTGCGCGCGGCTACACCATCAAGGACGCCGCCGTACACGGAGCCGTGCTCCGTTTGCGTCCCATCATGATCACGATGCTGGTGGCGACACTGGGTCTGATGCCTGCCGCCCTGTCGCACGCCATCGGCTCCGACTCGCAGCGACCTTTCGCAATTGTCATTGTCGGCGGCCTTATTACCGACTTATTGATGAGCATTTTCCTGCTTCCAACGCTGTACGTTTGGATCGCCCGAAAGACCGACGTTCTGCCCGCTCCAGAATCGGAGTTTGCAAGCGAGTAATTTCCCCGGGCACGGCTCGTCAAGGGCCGCGCTCCCAAAGAGCAACGCATGGGAAAAAGAAATCGGCGGCGGACGCGAAGGCGCCCATGCACGCTATGGGTCTTCAGGGCGCTGAGCCTCTTCGGAGTGGCGCTGGCATGGGCCTGTGTGCTGGCCGCTGGAGGCTCAATTGCGCTCGAGGTCTTGAGCCATTTCCACCATCACTGACGCCGCACAGCTGTTCCATCCCGAATCATGAACGAGGAGGGTTGATGCAGAGAGACGAAGTTCGCAATCGGATCGGGGAAATCGGAATCATACCCTGCGCGCGTGTCAAGGCGCCCGATCAGGCGCGATTTGCCGCCGAGACCCTCTACGCGGCGGGCATACCGATTGTCGAGGTGCCTCTCACCTTGCCCGAGGCGCCGGAGGTGATCGAGGCAGTGGCTAAGCGGTATCCAGACTTAGTCATTGGCGCCGGAACCGTGCTCGATGAAGTGGCCGCACGGCGGGCTATCGACGCAGGAGCACGATTCATCACCAGCCCCGGTTTCATCGCTGGAGTTGTGAGCTATGCAACGCGGGTCGATGTCGTGGTCTTTCCTGGAGTGTTGACGCCTTCGGAGGTGATTGCCGCGTGGAACATGGGCGCGGACTTCGTCAAAATCTTTCCTGCGGCCACGGCCGGCGGCACAGACTACGTGCGCGCGCTCAAGGTGCCTCTGCCGCAGATTCCGTTGATTGTGACCGGCGGCGTGAATCAACTCACGGCTTTCGATTACATTCTGGCCGGAGCGCATGCCATCGGCGTAGGAAGAGCGCTGTTGCCCAAGGAAGCTCTCGAGCGCCGTCAGGAGAAGCGCATCCGCGAACTCGCGCGCAGATTCCTGCTCATGGTGAAGAAGGCGCGCGCCCAGCGCGAGACTGAATGACCTCTTTTTCAGCTTCGGATGCTTTCACGAACATCGTTAACGGAGATTCATCCGTAACGATAAGTCCGCCAGTGTTCACAAATCCAATCCACCTGGACGTAAAACCGGCTATCAGGCAGCCGATATAGAACGGGCAATAGCAGACACAGTTCTTACTGACCAACTAACCTCATGATCCGCCGAAATGGAGGGCGGAAATCATGAGGAAAACGACAACGAATAAGGCAAAGGGCAAGAAGAGCCGACCAAAGACCAAACTCGGTATACCGGATCTGGAACACTCGAAGGCCGCAGTCCTGGGGAGCCTTGGTTCTCCGGACTCAGTGCGGGGATACCAGCATGCCATCGACGAGTTCGTCGCCTGGTACTGTTCTGAACCACGATTGGCCTTCAACAAAACAGTGGTGTTGCGTTATCGATTTCACTTGGAGGAGCGCGGCCTCGCGCCCGGGACGATCAACGTGCGCATGGCGGCCGTGCGACGGTTGGCTTACGAGGCGGCTGACTCCGGACTTTTGAGCCCTGAATTGGCCGCTGGCATTCACCGCGTTAAAGGTGTCCGTAAGCTGGGCTCTCGTTTGGGCAACTGGCTTACAGCGGGCGAAGCAACAGCGCTCTGGCAGGTACCCGATGTACAAACTCTCACCGGAAAGCGTAATCGAGCGATCCTGGCCATCCTGCTCGGTTGCGGTCTGCGCCGTCGCGAGCTTGCGGAATTGACGCTGGAGAGCCTACAGCGTCGGGAGGAGCGCTGGGCGATCGTTGATCTCATTGGCAAGGGAAGGCACATACGAACGGTTCCCGTCCCGAATTGGGTGAAAGAGACGCTTGATGCGTGGTTAACCGCAGCCGGTATCGAAAGTGGCCCTCTCTTCCGATGTGTCTGTCGGGCGGGCAAGCCATGGGGAGACGGCATTTCAGAAAAGACGGTCTGGCATGTTGTCAAGAAGACCGCCGCGAGCATGAACATTCCGCATCTCGCGCCACATGACCTCCGGAGATCCTGCGCGCGGCTCTGCCATGATTCCGGAGGCGAGCTCGAGCAGATTCAGTTTCTTCTCGGGCATGTCTCTGTGCAAACCGCTGAACGCTATATTGGCTGCAGACAGCGTTTGAGAGTAGCGGTCAACGACAGACTCGGCATTGAACCCGGGTGAGTCGCTGACGCAGCACCTGGGCGCAAAGCCGACTACGCAGCCACGTGGAACTGATCCGAATCGGGTTCTGTTGGAAAGACGTCGCAGACTTATGCAATTGGACCTGGATTCGTGCAAACCGGAAGAACCAGTTGGAAGACCGTGCCCTTTAGCATCTCGCTGGCGACCGTCAGATCGGCGTGATGCATTTCGGCAATCCACTTCGCGATCGCCAAACCCAATCCGGCTCCGTCAATGTTGCTCCGCGAGGGATCGGCGCGATAGAAGCGGTCGAATATGTGAGGCAGATCAGCTGCGGAGATGCCCACGCCGCTATCCCGCACTTCCACAGTGGCCTGATGGTTATTCGCACTCAGAGCCACATCAATTCTTCCCGGCGCTTGCGTGTATTTCAGGGCATTGTCGAGCAGGATCCAGAACAGACGGCGCAAGGTGGTGAAATCGCCGAGGACGTTGACAGGATGCGATGCGTTCATCGAGACGGAAAGATCGAGGTGACGGTCCTCGGCAATGGGGCGCGCCATATCGCACGCCTCTTCAACAACTGCGGCCAGATTGAGCGACTCCAGAGCCTTGTCGCCGCGCTCGGCATCGGCGCGAGCCAAGGTCAGCATGTCTTCAAGCAGAACCGTTGCCTTCGCGGTTTCCTCCACAATGTCCTCAAAGGCTTGCCGGCTCTCGGAGTCGGCCTTGGGGTTGCGCATCGCGACTTCGGCCACGGTGCGCACAAACGAGATAGGTCCGCGCAGTTCGTGTGAAGCGTCAGCAGTGAAGCGCTTGATCTGATTCACTGCTACGTCAAGACGTGCCAGCATGGCGTTACAAGTTTCGGCTAGACGCTCGAGTTCATCGCCGGTTTTGGCAACGGGCAAACGCTCGGAGAGATTCGAGATGCTTATGGAGCGGGCCGCCGCGGTAATTCGATCGACCGGCCTGAGAGCTTTGCGGCTGACCCAGTAGCCGCCCGCGGAGGAGATGAGTAGGAGAATGGGAGCGGAGGCGATCAGCCCTTCCCAGAAACGCTCGAGCACGAGAAGATTGCCGCCTTCGGGCGCGGCCGCGGTGAGATAAACGGTTTCGCCATTCAACATAGACCGGCGCGCCAGCACCCAGTACGGCTGGTCCGGCGCGATCACGTGGTAGAACTTTTCCTCAACCTTATTTTGAGTGGCGGGCCAAGGAAAGGACTTTGCTGCTGAAGTTGGCGAGGGAAGCACGCGCGATCCGTCGGCGCGGAAGATCTCGGCGAGGCCGCCGCCGGTGGCGCGAGCAAACTCTTTGAAGTCCTCGGAACGCGCGTCTGCATCCTCGTTCTTATCCAGCAGGGTGCGCAGGCGGTCGATGCGGCGGCTCAGGGTGAGATAGCGTTTGTCGGCGAGTGTGTGCTTGAGATTCAGCCACATCGCCATACCGAACAGAACCCACCCGGCGATAAAGATTGCACCGAACCAGATGGTAAGCCTGAGAGAGATGGAGATGCGGCCCTTCAACATGAATCGCTCCGCAGCGAGTAGCCGACTCCGCGGATGGTATGCAACAGTTCGGCTTCACCCGGATGAGTGATCTTCGAGCGCAGGGCGCGGATGAGGACGTACAGACTGTCGAAGCTTACATCGGCGTCGCAGCTCCAGCCTTCTTCGATGAGCACCTCGTGGGGAACGACGGAGCGCGCGCGGCGCATCAGCACAGAGAGCAGGGCGCACTCGGTGCGCGTCAGAGTAGCCAACCGCGAACCGCGCTGTAGTTCATATTGATGCGGCCGCAGGATCAGATCATGAAACTGCAGCATCTGTGGGGGCCGCATGGGCACGCGGCGCACGGCGGCGCGCACTTTTGCCAGCAGCACATCGAGCACGAAGGGCTTGGTCAGATAGTTGTCGGCGCCGGCGTCCAGTCCGAACACGATATCGCTCATCGTATCCCGCGCGGAGACAATGATGGCCTGCGTGCGCAACTGATCCGCGCGCAGTTTCTTGATGACGGTGAGGCCGTCAACACGCGGCAGCATGATATCGAGGAGCATGACGTCGAAAGCGCCGGTTTTGCCCAGGCGCAGAGCCTCTTCGCCGTCGTAAGCCAGCGTCACCGAGTAGCCTTCGCCTTCAAGTGCACGGCCAAGATGTCCGGCCAGGCTACGCTTGTCCTCGACAACCAATACTTGCATGGAGTGTTCCTGACCGCATCCTATCGGCTCACTGTGAATTCTCTGTAAATCACGCGCCAGACGCAGCGATCCTTAGATTCGCATTAGACTGCGCCGCCATACTTCATCCACATTCGTCCGCGGCTGCAAGCGGAGTTGATGGGAGAGCTGACTATGACAACAAAGAGTCTTGGCGCAGAAGTTTCTCGCAGGCTGGGCTGGATCCTGCCGTTGATCTTGATTTCCTCCATGGCTTACGCGCAAGCCACCAAAGCATTGATTACAGGCTATGTTGCTGACAGTTCAGGAGCGGCACTGGAAGGCGCGAGTATCCAGATCCCTCCTCTCACCGTCACGGCGACCACCAGCAGCACCGGCGAGTTTTCACTTCCTGAAGTCGCAGCTGGACATTACACGCTGAAGGTTTCGTTTGTAGGATTTGCGACCTACAGCAAGGAGATCGATGTTACCGCCGGACAAACGCTGAATCTGCCTATCACGCTTTCCGTCGCATCGCAGAGCCAGGAAATCCTGGTTACCGCCGATCGCGTGCACGGCGAAGCCGATGCCATTAACACGACGCGCACTGCGGACAACATCATCCAGACGCTTCCCTCGCAAGTCATCATGAGCCTGCCCAATGCAAACGTGGCGGATGCGCTCGGACGGCTGCCTTCGATCGTCCTCTATCGCATTGAGGGCGAAGGCGTGTACATTCAGGTGCGCGGCACAGAGCCTCGCCTGACGAATATTACCGTCGACGGCATCACCATTCCTGCCCCCGAGCCAACCGTGCGCCAAGTGCGCCTCGACGTCATTCCATCCGATCTTGTCGAACTCGGTGCAGATCAACAAGACTCTGTCGGCAAACATGGATGCCGACGGCATTGGCGGTTCGGTGAATCTGATCACCAAGTCCGCAGGCGAACATCCTACGCTCAATCTCTTCACGGATGGCGGCTACACGCCGATCATGAACGGTCGCTACGCAGGCGAAGCCGGCGGCACCTATGGGCAGCGTTTTGGCACGACCAAGAAATTCGGGCTGCTGGTGAACGGGTCCTACGACTACAACGGCCGCGGCATCGACAACATTCAGCCGGCTCTCGATCCGTACTCCACGTTCGCGCAGCCGTTTTACGACGACGACACGATCCGCGAATATCGCTACTATCGCGATCGCCTGGGCTTCGACGCGACCGCCGATTACAAAATGAACGACAACACCAGTTTCTCGGCAACCGGCATCTTTACCGATCTGAAGGACTGGGGCGACAAATGGTATTACGAGCCGGTTTCCAATCCGCTTCCATCCACGGGCGGAACACCCGCGACAAAGCTGCAGGCTCCGAAATTTTATACCTCGAGTAAACGCCCCAATGCATCGATTGGCAGCTTGATTCTGACTGGACGGCACTTCAACAACAACTCGTGGATCACGGCGACCTTTTCGGCTTCGCGTTCCTACGAGGTCGATTCGGCCGGCAATCCCAAATCGGATTTCTCCTGGAACACCACGAAGCTGAACTGCAACTACGTTCCCGCGAATCAGACCGACGTGTACCGGCCGACCTTTGGCGCCTGCGACCAGAACGGCTCACCGCTTGAGAATGCCGCCGATTGGTCGTTCAAGGACATCACAATTTCAAAGGGACTTGTGGCCGAGCTTGACCTGACCGGCGCACTCTCTTACGCGCACACTTACACCACGCGCCAACATTTTGGAACCTTCGAAGTTGGTTTCAAGTTCGCCAACAACCACAAGTCACAGGATTCAACCGAGACGGTCTGGGACGGCTCCGTGAATGCTTTGCCGGTCGAGACCATGGCCCAGCTGCAGAGCGGCTTTGAAAACACCGATTACTTCAACGGCAGCTACTTCGGCGGAAAATTCGGTCCCGTGTCGGACTTCAACAAGGTGCAGAACTGGGTGCTGAGTCCTACCGGTCTCGGTGGCTATGGTAATGCGCAGTGGCAGGATGGATACAAGACCGCAGCCGATACTTACCCGAACATCTACCATTATGTCGAACAGATTCCAGCATGGTACGCAATGAACACCATTGAGTTGGGAAGATTTCATGTGCAGACCGGATTGCGCTTTGAATATACCCACATGAATACCTTCGGCTATTACGCGACTCTTTACGCGCCCGGCGCCACGCAATGCGGAGGGCCCACCAACTCCGGTTGCGGAGTTCCAACCGGGGTTGCAAATAATCCGAGTTATCTTGACGTGCTTCCCAGTTTGCAGGTTCGCTACCGGCTCGACAGTGGCTCTGACGTGCGCCTGGTGGTCGCTCGCGGAGTGGCCCGCCCCGATCCCTATCAGCTTGTGCCTTACGTGACAGAGGACGATGACGGCGATACAGTCGCAGTCGGCAATCCAGCGCTCAGGCCCGAACACGCCAACAACTACGATCTCCTTTACGAAAAGTACCTGAATTCCCTTGGCATGCTCCAGGGCGGGTTTTTCTTCAAACAGCTCACGTCGCCGCAATTTGAGTTTGAAACTCCATTAGGAGTGAACATTGCGACGCTTCCCGCTGGCAGCCTTCCGATTGCGCCGTCTCTTCTGTCGGTGATTGAAACCGATCAGGCCCAGATAGGCGCGCCTTCATCGGTCACGGTGTACGGCAACGGCCAAAACGCATACCTCTACGGCTTCGAGGTGAGCTTCCAGCAACATCTCAGCTACCTTCCCAGCGTGCTGGACGGACTTGGACTCTCAGCCAATTACAGCTACACCAATTCCCAGGAAGAGGGACTCCCGTTACGCACCGACCATCCGCGGTTGCTGGACCAGGCCATGAACGACTGGAACGTAAGTCCCACCTACGACACCAAGCGCTTTTCGCTGCGCATGGGCGTGAGCTTCAACGGCGCCAACCTAAATACATATAACTGGATCTCGCCGTCTCTGGCTCCGGGAGCGAGTCCGAGTCCGGACCTGAGCGGATTGGGACCGACGGGCCCCTCGGGTGATGTGTGGACGCTGCCGCACCTCCAGACCGATGCGCAGGCTACGTATCGCTTCTGGCGCGGACTCACCGTAATGGCCAACGGCCTCAACTTGAACAACGAAGTCTTCGGCTACTATACGGGCAGCACGCAATTTGTGAATCAGCGAGAGTACTACAAGCCTACCTACACCATTGGCCTCCACTATACGTTCAACGGTGAACGCTAGAACGCAGGATGATTGCACAGGCCGCTGATGCCGCACAAGAGGCTGCCACCGATGTGGCAGCCTCCCTTATAGATGAAGCACCGTCTCACTGAGGAAAGTCATGACCCGAAGGCTTCCGCTGATCGTTTGTTTGCTGCTTTTTTCAGTTCTGTATCTTTCCGCGCAATCCGGACCATCGCTCCCGGATTCCGGGAACGCTAAATTGCAATTCGTTGTTTATCTCAGCCGCCACGGCGTTCGTTCACCAACAGGGAGCAGCGCACAATACAACTCGTATTCCGCTGCGCCGTGGCCGGCGTGGAGCGTGCCGCCGGGCTATCTCACCGCGCATGGCTATCAGTTGATGCAGATCTTTGGCGCCTACGACAGGATGCTGCTCTCGAGCGAGGGCCTGCTCAACGCGACGGGTTGCGAGGATGCAGCGCGCGTTACGTTTTATGCCGACTCCGATCAGCGCACGCGCGAAACCGGCAAAGCGCTGGCGGCAGGTCTATTCCCGGGATGCGCACCGGCGGTGAAGGGGTTGCCGGAGGGCACGCAGGATCCGCTCTTCCACCCGCTTGAGGCCCACACCACTTTGGTGGATCTGGCGCTGGCCGTTGCGGCGATTAGCGGACGCATCGGAGGCAATCCCAACAATCCCACCGAGGCCTACCGCGCACAGCTCACGGAGCTGGACAGAATTCTCGGCCATTGCGGGGACCCTGCGACTCCTGCGCCAAAACGGCAGTCCATTCTGGAGATTCCGGCCCGGCTCACGCCAGGGACCGAAGATCACCTCGCGGATCTGCGCGGCCCATTGAGCACCGCGGCCACGCTGACTGAGAATCTTCTGCTCGAATATACCGAGGGAATGGACGCATCGAACGTCGGCTGGGGCTGCGTGAACGGCACGAACCTGCGCTCACTGCTGGAGTTGCATACGGCCGCATCGGAATTCTCGCAACGCCCCAGGCCGATTGCGCGCGTACAAGCCTCGAACCTGCTCCATCAGATTTTGCTGTCTCTCTCGCAGGCCGCCTCGGGCAAGCCTGGGGCTGGAGCCATCAGCCGCGCAAGCGACCGCGCGCTTTTTCTCATTGGGCATGACACCAACATTGCCAGCATCGCCGGATTGCTGGATCTGGACTGGATTGCCGACGGGCGGCGCGATGACACACCTCCCGGTGGAGCGCTGGTGTTTGAGCTATGGCAGCCGGCGGCCGGCAGCGAGGATTTCGTACGCGTCTATTACACGACGCAGACTCTCGAACAGATGCGATCCGCAGCCGTGCTCTCGAGCCAGACTCCGCCCATCCGCGTGCCGGTCTTCATCCCCGCCTGCAGCCGCACCGATTTCTCCTGCTCTATTACCGACTTTGAACGGGCGTTGCAAGCATTGTCCGCAGGAAGCAATCGATAGATCGCGATATGCGCCGGATCGCTAAGCCTTGAGGAGCTCTTTTGCTCCTCGATTCTCCACCGCATGCGCCGAAGGCGGGAAATGAAGGGCCGATTCGGTCTCGAGAATCTGGTGCATGAGAGCGCGTCGAACGGTTCCCGCTGTTTTGTCATCAAGACCGATGTGAGATCGCTCCTCCATCACATTCAAAGCAAAACGCAGAGTGCTGAGCATTTGGATACGACTCTCTGGGGCTCTCATGAGAATCAGTTTACCTGATTACCCCAATTAAGACAGGCAGGTTAGCGGAGGGCGAGGCTCTGGGTCTTCTCGGAGCCCCGGAGATTAGTCCAGCCATTGTCCGGCGAGATTATTCCCGGCAAGTTGACCAGTGTTTACAAATCCAATCCACTTGGCCGTATAACCGGCAAGTGTCCATGTTGCCGACTATTCGCTCAAGTGGATTGTAGCCACGAATAATAGCCGGGGCGCCAGTTTCTGATGTGGGAGTAGATTGAGATGTGGGACACCCGCCGAGCTGTTTCGCTCGAATGCAAACAGTGCGGAAGTCGTTATCCCTATGTTATCTGTCGAGGAACTGAGTGGTTTATCAAGAGTGAGGAAGAATCGGCTCTTCTCCAACCTTGACAACGCGTACCCACAGTTCTCCGAGTCTGCACCGGAAGTTGGGCTCCACTCTCCAGAGGAGAACTAGATATAGCAAAGAAATACAGTATGACCACGATAGAAGAAATCAATCAGATTGTTATCGACTGGCCACGACACCGTTGCCGACTTTGTGCTGCTCTACAACGCGGGATACGAGCCGCATCGTTTCTTCCAGATGGAAGCGCATGGCATTGCGCGCCGCATTTGGCTTTCGGGCAGCGATAGCCTTATAAATGGCCACATGGCGCTTTAGGACGTTCTCCGGAACGTCGGGCATTAGGAGCTTGAACCGGATCCATTCGCGCATCAGATTTCGCAGCAACCGCACTGCGTTGCGTAAAACTTGATTCTGAGCGGCAGCGGAAATAGCCAAGTGAAAAACCATATCGGCCTCGAGAATAGAATCTCCGCGGGCAATACTGTCGCGCATAAGCTGCACAGCTCGACCTATTTCTCCAATCTGCTCTTCGGTGCCACGCTCCGCAGCCAGCCCCGCGAGATTCTCTTCGATGATCGTGCGGGCTTCCATGAGTTCATGCAGTTCTTCGTGATCCATCCCGGTAAATGCCCAGAGCAGGGGCCGGCTGAAAAACTCCGAGCGCGGGCACACGAAGGTTCCGTCCCCGACACGGCTGTCGAGCATCCCCACAAGTTCCATCGCCTTGAGAGCTTCACGAAGAGAGGTTCGCGCGATGCCGAGTTGCTGGCATAAGTCACGCTCAGGAGGAATCCGATCCCCCGCCCTCCAGTCTCCTTTTACGACGTAAGAAAGCAGCTGCTCAAAAACGGAAACAGCAAGCTTGGTTCGTTCAACCGGCGTAACGACCTTGAGAGTTCGCGCCATCGTACTACGCTCCTTTATATCGCTGCTGGGTTGAAGATCGGGACGGCCGCTGAAGGGGTCTTGGCGAACTGTGCAGTCGCAAACAGTCGATAGCTAACCACAATGCGATTATAGTGACGTGGAAACCCGTTATCAAGAGGTGTCCAATTCATTTCCTCCTTACTTGAAACCGGCTCCCGAGTGGTCGTCATTAGGGCGAGGTGACACTTGCGGATGCCCAACGGCGCAATTCCTTCACCATCGATCAATGAACAGCGACCGTCTGCGGAGCCATGTCTTCGATGAACTGGATGATCGCCGAGTGATCGAGATCTCCGCAGCCTCGATTCATCAGCGCAATCAGCATTTGCTGCACCATGCTGGTCAATGGCAATGCAACCCTGTTTGCTTCGGCCGTCAGTAGGGCGTTTCGAAGGTCCTTCTGATGAAGGCGAATGCGAAAGCCTGGCTTAAAATTGCGGGCGATGACCATGGGAGCTTTTGCGTTTAGCACTGTGCTGCCGGCCAAGCCACCCTTGATGGCATGAAACACAGCTTCCGAATCGACCCCGCATCGGTCAGCAAGAACAAAAGCCTCCGACATTGCGGCAATGTTACACGCCACAATGATTTGATTGGCGAGCTTGGTTACATTACCGGCACCGACTCCACCCGTGCGGGTAACGCTTGACCCCATGCACTGAAGCAGCGGAGCAATGCGGTCAAAGAGCGCTTGATCGCCACCGACCATGATGGCGAGTGTGGCGTCGATCGCCTTGGTTTCGCCGCCGCTGACGGGCGCGTCGAGAAAGCCGACACTCTTTTCGCCGCAGGCGGTTCCCACCTTTCGCGAAACCACCGGACTGATGGAACTCATATCGACAAGGACAAGGCCTGGATACGCGCCTTCGAGCACACCCCCAGGCCCAAAAACAGCGCGCTCAACATCAGGGCCATCCGGGAGCATGGTGATCACAACATCGACGCGGCTGGCTACATCGCTGGAGCTTACGCCGCGTTGGACCTTGTCGTCCACGACCGCGTCAAGAAGCGATGGGGCGATGTCGTATGCCACCAATTCGTGGCCAGCTTTCCGCAGGTTACGAAGCATGGGTTTTCCCATGATGCCGAGACCAATAAACCCGATTTTCATGACAATCCTTCCTCTCTTTCAGACGAAGCCTGATTCTAAGTGATCTTGCTGGGCAAATATGATTCCAGCCAACCGAGTCCCTTAACTGTATCGCGGGCTGGACGGTACTCACATCCAACCCAGCCGGCGTATCCCATCTCATCCAGCAACCGGAAAAGATACTCGTAGCGAACCTCGCCGGTATCCGGCTCGTTGCGCTCTGGGCAACCGGCGATCTGGATGTGGCCACAGTGCGGCGCGTAGTGTCGGAGCTTTGTGGCAATGTCACCTTCCATCACCTGCATGTGATATAGATCCATCTGCATTTTAAGATTGTCCACATTTACGGCTTTGCAAACCGAATACGAATCGCTCTGAGTGGAGACGAGAAAGCCGGGCATATCTCTTGTGTTGATGGCTTCGAGCAGGAGCGTTATCTGCCCGGCGGCTAGTTCTTCTGCAGCGTAGGCGAGATTCTCAATGAGGGTTTGGCGGCAGGCTTCGCAGTCAGCGCCCTTTGGAACAATGCCGGCCATGGCGTGCAGGCGCGGGGTTCCGAGAACCGCGGCATACTCTAGAGCCTTGCCAACGCCGGCACGGAACTCTTCCGTCCGCCCCGAGATGCAGGCGATGCCGCGCTCACCGACCGCCCAATCGCCAGCTGGCATGTTGAAAAGCACAACCTCGACGCCCGCAGCCCGGCACCGTCTTTCGATAACCTCCGGTGAATGTTCATAAGGAAACAGAAACTCTACCGCGGAAAATCCTGCGTCCGATGCGGCAGCAAAGCGGTCTAAGAAAGGCACCTCAGTAAACATCATGGAAAGGTTCGCAGCGAATTTTGGCATCTGGTCCCATCTCCTATCTCTCGGTAGCGTGTGATCTGGTCCTTGGGCGACGCCTAGGAACAGCGTTCCTCAGGCATAACATCAATCAAATGCGTAATGCATACGAGTAGAGGACCACTAACCCTGCGACGAACAGTCCAAGCAAAATGCTGTGCTTCAAAGTAAAACGGAAAAGAGAGGCCTGTGCTGGGACCGCCAGTCCAGTTGCCGCAGCCGCTACAGCGATAGTTTGCACGCTGATCATCTTTCCCATCACGCCCCCCGTCGCGTTGGCCGCCGCCATCAGGACGGGATCGAGTCCCAGCCGACCGGCAGTGATCATTTGCAGGCCACCGAACAATGCGTTCGAAGACGTATCGGATCCGGTGAGAAACACTCCCAGAAGGCCAAGAAACGGGCTGAAGAAGGGAAACCACGCCCGCGTCGAGGCGAAAGCCAGACCAAGAGTCGCGGTTCCGCCACAATAATTCATCAGGAATCCGACCCCCAATACGACAACGACGGTGGCAATGGGAAGAGCAAGCTGGTGCAAAACCGCAGCCAGAATCCTCAAAAATCGTGAAGGCCTAACTTTGAGACAAATGGCCGTAAGAAACGTAGCGGTCATACAGGCTGTGCCGGCCGCAGGCAGGAAGTTGAAGGAGAACAATGCATGGTACGGCGCAGGAGCAGAGGTGATTGGGGGCATTCGTTGCACAACATCATGAAGCCAAGGCCATTGAAAGCTGATAGTGCCCCGGTTTAAGACTCTCTGCACGGGCCCAAAGCTCCAGAAAAGGACACACGCGACCAACAGCACGTATGGGATCCAGGCATAGAGAATTTGGCCAAAGGAATATTCCGAAACAGGGCAACCAACCGGAGCTGCATCGGGCGCGCTAAATCCGCAACGTCGGGAAAAAACCAGGAGTGCCGGGTTGTCTGGAGCAGCAGTCTTGTTTCTTCGCAATCTAAGAACCACAATCAATGCAACAAGAGATGCAAGTGCAGCGAGAATTGCGGAGAGCTGAGGGCCCATCAAGATCGACAAGAGCAATTGGATTGCAGCAAAGGTGAATCCAGCGGTCAATGCTGGGAACCATACTCCGGACATCGCGCCAAAGCCACCGACAGCGACGAGGAGATAGACGGGAAGAATCAATGAGAAGGGCGAACACAGTAGAGCAACGGCCCGGCTAAGTTTGTCGAGAGGAAGGCCAGTGGTTCCGGCAAGCGTAATGACCGGAATGCCCATGGCGCCAAACGCCACCGGAGCAGTGTTGGCGAGCAAGCAGATCGCAGCCGCGCTGAACGCGGGGAATCCCATGCCAACCAGCATCGTAGCCGCAACTGCGACAGGCGTTCCAAAGCCGGCGCCGCCTTCAAGAAATGCGCCGAAGCAGAATGCGACCAGGAGAGCCTGCATCCTCGGATCGGGAGTGACGCGCTCGATGGAATTACGGATGATCTCGAATTTGCCGGTTTCGACGGTTACGCGAAAAAGCGCGATCGCCCAAAAGATAATCCAGCAGATTGGAAAGAGCCCGAATGCACCACCGTATACCGACGCGCTGATCGCAGCCTTCACCGGCATTCCGTAGCCCAATGTAGCCAGGAGCAAAGCCGCCGCCAGGCCGCAGACGCCAGCGAACCACGCCTGCTTCCTCAGGACACCCAAGAGAAACAGCAGAGTGAAGATCGGTAATGCGGCGATCAAGGCCGAAAGCCCGATTCCAAGGCCAAAGAGCGAGTACGTCTGGTGCCAGATTGCGGTCGTCTCATTCATTATGGATTTCTCGAATTCATTTCAATAGATGGGGTATCCAGAGCTCTTCGCGCTTTCGATCTTCCTTGGAACTTAGGAAGGTTATTGGGTTGAGGTAGTTTTACTCCTGGCCTCCATGGAGGACAGGAGTAAAACGGTCCGGCAATGGCCCCGTTTTACTCCACTCCTGCAGCTAACTCCTACGCCTTTAAAAGCGGTAAGCAGATTCTGCGAATATCTTGAACAAGGCTATCGACAGAAATCGGATCGAGGGCCCGATGTACGTTTTGCGGATAGTATGTATTGCCCAGGAATTTTACGATCCTGGCCGCATACTGCTGAAGGTCGTCGGCAGCTCTCAATGCCCGCTGAGCATGCTCGGGCTGTTTGGTTGACTCCGCTTGTTTCGCGCGGAAAATGCCGATCGCGCAAAGTTTAAACCCTAATACACACTCGTGATACATAGAAAGCATGGTTGCGATATGCGCCTTGAATCCATCCGAGATGGGAAGGGACTCGACCTGAAGAATGCCGGGGAGTCGCTGCACCTCGGCCAGCGCATCATCCTTTTCCGCGATGACTGCCGCGATGTTCTCGTCCGTCAGTTCGATGCGCTTATTGGCGCCAGGCTCCCAGTCCTCAAGTCCCTCACGCACTTTCATCCGGAAGAACGCATTATCCACTTCGTCGAAGAAACGGCCATCTTTGAGGTAAAAAAGAAAACCTCTGACGTAATACGTTTTTACCGAGATGGAATAGCACGCCTTCATGAAGTCCTTAAAGCGCCCGAGATACTCCGGCGGTATGGGGACAGGAGGCGGCTCCATGGAATCTGGAATGAGTGGATCGAAGAGGCCTGTCTGCAGCCACGCACGGTACACATTATCCAGATCCTGGTTTATGTTTTGGCTCAACAGGGCGCCCGCGATCAGATTCAGAAGATTAAAGCTATTAAAAACGCTCTCGTCGGTTATCCCTTCGAGATCGGTGCGGAACCATGCACCAACCGCTCCATGCGCACGATCGTAAGTGAGCTTTTTCTGCATATCTTCCACGACGCCACAGGGGAAGAGACCGCAGCCGGAGTATTGTCCCCAGGTATCAAACTCAATCCATTGCGGATTGCTACCCACATTACCGATACTGGGGTTGTTGGGAAAGGTCAAATAAAAATCATGAGGCGTGGTCTTGAGGGCGGCCACGATATTTGGTGACACGCTCTGAACCGCATCCATCACCAGACTCTGGTTGGACTTCGAGTAGGAGAAATCCCGTACTACAAGCGTCTTGCCGTGCTTTGCGATAGGCTCGTACATCGCCCCGATCAGCTTCGTATACCACTCCATGGGTGTGGTGGTCGAGCAACTCGGGCAATAGCATGTGCCCATCGTGATCGAGAGTTTGCTCTCGTGCGTTCCCGGACTGACTATCACTCCGTCTAGATCCGGAAGGACGTCGAAGAGGTCGCTGTACTTGGCGCGAAGAAAGCCCCACCAGAATGGGGCGGTCGGGCAGATTGTTCCCTTCTCGCCAAGAATTTCTGGATAAAGCTCGGTCAGTCCATTTCCATACTCGATCTCGGTGACCTCAAAAAAGGTCTTAATATTGCGTCTCTTTGCTTCTCCTGTGACATCTCTCATGTAATCGCGAGCAGTTTCGAGAAATACCCTGCGTTCGTGAAGACCCTGAATGATCCGCTCGTAGTTCCTGACATCCTCCGGAAAGTATTTATCTGGCCAGACTACTGCATCCACCAAATTATTCTGATGGAAGATCAGCATGTTAAGATTCATTTTCTCCATCAGGGAGAATGCCGTCATAACTGACTTCCATCCCCACATTCTGCGGCAATGAATCTCAAGACCGCGAACTTCAAACTCGGGCTTATCCCAGATTACCTGGGCATCGGATGCAGCGGGTGCCAACGCCGATTGTGCAAGTGTGGCCACTGGAAGGGCTGAAAGGACCGAACTGCATGCTGCACTTTCCAAAAATTGCCTGCGATTCATAGAAAACTCTCCTTATTCGACCTGGTGACACAACGTGAACGCCCAGCGATTAAGCAGCGTCATCGGTCCTGATTGTTATCTGGCCACCTGCCCACCCACGTTACAGGAGAGCAAGACGTCACACTTACACGCTCCATAGGCTGTGCCGTACTCATCCCAGTGACTCACCCTCGCTGTGCCTTTGACAACGGTAAGCAAGTATCGCGAATATCTCGAATAAGGCTATCGAGGCGCTCGATATTAAAGACACGATAGACATAATGCGGAAAGTCTCTGCCATCGAGATAACTAGCGATCTCGCTCCGATACTTTTGAAGGCCGTCTGCAACTTCTAATGCCAACTGAGCATGCTCGGACCGTTGGGTCAGGATAGCCTGTCTTGTGCGAAAGCATCCGATCGCGCACAGCCTTATCCCTCGTACAGATTCGCGATAGAAAGAAAGAACGATTCGGAGATGTTCCCTGAACTCAGATGGGATGGGAAGCGAGGCGACTTGAAGAATGCCGGGTAGCCTTTCGACTTCTGATAGTGCCGCGTCCTTTTCTTCAATAATCGCTGCGATGTTTTCTTCCGTGGGCTCGATCCGCTTATTAGCTCCCGGCTCCCAGTCTTCGCGTCCGTAACGGCCTTCCGCCATATAGAACGCGTAGTCCACGCTGTGGGGGAATAGGCCACCCTGGCAGAAGAAAAAACCTCTAACGTAGTAAGTCTTCTCTATTACGGCCCACGATGCCCTCATAAAGTCTCTGAGGCGCGGGAGGTACTCCGGCGGTATGGGGACAGGAGTGGGCTCCAGAGATTCCGGGACGAGCGCATCGAAGAGGCCGATCTCCATCCAGGCCCGGTAGAGATCGTCGATATTGTGCGTCGTTCTTTGACTTAGTAAGGCCCCAGCGACGAGATTCAGAAGGTTAAAGCTATTAAACACGCTTTCATCGGTCATCGACTCTAAGTCGGTTCGGAACCAGGCTCCAGTAGCGCCATTCGCGCGAGCGTACAAGAGCCTGCGCTGGATATCCTCCACCATTCCGCACGGGATAAGGCCACAACCATAGAATTGTCCCCAGCAATCGAACTCAATCCATTGCTGCTTTGCACTCACGTGACCAATACGGGGATTGTTAGGAAAAGTTGGATAAAAGTCGTGAGGTGTGTTCTTGATGCCGGCTACAATATTTGGCGATACCCGAGCACACGCGTCCATCACCAAATTCTGCTCGGTCTTTGTGTAGGCGAAGTCTCGCACAACGAGCGTTTTTCCGCGACTTTCAATAGGCGCGTACATCGAGCTGATCAGCTTCGTGTACCAATCGAGTGGGGTGGTGCTCGAACAGCTCTCGCAAAAGCAAGTGTGCATCGAGATAGAGAGTTTGCTCTCGAAAGTTCCCGGACTGACAATCACACCGTCTAGATCGGGAATAATATCGAAAAGCTCGGTGTATTTCGCTCCAAGAAACTCCCACCAAAAAGGGGACGTTGGACAGACTGTTCCCTTTGCGCCAAGTATCTCAGGATAGAGTTCTGTCAAGCCGTCTGGATACCATATTTCACAGACCTCAAAGAAGAATGTGATGTGGCGTTTCTTCGCTTCCGATGCAACTTTTCTCAAATACTCACGGGCAGTAATGACGAATCCAGCCCGAGCGTGAACACCTTGAATTGTTCGTTGGCCGTTTCGGACATCCACCGGAAAGTATTTATCTGGCCAGACTATCGTATCCACAATGTCGTCCTGATGGAAGATGAGTGTGTTTAGATTCAGTTTTTCCATCAAGGCGAAAGCCGTGGAAACGGACTTCCATTCCCACATTCTGCGGCTATGGATCTCGAGCCCGCGAACCTCAAACTCGGGGTCGTCCCAAACCTTTACGACAGGTGCAGCGGGTACCGATGCCCCAAGTCTGGCGAGTGGAGACGTAGAGAGCGCCGAAGCACATACAGCACTCTCTAGAAATTGCCTGCGATCCATAAGAGTTCTAACCTTTACGGCTTGCTTGCGCCGCTTGAATGTCTAATCGCCAGGAATCGCGCATTGTTACGCGATCAACTTGGGTGGCTCGGTGACCTCGCCCGCCCCTGTAACATGGGCGGGCGAGGTGACTAGTTAGAAGGTTAGCTTAACGGCGCCCTGGAAGATTCTGGCTCCGAAATTGACAGGAGTAGCTGTGACCTGACCGAAGGTTGAAGAAACCAGCGAGGTAATCGATCCGTTGAAGCCGGTGCTGCCAGGAGCAGCAAAATTCGGATGATTGAAGACATTGAAGGCCTCGAGCCGAAGAGTCAGCGTCAGTCTTTCATGCAGCGGAAAGGCGCGGCTCAAAGCACTATCCATGTCAAAGAACTTAGGGCCACGATAGGCAAATCGCCCGGAATCTCCAAACGTGCCGGCTGCATTCTGGGTAAACGCGGCAGAACTTATGTACTGCGCGTTTGCCGACGGCCCGCTCCGGATCTTCGCATGTGTATACAGGAGACCCGCGTTGGTCAGATTTGGGCGGTCGTTGTTCTGGTCTGTGAGTGAGTTGTCCACCCCCGATACAACAGTGAACGGGGTCCCATCTGTGACGCGCACCAGGGGGGCCAGTTCCCAATTATTGAGCGTCAGAGCCTTCCATCCCGACCAGGAAAAATGGCTCGACGCTACAAGGGTGCTATTGAAGTTGTCTCTGTAGTCAAATCCGCAGTTCCCTCGATCTGCCTTGTAATTGGCCGCATTCTCAACAGTATCTTTTCCACCGAGATCGCCATAGTCGTCGTTAATGTCGATGCAGTGTGACCAAGTGTAATTGGCAAGAAATACAAAATTTGACGACATGCGATGTTGGAGGGTAATTATCATCCCGTTGTAGGTAGAGTTTGCCCCGGTGTACGCCTGCGCCGAGCCGCTGGACCCGGTATTTCCTCCCCCGCCCTGATACATGGGGCCTTGCGTTGGGTTGAGGATGGTGAGAGCGAAACGCGAAGCTGAATTGCCAATTGTGGAGCACGCACTCGTACCGCACGTCCCGGGGATGTAGACTGAAGGATCGAGATCGACTATGTAGGCCAGGTGGCTTGTTTTGCTGCCCACGTAATCAAGCTGAAGCTGCCAGCCACGTCCGAAATTGCGCTCTACGCTGGCTGTATATTGCACCGCGTAAGCCGGGTGAAAGTGCAGGGGCATAATATAAAAGTTCTCATTAGCTGGAAATACCGTGGCGGCCGTCGGCGGATATGGCTGTGGGAATGGATCGGTAGTCGTAGTGCCTTTAGACCATGGACTGGTAAAGCTCAGAGGAACGCTCACTGAACTATTGGTAACAGAGGGAGAGAAGGGTGCATTCTGGTTTATGTGCTGAGCCGTAAAGAGACTTGGCTGGTCATAGACGAGTCCGCCGCCTGCGCGAATGACCGTCTTGCCGCTTCCAGAAGGATCCCATGTGGCCGCCAACCGAGGAGCGAACTGCCATGGTGAGTTAGTCGTCATTGCCTTTGGGACTCCCGCGTCCCCATAGTAAAAGCTTCCGGCAGGCGCGTTCGGATACACCTTACTGAAGGTGTTATTCTCGAATCCGCTCAGGCTAAAGATTGAACCACGCCCGAAATAATCCGCGGGAAAATACTCAGGATCCCAGCGAACACCCGCTGAGATTACAATTTTGTTTGTTGCGTGATACGTGTCCAAAATGTAAAGGCTCGGGATCGGCGCCCGCGCGGCCTGTTGTTGAGCGCCAGTCTGTACGAGGGTATGCAGCGCGCCGGTCAGAAAATCAAGGTTCGCATCCGCGCCTGTGCCGCCGGTACTTGCTCCGGCAGGACCTTTTTGACTGTAGACGCCCGAGAAGGTGAAGAAACCATTTTCTTCAAAATCGTTGTTGACGTTGAGGTCAGAGCGAACAAACTCTCCCCCAAACCCAATTTGATGCTTACCATGGACCCAGTTGACATCATCTGCGAAAGATCCCGTAGTTACGTTGAAATTGGCCGGCATACATGTACTGCAATAGGTGCTCCATTTATTGGTTGTTGTAATTATGATGCCTAGAGGATCCGGCGTATACATGTTCACACCAATCGTTGTTGGGCTGATGCCACTTGCTGCGAGGCCACGGTCATCGCGCCGTCTCGTTGCAGTGGCATGGAACGTGTTCACCATATTAGAGCTGCGGACGTAGGTTTCACCAAGAGTAACTCCCTGCGCGCGCTCAGCAAGGCCTGCCTGCGTGGTGATGAGGACATTGGTTGGGGAATAGAACGCCGGAGATTGGTAGCCATCGAGCATATAGCGGCCATAAAGACTATGCTTGGAGTTGATGGTCCAATCGACACGGCTGACGAATTGGTCTTCTGCAAGTTGCGAAGGTATCGCATAGCTCACAAGACCATTCGCTGCTGTTGTAGGCGGAAAATACTTGATGGCGGCGAGGGCACTGGCGTTGGGACTCCAGGTGACACCTGGCGTGTTGGCATACTTGTTGCCGACCAATTTTATGCCGGTTGCCGGGTCCAGAAGTTGAATGGTGGGGTCCGAAGCCGAGAAATCGCCCAGTAGGTTCGCAGCCGTGGGCACATATGCGGTCGTTAGTGCCTGGGACTGATCAGCCTTGGTTCGTTGGTATCCTGCGAAGCCAAACAATTTGCTGCGAATGATTCTTCCACCAAACGTGCCACCAAACTGATTCTGGTGCAGCGTGTCCTTGCTTGTCGAGAAGAAGTTGGTCGCATCGATGTAGTTGTTGCGAATGAATTCAAAACCTGACCCGTGCCACTGGTTTGAGCCTGACCGGGTAACCACGTTGACCAGCCCCCCGGGATGCAGACCACTTTGCGCACCGATGGCCGAGGTTTCCACGCTGAACTCGGCTACCGCGTCTGGGAAAGGAAAAGGGAGATTGAGGTTCGTCATGTAGTCGTTGTGGTCGGCGCCATCTAATCTGTAGTCGGTTTGATCGCCCTGTCCGCCGCCAACTGAGATAACAGCAGAGCTGTAAAAAGTTTTGCTCCCCTGCATGTCGCTGTTTTCGTTTGCGTTCGCAGAACCACCCGAGAGCGTGATCAGTGAGGTAACTTCACGGCCATTCAGAGGCAACTCGGTGGTTGTTTTCTCATCAATGGTCTGCTTAAAGGAGCTGTCCTCAGTTTGCAGGGCGAGAGCATCTGCCTGGACCTCGACATTCTGACTCGTTGCACCGACAGTCATGGCTACATTGACCGCAATGCTACTGCCGACCTCAAGGACGATGTTCCTTTGAGTGTAGTGCTCAAAGCTGGGGACCGACACATCGATCGTATAGGTGCCAATGGAAATGTTTGGAAAGCTGTAGAGACCATTGGCGTCCGTAATTCCCACATGCTTTACCTGAGTCGCCGTATTGGTAACTGTGACCGATGCGTTCTGAATCACAGCGCCCGTGTTGTCAGTGATGACACCCTGAATGCTTCCAGTGCCTGCAAGCTGCGAGGTTCCTTTTGCGGCGAAAAGAAACATAACAATACAAAAGAAAGTGGCTATGCAGCGGGCGGCCGCCATTCTTGGATTAAAGCGCGTGAAGTGCATCAGACTCTCCTCCAAATGATTTCTTGATTACGAAAAGACACACCGATATCCCGACTGAAGCTTTTCCATCGCACATCGAGAAATCCGGTGCGATTTCTCGGCGTCTCTCGGCTTCAATCTGACGTTTACAACTACGCTACAGAGGATTTGCAACAAAGGTACAGAGGTCTTACCATTTTGTCAAGCACTATTTTCAGTGGAGACAGCTGTCCTTCTGTAACCCTGTGACCTTGGGCAGGTTGCGGCCTATCGTGCCTTTGATTCGAAGCTGCAGTGATGCTGTTTCGATAGATTGGTTGGCATCCTTGTGCTGAAAGCCAGGACGACAGACGCCGAAGGGCAGTGGAGGTTGAATGTTAGGCCGGGTAGGAGCGCTTGGTGAAGCTGGGTATGGAACGCCGTGTCGAATGCACGCCATAAAAAGCCGCGTAAACTGCACCTCTTGTCAGATTCTCGCGAAGAGCCGATTTCTCCGATCTTCTTGCGAATCCGACCTTGCCGCAGGCCCGTTCCATCTTGCGTCCCCGCAAAAGCGCGACCAGCCACTTTCCACATGACCAGCCATACGCTTCGTTTCCGCGTGCGCTCCGCGCTATATCGCTCTCAAAACTTGATCACCAGCAAGACATTTCGATCTCAGGAGCGATGAGTACAAAGCGCCGCGCAGGCTGCGGCCTGTCAGACGCTTCCGTTCCTGGCCACTTTGACCAGATGATCAGCCGCACGGAATGCAAGAGCCTGAATCGTGAATGCGGGATGATTCCGGCCACCGGTCACAAAGCTGCTGCCGTCCACGATGAACAGGTTGGGTACGTCGTGCGCGCGGTGGTATTTATCTACTACTGAGGTCTTAGGGTCGTTCCCCATGCGGCAGGTGCCACGGCCGTGAGGGGTTCCACGAGCGTCTTGAATGGGATCCGACCACACGGTGGTGGCCCCGGCTGCTTGAAGAATCTCCACGGACTTCTGCTTGATGAACTCCATGCACTTGAGGTCGTTGGGATGGCTTGTCGTTGTGACGCGCATCGCCGGAATACCCCAGGCGTCCTTCAATTCAGGGTCAAGGTCTACTCGATTGGTCTCAAGCGGCAACTGCGTAATGTAGCAGGTTGTATACATCATGTGATTGGCCTGTTCCCTAAGAGCCTTCTTGTATCCCGCCCCCCATTCCGGCGCTCCGTGCGGACCGAGAAGCCCGTATTGAATTGGCGTCTCCCGTTCCAGTCCCCGGCCGGTGATGCGCCCGCCGCCATAGAAACCCCGTTTGGTATCCGTTGGGACATAATCGAGAATCGCAGCTCCGCACACGATGCCCTTATATTCGTTCAGCGGGTGCTCGAACAGCCCGTACGTGTGAGTGACATTTCCGCCCATCAGGTACTTGCCGACTAGTCCGCTGGCGTTGGCAAGGCCGTCCGGAAAGCGAGCCGACTTTGATAGCAGCAGAAGACGTGGCGTCTCCATACCGTTAGCGGACAGCACTACTACCTTCGCCTTTTGAAACACCTCATTCTTGTTGGTATCGAAATAAATGGCCCCGGTCACCCGGCCCATGTCATTCATCGCAATCTCGTGGACGTAGCACTGGGTTCGAATCTCACATCGGCCGGTCGCGCCGGCTATGGGAAGCATGGTGACGGCCGTGCTCGACCGGGCCTTCACCTGACATCCGTACCCCGAGCACATCCCACAGGAAATACACGCGGGCCGTCCCTGATAGGGCCGGCTGAGAATCGCAGCGACGTTGGGAACAACCGTCAAGCCAAGCTTGGCGCCCGCAAGCTTTAAGAGGGTGCCAGAAGCTTTAAACGGCAACGGCGGCACCGGGTAGGGCTTCGACATCGGCGCGAAGAAAGGGGAATCGACGCGGAGACCCGCGATGCCTAACTCCCACTCGCCCTTTGTGTAATAGGGCTCCATCTCCTCATAGGTGATGGGCCAGTCCGCAAAGCCGGTGCCTGCAATGGTCCCCTCGTACGTGGCTTCATTGAACTCGTACGGAAGATGGCGCCAACTGCTGCCTCCATAGGTTACCGTCCCGCCCCCCAGCACACACGGTAATGTCATCTTGTCAGGCAGAGCCTTCTCTTTGTCATTTCGGCGGAAGGTGTTCGGCTGTAATTTGATGTCGGACATAAATCGGTCTGCTGGGCCTGTCGGGAACATATTAAGCAACTCGTCTTTGCTATAGTCCTGCTCGTGTCCATACGCGCCTGCGCCACCCTGTTCGAGCACCACTACCGAGAACCCAGCCACTGACAACTCCTTGGCCATGATGCCCCCGGCTGCTCCTGACCCGATAACGACAAAGTCCACTTCGGTCGTTGGCTTGTATTGAATCACTTGTGGTTCCTCCAGGTCGAGCTTATTTGCTCGCCTCGTTAACGGCGTCGTAATACCCAAACGGCGGTTTGAATTCCAGGGTGTTGTCGTAACCGATCAGTCTCCAACCCACCTTATCGGCATTCCCCCCATGCGCCGGACTGGCAAACATCCCGATGATCGTGTGTGTGCGGACGGTGGTGAAGAAGGAGCTCTGCTCGATGGCCGTGAGAACCTGAATCTGTTGCGCAGACGATAGTGCCGCAAAGCTGTCGGCATCAGGGGCTAGCTCCCTGGTCTTCGCCTGCAAAACCTTTAATCCTTCTCTGTAGATCGGCTGGCTATCTTGAAGGAACGCAGTCAATCCGTAGTCGATGAAATTGACACACCGGGCTTCGTGAGCCCCCGGGGTCTCGTCGGTGGGAATGATCTGAGACGCCATCGCATCAATGTCGGCGCCTTCTTCGTTCGTGAAGAACGCGAAGTCAGACAGCTGCCCCGAGGCGGCCTGCTCTGCATGCGCCTTCGCATCCAGTATCCCAATCCAGTTTGAGGCCAGCCAGGTGCCACTTACTCCCAAAACGGATCCAATGAGGAAGGATCGCCGTGATTGCGAGGTCATAAGTCTTTTTACTCCCGATCTTCGTTAGTAGCTCCGAGGGCAACCCGCAACGCCGAATGCGGCCGGCCTTCGTCGCATGCTTTCGTGTCTGCCGCAAGTCCGGCGGTAACGCCCGGAACCCTCGCCGCGTTGTCTTGCCTCTCACGTACGACCTTGCCGATTTGAGTGCGATTACCTGCCAATGCAAGACAGAGCAATGGTACAGTGGACCTACCAATGTGTCAATTGAATTTTCTGGGGGGAAGTCCATGTGGAATGCTTGCATTGAAAATTCTGGTCGGCGCAATTTTCTGCGGACGGCACCGGCTGCAGCGGTGGCCGGTCTCGCTCTGACCGATTTGATGATACTTGCTGCACAGGCCGCGGGGCAGGCTTCGGGTCTGGCCGGAGCGTCCATTCCGGCGGGCGGCTTTTTGCTCTTTACCGGGCAGACCATCGTCGACGACATCAAGGCGCTGGATGCCGCGCCGGGTGACAACAAAATGGTGGGGCAGAAGGAGTTCCTGGTTGCCCTTACCGTGGAGAAGGCCCACACTGCCAAGCAGTTCGAGTGGCATGAGGGCCGCGACCACGTCTTGGTCATCCTTGATGGAACTACGGTTTACGAGCTGGGCGGAACACCGAAAGGCGCGCACATCATCGAACCAGGTGAGTGGCGTGCACCCGAGTCAGAGGGAGCAGCGACTGTTATGCTCCAGAAAGGCGACATGTTGGTGATCCCGCGCGGCACGCCGCACATGCGCAACACCGCAGACTCGATGGCGATGCTCTTGATTTCGCCGACAGGAAAAGCGTAAAGGCAGGGACTAAGGGACTCGGGGCCTAGACCGGGGCTTGTTGGGAAGGCGCAGAGATTGACGCGCGTATGGACTGGGAAGGCCGCGAGATGCAATCCAACCTGATGCTGCTCTGCGAAGCCTGCAGTCAGAACCCCAATTCCATCATGTTGCTGCGGCGCGCGGTCCTTGGAAACAACACGCGTTATTGCAATGCCAGCACGACCGCGTCTCTAGCCGGCACAACTACCGTGAGATTTTGGCCGCTAAGGGTAGCGCGTTGCTTTCCCCACTGATCCTCCGCAGATTTAAAACTTACGGCGCCAGACCTGAATGAAACTCTTACCGGCCGCTCCACCAGCGTTGGATTTGTCACCCAAAGATAGGTGCCGCCAGACCCCTGGTGCAGTCTTGCCTGAACGTTGCTATCGTCGGTCTTCAACTGCTGCTCGACTCCTGCAATCTCCAGGAAACTCGCGAACAGAGCTTTGGCCGTTGGGGAGTGGTTCAGATAGTAGCCCGAGCCAGGGAATGAGCCCATCAAAAGCGTTCGGCCCTGCCCAAACTTGTGCTCCACGGCCGCAATTTTCCCATTCGTGAATTGGCCTGCGGCAGCTCCGCCACTCAACTCGTATTCCTGACGGAAGTAGCGGCCATTCACCTGCCTGTCTTTGATCGTTAGCGTTAAGTCCTCCGAGACATCTGGAAGGAATTCGACGTAGCTCTGGCTGGCGCCAAACACCTTGTCAAGCCCGTAGTTAGGCTGAACCGTCCCCACGTGGCCATGATCCCCGAAATAAGCTGGCAGCCCCTCGCTGATCAGCGTGCCCCCCTTCTCCACATACTCGCGCAGCTTGACGACTGTCTCCTCCATCAACATGACCGGATAAGGGAGGTAGATCATCTTGTATTCACCGATGTTGTCAACCGCAACAAAATCGGCTTGGATATTGGAGTCAAAAAATGCCTGATACGCGCCGCGAATCGATTCAGCATAGAAGGAAGTGTCACCCTGCTGCAAATAATTGAAAATCTCAGACTCAGGGACGAACACCAAGCCGAGATCTCCTCTGACGGGCGCGGACTTCCAGAGATTAGAATGTTCGTTTGCCCATCGTGCGACACGCCCAGCCATTTCAGCGCGAAGAGTTACAGAACCATCCATCGCGAATGGTCCGAATGCTCCAAAAAGTGGGCCATCAAGAAGAGGCCGCCAACGAGGATAGAGAATTCCCCTCGCGCCGCAGGTGCAAGACACAAGGTTCCAGAATCGTACATCCTCGGGATCAGGCGAACGGCGATATTTAAGTTCGAGGCCCGGTTTTTCAGCCTTCATCGGAGGAGGGCCTGCCTCAGCCTCCGCGTGCCAGAATGGCTTACCGCGGGATCCTCCCCGAACGAGATCCATTGCCTGATACTGCCTCCAAGGGTCATCGCCCTCTTGCGAGGCTACCCAGGTTAGGCCATAAATATCCACTTCGGCAGCTGAACGCCATTCGTTATGCGAGGCGGAAGGCAGATCCTCGAGCGTTCCCGCGACTCCATGAGTGGCGATTTGATGCCGCGGATCCAGTTTTCGGAATAGTCTTGCGCGCCAATCGAACAGATCGTGGGCATCGTCAATTCGAAATTGCAGCCAATCAAGACTTTCGGCATATCCATTAAATGATGGCGGAGGTTGTAGATCGTCCCACGATTCGTAACTGTAACGATGCCATACCTTCCCAGTTTGCTCAAGCGATCCGTACCGGGCGCGCAGCCACTCTCTCAATTTTCTCTTCGTGGCGTCACAGTAGCAGTACATCCTACTCGGAATTCCGCCAAACGATGTGTTCTCATTCCAAAGGTCATATCCGAGAAGAGCAGGGTGCTCGCGATAGCGCTCGATCAGGGCAATGAGAAAGTTCTCAGCGATCGCATGGACATCCGGATTGTCGAGGCACAGTCCTGGATAACCTCCAGTCTCGCTACTTGCCGACACGGTGCTCTGCATGAGATTCCCATCGCTTGCCAGAAACCGCGCGTGGGGATACTTTCGAAACGCCCACTCCGGAGCAAATGTAATCATTTCTGCGATAATTACCTGGATGCCATTCTTATCGGCGAGGTCCATCATTTGGTCATAACCATCCCAATTGAACTTTCCTGGCGCCACCTCAATCGCTGACCACATGAACCAATGCCGAAATGTGTTCATGCCTATGCGCGCTGCTGTCTGATGGTCTCGTGCCCAATCTTGTTCAGGAGGATTGGATTTGCGAAAGTAGACAGCTCCATATGGAAAAATGGCCGGCTCTACTTTTGTTACCGCGCTTGTTTCGCCGGATGAAAAGCTACCGTATGGCAGTTTTGCCGCCCGAGCGGTCGCCGTGGCCGCCGCGAGCACGGCTGAGTTCAGAATAAATTCCCTTCGCGTTACCCCCATAAACTCAAACATCGACTCTTCCTCCTTCCTTCTGTGCCTTCCTCAAGGTCCAAAGCGGGAAGTAACTTGCGTGCACATGCAGTCTACGCCATCCCGTACATGCGGCATCCGCACTCTTCGAGCATTTACAGCCGCCGCCAGCTACGGCAAGATACTGCAACAAAACCCCGACAACTTCAAGGACACACTTAAAGAAGAAATCCGAAGAGGCACGAAGCTCACCGGCCCGAAGCTGCGGGTTCCGGCAGTGAGCGGAAAACCCCATCGGAAAATATCCGAAAGAGTAGTTGCTTTTAAAGGGCTTTCGCATGCGCCGTGAAGTGAGCGGGAATCTAACGATTTGCGCTCACAGCAAGATCACTCCCCTGAGCGAAAAACCGGCGGCAGATGGGTCCCCATGGGTCGGCCAGTGTTTACAAATCCAATCCACCTTGACGTAAAACCGGCTTCTCGGCCAAATACGCCAGGCGCGTGATGCGGGCTTGCGCCCAACTTTGTGCGTGATAAAGGTCGCTATCATTTACGGCCATGTTCTGGGTTCGCGGCGAATGATCAGGCCAAGCTTGCCAACTATATTCCTTCCTAAGGTGAAGAGTGCGGCACACGTGTAGCACACGCGGCCGCTGCTTAGGATTGGTTTTATGGGCGGATCAGGGACCCGGAGACTGACGGGGGTTCAGCACCTGCGTTTCCCTGAAGGGCCGCGGGTTTGCCGGCAGTCAGGCACACGACCGTGATCCTGAAGCGGATGAGATCGGGTTCTATATAGTGAAATCACTTGCGAACAGAAGCAGATTCACTAATCCAGGCGGGCACAGCACGTCCATAATGCGCATGAAGTTGTTGTGGTTTTCAACCTTCAACTACTGGCAAAGTCTCTCAGTCAATTCTCGATGGGTGTACTTTTGGGTGTATTTATATGAAGTGATTTTGCATCAACTTCATTCTTAACGGCTTATGTTGTGATGTGAATCCCTCCCTCGATTTTGCCTAAATCATCGAATATACATATAAAATACCTGAAATCAGCAAGATACATCTCTCCGAAGTCGGTCTATTCCGTTCGTCTCATGCAGCGAAATCGGCCTTCTGGGGTAGTTTTGTATGACCAGGCAACAGATGGATGACCAAAGCTTTGAGATGTCCACGCGCCGCAGTTAAGGTGTAAGAACAGCGCGATGCCGCCGCAGATTGATTTGTGTCGCAGTGAGAGCCTGGCCGAGCGCGCGCCGCGAATTAAAGCGAGGTAAGGAGTTGGATGTCCCGGCAATCGAATTACGATAAATTCCCTTTTATTCCCGCCGGCCCCACGGAAGAGTGCAGCGCAGGCTGGCAGGCAATTGCGGCGCGCCTGGCTCCGCTCTTACAGCAGCATCCAATCTGCGTCGAGTGTTACCCCGGCGTATTCAGTGCCCGCGTGCTTGAGGATCTATGCAGCCACCTGCCTTCGACCCAGGTTTTTCTCGCCGAAAAATGCCTTAAAACTCCAGAAGAAATACGCACCATGCTCGATCCGCTGCTCGGCTCCGATCGCGTCTTCGGGCGCATGAGCGGCATCGCACTTGAAGATTATTTTGACTCCGCCAAGCTTGAGGAAATGCGTTTCGCCATAGAGCGCGCAGCGCAGCAGGGTTCCGTATTGGTCGTCGGCACGGGCGCATCCTTCGTCTCTGAGCCCGGCGCAACCAGCGTCTACGCGGATCTCGCGCGCTGGGAGATTCAGCTTCGTTGGCGTCGCGAAGA
This sequence comes from uncultured Acidobacteriota bacterium, assembly GCA_963729915.1. Taxonomy (GTDB): domain Bacteria; phylum Acidobacteriota; class Terriglobia; order Terriglobales; family Acidobacteriaceae; genus Telmatobacter. The sequence continues at coordinate 90,668 of CAVSQE010000016.1, read as the reverse complement.
GGTGGGCAATCTCGGCCTGAACAACGCGCAAGATGACTTTTTATTGAAGTACAAGTGCGGATTCTTCGCCGAGTGGCGCGCCGCCGATCGCCTGAAGAAGCAACTCTTGCCCGAGATCGATTTTCTGCTCGATACCAACCGGCCGCACTCACCCAAACTGATCGGCGGCGACGTCTTTCGCCACGCCTTGCAGCAAACGGCGCTGCGTCCCTTCCGAGTCGTGCCTTACTTCGATCCCGGCCCATGGGGTGGGCATTGGATGGAGGAGGTCTGCGATCTTCCGCGCGATGTTCCTAACTACGCGTGGTGCTTCGATTGCGTTCCGGAAGAGAACAGTCTGCTGCTCGGCTTTGGCGAACAGCGCGTCGAAGTTCCTGCGATCGACCTCGTGTTCTCTCAACCGCACGCGCTGCTGGGCGAAGCAGTCCATGCGCGCTTCGGCGCGGAGTTTCCCATCCGTTTCGATTTTCTCGATACCATGGGCGGCGGAAATCTCTCCCTGCAAGTGCACCCGCTTACTCGATATATTCGAGAGAAGTTTGGAATGGATTACACGCAGGATGAGAGCTATTACCTGCTGGACGCCGGCTCCGACGCGACGGTCTATCTCGGCCTGAAAGACAACATCTCTCCGCAGGAAATGACCGATGACCTCTATCGCGCTCAGGAAGGCGGCGTCGCGTTTCCCGCTGAGAAGTATGTGAACCGCTGGCCGGCGCAAAAACACGATCACTTTCTGATTCCCGCGGGGACAATTCATTGTTCTGGCGCGAACAGCATGGTGCTGGAAATCAGCGCCACGCCGTACATCTTCACCTTCAAGCTTTGGGACTGGGGCCGTCTGGGACTCGACGGCAGGCCGCGGCCTATCTCCATCGAGCATGGCGTCGCGAACATCCAGTGGGATCGTACGACCGAATGGGTACGGCGAGAGCTCATCAACCGCTTCGAAGCCATTCGCGAAGAAGCCGGCTGGAGCGAGGAACGCACCGGTCTCCACGAGCGGGAATTCATCGAAACGCGCCGCCACTGGTTCACAGGTACGGTGCCGCACCACACGGATGGCGGCGTCAACGTGCTGAATCTCGTTGAGGGAGACGCGGCAATTGTCGAAAGCCCCAGCGGCGCGTTCGCGCCATTCGTCGTTCATTATGCTGAGACATTTATTGTTCCTGCTGCGGTGAACGCCTACACGGTTCGCCCGCACGGCATCTCCGTGGGTAAGAGATGCGGGACAATCAAGGCATTCGTGCGATCGTAATAAAAGCTTTTTTAGAATGCGAACGCCACAGATCGGGCAAAGCGATCAGGCGGAGGGTTCGGCGAGGGGCTGGAGCAGATGCGGGCCATTGCCCTGCAGCTTGGCCACGCGCCATGCCTTCATGTCTTCCGCAGGCCATGTGCGCACCAGATCGATGGGCAGATGAGACGGCTCAGCCGGCGCCAGCCATCGGGCATAGTCGTCTGGTTTGATGATGAGCGGGCATCGGTCGTGAAAGGGCTCGAGAATTTGGTTGGGATCGGTGGTGATGATGCTGAAGCTCTCCACAACGATCTCATTTTTGCCGACCTCGTTTTTCTCTGCGTCCCGTCCTTTCCATCGATCCCAGATGCCGCCGAAGGCGAAGAGGCGCTCGTCGGGAAGTGAAACCGCCCACGGCTTGCTGATCTTCTTTTTCTCCTCGTCCTTGGTCAGCGGCTCCCACTCGTAAAAGAAGTTGGCGGGGATCAGGCAGCGGCGGTGCCTCCACGGCTCGCGCCAGGCGCCGCTCGATGTGAGCTTGTCGGCCCGCGCATTGATGGAACTGAAATTGGCTCGGGGCGTTTTCGACCAGTAGGGCACCAGGCCCCACTTCATGAGTGCGAGCACGCGGTCGCCGGTATCGTGGTTGACCCGCACCACCGGTTGCAGACTCTCGGGAGCAATATTGTAAGAGGGCGTGAAGTGAACTGCGTTGGTCTCGTAATACTCTTCGTTGAAGACATCGGTGTCGTGCGTGCGAAACCACTCCGCAATCCGCTGTTTGTCTGCCCGGTGCCCATAGCGGCCACACATAGCTATAGTTTATTGATCCAGCCCGGACCATTTGCTTATTGATCCAGCCCGGCTCGCGCCGGAGGCGCAATGGATGTTAGCCCAGCACTTCAGTGCTGGGGAGAGGTATAAAAACACCTCGCCAGTCCCGTAGGGACGGTGCAAAGTCTATAGGCAAAACAAGTCCCTCCGAGCAGACCATCAATAATATTAACGCTTTTCATTTCAGCGAATTGGCGCGAGTCTGCACATAGATTGGTGCAGGCAGGGCTTGCAGACCGTCCCCGAAAAGGCGAATATAAGACGAAACTATAACCCCATGCCTGCCGCCTCCGCAATCCGCCTTCAGATTGAGTCTGCCCTCGCCGCGAGGATTCCTGCTGCACTCTCGCCGGTGCCGAGGATGGTGCGGCCGGTTGCGGCCACAGGTATTGACGCGCTGGATGAGGTGTTGCGGGGCGGCCTGCCCGTTGGAGCGCTCACTGAACTGGTGGGTCCGGAGTGCTCGGGGCGAACCTCGGTTGCGCTCAAGTTTGTGGCGGGCCTGACGCGGGCCGGGCGCGTGTGCGCGTGGATCGATGTATCGAATGCGCTCGATCCGGCTTCGGCAGCGGCGGCCGGCGTGGACCTGGAGCGATTGTTGTGGGTTCGGTGCGGAGCGGCGAAACCCGCGACGTCGCACGCGCCACAGCGTTTTTCGCTGCCGGAAAAGTATCTGACGCCCGCGCCGGTGATGAAAGGCCTGCATGGCGGAGGCTGCGGCGGTCACCCGCGCGGCGAGGTCAAGGGGCTGGCGGCAGCCGTGGGCGGACTTCTCGGGCCGGAGACGCCGGAACGAACGAATTTGGCGCCGCGATGCGCCGAGCCGCAGCGGCGCGAACGGCGCCAGCCTGAAAGTTTTGAGGCAAATTATTCTCAGGCTCCTGCGAGCGCGTACCGGCCATGGCGCGCGGCCGGCGTTGGAGCGCGACCGTGGGCGCGACTTGATCAGGCGTTACGCGCGACGGATCTCGTGCTGCAAGCGGGAGGATTCAGTGCGGTTGTACTGGACCTGGGCAGTCTGACGCCGGAGTTTGCCTCACGCGTGCCGCTCGCCACGTGGTTCCGCTATCGCGCAGCGGCGGAGAAAACACAGGCCAGCCTTTTGCTGCTGGCCCAGTACGGCTGCGCGAAGAGCAGCGCAGAATTGTCGCTGCGGCTCGAGCCGGGCGACGCGCTACGCGACGAAGCCACGGTATTCACCGGCATGGCGCACAGCGTCGAAGTGGTGCGGCGGCGCTTTACCGGCGCGGCAGACAATGTCGTGCCGCTGCGCAAGCCCCCGCAAAGAGCGGACGTGAGAGCAAACGCGGCCAACTGGCAAAGCCGCGCGGCATGGGCGGGCGGGCGATGACGGCCGAATTGTATGCGTGCCTGTATGCGCGGGAGTTTCCTGTGCAGGCGCTGCTGCGGCTGCGGCCTGAACTCAGGGAGCAGCCGTGCGTGGTGATGGAGGGCGCGGTACCACTCGAGCAGGTCTGCTCCTTGAATACGAAGGCGCGGTTGCTGGGGATGGTGCGCGGCATGACGCGCGTGGAGGTGGACACCTTTCCGGCATCGGCCGTGCTGCCCCGCTCGCAAAAAGAGGAGGCGGCAACGCGGGCCATTCTGCTGGAAAGCGCGGGCGCGTTTTCGCCGCGCGTTGAAGAGCGAAGTGAAGACACAGCCTTCATTTGCAGAATCGACATTGCGGGAACGCGGAGTTTGTTTGGTCCGCCTGAGGTGCTGGCGCGGAGGCTGGTGGAGCGGGTGCGCGCCGTAGGCATGCGCGCCTGCGTAACGGTAAGCGGCAATCTGCATGCGGCCGTGTGCATGGCGAGAGGTTTGCCGTCAGGCGCAACCGTGAAGGTCATTCCGCCGGGCGAAGAAGTAGCGGCACTGGCAGAACTGCCCTGCGCGGTTCTGGATCTTGCGCTGGAACAGACAGAGAAATTTGCCGCGTGGGGGCTGCACACGCTGGGCATGCTGGCAGCGCTACCGGAAAAAGCTCTGGTTGCGCGTATGGGGCAGGAGGGCCGTCGGCTTTGGCAACTGGCGCGCGGCGAGCGCACGCATCTCTTTCAACCTGTCGAGCCGCCGCCGGTGCTGGCCGAGCACACGGAGCTCGATTCTCCCGTGGAACTGCTGGACTCGCTGCTGTTTGTCGCCGCAGCCATGCTCGATCAGCTCATCGTGCGCGCCAACGCGCGCCTGGTTGCGCTGGCCGCAGTCAACCTCACGCTCACGCTCGACCGTGGCGGCACGCACGCGCGCACGGTGCGTCCGGCGCTGCCAACCAACGACAAGCGGCTCTGGATCAAGCTGCTGCATTTGGATCTCGAAGCGCATCCACCGCAGGCGGCCGTGCTTGCCGTCGCGCTCGATGCGGAACCGGGAGCGACCAGCAAGGTGCAGCTCGGGCTGTTCTCACCGCAACTGCCTGAGGCCTCGCGGCTCGACGTTACGCTGGCGCGCATCCGGGCTGTGGTGGGTGAGGAGAATGTGGGCCGCGCCACTCTGCTCGACACGCATGCGCCCGACGCATTCCGACTGGAAGCGTTCAAAATCGACGCGTCGCGCGTGACAGAGAGCAATGCGCAGACGACAGATCAAGCTGAGTTACGCGCAGCAGCGCGGCAACTGCGGCCAGCAGAGAACGTAACCGTCACGCTCGAAGCGCAGCGACCGGTGCAGTTCTATTTTCGCGGGCAAAGCTTCGATGTCGACCGCGCCTACGGCCCATGGCTCGTCAGTGGCGACTGGTGGCAACCGACACTTTGGGGAGATGAACAGTGGGACATCGTGGCGCGCACCGGCGACAGTTCCCTGCTCTGCTGTTGTCTGGTCCGCGATCGCATGCACGGTGGCTGGCAGATGACGGCGCTCTATGACTGAACGCTACATCGAGTTGCATGCGGCCAGCGCCTTTAGTTTTCTTGAAGCCGGCTCGCAGCCGGAGGCATTAATCGAACGTGCGGCCGAGCTGGAGATGCCGGCCATGGCCATTGCCGATCGCAACGGCGTGTACGGCGCAGCGCGCTTCCATACCAGCGGCGAGAGAAGCGGCGTGCGCGCGCACATCGGCGCGGAGGTTGCGGTCAAGAGCTTTGGCGAGCGGCTGAAACCTCCGGCATGGCTGCCGCACCAGTGCGCGCCGGAACCGGCACGTGTGACCCTGTTGTGCGAAACGCGCCAGGGCTACCAGAATCTCTGCCAGTTGATCACGCAATTCAAGATGCGTGAGACCACCAAGCAAGAGGGCGCGGCAAACTTCGGCGATTTAGAGCAATACGCATCCGGCCTCGTGTGCCTGACGGGCGGTGACGAGGGACCACTGGCCGCGGCGCTTACGCGCGGCGGTGAAGAGGCCGGGCGCAAAGTTGTGGAGCGGCTGACGCACATCTTCGGCAATAGAAATGTCTACGTTGAAGTGCAACGCCATTGCGAGCGCGAAGAAGAATGGCGGAATCAGGCCGCGATCCGCATCGCGCGCGCGTTGCGGTTGCCGGTGCTGGCCACGAACGGCGTGCGCTACGCCAAAGCCTACGACCGGGAGATCCTCGACCTGTTTACCGCCATCCGCAACCACACGGAACTGGACCGCGCGGGGCGGCTGCTCGCGATGAACAGCGAGCGCCATCTGCGCCCAGCGCGCGAGATGACGGCGCTGTTTAGCGATGTGCGCGGAGCCATCGACAACACCATCGAACTTTCGTCGCGGCTCGCGTTCGGGCTGAACGACCTGGGCTACGAATTTCCGCGCTATCCCGTTCGTGATGGCGAAACCATGATGAGTTTTCTGCGCAAGCGCGTCGCCGAAGGTGTGGAGCGACGCTACGGACCCAAGAACGACCGCAATCTGATGGAGCGCGCGAGAAGCCAGGTGGAACACGAGCTCAAGCTGATCGGGAAGCTGGGTTTCGAAGGCTATTTCCTGATCGTCTGGGACATCGTGCAGTTTGTCAAACGCAACGGCATCCTGGTGCAGGGACGCGGCAGCGCGGCCAACTCGGCCGTGTGCTACGCGCTCGAAATTACGGCCATCGATCCAGTGGGGATGGAGCTGCTGTTCGAGCGTTTCCTGAGTGAAAGCCGCGGCGAGTGGCCCGACATCGATCTCGATCTGCCTTCGGAGGCGCAACACGAGCAGGCCATCCAATATGTGTACCAACGCTACGGCGAACTGGGCGCGGCCATGACGGCCAATGTCATCACCTATCGCGGCAAATCAGCGGCGCGCGAGACGGGCAAGGCGCTGGGGTTGGATGAGGAATCGCTGGGCCGGCTGGCGAACCTAGTGAGCCACTGGGAGTGGCGCGGCGAAAACGATACCATGGCGCACTCCTTCAGGAACGCGGGCTTCGACATCCGGCATCCGCGCATCGCCAAGTATCTGGAGCTGTGCATGCGCATTCAGGATCTGCCCCGTCACCTCGGCCAGCACTCGGGCGGCATGGTCATCTGTCAGGGCCAATTGAACCACGTAGTACCGTTGGAACGCGCGTCCATGCCCGGCCGCACCGTGGTGCAGTGGGACAAGGAGGATTGCGCCGACCTCGGCGTCATCAAAGTGGATCTGCTTGGCCTGGGTATGATGGCCGTGCTCAAAGATTGCCTGGAGCTGATTCCCGAGCACTACGGCGAGCGCGTGGACCTGGCGCAGTTGCCGGAGGACGAGGAAATCTATCGCGTGCTGCAAAAAGCCGATACGGTGGGCATGTTTCAGATCGAGAGCCGCGCACAAATGGCTTCGCTGCCACGCAATTATCCGGAGCGCTTCTACGATCTGGTGGTGCAAGTGGCCATCATCCGCCCAGGGCCGATCGTCGGCCAGATGATGCACCCATATATGAGGCGCAGACAAAAGAGAGAGCCCGTCACGTATCCGCATCCCTCGCTCGAGCCGGTTTTGCGGCGCACGCTGGGCGTGCCGCTGTTTCAGGAGCAGTTGCTGCGCATTGCCATGACAGTGGCGAACTTTACCGGCGCCGAAGCCGAAGAGCTGCGGCGCGCGGTCGGTATGCGGCGCTCGTGGGAGCGGATGAAGAATTTGGAATCGAAGCTGCGCACGGGCATGACGGCCAACGGCATGGACGTGCAGACGCAAGACAAAATCGTGCAGCAGATCAGCTCATTTGCGCTGTACGGATTTCCGGAGTCGCACGCGGCGAGCTTTGCCCTGATTGCGTACGCCTCAGCGTACTTCAAGGTGAAATTCCTCGCCGCGTTTACCTGCGCCATTCTGAACAACCAGCCGATGGGCTTCTACTCGCCGGCAGTGCTGGTCAAGGACGCACAGCGGCATGGGCTCCGCGTGAAGCCCATCGATGTTCAGGTGTCGGCGTGGGAATGCGTGGTGGAGCATGAACCCGATGGAACCCGCTCAATGCGCCTGGGGCTGGGCTATGCGAAGGGCTTGCGCAAGCAGGCCGCGGAAACGTTGCTTGCGGCGCGTGTACAGGATGGCCCATTCCGTTCCGCGGACGATCTGGCATTGCGCGTCCCCGAGCTCAACCGCAAAGAGCTGACACTCTTGGCGCGGATCGGCGCATTGAATTGGATAGAGGAAGTTGCGCACCGGCGCGATGCGCTTTGGCAGGTGGAGTGGGCGGGACGGCCGGAGGGTCCGCTGCTGATCCAGAAAAATCTGCGTGAGGACGATCGCAGCCTCCCGCTCCATCAAATGACTGTAGAAGAACGCCTGGTGGCCGACTACGCGGGCACAGGACTGACGGTGGGCAAACACCCCATGCATTACCGGCGCAGTGAACTCCGCGCCCAGGGCATTTTATCTTCAGAAGATTTACGGCATTGTCGCGACGGCGTATGGGTGCGCGCGGCGGGCTGCGTCATCGCGCGCCAGCGGCCGGGAACGGCAAAGGGCTTCATTTTTATTTCCATGGAAGATGAGACGGGAATCGCCAACGTCATCGTGACGCCGGATGTTTACGAACAGCACCGTCTGGTAGTGACGCGGAGCAAGTTTCTTCTTGTCGAAGGGGCGCTGCAGAATCAGGATGGCGTGATTCACGTGAAGGCCACGCGACTGGCGCCGCTCACCCACGCCGGTCTGGAACTGCGGTCACACGATTTTCACTGACGCAGTATTTCTCACGCGCCCAGAACCTGTAGCGCCGGTCTCCAGACCGGCTGTAGAGGGGGTCTCCAGACCCCCGCAAGGCAGGCAAGTCTCACCCGCGCGCGATTCGCCCCTACGCGCCGCAACACTGCTTGAACTTCCGTCCGCTGCCGCAAGGACACGGATCGTTGCGGCCGGTTTTCCCCTGCCGGGCGCGCGCATCCTCCACGACCACCCAGCGCATCACGTTAGCCGGTGCACGTTGCGCCGCCAGCTCTGCCGCCATAAACCGCATGGCGGGATCGACGTGGTGAAAGAACATTTTGTAGCCGGCGCAGAGGTAGTTGAGCCCCGGCTCCCCGTCGGGAGTGGTGAGGAAGCGATGCTTGGGGCACTCGCCGTTGCAGGCAAAACGCACGTCGCACTCGCGGCAGTAGCGCGGCAGCGTGGACTCTTTTGCCTCACCAAATTTCTGCTGCTTTTCCGAGCCGGCCAGCGCAGCCATCGCCGAATCCATGATGCTGCCGAGGCGGTTTTCGGGATACACAAAATGATCGCAGGAGTAGAGATCGCCACTGTGCTCGATGGCGAGAGCCGCACCGCATTGCTTGCGGAAGATGCACAGGCTGGCTTCCATGCCGGACCACGTTTCAAGGCTGATATCGAAGAGCTGTACGAAGGTGCGGCCGACATCGCGGCGCACCCATTCGTCGAAGATGGCGCAGAGAAACCTGCCAAACTGGCGCGGCTCGACGGACCACGGCGCGACCTTGGCCGCGCCGGCAAAATCCGGCGAGATCAGGCGCAGTCCATCCTCGGTCACCTGATGCGCAATGCGCTCCACGATGGGGATGAATTGCATGTAACCGCTGCCGTTGTCCCGCAAGAAACGATAAACCTCGAGCGGTGAATCGGCATTCGCGCGATGCAGCGTAGTCAGCGTGTTGAAGTCGACTTTGTGGCGCTGCAATGTCTCCATCCCGCGCATCACGCGATCGAAAGTAGGCTGACCGCCCTTGTCGACGCGGTAGGCGTCGTGCAATTCGCGCGGGCCGTCGATGGAAATACCGATCAGAAATTGAAATTCAAGGAAGAATTCCGCCCACGCGTCGTTGAGCAGAACGCCATTAGTCTGGAAGGCGTTGGCAATCTGCTTGCCGTTGGCATAGCGTTTCTCGATCTCGACCACGCGGCGGAAAAAGTCCATGCCGAGAAGCGTCGGTTCCCCGCCCTGCCAGGCAAAATTCACCACCGGTGTGTCGTGCGCTTCGATGTATTGCCGGATGTAGCTCTCCAGCACCTGGTCGCTCATCGCCCACTTATCGATATGCGGATCGGGCTGCGGATAGAGCAATTCCTTTTCGAGATAGAAACAGTATTTGCAGTCGAGATTGCAGATGGGCCCAATCGGCTTGGCCAGCACGTGGAAGTTGGAGGCACTCATCGATGGACCCTCGGGGAAGAGAGATGTAGCTTCCATTATGACGCGTAGGCCCGGGATTCTGTCTTTTCTAAAAACGCTTCCACATTTCCGCGGCAGCAGTGCGGGATTTGGCCATCACTTCCTGCTCGTCGATGTCGAGAAGTTGCTTCGATTCCATGACGATTTGGCCGCCGATGAGAACCGTCTCGACAGCGCCGCCAGTGAATCCGAAGTGAATGTGGCCGTTAAGATTCTCGGCACTCATCGGCGTGGGCGGGTCGTAGTTGACCAGAATCATGTCGGCATGAGCACCGGGCACAAGCTTGCCCACGGGACGGCCGAAGCATTCCGATGCGATCCGGGCATTTTCCTGGAAGAGCATCTGCGGGGGCTCGGCCCAGGCGGCGCGCGGATCTCCGGCGTGATGTTTTAGCAGCAAATTGGCGGCCTTCATCGACTCGAACATGTCAGGAGTGTAACCGTCGGTTCCGAGGCCGACTTTGAGGCCGCGGCGCATCATCTCCAGAACCGGCGCGCAGCCCACGGCATTCCCCATGTTGGACTGTGGATTATGAATCACGTTGGTTCGAGTCGCGTGCAACTCTTCGATATCGTGATCGTCGACATGAACGCAATGCGCCAGCAAAGTTTTCGCCTTCAGAATGCCGAAGTGGTTCCACCGATGAACGATGGACGTGCCATGTTCTCGCTGGCAGCTTTCCGCGTCCGATGCTGCTTCCGCAGTGTGCACGTGAAAGCCCGCGCCAAGCTCCGCCGCTACTCGGCCACATTGATCGAGTGTCTTGTCGCTGAGCGTGAACGATGCGTGCATTCCGAAGAGTCCGCGCAGCCGGCCGTCGCTCAAGTCCTTGCAGTACTGAAGAAATTTGCGATTCTCTTCGATGCCCTGATGTGCGGTCTCCGCGCCGTCGCGGTCGGAGACCTCGTAACAAAGACAACTGCGGATGCCAGTTTGACGCGCCGCCCTGGCAATGCGGAACAGGCTGCCGGGCACCGCGCGGGGGCTGGCATGGTGATCGAAGATTGTAGTCACGCCATTGCGGATGCTGGCAATCATGCCCACCATCGCGCTCCAGTAGACGTCGTCGAGCGTGAGAGTCTTGTCGAGCCGCCACCACAGCCGTTCCAAAATCTGAGCGAAGTTGCCGGGCGCGTCGTCTTTCAGCGCCATGCCACGGGCAAACGCGCTGTAGAGATGCGTGTGCGTGTTGATGAGGCCCGGCATGATCACGCGGCCGCGCGCATTGATGAACTGGACGCCGGGATGGGCGGCCTGCAACTCGGCAGTCGAGCCGACAGCAGCAATCAGGCCGTCACAAATGGCGACGCATCCGTTCTCAAGGAAGGGCTGGCCGTCGTCGTGCGTGATCAGGCGGCCGTTGCCGACCAGCAAATGCGCAGACTGCTCCATATTGCAATGGATTCTAGCCAAACCGATTGCGTAAGTGTTGTGATTCAAATCACATTGAGGCAAAGGGATGCTGGCGGACAATCAATCTACGCAAGGCCGCGTGCGCATTTTCCCTCAATCGGCTGCCGCTGCGGCCACATGCAGGATTCGACTTTGATGGCGGGGTGCCAGGAACCATCGACTGGCATTCGGAACCTCGGTTGAACGGAAAGCACGATGGCCAATCTTCAAGTCAACGTTTGCGGGCTAGAGTTCAGGAACCCCATTCTGCCGGCGGCGGGTCCTCCGTCGAAAGACGGCGCCACGCTCGAAGCCGCTGCCAACGGCGGCGCGGGCGCACTTGTGACGAAAACCATTTCAGTGCAGCCGGCTGAGGTGCCGCGGCCCTGCATGGCCGAAATTCGCGGCGGATTTCTGAACACCGAACTGTGGTCGGAGCTCTCGAAAGAGCAGTGGATCGAAAAAGAGTACAAACTGGCGCGGGCCACGGGCCTTCCCGTCATCGTGGGGCTGGGTTACACGGCTACGCAAATTCGCGAACTGGCGCCGCTGGTGAAGCCGTTTGCCGATGCTCTGGAACTCTCCACGCATTACGTGGGCAACAACATCACACCCATTATTGATGCGCTGTGCGCGGCCAAGGAAGCCGTGGACGTGCCAGTGTTCATGAAACTGAGTCCGCACCCGAACATTCAGGAGATCGCCCTGGCGCTGGAAGAAGCCGGCGCGGATGCGTTGGTGATGATCAATTCTTTCGGGCCGTGCCTGGGTATCGATCTTGAAACCGGGCTGCCGCTGATGGGCAGCAAGGACGGGTTCGGATGGCTTTCAGGCGCGGCCATCAAGCCGTTGGCATTGCGTTGCGTGTACGACGCGGCGCGCGCGGTACGGATTCCCGTAATCGGCGTAGGCGGCGTGAGCAACGGCCGCGATGCAGCGGAGATGCTGATGGCCGGCGCTTCGGCAGTGCAGGTTTGCACGGAAGCGATTCTGCGCGGGCCCACGGTCTACGCAAGAATTGCCGGCGAGTTGAACAAGTTTCTCGACGAGCACGGCTATGCCTCGGTGGACGAGATTCGTGGCCTGACGGTGCGGCTCATGCGCCGGCGCGGCGCACCGCACTCCGATGGTCCGCCGGAGGTGAACAGGGAGCATTGCACTCTGTGCGGGGTCTGCGAAAAGAGCTGCCCGTACGGAGCCATTCATACGAACAAGGAAGCGAAGATTCTCGAGATCGACGAGGAGAAGTGTTTTCATTGCGGGCTGTGCGTGACGCGCTGCAAGCTGCGGGCGATGACCATGGCGCTGTAGGGCCGCAAACCGGGTCGCGCAAAGGTGGGGAGAAGCGGATGCACGCTCACAGGATTCAATACGTGACCGGCCTCAAATGCATTCATTGCGGGCGCAGGTATTCCACCGAGGAGGTGGACTACTACTGCCCTGCCTGCGGTTATCACGACGGCATTCTGGACGTTCAATATGATTACGACGCGACGCGCGAGGAAATCAATGCCAAGTCGCTCAAGGGCAATCGCGAGATGTCCATGTGGCGCTATTTACCGCTCCTGCCGATCTCGTCGCCGGACCTGATTCCGCACTTGCAAGTGGGATGGACGCCGCTGTACGAAATGCCGCGACTGGCCGGCGAGTTGGGCGTCGCGCGCTGCTGGGTAAAGGATGAGGGCCGCAATCCGACGGCGTCGTTCAAGGACCGCGCCAGCGCCGTGGGCGTAGTGAAGGCGCTGGAAAAGAACGCCGCGCAGATCACGTGCGCTTCCACGGGCAACGCGGCGTCGTCTCTGGCGGGATTTGCCGCGGCGGCGGGAATTCCAGCGACAATTTTTGTTCCCGCGCGCGCCCCCCAGGCGAAGGTCGCGCAACTGCTGGTCTACGGCGCACGCGTCTTCTCCGTCGAAGGAACTTACGACGAAGCGTGGGAACTGTGCATGAAGGCCAGCGTCGAGTTTGGCTGGTACAACCGCAACTGCGCCATCAATCCGTATCTCATCGAAGGCAAGAAGACAGTCTCATTGGAATTGGCAGAGCAGTTCTCGCGGCTCACGCCGGGCGGCGCGCCGGATTGGGTAGTGGTTTCCGTCGGCGACGGATGCACCATCGGCGGCGTTTGGCAGGGGTTGTGGGAGATGTACCATCTGGGCATTCTTCCCCGCCTGCCGCGCATTCTCGGCGTGCAGGCCGAAGGCTGCCAGCCGTTCGTCACCGCTTGGCGCGATCGTAAAGGCCTTACGCCGTGCGCAGCCAACACGCTCGCGGATTCCATTGCTGTAGGCCATCCGCGCAATTTCGCCAAAGGCATGCGCGCGGTCAACGAGTCGGGCGGCGCGTTTGTCGCCGTTTCGGACGAGGAGATTCTGGAGTCGATCACGCTGCTGGCGCGCAAAGCGGGCGTCTTTGGTGAGCCGGCGGGCGTCGCCGGAGCGGCTGGCGTGCGCCGGGCGGTCGCGTCCGGCATCATCGGTCACAGCGAAAGCGTGGCTCTGGTCATGACCGGAAATGGCTTGAAGGATATTCAAAGCGCGATGCGCGCGGCGGGCAGCGCCATCACGGTGAAACCTGAGATCGACGAAGTGCGCGAGGCCGTGCTGGCAACGGCTGCAAGTTGACTTTGTGAGCAAGAAAAGGAAGGAAAGTTCGATGGCAAAGATTCCATTTGGTCCAAGTTATAACGAAATGCTCGATCCGGGCCTGATCGATAAGGACGTGCGCACAAAAGCTCTCGCGGCCTTGCACGCGAATGAACTGGACCCGATCAATTTGTTCAACATCACCTGGAGGGATGCGACGAACCAGGTGCGCAAGGTGGTGCTGCCTCCTGCGCTCACGGGTATCGACGCCAATGTGGTCGTGATGCTGGGCAGCGAATTCCCTTCCGGCTCCCATAAGGTGGGGCCCGCATACAGCACGCTGATCGAAGGCTTGGTGGACGGTGAGATCGACCCCGCCGTGCACACGATTCTCGGCCCCTCGACGGGCAACTTCGGCATCGGCACCGCATATATTTCCAAGCTGCTCGGATTCCGCGCTGTCGTCATCATGCCCGACAACATGAGCAAGGAGCGGTACGCGCGCATTCAAAAGTATGGCGGCGAGTTGGAGCTTACGCCGGGTTCGGAGTCCGACGTGATTCTGACGCTCGAAAAGACGCGCGAGCTGATGAAAAACCCCAAGAACAAGGCGCTGGCGCAGTTCGAGCTCTTCCCGAATTACCGCTTTCATCGTCATGTGACCGGCGGCAATGCGATTGACGCTGTGAAAGGCGTGGGCAACGGGCGCATTGCGGGATTTACGTCGGCGCCGGGTTCCGCGGGCACCATCGCGGCCGGCGATCAGATCAAAGCCGCGTTTCCCGAGGCAAAGGTTGCCGCGCTGGAGCCGTACGAATGCTCGACACTGGCCAACGGTGGCCGCGGGCAGCATCGCATCGAGGGCATCGGCGACAAAATGTGCACGCTGATTCACAACGTGCTCAACACCGACTTCGTCATCCTGATCAAGGACGAGGAAACCGTGCAAGGCGTGAAACTTTTCCACGACGGCACACAGTCGCTGGAGAAACTGGGCGTCGCGCACGAAGTTGCGCAGAGCTTGCGTGATTTGTTCGGGCCGTCGGGGATCTGCAACGTGCTGGGCGCGATCAAGCTGGCGAAGTACCTGCGCCTGGGGCCGGGCGACAACGTCGCCACCGTGGCGACGGACGGAATCGATCGCTATCTTTCCGTGCTCGACGAAATGAGCCATCGCTATCTCGATCTGGCGCCACCGGTTCTCGACCGCTGGGCGCACGACATTTTCCTCGGCGCGTCGACCGAGCACGTCTTCGATTTCCGCACGCCGGAGATGAAGGAGCGGCTCTTCAAACAGAAAGAGCACGACTGGCTGAAGTTCGGCTATACGAAGGAGTTTCTCGACTCCATGCGCAGCCAGAGCTTCTGGGACGCGCAGTACGCAAAGGTGCAGGACTACGACCGGAAAATTTGCGCCCTGCGGCCAAGCATTGCTGAGGAACAAGCGGTATGTTCCAGTTCACGCTGAACGGAAAAATCGTCGCAGTTGAAGCGGACAAGAATCTGCTGGAGTATCTGCGCGACGACGCACGCATGACCTCAGTGAAAGATGGCTGCGCGGAAGGCGTCTGCGGCACCTGCTCCGTGATCGTGAATGGAAAAGCGGTGCGCGCGTGCACGCTCACCGTGGCCAAGGTCCATGGCAAATCGGTGACCACGAGTGAAGGCCTCTCGGCGCGCGAGCGCGAAGTGTACGCGTGGGCCTTCGGCGAAGTGGGAGCCGTGCAATGCGGATTCTGCATGCCCGGCATGTTGATCAGCGCCAAGGCTCTGTTGGACGCGAATCCCGCGCCCACTCCGGCCGAAGTGAAATCCGCCATTCGCTACAATCTGTGCCGCTGCACCGGCTACGCGAAGATGGAGCGCGCCATTCAATTGGCCGCGAAGGCGCTCGGCAACGGCGGAGCGCACGAGACAGAATCCACAGCGGGACTCGTGGGAGAACGCATGGTGCGGCCGGACGCACACGAAAAGCTGCTGGGAAGCGGCGAGTTTGTCGACGATATGCAGGTTCCGGGAATGTTGCATGGCGCGGTGCTGCGGGCAAAGTATCCGCGCGCGCTAGTCAAAAAGATCGACATTGCCGCAGCGCTGGCATTTCCCGGCGTGGAAGTTGTGCTCACGGCAAAGGACGTTCCCGGCGAGCGGCTGCTGGGCCACGTCATCTGCGACTGGCCGGTGATGATTGCCGAAGGTGAAGAGACGCGTTACGTAGGCGATGCTCTGGCCATGCTGGCCGCGACCAGCAAAGAAGCCGCGCAAAATGCCATTGACCTGATCGAAGTGGAGTATGAGGTGCGCGAGCCGCTGCTCTCGCCCGCGGCGGCGCTAGCTGAGGGCGCGCCCAGCCTGCATCCCAAAGGAAATGTGCTGTCCACAACAGTGCTGAAGCGCGGTGACGCAGAGCGCGCGATTGCCGAAGCCAAACACGTAGTAACGCAACACTATTCGACGCCGCGCCAGGAGCATGGGTTTATCGAGCCGGAGAGCGCGCTGGCCGTGCCTACGCAGTGCGGATCGCTGACGGTGTACACCGCAGGGCAAAGCGTCTACGACGATCATCGCGAGATTGTGCGCATGCTCGGCGTTGCGGGCGAAAAGGTGCGCATCATCAGCAAGTTTGTGGGCGGAGGCTTTGGCGGCAAGGAAGATATGTCGGTGCAGCATCACGCGGCGCTGCTGGCCTGGCACAGCCAACGGCCGGTGAAGCTCACGTTAAGCCGCAACGAGAGCCTGCGCGTGCATCCCAAGCGCCATCCCATGGAGATCGATTGCACCACGGCATGCGACGCGAACGGCAAGCTGACCGCCGTGCGCGTGCGCCTTGTGGCCGATACCGGCGCATATGCTTCGCTAGGCGGCCCGGTGCTGCAACGCGCCTGCACGCACGCCGCCGGTCCCTATCAAATCGATAACGTCGACATCGAAGGCCGCGCCATCTACACCAATAACATTCCTTCGGGCGCGATGCGCGGCTTTGGCGTGACGCAAACCTGCTTCGCCATGGAGAGCAATCTAAATCTGCTGGCGCGCGAGATCGGCATTTCCCCGTGGGAGATACGCTTCCGCAACGCCATTGAGCCGGGCGGCGTGCTCTCAAACGGCCAGATCGCCGACCAAGGTACGGCACTGAAAGAAACGCTGCTGGCAGTCAAAGATGTAATTGACGCGCATCCCCGTGCGGGCATCGCCTGCGCCTTCAAGAACACGGGCAAGGGCGTGGGCGTAAAGGATGTAGGGCGCGTAAAACTCAAAATCGAAAACGGAAAAGTCGTCATCTGCACCAGCGCGGCCTGCATGGGACAAGGCATTGCGACGGTGGTTTTGCAGATTGTCGCCGAGACAACGGGACTCGACAAGTCTCTGCTCACGGTGCACGCGCCCGATACCGATGTGACTCCCGACAGCGGCACCAGCACGGCTTCGCGGCAGACGACCGTCACCGGTGAAGCGGCGCGGCGGGCGGCGAACGTGCTCAAGTACGAGCTGAGTCATCGCACGCTCGCGGAACTCGAAGGCGAGGAGTTTTACGGCGAATTTGATTGCGTAACCGATCCCCTCAGCGAACCAACGTCGAGCGACAAGCCGAATCGCGTCCACCATGTTGCGTACGGATACGCAACCCAGGTTGTGCTACTCGATGCAGCGGGAAGGGTTGAGAAGGTGGTCGCGGCGCACGACGTGGGCCGGGCCATCAATCCCAATGGCGTCGAAGGGCAGATCGAAGGCGGCGTAGTGATGGGGATGGGCTACGCGCTCACTGAGGAATTTGCCGTGCGCAATGGTGCGCCGGCCGTGACCTACGGCACGATCGGTTTGCTGCGCTCCACGCAGACGCCGGAGATCGAGTGCCGCATCATCGAGAAAAACCAGGCGGAGTTGGCGTATGGAGCCAAGGGAGTGGGAGAGATTGTGAGCATTCCCACCGCACCGGCCATTGCGTGCGCCTATTGGCAACGCGACGGCAAACTGCGCACCAGCCTGCCGATGAAGGACACGCCCTACAGCCGCAGCCGCGTGAAGGAAGGGGCCTCGCAGTGATGCCGGCCGAAAAACCGCCAGGCCCCTGCGCGGCCAAGTCCCTCGCCAAAGTTCCCATCAATATGGCCACCCCCGCCGCGATCGACGCCGTCTACCCGCCATCGGAATTTGCTTTCGGAAACTCCCGGTGCGTCCGGAAGACGCACCCCACACTATTACCCAACGAGCAGCCTCAAGGGCCGCAGAATGAGGATCGACATGCCTACTAAACCTACGATTGACTCCGCCCGTATACTCGCCGCCGCCAACGCGCTGGAAGCAGACATGGTCCGCTTTCTGCGCGACCTTGTCGCCATTCCCGGCGAAAGTTCTCACGAAGGTCCCGTCATTCAGCGCATCAAGCAGGAGATGGAACGCGTGGGCTTCGACGAGGTCCGCATTGATGCCATGGGCAACGTGCTGGGACGCATCGGCTCGGGCAAACACGTGATCATGATGGACGCGCACACTGACACCGTCGGCATTGGCGATCCCAAGGAATGGTCCTGGGATCCATACCAGGGCAAAGTGGAGGATGGTTTCATCTACGGACGCGGCTCCAGCGATCAGCGCGGGGGCATGGCCAGCATGGTTTATGCGGGCAAGATGATTAAGGATTTGGGACTCGAAGGCGACTACACATTGTGGATCGTGGGATCGGTGCAGGAAGAAGACTGCGACGGCTTGCCATGGGTCTACATTCTCAAAGAAGACGGCATCCGGCCGGAGTGCGTGGTGCTCACGGAGCCCACCAATCTGCGCGTGTACCGCGGACATCGCGGGCGCTTGGAGATCGAGGTTCACCTGCGCGGACGTTCGTGTCATGCTAGCGCGCCGGAGCGCGGCGACAATCCCATTTACAAGATGGTCCCGCTGGTCGCGCAGATCGAGGAGCTGAACACGCGTTTACGCGACGATGCGTTTCTGGGCAAGGGAACCATCGCCGTCACCGAGATTCGCTCGATGTCTCCTTCCCTGTGTGCGGTGCCGGGCGCATGCTCCATCCATCTCGACCGCCGGCTGACCGCTGGGGAGACCCTCGAAAGCGCAGTCGCCGAAGTGAAGGCGCTGCCGGCGGCGCAAGGCGCGGAGGTCGAAGTCTTGAACTACGAGCAGCCCAGCTATACCGGCCTCACCTATCCGATGCAGAAGTACTATCCAACGTGGGTGCTCGAAGAAGACCATTTACTGGTGCGCTCGGCCGTTGCGGCGTATCGCGCGCTCCACAACGCCGATCCAGTTGTGGACAAGTGGGTCTTCAGCACCAACGGCGTCGGCTCCATGGGAATTATGGGCGTGCCGAGCATCGGTTTCGGTCCCGGCGAAGAAGACGTCGCGCATAGCGTGATCGAACGCATCCCGATCCGCCACCTTGTGGAAGCGGCGCAGTTCTATGCTGCCTTCCCCCAGGCCTACGTCGCCACGCTGGAAGATTCGAAGGGCTGAACTGAGTCAACACAACAGTTTTCGAGAAAGAGGTGTGAGTTGGAAACACGTAAGGCGTTGTTGAAAGGCAGGGACTACATCACCACGCAAGAATACAGCGAAGCAGAGATCGAAATCCTGCTCGACGTATCCGCCGATTTGAAGCGTAAGTTCAAGGGGCGCGTTCCGCATCGCTATTTGGTCGATCAAACCATCTTCCTGATGTTCTTCGATAAATCCACGCGCACGCGTAACTCGTTCGAGGCAGGAATCACGCAGCTTGGCGGCCACGCTCATTTTTTGACCTCCGATGCGATGCAAATCTCCCATGGAGAAAGCGCCAAGGACACAGGAATCATTCTCTCCAGCTACGGACACGCCATCGCCATTCGTCACGACCTAATTCCGGGCGAGGGCAACGCGTACATGCGCGAAGTTGCGCGCTGGGCGGATGTGCCGGTGATCAATATGCAGTGCGACGTCGACCATCCCTGCCAGGCGCTGGCCGACCTCATGACCATCCGCGAGAAACTTGGACGCAACCTCCGCGGACGCAAGCTGGCGGTATCGTGGGCGTACGCGCCGAGTTACGCCAAGCCGCTCAGCGTGCCGCAAAGTTTGATCATGTTGATGCCGCGCTTCGGACTTGACGTGGTGCTGGCGCATCCACCCGAGTACGCGCTGATGCCGCAGACGGTCGCAGCGGCGCGAGAGAACGCGCGGCGCGCCGGAACCAAATTCGAGATCGTGGACAACATGGACGACGCGTTTCGCGACGCCGACATCGTGATTCCCAAAAGTTGGGGCTGTCTCGACACCATGGGAACGAATCCCAAGGAGTCCCTGCGGATTGCGGAGGGATACAAACACTGGATCTGCAACAGCGAGCGCATGAAGTTGGCTGCGGAGAATGCTCTATACATGCATCCGCTGCCCGCCGATCGCGGCAACGAGGTGACGGACGAGGTCATCGACGGCCCGCACTCCGTCGTGTACCAGGAAGCGGAAAACCGCCTGCACACCGCAAAGGCGATCATGGCGCTGACCATGGCGGAGCAAGAAATCGTTTATGAGACGGCAGGCTCTTAACGCCATGGCCGAAACGCTGGTGATCGCTCTGGGCGGCAACGCCATTACCAGGCCCGGCGAATCCGGCGCCATTCCCTTGCAGTTTGCCCACACCGCGGAGACGCTCGAACTTCTCAAGCCTCTTTTCCACACCGATGCGCGGATCGCCATCACGCACGGCAGCGGACCGCAGATCGGCAACATCATGATTCGCGTCGAGGAGGGCGAGCGGCGCGTTCCCCGCTTGCCGCTCGACACTTGCGACGCCGATTGCCAGGGCGGCATGGGCTATATGATCCAGCGGCTGGCTTGCGCGTTGTTCCGCCGCGAGGGAATTAAGCGCGAAGCGGCTACGCTGATCACCCAGGTGCTCGTGGATCGCAACGACCCGGACTTCCAGCATCCCACGAAACCGATCGGGTCCATCTATGACGCGAACCAGCTCGCCGGCATTCGCAGCGACAGGCCAGACTGGATCATGCGCGAAGTCTCGCCGGGTGCCTACCGTCGCGTCGTGCCTTCGCCGCGCCCGCTGCAAATTCTGGAGGCCGAAGCGATCTCGTCGCTGCTCGACGCCGGCGTCGTCGTGATCGCCTGCGGAGGCGGGGGCATTCCGGTGGCCTGGGAAGACGATCGTTTGGTGGGCGTGGAAGCCGTTGTCGACAAAGACCTCGCTTCAAGCATGCTGGCAACGCACGTGCGCGCTCACAAGCTCATCATTGTTACTTCGGTTGATCGCGTAGCGCTCGATTACGGCCGGCCCAGCCAGCAGTGGCTCGACACCATCACCATGGACCAGGCGCGCCAGTATTTAGCCGCGGGCCAATTCCCACCAGGGTCGATGGGGCCCAAAATCCAGGCCGCAATTGACTTCCTCGAACACGGTGGCGAGGAGTGCATTGTCACTTCCGTGGAGAGCGTAGCCGGTGCGGTAATCGGCGATGGCGGTACCCACATCGTCGCCCCCTGGCGCAGGACTTCCCTGGATTTTGCGGAAGAATCGAAAACGCTGTAGACGGCTCATACAGCAATTACGTGCCGATTTGCATCCAACGAAGATACCTCGTTGAAGCACCCAACCGAGGCCCGAAACGCACCTGCGGAGCCATGAATGCCGCCAGATTCAGTGGAAAACCAGGCAGCCGGGAAGGAACTTGCTCTTCCTGCGCGCACATTTTTCCCACTTGTCGGCCAGGAGTCCGGGAACCGCCTGGCTGCAACTTTTTTCTGCATGAATTCGTCCATCCAATACCATGCGTGCGCAAGGCAGGGTGAGTTGTGAAGCTTCGCATCTTCGCTTTTAAGATCCGCTCTGAAACCAGGCGCAATTTGAACCATCGAGCAGGTTTTCGGTGATTGGGCGCATCGCATGCCGGGACTTGAGAAGGTAGCTTCTACATGCCATTTTGCGTGTGAGAAAATATTGCTGACTAACCGAATGTCCCAAACCTGATATTCGAGAAGAAGAAGACGATGGATCAGCCTTTGTCTGTTTCGCACTCTGCCTCGGGGCCTGAGCCCGCCAACTCCGCAAAAAAGCGCCGCCACCGCTGGATCTGGGCAATCATTCTGCTCTTGTTCGGACTCCTGTTTTTCTGGGTGTACCGGCAGCATAGCGCCAGTACGGCACCTGCCGGTGGCAGCAACCGGCGCGGTGCCATGGCCGGTCCCGTGCCAGTCACCCTTGCCACTGCCACCAAAGGCAGCATCGGCGTCTATCTGGACCATATCGGCACCGTCACGGCCACGTATACCGACACCATTACCGCGCAGGTAACAGGTGTGATCACGGCGGTGCATTACCGGGAGGGCCAGACAGTCCACAAGGGCGATCCGCTCATTGACATCGATGACCGGCCCTATCAGGCCCAACTCGCACAAGCGCAGGGCATGCTGGATCGCGATCAGAATCTTCTCGCCGAGGCGCAGATGGACCTGAAGCGCTACCAGGATGCGTGGGCCAAGAATGCCATCCCGCGGCAGACCCTTGAGGACCAGGAAAAGGTGGTGCTGCAGGACCAGGGAACCGTGAAGAACGACCAGGGTACGGTGCAGTACGACACGGTTGAGGTTGCGTATTGCCACATCAAATCGCCGATTACCGGGCGTGTGGGACTGCGCCTGGCCGACCCTGGAAACCTGGTCACCGCCAACTCATCCACTGCTCTTGTGGTTGTCACGCAGATTCAGCCGATCACCGTGATTTTTACCGTGACCGAGGGCGAACTGCCTCAGGTGATCGAACAGATGCGCGGCGGCAAGGCGCTTGCGGTGGAAGCTTGGAACGACAACAAGACCAAGCTGCTCGCCAACGGCAAGCTGATCGCCGTCAACAACCAGATCGATACCGTGACCGGGACCGTGCTCCTGCGCGCGGCATTCGATAACCCCAAAGGCGAACTCTTCCCCAATGAGTTCGTCAACACACGCCTGCTGGTCAAGACTCTCGACAATCAGATACTGGTTCCTTCTTCAGCCATCCAGCACAACGGCGCTGTCGATTTTGTCTATCTCATCCAGGGACTCACCCCCAGCGCACCCGGTAAATCTGGCGGCGCATCAAACGGCGGCCAGGGCGGCGGACACCACGGAGGCGGCGCTGGAGGTGGCACAGGCGGCAGCAATGGCGGAAGCGGTGGGGGCAGTCAGCCGGTCGGTAAAGCCGTCATGACAACCGTGAAGTCAGGAATCTCCGATCAAGGCAACACCGTTGTGACATCCGGCCTCAAGCCCGGCGATGTCGTCGCCAATAGCAGCTTCCAAAAGTTGATCGACGGCTCTCCGGTCACGCAATCTCCAGTCGTCATACCTTCCACTGACACCGATACCACCGAGGCCGCTCCATGAGTCCGTCCCGCCCATTCATTCTGCGGCCGGTTGCAACATCACTAATGATGGCCGCAATTTTGCTGGTGGGCATCGTCGCTTTCACGCAGTTGCCGGTTTCGGCACTGCCCGAAGTGGATTATCCGACGATCCAGGTGCTCACCTTCTATCCCGGCGCCAGCCCGGACGTGGTGGCCACCACGATTACTGCGCCCCTGGAACGCCAGTTCGGCGAAATGCAGGGCCTCAGCCAAATGACTTCGACCAGCGCCGGTGGCGTGTCGGTCATCGTATTGCAATTCAGCCTTTCGCTTTCGCTCGACGTCGCCGAAGAAGAGGTGCAGTCCTCAATCAATGGCGGGCAGACCTTTTTGCCTTCCGATCTACCGGTGCCACCGGTCTACAACAAGACCAACCCGGCCGACGCGCCCGTTCTTACACTTGCCATCAGTTCCAACATCATGCCGTTGTCGCAGGTTGAGGACATGGTGGATACCCGCCTGGCGCCGAAGTTGTCGCAGTTGGCCGGCGTCGGCCTCGTGAGCATCAGCGGCGGCCAGAAGCCCGCAGTGCGCATTCAGGTAAACCCGGTCGCGCTTTCTTCGCACGGCCTGAACATGGAGGACGTGCGCACGGCTCTGGTCCAGTCCAGCGTCAACTCCGCAAAAGGCAACTTCGACGGACCGCGCCAGGACTACCAGATCGACGCCAACGATCAGATCTCTTCGGCCGATGACTACAAAAATGTAGTGATTTCTTACAGCAATGGCGCGCCGGTCTTCGTAAAAGACATCGCCAATGTGGTGAGTAGCGTTGAGAACACCAAGCAGGCCGCCTGGATGGGCCAGACGGACGGAGCTTCCGGGCCCGTGCTCACGCCTGCCGTCATCCTGAACATCCAGCGTCAGCCGGGCGCGAATACCATCACGGTCGTCAACTCCATCCAGAAGATTCTGCCGCAACTGGAAGCCAATCTTCCCGCTGGCATCAACGTCACCACTATGACGGATATGACCACCAGCATTCAGGCGTCGGTGCACGACGTGGAGTTCGAGCTGGGGCTCACCATCTGTCTCGTGGTCCTGGTGATCTTTCTGTTCCTGCGCAGCCTGCGCGCCACCATCATTCCTTTCGTCGCGGTTCCGCTTTCCCTCATCGGCACCTTCGCCGTGATGTACCTGCTCGGTTACTCGCTCGATAACCTTTCGCTGATGGCCCTCACCATCTCCACCGGTTTCGTGGTTGACGATGCCATCGTGATGATCGAGAACATCAACCGCTTCCTTGAAGAAGGCATGCCACCGCTCGAAGCGGCATTGGAAGGCGCGGGACAGATCGGGTTCACCATTGTTTCACTTACGGTATCGTTGATCGCAGTGCTGATCCCGTTGCTGTTCATGGGCGACGTGGTCGGGCGCCTCTTCCGCGAATTCGCAGTCACACTGGCCGTGACCATCATTATTTCGGCAGTAGTTTCACTCACGCTGACGCCGATGATGTGCTCGCGCATCCTGCGCCATGATCCCAGGGAAAAGCAGACGCGTTTTTACCAATGGTCGGAGAACGTGTTCAACAGCCTGATTGCCTTTTATGGACGGACGCTGCGCGTGGTGCTGCGCTTTCAGACCATTACGCTGCTGGTAGCTCTCGCAACGCTCGTCCTCACCGTCGTCCTCTACATTTACATTCCCAAGGGATTCTTCCCCGTGCAGGACACCGGTGTCATTCAGGGCATCTCCCAGGCTTCGCAATCCATCTCCTTCGACGCCATGAGCGAAAAGCAGCGGGAAATTGCGCAGATCATTCTTCAGGATCCGGCGGTGGAGAGCCTGTCTTCCTTCATCGGCGCCGACGGCATCAATACCACCCTGAACAGCGGCCGCATTTCCATCAACCTGAAACCCATCAACGAGCGCATCGGTGCTTCGGATGTGATCCGCAGATTGCAGCACCGCCTGAAAAAAGTTCAGGGCATCCAGCTTTACATGCAGCCGGTGCAGGACATCACGGTGGACGATCGCGTGAGCCGGACGCAGTATCAGTACACGCTCGAAGACCCGGACACGGACGAGTTGAACGAGTGGACGACGAAGTTTGTAGCGCAACTGAATAAGCTGCCCGAATTGGAAGATGTGGCCACGGATCAGCAGACCGGCGCCAAGGCGGTGCAGTTGGAGATCGACCGTGTGACGGCGTCGCGGCTGGGCATCGCGCCCACCACCATTGACAACACTCTTTACGACGCCTACGGGCAACGCGAAATCAGCACTCTTTATACCCAGCTCAACCAATATCACGTGATCCTTGAGACGGCTCCCGAGTGGCAACGGGATCCCACCAAACTCAGCGATCTGTACATTCAGAACAGTGCGTCCTCGGGCACCAGCGGAGCCAGCGCAGCCACGTCGTACTCATCGTCCGCCTCGGCGTCGGCAGGCTCGAACTCTACAACGACATCGGTACGTTATACGCCTTCTTCCCAGGTGTTGACCTCGCCGGCCACAGTGCTGGCCGGAGCCTCCAGCAACGCTGGACCTTCTTCGTCCTCGGGCGGCTCGACCGCGGGCACCACGCCCAATGCGGTCACATCGTCGGTCGGCGCCAATGCCATCCCGCTCGGCGCATTTACGCAAATGCAAAACACGACCGAGGCGCTTTCCATCAATCATCAGGGACAATTTCCGTCCGTCACGGTGTCGTTTAATCTTGCCTCGAATGCCTCGCTGGGAACGGCGATTACAGACATCGATAAGGTGACAAAGAACCTTAATTTCCCTGCCAGCTTACAGTCCGGATTCCAGGGCACTGCTGCGTCGTTCCAGAATTCACTGTCCAACGAGGCACTGCTCATTCTCGCCGCCCTGGTTTCCGTCTACATCGTTCTTGGCGTCCTTTACGAGAGTTTTATTCATCCCATTACCATTATTTCCACGCTGCCCTCGGCCGGTGTGGGTGCGCTGCTCGCCCTCATGATGTGCCGCCAGGACCTGAGCGTGGTGGGAATTATCGGCATTATCCTGCTCATCGGCATCGTAAAGAAAAACGGCATTCTGATTGTGGACTTTGCGTTGGAGGCCGAGCGCAAGCATGGATTGGATTCGACGGAGGCGATCTACCAGGCAAGCTTGCTGCGCTTCCGGCCGATCATGATGACTACCATGGCTGCGCTGCTGGCCGGCATCCCGCTGGCGGTCGGAACCGGCCTGGGTTCGGAACTGCGCCGGCCGCTGGGCATCGCCATGGTCGGCGGCTTGCTGTTGAGCCAATTGCTCACGTTCTACACCACTCCGGTGATTTACATCTTCTTTGACCGCATCGGCCAGCGGGTCATGGGCCGCCGTCTCTCCCACATTGCGCCCGACAGTGAACTGCCCCCCGGCACGGAGAATGCATGAACCTCTCGGCGCCATTTATCAATCGGCCCGTGGGCACTACGTTGCTCACCATTGCCGTGGCCATCACAGGGGGAATTGCGTTCGTCGTCTTGCCGGTAGCTCCATTGCCGCAGGTGGACTTCCCCACCATCAGCGTGTCGGCCGGCCTGCCGGGCGCCAGCGCGCAGATCATGGCGGCCTCAGTGGCCACGCCCCTGGAACGCCAATTCAGCCACATTGCCGGCATCACCGAGATGACTTCGTCGAGTTCGCTCGGATCGACCAACGTGACCCTGCAATTCGACCTCAGCCGCAATATCGATGGCGCCGCGCGCGACGTGCAGGCTGCCATTAATGCGGCCCGCACGTACCTGCCGGCGAATTTGCCGTCAAACCCGAATTATCGCAAGGTGAATCCCGCCGATTCGCCGATTATGCTTCTTAGCCTCACGTCAAACAAGTACAACGTGACGAAGATCTATGACCTTGCCTCCACGATCCTGGAGCAAAAGCTGTCGCAGATTCAAGGCGTCGGGCAAGTGGGAGTGCAAGGCGGAGCCACGCCCTCCGTACGCGTCGAGGTCAATCCCACCAAGCTCGAAAGCTTCGGCCTCACGCTCGGCAGCGTGCAATCGGTGCTCAGTCTGCAAAACTCGCACTCGCCGAGAGGCCAACTCTCCGATAATGGCGTCAGCGAGGATATCCTCACCAACGACCAGATCTCCGAGGCGGCCGACTACCGCCCGCTGATTGTTGGATATCACAACGGCCAGGCGATCCGGCTCTCGGACGTGGCTGACGTCGAGGACTCGACGCAAAACATTCGCGCCGCCGCCTACGCGGACGGCACAAGGGCGGTCTTCGTCGTCATCTTCCGGCAACCCGGCGCCAACATTATTCAGACCGTGGACCGCATCAAGGCGCAGTTGCCATTTCTTGAAGCAGTCCTTCCCCAGGGCATCAAGACCACGATCGTCCTTGACCGAACGACCACGATTCGCGCTTCTGTGAATACCGTGTACAAGGCGCTGATTGGATCGGTTTGCCTCGTCATCCTGGTGGTCTTCCTATTTCTGCGCAGCCCTCGCGCCACCCTCATTCCCTTTGTTGCCGTACCGACCTCGCTGATCGGGACATTCGCCGCGATGTACCTGTTCGGCTATACGCTCGACAACCTGTCTCTGATGGCGCTCACCATCGCCACCGGCTTTGTGGTTGACGACGCCATTGTGGTCATGGAGAACATCACACGGCACGTCGAAAGCGGCATAGAGCCCTATGCCGCTGCCTTGAAAGGCGCGCGGGAGATCGGGTTTACGATTTTCACCATTAGCATGTCGTTGATTGCTGTCTTCATTCCCATTCTGATGATGGGCGGCATCATCGGGCGCCTCTTTCGTGAATTCGCGGTGACGCTTTCAACGGCCATTCTGATCTCGATGGTGATTTCTCTCACCACCACTCCTTGCATGTGCGCACATTTTCTCAAAGCTCACAAGGAAGGCGAGAAGCATAACTTTCTATCCCGCGCCAGTGAAAGGTCATTCAACGGCATGGTTGGGGTTTACCGGCGTTCTTTGACGTGGGTGCTGGACAATCCGGGACTGATTCTGATTGTCCTTATTCTTACCGTCGCACTCAATGGCCTTATACTCTTCAAGATTCCTACCGGATTCTTCCCGCAGCAGGACACCGGCGTAATCATGGGCGGCATACAGGGTCCGCAGGATGCCTCCTTCCCTTTCATGAATTTTTCCACGGTGTCTCTGGTCAACATCGTCAGGGCCGATCCCGCCGTAGCCCACGTCAACGCTTACACCGGGCAAGGCAACGCCGGCTTCATGTTCATTGCGCTTAAGCCGCTGGGCACTACCTGTAAAGAAGGCCCGAAGTGCGCGGTGCGGCAGACAGCGGCGGCAGACGTGATCAACCGCCTGCGGCCGAAGATGAACCGCTTGCCAACTGCCTCGGCCTTTCTGCAGGCCGCCCAGGATCTGCGCATTGGCGGACGCGGCAGCAGCGCCTTGTATCAATACACGATCCAGTCAGACACCATTACCGACCTGGCGCATTGGGGTCCCATTCTGCTCGCGAATATGTCCAAGCTCCCTGACCTGCAGGACGTGAACACCGACCAGCAAAACGGGGGCTTGCAGGAAATGCTCAACTACGACCGGGTGACCGCGGCGCGAATGGGACAGACCCCGCAATCGCTCGACAGTGCGCTCTGCAGCGCGTTTTGCCAATCTGAAGTCTCCGTCATTTATACGCAGCTCAACCAGTATTACGTGGTGATGGAAGTAGCCCCGCAGTATTGGCAGGATCCGTCAGGACTGAACAACATCTATTTCACTCCCAGTAAGTCTTCATCCGCAGCGGGACTTAATATGGTGTCGCCGCTGTTCACCGCCGTCAAGGCGCAAACCAATACCACACCGCTGCAAGTGGCCCATACCGGCCTCTTCCCTTCGGTCACTGTCTCCTTCAACATGCGCAACGGCGCTTCGCTTAGCGATGCAGTCAGCGAAGTGTCGCAAATGGAGCAGCGGCTGGGATTACCCGGAACGGTGCGCGGATTCTTTGCCGGAACCGCGCAGGCTTACCAGCAATCATTGGCGTCAGAACCGATTCTGATTGTTACCGCATTGCTATCCGTCTTCATCGTGCTGGGCATTCTCTATGAGAGCCTGGTTCATCCGCTCACCATTATCTCCACTGTGTTCTCGGCGAGCGCGGGCGCCATGCTGGCACTGATGCTCTTCCACATCGACCTCAACGTCATTTCGATCATCGGCATCATACTGCTCATCGGCATCGTGAAGAAGAACGCGATCATGATGATCGATTTCGCGCTGCAGGCGGAGCGTCTGGAAGGCAAGTCGACGCGCGACGCCATCTTCAGCGCCTGCATGCTGCGCTTCCGGCCGATCATGATGACCACGATGTCGGCAATTTGCGGCGCGCTGCCATTGGCCTTCGGGACCGGCACCGGTTCGGAGCTGCGCAAGCCTTTGGGAATCACGATTGTGGGCGGACTGGTTTTAAGCCAACTGCTCACGCTTTACACCACGCCTGTGGTTTACCTGTATATGGACCGGCTGCGCCTGCGCGCGTTGGGCCGGACGCACGACACGCTGCCGCCAACCGCGGAAGAAGCGGTGTCGTAGTACGTGAGGGACGTTGACCATGCCTGAGTTGAATTTTCGAACCACGCTTTTCACTGCCGCCGGCACGCTGGGCTTCCTCGCGCTTCTCTCCGGCTGCCACGTTGGCCCGCCCTACCACGCGCCCACGCCAACCGCTGTCACCGCGCCCAACTACAAGGAATCGACTGTCAATTTTCAAGATACCGGCGGCTGGAAAGTGGCCAGCCCGCAGGACGCCATGCTGCGCGGCAACTGGTGGGAGGTCTTCAACGATCCCGAACTGAATGCGCTCGAAGAACAGCTCAATATCAATAACAAGAACCTGAAGCAGTATTTCCAGAATTACATGGCGGCTCGCGCCCAGATCGCCGAGGCGCGCTCGCAATACTGGCCCACCATTACCGCGGCTCCATCGTGGAGCCGGTCAAAAAGTTCCGGAAATCTGAGCAACTCCACCCAGGCCAACGTCGGCAAGCAGTCAACGCTGTGGAATGCTCCGATTGACATTTCCTGGACGCCCGATTTCTGGGGAAAGATTCGCAACGAGGTACACGAAGCGCAATATGCGGCGCAGGTGAGCGCGGCCGACCTGCAGGTGGAGAAGCTGACCGAGCAGTCCAGCCTGGCGGAGTATTACTTTGAGATTCGCGGCCAGGATATGCTGCAGCAGATCCTCAACGATACCGTGGCGGCCGATCAGAAAGCGCTCGACTACAACCAGACCCAGTACGACACGGGCATTGGCGATTACATCTCCGTGGCTGAGGCTAAGACCACGCTGGAGGCGGCGCAATCGGCGGCCATCAACGTGGGACTGTTGCGCGCGCAATATGAGAACGCCATCGCCATGCTCCTGGGCAAGGTGCCCAGTGATTTTTCCATCCCCGTAAAGCCGATGGTCTACTCGGCGCCGTCAATTCCCACCGGCGTTCCTTCGCAGCTTGTCGAACGACGTCCTGACATTGCCGCGGCCGAGCGCACGCTCGCCGAGGCCAACGCCGTCATCGGCATCGGCTACGGCGCATTCTTCCCGCAGGTAACGATCAGTGCCGATGGTGGATTTCAGAGCTCTACGTTAACAAACCTGTTTAGCGGGCCCAGCCGCATCTGGTCCATTGGCCCAGCCGTTTCCGAGACGATCTTTGACGGAGGGCTTTACCGCGCGGAGTTGCACCAATACGTTGCTGAATACAACGCGGACCTCGCCAACTATCGGCAGGTCACGCTCACCGCCTTCCAGCAGGTGGAAGACTCTATGGCGGCCACGCGCATTTATTCGCAACAGATCCTGCGCCAGCAGCAGGCGGTCAAGGACGCGCAGGATTATCTCGACTTGGAAATGTCGCGCTACAACACCGGCGTCGATCCCTATGTCGATGTCGTGCTTGCCCAAACCACGCTGCTGAGCAGCAAGGAAGCGCTGAATGCGTTGCAGGTGGAAGAGATGACCTCGGCGGTGGAACTGGTGCAGGCACTGGGCGGAGGATGGGACCGCACACAGCTTCCCACACCGAACCAGGCCGGCGCCAAAACCGCCAGCGCGGACTATAAGTTGCAGCAGTAGCGCTTATTGCGCCGCCCGGTAGCAGATGGCATCGCCATCAAGCCGGTACTCTGCAGAGCAGGAGTCGCCTCCGCAAATCATGGTCTCGCCGGCGTAAAGCTGCTGGCGGGTAATGAGCCCCAGCGTCCCGCAGCGCGGGCACGACATCACGGCTACGTAGGGGTTTTGTGCCTGGCCGAGCTTGGCCTGGTTCTCCAGCACAAAAACCGTTCCTGGGTCCATTCTTTCGGGGATCCACTCTTCCAGAAACTGCAAGTCGGCTGCCATCGTTCCCTCCGGGCACTGCTGGGTGTTGCCGGGGTTGACGGTTCCGAGCCGTGCGCTTGTTTCCGCCAGGCTCCGTACTCTACTGAGATGCAGGCTGCGAGAAACGCGCCGGAAGAAATCACTTCCGGTGCACTCAGTCTCAACACGAGTGCGGGAAGATGTCAATGCGAATCGGCGCCGGGGAGTGGCAAGCGGGGTTCCCTAAGTTTCAAGCAGAGCCCCCCGGCGCTAATGGGACGCTGACGCTGTGGCCGATCCGTGGGTGCGGGCAAAATCATCGATCGCCCGGTAGGTTTCCTCGTTGCGCAAAATGGCCTCAACGTATTCGCGGGTCTGCGTAAATGGGATGGATTCCACGAACTCGTCCATGCCGGAATACGGGCCTGCCGCCTGCCAATCCACAACACGATTGTCGCCAGCGTTGTAGGCGGCCAGCGCGTACTCCTGCACGCCGCCGAAGCGATCGAGCATCTGCCGCAGATAACGCGTTCCCAGCCGGATGTTCATGTTGGGGTCGAGCAACTGGAAGGTCTGGAAGTGGGCGACTCCCTCCTGCCGCGCCATGGCGCTGCCCACGGACGGCAACAGTTGCATCAGGCCGTAGGCGCTTTTATTGGAGATCGCCCTGACGTCGAACTCCGACTCTTGCCGGATGAGCGAGGCCACCAGGTAAGGATCGAGATTGTTTTTGGCGGACTCTGTCTGGATCGTGTTCCACCACGGCTCGGGAAAAAGAATCCGCCAATACACCAGCGGAATGGACTGAATGGAAGCCGAAGCCGCACTCGGGATGGCCCGCTTGAGCGCGCGCACCGCGCGGAAGGTCTCGCCATAGGAGGAGTAAATCTGCCCCTCGGCCAGCGCGCTCCACGACGAAGCGTTGGGATCGGCCTTGATCTCCTCCGCAATGTATTCCGTCAGGCCGGCATTGGCCAGCAGTCGCGCCTTGGCCAAATGGGGGCTGTCCTCGGGAAAGGTATCGACCAGGCGCGGCAGCGGCGCCGGCTGAATGCGATCCAGTTGCGGCTGCGACGCGGCCTGCGTGTTGCCCAGCGCGGCCAGTCGCTGTCGCGCCATCTGCGCGTAGAAGAAGTGCTGGTAGGCGCGGACGATGGTGCGGTAGTTGGCCGCGGCCATCGCTGGATTGTGGTCCTGCATCTCATACAAGCGCCCACGCCAGTAGAGAGCGGAGACGGTTTCCGTGGTGCCGGGATAAAGTCGAATCTGTTCGTCGAAGATGCGCTCCGCGGCGGGGTAAAGTCCCAGCCGATAGCTCAACCAGCCGGAACGCCAGTGGGCAGAGGAAGCGTTTTTGTCACTGGGAAAGCGCGTTGCCAGATCGCCGTAGTACTCGATGGCAGTTGGGTAATCGCGCTTGAGCAGGTACATGTTGCCCGCGGAAAAGAGTGCGTCGGCCAGCCACGGACTGCGCGGAAACCGGGACTCCATGTCGGTGATGATGCGCCGCAATTCAGCGGAATCATCGCGATCGCGGGCCAACTCCATCAGCAGGTCAAGCCGCCGCGCGCCGTTTTCATCAGATGTGTCGGGCAGCGCCTGGACCTCCGCCGGAGTGAGGCGCTTCAACTTTAGCGCGCAGGCCGCCTCGGCCACGGCAAATCCGTTGCGCGTCTGTGCGTCGATTCCCGGCGCGCGCTCCAGAACGCGAAACTGTTCGTCCGCCTCCCCGTAACGGCCCGCGTTGTAATAGGCTTCGGCAAGGGTGCGCAGGTCCGCCGTGGTCAGCAGCGACTCGGCTCCCAGCTCCGTCAGCTTGGCGCGCGCGGTTTGCGCCTCAGCGCTCAACGGATGGCCCAGCAGCAGCAGCTTGAAGGTCGTCTCCGCGGCCTGTTGCTGGCCCATCGCCAGCTCCACCTGCCCTTCGGCAATCTGGAAGCCAGGCCGGCTCGCCGCCGCAGTGCTGGAGGCTGCTGCCAGCACCTGGCGCGCCGCAGTGTCATTTCCCAGAGCCAGCAGAACAGCGGCCTCCAGCTCAGGCTCCTGGGCGTCGAAGATGCTGTCCGGATAGCGTTCCGTAAAGCCGTGGAGAATTTTTTCGGCAACCGCATCGTCACCCGCCGCGTGGCTTGCCTCGGCGTCGAGAAAATCTGTGTAGTCGGCCAGTTCCCCATCGGCGCGTCGCGCCTGCGCCAGCGCCGTTTCCGCATCGGCATATCGCTTGTCCAGCAGGTACGCATGGCCCAGTGCCAGATAGGCTGCCGTCGCCGCCTCGCCGGTGTGACTGTGCGCGTAGGCGGTCACTGCCGCGTAAGCTTCCGGCGTGCGCATCGTCGCCAACTGCTGGGCCATCGGCTCCAATTCCTTTGAAGCCACAAAAGCCTGCTTGATGCGCGCCGTGTGCGCCACGCGAGACGCGCGGCTCGTTGAGTGCGTGGGTTCGTGCTTTGCGGTGTGTTTCCGGGTTGCCGCAGGCTTGGCAGAATGGGACTGCGCCGGGCCGGACTCGGAGGTGTTGGCGGCAGGAGCCGGCGTGGACTGCGCCACTCCTGGCCGCAGCACCATCGGTAGCACAAACAACGCCGTAAGGCAGACAGGGCCGCGCCCGAGAAGACGCCACGGGGAAGAGAAACCAAACATACTTCCACTTTATGCCGATTTGGACGCTGCCGGCGCAGCCGGGGAACCACTGCCGTAACGGCTTGGCCCTCGTTATGGGATTTGGTTCCCCGACCCGGCGTCCGGTACACTCATGCTTTAAGGGCTCCCCGGACCGTTACCAGCCTGTCAAAATTGCGGCAATTTTTCGCATCCGATTCCCATGGCGACCATCCAACCAATTAGCGAAGAGCACCCCGATGTCGCCCTCGTAGAGAGGGTTCGCGCCGGGGATCTCGCGGCCTACGACACGCTGGTCCGCAAGTACGAGCGGCAGCTCTTCAGGATTGCGCAGCACATTACGCAAAACCGCGAAGATGCCGAAGACGTGATGCAGGATGCGTTTCTGAAGGCCTATGAGAAGCTCGATCAGTTTCAGGGGAACTCGAAATTCTACACATGGCTGGTACGAATCGCGGTAAACGAGAGTCTGATGCGGCTGCGCAAGCGGCGCACAGGCAAATTGGTCTCCATGGACGAGGACGTGCAGACCGACGAGGGCAGCGTACCCCGCGACTTCGCCGACTGGGCGCCGAATCCAGAGCAGAATTACAACCAGTCCGAGTTAGCCAAGATTCTGAAGAAAACCATCCAGGGCCTGCCGCCGGGTTTTCGCACGGTGTTCGTATTGCGCGATGTGGACCAGCTTTCCACCGAGGAAACCGCCGAGGCGCTGGGCCTGAGTGTTCCCGCGGTCAAATCGCGGCTGTTGCGCGCGCGGCTGCAACTGCGCGAGCGTTTGAGCCGCTACTTCAAACAAAAGACTCCGGCAGTTTCGCAGGCGACAGCGGCGCCACAGGGAAACGGAGCTGAAGCATGACCTGCACTGAATTTCTTGCCATTCTCGACGACGTCATCGACGAGTCCATTGCCGCCGAGACCCGCGCCGAGATTGAAGTCCACCTGCGAAAGTGCGGCCACTGCGAAGTCGTCCTCGACACCACCCGCAAGACCATCGAGATTTACCGCTGCCACGAAATCTACGAACTGCCCACCGAAGTAAGCGAGCGGCTGCATACCGCAATTATGACGAAGTGCAAGAAGGCCTAGCGACAGCGGCCATCCCCCAGGCATCAGCCTTCAGCTGCCCCCTAAGACCAATTTCTGGGTTATTGGAGGCGGAGCGTTGTTCCCCAGGTCCGCTACGCTGTGGATCTGCCGCCTCCCGTACTTAGCGGTTCCCTCATGGGTGTTTTCCAGCCCTTCCCCCATGAACCGGGCTACCGGCCGTGTACCTATCAGCTGCCCCCCTACTCCCCCTCCCCCCTGCCTTTTTGGCTAAAGTCCTGATTCCAAGGCAGTTAGCCTTCCAGAGGGATTGCCGTAAACGATTGAAAACAAATTGGTTAGACGCTAAAGTCCTCAAAATGGCGACTTTAGGATCCATTCTTGCCGATTCTTCCGCGGATTTGTTTTGGGCCGCGAGATGACGCCTCTGGCTGAGGGTTTTCGGAGAGACGCAGATCGTGATGTACTCGACGTTGCACGTGGCGTGATATCTCCAAGAGCGCTTTTCTAGCCTCATTGATAGCTTGCGCCGAAGGCGGGTAATTATCTGCAAAGGCGGAGAGGGTTTTTCGAGTTGAGATTTCAGGGGTTTACGGGGAAGAGGCGCGAGCGGGGGCTTGACGGCAAGAAACAGGGCCAAGGGGCTCGGGACTAGAAAACCGTGAACCGTGGGCAACTCTTAACCGGAAGGTTGCAGCCCACGACCGCCAAGTGCGGGCTTGCGTGGTTCCCTAGGTTCCTAAATCGGGGCCGCGGGGCGCCCGATCTCGTGGCGAGATTGCCTACTGATAACCGTGCCACGCGCCCTCGCTTCGGTTGGGAAACGTCCCGTCTGTCCCCAGGTTTCAGGTTTCGTTTCCAGGTTTCCCGTGATCTCTAGTTATCGTTCGGTGCTACAGCGAATCACACCATGTCGCCGGAGCGAGTCTCGTCACGTTCGCATATGTCGGCCATCACATCCCCCAGGTTACGCTCATGCGTCAATTGATACCGCAGAAGGATCTGCTACGCGATGACCAAGCCAGTAAGATCTAACAGCGCTATCTGCCCCGCTCAGAGGTTTCCGCTGCAATGCATGTCGTCGCGAATAGTGCATCCGGCTCCCAATTGCCGTTCTCGGTAGTACGCGAACAGTTCCTCCGCCAGACCATGCGCTGTTTCGAAGCCGACAGGAGGAACACAATGAATCGGAAGAGAAGTCTTCGTTCTTTCGTTGAACCGGCCACGCTCATGGGCGCGGTCGCATTCATGTTGTTCACTATCTCATGCCTTGCACAGCAATCGCCCCAAGTGCTGCGTAACCACGTTCCCTCCGCCGTTTCCAATGGTGAAGCCAGACTAACCGGCTCCCTTCCAGCCACTCAGAAACTACACGTTACGATTTCGCTGCCGCTCCGCAACCAGGCCGCTCTGGACGGCCTACTCAAGCGGCTCTATGATCCATCAAATCCCGATTATAGGCATTTTCTAAGTGGGGCCGAGTTCACTGAGCAATTCGCACCAACGCCAGAAGACTATCAGGCGGTCGTCGACTTTGCGACCGCACACGGCCTCGCAGTCACTGATCAGCCAAAAGGCCGCCTCATCGTACCGCTCGACGGGACGGTTCAGCAGATCGAAGATGCATTCAATGTGCGGATGAACGTTTATCAACATCCCACAGAAAACCGAACCTTCTATTCGACTGATCGCGAACCATCACTCGTTCTTAGCGTTCCGGTGGCGCACATCACAGGTCTCGACAATTTTTCTCTACCACGGCCCGCTTCTAGAAGGGCATCGGCAAACGAAGCACAACAGGTCCCTGCTGCGGGATCTGGTCCGGGCGGCCAATACCTAGCCAGTGACATGCGGACAGCTTATTATGGCGGTACAACCCTCACAGGCGTGGGTCAAGTAGTAGCGTTGGTCGAATTTGACGGCTATGATATCAGCGATGTCAACTTGTCCTTCAGCAGTGTAGGTCAATCTTATAGTGTCCCTGTTCAAAACATTCTTCTGGATGGCGCCACCGGGGCAAAGTGCCAATTCATCACTTCGTGCCTCTTAGGTGATTCTGAAGAGGTTTTGGACATTGTACAGGCGATTGGGATGGCTCCGGGCCTAAGTCAGGTTCGCGTGTATATCGGAAACTCCGATGTAGATATTTTCAACAGGATCGCCTACGAGAATATCGCAAAGCAGGTCAGTATCTCGTGGGTCTGGGGAAACAACGCGTCTGCGGATGATTACATATTTCGACAGATGGCGGCACAGGGCCAGACAATCTTTGCCGCTTCCGGTGATTGGGGGGTCTACCCCGTTATTGAAGGTGCGTTCCCCGCAGAAGATGCAAATGTCACGGCCGTTGGCGGGACAACCTTATATACGAATGGCGTGGGGGGTCCATGGCTTTCGGAGTTAGCCTGGAGCGGTAGCGGCGGTGGCCCAAGCCCAGATGGCATACCAATTCCACCGTACCAGTCCGGCCTTAGCGGAGCAAACGGCGCGTCGACTTCGTTGCGCAACGTTCCAGACGTATCTGCCGAAGCCGACTACGACAATTGGGTCTGCTTTCTGGGGGGGGTGCCAGACTGGGTGGGGCGGCACTAGTTTTGCAGCCCCACGCTGGGCAGCTTTTCTTGCGTTAGTGAACCAGCAGGTAGTGGCCTCCGGTAATCCATATGGTCTTGGAAATATTAACGACTACATCTATCGCATTGCACAAAGTTCCCGCTACAGCAACGATTTTCACGATGTTAGTAATGGCCCCGGCAATGGAGGATACTTTCCTGGCTTGGGTTACGATTTGGTGACTGGTTTGGGAAGTCCTACCGGGCAAAACCTGATCAACGATTTGGTCGAACAGGGTACGGCGTATCGCCCTACCACGTATTTCTGTTTGAACGACTACGAGCCGGATAAGTGGGGATGGGAGCTGCCATCCAATCCGGCCGGACCAACCACTGGCTCAACGGTAGAGATGAACTCCGCCGTTCAGTACACATACGAGGCTAGCGGCCAATATTATGTAAGTGAGTTGTCTGGCTATTGCACGTGGTCTGCGTTCCCCTCGCATGTCGATAGCAATAACCTCACCCTGTACGTCCCATATTCAGCAAACAGCACCAATGGCGGCTACCTCGAAGGCTTCCCTAGCTTGATGGTAGCTGCGACGATTGGCTCCGCTCAAACAACCCTGTATTCAGGCACGGCTCCATCGAGCTCCGGCCAGTTTCGGATGACGATTCCGGCTGGCACCGACCTATCCACGATCCAGGTAACTATCGAGTATGATGCGCCGCAGGACGATGACACATGGAATCCACTCGACTACGCTCAATCCAGCACGGAGGATTTTGATATCTATGTGAAGTAAAAAACCAAGCGAGACCTTCGCGTCATTCTGCTCGTAGCAGAGGCACGAATTATTGAAGTTCAAAGACGAGGTCCTATGGGAGCCGGGATGAGATTGTACTTCGCAACGATACCTATCATGCTCTCGGTTGTTTTGTCGGGGTGCGGAGGAGGTGCGTCCAAGACGTCTTCTCCTCCGCCCCCGGCGATTCATAACGAATGGGCCTGGATAAATGGGTTAAACGCCGATAACCACGCGGTCGGCATCTATGGAACGCAAGGAGTGACATTGCCCACCAACCTCCCAGGTGGGCGTGTCAGTGCCGCTAGTTGGACGGATGCGAATGGCAGCTTCTGGCTCTTTGGCGGGCTCGGCTTTGACTCAGCAGGCAATCTCGACAGACTTAACGACCTTTGGAAATACAGCAATGGGCAGTGGACATGGATGGGTGGTTCCAATTTGGTTAGACAGCCGGGGGTATATGGCACACAAGGTACGGCTTCTCCCGGCAATTTCCCAGGCGCACATGCATATGCTGTCAGTTTGGTTGATTCCGCAGGAAACGTCTGGCTCTTCGGCGGGGACGGGATGGCTTCCTCAGGAACAGGAGGGCTGCTAAATGATCTATGGAAATTTAGCAACGGCCAGTGGACGTGGGTAAGCGGGTCGGACGTCGGTGCTGAACCGGGTGTCAATGGTGCTTGGCAAGGCACCGGAGTATACGGCACGAAAGGCGTAGCCGATGCCACAAATGTTCCAGGGGCGCGATCTGGAGCTTCAGGATGGGCTGATTCATCTGGCAATCTATGGCTCTTCGGCGGCGAGGGCGTCGACTCAATGGGGAAGCTCGGCCCGCTGAATGACCTCTGGAAGTACAGCAATGGCGAGTGGACCTGGATGGCAGGATCGAACCTCGCCAACCAGTTTGGAACGTATGGGACCCAAAGCGCAGGCGCGCCCGGCAATACGCCCGGCGGACGAACTGGCGCGTCTACGTGGACAGACTCTCAAGGGAACTTATGGCTATTCGGAGGGCTGGGCGCCGACGACGCAACCGTTGGTAAGTGCAATTTACTTCCTGAACCCTGTTTGCTGAACGATCTATGGAAATATTCGAATGGCCAATGGACGTGGGTCGGCGGGTCGAATATCATTGACGCGCCTGGCAACTATGGAACTCAGGGATTGGCTGCTACGAACAATTGGCCGCCGCCGCGCACAAGTGCGGTCGCTTGGACCGACTCTTCGGGAAACTTCTGGTTGTTTGGCGGTAACTTTGTTGACGACTTCAACGATCTTTGGAAATACAGCGGTGGCGAGTGGACCTGGGTAAGCGGATCGAACCAGCAATGCCAGGCGGGCACCTACGGGACGGAAGGGACGCCTTTATCCGGCAACGCGCCCGACGCTCGCGATGGTTCAGTCGGTTGGATCGACCTCTCCGGCAATCTTTGGCTCTTCGGTGGCGCAAGCTCCTGTCCAGGGGACAACACCGCCTGGAAGTACAACGACCTCTGGGAGTATCGGCCATAAGGATCTTTTCGCTGAAGATCAAGAACTCGCTACCGAAACCGCAGAGCCCCCTGACCACAACTTTCCCCCCAGGATCGCGTCTGACCCAACAGGCAGTTCACGCCGTGGAATCGCGCCCGGCCACTTCCCCTGCCAGGAGCTTTTGCGATGGAGTCTCCGCACGGTCTGACGGCCATGCTCCTTTGTTGGAGTCTTTGCCTGCCCAGTCCCTTTGTTGCCGCGCAGCAGGCGGCAGATCGCAGCCAGCCGCAGGCGAAAACCAAATCCAGGCAGAACGATATGTCCGGTCAGTTGCGCGGCGACGAGCGCATTCTGCAGGCGTTGAACCGCTTCACCTTCGGGCCCAAGCCGGGTGATCTTGAAGCCGTGAGGAAGATGGGCCTCGATGCGTGGTTTGACGCACAACTGCACCCCGCAGACATTGACGAAACCGATTTGAATGCGCGGCTGGCCGAGTTCCCCGCCATGCAGTGGAGCATGCAGGACCTGTTCTTCCGGCTGCCGAGCAACCCCATCATTCGCCAGGCAGCGGACGGCAAAGTGGAAGTTCCTCCGGGCGGCACACTGCACGCGGTGTATGAGAACCAGATCTACCGCATCCAGGCGCGGAAGACGGCGAAGGCTGAGAAGGGCGCGGTGGCGGCGAGTCAAACGGGTCTGGCGCCGGGCGAAGCGGCCGGCGCCGGAGCCCCCAACACAAACGCCGTGGCCAGCAGAGGCATGGAGCCGACTACAGAAGCGATGAGCCAGCCGGGAATGGGTCAGTCTGGAACGGGTCAGTCTGGAACCGACCAGACTGAAGCGAGTCAGACTGCGACCGCGCAAGCCCCGGAGATGAATGCCATGACGCCCGCGGCGGCTGGGCACGAATCCCGATCAGGCTCCCACCTGTAGACGAGGCGCGCATCCAGCGCATTCTTGCCTTGCCGCCGCAGCAGCGCGTGCTGCGTTTGCAGTCGATGCAGCCGCCGGATTTTGAGAACTTCATCAAGTCTCTGCGGCCGGTGCAGCGCCAGGCCCTGGTGGCGGGCATGACTCCTGATCTGAAAGAAGCGGTCGGGGCTCTCGAGAATCCGGAGCAGACCACGGCGCAGGAGCTTTTTGCGGAAAGGCTGACGCGCGACATCTACGCGAATGCGCAGCTCGAGGAAGTGATGACCGATTTCTGGCTGAATCACTTCAACATTTATCTGCGCAAGAACGAGCAGATGCCCTATTACCTGGTGAGCTACGAGCGGGACGTGATCCGGCCGCGAGCGCTGGGCAAGTTTGAAGATCTGCTGGAAGCTGTGGCGCACAGCCCGGCCATGATGCTCTATCTCGACAACGCCGAAAGCATTGGCCCGGATTCGCCCGCGGCCGAGCGCGCGAAGATGGTGGCGGCGCGGCGACCCGATGCCAAAAAGAAAGCCGATGCAGGGCTGAATGAGAATTACGCCCGCGAACTGATGGAGCTGCACACGCTCGGCGTGAACGGCGGCTACACGCAGGCCGACGTGGTACAGGTGGCGCGCGTGTTGACGGGTTGGACGGTCGATCGGCCGCAGTTCGGCGGAGACTTCATCTATGCGCCGCTGCGCCACGAGCCGGGCACGAAGACCGTGATGGGCACGAAGTTCAAAGAGGACGGCGAGATGGAGGGCCAGGAGTTATTGCACATGCTGGCCATGCGGCCGGCGACGGCGCAGTTCATTTCGCGCAAGCTGGCTATTCGCTTTGTGAGCGACGATCCGCCGCAGGCGCTGGTGGACCGCATGGCAAAGGCGTACCTCGCAAGCGGCGGCGACATTCCTACGGTGCTCAAGACGCTCTTCCGCTCGCCGGAGCTCTGGGCGACGAGCGACTATCGCGCGAAGGTGAAGACGCCGCTGGAATTTGTGGTGAGCGCAGTGCGCGCCAGCAACGCCGATGTCGAGAACTTTCAGCCGCTGGTGAATCAGCTGCGCCTGATGGGCATGCCGCTGTATGGATGCATGCCGCCGACGGGATACAAGTGGGACGAAGCGGATTGGGTGAGCACGGGCGCGCTGGTGGACCGCATGAATTTTGCGCTGTCGCTGGCGGCCAACCGGCTGCCGGGCATCACCGTGGAGTGGGCGCCGGAAGTGGACATGAGCACGCTGAACAGCGATGCGCCGTCGCAACAGGTGGTCCCCACGCCGGAATCAGAGGAAGTGCGGCTGGAGCCAATGCTTGTCCCGGGCGGCGTGAGCGACGCCACGCGGGCGGCGGCTCTGGAACAGTTCAAAGTGCAGAGCGCGCAGAATGCCACTGCGGCCATGCCAGTTGCGGCACGCAGACCGAACCGCGCACCGGCCGCTGACCAGTACGAGCGCGAAGATCAATTGCTGGCGGGATTGCTGATGGGTTCGCCGGAGTTTCAGCGGCGCTGATGAGACGGCGAGTTAGCTAGTTCGCGAGTTCGCTAGTTAGCTAGTTGGCTAGTTAGCGGGGTTAGAAGCACTACTCGCAGTTGATGATTTGCACTGGAAGCTAAAGGCTGTTTGCTGTTTGCTAAGGAGACACACATGAACCGGCGATTTTTTCTCCACAAGGGCGCGCTGGCCGTGGCAGGCACGGCGGCCATGCCGAATTTTCTGGTGCGCAGCGTACTGGCCGAGACCAACGGTGCGCCGGGGCAGCGACTGGTGGTGATCTTCCAGCGCGGCGCGGCCGACGGGCTCAACGTGGTGGTTCCCTACCAGGAAAAGAATTACTACGCGATGCGGCCCAGCATTGCGATTCCGCAGAATCAGGCCGTAGATCTGGATGGATTTTTTGGGTTGCATCCATCCCTCACGGCGTTCAAGCCGCTTTACGCGCAGGGGCAACTCGCGATTGTGCACGCCTGCGGCTCGCCGGACATGAGCCGGTCGCACTTTGACGCGCAGGACTACATGGAATCGGGCACACCGGGCGTGAAGGGCACCGACGACGGCTGGCTGAACCGCGCACTACAAGCCGAAGACTTGCGGCATCGCTGCGCCGGCACCTGCGAGGCGCACACCGCGTTTCGCGCCCTGGCCATGGGCGC
The DNA here is from genome assembly GCA_963729915.1 of uncultured Acidobacteriota bacterium. GTDB lineage: Bacteria > Acidobacteriota > Terriglobia > Terriglobales > Acidobacteriaceae > Telmatobacter. Next base: position 47,878 of record CAVSQE010000016.1, on the reverse strand, counting down.
GGATGTGCCGCGCACGCTCGCCGGCAAGATTCCCGCCATCGCCATCAGCAACGTGAACAGCTTTACCGTGGCGGGGCGCGGACTGAATCCCTCGCCGGCGGCGAATGCCTTCGAGGCGATGTACGCAGGCTCCGGCGACCGCATTTTTCATGCCGCGGGCGATGAGACCTTTGAAGCAGTGAAGATGCTGCGCGCCACCAATCCCGCGCAGTATCAGCCGGCGCCGGGAGTGAATTATCCCAACACCGAGTTCGGCAACAACATGAAGCAGATTGCGCAACTGCTGAAGGCAAACCTCGGTGTGGAAGCCGCGTTCACCGATGTGAGCGGATGGGACACCCATCAGAACCAGGGCAGCGTGAACGGTCAGTTGGCCAACCGGCTGAGCGATTTCTCGGCAAGCATTGCGGCCTTTTGGCGCGACATGGGCGACGACGCGGGCAACATCACGCTGGTGACGATGTCGGAGTTCGGGCGCACGGCGCGCGAAAACGGAACCGGCGGCACGGATCACGGCCACGCCAACGCGATGTTCGTGCTGGGCGGGAACGTGAAGGGCGGCAAGGTCTACGGAAAGTGGCCGGGCCTGGAGAACGAGCAGTTGAACGAGGGCCGCGACCTGGCGCTGACCACCGACTTCCGGCAGGTGCTGGGCGAGGTGGTCACGCGGACGCTCGGCGCGGAAAATCTCGATCTAGTGTTTCCCGGCGCGCGGCTGAATCGCGGCAGCTTTCTGAAACTCGTTTAGCCGAACGACAATCGACAGGCTCTTTTGCGCACACGCGCCAAGGCGTATCATTTCTTCAGATTCGCGCCAAAGAAAGAGCCTTTATGAAACTCCATCGCCGTATTGTTTCCGCACTCATCCTTCTTGCTTTTGCATCGGGCGCTGCATCCGGACAGGCACCGCAGAGCAAATTCACCTTTGACGTAGCCACGATAAAACCAGCGGCGCCTCTTGATCAGGCGCAAATGGTCGTCGATATGCGGGCGGGCAAGATGCCGAAGGTCGGGCAGGAGATTGACGCCACGCGAGCGACGTATACCTACACGCAGCTCGATCAATTGATCGCCATGGCCTATAAAATCCGGCTCTATCAGATCAGCGGGCCGCCATGGATGTCGCAGGAGCGCTTCGATATCGTGGCCACGATTCCAGAAGGCGCGACCAAGGACGATGTTCCCGCCATGCTGCAGGCGTTGCTCGCGGAGCGGTTCAAGCTGGTCGCGCACCACGCCCAGGAGGATCACAAGGTGCTGGGGCTCGTGGTCGGCAAAAGCGGGGTCAAGATGAAGGAAGCGGCAACGGTACCGCAAGCGTTCGACCCCAACTCACCGCTCCAGCCCGGCGAACGGCAAGTGGAAGACGTGGATGGACCGATGCGCGTGAAGATGAACCAAGACCTCACCATCACCGCGAATATGGGCGCCAGGGGCACGATCATCGAGAAGGTCGACAGGCAAACCATGACGTTCGACATAAAATCAAGCGGCGTAACCATGCAAGGATTTGCGGATTTGCTTTCGACCATCTTGATGCAGATGGGCGGGGCCAACAGCCGCCAGGTGGTCGACATGACCGGGCTCAAGGGCTACTACCAGGTCGATGTCGAGATTTCGATCGCCGATCTGATGGCCATGGCCCGCGCGCAAGGCATGCCGATACCGGCGAGCCCGTCGAGCGGCGGTGGAAACGCAGTTCCAGAGGCGTCGGACCCAGGGGGCGGATCGAGCGTTTTCGAGTCCGTCAGCCAGATGGGGCTAAAGCTGGAAGACCGCAGTGCCACCGTGGATCGGCTGGTGATCGACCACATTGAGAAGACGCCGACGGAGAATTAGAGTCTGCCGGCCGGGCACGCGGTTGGCGCAGGCTGGCATGCGGCACGGCGCATGATTTAATCTCGAAGTCGGCATGAAACTTCAGCGCACACTTCTCTTCTCTGCCCTGGCCGCGGCTTGCGCCGCGAGCGCGGGCCTGACGGCCTCTGCGCAACAGTCAACGCCGGCGAGCCAGGAGATTCCCGACGCTCCGCAGGCCACGCCCGAGGCGATGACCGTTCCCAATGGGCCGTACGTGGTGATGGACACCTCAATGGGCCGCATCACGTGCCAGTTCTTCCAGAGGCAGGCGCCGAACGCCGTGGCCAACTTTATTGCGCTGGCGGAGGGCACAAAAGACTGGGCCGATCCCACGACCAAAAAGACGATGCACCACAAGCGGTATTACGACGGCACCATTTTTCATCGCGTGATTCCGCAGTTCATGATTCAGGGCGGCGATCCGACGGGCACGGGGATGGGCGATCCGGGCTACGCGTTCAATGACGAGTTCGACGCCAACCTTAATTTCGACCGGGCGGGACGGCTGGCCATGGCGAACAGCGGGCCCAACACCAACGGGAGCCAATTTTTCATCACCGAACAACCCTTCGACTCGGGCGATGGGCATTACGTGATTTTCGGACAGTGCGACGACGCCAGCGTGGACGTAGTAAAAGCTATTGCCCGGGTGCCGCGCAATTCCGATGACAGGCCGCTGACGCCCGTGGTGCTGGAGAAGGTGACGATCTTCGATCAACCCCCGCCGCCAGTTCCGCCGTCGCCACCGCCCGGTCAGGCGGATACTCAGGGCTCTCATCCTCGTAGGTTTATTGCCGTTTCAGCAGAAGTTGAAGCTGGCCTGAAAATGTATTCGCCAGCGCCTGTCAGACCGGGAGATGTTGATGCCTCGGGCACAGTTGTTCTCAATGCGATCATCGACGAGCAAGGTTCTGTTGAGTCGCTTCATGCCATTAGTGGCCCCGCGATCTTACAGCAGGCTACGCTCGATGCGGTGAAAAACTGGCGCTACAAGCCTTATCTTCTAAACGGCGAACACGTCGCGGTAAGAACGCAAATCAACGTCGTCTTTTCTCACCTTTAACGAACCCGGTGAGATGCTTCTGGGGTCCAGTAAAGAACAACCGCAGATCCTTCGACTCCGTTCGCCGCGGCGGACTCCGCTCAGGATGACAAGCTTTTGCGTGTAGCCATTTAAGGGTCAATGCACTAATTCAACCAAGGAGCACACATGGCACTTGCAGCAGGAACTTACGCCGTCTTTACCACTTCGGAAGGCAAGATTACCGTGCGCCTTTTCGAATCTGAAGCGCCCATCACCGTGAAGAATTTTATCGAGCTCGCCGAGGGCGCGAGGGAGTGGACGCACCCGGTGACGCGCGCCAAGTCGAATAACAAGCTCTACGACGGCACCATCTTCCATCGCGTGATTCCGGATTTCATGATTCAGGGCGGCGATCCGGCGGGCACCGGCATGGGCGGACCGGGCTACCGCTTTCAGGATGAGACCAAGGGCTCGCGTCACAGCTTTGACAAGCCGGGCAAGCTGGCGATGGCCAATGCAGGACCCGGTACCAACGGCAGCCAGTTCTTTATCACCGTGGCGGCAACGCCATGGCTCACGGGCAATCACACCATCTTTGGCGAAGTAGTGGAGGGCCAGGACGTGGTGACCGGCATCAGCAAAGTGGCGCGCAACGCGCAGGACAAGCCGCATAAGCCCGTGGTGCTGGAGTCGGTGACGATCGAGCGCGTCAGCTAGACGACACCGCGCACAGCTTCAGAATGGCCTCGCCAAACCGTTCGGCCTTGGCGGGGCCGATTCCATCGATAGCCAATAATTGAGCCACATTCGCCGGCCGCGCCAGCGCAACGGCCTGCAGCGTGCGGTCGTGCAGCACCACGTAAGCCGGAACGCCCAGGCGCTTGGTTTCAGCAGTTCGCCACTGCCGGAGCTGCGCGGCCAAGGTCTCGGAGGCGGGGTCGGCCGGTGCCGGTTTCATTTCGATGCCGGCCGATTTTTGCGCAACGACTTTGGCTTTCTTCTTCGGCGGCGGCGCGGTACTGCCCGCATCGAACTCATCGGCAATGCCATCCCCGATCAGCAGCGGCAGGGGCGTTGCGGGTCGCACATCCAGCCCGATCTCCGTGAGCCGCACTTTGCGAAAACGCAAGACCTCGCCGTTCTTCTCGAATTCCGCTTCCTCGATCTCGATGATTCCTGCACGCATCATGGCATCAAGCAGCGCGTCGAAATCGTCGCGGCTCATCTTGCTCTCACGCTCGAGGCTCCGTTGCAGCGTTCCCGCAGCCAGGTAATCCACCGGGCGGAGTTCGTCCACAATCGCTTGAACCATGGCACGCTCGGCCGGGGTGGCTCGCCGGAACTGGCGCAGCACCGCGCCCGCCGGATCGCAAATGTCGCAAATTCCGCAGGGCCGGATGGCATCGTTCACATCGCCAAAATGCCGTGCCAGCGCAGACATCCGGCATGCGCTCGATCGCGTGAAGCGCAGCACTTGCTCGAACTGCTCGGCGCGAACCTGCGCCTGAATCGTGTAGGTTTTCTTCCATCCCGCTGCGCCTTTGGTGACTGCGCCTCCGAAATCGACGCGCGCGCCCCCGTGAATTTCAAGTTTTTCCAGAGCCTTGTCGAACTCCTCTTCGCCCAGGTTCGACGCGGCACGCAACTCTTCGACAAAGCATGGTTCCTCTGCGAGCGCCGCAAAAACCTCGTGCAGGTGCTGCGCGGGCGGATAGTCGCGGTTGAGGAAAAAGTCGGGCGTTCGCTGGTCGGCATAGGAGTGCATCAGGAACGTCCGGCTCAAAGCCCCGTCGCGGCCAGCGCGGCCAATCTCCTGGTAAAAGCCCTCGAGTGTCGCCGGCAATGCAGCGTGAATCACGGTTCGGATATCGGCCTTATCGATGCCCATGCCAAAAGCGATGGTCGCCACCACAACTTCCAACTCGCCGGCCTGGAAGGCCTTCTGCACCCGTGCGCGCGTCTCCGCGTCGAGCCCGGCATGGTAGGCGGCGGTTGGGACGATGCGCGATAGTTCCGCAGCCAGACTTTCAGACTGCTTTCTCGATGGAGCGTAAACGATGGCAGGACGGCGGGCGGGCGAGGCCAGCAGGCGGCAGGCGATGCCCGCGCGGGCCGGCACCGGAACCTCGATCACTTCGATGGCAAGATTCTCGCGACGGAATCCGTGAATGAACTTGAGGGGTTTGACCATGCCCAGTTGCGCAAGGATGTCCGCCTGCACTGTGGGCGTAGCGGTCGCCGTCAGCGCGATGACCGGCGCGGGATCTGGAGAGTTGCGCAAATCAGGCAGATACTGGCCCAGCATGCGGTAGTCGGGCCTGAAGTCGTGCCCCCATTGCGAGATGCAATGCGCTTCGTCAATGGCAATCAGCGCCAGCTTACCCTTGGCCAGCATCTCGGGAAATCCGGGCACGCGCAGCCGCTCGGGCGCGATAAAGAGAAACTGCAGGCCGCCTTGCAGATATTCCGCGCACATCTGGCGGGACGCGCTACGCTCCAAGCCGGAGTGAATCCGCCCCACACGAAGACCAAGCGCAGCCAGCTTTGCCGCCTGATCTTCCATGAGAGAAATCAATGGCGAAATCACCAGAGCCGTTCCACCGCGCGCGATGGCGGGCAACTGATAGCAGAGAGACTTCCCTGCTCCGGTAGGCATGACCAACAAAAGGTCGCGCCCAGCGATCGCCGCGCGGCACACCTCTTCCAGGTGGGCGCGAAAGCCGGCAAGGCCAAATTTGGACTGCAAGAGCCCAAGCAAAGAATTCGTATTTAAAGAAACCGTCAAGAAGATTCCACCATCAAAAATAGGAAGCAACTACTTCTATTGTCCACCTTACCGGATGGGCGACTGGTGCCGGACTCCCGGTAGTGGGTCAGTTTGAAAGGGAACATCCCCCAGGGGCTAAAGCCCACTCTGATTCTTGGCTGTTTGCGGCACGACTGAAGCCGTGCCCTTTCAAAACAGTTTCAAACTGACCGACTACCTGGCGGTGGATTACGTAAGATGCAAGTTGTCCTTATACAGTAAAGAGTGAGCAGAAAACCAAGGCCGGCGCGTCGCCTGCGCGGGAAATGGATTGCTCACGTTTCCAAGCTCTTCGCACAAGGAAATTCTTTTTGACCAAGGACGATCCCATCACTCGCGCACAAGCGGACCGCCCATTGCGCGCGGCGGACGGCATGTCGCATGCGTGGCGCGCGTTGCGGCATCGCAACTTCCGGCTGTTTTTCGGCGGGCAGACAATTTCGCTCATCGGTACGTGGATGACGCGCATCGCCACGGCGTGGCTGGTGTACCGGCTCACGCATTCGGCGCTGTTGCTGGGCACCGTGAGCTTCGCGGGGCAGATTCCCACGTTTCTCGTGGCGCCGTTTGCGGGCGTGTGGATCGACCGATGGGATCGCCGGCAAGTGCTGGTGTGGACGCAGACGCTGGCTATGGTGCAGTCGTTCGCGCTGGCCGGGCTCACGTTTTCCGGGTACATCACCGTCCACTGGATCTTGTTCTTGAGCGTGATGCAGGGTATCATCAATGCCTTCGACATGCCGGGGCGGCAATCGTTCATGGTGCAGATGGTGGAGGACCGCGCCGACCTGGGCAACGCCATTGCCATCAACTCATCGATGGTGAATGTGGCTCGGCTGATCGGACCATCCCTGGCAGGAATGCTGATCGCGGTCACAAGTGAAGCATGGTGCTTTCTTATCGATGGTGTGAGTTACATCGCGGTGATTGCCTCGCTCTTGATGATGCACGTGCACGCGCACGCGATCATGCGCAAGGCAACATCGACCTTCCACGAGATGAAGGAAGGCTGGAGCTACGTTTCGGGATTCCTGCCCATCCGCACCATCCTGATGCTGTTTGCCGTAGTGAGCCTGATGGGCATGCCCTTTGTGGTGCTGATGCCGGTGTTTGCGGCCACGGTGCTGCACGGCGGCCCGCATACGCTGGGGTTTCTGATGGGCGCGATGGGCGTGGGTGCGCTCATCTCCGCGCTCTCGCTGGCCGCGCGCAGGAATGTGCGCGGGCTGATTCGCATGATTCCGGTGGCAGCGGCAGTCTTTGGGCTGGGACTGATTGGATTCGGGTTGTCGAGTACGTTCTGGCTTTCGATGACGATGGTACTGGTGGCGGGCGCGGGCATGATGCAGGGCATGGCGGCGAGCAATACCATTATTCAAACGCTGACGAGCGAAGACAAGCGCGGACGCGTGATGAGCTACTACACCATGGCGTTTGTGGGCATGGCGCCGTTCGGCAGTCTGCTGGCAGGAACCATGGCGCATACCATTCCATCGACGCCGGTATGGATTTTTACTGGAATGGTGCTCACTGGCGCGCAATGGACGGTGGTGGTCAACGGCCTAGTGGTGGTGCTGGGCGCAGCGTGGTTTGCGACCCGCCTGCCGGCGATACGCGTGGTGGTGCGGCCGATTTACCAGGAGATGGGCATCATTCCCTCGGCGCAAGAGATGGCAGCGGAACAGATTCAGTCGTGAGAAGCAGCTTCTAGCTGCTAGCCCCTAGACTGCCGTCCCATCCTAAACGCAAAGTACGCGTTTAGGATGGGGCACCCGCTGATTTGCTTATTGCGTCACTCCGCAGAAATGCACGTGAATGCCGAGTTCCGCGAGCATCGCGGCTTTTGTGGCCAATGCTTTGCCGGCAGCTTCTACTGACGGCGCGTAGGCCACGTTGACGTGGTTGGCGCGGTGACGGGCCATCATCTGGTTCTGGCTGACGCCGTGCAGGATGGTATGCACGATGGGCCATTGCACCGTGGTCTCGCGCCAGCGACGCTCGGTTTCGGCGGCAGGCAGACTGACGACCGTGCCCCGGCCGATGTCGCAATGCAACGCGCCGCCCTCGACAAAGATGCGGCTCCAGACGATTTCGCCGGGTTTGCCGACGCCTTTGAGTGAGCCGCCGCCGAGCGGAAAGTACATGGCCGGCTGGCGTTCGCTGATCGCGCCCGAATAGCCGCCCACAAAATGCTGAGCCGGCGCGGCGCCGGAAATTTGCAGCAACCACACAAAGTCGTCGATACCGTCGCCCTTGTAGTGCTCGCCCCAGCGCACATCGTGCAGCGTGGTGGAGGGATCGAGGCCAAGCGCCTTCCAGCAGCGGTTGGTGATCATCTCATCCACGCCGGCGCACTCGTCCACTTCGTTGAAGTGCGGAAGCGGACCGCCGGCATACAACTCTTCTTTACTTCCCTCGGCAAAGACCGGCGGACGCTCGCTGTTGTTCAGCATGCCCTCGGCCAGGTCCGAGGCGGGCGCCATGTCTTTCAGTCCCTGCTGATACTGGATACCGACAGCGTCGCAGCCGAACTCGTGCGCGATGCGGACCGCGGCGACGTACATTCTGCACTGACCGAGCACCTGATCGAGCGTGAGTTCGGTGGCTTCATCCTTGCCGAAATCGAACTTGACACCTTTGGCGACCAGCCACTGGTACACCGCGTTCGCCTCGGCGTCGCTCACGGTGCGCATCTTGGCCACCAGCGCCGACTGGCTCAGCCGCTCCTTGAAGATTCCCGCGGGATTGAGCAATTCGTCATCGATGATGGCGTTGTACATGCCCATGCAGCCTTCGTCGAAGATGCCCATGATGGCCTTGCGATGTTGCAACTCGGCGGCAAGCTCGACGCCGAGCTTCGCGCTTTCGGCGGGCAATTTGCTTTTGTCGAGCGTGTGCACGTGCGAGAGATCGTGAGTAATCTTGCCGGTCCGGAGCCACTCGTCGAGCGAATCTCGAAAGTAGGCGTCGGTAAAATCCTTGCTCCAGATGGACGAGAAGGGCTTGCCGGCCTTGATGAGCGAGCCATTCAAATTGAGAAGTCCCACCAGTCCCGGCCATTGGCCCGACCAGTTGGCGGCGGTGAGAATTGGCCCTTTATGGCTGCGCAGGCCGGGCAGAACGTGATGGCTGTATTGCCAGGCAGCGGTGGCAAACACCAGCTTCGCCTCGGGATGAATCTTCATGAAGACGTCCATGCCCTGCCGCTGCGAAGAGATGAAGCCGTGCTTGACCTTGTCGTCGTAGGCGTGGGCGCGGACCAGCTTATAGCCCTTTTGCGCGAAGGCCGCGGTCAGCTTTTCTTCCATATCGTGCTGCGCGGGCCAGCATACTTGATTGGCGGACTGGCGCAGATCGCCGCTGGTGACCAAAAGTACCTCATTTGCCGCAGGTTTCGCTATTTCCTGGCTGCTTTTCCCCATTTTTTGACCTTCTTCGTAAACGATTTCGGAAACCAAGAAAAACTATACACCTAAGAGCTTGCTATTAACTTTCCTGGGGGCGGCGCTGGGAGCCAATTTTTCTCAGGTCGAGGAGCGAGGAGTGACGCATACCGGGTGTCTGCTAACGACGAGCGACGAAGAGATGAGGAGAATTGGCCCCAGCCCTTCGGGTCGCGGCGCAAATCGGGCCACACTTCATTCTCGCCCTCGACGGTGGACCCGCCACAGCCTTCGGGCTCGGCTTCGTCTGGCCCGATTTTCGCTCGCGACGCCGTCCCCCGCGAAAGTTAATAGCAGACTCTAAGGCCGGGAATGGGCCTGCAGGCTCACGAATTAGCATGGAGTTGGTTCCGCTTAGCGGGACCGGAAACCGGGGAAAAGCACGCATGGCCGGCAAGAAAAAGGGGTTGGAGATTGGGTCGCGCGGACCCGGCAAGAGTGGCGCAAAGGCCGGCGCGGGCCGGCGCGCGCCAGCCCACCCGCACGATGCGTCAGGAAGGATCAGGGTTTCTGGCCGCTGGCTGCTGGGCGCTGTCGGCATCACCATAGGCGCAGCCATTTTTTGCGCGTGGTGCGGGCTGTGCCTGCTCTTCTGGCAAGGCAGTTGGCAACTGCTCTACCATCCAGAGTCTGTGGTTATGCGCACGCCGTTCGACTGCGGGCATCGCCTTCGATGCCGTGGGGTTCGCTGCTACCGACACGGGCACGCCGCGGCTTGCGGGCTGGTGGATCCCCGCTGCGCCGGACGCGAAAGTTTGCCCGGCTCACGGTTCTCTACCTGCATGGCAGGACGGCAATTTGGGAGACACCGTGGACGCGCTTGCCCGGCTGCACGCGGCGGGCGTGAACGTGCTGGCCTTCGACTACCGGGGTTACGGGCAGAGCCAGTTTGTGCGGCCCAGCGAGACGCACTTGCGGGAGGATGCCGAGTGGGCGATCGCATACCTGACCGGAACCCGGCACGTCGCTCCCGGAGTCCATTGTGCTCGACGGAACGGGGCTGGGCGCTAACCTGGCGCTCGAAGAGGCCACCGCGCATCCGGAGTTGGCCGGGGTGATTGTGGAATCGCCGCTCGCCGATCCGACGAGCGCGATCTTCAATGATGCGCGAGCGCGGATGGTTCCCGCGCGGCTGCTGGTACGCGATCGCTACGATCTGAATGCGGCTGCGGCAAACGTGCGCGTGCCGGTGCTGTGGTTTGCATGGGATGAGCGGTCGGCGGCGGGCATTTTGCCGCATGAGCCGGAAGCCTATGGAAAGATCGCAGATCGCAAGATGCTGGTGTGGCTGAATCCCGCTAAGAACGTTGACATGCAGATGATTGATGCGCAGGCGCGGTGGCTGGACGAGCTGCCTATGCACTGACAAACTGGTGCGCTCTCAGCGCGGCATGTCGCGATGCAGGGACTTCACCTGGTAGCCGGCTTTTTCGAGCCGCTTGCGCATCTCTTCGGCCATCATGACGCTGCGATGCTGGCCGCCGGTGCAACCGAAGCCCACGGTCAGGTAGCTTTTGCCCTCATTCACATAGTGCGGCAGCAGGTAGAGCATCAGCTTGGTCACGCGATCGAGGAACTCCTTGGTCTGCGGGAAACCGCGCACGTAGGCGGCAACCTTGGGATCGAGGCCGGTCTTCTTGCGGAACTCGGGCACAAAGTGCGGATTGGGAAGGAAGCGCACATCGAAGACCATGTCTGCGTCGAGCGGCACGCCATTTTTGAAACCGAAGCTGAGACAGGAAACGAGGAGGCGCTTGGATTCGTCCTCGTGACCGAAACGCGCCAGGATGTCGGCACGGAGCTCGTGCACGTTGAAGTTAGAAGTGTCGATGAGGGTGTCTGCGACGTTGCGGATGGGGTCGAGCAACTGGCGTTCTTCGACAATGGAGCGCCACACCGTTTCGCTGCGGCCGAGCGGGTGCGGGCGGCGCGTCTCAGAGAAGCGGCGCACCAGCACGGGATCCTGGGCGTCAAGAAACACCACGCGGGTTTGCAGCATTTTCTTGACGCTTTTCAGGATGTCGGGCAAGCGATCGAGGGTCGTGCCTTCGCGCACGTCGATCACGATGGCCGCGCGCTCCGCGTGGGACGAGGCACTGACGAGACCGGCAAAATGGGGCAGAAGCTCGAGAGGAAGATTGTCGAACGCAGTGAAATCCCAGGTCCTCAAAGGCCTTGAGCGCTGAAGCTTTTCCTGCGCCGGAGATCCCGGTGACGATCACCAGTTCGTTAACCGCTTTGCCACCGCGCGGCTTGGCGGCTTGCTTCCGCGGGCGAGTTGCATGTCGGGATTTCCCCGGGGTGCGCGCGGGCTTTCGGGGCGTCATGGGATCATGCTACACCGGAAGAGCAGCATCCGGTATATGACGGGATGGATTTAACAGGCTGCGAAAAAACTCGATGCAATGGGCTTTGTAAAAAGGGCACGGCTTTAGCAGTTGTATTTGGCACGAATCGCATAAATCCGGGCCTAAAGGCCGCAAAACTTGTACTGCTTTTCAGGGAGATAAATCTCCCTGCTCCCTCCCAAACGCCGATCTACGACTGTAGTATCAGGCGCGGGACGCCGCAGCTCGCGAGCCGGCTTGCGCAAGCTCCAGCGCACGATCCGGATTGAGAGCGGGCGACAGGAGCGGTCCCTCACCCAACGAACAGCCGATGCGGACCAGCGCTGCAACCTGCTCGCGGTTCTCAATTCCCTGGGCCACGACAGGCAGGTTCAAAGTGTTGGCGAGGCGGACGAGCGACTCCAGTACAGCCTGTTGACGGCCCGTCGAAACGGCAGCGGCTATGAGCTTGGGAGCGAGCTTGACCATGGCAAGCGGCAACTGCAACAGATGATTCAACGGCGCGAGGCTGCTGCCGAAGTCGTCGATGGCCACGTGCACCTGGCAATCGGCGAGGCGCTGCAGGATGCCGACCGCGGCATCGGGAGTCTCGTTGAGGGCGTTCTCAGGAATCTCGAAGACGAGGCGCGATGGATCGACGCCGCTGGCCGCAAGGGCTTTCATCACCTGGGCGATCAAATCAGTGTTAAAGATCTGCCGGCGCGTCAGGTTAACGGACACGAACAGATCCGAATGCGGCAGGGATTCGCTCCAGGAACGCAACTGCGCGCAGACGGTGTCAAACATTTCCTGGGCCAGCGCGATGGAAAGGCCCGTGTCCTCGGCCAGTGCGAGCAGGCCGTCAACATCCTCAACGGTGCCATCGTTGCGGCGCAGGCAAAGTTGGGATTCGAAGCCCTCAAGCTTGCCGTTGGTGAGCCGGTAGACGGGCTGGTAGAGGAATGTGAACTGCCGCTTATCGAGGGCGGTCCGCAACTCGCGCTCACGTTCCTGCTGGCTGGTGACGTAGACCTCGAGGTGTTTGTCGAAGATTTCGTAACGCCCGCGGCCCGCCTGTTTGGCGCGGTACATGGCAAAGTCGGCGTCGCGCAGCAGCAAATCGGATGAGGTGTGCTCGGGACCCGCCATAGCCGCACCGATGCTGGCGCCAGCGTGAACGGTGTGGCCGAAGATGTCGAAGGGCCGCTCCAGCTCATGCAGGATGCGTCTGCCGACCACTTCAAGATCGTAAGGAGACACAATGTTTTCGACCAGCGCGGCAAATTCATCGCCGCCGAGACGCGCGGCAGAGTCCTGAGGCCGCAACGAGGAACGCAGCCGCTCGGCAATCGCCATCAACAGCACATCGCCCGCGGCGTGGCCCAGGCTGTCATTGACGGACTTGAAGTTGTCGAGATCCATATAGAGCACGCCGCAGCCATTGTCGGGATGGCGCAGGCGGCGATTCAGGGTGAGGTTCAGGCGGTCAAGAAACAGCGCCCGGTTGGGCAATCCGGTGAGCACATCGTGCATGGCGTCGTGCTGCAGCTTGGCCTCAGTCTGCTTCACCTCGCCGATGTCGCGAAACGTAAAGACATAGCCCACCTTGGCGGCATCCACCAGCAGCGGCGCAATCTGCATGCTCACATCCACCAATTCGCCGGCCTTGTTGGTGCGCACGGTTTCCATGGTGGCGCTTCCCCGTTCGTCGACCAGGCGCAGCAGCGTGGCATTTTCGTTCAGACGCGTCTCCGGGACAATCAATTCGCGCAGGCTGCCGCCGCCGACCTCTTCTGCAGTGAAGCCAAACATGCGCGTGAACGCGGGATTGGTGTAGAGAACATGATTCTGATGCTCGATAGCGACAGCCTCGGGAAGGCTGGAGAGTACATCTTCCATCAATCGCGATTTGGGAGCTCGCTCCTTTTCGCTGGGATGAGCCACGATCATAGCTTCGCGCAGTTGCGGGTTCGAGATGCTGTAGGTGCCCTCGACAGACACCAGGCGGCCGTTGGGGGCCGGAAGAGTGGCATGGAAGGGGCTGCCGTGCCGTGTACCGGTCAGCCTGGTTTGCGGCTCGGCCGTACCGGGAAAAAGGCCCCACAGAACGTCTTCTACGGGACGGGGAACCCACTCGCCGTCCACCATACCCAGCAACTGCCGCGCTTCAGCATTGGCAAAGACAATTTTGCCCGCACGTTCAAGGAAAACCAGAACTGGAAGACTGTCGAGGACCGCGCGCTGCGCGTCGGGATTTGTATTTTCGTACACGTTCAGTTCCATGGCCTCCCCGGGAATCGCCAGCGTTGGAACTGGCGAGCGTTTCCGCACCCCCCTGGGTCCGGCCTTTGGTGCAACTGATGCCATTGATTTGATCGTAAGCGCCGTGGATTCATGCAACCATCCCCAAAAGCGGTCACCGGATGCAACCAAAGTCCGCGCTCAAGCGCAAGTTAGGTAAGCCCTTACCCACACGCACTTGCGCGTTTCCCCGAAGAGAAATGAACGCCAGGACTTCAGTACCGCATTGCGCACCGTCACAAAGGGCGCACACGGCGGGTCAATTTGCGGGCGCGGCGGCCTCCAGCTTGAAGCGTGAGCCGGCCCTAGGGGATCTCCACCAACTCCATTTGGCCGTCGCGGCGGCGATGCAGCACAAACGTCTCTCCCACTGCGGTGCGAAAGATCAACAGGTCGCGGTCGCGAAATTCCGCATCCTTTACAGCCTCTTCAATGGTCATCGGCTTCAGCGAAATGGCTTCGCCGCTCTTGACGATGTGCGGCTCGACTACCGTGCTGCGCATAGGAAAGGAGTGCACGGCAATGGATGTCCGCGCTTTGCCACCTGCCGGAGCGGCCTCTTCGCTATCGCTCAGAGGCTCCACGCGCGCCTTGGGCCGCGTGACGGGAGGAGCCGCGAGCATTTTTTCCCCTTTGGGCAGGCGCTTGCTCACGATGCGCCGATCGCGGTGCCGATGCACCTGATGCTCGGCGTGTTCGGTGGCTTCGCGCAGTGCAGCGTCGGGCGAGTCGCCCTTGCCCGTGGCGGCAAATTTCTGCGAGCGCGCCATGATGGTTAATTCGACGATGTAGACATGCCTTTGCGCGCTGAACGTGACGCTGGCTCGCGCGCTCCGGCCGAGAATGCGCCCGATGCGTTCCATTCCCTCTTCGGCCTGCGTGCGCACAGCCTTGGAGATTTTGCCCTTCCTTGCGGTGAATGCCACTTCCATGGTCGCCTCCGCTTGGGTATCGTCTGGTTCGCGTCAAAAGCTGACGCTGGTGGAGCACAGTATATGCCGATTCAGCTTCTAGCTGCTAGCTACTAGCCTCTAGTTTGGAATTTCTAGTGAGTAGCTGCGAGTTTCTCGGTAGCAATTTTAGATTCGGGAGTCGTTCTTACGCCCCCTCGGGGCTGCGGTTTCGGAAAGCGACCTCTTGCCCCCAGGCTTACGCCTGGGGCTAGCCTCTGATGCCCGTTGAAGTGGGCGAAGCGCGAAACAAGCTGGCAGCTAGAAGCAAGTAGCTGGAAGCTGCTCTTCAAATTTCCCAGCGCAGCAGCACCGTGCCCACGGTAAAGCCCGCGCCCACGGCGGCCAGCAGCACAAGGTCGCCCTTTTTCAGCTTGCCCTCTTCGACGGCCGTCTCCATGGCGAGCGGAATGGTTCCAGAGGAAGTGTTGCCGTACTTTTCAATATTGACGATCACGCGATCGGCGCTCATGCCCAGACGATCGGCCGTGGCCGTGATGATGCGGATGTTGGCCTGATGGGGAATGAAGCAGCCCAGATCCGCGCCGGTGACGCCGTTGCGCTGCCAGCAGCCCTGCCGTGAGTTCGGCCATTTTGCGCACGGCAAACTTGTACACCGCGGGCCCATCCTGGTGGATGAAGTGCATCTTCTTGTTGACCGTTTCGTGGGTCGAAGGGTTCAGGCTGCCGCCGCCCGGCATGTTCAGGCTCACGCCGCCCGCTCCGTCGATCTCGTTGAGGGAGTCGATGAAGCCGACCTCGCCCTCTTCGCAGGGCTCAACCAGCACCGCGCCGCCGCCGTCGCCAAAGAGAACGCAAGTGGTGCGGTCGGTGTAGTCGGTCATGCGCGTATTGGCATCAGCGCCGCACACCAGAACCTTGCTGTGCATGCCGCTCTCCACCATCTTCACGCCCGCCTGGAGAGCGTAGGTAAATCCCGAGCAGCCCGCGGAGACGTCGAAACCCCACACGCGGTGCGCGCCGATCTTGTTCTGCACCAGGGCGGCTGTGTTGGGATACATCATGTCCGGCGTCACCGTACCCACGATGATGACTTCAAGCTCGTCCGGCCCGATGCCGCGCGCCGCCAGACATTTCTTTGCGGCTTCCGCGCAGATGTCGCTTACACCCTTGCCGGCGGCCAGCTTGTGCCGCGTCTTGATGCCCGTGCGCTCCATGATCCACTGGTCGCTGGTTTCCACCAGCTTTTCCAGGTCTTGATTGGTGATGACATCGGGGGGAACGTAGGTTCCGAGCGCCGAAATCTTGGCGCGGCGGCCCACCACGGGGCGAACGGTCAGGCTCAATGCATTTCTCCTTGCAAAACTTCGGGGATTGCCCCGGGAACGAGCCGCGACAGGTGAACCCGCACCCGCGGCTCAAAATTCACTCATTCACTCGTTGACTTCTTCACTGCAAATAAAAGTACCGGGTGACCTACTGCACACGCATGAGCCCGTTACCGTTGCTTCCTTCCGGACCTGGCGGGGTTGGCGGGATTACGTCGCGTAGGACCCGGCACTGGTTGATTTTATCACTCGTGCCACTCGAGACTGATGGAGCAGGGCGTAAGGGAATGCTTGTCAATGATGCATTTCCGGTTTGGCGATCATCCGACCATGGTGGCCATTCCGCCAATCATCCAAACAATTTGGTCTAATCGCCTCTCAACGACCGGAATGCCAAGGTTCAAAGTGAATCAGGTTGAGTCGCTTCCCGTCCCATTCATAGAAATCGGTTCCGCATCCGCTTTTCTTCGAGAAACCCGTCGTTATGATGAGACGACTTGTGAGCTTGAAGTCGATACCTGCGTCCATTCCATTTTCCTGAGCACAACCCACTGAGAAGCCTGGGTCATAGATGCTCCCCGATTTTGAATCAATGATGACGAATGCCAGACACGGGCTACCGCATCCCCACTTTGCGAGTGTGAAATGCCCTGCAAAATTCGGCCCAGCACTCGCTTGTTCACGAATCTGCGTTCTGTAGGCATGCTCTGTACGAGTGGCAAGTATTGGCTTCACTGGCCTGCCGTTAAAATTGGCTACGGCTGGATAATGTTCGAACTTCGGCAGGTCATTGTCGCCGACGCTCAAACTTTGCGCTGTAAGACTCGCCGACACGATCAAACAAATGCTTGCAATAATTATGTTCCTCATGGTCTGTACTTTACGCCGCCGTGGGGCTAGCGTTCCAGAGGGCGACCTGAGCGTCCACTAGAGTGCCGAAACCGCAAGAAAGCAATTCCGTCCTCCTTATCCACATTGGCCCGATTTATCGACGTTGACCCTGCGATTTAGCATCCGTAAAGTCTGTAATGAAGCATTGATCTTCGCCGCCAGAGCAGCGTCTGGCCAAGCTCCTGCGAACGCTCATAATACTTCAGGCACAGGCTCATTCCTCCGGAGTAAACATGCTGAAACTAAAGAAGATTCACATCCTCGGCTTCAAAAGCTTTTGTGACCGCACGGAAGTGACCGTGGCGGGCACGGGGATTGCCGTGGTGGTGGGTCCGAACGGGTGCGGAAAGTCGAACATTCTGGACGGCGTGAGTTGGGTGCTGGGTGAGCAGAGCGCGAAGACGCTGCGCGGCTCGCATATGCAGGACCTGATCTTTGCCGGAACGCGCGATCGCAAAGCGCTGGGCATGGCGGAAGTAACGCTCACCATGATCGATCCCGAGGCCTACGAGGGGCCTGTGCCGGTTGAGCCAGAGGTCGTTGTCGATCACGAGGGGCCGGCGGATTGGGATGAAGAAGAGGTGCGCCGCCAGCGCGCGGTCGAGGCCGAAGAGATCATTGCAAGCGAGCAGCCGGGACAGGTGAGCGAAGAAGAGGCTGCGGCAGGGACTGGAGCGCAAGAGTCCGACGAAAGTGCCGACAAAAAGGCTGCCGGACCGCAGGTCCTGCTGAAGATCCGGCGGCGCAAGTTCCACAGCAAGCCGCAAAAGGGTGAAGTGGTGATCACGCGGCGGCTGTTCCGCACCGGCGAAAGCGAATACCTGCTGAACGGCAAGCTCTGCCGGTTGCGCGACATTCAGGACATCTTCATGGGCACGGGCCTGGGCCCGGAAAGTTACGCCATCATCGGACAGGAGCGCATCGGACAACTGCTGAGCTCGAAGCCCTATGAGCGTAGGGCGATTATCGAAGAGGCTGCCGGCGTAACGCGCTTCAAGACCAAGAAGCGGCTCGCGGAGCTGCGCCTGGAAAGCGCGAAACAGAACCTGGCGCGCGTGGACGATATTTTTGAAGAGGTCACGCGGCAGATGAACAGCCTGAAGCGCCAGGCAGCCAAAGCGGAGCGCTATGCCGCAGTGCGCGAAGAGTTACGCGGAAAGCTGCGCGTGGTGCTGGCCAGCCGCATGGCGGCCATGGACGCCGATCAGTCGCGCCTGGAAGCGGAGATTGCGGCGCTCACGGAGCAAGTGAACCGCTCGGTCGAGGAGATTGCGCAGCAGGAAACGAGCCAGCACGCGTTGACCGAGCGCGGATACGAGTTGGACCGCGAGGTCCTGGAGTCGCAGACGCGCGCCAGCACCGCGGCTGTTGAGTTGGAGCGGGCCGCAGCGCGCGAGCGCAGCAATACGGAGCGCGTGAGCGAACTGGAAGCGCGCATTGCGGCGTCGGGCGCAGAGCTGGAGCAGACGCGCACGCAGTTGGCCGGAATCGAAGAGGAGCGCGCACAACAGAAGAGCTTTCTTGAGACCGCGGCCGGCGAGGCGCACGAGTTCCACGCCAAAGTAGAAGCGCGGCAGCATGAGGCGCGCAGCGCGGCCGAAGATGTCTTTACCGCGGAACGGGAGCTCGAAGCCGAACGCCGCCATGCCATGCATCTGCTCACGCTCTCAGGCAACGCGCGCAACTACATTGCGCAAGGCGAAGAGAGCCTGGCCGCGCTGGAACGCGAAGCGGAGCGGCTGGAATCGGAGATGGGCCAGGCGCGCATTGAGAACGAGAACCTGGGCGTGCAGACCGGCGAGTCGCGACTGCGATTTGCATCGGCGGATGCGACGTTGAAGCGGCTCGAGCAGGAGATCGCGACGTTGCGCGAGACCCTGCAGGCCAAGCGTGGCGACGAAAGCGCGCGCCGCGCACAGGCCAACCAATTGCGCGGCGAACAGGCGGCTGTGCTGGGCCGGCGCGACTCGCTGCAAGCGCTGATTCGCAACCACGGTTACGCTACGGACTCAGTGCGGCGGCTGCTCAAGCCGGGAGCGTTGGGGCCATCGGTGGCCCCGGTGGGAACACTGGCGGACTTTCTTGAAGTGAGCGGCGAGCACGAAGGCGTGGTGGACGAATTTCTGCGCGAAGAACTGAATTACGTCGTCGTGGAAAGCTGGGGCGCGGCGGAAGAGGGCGTGCGCGTGCTGAAGACCAGCGACGGACGGGCAACATTCCTGATTCACTCCGACGCGCAGGGCAAGCTCTTTGAAACTACCGACGATCCGAAGGGGGAGCCCGGCGTCACTCCATTGCGCGATGCCGTGAAAGTGCTTAATGGCTTTGGGCGTTCGCTGGAAGCGGTGTTGCCCAAGTTGCGACACGGCTACCTCACAGACAATTCCATGGACGCGCAGCGGCTGGCATCGCGTTACAGGCATGCCTATTTCCTGACGCCGGACGGCGAGTGCTTCCACAGTTCGACGGTGACGGGCGGCAAGCCGGCCAGCGAGGGTCCGCTGGCGCTCAAGCGCGAGTTGCGCGAGACCGAGGGCCGGCTGGCGAAGCTGGAAGCGGATCTGGAGAGCGCGCAAAGGGACGCCGATGCGCTGAGCCGCGCCATCGAGGAGCTGACAGCGCAACTGGAGACGCGCGGCGAGGAACGGCGAACAGGCGAAAGCGAGGCAGCCACGCTGGGCGCGTCGCTGAAGCAGATGGAAGCCGAGGCACAGCGCATCGACCGGCGCTTTCGGGAGTGGCAAGCGCAGGCGGCGCGCAACAAGGACGCGCGGGAAACCAAGCGCCAGGCCATTGCCGAGAAGCGCGAAGAGGCGACGCGCCTTGAGTCAGAGCACAGCCAGGCGGACAGTGGCTTAAACGCGCGGCTGACGCAGTTGGAAACCTTGCGCCTGAAGCGCGAGGCGCTGCAACAGGAAGCGGCGCAGATGACGGCGGAGCTGGCCGGCCTGGAAGAGCGGCGGCGCGGCGCAGAGGCGGCCTTCCAACGCATCGACCGGCTGTTTGGCGATTTGACGCGGCGTGTGCATGCGATCGAGCAGCAACGTACTGCGGCCGAGGCGGAGCGCGAGCAGCGCATTCAGGAAAACACTGAACTGGTCGGGCAGCAGAAGCAATTGACCGAAACGCGCGCGGCGGCGCTGGCCGCGGCGCAATCTCTCTGCGAACAGGCGCAGGCGCTGCGCCAACAGCTGGCCACGATGGAGGCGCAACTCAAAACCGGGCGCGCGGCGCTGGATCAATTGCGTGAGAATCGCGCCGGACTTTCCAGCGAGCTGGCCAAACTGCACTCCGATCTGGAATATCTGGAGGCAAGCTGCCTGGCCGAAGTGAACGTAGAAGCGCAGGTACTGCGCGCCGATACGGAGATGGCGCGGCTGGCCGGCGAGGAGTTGGCTGCGGAAGAGGAAACCTGTCGCGGCTTGAAGCAGCGGCTGGAACAGATGGGCCCTGTGAACATGATGGCCCTCGACGAGTACAAGGAAACTGCGGAGCGGCATGCGTTCCTCGAGACACAGCGCAATGACCTGATCGAGTCAATCGAAAACACGCAGGAGACTATTAAGGAGATCGATCTGATTTCGCGCACCAAGTTCGACGAGGCGCTTATCCAGATCAACGAGAACTTCGGTAGGGTGTTTGCGCGGCTGTTCCAGGGCGGGCAGGCCTTCCTGCGCGTGAACGACGAGGAGAACCAGGCAGAAAGCGGGCTGGACATCGTGGTGTCGCCGCCGGGCAAGAAGCTGCAGAACGTGCTGCTGCTTTCTGGCGGCGAAAAGGCGCTGACCGCGCTGGCGCTTCTGGTGGGCATCTTCGAGTTCCGGCCCAGCCCCTTCTGCGTGCTCGACGAAGTGGACGCGGCGCTGGACGAGACCAATGTGGGCCGCTTCGCCGACCTACTCGACTCGCTCAGCCACAACACGCAGTTCCTGATCGTGACGCACTCCAAGCGCATGATGCAGGCCGCCGACATGATCTACGGCGTGACCATGCAGGAGCCGGGCGTGTCGAAGATCGTGAGCGTGCGGCTGGGACAACGCGAGCTGAAGCGGGCGACGGCGTGAGAAGCAGCTGACAGCAGACAGCTCTCAGCTCTCGACGATTGCGGCCTTAAGCCATTAGCTGTTCGACGTCTGGTGTCTGCTGCTCACTGTCTGCTGCTCGCTGTTTGCTGTTTGTTGTCCTTTGGAGACAATCATGCTTGGCAAACTGGAAATGATTGTCGGGCCGATGCGGAGCAACAAGACAGCCGAATTGCTGCGCAGGATCGAGACCCGCCGCGAATACGCCAAGCAGTATGTGATGCTGCTGAAGCCGAGCGCCGACACCAAGGCCGCCGCGGGACTGGTGGAAAGCCGCAATCGTAACGGCTGCGGAAAAATGGAAGCCGTCGAGTTCCCTGGCAACGATCCGTGGACCGTGCTGCCGATCATTGCATCCACTGAAAAGCGCATCGGCAAGCACATTGAGTGCATCGCTCTCGACGAAGGCCAGTTCGTGCAGGACCTGTTCCCGTTCACCAAGCGGCTGCTCGACTCCGGCTACGATGTGATGGTTTCGGGGCTCGAACTGGACTTTCGCGGCATGCCGTTCGGCGAGATGCTCGATCTCTCCTGGCTGGTGCGCACCTATGCGGGCAACGTGACCGAGCTGGTGGCGTATTGCAGTTGCGGGGCCAAGGCGCTGTATCCGCAGCGCCTGGTTGACGGCAAGCCGGCCCACTACACCAGCCCCATCATCATGGCCGGCGACAACTACGAGCCGCGCTGCGAGGAGCATTTCGTGCTGCCGGGAAGGCCGCATTAGAAAGGCGGGGGCGCTTGCGAGGTTGGCAGAGCCGGCGAGCTAGTCGCGCGGGTAGCAGATCAAAGTAATGACGCTCCCGATCACGATCCCGGCAGCGAATACAATGCCCGCGGCCTGCAGAGGGTTGCGCTTGATGGCGTGCCTTGCATCGTCAATCCTGTCTTCGGCAAATGCTCTTCCCTGCTTGGTCGCACGAAGCGCGGAACGAACGCCGTCGTCGACAGCGTCGGTAACGGCAGATTTGATTCGGGAAACTTCGCGAAGAATGTCATCGACAGTGGCCGGTTTGTCAAACATTTCTGCCATCGCTTCACCTCTTCCTTCGATCATGCCATAGTTTCAGCCGGGCTGCGCAAGCGATTATTGCATTATGGCTTCACTGTATCGGATGTACTCCGGCGCATGACTTTTGCATAGCAGTGAGCTCGCAATGCGTGAGCGCGCGGAAGCACCTGGCTATGCGAGTTGAAAGGCGATGGTGACGTGCGTGGTTACGTCCACGGGACGGCCGTTCTCGGTAGCCGGGCGGAAGCGAATTTGCTGCGCCACACGGATGGCTTCCTGATCGAGGCCGTGGCCGAGACCGTGGAGCACGCCGTGGACGACGACTTGGCCGTTCGCAAGAAAGGTGACGCTGAGCACGACGTTGCCCTCGATGTGCAACTGGCGAGCCTCGGGGGGATATTGCACGGGCGGCTTGGAGAGCACTTCGACGCTCGTGGATTGATTCGCCGTGGAAGCGTAAACGGGCGCAGCGGAAACCGGCGCGTAGCCGGGCATGCCTACGGATGCAACTCTGCCACCATATCCTCCTCCGCCACCACCACCTTCTCCGGGGCGCGTGGAGTCGCCGATGCCGGTGGATCTAACGACGCCATGAGGAGCGACGGCCGGACCCTGCAAGCCGCCATAAGGATTGCCGAGAGCGGCGACGGTGGCCGGACGCACGGCGTTGGGATTGGGCGTGACTCCGAATGTATCGCCGAGATGAACCGGTGTCATAGCCGGATGAACGAACTTGTTCTGCGCGGGCATGGCTGCGGCCAGCGCTGGCCGGGGCCGCGGCGTGAGCGCGATGTTCGGCCTGATGTGCGGCATCGGCGGAGCCGTTAGCCTGGCCTCCATGCGAACCGGCTTGGGAGGAACCGGCCTGGGTTCCAACATGTGTTTGGGAGGCTGCGGACGCGGCCGCCTGATTTTCATGGGAGGCGGCAGAGTGGGAGCGATCATTTGCGTTTCTTCGTAGTGATGCTCTATCACCTTCGGGGCCCACATGCCGGCCAAAAGGATTAGGCCGAGAAACGTCAGGTTGACGATGGAACTGGTGACGAAGGAACGCCTGCGGCCCTCGGGCTGGGGCAACAGGCTAAAAATGGCGTGGTCGGGGGAGTCGGTCATTTATCAGTCCTCGCGTTTGCGCGCTATAGGAAAACTGAACTGACCAAGGCAGGAATGCGAAACAGATCAACGTGCAGGGACGCTTTTATTTTATTAGAAGCGGAACGGCGTCGCAATGCAGGCGGCGCCTTATTCCCATACTGAAAGGTTGGATGCAGAATTTGCGCGCCGCGAAGAAGCATGGTTTCTTATTCTTAGCGGAAGGCAAGCGAATCAAAAGATTTTCGGATTGGCCAGCGAAAGCCTGCGATGCTAAACTCACCGAATTCCGATGGTCCTGAAACAGTATTATCTCGGATGCCTGGCACACGCCTCCTATCTGCTCGGTGATGAGGAGAGCAAGACTGCCATCGTCGTCGATCCGCAGCGCGACATTCAACAGTACGTCGCTGACGCGGAACGGCTTGGCCTGCAAATCCGCCACGTCTTCCTGAGCCACTTCCACGCGGACTTTGTTGCCGGCCACCTGGAGTTGCGCGACTCCTGCGGCGCCACAATCCACCTGGGCGCGCGCGCAAAGGCGGAATACGGATTCGTCGCCATGAAGGATGGCGATTCGCTTGAATTCCCTGGGCTGCGCCTGACGGTGCTCGAGACCCCTGGGCACACCATCGAGTCCATTTCAATTCTCGTGTTCGACCGGAGCAAGGATGAGGCAAGACCGTACGCAGTTCTCACCGGCGATACTCTGTTCATCGGCGATGTGGGACGTCCGGACTTGCGAGCATCGCTTGGCTGGAGCGCGAACGAGCTGGGCGGCTTTCTCTTCGACTCTCTCCACGACAAGCTGCTGACCCTTCCCGACGAAGTTCTGGTTTACCCGGCCCACGGAGCCGGTTCCCTCTGCGGCAAGAAGCTTTCTTCTGACACCGTCTCGACCCTGGGCGATCAAAGGCGATTGAATTACGCGCTGAAGCCCACCAATAAGGAAGAGTTCGTGCGCCTGGTAACAGCAGATCAACCGGACGCTCCGTCCTACTTCACCTATGATGCCGTTCTCAACACCCGCGAACGCGCCACGCTCCAGGAAAATCTCGAGTTGGTCCACAAGCCGGTGGCACTGGCTGAGGTCCTCGCAATGGGAGAGAGAGGCGTTCAGTTACTCGACGTGCGCGACCCGGAGCAGTTCGCCAAGGGGCATCTTGCGGGCAGCATCAACATTGGGCTCGGGGGCCAATACGCTACCTGGGCGGGCACGGTACTGGACCGCGATAAACCCATCGTGATCATCGCCGAGCCGGGACGCGAGCAGGAAGCCGCACTGCGACTGGGCCGGATCGGCTTCGATCACGTGAGAGGTTACCTGGAAGGGGGCATGGAAGCGCTTGCGGAGAGACCCGATCTGGTGTGGCCAACGGAGCGCGTCAGCGTCCTGATTGCAGTGGAGGATCTAACGGCCAACGAACTGTCGCTGGTGCTCGATGTTCGTACACCGCGCGAGTGGGCGGACAAACATATTGAGAACAGCATGAACATTCCGCTGAACCATTTGCAGGACCGGATCGATGAGATACCGCGCGACCGACGTATTGCGGTCCATTGCGCGGGCGGATACCGTTCATCGATCGCCGCAAGCATTCTTCAGCAGTATGGGATGACCAATCAGATAGAAATTGCGGGCGGCCTCGCCGCATGGGAAGCAGCAGGACTGCCGGTGGTATCAGAGGCCTAAAGTTTGACGTTGGAGATTGCGGGCAAAAAATCGCCCCCGAAGGATCACTTCTCTTCGGAGGCGCTTGTCGTGCTTATAACACAAGATAAAGACGGGGACCAGTAGCCGGCACTGGAGGTCGGTAGCACGCGGCTACTGGTGATCCCTGCACTAAACGAGACTAGCCGCGGCTTCCCCTTTCCACTGCTGCCTCGTGTCGCCCGGCTCAAAGACGGCTCAACTTACACGCCGTCCGAACCATGTTGACAATCGAAGTGTCTCCCATGTCATGGGGGCGGGCCGTGACGGCCGTCACACGACTTCGTGCGTGGTCCGGAAAGCGTAAATGGCCGGCGTCCCCCGAACGGTTTTGCGTGTTGCGCGCGGACTTGCCAGAGCGCGAAAACTACCGCTTTCGGGAATGCTGCGCGGACGATTGACAAAGCCTGTCTGCCGCACGAGAATCGGAGTTTCGAACCACTCTGAGGAAGATTCCCCATGGCAGCTTTGCTTACTACCAACCTGGGTCCGACACCGCTGCTGGGGCGAGGCAAGGTACGCGATCTCTACTCCGTGGAGGACGCACTGTTGCTGGTGGCCACCGACCGCATTTCGGCCTTCGATCACGTGCTGGGCACAGGAATCCCGGATAAAGGCAAGATCCTGACGCAGATCTCGCTGTTCTGGTTCGATCTGCTGAAGGATGTGGCGCCCAACCACCTGATCACGGCGGACGTTGAAGAGTTTCCCGCGTCCCTCCAGCCCTACCACGACCAGTTGCAAGGCCGCTCGATGCTGGTGAAGCGGGCGGCTATGTTTCCCGTTGAGTGCGTGGCGCGCGGCTATCTCGCGGGATCGGGATGGAAGGAGTATCGCGCCGACGGTACGGTCTGCGGCATTCGCCTTCCTGGCGGGCTTCTGGACGGCTCGCGGCTGCCGGAGCCGATTTTTACGCCGGCCACCAAGAGCCAGGACGGAGCGCACGATGAGAACATTTCTTATGACCAAGTTGAGGCCATCGTGGGCGCGGCAGAGGCCGCAGAATTACGGCGGCTGACGCTTACGCTCTACGCCCGGGCAGCGGCACACGCCGAGGCCTGCGGACTGATCCTGGCTGACACAAAATTTGAGTTTGGCAAAACACCGAAAGGCGTTATTCTTGCCGATGAGGTTTTAACGCCGGACTCCTCACGTTTCTGGGACGGCAAAACCTGGAAGCCAGGCGGGGCACAGCCATCGTTTGACAAGCAGTTTGTTCGCGACTACCTGGAAGAAATCCACTGGAATAAGCAGGCGCCGGCGCCGAGTTTGCCGGACAAGGTGGTCGAACGCACGCGGGCCAAGTATCTAGAAGCCTTCAAGCGTTTGACCGGCCGGGAACTTGCATCATAATTTCTAGAAACATTGCCTTGGGGATGAGCGTTGCGGTGAGAGAGCGCGGAGCTGGTTATGGAATGGGTGGATTGGATCATTCTCGTGGTACTGCTGGTGTCGGTGCTGGGGGGAATGGCCCAGGGATTCTTCCGCTCGATTTGTTCGCTGCTGGGGCTGATCCTGGGAGTCGTGCTGGCGGGGTGGAATTACGCGCGCGTGGGCGTGGCGTTCATGCCCATCGTGCACTATGAAGCCGTAGCCAATGCCATTGGATTTCTGCTGATTGCCGTGATTGTGATGTTTATCGCCAATGTGGCCGGAGCCATGCTGAAAAAAATGTTCCACTGGGTGGGGCTGGGATGTCTGGACGTCATTGGCGGGTCCATTGTGGGTTTTGTGCAGGGAGCATTGCTGGTGACGGTCTGCATTCTGGTCACGGTAGCGTTTTTCCCGCAGACAGAGTGGTTGACCCAGGCCACATTGCCGAAGATCTTTTTCGGAGCCTTGCATGTGAGCACGCAAGTGAGTCCGGGCGGGCTTTCGCAGCGTGTTCTTGACGGGCTGAAGAAACTGGAACACGAATCGCCGAAATGGATACACGAAAAAACTGGCGGTTCATGAGAAAATCGGCTGCACGGCGGAATCTCGCCGGTTACACTATTTGAGCAACACAAGCACGAGGGAAGCGTGAGACGAGAACTGGACAGCCTGGTGACGCAAATGCACTCGAGCGGCATCCGCTATGAGGAAGCAGTGCGGGAATTTAAGAGACAGTATTTGCGCGAGGTGCTTGTGGCACACCGGGGGAACCAATGTAAGGCGGCCGAAGAGCTGGGCATGCACCGCAACACGCTGAGCCGCGCCATGGCCGACCTGGGATTGGATCTGGCCGAAGTGCGAGCCGGGCTCAAGCGTCCGCCGCGCAGCGAACGTCCTGTATTTAGCGTAATTCGCCAGGGCTACCGCTAGAGTCTGCTAGCTGTCCCTAAGGCTGAAGACGCAGCCCAATATGATGCCAACAACTTCGCAGAACCCCACAGCCCGCATCGCGATAGAGCCGGACTTTGCCTGGGATGGGCAGGACGCCTATCTCTTCGACATTGACGGCACCCTGTTGCGCAGCCGCGACCGCGTGCACTTTGACTCCTTCGCCGCCAGCGTGCAGCGCGTGACGGGCTTTGAGATCACGCTGGGCGGCATCCTGCTGCACGGCAATACCGATACCGCCATCTTGCGCGAGGCCTGCCGCCAGGCGGGGATTTCTGCCCAGCTGCTGGAGGAGCACGTGGACGCCATTCTTGAGGCCATGCGCAACAGCGTTGCCGAGCGGCGTCACGAACTGGACCTGGCGTTGATGCCGGGCGTGGAAGACGTGCTGCGCCACCTGGCCCAGAAAGGCGCATTGCTGGGCGTGGCCACGGGCAATCTGGAAGCCATCGGCTGGATCAAAATTGAGAAGGCCGGTCTGCGGGAGTGGTTCCGCTTCGGCGGCTTCAGCGATCACTTCCCCATCCGCGGGGAGCTAATCGCCCACGCGGCGTGGAAGGCGCGTGAGATGGCCGGCAAGGACGCAAAGATATGCGTTGTCGGCGACACCCCGCGCGATATTGAAGCGGCGCGGGCAAATTTTCTGAGCGTGATCGCCGTGGCGACCGGCAAGTTCAGCTTCGATGAGCTGATGGAGCACCAGCCTGAAGTCTGCGTCACCTCGCTGGCGGATTTGCTGGCCACGGTCAAGAGTAAGGTATGAAGGGCAGGCTATGAAGCCGCGGCGGCAAAACCCAGGCGCGCGGGCGTGCGGGCAAGCTGGAACCGTGGCCCCGAACTGCTGTGCAGGCTTGGCGCTGGTCCTGTTCGCCTGTGCTCTCCAGGCGCAAACCGCGACTCCCGCGGCGGCGCCCGCCGGCCAAAACGCACCCCCGGCCGAGACCACGCCGGCAACCGCTCCCAGCGCAGCTACGGACAAAGTAACCGCGCAGCCGCGCTTGAGTAATCGGCGACGCGCCGTCAAGCTTTATCTTGCTGCGAGCAAATTATTCCTCGATCACCAGTTTGAAGAGGCGATGCAAGACTTTCAGCAGGCCGCCGCGCTCGATCCCACGAATGCAAACTATCGGCTGGCGGCCGATGTGGCGCGCAGCCACGCGATCACGGAATTGATCCAGGAGGCAGCCAAGGATCGGCTGCTGAATAACGAGGCCGCGGCGCGCGCTGCGCTGGAGCGCGCCCGCGCGCTCGACCCCACCAACATTGAAGTCAGCCAGCATCTCGACGAGCTGGCCGACGACGCCGTCCGCGGCCAGCCGCAAGCGGTTTACGAGCAAAGCAACAGTTCCCTGGCCGGCCCCGTGCAGTTGGAACCCGCTCCGGGCGTGCATAGTTTTCACCTGCACGTCGATCGGGAGCAAATCATCTCCCAGGTGTTTCGCGCCTACGGCGTGACGGCCATGATCGACACCAGCGTGCACCCGTTCCTGACCCGGTTCGATGTGGACAACGTCAGCTTTGAGCAGGCGGCGCAGGTGTTGAGCCTGGTCACGAACACTTTCTTCGTGCCGCTGGACGCGCATCGCGCGCTGGTGGCCGCCGACACCACCGCGAATCGCAATCAGTTTTTGCGCCAGGATGTGGAAACGGTCTACCTGAGCGGCTTGAGCGACGATGAATTGAACGACGT
Source organism: uncultured Acidobacteriota bacterium (assembly GCA_963729915.1). Lineage (GTDB taxonomy): Bacteria > Acidobacteriota > Terriglobia > Terriglobales > Acidobacteriaceae > Telmatobacter. Next base: position 19,081 of record CAVSQE010000016.1, on the reverse strand, counting down.
GTTGTCGGTGGCAAGGAATATTTTCGTGGTACAGCAGGCGACGCTATCGCTCAGCGAGCGCGCCATTACTCTGCGCGCTCCCCAACGCACACTGGAAGCCTTCAACGCCACCATGCAGAGCCTTCTCGACGGGCGCAGCCAGGTATTGCTCGATGTACGCCTCATCCAGGTGGCGCACACCAGCGATCGCAACACCGGAGCGCAGTTGCCGCAGAGCATCGCGGCCTTCAATGTGTATGCGGAAGAGCAGTCAATTTTGAACGCTAACCAAAGCCTGGTGCAGCAAATTATTTCATCGGGATTGGCTTCGCCCAACGATCCCCTGGCAATTCTTGGCATTCTCATCGCCTCGGGCCAGGTTTCAAGCCCTCTGCTCTCCAGCGGCTTTGCCTTGTTCGGCGGCGGGCTTACGCAGTCGGCCCTGGTTCCGGGGACGACTACCTTCAACCTCAACCTGAATACTTCCGACTCGCGCCAGCTCGATCAGGTTCAGCTCCGCCTTGAGGACGGCGAGAAGGGGGAGCTCAAGCTTGGCGAAAAATATCCCATCCAGACCTCTTCCTATTCGAGCCTGTCGGGAAGCGCCGGGAACATTCCGGGATTGACGGGGGCAGGAACGTCGAGCAGCCTCAGTTCCCTGCTGGCCTCTCTTTCAAGTGCAGTGCCGAACATTCCCATGGTGCAGTATCAGGACCTGGGTTTGACGTTGACCGTTACGCCCAGGGCGCTACGCAACGGCGACGTGGCGCTGACTGTTGAAATGAAGCTCGACGCGCTTGCCGGAACCTCGATTGACGGCAATCCGGTGCTCAACAACCGGGAATACACCGGCGTGGTGACGCTGAAAGCAGGCGAGGCGACGGTGGTAGCCACCGAGATGGACAAGTCGCAGAGCCAGGCGATCAGCGGAACTCCCGGGCTTAGCGAGATCCCGGGAATGAACAACGTAACGGATAAGGATTGGCAGAAGAGCTACGCGACGCTGGTGATTGTGATGACGCCGCACGTGGTCCGCGGGCCGCAAGCCGCAGGACACACGCTGATGATGCGGGTGGAAAAAAGCGGAGCGCAGTAGAGGGCCTTCCCGGCGCTCGCAAAACCGGGACGGGCACCCTCGACCCTCGCTGAACAGAGGACTGACCGCCCGCCGAGACGCCCTTCCCTCAAATAAGGTGCTCGAGCTTCACCGTCTGCTCCGCGTAATCGCGGCCGATGTCTTTGAGGATGGGGATCGTGTCTACAGCGGCGATCTCCGACAGGCGTGGATATTTCTTCAGCATTTTGTCGAGATCGTCCTGCCGCCGATAGGTTGGGTTGTAGCGTACATAGCTGAACCAACCGGGCCCCGGCCGCTGATGCCAGACCGGATATTCGCCGTTACTGTCGCGATCCAACGATTCGACCAGATGCCCGACTTCCTTATCCAAGAGTTCTCCGTAGATGCACTCGCCCAGGCAGCGGCACAGATAATCCTGCTGCCAGGCAATGGTTTGCAGCAGGGCAACGGGAATGTGCTTCGCGTTGTGGCCCAGCCAAAGTTTTTCATCCTTGACCTGAAGCCTGGAAGAAAACTCAATGGTGCCCACGGACACGACGCGGATCTTTTCCGGGCCCGTTGGCCAGTTGATCCTGTAGGCAGGCAAGATGGCGGTGAGAGCGGCAATGAGAGCCGGATTGGAATAGGGCGAAACGGAGCCATCTACCAATAGTTGCCTTATGCCTCCCAAAACAATCTCTTCCGGGTCAAAGTAGGTCGGCGCGGCGGTACTGGCGCGCACCAGTTGCCAAAGCGGAAACCTTAGCAAGCTGTCTGGCTGGGTTGGCGCATCGGAATTCGCTTTGAGCTTGTTGAACTTCGCGTGCGGATTGTTGGTGAGAGGCCACGAGGAACCCGTGCTGTGATTGCGCACCACGAGCAGCAGGAATTTGCCTTCACCTTCGGCCAGAGTTTCCGTTTCGCTTTTGGCCGCTGCCTCGTTGCGCATATCCATTCTTCTGAGCCGGCTCGCGCCCAGCTTGGCATCCGTGCCATTTTCCGAAAAAAGGCGCTGTAGCATTTCCGCCAGCGGCTGGGAATCGAAGCGCGAGTACAGGAGCCGCTTGATTGGGTGACGGTGCCAGGGAATGGGGCGGAAGATGTCGCGCCCGTGCTTGGTGTAGAGATCGCGAATCTCACCGACCGGCATGCCCCAGCACAGCAGCGCGGCAATAATTGCGCCGGTGCTGGTGCCTGCAAAGAAATCGAAGTGATCGCGCAGCACGAAATCCGGCGAGTTGTTGTATTGCTGTTCACGCAACAGCGTCTCGATCTTGAGGAGAACTTCAAGCGTGAAGACGCCGCGAATTCCGCCACCGTCAAGCGAAAGAATGTGCTTCACAGACACAGTTCTCCGATCATCCCGCAGTTTGATTGCCGGCAACCATCATACTCTGGCTGCAACGGAAACTGGGCGTGAGGAAGGCGGGGAGTTTTGCGGCGGGGAAAAAATCTGCCCCGCCCTCGCAAAGCGCGAACGGGGCACGATGCATAAGGAATTGGCTAGTGGGCGTTGACGCCGTCGAGCTTGGCCTGGAATTCGACGATCTTCTTCAGGGTTTCGTAAGGAATCTGGCCGACGGGAACTTCGTGGCCGTTGACGACGAGGGTTGGAACCGAGTTAATGCCCGCGTCGGTGCCAAGCTTGATGGAGGCATTGACATTGGCCTTGATCTCAGGCGTCGCGGCACATGCCGAGACCTTCGTGGGATCAAGTCCCGCCTTGATGACGGCGCTGTTGAGGGTGAGGGCGGCGCCGTCGGGAGTGGCAAGGCCATCCTGGCCATCGAACACTGCCGCGGCGAATTGGAAGAAGGCGGAGCTCCCGCCCAGCTTGTTCACGCACAGGCCGTACTCAGCCGCCTGCACGGACGCAGGATGGATGGACGCGATGGGAAAGCTCTGAAAGACGATGCGCGCCTTGGGGAAATCCGCGACCAGCTTGTCCATGTTGGCCTGCGCCTCTTTACAGTGCGGGCACTGGAAGTCGGCGAACTCCACCAACTCCAGATCCTTCGATGGCGAGCCGCGATACGGGCCGTCGGCGCCTTGCTGCATCTGCTGGCGGACTTCTGCGAAGGGATGATCGCCAAAGTTGATGATGCTCTCGCCGCTGATGATGTGTTTGCCGTCGGGCATCACAAAAAACGCGAACCTCGCGGGCTTTTCCTTGCCCGTCTTGTCGCCGATGAAAACGACCACCTCGCTCACGTTTGGCGCTTGTGTGGTGAGAATGGCCTCCACCTGCCAGACGCGGTTCTCGTCGAATCCCCAATTCGCGTTGAGAAAGGCATCTACGGTTTCCTTGGTCGGCGAGGAGGTGGTAAAGTCGGCCGGATTGGGCTTGGGAAACACCGGTGCGGCCGTCGGAGCCGGGGCCGAGGGTTCTGCGGCGGACTGTCCCGGTGCGGCAGGCGCCTGCGGGGCGCTGGCATCGGGCGCTGGAGGCACATGCTGCTGGGCAGCGGCCTGGAATACCGGAACGAAGATGGCAATCAGCGCAGCGGCGCTGAGCAAACGGACAGACGGACGGATCAAGCGGTTCTCCTTAGACGCGGGAAAGCTCCCTCTCACTAGCTTATACCGCGGCCTTGGCGAGCCGGAACTTGGAGCTAGGCCGGGCCGGTCTCTAGACCTGGACTTTGACGGCAATGGGGAATCTGCGCCCCATACCAAACGACTTGGCAGTGACCTTGAGAACCGGGGCGGCCTGCTGGCGTTTGTACTGGGAGCGCTCGATCAGGCGTACCGTCTGCAGAACCAGATCGAGCGGGAATCCGTGCTCGGCGGCAATGCGTTCCGGCGTTTCATAGCGCTCCACGTAGGCCTCGACGATGGGATCGAGCACCTCGTACGGAGGAAGCGAGTCGGTGTCCATCTGGCCGGGGCGCAGTTCGGCCGTGGGCGGCTTGATGAGGATCGCGGCGGGGATGATTTCCTGGTCTCGGTTGAGCCAATTGCATACCGCATAAACGCGCGTCTTGACCAGATCGCCGATGACTGCCAGGGCGCCCACCATGTCGCCGTAGAGCGTACAGTAGCCCACCGCCATCTCTGACTTGTTGCCGGTTGTGAGCACCAGCGCGCCGAACTTGTTGGAAAGCGCCATCAGGAGCGTACCGCGAATGCGCGGCTGGATGTTCTCCTCCGTAATGTCTTCCTTCATGCCGTGAAAGAGCGGCTCCAGAGCCCGATTGAACTCCGCAAAGAGCGAGCGGATGGAGATGGTTTCAAAACGTATGCCGAGGTTCGCGGCCAGCTTTTGGCTGTCGTCGATCGAACCCGCGGAAGAGTAGGGGCTGGGCATGCCGACGCCGATCACATTCTCCGCGCCCAAGGCCTCGGCGGCGATGGCGGCTACGAGAGCGGAATCGATGCCGCCGCTCAAGCCCACGATGGCTTTGCTGAAGCCGCATTTGCGCACATAATCACGCGTGCCCAGCACCAGGGCGCGATAGGCGGCCTCGGTGGCATCGTCTACAGGAACCGGAACCGGCGCGGCGTGGAAGGGATCGACAAGAACCATATCTTCGACGAACGAAGCCGCCTGCGCGATCAGTTCGCCGCGCCCGTTGAGTGCGAAGGAAGAGCCGTCGAAGATCAGGCTGTCGTTGCCGCCCACCTGATTGCACATCAGCACCGGAATGCCGTCGCGGCGGGCGATGGCGGCCAGCATCTCACGGCGGATGGTGCGCTTGGAGTGCCAGAACGGCGATGAGGAAAGGTTGATGTGCAGCGCCGGGTTCTGGCGCATCAGCTCTTCCACGGGATCAACGGTGTAGAGGCGGCGCGGCCAGAAGTTCTTGTCGTTCCACGCGTCCTCACAAATGGTGATGGCAAGGCGAACGCCGTCGAGCTCGATCACCTTCTGAGATTCAGCCGCCGAGAAGTAACGCTGCTCGTCAAAGACGTCGTAAAAGGGTAGGAGCCGTTTGTGTTGCTCGAGAAGCAATTGGCCTTTGTCGAGGAGGACGGCGGCGTTGAAGGCGGGTTTTCCATCCTTCCCGTCGGCAGGAAGGGCGACGCCGGCGAGCACGGCAACGGGCAGCTCGGACGTTGCCGCAGCCAGTTCGTCCACGGCCGAGCGACAGCGCGCCAGGAAGCTGGGTTTCTCAAGGAAGTCGGCGGGAGGATAGCCGCAGATGGCGAGTTCGGAAAAGACCGCAAGGCGCGCACCCTGTTCCGCCGCGTGGCGGCTGGCGGCAACGATCTTGTCGATGTTCCCGGTAAAATCACCGACCGTGGGGTCGATCTGGGCCAGCGCGATCTTCACAATTCCATTTTAAATCGCGCGGTAACGTTACCCTCCAACGGGGGATTTTTTGCTCGTTAGCGTCCACTTACACTTGAGTGTGCCGAAGGTTGCATGCGTGTGCCGTCCGCGACGCCACTGGCGCGTGGGATATTCGGTCATTGGGGCTAAAAGGCAAAAGAATTGCCGGGGGGATACCATCGAAACGCGAGTGCGACTAGGCGATCTGTTAGTCCGCGCAAAGCTGGTCACGGAAAAGGATGTGACGGTCGCGTTGGAACGGCTGAAGAAGCACGGCGGGCTTCTTGGCGAAAACCTTGTGGCCGTCGGGGCCGTCGATCAGGCCGTGCTGGACGGATTTATTCGCCGCATTCCCAAGGAACCCAAGGACATTGCCGCCACCGGCCTCGAGGAATCCGAACTGCTCGCCCTGCTGATGAAGGTGATTTATTCCTTCGGTCTGAGCGGCATCGCCCAGTATGCGGATGCCATCAAGCTGCCGATGACGATCGTGATCGACCTGACCCAACTTGCGATCGAGCGGCAGTTGCTGTACGTACTGGGATCGCGCAACTCCGATAGTCCCATCGGCATGACCTATGCGCTGACCGACGAGGGCCGGCGCTGGACGCAGGAGGCGATCAAGCGCCTGGGTTACGTCGGGCCCGCTCCGGTGCCCCTGGCGGACTTTATCGATCGCGTGAATCTGCAGAAGCCAACCAACGAACGCATTTCCGCGGAGCGAATCCGCAAGGCAGTCAGCGAGCTGACATTGGCTGACAGCATCGTGGAACAAACCGGTCCAGCATTGAATTCGGGCAGGGCCATCCTGCTCTACGGTCCGCCGGGAAACGGCAAAACCTCCGTCGCGCTCAGATTCGCCAGCGTCTTTCACGACGTGATTTATGTGCCGTACGCCATCATGATCGAGGGCCAGATCATCCGCTTTCACGATCCCAGCGTGCATATCCCCATCAGCCCGTTGACAGAGGACGAAGACGATAACCAATCGTTTATCCGGCGTGAGACCTACGACACGCGCTGGGTTACGTGCCGCAGGCCCTTCGTGATCACCGGCGGCGAACTGACCCTGGAGATGCTCGACCTGCGCTACGACGAATCGGGCCACTTCTACGAAGCCCCGCTGCACATGAAGGCATTGGGCGGATGCTTTCTGATCGACGACTTCGGCCGGCAGTTGGTGAGCCCGGCCAATCTGCTGAATCGCTGGATTGTGCCGCTGGAAAGCCGCGTGGACTATCTCAAGCTGCATACGGGCAAGACCTTCAGCATACCGTTCGAGGAACTGGTGATCTTCTCCACCAACCTGGAACCGGAAGATCTGATGGATCCCGCCTTCCTGCGACGCCTTCCCTACAAGATCGAGGTAGGTCCGCCGGACCTGGAGCACTACCGGACCATCTTCGAGAAGGAGTGCACGCGGCAGGGCCTGACACTGCGCGAGGATGTGTTCAACTTCATCGTGTACATGGTGAGGGAAGAGATGGGACTCGATCTTGCCTGCTATCATCCGCGGTTCATCGTGGACCAGGTGGTGGCAACCTGCCGCTTCCTGGGGCAGGACCCCGAACTCAAGTCACCCTTTATCGATTACGCGATCAACAACCTAGGAGTCCGCCGGAAACCCAAACCGGAAGCCGGTTCGGATCAGTCAACGAGTGACACGGAAAAGCCGTCGCATCTCAACACGCCGACCGGAGTCTTTGATCAGTCCTAGGAAATCACTCCCCGCACAAGCCACACGCGAGATCCACTACGTGCCGGTGCCGGAAAAGACGACGGCGATAGTGCGCAGGATGATCTTGAAGTCCAGCCAGATGCTCCAGTTGTCGATGTAGGAGACATCGAGAGACACATAGCTGGCAAACGATGGATCCTGACGTCCCTGCACCTGCCACAGTCCAGTGATCCCCGGAGTGACATCCAGGCGGCGGAGGTGGCTGAGGTCGTATTTGTGCACTTCGCCGGCCAGGGGCGGGCGCGGTCCCACTATGCTCATGTCGCCGGCCAGGACGTTGAAGAACTGTGGCAGCTCATCCAGCGAATACTTGCGCAGGAACCGTCCCAGGCGAGTAATGCGCGGGTCGTTCGAGACTTTGAAGAGCACGTCGTCGCGCTCGTTCATGTGCATGATCTCGGCGCGAAGGGTTTCTGCATCCATGACCATGGTACGAAATTTGATGCAGCGGAAGACCACTCCCTTTTTGCCGATGCGATCAGAGGTATAGAAGACCGGGCCGGGTGAATCGAGCTTGATGGCGATGGCGACGCCCACCAGCAGGGGCGAAATGAGAATAAGCGCCAGTACGGAAAAGATGGTATCGAAGACGCGCTTGAAAATGAGCCCTAGTTCCGGCACTTCGCCGCGATGCAGCGGCATCGTGGGAAACTGGCCGATGTATTCGATGGGGCTGTTCCACGCCACGGAGTCGTACATGTCGGGAACCACGCGCAAATCCACACCGTGAACCCGCGCTTGCGCCAGCACGTCCTGAACGATGCTGCGTTCGCAGGGCGTGGTGAAAAAAATCTCGTCGATAAACTGCTTACGGGCATTCTGGAAGAGAGAATCGAGCGTGCCGACAATGTCGCCTGGCGCCATCTGCGTGCGCGCTACGGAACCGGGGAGCTCGATGAAGCCTTTGAAGGTAAATCCCAGATGCCGGATGCTGTCGAGATGGTGGCGAAGGGCTTGCGCCTCAGTGCCTGTGCCTACAATGAGCACGTTGCGCGTATCCAGACCCCGGTCGAAGCGCCGATAGAGGAGCACGCGATAGATGAACCGCCGCAAGCCCAGAGCGAACGCGACCAGCAGCACCGTGCTGATCACAATACCGCGCGGAATAAAGATGCCATGCACCAGGTAAAGCGTGCCAGTGAGCAGCAGGCCTGAAGTCAAGCATGCCTGCGCGCTCAGTCTCTGCTCATGCAGGAAATTGGTCAGGCGCTCCGGGGTGTACAAGTGCATGCGGCGGCTGGTAGCGATGAGCGTCAAAGTGAAACCGCATAGCAGGGCCAGCAAAACCCACATCGAACGGCCGAAGAACAATGTTCCCTGCCAAAAACCTCTGGCTCCCTTCAGGGGAGTGGTATGAAACTCGAAGATCGTGGTCACAGCCGCAGCAAGGCAGACCGTGACGATATCCAGAACCATCCAGAGTTTGGCCGTGCCGCGAGCGGGCCGCGCGGAGCCACTCGAGACACCCGATTCCCATTCGGCCGACAAAGCCAGGGAAGAAGACAACCTTTGCCAAAAATCCGAACTCGCCATAAGAGAAACGCAGACCTCAAACTTTCAGAAGCGACTGAACGGCGTGCTGCTGGAATTGATTCGCAAGGGAATAGAAGCAAAGCAAAAATGCATCACAACGGAAAGAACGGAGAGTCGTGCCGCTGCCCCACCTGCCTGCCCTTCAAAAAAGGACACAGGAAAAGCTAAAGTGTTGCGCTCGGTCAGTTTTTCTGGGCCACCCTGGCACCGCCAGGGGTTCAGCCTTAGGAATACATCTGGACGGCACTCCCCACACGTGACACCGCAGTTGCCCTCGCAAGCGGGGGAAGCCTGACGCGAACGAAGCCTGATCCGTGCAAACTTTTGCATAAAGAGAAGAACCGTATTGCGCGATTTCGAGGCCCTTAAGGCGATGAAAAACGCTCGCAAATTAGGAAGCTATGCAGGTTCTTGAAAGCCCATCACGTGGGGAGTCCGTGAATTCTTGCCCCACCAATTTTCGCTACAATCCAGAATCAATTGGTTTTCTTTAGCTTCGCCCAATAAAGTCCGGGCTGCAAGAGAATTGCAAGGCAAAGGATTACGAGAGAGTAACTACATGGTTACTGAACGGTCACTCTATCTGTCTTACTTCTAGTTGTCTTATTTTACAGTACCGTTGTTACATAAACAATAAAGTCCTTATTCCGTGGGCAATACATAGGCGTCCAGGCTCAAGAACAGTTGAATATCAGGGTCTTTGGAAGCGAGAAAAGCTTCGAGGGGACCGAAGAAGAGCGCCCTGCCCTGGTGCAAAAAGAGGATGGTATCCGCCAGTTCGCGGGCGAAGCGGGTATCGTGCGTGACCACAATACTGGTAAAGCCCAATTGATGCTTGAGGCGCTGAATGAGGCCTCCTAAACGGCGGGCAATCAGGGGATCGACCATGGTGGTGGGCTCGTCGTAGAGCACGACTTCAGGCTGCGCGGCCAGAGCGCGCGCCATGGCCACTGCACGCTTGCGTCCGGTGGATAGGCTGGCCGGCAATTCGTCGGTCACATCGCCTGCCCCCACGAGGCCAATCAATCGGCCCACAATCTGATCTACCTGGTCATCGTCCAGGCCCCCTCGCTCGCGCAACGGGAACGCCACATTTTCGCGCACGCTCAGTGAGTCGAATAATGCGCCATTCTGGAAGACCATGGTGACCCGCTTGCGAATGGCGCGCATGCCCTCTTCGCCGAGGGCGGTAATCTCCTGGTTCTCGACGTGAATGGAACCCGAGTCGGGCTTGAGAAAACCCATGATCATGCGAAGGGATACCGATTTGCCGACGCCGCTGCGGCCAAGAATGCACAGCGTTTGGCCGCGCTCGACGGAAAAACTGACGTCTTCAAGAACTGGCCGGTCATTGAACGAAATTGAAACCCGATCGAACCGGACGATTGGGCCTAACGGAGGAGGTCCCGGCGGAGCGATGGAGGGCGGACCCTTGGAAACGGGCGGCCGCGCCAGCGCTTCAAGTTCCGCCTTCAGCGGCTTCAGGAATTCGGATTGAGAGTCAGCGTCCGACATCACTCTGAGAACAGATTACGCGATGCGCCGGCCCCGGAGCTTGTTACTGAGCGCTTCGGCCCGCTCAATATCGTCTGGCGTATTCAGGTTGAGAAACCAGCGGGCCGGGGGCAGCCCCAGCGGATCGGAAACCTCGCCGGTCTGGGCGAGTAGTTCGACGGCAATGCTGCTGAGGGGTTGGCCGAGGGCCGCGGAGGCCGCCTGGAACGCGGAAAAACAGCCGCTGCGGCCGGAGTTGAGCTCGTTTTGCAGTGCCGGCAGCACGGCGCGGTCGAGAACCACGGGGAACGTCTGCGTAAAACCCGAAATCGAGGAAACGGTTACGGCGCTTCCGGTGATGCGGGCGTGGCGCAAAAGGTAAACGAGGAGCGAAGCCGGAAGCAGGGGCAAGTCGACCGGCAGAAACACGGCGAAGCGTACGGAGATGATCGAGAGTGCGGTGCAGATGCCGGAAAGAGGACCGAGGCCGGGTGAGTCATCATCGATGAGGATTGCGAAAACCGGAAGCGACCTGAGGGCGGGTGAAGCGGCGCCGGCAACCATCGCCGTAATGCCGGCCTCCTGAAAGAGGTCGAGCGCATGAACGACCAGAGGCTTCCCCGCAAACTCCAGGAGCGCCTTGTCCCGGCCCATGCGGCTGGATTGGCCGCCCGCGAGCACGAATCCAATCGCGTCGGGCTCAGGATCGCGATGCGCCGGAACTTGCCCGGCCGGATTCAACTGCCGACCTCCTCCAGGAAGCGGATGAGCGACACGATGCCCAGTTCAAAGTTCTTCAGGTTGAACTTCTCGTTGGGAGCGTGGAGATTGTCGTCGGGCAGCCCGAAGCCCATCATCACGCTGGGCAGGCCCAGGTTGCGATCGAAGTCACCAACGATGGGGATCGACCCGCCGGAGCGGATGAAGACCGTGTCTTTGCCCCACACCTCATGCAAGGCGCGCGTGGCGGCCTGGATGTAGCGGTTATTGACCGAAATCAGGCAGGGGTCGCCCGCGTGAATCAGCCGCACCTCCACATCGACGCCGGCGGGGGCGATCTTCTCCACATAGCTCTTGTAAAGTTCAAAGGCCTTGGCCGGGGTCATGCCGGGAACCAGGCGCATGGAGACCTTGGCAACGGCCTTGGCGGGGATCACGGTTTTAGCGCCCGCGCCGGTAAAGCCGCCGGGCATGCCGTGCACGTCGACCGTGGGCCGCGCCCAGGTACGTTCCAGAACGCTGTAGCCGGCCTCGCCGACCAGTTGCTTTGCGCCCACCTCGGTCTTGCGATACTCCTCCTCGTCGAAGGGGAGGCTGCGCCATGCGGCCAGCTCCTCGGGGCTGGGCGGAATGATGCCGTCGTAGAAGCCGGGGATGAGGATGTGACCATTTTCATCCTTGAGTTTGGCGATGATTTGGCAGATCGAGATGAATGGATTGGGCGCCGCGCCGCCATACATGCCGGAGTGCAGATCGCTCTTGGCGCCACGTACTTCAAGCTCGGTGTAGATCATGCCGCGCAGACCCACGCAAAGGGTGGGCAGGCCAGGCGCAAAAAGCTCGGTATCGGAGACCAGCGCAAAATCGGCCTTGAGGTTGGAGGGCTTGGAGGCCACGTAATTCGCAATTCCCTCCCCTCCCACTTCCTCTTCGCCTTCGAAGAGGACGCGCACGTTGATGGGCAGCGAGCCGTTGGCGGCCAGCAACGATTCCAGCGCCTTGACCTGGGCGACCACCTGGCCTTTATCATCGACGGCGCCGCGGGCGTAGATGTTGCCGTTGCGCTCGGTAGGCTCAAAGGGCGGCGAGAGCCACTCGTCGAGCGGATCGGGCGGTTGCACATCGTAATGGCCGTAGATGAGCACAGTCGGTTTACCGGCCGCATGCAGCCAATCGGCATAAACCAAAGGATGGCCCTCGCTTTCAATCAGGCGGGCATTTTCCATGCCGATGCGTTTTAGCTCGGCGAGCAGTACTTCGGCAGCCTTGCGGCAATCGTCCTTGTGCTCGGGCAGCGTGGAGATGGATGGAATGCGCAACAGGGCCTTCAGTTCATCCACAAAACGAGGATGGTTTTGGCGGGCAAAAGCAACAGCAGAAGAAGACATGAATTCGCTCCCTTCAAAAATCGGACAGATGAGAGTATAGACCTGCGACGCCGTGCGAGGCGCTGATGGTGGCGTCAGTAGCGCGTGACATTGGGATCGACCTCAACTGACCAGGCGTCGAGGCCGCCGCGCAGCGACTGGGCCTTTTCAAAGCCCTGCCGGCGCAGCCACGCAGCGACGTTCATGGAACGGACGCCGTGATGGCAGACGACGACCAGTCGTTCATCAATGTCGAGTTCCTTTTGCGCGCGGGTTGGCACTTCGCCCATCGGCAGATGCAGGCTGCCCTCAATATGCGTGGTGGCAAATTCCCATGGCTCGCGCACGTTGACGAGCCGGGCACCATTTTCGCGCAGGATTTGGGCAGCTTCGGCGGCGGAGATTTCGTAGGGCAGCATAGTTCCAGTCTAGATGGTGGGCCGTGGCCCGCGGACCGGCCCCAGGGTTTGTCCTCTGCTGGCTTTGGGGCGCTTTTCGCCCGATGGCACGGCAAAAAGGTAAGCTAAAGGGTGAACGGTACGCCCCTATGCAGAACGCTGTGAAGGTTTTGATTGCTGAAGACGAGCCCAATGCCCTGGCGGGTCTGGCGGAGCTGATCTCCGGATGGGGATACCGCACCGATACCGCGCGCGACGGCGTGGAGGCGTGGGAAAAGGCGCTGGCGTGGGATCCGGCCATTGTGGTGACGGACCTGAAGATGCCGCGGATGGACGGCATGGGGCTGCTGGCCAAGCTCTCTGAAGGCGGCGTGGGCTTGAGCGCCAACATGGCCGTGGTGGTGCTCACCGCCATGGGCTCGATTCAGCTGGCCGTGGAGGCCATGAAACTGGGCGCGTACGATTTTCTGCCGAAGCCGGTGGACGCAACGCGGCTGAAGACCATCCTGGCTAATGCGACAAAACAGCGGGAAACAACGATTGAACTCGAAGTGGTGCGTCGTCGGCTGCGCGAGTCGGGCGTGCTGGGCGCGTTGGTGGGCAGCTCGCGGTCGATGCGCGAGATCTTCGGACTGATCGAGCAGATCGCGCCGTCGAACGTGCCGGTGCTCATCACCGGCGAGAGCGGCACAGGCAAGGAACTGGTGGCGCGCACACTCCACGACTTGAGCCCTCGCAAGTCGCGGCCCTTTGTCGCCGTCAACTGCGCGGCGATTCCGGAGACACTGATTGAGAGCGAGATCTTCGGCCACGAGAAAGGCGCATTCACGGGCGCGGCGGAGCGCAGGGCGGGTTGCTTCGAGCTGGCTTCGGGCGGAACGCTTCTACTTGATGAGGTGGGCGAAATGCCTGCTGGTACTCAAGCCAAATTGCTGCGCGTGCTGGAAGAGCGCAAGCTGCGACGGCTGGGAGCGCGCACCGAACAGGACGTGGACGTGCGCGTGCTCGCAGCTACCAATCGCGATCCCCGCCATGCCGTGGCCCAGGGACATCTGCGCGCCGATCTCTTTTACCGGCTTAACGTCTTCAACATCCACATGCCGCCGCTGCGCGAACACATGGAAGATTTGCCGGCCATGGTGGAGGCTATGATCGGCGACATGAACCAGAAGCACGGTCGCAGGGTGACCGCCGTCTCGGCGCCAATGCTGGAACGGCTGATGGCTCATGATTGGCCGGGCAATGCGCGCGAGCTGCGTAACACCATCGAGCGGGCAGTGGTCCTTTGCCCCGATGGCGCGCCGCTCGATACCGGACATCTGCCTCAGGGATTCGGCGTGGACCATGGCCTGGAATCTGCTGCGTTGGATGGAAACGTGGTGACGGTGCGCGTGGGTGCGACGGTTGACGAGGCCGAACGGTTGCTCATTCTACGCACGCTCGAAGTCACGGGACAGAACAAGACCCGCGCTGCCGAAATTCTGGGCGTGAGCCTGAAGACACTGCACAATAAGCTCAAGGAATACGGCCGGGAACGGGAGATACAGGCCGGGTAGACGCGGGTTCCCATTGAAGATCGATTCCCCATGCGCCTGAAAACCAAACTCGTGCTGGCGATTTCAGCCCTAGTGTTCCTCATCGCGGGGCTGGTGTCGCTGGTCTATGTACACCAGCTGGTGAAAGCGGCGGTGCAGCAAACCTACGACACGAACTGGTCGGTGGCGCAGCAGGTGCGGTTCGCGCTGCAGAATGCGCTGGAGAGCGGCCTCCGGGACCGCACGGTCGATCCCAACAATCCGGGCGAGCTGCAGGAATTGGTGGCCGAAACGGTACGAAACGACGCGCAGTTGCAGGCGGCGCTGGTGTCGGTGAATCGCTATTACCTCACGGTATACGACGTGAACATCGGCGACAGCCAGGGCATTACGCTGTTGAGCACCAACCCCGACAACGAAGGCAAGCCGCTGCCCTCGCGCCCCAACTACGAAAAGCTGCTCAGGGCCAATCCCATCGGCATGATGGCACAGACCTTCCGCGAGCCTAGAATCTTCGATATCGTAGCGCCTCTTGAGAACAACGGTAAGCTCTTCGCCACGGTGAATGTCGGAGTGCACACGTCGCTGCTGCGTGCGGTATATCAGCCGCTGCTTAGAAATGCGCTACGCTTGATGGCGCTGGCGCTGATTGTGGCGCTCGCGACGGCTTTTCTGCTGAGCAATCTGGCGTTGCGGCCGTTGACCGAGATCAGCCAACAACTTGATCGCTTGTCAGCAGCCGAGGGAGTGTCCCCCGAGGGCAAAGCCGCTTCAAAAAAGGATGTGGCAGCGCTGGTCTCGACAAAAATCGAGAGAATTGGCCAGCGCATGCGCAACGTGGAAGAGGTCTACTCCGCGTTGCGCGAGAATCTCGACCAGATTCTCGGCAATTTGCAGGACGGCATCCTGCTCTTCACCGAAGACAAGCGCGCCGTGCTGGTTTCAGAAGCAGCGCGCCGCTTTCTTGGCATCGACCGCGACAGCGTTCTGGGCCGGCCCGCTCGTGATATCTTTCCCAGCTCTACGGTGTTGGGCCGGGCGCTGCGCGAGACCATCGACGCCGGCGCCAACATGGTGAAGGAGGAGATTCGTACCGAAAACGGGCGGCGCATCCAGGCGTCGGTGGATTTTATTTACGACGATGAAACGCACCGCGGGCTCGGCGCGCTGGTGACGCTGCACGATCTGGAGTCGGCGGAGAAGATTGAATCGGAACTGGAGCTTTCGCGCCGCATGGCGGCCATCGGGCGGCTGACGTCAGGCGTCGGCCACGAGGTGAAGAACCCCATCAACGCCATCGTGGTGCATCTGGAGCTTTTGAAGTCGAAACTGGGTGATGCCGAAGGGCCGGCGACGAGGCATCTGGAGGTGATCGACGCGGAGATCCGGAGGCTGGACCGCGTGGTGCAAACCCTGGTGGACTTCTCGCGGCCGGTGGAGCTGCAATTGCACGAACAGGACTTGCGGCTAGTGATTGGCGACGTGCTGGCGCTGTCTGCCGACGAGCTAACCACGCGAAGAATTCAGCTGATTAGCCGACTGCCGGAAGAGCCGCTGATTGCCAATGTAGACGCGGACCTGCTGAAGCAGGCGGTGCTGAATGTAATCCAGAATGGCGCGCAGGCCATGCCGGAGGGTGGGCGATTGGAAGTGACTCTCGAAGAGGACCGCAGCGCCGACGCCGCTGCGCCGACCCCGGCTCAACGCAACGGAATCGATGGCGGGCGCACCGGGCGCGCAGCGCAAAGGTTTGCCGTGCTGCGTATTGCCGACGAGGGCCGCGGAATTCCCGCGGAGATCCGGGAGAAGATATTCGACCTTTATTTCACGACCAAGAGCGGAGGAAGCGGCATCGGACTTGCCATGACCTATCGCATCCTGCAGTTACACCACGGGAGCGTCGAAGTACAATCAAGGACAAGACCGTGGCACGGAATTCCTGCTGCGCATTCCACTCACCGCCGTAGACCGCGTACACCGGGCTCAGCAACCCGCGAGCATGCGCAGCGAGACGGAGCTGGAGAAATGAAGTCGCCTGCCAAGAGCGTTGTATGGCTGCTGCCGTTCCTGCTCACGGGCTGCTTCCGACTGCCGTTTCACAAAAAGCCACCGGTGCAGTCCCGGGTGCTCGCGCCACGCATCCAGCCATCGCAGGCTCATTCCACTCGTCGACATCGAGCTGCCGCCCGAGGATACGGTCATTGCCGCGTACGCTGTCTACAACTTGAGGGAGGAATTGGAACCGATTCGGCCGCCGGCCAGGCATAGGAGACCAGCCAGTCCCGATGATGCGGCGACGGCACCTGAGCCGCCGCCTGCAAACCCTCCCGTGAGTGCCATCGGACAGCTTTCCTCGGGCGATCCTGGCAAACTCCCGCCAGCAGACCGAGAATTCCATCGCCGATGTTGAGCGCCGATTGAATGGCATCAATCGTGCGCTGAGCGACCCGGAGCAAAAGACTGCCGATCACATTCGGGAGTTTCTGAAGCAGGCCAGGGCCGCCCTGGCCTCGGGCGATGTGGAGGGCGCGCACACGCTGACTGCGAAGGCCCAGGTGTTGCTTGCGGAGTTGACGAAGTAAGGCCGGTTCCCGCGACGCAGCTACTGCTCGCCCCAACTCAATTTGCTGCGCAATGCGTCAAAGAAGCCGCTGTCTCCCAGGCGAACCAGCTTGACGGTATGGCGGGAGCGGCAGCAGCGCATCTCGTCACCGCGGCGCAGTTCAACCTTCTGCTGGCCGTCGATGGTGAGCAGCGCGACATCGGGTACGCCCTCAACGCGAACGGTAAGCGAAGCATCGCCGCGCACCACGATGGGCCGCAGCGTGAGCAGGTGGGGACAGATGGGCGTCACCACCATGGCGTCCACATCCGGCGTCAGAATGGGCCCATTGGCGGCCAGCGTGTAGGCCGTTGAGCCAGTGGGCGTGGAGACGATGACGCCGTCGGCGCGGAAACTGGCCACGCTCCTGCCATCCAGCTCCACTGCAAAATCGCCCATGCGGGCGATATCGCCCTTTGAAACCACCACTTCGTTGAGCGCCTCGAAGCTCGCGATCTCGGCGCCCTGGCGCCACAGCTCGGCGTGCAGCATGGCTCGTTCGTCGAGAGTGTGGCAGCCGGCGCACCAGTTCTCGAGCGTGGCGTAGAGATCGCCGAGACGTACTTCGGTGAGGAATCCGAGAAAGCCGAGGTTCACGCTGAGAATGGGCGTGCCGACGGTGGCAAAGATGCGCGCCGCGGCCAGCAATGTGCCGTCGCCGCCCAGCACGATGACCAGTTGCGGCGCATGCGCAGGCAGTTCCGCGCGATCGACCGACGGCGCGGCCGCGGTGTAGCTTGCGCTTTCGCGGTCGAGCAGCGGCTCGTAGCCGTGCTGGCGCAGCCATGCAATCAATTCCGGCAAAAGCCGCTGGAGCTCTTCGCGATTCGGCTTCGCAACAATGGCAACGCGAGTCATTGGTTCGAGTGTAATCGACCAGCTCGACCAGGGACAAAAGCATCGTCCGCCGCATGATTCTGGCGCATCCAGCGACCTTGCAGTTGCTGATCAGCCGAGTCGCAACTGCCGAGTGACTTTTCCCGGCCCCCGGAGTTCTCACAGTCAGGCCTTCGTCTGTGGGGTAGTAGTAAACGCCACCCCGAACGGCATGCGAAATACTCCACACCTTTTTGGAAAAACCGATGTAAATCTTCCAGCCATGCCGGAGCTTCGGCTGTATATTGGCTCAACGCCAAAAGTGGAGTCTATTCGTCGGCTGTGCGAGCGGACGAGCGGCGCCTGTGACCGGCCTGAACCATAGCATTCATCAATCTGCCTGAAAAGGAGCAAACGATGGATTGGTATTTGATGGTGTGGAAGAAGTACGCCGAATTTGATGGACGCGCGCGGCGTACGGAGTATTGGATGTTCGCGCTGTTCAATTTCCTGGCTATGCTCGTTCTGGCCGCGATCGGCGGCGTGGGAATTGCGATGTCGCAGGACAACGGATGGGTCTTGTTCATTCCGCTTTGCCTTTACGGTCTGGCTAGTTTGGTTCCATCTCTGGCCGTGGCTACACGGCGATTCCACGACATCGGCAAGAGCGGATGGATCCTCTTTTTGTTGATCGTGCTGGGCGTGATTCCAATCGTGGGGTTCATCACGGCAATCGTGCAGCTGGTTTTCCTGTGTACGGATGGCGAGCCGGGGCCGAATCAATACGGCCCGAACCCGAAGTTTCCCGAGCAGGCAGCCGGCGTGATCGCCGGGTACCCGGGCATGCCGCCAATGGGGTTTCCCCCGCCGCCGCCGCTCCCGCCGCTACCGATCGCGGGCCAGTCCGGCTACGGCCTCTGCAGGAGTTGCGGGGCAATGCTGGAAAGCGGCTCAGCGTTTTGCACCAAGTGTGGCGTGACCGTCTGAGATGGGCGTAGAGGACATTCTTCGCAATGTTCGGCGTGCTTCCGACTGGCCCTGTTTGTGACTAGAGTCCAGTTCACGCACGCCGCGCGTAGAGCAGAAACTCGCGGTTGCCCTCGGCGCCGGTAATCGGCGAATCGATCGTCTCCACAACCTGCCAGCCGAGCGCGCGCACGCCATCTGCCACTCGTTCGATCGCCAACTGGTGCGCGGCCGCATCGCGCACAATGCCGCCTTTGCCCACGTGCTCGCGGCCGGCCTCAAATTGCGGTTTGACCAGAATCACGGCCTCCACCAGCGCCGGCGCGGCCAACGTCACCGGCCCCAGAAGAAGCGTGGCCGAGATGAACGAAACGTCCATCACCAAGAATGTGATTTCCTGAACCTGGCCCGGCTTCTGCAACGATCCCGCTTCGAGCAGGCGCGCGTTGGTGCGCTCCAGGAGCTGTACACGCGGATCGTTGCGCAATTTCATGTGGATCTGCCCGAAGCCGGTATCGACTGCGGTCACGTGCGCGGCGCCGTGCTGCAGCAGGCAATCGGTAAAGCCGCCGGTCGAAGCGCCTACATCGAGGCACGCGCGGC
>CAVSQE010000015.1:0-82161 GCA_963729915.1 uncultured Acidobacteriota bacterium | reverse complement strand
TTTGATTACAGGCGCAGCCGGCGGCCAGCAGGGCTCAACCGGACGCGTTATCGCGAAGCTTCTTCTCGAGCAGGGTCTTCCCGTTCGCGCTTTCGTCCACAAACTCGATGCCCGGTCTGACGAACTCCGCCAGCAAGGCGCGGAAATCGTTGAAGGCGATCTCCTCAGTCCAGCCTCGGTCGAGGCGGCGATGAAAGGCGTGAAGCGAGCTTACTTCACATTCCCCGTCGACGATGGACTTCTTGAGGCGACTACCATCTTTGCTGCATCGGCTCACGATGCGGGGCTGGAAATGGTGGTGAACAATTCGCAGTTTCAAGGCACGCCTGGCGAGCCCTTATTCCACGATCTCTGGCGCGCTCCCTCATTCCGGAATCTGCAGCATCGGCTGGCGGATCGCATCTTCGACTGGGCGCACGTCGGGGCCGTCCATATTCAAGCGCCGCCGTATTACGAAAACGTACGCGCGCTGGTTAGCCGCAGCGTGGCTGAGCAAAATGCCGCGTTCCTGCCCTGGGGCGATGGCGACGCTGTCATTCCACTCGCCGGCGCGGAAGACGTAGCGCGCGTGGCTGCAAGGCTCTTGACGGGATCCAAGCCGCCCTCCCAAACGGTCTACCCGCTGGTGAGCGAAACTCCAACGGTGCGCGAGATTATCGAGACTCTAGGGAGAGCGCTGGGACGGCCGATTCGCTACGTGCCAATCACCGACGAGCAGTGGGCCGATGCCGTGAAGGAGCGAATCAATCCTCACGCGCTCGATCATTTGAGCCATCTCTGGCAATACTTCCAGACCAGCAAGGAGCCACGCCAGGCTACAGATGTAATTCGCGAGGTCACGGGCCGGAATCCACAGACGCTGGAAGAGTTTTTTCGGGCGAATGCCCAATCGATGGCCGCCGAAGCTCATACTGGCGGCGCAATGACAGTCTGAACCCGTGGATGATTACCATCATCCCGCAAAAAAAGGAGACCAAATGCCGCCACAATTAATCTTCCTTCTGCATCTCGTTCTTGGTTATGTTGCGTGCCTGCTGTTTTTCGGCACGTACGTTTTGCCCAGGCTCAAGTCGATGGGCCGATTCGATGCCCAGCGTGCAATTGCTACACTGCACAGCTTTCGCTTCTTCGGGCTGGTTTTTATTCTTCCCGGCGTTGTCGGCCCCAACCTGCCCGCGGGCTTTGCTACCTTCGCAGCCTATTGGGACTTCGCAACCGGAGTGCTGGCCCTCCTGGCGCTTTCGACGGTGAGGATACGTGCCATCTTTTGGTTTTTCATCGCCGCTTTCAACCTGGTGGGGACGGCCGACCTCGTCGTCGACTATTACCACGCGGTTCGACTCGGACTTCCGGCGATGTCTGGGCAGTTTGGCGCGACCTACGTGATCCCGATCATCTACGTGCCCATGCTGATGATCACGCACGTCGTCGCTCTCTACTGGTTGGTGCGTCCAGCGCATCGGCAAGTTGCGGCTTCGCCGCGCACTTAATCTTTAGAAACAAAGGGGCGGGGATTCGTGGGGCTTCAGAGGGTGCTGAAAAAGGCAACTGTGCCGTGCGTACTTTCTGATAGAAGGAGGAGATGCGTGGAGATGACAGTTTCCAGGACGAGTTATTTTCCTACGGCGGGTTAGCGGAACGTGTTCCGGCCAAGCACCCCTTGCGTCGCATTCGTGATTTTGCCGACTCAGCCCTCGAGCAGCTGTCTTCTGAGTTCGATCGACTGTACGCCAAGATAGGGCGGCCGTCGATTGCTCCCGAGCAACTGCTGCGCGCGCTTTTGCTGCAGATGCTCTACTCGCTGCGCTCCGAGCGGATGCTGGTCGAGCAACTGGAGTACAACCTGCTTTTCCGCTGGTTCGTAGGCCTGCCGCTCAGCGAGCCTGCCTGGGCCGCCACTAGCTTTACCAAGAATCGGGAGCGCCTGTTGTCCGGCGACGTAGCGCAGTTATTCTTCGCTGCGGTGGTGTCCGAGGCGCGCCGGAATGGGTTGCTGGACGTTGAGCATTTCACAGTTGACGGCACTCTTATCGAGGCCTGGGCTTCGGAGAAGAGCTATCGCGAGAAGCCGGATCAGCCGTCGAAGGGTAACGGCTGGCGGGGTAGGAAGCTGAAGTCCGACACCCATGAGTCGGTCACCGACCCGGATGCGCGGATGTATCGCAAGGGCCTGAAGACGGGCTGGAAGCTACAGCACATGGCGCATGCAGTGAGCGAAAACCGGCATGGTCTGGTGGTGGCGACCTCGGTCTCCGCATGCTCACCCCGTGCCGAAAGGCAGGCAGCCATCGTCATGGTGCGACGGCTGAAGCAAGCAGTGACACCACGCACCGTGGTGGCCGACAAGGGCTATCACGAACAGGACTTCGTTGAAGAACTGGAAAAGATGAACATAGCAGCGCATGTTCCGCCCTACTCTAAAAAGCGCAGATGTTGGGTGGACCGCGCGCTTTACGAGCGGCCTGAGTACGCTGAAAGCCAGAAAAAGCGCAAATGGATCGAACGCTTCTTCAGCTGGCTCAAAACGACTGCCCACATGCGAAAAACACGCCACCGCGGACACCGAAAACTAAACTGGAACTTCACTCTGGCCGCCGCAGCCTACAACCTCACAAGAATGGCAAAGCTAATGTCCTAAGGCTCACACCAATGGCCACACGGATGACCTAGGGCGCCACAAGCCTGCCGAACTACTTCTCACAAAAGCCCAAAAACTCCAAGCAAGAACAATCCGTCCCGAAAAGAGCCCTTTTTAAGCACCCTCTAAAGCACCACGCTTCCTCCATATGGCGATCGTGATATCCCACCCTAAGCGCGGAGAGCGCGTTCAGGATGGGGTACCCGGTCTTTCGCGAGATTTTATTGTTTTGCCCTACTGGCCAATCCACAAGCCCCGGTGCTAGTGTTCCTGTGTGCAGAATCCCGGCGTGGTTCGGGCTCGTTTCCCACTCCCCTTCGCCGACCCCAATGGAGCCGCGCCCGGCAGCACAGGAGGTTCTCACCATGGCCACTCTGTCGATTGACCCGCGCCTCAGTTCGCGTACCGCCGACTTTGTGAGCGGCGCTCACAGGATGCTGATTGACGGCCGCTTCGTTGCGGCTGCGTCCGGCAAAACACTTCCCGTCTACAATCCCGCGAATGGCGAAGTTATTACGCACGTTCCAGAGGCCGAAGCCGAGGACGTGAACCGCGCGGTAATGGCCGCGCGCCGCGCCTTTGACGATGGTCCCTGGCCGCGCATGTCGCCATCGGAACGAGGCCGCGTGCTGTGGAAGATTGCCGATCTCGTGGAACAACATCTCGAAGAGTTCGCCGAGTTGGAATCGCTGGATAACGGCAAGCCCGTCTCCGTGGCGCGCGTGGCCGACGTGCCGCTGACCGTGGACATGTTCCGCTACATGAGCGGTTGGGCGACCAAGATTTCCGGCAAGACGTTGCCGCTCTCGGCCGGATACGACTTCCATTCCTACACGCTGCGCGAGCCCATCGGCGTGGTGGCGCAGATCATTCCGTGGAACTTTCCGCTGCTGATGGCGGCGTGGAAGCTTGCGCCCGCATTAGCGTGCGGCTGCACGATTGTGCTGAAGCTGGCTGAGCAGACGCCGCTTTCCGGGCTGCGGCTGGCGCAGGTTCTCAACGAAGCTGGACTGCCGGAGGGCGTGGTGAACGTGATTACCGGCTACGGCGAAGGAGCCGGCGCGCCGCTGGCCGCTCACGAGTTGGTGGATAAGGTGGCCTTTACCGGATCCACCGAAGTGGGCAAGCTCATTGTGAAAGCCGCGGCGGGGAACCTGAAGAAAGTGACGCTGGAACTGGGTGGAAAATCGCCCGTCCTGGTCTTCCCGGATGCGAAGATCGACAGCGCCATTCAGGGAACGGCCAGCGCCATCTTTTTCAACCACGGACAGTGCTGCTGCGCCGGGTCGCGACTCTACGTGCACGAGAAGGTCTTCGACGAAGTGGTGGATGGCGTGAGCCACGTGGCCAATGACATCAAGCTGGCTCCGGGAATGGATCCCTCCTGCCAGATGGGTCCGCTGGTCTCGGACGAGCAGTATCACCGCGTGGTCGGCTACATTGAATCGGGAATGGCGGAGGGTGCGAAGGTGGCAGCCGGTGGTCCTGTCTCTGGCGTGGATCGGGGCTGGTTTGTGCGTCCCACCGTGCTGACCAACACCAACCCGCGCATGAAGGTGGTTCAGGAAGAGATCTTCGGGCCCGTGGTGTGTGCGGTTCCGTTTTCCGACAAGGACGTGGACGCGATCGTGAAGCGCGCCAATGACACCATTTATGGTTTGGCGGCCAGCGTGTGGACCGAAAACCTGAGCCTGGCCCACAAGGTGGCCCGCGGCCTACGAGCCGGCACGGTTTGGGTGAACTGCCACAACGTCTTCGACGCCTCTCTACCTTTCGGCGGTTACAAGCAATCGGGCTGGGGGCGTGAGATGGGCGAAGAAGTCCTGAACAATTACCTGCAAACCAAGGCGGTAACCGTCGCTCTGTGATTTGACCCAGGGGGTCGGCGGATGGCGATTCTGAGTTGGGAGAGCGGGAGGGAAGAAATGCTCCTAGAAAAAAAAAGACGGCACGAACGGTCTAGCTGTTCGTGCCGGGAGGCCAGTGACGCAAACTACTTCCGGCTTGGAGAACCTTCTCCACAACCGGAATAAATACACGATAGCATAGATCGGGATAAATGCAAATACAAAATTCAAAATTTATTTTTTGCGGGCGTGTAAACCATTTTCTTCATAGCGCATCCAATGCAAACCTCCAAATCAGGAAGATTGCGGGTTGGTGCGGGGCCGATAGGGCGAAGCCCGTGGTAACGGGGGTGCGTACCTTGCAGGGTAATTGCTTTTAAGTCAACAGAGTGAAAGCATGATTGGAGGAACTGTCGATTGTGCTTTGGGCGGCGGAGCCTGGAAAACTTGCGCTTGCACCGGGGTGGGTCGGAGAGCTTTCTGCGCGGGCGAGCCGGTAGAAATTGCATTCGGACCGGGAAATCGGGGCAAATCCAGATTTACGGAGAAAATTGCCCCCCCCTTTAGTCACGTCAAATTCCCACATGGCGGGACATAGGGGTGGGCAGCTAGTCGGCGAGCTTCTGCGCCTGTGCGGCAAGGTCGAAGTCCTTTTGGGTAAGACCGCCGGCATCGTGAGTGCTGAGGGCGAGTCGCACGCGGTTGTAACGAATCTCGATGTCAGGATGGTGTCCGGCCTTTTCGGCCAGCTCACCGACCCGGTTGACGAAGTGCAGGGAAGCGACGAAGTCCTTGAATGTAAAGGTTTTTACCAGCTCTCCGACTTCGATCTTCCAGCCTGCGAGGCCGGCCAGGCGCGATTGAGCCTCTTCAAGGGAAAGTGGCGGCATGGATTGGACCTCCCTGTGGATTGAAAGGATCGATGAAGCCGAGTGCTTAGGCGCCGGAGGCCTTGGCGATGTCGAAAGTGGAATAGCGCTTGTTCTGGCCGCTGATCTCAGAGCGCAACTCCTGCCAGAGCTCGTTGGGAATCTTTAAAAAAACCTCAACAACCGCGGGATCGAACTGGGTTCCGGAGCAGCGCAGGATCTCTTCGCGCGCGGAATCAAAGTCGCTGGCCTGGCGATAGGGGCGGTCGCTGGTGATGGCGTCGAGGGTGTCGGCGACGGCGAAAATGCGGGCTCCGATGGGGATTTCGCGCCCGCGCAGGCCGTTGGGATAGCCGGAACCGTCGAAATGTTCCTGGTGGCAAAAGACGATCTCGGCGGCGCCGGCGAGGAAGGGAATCTTGCGCAGCATTTGATAGCCGCGCGCACAGTGCTCGCGCATGAGTTCGCGCTCCTGTTCGGAGAGCTTGCCGGGTTTGCGCAGAATTTCATCGGGGATGGCCATCTTGCCGACGTCGTGCAGGAAAGCGCCGCGGGCAATAATCTTGATTTCTTCAGGAGGGATGCCCATGGCGCGCGCCAGGGCAATGGCATAGGCTGTGACGCGCTTGGAGTGGCCTTCGGTTTCAGAGTCCTTGAGGTCAAGGGCATCGCCGAGCGCCTCGAGGGTCACGTCGTAGGAATGCTCGAGATCCTCCATGGCGTGGCGCAGCATTTCAGTGCGGGCGCGGACCATTTCTTCGAGGCTCTGGTGGTAGCTCTCGGTTTCCTCAAGGGCGCGGCGGTGGTTGATGGCCCGCTCCACGGTGCTGAGCAGTTGATCGCGCTCGAAGGGCTTGAGGAGGTAGTCGTAAGCGCCGCGACGCATGGAATCGATGGCCACGCTGATGTCGTGCACGGCCGTGACCATGACGACGGGAAGGTTGGGCTGGAGAGCGTGAATGCGTTCGAGCAGGGCGATGCCGTTGACATCCTGCATCACGATGTCGGTGAGCACCAGGTTGAAGGTATTGAGTTCCAGAGCTTCGAGGGCTTCGCGGCCCCCGCCGGCCAACTCGATCGTGTATCCCTGGCGCTCGAGCGCGGCAGCGATCATGGTGCGCACAGGGGATTCGTCGTCGACCACAAGAATGCGCACGGGCTTCCGTGCAGCCTGCTCCGCGCTGGAAGCGGCCACGGGGTCCGGCCTCTTCGACTCTGCCAGCTTGGGTCCCAAACGCCTGCCTCCATCCTTATCGCGCACCATTTACCCCTGACCGACTGGTTGAACCCCGGCGCTTTTTGACCGGCTGTGATTGATTGTCCTGTTACCGGACAAAAGGCCTGCTGAAATCGTTACCAGCCGCAGGCGCTTTGCGCGGTCCCCTTGTACCTACGCGCGACGCGCTCCCGGTGTTCCAAGGAATGCTGAGCCGGAATGAAGAAGCCGACGCAGTTGCGCAGCGCGTGAGAGACATCTGTTCGTCAAAACAGCTACGACTGGCCTGAAGGTCGGCATACTATCATGATGAAACATACGCCCGGACACTGCCATGCAAGGGGAGCGGCTGCCAGGTCTTTCTGCTTACCAGAGGTTACCATCTTTACAACCCATCCTCAATGTGCCGAACGTAACCTGCGGAGACGGGTATCTACTGCGTCACTTCCAGTCATGAGGAAGCGCGCCGGCGGGCTGATGCTGGGTAATCTCGGCGTAGGCGATGGCAACGTCGGCGCTCAGGTCTTTGGGAATCCAGTTGCGGTCGCGCTCGGGGAGAATAGGGGTGATTTCCTGGAGGGGTTTGCCGGCGTCGACCTGTTGCTTGACGGCCGCGAAGAGGTCCTGAAGAAACGCTTGCTGGCCGGAAAGGATTTCGGGGCCACCGGCATCTCCGTGACCGGGTAAAACGTGAAGGGGCTCGAAGGCGAGAGCTTTGGCTAGAACGCGCGGCCAGTTCTCGATGTTCGCGTCCCAGAGCTTGTTGTGCGGACCGTTGACGGCAGCATCGCCGGTGCACAGGATGCGCTCTTTGGGGAGCCAGACAAAGCCGTCGCCGCGCGTGTGCGCCCAGCCGAGAAAGTAGAAGCGGACCTCGCGGGTGGAGTCTTTGAGGATGAAAGGGCTCTGGCGAAAGAGGAGCTGGGGGCGGGGAGCATCCGTGAGGTTGAGGGAACGGACGTCGTCGCGCTCGGCCGCTGTGTCGAGCCAGCGCTGCGGTTCGTAGCGGTCCATCTCGTCGGCGACGCCCTGGTAGGCGAAGGTAGTGGCGCCGGCCTCGGTCCACACGATGTTGCCGTAAGAGTGATCGCGGTGCGCGTGGGTATCGAAGACGAAACGCACCGGCTTGGGCGAGAGCTGGGAGATCTGGCTGACGAGTTCGCGGGCGCGGCCGGGATAGTTGGCGTTGACCACGATGAGATAGTCGCGCATCTCGATCACGATGTTATTGCAATAGCCTTTGGAGGCGTCGCCGGGGAGAAACCAGACGCCGTCGGCGATTTTTTGCGCGTTGAGATGGTTGGGTTGCGCTGCGACGGGCGCGAGCGAGAAGCATGCGGCCAGCGCGGCGACGGCTGCGAGACGGAGCGGGTTCATGACTGTTTCGGCGGGCGCTTGGCGCGGCGCGAGGCGGCCCAGCCTTCGATGTTGGCTTGTTTGGCGCGACTGACGGCGAGCGCGTCGGCGGGGACGTCTTTGGTGATGCAGGAGCCGGCGCCGATGTACGCGCCATCGCCGATGGTGACGGGCGCGACCAGAGTGGAGTCGCTGCCCACAAAAGCGCCTTTGCCTATGCGCGTCACATTCTTGTTGACGCCGTCGTAATTGCAGGTGATGGTGCCGGCGCCGATGTTCGTGCCTTCGCCGATCTCTGCATCGCCGAGATAGGTGAGGTGGTTGGCCTTTGCGCCTTTGCCGAGCCGCGCTTTCTTGGTTTCAACAAAGTTGCCGACGTGGGCGTTCTCGCCGATCTCGCTGCCGGGGCGGAGGTGCGCGAAGGGGCCGATTTGCGCACCATCGGCGATGGTGGAATCTTCGAGAACACTACTCTGGCGGATGAGAACGTTGTTGGCGAGAGTGCAGTTTTCGATCACGGAGAAGGAGCGGATGCGGCAGCCCGTGCCTACGCGCGTGCGCCCGAGCAGTTGCACGTAGGGCTCGATGACGGTATCCGCGCCGACTACTACTTCGGTGTCGATCACGCAGGTTTCTGGGCGGTCGATTTTGACTCCGGCGGCGAGTAACTGTTCGGTCTTCATTGCGCCTTCTCTTGCGGTGCGGGTCTGGAGACCCGCACGACAGCCGGTCTGGAGACCGGCGCTACATTTATTGGTCGGCTCCCGGCGCTGCGTGCGGACCGGCGGGACGCGGGATCGTAATGTCGATGACTTGCGGCGCGCCCATGCCGAGGGCGTCGACAGGCGGCTTGATCTCCGTGCTGTTGCCGACCACGAGCACGGCAAGCTTCTCGGGATGGATGTACTTTTTGGCGACCGCGGTTACGTCGTTGAGCGTGACTTTCTCAAGGGCGGCGCGATAGGTCTCAAGATAATCGGCCGGGTAGCCGTAGAATTCGAGCCTTTCGCGTTCGGCCAGGATTTTGTCGCGCGTGTCGTAACGGAAGAGGAACGAGTTGAGAATGTCGTCCTTGGCGCGCTGCAACTCGGCTTGCGTAAAGGGCTTTGTGTTGAGGCCGGCAATCTCGGCTTCGGCGGCCTTGGTTGCGTCCACGGTGGAAACGCTCTTGGTGAGCACTTCAACGCGGAAGGTTCCGGGGTGGTCGTAGGGCAGATCGAAGCCGCCGCCGACTTCGTAGGCCAGCCCTAATTGCGTGCGCACCTTTTGAAAGAGCCGGCTGCCGAAACCGCCGCTGAGAATTTCGTCCATGATGACGACGGCGGGCACGTCGGGGTTGTGGCGATCGATGCCGAGGGCAACGATCTGCACGTTGGATTGATTCACGTCTTCTTTGTCGATGAAGTATGCGCCGGGTTTGGGACCGGCGAACTCATCGTGACGCGGTGGCTCGGAAGTGACGGGCGGCAGGGGCTCAAAGACGGCGCGCACTTTGGCTTCCATGGCGGCGGGATCGAAGTCGCCGCTGATGCCGATGATAAGTTTGCCTTTCAGTGTGCGATCGTGCCAGGTCTGGAGGTCGGCAAGAGTGACGGAGGCCATGGTGGCGAGCTCCGGCTGGCGCGTGTACGGGCTGTTTGCACCATAGACCAGCTTGGCCGCTTCGCGCTCGGCAATTCCGTCTTCATCGTCGTTGCGGCGCACGATGGCTGTGGCTTCCTGCTGCTGTGCCAACTGCAGTTTTTCCCTGCTGAATTTGGGATGGAACAAGAGGTCCATGGCCAGCGAAAACACCTGGTCGGCATCGCCCTTGAGCGAATCCCAGGAGAGCGCGGTCGAGTCTTCGTCGCCTTCGGTTTCAATGTGCGCGGCCTTGGCTTCGAGTAGGTCGTCCATGGCGTCGCCGTCCATCTTTGCGGATCCGCTGGTGCGCCAAGCCTGGCGGTAAATGCCGATGAGGCCGGCCTTGGAGGAATCGACGTCGCGCGCACCGCCGGGAATGAGCACACTGCCGGAGACGAAGGGCAGTTCGTGATCGACTTGGAGGAAAATCACGATGCCATTCTTGAGCTCGATTCGTTTGGGCTGCTGGGGATGAAATTCGTGCAGCGTAGGGATGGGGATTTGCTCCCAGGGCTTGGATTGCTGGGCGGACATGCTCGACGGGCATGCGATCACCGCAAGTAACGATGCGCCGAGGAAATATTTCGCGATCGAGGTAATCACCGGTCTCTTCATTGCGCGCCTCCAGTCTTCTTTGCGTCCGCGGCCGGGGGCTCGGTGTCGATTTCGGCGCTGGTCCGGTTGGAATCTACAAACACTTGATTGGCCACGCGGCGAATGTCGGCCTTGGTGACTTTGTCCACTTTGTCGAGCTGGAGGAAGAGCTGACGCCAATCGCCGTAGCGGGTCTGGTACTCGGCCAGCGAGCTGGCGAGTCCCTGATTGTCGGCCAGGCCGCGAAGCAAATCGGCGCGGGTGCGGGTCTTGTACATCGCGAGCTCCGCATCCGTGACGTCGCTGGTCTTGAGCTTTTCAATCTCTTTATGTATTGCGTCGCGCATCTCGGCCGGCGTGTGGCCGGGGAGGGGGATGGCATAAAACGCGAAGAGGCTCGGGTATTTGTCGCCGGGGAAGGGACTGAAGCCCTCGGCCTCGGCGGCGATCTGCTGCTGCTCGACCAGGCTGCGATAGAGGCGCGAGACGCGGCCGTTCGACATGATGTCGCTGATGGCGTCGTACACCGCATCGTCGGGATCGCGATAGCTGGGCCGGTGATAGCCCTCAATATAGAAGGGCTGCGTCTGTTCGCGGATGATGACGGACTTCTCGGCAAACTGCTTCGGCTCGACAGTGGTCATCTCTTCCGGCTTGGGGCCGCCGGGCACGCGGCTGAAATATTTTTCCAGCATGGGCATCGCGGTCTTGGTGTCCACATCGCCCACGATGGCGACCACGACGTCGCCGCCGACGTAATACTTTTTGTGAAAGGCCATGGCCTCGGTGGCGTTGATCTGGCTGACTTCGCTCGGCCAGCCGATCTCACTGCGCCCGTAGTTGTGAGCCACGTAGGCCGTGGCCACAAACTGCTCCACGAGCCGCCCGATGGGATCGGAATCGACGCGCATGCGCCGCTCTTCCATCACCACGTCGCGCTCCTTGTAGAACTCGCGGGGCACGACATCGGCCAGACGGCTCGACTCCATCCACGCCCATAGCTCCAGGCGATTTTCCGGCATCGACCAGTAGTATTGCGTGTCGTCAAGGCCGGTTTCAGCGTTCAGACCGTCTGCGCCGTTTTCTTCGGCAACCTCAGTGAACTGGTTGGGGATGACGTACTTCTCGGCCTCGGCCTGGGCGTCGAGAAAGGCCTGGTGCAGCGCCTTCAGCTTTTCCTCGCTGCGGCCGATGGGTTTCAGGTATTCGGCCTCGTAGGCGTCGTTGGCGGCTTCCACTTTTTCCAGAGCGATTTTTTCAGCGGCGTAATCTTTGGTTCCGATCTGGGTGGTGCCCTTGAAGGCCAGATGCTCGAACATGTGCGCGAGGCCGCTCTCGCCGGAGGGATCGTTGACATCGCCGGCATCGATGAATGTGGTGTAACTGAAGACCGGCGCCTCATGGCGCTCGCAAATGATGAGCGTGAGCCCGTTAGGAAGCACTTTGACGGTGGTGCGCTGCTCAAAACTTTTCAGATCCTGGGCGTGGGCGCCGATACATGCGGCGGCCAGGGCTAAAACAAGAAAGACTGACCAGGAGCGGGAAAAAATCCAAAGCCGGGAAAATGACTTCGACTGCATCCAACCTCCTCGAACGAACGACGGCGATTTGCGCGCAACCGCTCTCTTCCAAGCTATTGCCAGCGGGCGGGGCCGTCAAACGCCAGTAGCGCCGGTCTCCAGACCGGCTGTAGCGGCGGCGTCCACGCCGCCGTCGAAAGGGTTTTCGCCAAGAGAGCATGTGCGGGTCTGGAGACCCGCACGACAGCGGGTCTGGAGACCGGCGCTACGGGCCAAGGACAGTTTCTCGGGGCCGTGGCCCGTGGGGACTAGCGGTACGATTTGGACGCATTGCAGAATCTATATAATGATGCGCCATGAGCCGGAGCAGGAGATTGCTGGGGAGATGGGGGCGCATGGGGGTGTGCTGGCTCCTTGCCGCAGCGTTCGTGCCGGTGGGTTTTGCGGCTCCGCCTGGAGCGGCAACGAATCTGACGGTCGATCAACTGGACCAACTGCTGAAGCAGATACGCGGGCAAAGCGATGCCAAGGCTGCAAGGCAGATTACGGGCGTCAAGTTGACGGAACGGGCCAGCGCAGAGCGAATTGCCCGGTGGGAGGCCGATCTTGCGGGCGACCGCTCGCGGGAAGCGCTGATGGTGGTGGCCGATGTCTCCGCGTTTTTGGCGCCTCCGGCAGTGGAGATGCCCACGAAGCCGACGCCGGATGCGCAGACGCAGAAACAGATTCTGGCGCGATGCAGGGATTACGTGAATCGGATCGTTCCCAGGCTGCCCAACTACTTTGCGCTGCGCACGACCACGTCGTTTATTTTTACAACTGCGCTAGCACTCGAATCGCAGCCGATTGTTCAACAGTATTTTTCAAAAGAAGCAGGGCCCAAAAGTTCACTACCAGGCACTAGGCCCGGCGAAATCGAGCGATGCACCCGAAGATCAATATTTCTTGCTGGGATCGTACGCGGAGGAGGTGACCTACCGCGGCGCAACTGAGGTGGTGAATGCGCCTCCGGGAGCGAATGGGCCGTCGCGGCCCTCGCTTGTTGCGATGACCACTTCAGGCGACTTCGGGTCGGTGCTGGAAGTGATTGTTGTGGATTTTCAAGAGGACCAAATGGCCTGGGATCACTGGGAGCAGGGCCACGCGGCGCAGGGCCACTCGGCGCATGGATCGACGGGGCCGCTGGCGGTTTTCCGCTACGCGGTTTCGAGCGAGAGGTCGCACTTTGCGGTGACCTACGCGAACGAACAGCCCGACTTCCCGGCATATCATGGCGAGGTCGCGATCGATCCGGAGAGCGGTGCGGTGCGGTGGATTACGCTTCTGGCGAGCGGCAGCGAATCCGGCTTCTTCAGCGAATCCTCGCAATTTGTGGAGTTTGCGCCGACCGAGATTGCGGGAATGACGTATGTCTGCCCCGTGCACAGCGTGGCAATGGCGCGATTCTTCGAGGCTTTCGAGTACGGAAACACGGCACACACGCCGATTCCGTCTCAGATTTCGATTAATGACGTTGCCTTCACCAAGCATCACCTGTTCCGCACCGAGTCGCACATTCTTTCCGGAGCATCGGCGCCATGACCGGCAGGCCGTGACGGGCACGCAAGAAATCAGCGAACGGTATAATCGGAGCCATGGCGGTGAGCGCAAAAACCAGGGAGCAAGGGAGCACGGCGGCAAAGCTGGGCGCGCTGGAAGCGCGGCTCAGAGAACTGGGAAGCGTGATGGTGGCCTACTCGGGCGGCGTGGATTCGGCATTTCTTGCGGCCACGGCGCATCGCGTGCTGGGCGCGCATATGCTGGCGGTGCTGGCCGATTCGCCGTCGCTGGCGCGGCGCGACATGGAGCAGGCCAGCGCTTTTGCGCAATCGCTGACGATGCCGCTCGAAGTGATTGCGACCGAAGAACTCGACCGGCCGGAGTACGCGCGCAACGACGCCAACCGCTGCTTCCATTGCAAGGATGAGCTTTTTGAGGTGATGGAGAAACTGGGCGCGAAGCTGGGGTTCGCGCACATTGCCTACGGAATGAATGCCGACGACACGCGGGATTTCCGGCCCGGGCAGCGCGCGGCGGAGCAACACGCGGTGCTTGCGCCGCTGGCGGATGCGGGATTGACGAAGCTTGACGTGCGCACACTGGCAAAGGCGGCTGGCTACCCGGTGTGGGATCGTCCGGCTGCGCCGTGCCTTTCGTCGCGCGTGGAATACGGACGCACGGTGACGCGCGAGGTGCTTGAACAAGTGGAGCGCGGCGAAGAGAGCCTGCGGCGACTGGGTTTTCGCGAGCTGCGCGTGCGCCACCACGGCGAGCTGGCGCGGGTGGAGATTGCGCGCGATGAATTGCCGCGTGCGCTGACGATGGAGATGATGGATGCGATTACCGCGGCGTTGAAGCAGGCCGGGTTCAAGTACGTGACGCTGGATTGCTCCGGCTTTCGCTCGGGATCGATGAATGCGGTTCTTCCGGCGGATGTGCTGATGCGGAAGGGCGCGTAGGGCGCACCCGCGCTATATCAGTTCGTTTACAATCACAAAGCGATGCGAATCGGCTATCTGGAGTGCTTTTCCGGGATCAGCGGCGACATGCTGCTGGGCGCGCTTGTGGATGCAGGCGTGCCTTTCGACGTGCTTGCCGAGACGGCGGCAGCGCTGGGCGTGGGCGCGCGGCTGGAGATGCGCAAGGTCATGCGCGGGGGGCTGGCGGGGATCAAAGTGGACGTGATCACGGACGAGCAGGGACCAAGGGACCAAGGGACCAAGGGACCAGAGCCGGCGCACTTGCACTCGCACTCACACACGCACGAACAACGCGATCACGAGCATTCCGCACACGAACACCATGCGCATGAGGACGAGCATTCTGCGCATGCGCACCGATCGTTGTCGACGATTCTTGGGATCATTCAGGCCGCGCCGCTCGAGGACATGGTAAAGCAGCGTGCGACGCACGCCTTTCAGTTGCTCGGCGAAGCAGAGGCGGCGATTCACTCGATCCCGATCGAAGAAGTGCATTTTCACGAAGTGGGCGCGGTGGACACGATCGTCGATATAGTTTGCGCGGCGGCGGGATGCGAAGCGCTTGGAGTCGATCGTTGGATGTCGTCGCCCTTGAACGTGGGCAGCGGGACGGTGAAGTGCCAGCATGGCACGTTGCCAGTGCCGGCGCCGGCCACGTTGTCGCTGCTGGGCGAGGTGCCGGTGTACGCGGCCGGGCCTGCAATGGAACGCGTGACGCCGACGGGCGCGGCGCTGTTGCGCATGCTCGATGTTCGGTACGGACCGCTGCCGGCGATGCGCGTGGCGGCGCGCGGCTACGGAGCCGGAGGGCGCGACACGCCGAGCGAGCCGAACCTGCTGCGGTTGCTGGTGGGCGAAGCGGAGGATACGGCGGCAGGCACGGAGACGATCGCGGTCATCGAAACGGTGATCGACGACTCCACTCCGCAGTTGCTGGCCTACGTGAGCGAGTTGTTGCTGGAAGCCGGCGCGTGGGACGTGTATCGCGCGGCGGTGCAAATGAAGAAGGGACGCACGGGCGTGCAGATGACGGTACTGTCGAGTCCGGAACGATTGCCGGCGCTGCGTGATTTGCTGCTGCGCGAGACCACGACGATCGGGCTGCGCTGGCGCCTCGAAAACAAGATGGCCCTTGAGCGCGAGTTCGCCGAGGTGGAGACGGAGTGGGGCAAGGTGCAAATTAAAGTGGCGCGCTGGCCGTCAGGCGAGGTGGCGAATGCATCGCCGGAATACGAGGTTTGCCGCAATCTGGCGCACACGCACAAAGTTCCGCTGAAACAAGTGATGCAGGCGGCGATGCGCGCCTGGGCCGACTCGGGGTTGGCTGCGAAGAAGGAAGGCTGCTGATGGATCGCGCGCAAATTGAAGCGCTGTTGAATGAAGTGCATGCGGGATCGACCAGTGTGGGCGACGCGCTGGAGCGGCTGCGCAATTTGCCCTTCGAGGACCTGGGATTTGCCAAGGTAGATCATCACCGCGCGTTGCGGACAGGCATGCCGGAGGTAATTTTTTCAGAGAGAAAAACGCCGGCGCAGGTGGCGGCGATCTTTGCGCGCATGGCGAGCGCCGGCGGCAACGTGCTGGCCACGCGGGCGTCGCGCGAAGTGTATTCGGCAGTGCAGGTAGCGGAGCCCCGCGCAGAGTTCCACGACATGGCGCGCGCCATTACGCTGAATCAAACCGAAGCGCCTGCGGGCAAGGGAATCGTGGGCGTGGTGTGCGCCGGGACCAGCGACCTGCCCGTGGCCGAAGAGGCCGTGGTGACGGCGCGGCTGATGGGCAACACAGTGGAATTGATGGCCGACGTGGGCGTGGCCGGCATTCATCGCCTGCTGGCGCAGCAGCATACGTTGAAATCGGCGCGCGTACTGATTGTTTGCGCGGGCATGGAGGGCGCTTTGCCCACCGTGGTTGGCGGCCTGGTGAGTGCGCCGGTGATCGCGGTTCCCACCAGCGTGGGTTACGGCGCGTCGCTGGGCGGGATTGCGGCGCTGCTGGGCATGTTGAACACCTGCGCGCCCAATGTTTCGGTGGTCAATATTGATAACGGATTCGGCGCGGCGTGTATCGCGTCACTGATCAATCACCTTTGAAGGTCTATCCGGCGTGGCGCGATTCGTGAAAGTTAAGTTTGCCGCCAACGCTCCAACCACCGGTACGTGACCCCGATCACTGTTGAACCTCCCTTGAGTCCCGATCATGGTTAGATGTGCGGCGTGTGTCCGCACGCGTGCGGAGGGGTGCGTGACCGGTTCCCGATGGCAGCGATGGCGCAGGGTTTCGCAGATATTTTTTCTGCTGCTGTTCCTCGCGCTGCTGGTGTTTACCGCGCTGCGCGCCATGCCGGGCACGACCAGCGACATTCATCTGCGCGGACCGGTGCGGCTCTTCTTTGAGTGGGACCCGCTGGTGGCGTTGACCAATGCCCTGGCAAGCCACTCGCTCTATCGCGGCCTGTTGTGGAGTCTGATCATCCTGGTGCCCACGTTGTTCCTCGGGCGCTTTTTCTGCGGCTGGATCTGCCCCATGGGCACGTTGCAGCACTTTGTGGGCGACATGCCGTCGGAGTCGAAGCGCGGCAAGCAGCGCATTGAAGCGAATCGCTACAAGCGCTGGCAGACGATCAAGTATGTGGTGTTGCTGGCGGGGCTGGTGGCCGCGGCGTTTGGGTCGATGGTGATCGGCTGGCTCGATCCTTTCAGCCTGCTGGTGCGCTCGATTGGGCTCTCGTTTCTGCCGGCGTTCAACTACGTAGCGCGTGCGGCGCTGACGCCGCTGGAGCACAGCCACATTGCCGCGATCAAGGCGACAGGCGGGATCATCCACGCGGTGCTGGGGGCGTTTCTGCTGGAATTCCGGCAGGCGCGCTTTACCCAGGGGCTTTTCCTGGGGATTTTGTTCCTCGCGATTCTGGCGGCGAGTTTGCGCGTCACGCGCTTCTGGTGCCGCGCCATCTGCCCACTCGGCGCGCTGCTGGGCGCGGTGTCGCGCTGGTCGGTGCTGGGACTGCATAAGGATCCGGAAGCGTGCAACAACTGCAACCGCTGCTTGCTCGACTGCCAGGGCGGCGACGATCCCATTGGAAGTTCGCCGTGGCGAAAGTCGGAGTGCCTGATGTGCATGAACTGCGTGGGCAGTTGCCCGGATCATGCGCTTACGTTTCGCTTTTTCCGCCCAAATCCCAAAGAAGTGGCATCGCCGAACTTGGGACGCCGGCGGACTCTTACAGGTCTCGCAGCGGGTGCGGTCGCGGTGCCGTTGATGCGCGCCAATACCGGCTTGGGCAAAAGCCGCAACGAACGCCTGCTGCGCCCGCCGGGCGCGCTCGATGAGCCGGATTTTCTCGGGCGCTGCATCCGCTGCGGGGAATGCATGAAGGTGTGCCCCAATAATGCGCTGCAACCCGCGCTGGTCGAAGCCGGCCTGGAAGGACTTTGGACGCCGACGCTGGCGCCGCGCATCGGCTACTGCGAACCGAGTTGCGTGCTCTGCTCGGAGGTTTGCCCGACGGGCGCCATCTGGCAAATTACGCCGAAGGAAAAAGGCTGGGTGGTGGGCGTGGGCGCCGCGCAGAATCAGCCCATCCGATTGGGCACTGCCTTTTACGATCGCGGGCGTTGCCTGCCGTGGGCCATGGCCACCGACTGCATTGTGTGCGAGGAGTGGTGCCCGGTGTCGCCCAAGGCGATTTATGTGGAAGAGGCTGAGGTGGTGGATTCGGCAGGCAAGACGAAGACGCTGAAGCAGCCACGCGTGGATCCCAGCCGGTGTGTGGGCTGCGGCGCCTGCGAATATGCCTGCCCGCTGCAGGACCGCCCTGCCGTGTACGTCACGAGCATTGGCGAAAGCCGTTCACCAAGCAGCCAGATCCTGTTAACGCGCAAGTGAAGAAGTGAATAAGTGAATGAGTGAATCAGTGAAGGAGTGAAAGAGTGAATTTGCAAAGGGCCCGATCAAAGAAAAAGATGTTGGCGATGGCGGCGATTGTTCTTTTGGCCGTGAGCGTGGGATGCAAGAAGAAAGCTGTCGATCCACTTCCGCCGTCGGGAGCAGTGGCGGGATGGGAGAAGTCGAGCGATACGCGCGTCTATGAGGCCAAGGACCTTTGGCAGTACATTGATGGCGACGCCGAGCAGTACATTGCGGCGGGCGTGGTTTCCACCGCGACTTCCGACTACAAATACCAGAATCAGTTGGACGCGGTGGTGGACGTTTACACTATGGGAGATTCCGCGGGGGCGCGCAAGATACTGGAGTCGGGAGATTCGAGCGGCGCCAAAAAGGGGCAAGTGGGTGACGCCGGCGTCGCGTACGAGCAGAGCGTGATCTTCCGCAAAGGCCCGTACCTGGTGCGCATTGTGGCCTATGACGCGACGCCGGGCACGCAGCAGGCATTGCTGGCACTGGCGCAGGGCGTGGAAGCAAGGCTGTAGCTTGGTGGATTTGAAGCTCATTGAAAAACAAATGCAGGTCCTTCGACTTCGTTTGCCGCCAAAAACGCGGCAAACTCCGCTCAGGATGACCGAATGCTTGTTGGACGAACTTCAGGTTCAGGAGACCCGCACAACAGCCGGTCTGGAGGCCGGCGGTACAAACGGATTGGAGTGGGTAGGCTAATGGCGCATTGTCCGATGAAATTCCGCATGGCGCGCAGCAGGCTAACTACGCCTGCGCCGCGCATTCTCGACATCGGCTGCGGCAATGGCTCGCCCACGGTGACGAAGCGCTGGTTTCCCGGCTGCCACTACGCGGGCGCGGACATTCAGCGGTTCAAGCTGAGCGACGCAGACATGGCGGCGATGGACGAGTTCTATCCACTGGGCGCGGATGGATCGGGCTACGACGCGATCCCCGATACGAGCTATGACTTCGTGATTCTGAATCACGTGGTGGAGCACATGCGCGATCCGGCGCCGGAGGTGGCGACGTTGTGCGCCAAGCTCAAGCCGGGCGGATATATGTGGATTGCGTTTCCTTCGTTGCGCAGTTTGTCGCTGCCGCATTCGGAGGACGAGACGCTGCAGTTTTGTGACGATCCTACGCATGTGTATGTGCCGGATGTGCGCGAGATGGCGAATATTCTGCTCGCGCATGGAGTCGCTGTGTTGCACGCGGGCCGTTCGCGCGAGGGATTCTTTACTCGTCTTGGGGATGTTTTCAAACTGGGAAAGAGACTGGTGAAGCAGCTTTTCACCGGCAAGTTTTCCGGGCGCGGGATGTGGTATGTGCTGGGCTTTGAGGATCATGTGTTTGGGCAACGCAGGATGAACGAACGCAGTTAGGGAAGGTCGAGGATCGCTCCCTGGTCCCCAAATGCGAGGGACGTGGGGCACCCACGAAGGCAAGAGAACGATGAAAAACCGCAGGGAATTTCTGAAAGAGGCAGCCGCAGGTGCTGTGCTGCTGGGCTCAACGGCTGCCGCGGAGAGAATGGCATTCGCCGGAATGCTGGAGCAGCATAACGCGGCAGGCAAATCGAAAGTGGTGATCGCGCGCGATACGTCGTTGCACGGCGCGGGAGCGCAACCCGACGAGCAGAGGGTGCTGCATCTTCTGGACAAGGCGATGGCTGCCTACACCGGACGGCAGAATCAGGTTGAAGCGTGGAAGAGCATCATTCCTGCCGATATTCTTGCCGGCAAAACCATTGGACTGAAGGTGAATGGACTGGGCGGGCGCGGGATTTCGACGCATGCGGCGCTGACTCTGGCGATTGCCGAGCGCCTGCAGCAGGCGGGAGTACGCGCGGGAAACATCCTGGTGTGGGAGCGCGACGCGCGCAGCCTTCAGGCGTGCGGCATGACGGTGAACACCGATGCCAGCCGCGTCCGCTGCTACGGCAACGACGTGGGCGGCTACGAAGACGCGCCGGTGCAATGTGGCCCAGTGCAGGTTCGCCTCGCAAAGATTCTCACGCGCGAGTGCGCGATGGTGATCAATCTGCCCATCCTCAAAGATCATCAAATGTCGGGCATCACGTTCTCGATGAAAAACCTGTATGGGGTGGTCGATCGGCCATTTCTGCTGCACCCGAACAACTGCAATCCCGGCGTGGCCGATGTGAATGCGATTCCGGCTGTTCGCGAGAAGGTGTGGTTCACCATCGGCGACGCAATTTCGTCGGTATACGACGGCGGGCCGGAGTTCCATCCCGAGCGGCTGTGGTATCCGAATGCCTTGGTTGTGGGCGAGGACCGCGTGGCGCTGGATCACACAGCGTGGCAGATGATCGAGCGCAAGCGCGCGGAAGCAGGAGTGCCAACGCTCGAGGCAGCGGGGCGCAGGCCCGATTACATTCGCACGGCGGCGGATGCGGCGCACCGGCTGGGAACGAATGATCCGGGGCGCATCCGGCTCGTGGAAGTGTAGCGAGGAAATGGCATGGCGGTTGAAGGCGACAGAATCGTAGAGCTCGATGCAGGCGCGAAGGCGCACGTGGTGGGCATGACGCGGCGCGAAGCCATGCTGCAACTGTTGCGCGTGGGCGGCGTGGCCGCCGGTGCGGCGGGCGCGGCCGTTTGGCTGAGCGAGCGCAGCAGCCGGCCTGTTGCGGAGCAGGCTGAGCAGGCGCGGCGCGATCATCGCGTAGCCGCGGATGCACAGTGGCCGCAGATGACAGTTGTTCAAGGCGGAGAACCGCGAGCGCTGGCCATACAGGCGATTGCGAATCTTGGAGGAATGGGACGGTTCATCCGCAAGCAGGACGTGGTGGTGCTGAAGCCGAATATTGCCTGGGACCGGACGCCGGAGCAGGCGGCGAACACCAATCCGGATCTGGTCGCGGAAGTGGTCCGGCAGTGCTGGCAGGCGGGAGCGCGGCGCGTGATCGTGACGGACGTGAGCTGCAACGAGGCGCAGCGGTGCTTCCAGCGCTCGGGGATCCAGGCTGCGGCGCGAGCCGAAGGCGCAGAGGTGATTTTGCCCGATCCCGATCGCTTTCGTGAGGTTGACATGGGCGGCGTGGTGCTGAAGAACTGGCCGGTGTTCACGCCGTTTCTCGAAGCGGA
The DNA here is from genome assembly GCA_963729915.1 of uncultured Acidobacteriota bacterium. GTDB lineage: Bacteria > Acidobacteriota > Terriglobia > Terriglobales > Acidobacteriaceae > Telmatobacter. Next base: position 60,972 of record CAVSQE010000015.1, on the reverse strand, counting down.
CAAGGTGATCAACCTGCCCATCGCGAAGCATCATGCCCTGACCGGCGCAACCCTGGGCATGAAGAACTGGTACGGGATACTGGGCGGGCAGCGCAACCGGCTGCACCAGCAGATTCACCAGAGCCTGGTGGATCTGGCGAATTTCATGCTGCCCACGCTCACCTTCATGGACTGCTATCGCGTGTTGCTGCGCAACGGGCCGACGGGCGGAAATCCCGAGGACGTGGCGCTGAAAAAGACGCTGGTGGCGGGGGCCGATCCCGTGGCGATCGACGCGTATGTGGCCAAGGCGTATTGGAACCTGGACGCGGAGAAGTTGCCGTACCTGGCGATGGCGGCGGCGCGCGGCCTGGGGACCGTGGATTTTGCGGCGCTGCACGTGAAGGTGAGCCAGCTGGGCTGAATGTGAAAGCCCGACCCGCCTTTCCGTCCCATTCAAAGTCAAATCCTTTATAAAAATTCCTATAATATGTTTGCTCCGAAAGGCTTTACTTTGCCGTTGGGGAGTGATAATTTGCAGAGATTCCCCTAGGACCTCTTTTCAAGATAGGAGAGTCGCAATGTTTTGCCCTTCTTGTGGCACACAGTCCGTTGAAGATAGCAAATTTTGCAAGAATTGCGGTGCTACCTTGCAAGCCGCAGGTGGCGCGCAAACCGTTCCGGCGGCCGCAGCGGCCCCAGCCCCGCAAGCCGTTCCGCCGCCAGCGCCATCGCCAGCACCTTATGTACCGCCGCCAGCGCCAGCAGCCTATCCGCCGCCGCCAGCGCCGGTTCAATATCCGCCTCCGACAATGCCAGCAGCGTATCCACCGCCTCCACCGGGATATGCAGCGTATCCGGCGATGGCGCAGCCGGCCCCTAAGAGCTCGGGCACTCGCAACATTGCGATTCTGGTCGTTCTTGCTGCAGTGGGTTTCGGCCTCTGGTACTACTTTCAGAGGAGCGGCGCGGTGACCATCGGAACCAAGGACAATGTGATCTACTCCGGTTTGTCCACAGAGGCCCAGGCCACGGCGCTTGGCAATGCGCTCAAGACCGACGGCTATTTCCAGGATCTCGGTGTGTCGGTCCTGCTGCGCAAGCCAATAGGCGGCAGCACCATCATTTCGTATGTGGTCAAGGACGGCATCTGGGACAATGCGTCGATGGTGAGCGATTTTGAGGTCCTCACGCGGGACGTTGCTACGGCTGTGGGCGGATTGCCAGTCGAAATGCGCTTGGTGAATTCCGCGCAGACGGTAGAGAAGGACGAGACGGTCACCGCGCAGACGGGCACGCAGACAGGCTCGCAGACGGGACCGCAGACAGGCCCGCAGACAGGCCCGCCGGCAGGACCGCAGCCAGGGCCGAGTTCCACGGTGACGATCGGAACCAAGGACAATGTGATCTACTCCGGTTCGGCCACGCAGGCCCAGGCCACAGCGCTGGGCAATGCACTCAAGGCCGACGGATACTTCCAGGATCAGGGGGCGTCCGTGCTGCTGGATGTGGAGGCCAGTGGCACCACCATTTCCTACGTGGTGAAGGACGGTTTCTGGAATCAGCCGGGGGCTATTGCAAAGTTCGACGAGCTTACGCGCGAGGTGGCTTCGTCGGTGGGCGGGCTTCCACTGAACGTGCAGCTCGTGAACAGCGAAAAGACCGTAGAAAAGACCTCGACCGTGGGCAGCGTGGCTTTCGGCAATGACACGGTGATTTACGAGGGCGCGGCCACGCAGGCCGATGCGCAGGCGCTGGGGCAAAAATTACAATCGCTCGGTTACTTCACGGGCAAGGGCGCCGATGTGTTCCTGGGCAAGCACCCCAACGGTGTGACGATCGCATTCGTTGTAAGCGATGGCGTGTGGAACAATGCGAGCACGGTGGCCGGCTTTGAAAACCTGGTGCGCCAAGTCGCTCCGGCGGTCGGCGGATTGCCGATCAAGATGCTGATGCTGAGCACGTCTCAACAATTGGAAAAGAACGAGACGATCCAGTAGAGATCAGAGAAATCAGCATACCCAGGTCTCCGTTCAGAGACCTGGGTACTCCCGCCGAAAACAACTGAAACAATTCTTACGCTTGCGGTTGCGATGCAGCCGGGGCGCGGCGGCGCTGGTGCGCGCGGCGCTCGGCCAGCATCTGCTCGAACTGCTGCTTCTGCGTGTCGCTCATGACGGCTTCGATTTTGCCGTTCGAATCCTGCATCAAGGCCCGAACCTTGGCGTGGCGATCCTGCTGGGAGAGCGAGGTGTCCGCGCGAAGATTCTGCATTTGCTGGAAGCGATCGGCAAGGATGGGCTTGATCTGCGCCACCTGATCGTCGCTCAAGCCCAACCGCTTGCCCAGATGCGAGGCTTGCCGGTCGGGGTCAAAGTTGCGGTGGAAGTTGCCGGGCTGCGCAGGCGTGGCTTGCGGCGCATTGGCAGCCGGGGTTTGGTTGATACCGGGCGCCTGTGCAAGCACCAGGCCCGCGGAGAGCAGCGCGCCCAGAATGAGGGTGGCTTTTCTTGGCATTGCATGTCGCGTTCATCGGTTCAAATCTCCTTGTGGCTGTCGTGGTGCTGACCGGCCGCTGCGAGTGTAGACACAGGCATGGTGGGGGAGTTGCGTAAAGAATTGTCACGAATTGTAAGCGTGAGAAACGCGGCGCGATGAGGGTTTTGCGGCGAAACTGATCACCGAGGGGCTGCGTCTAAAGCGCACATGGAACGGCCGCAGAATGGTCTTGTCCGCAGCGGAGGATCAGTAACGCGCCGGCCGGTAAGAGGCGTGTTCGAAGGGTTGAACTTTGGGCGTGGGCCTGGGCTTGTGTTCCGCTTCAACATGCGTCTTTTGTTCTTCGACGAGTTTGTCGGCAGCCCGGTAGCCTGAGCCTGTGAGCCGATAGAGGCCGGGTTTTGTCGCATCCGGCTCCATGAGGCCGAGATTCGCCAACTCCCGCAAGGCATCTTTCAGCAGGGCGGTCTTTCTCGGCGTGCCGTCGCTCAAGGTGATGCGTCCTGCCTGGATTACCTCGTGGCCCGAGGGTAACGGCGGTGTTGATCACGCCTTGCGACGAGGCCGCGGCGGCGAGCATCCGCGAAGCCTCGGCAGAGAGCCCGGGTTCCACCTTTTGCGCAGGGGGCACAGGCTCCGGGAGCCAGACGTAGCGCAAGTGGTCAAGTTCGCGGGCCAGATGCTTGCGAAAGGCGACGCGGAATGCATCCACGTTGCTATAGGAGGCGGAGAGCCCTCCGACGCCGCATTCGTCCCTGAAGGATTGCAAAGCTTCGTCGTGCCAGAGATCGGTCTGGCCGACGAGCGCCATAGGATCGAAAAAGAAAACGGCCGCAGTTTTGCCCGCGCTGACGTGGCGCTTGATGGCATCGACCGCGCCGGAATCCTCGAGCTGCGTACCGGAGCCCGTGCCGAAGATGCCGATCAGAATGTCGGCCTCATCATGCTGCGGGCGAATGGGGGCAGCATGCGGGGAAGCGCCATTCGGATGTGACGAAAATCGGACGGGATGCAGCATGAGCCGCCGCGAACCGGAGTACGCGTCGTTCCACCGGCACGACTCTTCGAGCACAACACCCAACTCTTCCGAGACGTTACCGGACGATGCAACGATAAGCCTTAATACATGTGCAGGATAGGCCATAGACGCTCCGGGGGTTCCTTGAGTATAGACGATTTCGCGTTGGTCTGGCAGGGGCTTATGGGCGGTCTGGGGGTAGAAAAAAGGGGTCAATGCGGGGCCAAAAGCACATAGGCCGTCCGCGGTTGCGGACGGCCTTTGGGTTCATGCGTGAGCATTTGGATTTCAGGCTGGAAGTTTGGTAGTTCGCGCTTCTCGCGGTTTTTCCGCCGCCTTCAGTGCCTGCCGCGCCAACGCGCGAAAGGTCTTGCGCAGCTCCGGAGGGCTGTTGACAACCACGCGGCGGCCCATGCTCAGCAGCATGGCGGCAATCATCTCCAGCCGGTCGCGCCCGCAGCGCACCTGCGTGCCGCCGTCCTTCTCATCGGTGGCAACTCGCCACGGCGCAAAGTTCTGCCGCGCCTCTTCGATAGGCACATCGATCCACACGTCGATCTGGTACGCGGACTGAACGAACGGCATGCTGGTCTGCATGTAGCGCCGGGCATCGAATTTGGCGGGACGGCGGAAACTCTCGGCGCCGGACGCAAGGTTCGACACGCGATCCAGCCGGAACGTGCGCAGAGCGCGTCGCGCGAGGCAGTGGCCGATCAGATACCAGCGCCCGTCGGTGTGCACCACCGCGTAGGGTTCGATGTGGCGGCGCGTGGCGTTTCCATCATGCGACCGATAGTCAAAGCGGATGCGCCGGCCGGTGCGGATGGCCGATGCGGCGCGAATCAGGCATTCCACCGATGTGGTCACAACCCATGGGCCGGGCTCGATGGCAACCACGTCCTCGACCGTCCGGATGCTCTCGCGCAGCGTTTCGGGCAGCACGCGTTGCAGTTTCTTGAGCGCGCCTTCGGTGGCCGGGGCGAATGCCGAAAGGCCCACCTGGCGCAGCGAATGCAACCCGAGTGAGAGCGCAAACGCCTCCTCGTTGGTGAGCAGCAACGGGGGCAGCCGATAACCGGGCCGCAATCGATACGCGCCGCCCACGCCCCGCGATGATTCGACGGGAATCTTGAGATCCTTGAGCCGCACGATGTAGCGCTGCACAGTGCGCAGGTCCACTTCAAGCCGTTCGGCCAGTTCTGCTCCGGTCACATGGTCGCGCGCCTGGAGCACCTCCAGCAATGTCAGCACGCGCATGATCGGGTCATACATCGCGATTCTTATCCTCTCTACAATTTACGACAGATTCTGTCGGGAATTGGGTCTACTTTCAATCATGAGCCCTGAAGGGCCACATGGAGGTTTGATATGACAACCGCGACAGCAACCGTGAGCGTGATCTCCGCCGAAGATCTGCTCAAGAACTGGCAGGGCCACCGCGCGCTGACCCGCAGGACCATCGAGGCTTTCCCTGAAGACGATCTCTTCAATTTTTCACTGGGTGAAATGCGGCCCTTCGCCGCGATGACCACGGAGTTCATTGGCATGGCAGTGCCCATCGTCGAAGGCGTGGCCACCGGCAAGTGGGTGAAGTACGGTGACGGTCCCAAGCCCGTCTCGAAGACCGAGATTCTTGCGCTCTGGGATCAGCAGACAAAAGAGCTCGATGCGAAGTTCCCCACCATTCCGCCGCACCGCTTCGCAGAAGTCGACACCGCCTTCGGCCAGTGGACCATGCCGGGAATCGCGATGATTCAATACGCGATCGACAACGAGATTCATCATCGCGGCCAGGGATACGTGTACCTGCGCGCCCTGGGCATCGAGCCGCCGCACTTCTGGGAGCGGTAGCCCCCAAATGCTGCGGGTTGTGCCGCAAATGACGAGAGGCCGCTCATCGGAGCGGCCCCTCGACTGCGCACAGGACGGGATCCGGTAAACCCGGCCGTCTATTGTTTCTTTGGTGGAACCAATCCGAAATACTTTGACAGCCCTGCGATCAGCTTCTCCGCCTGCTGGTCCTCAGCCGCTCCCTGGTTCTGAACAGCGCCAAGCTCGCCCGATGCGCCCCACCACGACGGCTTGGTCTTGAACTTGGCCGTCCAAACCACCTTGCCGCTGGGTTCGCTGAGCTTGTATTCCATGGTGATGGACGCGCGGCCGGCGCCGTATCCGATGAGCGCGCGCTCCGCCGTGCTGCCGCCGCTGAAGTCCACTTCATTGGCGGCGAGCGACCAACTTCCCTGCGGCTCGGTGGCGTCTTTGTCGAAGGTGGAGACGGTATCGAACAGATTGCTGTATTCGAGGGCGTCGGAGACGTGGTGTTGTGTGGCAGCCACGGCCGAAGCGGCCTTGGTATCGCAGGTGAACTTGGCGATCCACAGGTTGCGGTGTGGTGCGGGTTGTTGTTGAGGCTGTGGTTGCTGCGACTGCTGTGCGCCAGCGCCGGCGACGAATACAGCAACAGAGATCAGCGTAGGAGAGAGCATTGTTGCAAGTTTCACTGGTTATAACCCTCCGGGGGACGGCGGGGATGAATTTCGCAACCAATTATAGCAAGGGGAGAATAGCCGGGGTGTAGAGCAGCGGAGTCTCTCGCCGCCAGCGGCCCTGTCATAAATCAGCATGCCAGCGGCAACGACGTCTCAAGGGTGGGCAGCCGCGCTCTGCGCCAAGACACGAAGGCCGTCCTCGCGGACGGCCTTTGTGTGTTGTGATGCAGTAGAGGAGGGACGTCTGAGCAGCTCTTCCCGCCTTGCGCCGAAGGCGCGGCTGCTGCATGCAATGCTTAGTCGCCGGAGACGAGTTCGCTTTCCTGCCGATGCCGGTTGACGGGTGAGGCGGCGTTGTTCGACGCGGGCTTGATGTCACTGAGCGAAACCAAGCCTTCGACCGGCTTCTCGCCGAGCACATGCTCGCGGTAGAGCTTGGCCATGCGGGCGTTCTCGGCTTCCGCCTTGACCTTCTCGTCGCGCGCGCGGATCTTCTCTTCGCGGGCGTTCTTGGCGATGCCGAGATTGTCGAGGGTGTGGTTGGCTTCGGCGTTCACGTGCTCCATGTTGAGCACCAGCTCGTGGCCCACGTGGGTCATGCCGACCTTCTTACCGCCGGCGAAGATCTCGTGGCGGCCGTGCTCTTCGTACCACTTGGTCAGCGTGGCCGTCATGTGCATTTTCTCGATGATGTTGCGCCAGCCCACGCCGGTGTTGTAAGCGCAGAAGCTGATTTCGCCTTCCTGCGTGGCGTAGGGGATGATGCACTGCTCGGTGCGGCGGAAGTCGTAGTTGAACAGATCCTGGAACCACATGCCGGCGATGAAGAGGAAGTTCCAGCGGTCCTGGCGGCGCAGCTTGATGTCCTCGATGGTGCGGTCGCCTTTGACGCTGCCGTAGTTTTTGCCGGTGGCGTTGAAGGTCTTGTCCATCTTCTTCATCATGTCGGTGATCCGGAAGTGCGTGGGCGCCTGGAAGGGATCGTAGTTGCGCATGAGCGAGAGGCCGAGGCCGATGACCGACATCCACTTGCCGCGGGCCGCGTCGTTGACCTTGGCGAGATCCTTGGCCACCTGGTCCATGTGCAGGAAGGCGGTGACGGGCGCCGATTCCTTGGTTTCCTTGTCGATCATGACAGCCATGCCGATGCCGCAGTTGGGATGGCATCCGCAGGAGAGCTGGCCCCACTCGGCAGTGGGTCCGTGCACCAGATCGGCCCAGTCAGAGAAGGTGGACATGAAAGAGATCGGGAACCAGTCGCGTGCCGGCTCGCCGATGCCTACCTGCGACTTGACGTCGTGCGCCATGTGCGAGAGGGTGTAGCGTTGCGCCACGCGGCGCTCCTCGGTGATGTCTTCGTCGCGGCCGGTGAAGCTGACCGGCTGGAAGCTGAGGAAGCTGATCTTCTTGGGATTGTCGAGCGCGAACTCGATGATGCGGCCCACCTGCTCGTTGTTGATGCCGTTGACGATGGTGGTGACGGGCACGATCTCGACGCCGGCTTCGTGCAGATTGTTGATGGCCTGCAGCTTGACGTCGAAGAGATTGCCAACCTTGCGGTGCGAGTTGGCGGCGTTGCCGATGCCGTCGAACTGAAGATAAACGTAACGGAGACCGGCCTCGGCAGCGGCGCGGCAGAGTTCCTTGCTCTTGGCGAATTCAATGCCGTTCGACGCGGCCTGCACCGAGTTGTAGCCGACCTTGCGCGAGTAGGCGACAGCGTCGAGGAAGTAAGGCGAGAGTGTGGGCTCGCCGCCGGAGAACTGCACGCTCATCTGCCGCTTGGGCTTCATGGTGATGGCGTTGTCGAGCATGGTCTTGATTTCGTCCCAGGTGAGTTCGTGGACGAAGCCGACCTGATTGGCGTCCATGAAGCAGGGATCGCACATCATGTTGCAGCGATTGGTGAGGTCGATGGTGAGCACCGAGCCGCGGCCATGGGTCACTGTGGACGTGCCGTGATGGTGGAGCTTCTCGTCGCCCTTGCCGTGGGCGCGGATGTCGCGGCCGGGGAAGCTCTCTTCAAGGTGCTTGAAGAAGACGGGGTCAATGGACATCACGTCTTCGAAGTGGCCGTGCTTGGGGCAGTCCTTGACCATCAGGATTTTGCCGTCGCGCTCGATGATCTGGGCCTTGATTTCGCCCACTTTTTCGTTGAGCAGGACTTCGTGGGGCAGCTTGCCGTCGAGAATCTGCTTGCGGATCTCGGGGACGCACTTGGGGCAGAGTGAGTCTGTGGTGCGCGGCCAGCCAAGAGGCGGCTTTTCCTTCTGCCACGACTTCTGCAGAGGCTTGTCGGACCACTTGGGGGTGAACGAGGCGTTGGGGCTGATGCGGTTTAGACGCTCAAAAACAACCCAGGCTCCCTTTGCGGCGTAAACGGCGGCCTTCTCGGCGTACTTGACGGCTTTGGACATGATTGCGGTCTCCCTCGTTTTGAAAATGGTCTGAAAAGAACAGCGGGCGGTTAAGACTAGCCCGGCTTAGTACTTAGGGTTCGAAGCCTCGCGGGTCCCGATGAGGGATTCCGGTAGGCTAATAAGTCATTACGAGAGTAATGCGGTTAGGCAGCAAGCCCAAGATGGTTGCAGCGAACGGCGGAAAAGGGGGCTGGACGGGGATTTGGGGGCGGCGAACGGAAGCATGTTCAGAAGCAGGACTTGGCCGCGCAACTAATTGTGACTACAAGGGTTACCACGTTGATTCCGGGAAAAAACAATGAGCGGGCGACCCGGGTCTTGAGAATGCAAACACACCCCAAGTTATGGCAAGTTTGCCTATCAGGGAACTGGGCTACCTGTCCTCGGGGGCAGGAACTCGGTGACGAAGTTGTCGATGGAGGCCCCCGATTCTCAGCCTTTCGTCCGCACCCTAATTCGCCTGCTTGTAGAACGGCTCTCCATCGATCGTAATGGTTGTCTGGTTAACCCATATGACGCTCCAGCGAATGTGCCCAGGCGTGAGAGGCATCGGGTATTGCAGGTCCAGAATCCCGCCTTTGGCCGAGGGGGTCTCCCACTTGCAGGTTCCCGATGCAGTGACCTTCCCTTGGTTGGTGAATCCGCAAGTGCCGTTCTGCTCGATCACCAGCGTGTTCACCTTGGAAGCATTGGCCCAGTATCCAATGGGCGGGGGCGCGGCCTGCGCCCTGGCGGTTTGGCTGCTCATCACGCCCAGCATCGTGCATGCAAAAGCCAGGCAAAGTGTGCTTAAAGAGAAGGACCTGCGAACGCTTTTCATTTTCCCGAATAACCTCCGTTGCGCTAGATGAAACCGGTATCGGTTGAAACCTACATGGTTGGGGGGAAGGGGACTTGTGATGTGAATCTACCACCACAAGAAGGCAAAACGACAACAATGAACTGCCGTGCCGGCACCGGCGCTGAGCCGGGTCTGCGGAACGCAGCGTCTACGGTGGATTCACAGCCACGCGGTTGATGACGCGCTGCACAAAAACAGCGTGGGTGTGAATGTGACTGGCAATCGAAGGCACAAATTCGGTAATGAAGTTGTCGATAGGCGCGGTGGCAATGTCGATGCCATAACGCTCGGCATCGGCGCTCAAGCGGGTCTGCAGGCCAGGTACATAGAGATTGGAAATACCAATGTCGAAGACGGGCGCGACGATCTGAGAGTAGTTGAAGTTGTGGCCACCGCTGTCGTCGCGCTGCCAGACGATCTGGTCGACGCAATGCCAAATGCGGTGCGGAATGCTGAGGTCGGGCCGGCGGTGATAGTGCGGGTCGGTGTGGGTGATGGAGGGGATGAGGAAGGTGCCGAAGAACTGGTCCGTCATGTCCTGCGTCAGGTTGGTGCCCGACAGCTTAGCCCAGCCGTTGACGCCCGGACCGTAGGGCGAGTGCGAGTTCCAGGCCACGGAGATGCCGGCGTTACCCGCGATGGTACCCAGGTTGAAGGGGTTGATGATGTTGGTCAGGGCCAGGCGAAGCTTTTGTTCGGGCGAGAAGCGCATCACCTCAGGGCCTGTGACGAAGCGGTCGTACCAGTTGATGGCCATGAAACGGCTGCAGACTTTGGACTGGACGGCGGAGGAGCCTGCGTTGCGCGTGGTTTCTCCTACGCCGAGCACGGAGACTGCGCGCAAGCCGCCGGTGGCGACCATGGAAGCGCCGGAGTTCTTGATATCGCAGGGTTCGAGCGGCTTTTCCGGTTTGGCAGGCTTTTTGGATGCGGGAGCCGGGGCGGATGGCGGCGCCGATACAGCGGAAGGGGTGGGAGCCGGGGCAGTTTGCGCGGCTGCCAAGTTGCTCGCGCCCAGGGCCAGCGCGAAAACGAGCATCGCGCCGAGCAGAAGGTGGCCGCAGGCCCCAGTCCCGCATGCCCAAGAACCGCATCCAATTATTATGTGGAACGCATGGTCTTTCAAGGGATTCGGAACCTCGCTGCCTGAAGTTGCTTTGAACCGCTTAACCCGAGAGAACAACGGGCCGCTTCCTGAAAATTCGGACGAGGAAGGGCGCTTGTGAAACGGCCGGAGCATGGACCCGGAAAACCCGGACGCCGGACGGCGGCAAAAGGGGAGAGCGGCCGATTGCCAGCGCCGCAGCCGCAAGTTTCACCGCATCGGGGTCATCAAGGCTTCCCCTGGCGGCGGGTGAGTGGGGGATTAAGACTCTAGGCAATGATGCGGAATGGACTTGAATGCGTCAATAGTAATTTTTACGGTTCGCACTGCTTTTCCGGGGCATTGACTCAATACGGGCTGTGAAGCAGACTTTGGACAGGTTAGATATTACGAGCGAACGGCGAAAAGAGGCTGCCATGAGCACCAACAACACGCCAAACTGGGGCGGGCCCAGTATCGGCCAGCGCATTGATGAGGCGATCGAGCTGATCGAGATGGAGCTGCGCCACGCCGTTGCGTATATGAATGACGCGGTGATCCCGCAAGTGCGGCGCGAGTCGATTTCGGCCATGCGCACGGCCGCCGATACGTTGCGTACTCTGGCCGACCGGTTTGAGCAGCGCAGCGGCACGGCTGCCGGTGGACGCGGCAACGCGCGGGAAGACCCTCCACGCGACCCTTCCGGAGAACCACGCAGTTGAAGAACCCCATGCCTGTTTTGAAGCGACACCGCGGTCCATCGGCATTGGCGGCGCGGACGCCCGCGTCGCTGGGGCCGGTTTTGCTGGGCTTGGTGTTTCTAATCCCGACGTCGCTGCTATTGACCGGCTGCCACCACAAAAACACCGCGCAGGTTGCGCCACCGCAGGCCATGCCGCCACGAGTGCAGCAGACGCGGCCGCCCGCGCCAGAATCGGCCCCTCCAAGCGCGACGATTCCCGTGACGCCGGTACCGCCGGGAGGCGTGAGCGACGAAGATCTGCAATTTGTGGCGACGCACCAGCCCATCCTGAGCGAGGTGGGCTACGCCACGTGGTACACCGCGCCCTACAAGGGCCGCCGCGCCGCCAACGGACAGGTATTTGACGACAACTCGTTGACGGCGGCGCAGCGCACGCTGCCCATGGGCTCGTTGATTGTGGTCACAAATTTGAAGACAGGCCAAACCAGCGCCATGCACATCAGCGACCGCGGCCCGTTTGTGGGCGATCGCATGATCGATCTCACGATAGCTTCAGCCAAAGCGGTGGGCGTTTACCGCGCCGGCCTCGTCGAAGTGCGCATGGATGTGTATCAGACGCCGAAGCCGATCAACTCCGGCGGGCGCTGGTGCGTGCAGATCGGCGCCTTCCACAATGAGAGCGACGCGCTCCAGTTGAAGGAGCAGTTGATCGAGCAATATCCCGGTTCGAATGTCATTGAATTTCCCGGCGAGAACAGCTTTTGGGTGCGCATCCGTCCGCAGGGCGATGATCGCGCGATGGCCGAGTCCATTGCACGGCAGGTGCAGCCGGTGGAAGGCAATGCGTATTTAACGCGGCTGGACTGAGGCAGCGGAGTTAGCGGTGCCAGCGGCGCTGGCGAAGTTAGAAAAGACCGCGAAATCGAAACTAGCTCCGCAAACTCCGCTGCCTCGCTAACTCCGCTGACGTCTGAGCATTTCCTCGAAATTTCCTAGACGGCGCTGGGCGCAAAGAAACGCTGGATTTCAGACCGCACTTGCCAATCATCTTTCGATTTTGAATGAACCATTGCTGAGTCCGATGAGGTTTCCAGCTTGACAGCTATGCTCTGGCCACCGAGCGCGGGAACCGATTATCCCGCAGAGTCCTTAGATGCAAGCGAAAGAGAATTCGCATACAGCGCAGGACGAACGTAAATGATCGGTGGTGTTCTTTTCGCTGGTTTAATAAATCCGTCAATGTTCTATCTCCAGTCAGGCGAGCATTGAAGAAGGCGACTTCGTCGTCGAGGGAAACCGTCTTCAGGTCGTAGCAGAAATAGCAACTGTGCAACGAGTGCTTCAAGGTACTCATCGCATATCTTGTTGCGTCGGAAAGCACCGGGAACGCGGTAGCGCAAAACAGAATAAAGGCCGTCGATCGGAAAAGTGACTTGAAGACGTCGAGGCGGCGCAGACAAGGCAAAGGTACGAGACTCAGCAGGTCTTCGCCCCAGACAGTCCTCGCGGACACAATCACGCTCGCAAGAAGCATCCGCTCAACGAAAATCTGTTCCGCTCCCCGAAGGCCGAAGATCCGCGCTACGTCTCCCGAAATGAAGTCATCTCGGGTGCAGATTAAGGAGGCGTGTGCATGTCCCGTGGCGTGCTCAGCGAACACTTCCAGAGGATTCATGGATCTGCTCTGTGGCGGTCGAAATCCGTGCCTGATTTCGAGGTTTACCACCGCAGCGCGAAGGACGCATCTCTCTTGCGTGGATGTTTCAGCGGGGACGACGATGATCAGATCGACATCGGATGACGGCGAAAAGGCTCCGGTAGCCGCACTTCCAAACAGAATCACGCTCACAAGAGAGATCGCACTGTTGGGGTGCAATTGCGCGATTTCATTGAGGTATTGTTGAACGCGACTGTCCATTTTTCGCTGGCACCTCGTATTCAATACGTGGCGCTGCGACGGCAGCACAAACGGCAAAGTGTTCGCGCCTCACGCATTCGCACCTCGATCCTACATTCGACGGACTCCATCGCAAGGAGAAGGTAGCGTTCGCACGATCTGTAGTCAGGTGCCCGTCGGCTCGCTACCTGAGCAATTCCGACGCTGCCCACAGAATCGGTTCCTGGCCGTGGAAGTCGCCGGTTCTGCGCGGGCGCTCGAGATAATAGTCGAGACTGTTGAACTTGTTGGTGCCTGCGCAGATGTTGGTCACGTCGTTGTTTTGGTCGATGAAGCCGGTGACCGCGATCCAGCCCTTGCGCGCGGCGGGGCCGTAGGTGGCCGCGTCGAGCCAGCCATTCTTGACGCCGGTAATGAGCGCAAAAGTGAACATGCCAGAGCTCGAGGATTCTTCCCACGCCTCATCGTGGTCGATCAATTGACGCCACATGCCGTCCGCTCCCTGGTACTTGAGCAAGGCGGCCATCATCAGCTTGTAGCCGGCCATGATGCGCGCGCGCTGCGGATGATCGGCGGGAAGGTCGCGCAGCATTTCCGCCATGCCGGCGGCGACCCATCCATCGCCGCGGCCCCAGAAGAAGGGCACATCGGGCGCGTGGTAGAAGAGACCGTTGGGCTGCTGCAGTTTGTCGAGATAGGCCACCATCTCGTGGGCGTCGCGGTCGAGATATTTCTTGTCGCCCGTGGCGCGGTAGGCCTGCAACTGCAGGATCGTCAGCATGTACATGTCGTCGATCCAGTAGCGCGTTTCATGCGAGAGGCCGTCGGGCCGGGGATTCTCCCATTGCCGGTCGGCGTAGGAGAGCCCGTAGTCGAGATACTTCTTGTCCTTGGTCTGGATGTAGATTTCCAGGGGCACGGTGCCGAAGATGGAGTCGTCAACGTGATCGCGCTTGGGGACCAGCGCCGCTTCCGCGCCGCCGGGCATCAGGGGATCGAATTTCTTGATCAGCCGGTCGCGCAGATCGGTGTCGTGCGTGAGCTCGGCGAAGTTGAGCGCGCCGTACCAGGTGCCGACTTCGCCATAGAAGATGGTGCCCGGGTTGTGCTGGTGCGGGCTGGTGACGAAGTGTTCGGCGAGCGCCTTGCCCACCTCCTGCGGAGAGCGTCCTTGGGGCCAGTTGCTGAAGTAGTCTTGTTGTGCCGGAAGGGCCGCGGCCGGCAAAAGCAATGCCAATGCTGCAAGTTTCAAAACGGCTTTCATGCGTATTCCTCGAATTTGGATGGTGGGTTGAGGCTCAAAAATCGTGCATGACGATGATAGCTCCCGAGGGGTGGCACACGGATGGCGGAGGCGGCGCACAGGGTGGCAATTGCACGCGTGAGACAACATATCGTGATACGATATATTTATGAGCAAACTATCCCTCATGCCACGCAGCAAGAGCCCGCGCCGCGTGCCTATCGATCCTGACGGACGTGCCGCGAGGCTGGATGTGGCGCGCCTGAGACGCCTGGCTGACTTTCGTTTCCGATTGCGTTATTTTCTGCACGTAAGCCAGGCGGCCGCGGAGGAGATGGGCCTGCACAACCAGCAGTACCAACTGCTGCAATGCGTGGGCGGCATGCCAGAGGGGATGACGCCAACGATTGCCAACGTGGCCGCGCGCATGTTGCTGAAGCACAACAGCGCCGTTGAGCTTGTGGATCGCAGCGTCGAACAGGGACTGCTGCGCCGCTCGGGCGACGAGGCCGACCATCGCCGCATTCTGCTGCGCGTAACGCCGCAGGGCGAGCGCATGCTGGCATTGCTGGCGGAGTTTCACACGCGCGAGCTGGAGCAATCGGGGCCGGAGCTGGTGCGGGCGCTCAACCGGATTCTGCACGACGGCGGAAGAAGCGCGGAACGCGGCGGACGAAGTGTCAGAGAAAAGGCAGGAGCGCAATGAGCTACGCCGATCCCCCGGCAAAAACACAACTTGGAGACTTTAACGCCGGCCCGCGCATGGTTATGCTGAGCGGTCTGGGCTTGATCCTGGGCGCAGCCGGAGCGGCGCTGGCCTGGATCCTGCTGCACCTGATCTACGCCTGCACCAACCTGTTTTATTACCAGCGTCTGAGCTGGACCTTCGTTTCGCCGGCGCAGAACCATCTTGGCTGGCTGGCGTTGTTTGTTCCCGTGGTGGGCGGCCTCATCGTGGGCCTGATGGCGCGGTTTGGATCCGACAAAATTCGCGGCCACGGAATTCCGGAGGCGCTGGAGTCGATTCTGATTCACGGGGCGCGCATCAGCCCCCGCGTGGCCATCTTCAAGCCACTGGGGTCGGCGGTAGCGATCGGAACCGGCGGGCCGTTCGGCGCGGAAGGCCCGATCATCATGACCGCGGGATCGGTGGGCTCGCTGCTGGGGCAGTTCTTCCATTTGACCGACGCGGAGCGGTCAACGCTGCTGGTGGCCGGAGCCGCAGCGGGCATGGCAGGCGTGTTTTCGACGCCGCTTGCCGCCATTTTGCTGGCGGTAGAGTTACTGCTGTTTGAGTGGCGGCCGCGCTCACTGGTGCCTGTGGCCGTGGCCGCGGCAACGGCCGGCGTGTTGCGTCGATTCTTTCTGAGCGGCGATCCGCTGTTTCCCATGCCGGCGATGACGCACGCCATTCAGCCGAGCGTTTTGCTGGGCGCTCTGATCGTGGGATTGGCGGGTGGCGTACTTGCCATCGTTCTGAGCAAGGCGGTTTATGCCAGCGAAGATTTTTTCGAGGAACACCTGCCCGTCCACTGGATGTGGTGGCCGGCGATCGGCGGGGTGGTGGTGGGCGTGGGCGGACTAATCTTCCCGCGCGCGCTGGCCACCGGCTATGACGTGATCGATTCTCTGTTGACCGGCAATCGCACCTGGCAACTGATCGCGGGCATCCTCGTCATCAAGAGCATCATCTGGTCATTTTCGCTGGGATCGGGGACGTCGGGCGGCATTCTGGCGCCGCTGCTGATGATCGGCGGGGCATTGGGCGCGCTGTTTGTTCCGATTTTGCCGGGAATGTCGACGGGGGCATGGCCACTGGTGGGCATGACGGCGGTGCTCTCGGGCGCCATCGGCTGCCCACTGACGGCGGCGGTGCTGAGCCTGGAGCTTACGCATAATTACGGGCTGCTGCTGCCGGTGTTGACGGCTTCGATCGTGGCGCATGCGTTTACCGTGCTGTTGCAGAAGCGCTCCATTCTGACCGAGCGCATCAGCCGGCGCGGACATCACCTGAGCCGCGAGTACGGTGTGGATCCGCTGGAGACGGTGCGGGTTGCCGATACGATGCGCACGCGCACTGTGGTGTTGCCGGCCGGGCTTAGTGAGGAAGATGCGCGACGATGGCTGGAACACGGGCGCGACAAAAGCGCACAGCGCGGACAGAGGCTCTATCCAGTGGTGGATGCGGAGGGGCGGCTCGCGGGCGTGATGACGCGCAGTGGCCTTGCGGCGCTGGCGAGCGCGGGCGGATCGCAGAAAGCCGTGCCGCAGGCAGCGCCCGTAGTGGCCTATTCCGACGAGACGTTGCGCGCGGCCGCCGAGCGCATGGCCACGCAGAAAGTTTTCGTTCTACCGGTGATCGAGCGTGCGACTGGCAAGGTGGTGGGGCTGCTCAATGCAGAGGACGTATTGCAGGGCAGAGCGCAGGCTTACCAACGCGAAAACCGACAGGTGCGGGTACGGCAGCCGTTCCGCCGCACGCCGCGCGCTGCGGCAACATGCTATGAAACCGAGTGACGAAAGCTCCGGACCGCCTTCTCATCCCACCTATTAGGGGATTTCAAAACGGAATTCGTGGAACTAATCGGGAGGGGTATTGATGAGCGAGAGAGCAGAAAAGATTGGAATCGTGGGCGCGGGCAGTGTGGGGGCAACCATTGCTTATGCGTGCATAGTGCGCGGAGTGGGCAAGCACATCAGCCTCTTTGACCTAAGCAGGACGAAGGTGGAGGCCGAGGTGCTGGATCTGAACCACGGGTTGATGTTCGTTCCCATGGCGAAGTTGGACGGCTCGGACGACCTGAACGTGCTGGAGCGCTGCGACGTGATCGTGGTAACCGCCGGCGCGAAGCAGAAGCCCGGGCAGACGCGCGTCGATCTGGCGGAGGCGAACACGACGATCTGCCGCAAGCTGATTCCCGATCTGCTGCGGGTTGCGCCGGACGCAACACTGCTGATGGTGACCAATCCGGTGGACGTACTGACCTACGTCGCGCTGAAGCTGAGCGGGCTCGAGAGCCGTCGGGTTCTGGGCAGCGGCACGGTGCTGGATAGCTCGCGCTTTCGCTTCCTCATCGCGCAACGCTGCGCGGTGGCTGTACAGAACGTGCATGCCTACATTGCCGGCGAACATGGCGACAGCGAGATTCCGCTCTGGTCCAGCGCCAGCATCGGCAACGTGCCCGTGCAAGGTTGGCGCATGCCGGGCCGCCCGGCGCTGAGCGTACAGGAAGAGAAGGAGATCTTCGAAAGTGTGCGCACCTCAGCCGAGAAGATCATCCAGGGCAAGGGCGCAACAAACTACGCCATCGGTCTGGCAGTGACTGCGATTCTGGAAGCCATCCTGTGGAATGAGGGTCGCGTGCTGCCGGTCAGTTCGCTGCTGACGGACTATCGCGGCATCAGCGACGTCTGCCTCTCTATCCCGTCCGTTGTGAGCCGCAGAGGAGTGGAAGGATTACTGCCAGTGTCGATGAATCAGGAGGAGGAGGCCGGTCTGCGCTCCAGCGCCGAGACTATTCAGCGGGTGGTGCGAGAGCTGGGCTTCTAACGCGATTTCACGATGGCTATACCGGTTCAGGGATTGCCATTGCACAGCATTGCTTGAGCAAGACGGAGGAATCGGCTTTTTCAGATACTTGTTTTGACCTGACAGTTGGTACAAAAAGTCAGAAACTGCCCAATGAACAAGGAGGGTGAAATGCATGGACACGAGCATGAAGACAGCAGCTTAACCAGACTCCCTGAGTTAGCTCAGCCCCTGCTGCAATTTGATCTTGCCGCAGAGATAGAGCATCTGAGGCGGCAGGAATCGTGGCAACGAGGGACAGGGCGAAGTTCTGAGACGCTGGTAAAGCATCCAGATTTTCGCATTGTATTGATTGCCATGAAGGCGAACACGGAGATGAAAGAGCATCGAGCGGAGGGAAGGATCTCGATCCAGACCATTGCCGGCCACGTACGGCTGAAGTTACCGCAGCAGACTGTTGAGGTTCCGGCAGGCCATTTGCTGGTGCTCGATCGCTGCATTACGCACGACGTTGAGGCAGTGGAAGAGAGTGTTTTCCTTCTCACAGTCTGCTGGTCCGAGGACGCAGACTGATCTGCTTCGAGCCACCGACTGAAGACGGGTGCCGTTGCGCGGCATGCGGACCGTTGACCGTCAACCGACTCCATGCGGCGGTATGGATTGGGAAGCTTAGGTCGAGGCGCCGCGCGCAATTGGATCAAACTCGGAAAGACGCGCAAAGAGGAGGCGTTGATGGACTACGTATTTTTCGGCAACCTCCAGCAGGAATTTTCGGTCCCCGAAAGAGGTATTCTGAGCAGAGTCCTTCACAAGGACGCTATTGTAAATATCACCGCGTTCAGCTTTTCCTCAGGTGAGGAGCTGTCGCCGCACTCGGCTCCTACTTCTGCGATTCTCTATTTCCTTGAAGGCGAAGCGGAGGTTCAGTTGGGCGCCGAAAATGTGGCCGCCCGGCCTGGATCGTTCGTCTACATGCCACCGATGCTTCCACATGCAATCAAGGTAAAGTCTCCTGTCAAAATGCTGCTTATTCAAGTCACGGGGGGAACGAGCGGCGCAGTTTTATAACCGCCAAGCGCGGACTAAAAGGGGGGAAGGTCTATGATCCAGCTGAAGCGCGCCTATGAAAAGTCGAGCAAGTTGGATGGAGCACGATTCCTTGTCGAGCGTCTTTGGCCCAGGGGAGTCAAAAAGTCGTCGTTGCCCATCGCAGCCTGGGCGAAGGACGCAGCTCCGAGCACAGAGCTACGCGAATGGTTCGGTCACGATCCGGCGCGATGGAAGGAGTTCCGCTCGCGGTATTTCGCCGAATTGAAGACCAGGCCGGAGGGGTGGCTTCCGATCCTTGAGGCCGCGCGCAAAGGCGCGGTTACGCTAATTTACAGCTCTCGCGACGCGGAAAACAACAACGCTGTTGCCCTCAAAGAATTTCTCACAGCAAAGTCCAGATCCAAACGGATGTGAGCGACTGGGGCTCGCCGCATCTTCGCGGCGTTTGCAGTGTTAAGGTTGCGGGACGACGTAGGCCGGATCAATCGACGCGCGCACGGCAAAGGAGAATCCCTCCCAGGTACAGGAAAGGTCTTGACGGCTGCAGCCGGGAACAAAGATTGGTGCGACGGCGGGCGGATTGGCGGGGGTCAGAGGCTCCGAGTTGCGCATTTGCTCCAGGGTTTGCGCAATGTACTCGAGGCGCACAAAAGGCTTGCCGCCGTCGCGTGGACGCCAGAGTTCGAACATCAATGCGCCTCCCGGCGGCGCGTCGTCGGCGCGGCCGTCGAAAACCCAGTCAATGTTGAGAGCGCCAGCTACGGTGACGATGTTGGTATCGTGGCCAACGAGGATCACGAGACGGTCGCCGGGCTTGCCGAGCGCGCCGGGAACGGCTGCGCCGGTGGCGCTTTGCTGCATGGTTTTCGAGATCCGGTCGAGGAGCGTTGAGGCAAAGATGCGTGCGACCGCCGGCGTGCGCTTGCCGTAGTCCCAGCTGGCGCTGCTGAGCTGCATGAGGGTGCGCAGGGTTGCGCCGTCGATGCAGCCCCAGCCGGTATCGGCCTGGCTCATGCCCTGGGTGTATTCGAGGAGCAGATTTTCGGCCATGCTGGCGGCGGAGGACACCGGACCGCGCAGGGAGGCGGAATTGTCGCCGGTGCCGGGCGCGAGCGAAGCGGGGATGGCGAAGATCGAAGTGCGTTGCGCGTTGACGGGCGCATGTCCGCATCCCGCCAGCACGCGGTCAAGCAGGGTCAACTGCGAACGATACAGATCGGTGAGGTTGCTGGGATTGCCGCCGATGCGGCCGGAGACGGCCGCGACAGCCAAAGCCGTGTCAGGATGGACGGCGCCGGACTCCATGGGCCGGAAGAGCGGATCGTTTGTGCCCTCGGGCTGCGCATGGACTGCGATGGTGCAGCCGGGAAACATGCCTTCGGCGAGGGCTTTGCCGGTTTCGCGCGTGCGCTGGTCGGAATCGGCAACAATGCTGACGTGGGCGGCATCCTCGCAGCCCGCGGGGGCAAAGAGGTTTTCACTCGAGAATTGCGCGCGGTCCCATGCTCCGAAGAGCTTCATCAATTGATAGCCGTGGGCGGTGAGGTAACCCGGCGACACATCCCACGTGGGCCAGGGCGCGGCGGCGTACTTGCCATATAGGTCGCGGGCTCCAATCGGCGCGCGGACGCCGTGGCGGCTCAGCACGACGACCAGTTGCAGGTCGGCGTCGCGGCTCGCGGCTGGGACGGCAGCGGATTGCGCCGCAACCAGCGAGGCGAGTGGGAATGAAGCCAGGACGAAGGCGAGGATTCGAAGGGTAGCGCGCATGGGCCGAAGAGGAACTCCCAGAGAGAAGTGTAGCGGTCGCAGGTCGTGGTTGGGTGTCGGCGGGATGAAAACTGCGCGGGGGTTTGCTGCCATTTTCGACTCACGAAAGATTATCGCGTGCAGGCGGGCGCGTGCAGGCGGGCGAAACGCGGCTTGATGAATATGTCCTCTGAAATAACCCCCGGGAGCTGCGAAAATGCGTTGAATCGAGGTTTGGTAAAGCGATTCACTCGGCTTGTGGAAAGTTGTAACTTCAACAAACACATGCTGGTTGCGATGGGAGGATGCGGTTGGGCCGGGCTAAGCGCCGCTATCACCGGCCAGATAAATCGGTTTTTCTAGTAATTAAATCGTTTTTTTGTCTTGACAATGGTCCACAATCGCTCATATAGTTCGCATCGCCAACAAAGGCACGGTCCGGCGTGTATCGAATCACGGTGCGGACTTGCTGATGTTGGTTAGTGGAGCCAGTGTGGCTTTGCTCGGGACGTGTGGTCCGGCAAGGCTGTTCGCGAAAACAACATTTTTGGGAGGTGGGTATGTCAGGAAAGCCAAAGGGCGAACTTCGAGTCCAGCAATGCGCGATCAGAGTTCTGGTGATGGTGATCGCTCTATCAGCGATGTTCCTTGCGAGCACCGCTACACATGCGCAGGTTTTATATGGATCGCTGACGGGAACGGTTACCGATAAGACCGGCGCTGTGATTCCGAGTATTCCGGTGACGATCACCAACCAGGCAACGGGCGCAGCGCGCACCGAGAAATCGAATAGTGAGGGAATTTACAACATTCTCGACGTGCTACCCGGCACGTACTCTATTTCGATCGCGCGGATGGGGAACTTCGGCGGCTACACCCAGAAGAACATCTCTGTCGAAGTCAACCAGCAGGTGCGCATAGATATTTCCTTGCAGCCTGCCTCGGTCTCCACGCAGATCACGGTCACCGAGGCGCCTCCGGAGCTGCAAACTGAGACGGCTGAAGTGGACAGCGATATCAACCAGGTACAAATCTCGGAACTGCCCATCACCTCCTCCAAGGGCCGCAATTACGAAGAACTCTACACGCTGATTCCCGGCGCTGCTCAGGTACAGGAAAAGAACTCCATAGGCGGCAACCCCTCGCGCGCCCTGTCCGTGAACGTGAACGGCAACTCGTATAACGGCAACACCACGCGCATTGACGGCGCCATCGACTATTACGGATGGCTGCCTTACCTCATCGCCTACGTCACGCCGGCCGACGCGGTCGAAACCGTCACCGTCACTACAGACGACTTCAACGCCGAGCAGGGCCAGGCTGGAGGCGCTTCGATCCGCGTAACCACGAAGAGCGGTGGCCACGACTTCCATGGCGGTGGATGGTGGTATTACCAGGACGCAGCGGTGAATGCGCGCGCTTACCTCAACACTGCGCTGGTGCAGCCGACGATCCCCAAAAACATTAACCAGGAATTCGGCGGTAACATTGGCGGGCCGGTTTATATTCCCAGGATCCTGACCGGCAAGAAGAAGCTGTTCTTCTTCACCAACTTCGATCGCATTACGCAGCGCACGCATGCGAGCGTTCCCGAAACCGTTCCCGACGCGCTGATGAACGGCGGCAACTTCTCTGAGGCGGCATCGGTCGCCACGCTCTACGATCCGCAGCCGGTGGCTACGGGCTGGCAGGGTCAAGTCAACCCAACGCTCTGTCCGAGCCCAAATACCTCGTACACCAACGGATATCTGCAATACCAGTGCCGCCCCTCTTTCACGGCTGAGTATGGCGAGACGGGCAGCAACGTCAATACCATTCCCGCTTCGAGGGTCTCGCTTGCCGGCGGGATCATGATGCAGGACCTCCTCGCGATCTCGAAAACTATCAGCACGCCAAACGCGACCCTGCTGAGCAAGGTGATGCTCAACGATTATCAGGCATCGTCGACCGTCGCTTACAACCGCAACGCGTCGGACTCGAAGATCACCTACATTCCCAGCGAAAACACGCAGATCTACGGTAAATACGGCATCACGCCCTACTCACTCATCGATCCACAGGTCCTGGGTAACACGCCGTGCACTGGCAGCAACGCCTGCGCCGGCGGTCCCGCGGCTGACGGCGGCCAGCCGGGCGATGTCGGCGGCCGCGGCCAGAATGCCGGGCTCGGCTTCAGCCATGTGTTCGGCCCGAATCTCGTACTCGACGCCGATGGCGGCTGGACGCGCCTGTTGACCTTCGCGCAGTCGACGCTTGACATTGCGCTGGGCGACTACGGCCTTAACACGCTCAAGATCCCGGGGACGAACGGCGTTGGCCTGAACTATGTTGGCCAGCCCGGATTCTACCTCACCACGTTCACGGGCATCGGAAACAACAACGGCTCCAACCCCTTCGAATTCCGCGACAACCAATTCACGGGCGACGTGAACCTGAGCTGGCTGCATGGACATCACGCAGTCAAAGTCGGCTACACCTACTATCACTTCGATCTCAACCACTTCCAGCCCACCAGCGGCGGCCAGCCCAACGTTCCGCGCGGCGGCTTCTTCTTCCAGGGCGGCATGTCCTGCGGTACCCCGGCGACGGCATCAACCGCTTCCTGCACGATCGACGGGTACAACTCGCTTGCTGACTTCCAGCTGGGCCTGCCCAACAATGGCACCGGCAATTCGATTGGAGACCCTTCGCAGGTCTTCAATCCCAACGCCCTACGCTGGTCTGAAGATGGCCTTTATGTGGAGGATACGTGGACGGTAGATCCCAAGCTGACGCTGACCTACGGCATCCGATATGAGGTTTATCCGGCGCCTTACCGCGATCGCACCGGCGCATCCGTTCTACTTCCGCAATTGCCGCAATCCGCCAATGTCGAAGTGGGTGGCATCAATGGCAACCCGCGCAGCGCCGGCATTGGTGCTGGATGGGGACAGATCGTGCCTCGGTTTGGCATTGCCTACAGTCTGAACCCAAAGACGGTGATTCGTACCGGCTTTGGCCTGACCACCGATCCGGACTCCATGCGGTACCTGCGCGACTCGTTCCCAGAAGACTTGGCGCCTAACTACCAAGGAACCGGGAACTTCACGATGACTGTTGATCCGGCAAACGGCAACGCGCCGATGACTCTCACCTACGGCATCCCGAACACGGCCAAGATGGCCCCCAACTACTCAACCGGCTTTGCGTCGCTCCCTGTTGCTGGTTCAACGAATACTGTTCCGCAGAACTTCCGGCGTGGTTACATCGAGAGCTGGAACCTGGTGGTGCAGCGGACCTTGCCTGCAGGCTTTGTGGGCACAGTCAGCTATGTGGGCGATCACTTCGTCCGCCAGCAGGTCAACATTAACTATCTCAACGCAGCAAACTTCCCGACATCGTCCTCGCCCTGCATGCCCAACGGGCAGTTTAGCCTCGGTTCCGGCTATACCGGTCCGTGCAGCTTCAACGCCAACGAGACGATCAACATTGGAGCGCCCTGCCCAGTTACTGCTACGGGCACCGCGCAGGGGACCTGTTATAACACTGGCGGCATCACGTTCGATTTGCCTCTCTGGAGCTCGGGGTACAACGCGCTGCAGACGCAGTTGACGCGCAATGCGGGCAAAAACACCTCTGTGGGCGTGGTCTACACCTACTCGCACGCCATCGACTACGAAGACAACGGCGCCGGATCGGGATCGGGCGGCACAACGTTCAATTACCCCACGTTTTACCGCTTGAACCGTGGCTCGGCGGGTTTTGACGAAAAGCACAACCTGCAGATTTGGGGCGTCTACAGTCTGCCCTTCGGTCCCGGACAGATGTGGTTGAACCACGGCTTGGCAGGCGACATCATCGGCGGATGGCAGTTGAGTGGGCAGTTCAGCCACTACAGCGGCTTCCCGTTCTCAGTCAACGCGAACAGCAACACCCTTGGCGGGTACGCGCCCGGCTTTGGCGCCACTTACGCCCAAATGAGCGGTTCTTATAAGCAACTGGGCGGCCACGCACAGACATCTGGCTCTCCTGTGTCTGGCGGCAAACCGTGGTTTGACCCGACCATCTTCTCGAGCCCAGTTGAGTCAGCTGCAGCGCCTGTGCTTCCGAATACCGGCCGCAACCAGTTCCGTGGGCCGGGCAATACGCAGACCAACGCCAGCCTCGTCAAGGACTTCCACATCTGGCGCGAAGCCGCATTCCAATTCCGCTTCGAGGCCTTCAACCTGTTTAACCACCCGTGGCTCAACGCCCCCAACACTACGGTCGGTAGCGGCACCTTTGGTTATATCAGCAACTTCAACGCCTTCAATGTCGCCGCCTTCGGCACAAACGCGGGCTCGCGCCAGATGCAGTTTAGCGGCCGCATCAAATTCTAGCTTTTCCTCTACTTGGCTTTGCGGCAGCTCCTTCGGGAGCTGCCGCATTTGTTTTTGCGCGAGTTCCGCATTTGTCTCGCGGGAAAATCCGCGGCCCGGCAGACTTCCGGCGGGCGCAGCCGAACGTCCGCCTCGCCGGAATTCCGGCTGCTATATTGATTGCGGGGAACCGCAAGCGCCGGCAAACTGCACGGCGCGAGGGGCGGATCACAAGAAATCCAAACCTATAAGCTGAATCGCGGGCCATGCGAGAGAGAAAGCCGACCATCATGGGCTTAACTGAGAAGTCAACCCGATCCCGCCGTGCCGTGGCCTCCAGCGAGACTGCGCGCGAGATCAACCGCGACATTCTTTTACATGCCGTCCATCTGCACCAGCCTGTGAGCCGGGCCGACCTGGCGCGGCTGACCGGGCTGCAGCCCAGCACGGTTTCGGTGATCATCGGCCAGCTTATCGATGAGGGATGGGTGCTGCCGGGGACGCTGGGCAGGTTGCCGCGCGGGCGTTCAACCTACATTTGTCACGCTGAACGACCGGCATGTGACGCTGGCCATCGATCTGCGGCCGGGACGGGCCAACCTGGCCGTGGTGGACATTAATGGCAAGATTCTGGGCCGGGAAGCGGTCCCCTACGAGATCAAGGCCGGCTCCACGGCCGATGAGGCCAGGACGGCCATTGCGCACATCGCCCAGGCGGCGCACACACTGCAGGCAAACTTCGAGGACCGCGTCTTCCAGGGGCTGGGTGTGAGCGTTTCAGGCCGCGTGGAACAGAAGACGCATCGCTTGATGTTTTCGCCGAACGTGCCCTGGGGCCAGATCGATCTGCATGCAGAGCTGCAGAGGGTTCTGGAAACCCCGATCGAGATGGAGAACGCCGCCAACGCCTGCCTGTTCTCGGAGCGCTGGTTCGGAAACTTCTACGACGCCTCCAACATGCTGGTGGTTTCAGTGTCGGAAGGCATCGGCACGGGAATGCTGGTGGACGGGAGCGTGGTGCGGGGCCGAAACGACATGGCCGGCGAGTTCGGCCACATGACGCTGGAGGAGACAGGGCCAGTGTGCGGCTGCGGCAACGTGGGCTGCTGGGAGGTCTTTGCGTCAAACCGCGCGGGGTTGCGCTACTACCATGAGCTGGCGCCCGAGACCACGCTTGCGAGCTTTCAGGAGCTGCTCAACCTGGCCCTGGCTGGCGACCTGCGCGCGCTGCGCTCCATCGACAAGATGATGACCTACCTGGCACGGGGATTGTCCATGCTGGCGGCCGGCCTGGCTCCCGAGGTGATCATCATTGTGGGCGACTGCACAGCGCTGTGGCCGCGCATCCGCCCGCTGCTGGAGAGCCAGCTGATTGCCAGGTCGATTACGCCGCACACGCCGCGCGTGGTGGCAGCCATGGATGGCGATGCCGCGCGCCTGCGCGGCGCCGCAGCCTTGGTGCTGCACAAGGTTCTCTTCGGTCAAGCCGACTTTGCGCCGCAGCCTTTGCGCGGCCGTGTGCGTCCCAAGGCAGAGCCCGAGCCGGTGCCCGCGTAGAGTTTCGCGTGGCCCGTATGATAGCTGTCGGGAAGCCTGCGGGAGAAAAGCCATCATGAGAGTGGGAGTTATCGGGACGGGCGCCATTGCCTGGAAGCACGCACAGGCCTACAAGAACATCGGCTACAGGATCACGGCGTGCACCGACCGCACCGAGGAAAAAGGGCGGAAGTTTGCTGAGGCCTGGGGCGCGGAGTTTGTGGCCACTCCAGAGCCATTGAGCCAGCGCGCGGACGTGGATTTTCTCGATCTCTGCACCTTTCCCGCCTACCGGCTGGCCGCGGTGGAACTCGGCGCGAAATACGGTAAGCACGTGCTGGTGCAGAAGCCGATGGCCGTGGATCTGGAGACGGCTGCGCCCATGATCGCTGTGGCGCGCAAGGCCGGCATTCAACTGGGCGTGGTGAGCCAGCACCGTTTCGACGATTCGACGCTGTTCCTGAAGCGCGCGCTGGCCGCGGGGCGGCTGGGAACGATTTTGCAAGCCGACGCCTACGTGAAGTGGTACCGCACCGACGAATACTACGCGCGGCCGGTGAAGGGAAGCTGGGCCGGCGAGGGCGGCGGCGCATTGATAAGCCAGGCCATTCATCAGGTAGATGTGCTGCTGTATCTTGTCGGCGCGGTCGACGAAGTCTTTGGCTACTGGCGTCTGGGCGCCATTCACAAAATCGAATCCGAAGACCTGGTGTGCGCCGTGATGAATTATTCGTCAGGCGCGCTGGGCGTGATTCAGGCGTCGACCGCACTGTGGCCAGGCTATCCGGAGCGGATCGAGATCCACGGCACGAAAGGCAGCGCGATTGTGACCGGCGACCAACTGACTACGTGGGACGTGCGCGACGACGAGGGCGAGCCGGCGCCGGTTGCGCGGCAGTCGAAGTCAGGCGCGTCGGATCCGATGGCGATTTCGCTGACTCCCTTTGAGCGGCAGCTTGCCGACTTCGGCGAGGCCTGCAAAACCGGCCGCGCGCCGGCGTCCTCAGGTATCGAAGGCTATCGCGCGCTGCAACTGGTGCGGAGCATTTACACCTCCTGCGCCGAAGAAAGAAAAGTGAAGATTCCGGCAGTCGAATTTTGAGGGGGACGCGAATTTCGGCTGCCCCACACGCCGCGTCCCTCACGTTTCCTCAGGACTTCAGAAACTTCCCTTGACAAGCGGGGCGTCTCGTGGGTTACCGTAAGTAGCGCTACGAAACGTAACACATATTCCGGCACGGTGAATTACGCTGTGCTTCATTTTGATTGGGCGGCTGAATGAGAATTTTGAGCGTCCCCCGAGCTAGGCTCTCCTGGTGCTGCCGGATCACTGCGAGGCGTCGCTTCTAGCTCTGAGCCGAGGTCGTTTGAGCAACGGATAACCGCAATTATCACAGCGAGATGCCGCTTTCGCCGACAATTTCCGAGGCGGAACTGATATAATTCGAGATACAAACAAAATATGAGCAGCTCAGCCATCGCAACCCACCCAAATCTCACACAGGACGCCTTTGTCGTCAGGGATCCGGACCTGGACCTCAGCCCGATGACGGGAATGAGCAGGAAGCACTATATGGAGTGTGCTCAGTATGTCCTTGGCCGGGCATTCCGGCACGTGAAGTCTTTTGACTCTCCAATTGTCTTTCCCCTCGTGCCGGGCAAGTCCTATCCCCAGCCTAATGACCCGGACTGGCGCATTCGCTCGTACGAGTTCGAGGCCCTGGAGAGGACGTTCAACCTTGCAGCGCCGCTGATCCACGTCGATCCCGAAATCTCGATCGGCGACATCAAGCTTCGCGATTATTATTGCCATCATTTCTATAACGCGCTCACGCCAGGCCACGTGAACAGTTTGCCGATGCCCGAGGATCTGCCCGACGCGACCTATCAGTTCACGTGCGAGTTCGGCGGATTGACGAAGACTCTGCTGCTGATGCCCGATGTGTTGTGGCCGCGTTTGACCAAACAACAGCGCGATGAGATGGCCGTCACCATCTCCAAGTGGGCGCATCATCGGACCACGCAAAACAACTGGCGGCTCTTTAATATTTGCGCGCTCTCTTTCCTGAAGAAACATGGCTACGCCATCGACGACGATCTGCTGAAGAGCCACCTGATGTGGATCACTTCTTACCACGCAGGCAACGGCTGGTACCTGGAGCAAAGTTACAACTACTACACGATCAGTCTTTTTGTGGTCTACGGCACCATCTGGAGCGAGGCATTCGGCCGCGAGCATTATCCGGAGATCGCCAGCGTATTGGAGAAGAGCTTCGCGGAACTGTTTCAGACCTACGCCAACTTTTTCGGACGCGACGGCTTCATCAACATGTGGGCGCGGAGCATCTGCTATCGTTCCTGGATTTCGGGCGGCTTCCCAGCGTCGTTCCTGCTCGCAACCAAACCGCCGTTCGACCCCGGATGGGCGCGGCGCTTGTGCTCGGGATCGATCCTGCAGTTCACCGGCCGCGAAGACTTTTACCAGAACGACATTCCAAGCCTGGGCTTTTACGGGCATCGTGAATACGCGATCCAAAGTTACAGTTGCCCGGCAAGCCCGTTCATCATGTTTCTGCCGTTCATCTGCCTCGCCCTGCCGGAAGATGCGCCTTTCTGGACGGCGAAAGAGAACGACGGCATGTGGGAGGAACTGGGCGCGAAGTCAAAGAGAACAGTCCTGCAGAAACCTGGGATTGTGCTCGTCAATCATGGCAGCAGCGGGAGTTCGGAGATTATCTCCGGCAAGGTGTACGACGACGATCACAATTATTCCAAACTGGTGTTCAACACGCATTTCCCCTGGGAGAACCACAATCGCAAGGGCGGCACATCGCAGGAGTACAGCTTCCGCAGCCTTGACCCGCGCGATTTGCGTGGCGTCGACATCAATTTCTATCTCACCGGCCTCACCGTCGATAACACGGCCGCGAAGAGCGGCGCCTACTCGACTTCGCAGAGCATCCTCTTCAACGGCG
The DNA here is from genome assembly GCA_963729915.1 of uncultured Acidobacteriota bacterium. Classification (GTDB taxonomy): domain Bacteria; phylum Acidobacteriota; class Terriglobia; order Terriglobales; family Acidobacteriaceae; genus Telmatobacter. Next base: position 31,620 of record CAVSQE010000015.1, on the reverse strand, counting down.
TCCGCAACGGAGTGCTCTACCGTCAACTGATTCTGCGCAAGCCGCCAAACAATGGCGTGGGATACCTCATCGACCTCGCGGAAATCACCGTGCCGGGCGGCGTGGTGCGCGTGGACCGCTGCCGCCTCGCCTTCGAGCACGAACTCACGCTTGGCCATTACGGCCTGCCCCACATGGGTGGGGAAAGCGCTGTAGTGCGCGCCTTCGAGACGGGCAAGGAACGCGGCATCACCGCCTCCATTTCCGGCCGGCAGTTGGCGCTTATCGCCTATTCCGGGTGGGATGAGATCGAGAGCCAGGTGCATCGCGGTTTCAACGCCGAAGCAGACGAGAGCACGGTGTTGTACGTCCACCGCAAACGCACGGCCAAGAATCCACCGATGGAGTTGATGATCACCGCGATGCTGCACAAGACGGACGATTCCGCCTGGACGCCGGAGGAGCTAAGCCCCGTCAAGGATGTCCGGATCATCGACGTCACTGCAACGGGGTCGGTTCTCGGAGCCGAAATCACGCTAGCGGATGGCACGGTCTATCTGATCGACTTCAAAGATGTTGACGGATTGAGGAATTGCTGACGGCTCTCGATCCAGCTCAGTGACTTGCTTTCCGATCGGGCAGGACCGTCCAGATCTCGGGATCCTCCTGGCCAAGCGACCACGAACAGAAGCCCTGCAGGCCGCGATCCGCGGCTAATTGGTAGCGGTCGCGAAACGTCCGCTGATCGGTGTAGAAAACCCACTCGCGCAACTGATCGCGGTAGAAGAAAAAGAAGGCGGTGTGGTCGGCCGCATCCCAATCGGGCTTGACGGCGAACTCGGCGGCTAGTTGTGCGGCATCTCCCGATTTGATGGAGTCGCCTGTCAGATTGGGCCGCTCATCGCCGGTGGTTTTGTCTGTGATGGGCGCGCCGGCGTACCAGTGGTCTCCATAGAGCGGAATGCCGAGCGAGAGCTTTTCTCTGGGTACAAACTGGAGAGCGTAATCCAGGTTGTCGACGGTCCATTGCCAACCAGCGACGGGGCCGGGCATGGTCCAGCGCGTGTGCTGATCGTAGGTCATCAGGCAAATCAGGTCCACGGATTTGGCGAGGGCAGCGAGATCGTAGGCGCCGCGCCAGTCCGTAAACATCCACTTGGAGTATCCGCCATTGCCGGGATAGCCGGGCGCATTGGGCACAGCGGCGATGGTGAGTTGGAGGCCCGCCCTGTGAAGCGCGTCTGCTGTGCGCGCGACCACGGCCGTGAGCCCATCGCGGTCGAGATAGTCGAGATGTTCGAAATCGATTTGGAAGCCGACGTAGCCGTGCAACTTTGCCTCGCGTAGCAACGCGTCGTTCATGCGGTTTTGTGCGGCGTCGTTGCCGGCCAGATTGTGAAACTTGATTTTGCTGAAGAGCGCGACGATGGGCATGACCGGAAGACCCTGGCTTTGCGCCGCGGCGAGAACCGTCGCGTTGGGCGCGCCCGTGACCAGCCCGTTCTCGTCCACGTTGTACCAGGCAGGCACCAGCATATCGATCTTGCCTGAGTGGGCGAGGAACGAGCGCACGGAATCGGGGGAATCGGTCATGTAAAACAGCGCCGACGGCGCGGCGCAGAACGCGTGGCTGCACAAAAGACAAGAAAATGCGATGAAAACGAATCGACGCATAAGGAGCTACCTCAAAGAAATCCGCGCGCGAGACCGGTCACGGGGCGTTGCTTGAAACTATAATCGAACGGCGCGGCGTTTGCCGCGGATGCAATCATTCGGACTTGAATTTTGAGGAGTTTGTTGCGCCATGGGGAACGAATCGAAGAGTGATTGGCCGACGCGGCGTGAAGTGTTGCTGGGTGCGGGCGCGTGGAGCCTGATGCAGGCGGGGACTGTGCGCGCGTTTGCGGAGCAGGCGACGGCCGCGCAACCGGAACCAAGCGCCGAGAAAACCGCGAGCCCGAAGTTGCCTCATGCGCGGCCGCCCGTGGCGGATCGCAAGTTCACCTCGCCGGCGGTGGAAGATGCCATCGCCACGCTGCAGCGCCAGATTGGCGATCCGGCTTTGCGCGTGCTGGTTGAGAATTGCCTGCCCAACACGCTCGATACCACGGTGTATCCCGGCGCCTTCGACAAGCATCCGGATACGTACGTGGTGACCGGCGACATCGATGCCATGTGGCTGCGCGACTCCTCGGCGCAGGTGTGGCCGTATCTGCGCCTGGCGCGCAAAGACGCGCGGTTGCGCATCCTGCTGGAAGGCGTGGTCCGCCGCCAGGCGCGCATGATTCTGCTCGATCCCTACGCCAATGCATTCACGCGCGACACCGCGGATCCGCCGCTCTCCTGGTCGGTCAACGACCGCACGGAACATCACGCGGGCGTAGCGGAGCGCAAGTGGGAGATCGATTCGCTTTGCTTCCCGATCCGGCTGGCCTACGGTTATTGGCAGGCAACGGGCGATGCGGGACCGTTCGACGCCGAGTGGCGCGCGGCTGCGGAGGCGATTCTGCGCACCTTTACCGAGCAGCAGCGGAAGCAGTCGCAGGGGCCTTACAGTTTCCAGCGCAAGGCCGAGTCTCCTTACGACACCCAGGGGCTTTCGGGATTCGGCAACCCGGCGCGGCCCAACGGCATGATCTTCAGCATGTTCCGGCCGTCGGACGATGCGTGCGTTTTCCCGCTGTTGGTGCCGTCTAATCTCTTCGCGGCGAAAGCTCTTGGCCAACTGGCGGAGCTAGCAGCACATGCCGCACAGGATACTGCGCTGGCGGCGCGGGCCTCGGCACTGAGCGAGGAAGTGGCGCAGGCCACCGCGCGGCACGGACGCGTGAACCATCCGCAATTTGGCGAAATCTGGGCGTACGAAGTGGACGGCTACGGCAGCCGGTTGCTGATGGACGACGCCAACGCTCCCGGCCTTGTGACGCTGGCGTATCTCGGCATCTGCCCAACGAGCGATGCCGTGTACCAGCGGACGCGCGCCTTCGCGCTCAGCGACGCCAATCCGTATTTCTTCCGCGGCACGGCGGCGGAGGGCGTGGGAGGGCCGCATATCGGGCTCAATTCCATCTGGCCCATGTCGATCATGTACCGCGCGTTCACTTCGACCAGCGACGCGGAGATTCGCCAGTGCCTGCGCTGGCTGCGCGACACCACGGCGGGCAAAGGCTTCATGCATGAGTCGTTCCACAAGGACGACCCGTCGAAGTTCACGCGCTCGTGGTTTGCGTGGGCCAATACGCTCTTCGGCGAATTGATGTTGACGCTCGCCGACTCGAAACCTGCGCTGCTGGCGGCACCGCTGGGCTAGCGCACCTTCGCGAGCGCGCATTGATTTAGGACAGAGAGCGGGCCAGCCAGTATCCTGATCCGGTGATGGTTGGACGCAAGCTGGTCGAAATCTTTCGATGGCTGTTTGACGCGCGCCGCGGCCCGCGAGGCCGGCTGGTTCCGCGATGGATCTTTCTGCGCGCGCTCGGCCTCATTTACTTCTCCGCATTTTATTCGCTGATGTTTCAGATCAAGGGCCTGATCGGTCCTGAAGGGATTCTGCCCGCGGAAGAATACCTGGCAGCGGTTGCGCAACATTTTGGCTTAGCGCGCTTCTGGTACGCGCCTTCGCTTTATTGGATCTCGACAAGCTCGGGCTTCCTGATGGCCGTGACGTGGATCGGACTGCTGGCATCGATCGCGGCCTTCTGCAATCTGTGGCCGCGGCTCAGCTTCTTTGTTTGCTTTCTCTGTTTTCTTTCGTTCGTCGGCACATCTCAGGTATTTTCTGGCTATCAGTCCGACGGCATGCTGCTCGAGGCTGGATTTCTGGCGCTCTTCTTCGCGCCGCCGGGGATGATGCCGGGATGGGGCGCGAACCATCCGACCTCGCGCGCCAGTTGGTTCTTGCTGCAGTGGGAATGGTTCCGTATCTATTTCGAATCGGGCATGGTGAAGCTGGCGAGCGGCGATCCGCAGTGGCGAAACTTCACGGCCATGGACGAGTACTACCAGAACGGCCCGCTGCCCACATGGGTGGGTTGGTACGTCGAGCATTGGCCGCACTGGTTCCACGCGGCTTCGGTGGCGGGAACGCTGGCGCTGGAATTGGGGCTGGTTTTCATGCTGTTCTTCCCCCGGCGCGTGCGCTTGATCTGCTTCTTCATCGTCACGCCGTGGGAGATGGGCGTGATCCTCACCGCGAACTACACGTTCTTGAATTACCTCGTGCTTGCGCTCGGGTTTTTGCTACTCGACGACAAATTCCTGATGCGCTTTGTGCCCGCGCGTTTCCGCCCCAGCGAACCGGACGCAGCGCCGGAACCGCGATTGGAGCAGAGAGACGATGAGCCGATCTCGATTTTCGCCGTGAGCGAAACGGGCCCGGCAAGCGAAGCAGCGGCTGCGCACGAGGGCGAGCGCTCATCAATCATGAGCGGGCCGGCGATGCTTAGCCGCCCGGCTTTTTACTGGTGGGTGACGCGATTGTCGGTGACGGCATTCCTGCTGATGTGGATCGCCTATGACACCACCGCGGAGATGATCGCGATTCCGTTTCGCCACGTGCATCTGCCCGCGGAGCCCATCGAAGCCCTCGAGCCGTTTCGCATCGCCAACCAGTACGGCCTCTTCGCGGTGATGACGCGCGGCCGCTACGAGATCGAATTTCAGGGATCGAACGACGGCGTGAACTGGATTCCATACGAGTTTCGCAACAAGCCGCAGGCGCTTGACGAAGCGCCGCGCATCTACGCGCCTTACCAGCCGCGCTTTGACTGGAACCTGTGGTTCGCGTCGCTGGGCGAGTGGCGCGAGAACGAGATTGTTCCAATCACGGAGGAGCGGCTGCTGCTTGGCGACAACGATGTGCTGGCGTTGTTCCGCGGCAATCCATTTCCGCAACTGCCGCCGCGTTACGTGCGCGCAGTGCTTTGGCAATACTGGTTCACTTCGACGGACGAGAAGCGCAGCACCGGCGACTGGTGGCGGCGTGAGTCAATGGGCCTTTACGCGCCGGAGCTGACACTAACCGAGGACGGCCGCTTTGCAGCGGTGGAGTGGCCCGAGGAAATGCCGCCGCACGATTAGACAGCGAGTCAGCAGGTTAGCGAGTTAGCGAGCCGGTGATCGAGCAGGTTTGCGGGAGGGCGGGCGGAAAGAATGCGACTGAGGGCAATGACACGATGAGCCGCGCCTGCGTGATCGGATCGGGCCCGAACGGGCTGGCCGCCGCCATCGTATTGGCGCGGGCGGGGCTGCGCGTGGACGTCTACGAGGCGGAATCCGAACCGGGCGGCGCAACCCGTACATTACCGCTCACGCTGCCGGGATTTCTGCACGACTTCGGCTCGGCCGTGCATCCTTTTGCCGCGGGTTCGCCGTTTTTCAGCACGCTTCCCCTCGCGGAGCACGGATTGGAATGGATCCACGGCGACGCGCCGCTGGCGCATCCGCTCGACGACGGAACTGCTGTCGTCCTGAAGCGCGACCTGACCGCAACCGGGCGCGCGCTGGGCGAAGACGGCAAGGCGTGGCGGAATTTAATGCAGCCTGCGGCTGACGATTGGCAGGAATTTGCGAAGGACACTCTGGGGCCGCTCCTGCACATGCCGCGTCATCCGTTGCGCATGTCGCGATTCGGATTAAGCGCGCTTGAGTCCGCGCGAGGGTTTGCGGCGCGCCATTTTTCGAATGCGCGCACGGGTGCCGTGTTTGCGGGATTAGCAGGGCACTCCTGCCTGAGCTTCGACGAGCCGTTGAGCGCAACCATCGGATGGATGTTCGGGATCACGATTCATGCGGTGGGCTGGCCGATACCGCGCGGCGGCGCGCGTTCCATTGCGCAGGCGCTCGCCAGTTATCTGCGATCGCTGGGCGGCACGGTGCATACTTCGCGCCGCATCGATGCGGCGGCATTCAAAGAGCTCGAAGCAGGCAGCGAACTGGTGCTCTTTGACACTGCGCCGCGGCAACTGCTGGCGATTGCCGGCGACCGGCTTGGCAACGGCTACCGGCGCGCGTGCGAACGATTCCAGCCTGGACCGGGCGCATTCAAGATCGACTACGCACTCTCAGAGCCGGTTCCATGGCGCGCGCAGGAGTGCCGGAGGGCCATCACGGTGCACCTGGGCGGAACATTCGAAGAGATTGCCTCTTCGGAATATGCCGTGGCGAACGGCCTATGCGCGGAGCGGCCGTTCGTGCTGGTTGCGCAGCCCACGCTCTTCGACGAAACGCGCGCGCCCGCGGGCAAACATGTGCTGTGGGCGTATTGTCACGTGCCGAACGGGTCGGCGCTTGATGTGACGGAACGCATGGAGGCACAGATCGAACGCTTCGCTCCCGGCTTCCGCGATTGCATTCTGGCGCGTCACGTTTCTACGCCGGCTACGCTCGAAACCATGGACGCAAATCTTCTGGGCGGCGACATTGGCGGAGGCGCATTGTCATTGCGCCAGATGATTTTCCGGCCGACATTGCGCGGCTACGCGACGGGTACCAGGAATTTGTATTTGTGCTCGGCATCGACGCCTCCCGGCGGCGGCGTGCACGGCATGTGCGGCTATCATGCGGCACAGTTGGCGCTGCGGCAGATGAAGAGAGGCTAGGACGGCTCCCAAGAAAAAAGAAGCCGCTTGCTGAAATTGCGCTCTGCCTTCCACATCGCGCAGTTTCAGCAAACGGCCAGTTGAGTACTCTTCCCCCTTGGAATGAGGTCTGCGGTACTACCCGCGTGCGTAGCTTTCCAGAGCCACGCGCGAAGGGATGGTGAGCGTGCATCCGTGCTGCGCCACCAGGTGATGGTTTTTGAAAATGCTCAAAGTGCGTGTAACGGTTTCGCGCGAGGCGCCGATGAACTCGCCGATCTGCTCGTGCGTGAGCGAGAGGCGGCAGCGCGCCGGCCGCTCGGGCTTCTGATCGGGCTCATCACTCCACACCAGCAGCAGGCGCGCCAGGCGCTCCGGCACCGAGGTCGAGAGGCCCACCATGCGCAGTTGCTCGCAAGCGGTGTTGTAGGTGCGAACCATCTCGCGCGCCACCGACTGGTAGACGGCGGGATGACGAGACATGAATTGCAGAAAGACCTGCTGCGAGATGTGCGCGATTTTGGCCGGGTAGAGGGTGTCCGCGGTCATTTCGTACGCGCCGCCAGAGAGAGCGGAGGAAAGGCCCAGCACTTCGCCAGCCTTGGCAATGCGGAAGCTCAGGCGGCGGCCGTCGGGCGAATTGATCGAGAGCTTGACCTCGCCTTCGAGAACCACGTAGATGCCTGAGGCCGGTTCAGTCTCGCTGAAGATAGCCATGCCAGAGGGATAGGTGGAGGGCGCGAGCAGGTGCTCGAGATCGGCTAGAGCCTCGGCCGGCAACGTCTTGAAGAATTCGCCCTTCAGGTAAGAAGGAACATTCGCCTGGTTCGTCGATTCGTATGCTGTTTGCATTTCAGACCTCCGTGCCCGCTGGTTGAGAGTTTGAGCTTGCCACTTCTTCGGCAAGATACTGTGTCCATGGTGTGCCGCTGAGGATCGCGGCTCCGGTTTGCGAGTGAATGGCTTTCAGTATGCGAATTCCGCTGGGATCGGCAAACGTGGTTTCCCGCAGATCGAGAGACAGTTTCTTCTGCGCGAATGCGGGAGCTTTTTCTTCCCAGAGGCGGCCAAGTTCGGCCACCCATGGTCCGGCAAGACGCCCCTCGAGCTTGAGAACGACTGCGTCCGATTTTTCTTCAACGGTGATTCTCAGCACTTGCTGGCTCGTCCTGCGCCATGCCCCTGTATAGGCACGGCGCGTGCCAAACTCGCGCGCCGGCGCGATGGGGGCCGTGGAGTGCTGAAAGCAAAGCAGTTAGATTTTCGGAGATTCTGCCGCGCAGGGCGACGACGGGCGATGCGTGACGAAGTGACGACGACGATATTTCGTCACGGAGACGAATGGAAGTCGCGAGCGCCTCATATTCACACTCACACTCACATTCGCAGTCAACGTCTACATGTAGTCACCGCGCTCGATGCCGAGCTTCTTCATTTTGGAGTTGAGCGTGGTGCGCTTCAGGCCGAGACGCTCGGCTGCGCCGCCGGCTCCGCCAATCACTCCTTTGGCTTCGCGCAGCGCGCGCAGGATGGTTTCGCGCTCAGCGGCCTGCAGTGTCGGATTCGTGGATGCTCCCTCGTCTTCTTCCTCGTCCTGCATGGACTCGAGTTCGGCGAGCGGCGCGTGCAGCACCGTCCCGCGCGTGAGGATGACGGCGCGCTCCAGAAAATTCTCGAGTTCGCGAATGTTGCCGGGCCACTTCCATGCCATCAGCGCATCCATGGTCTCCGGCGGGATGGTTTTAATGGTTTTGCCCATACGGCGGGCGTGGCGCGAGACGAAGTGGCGCACCAGGATGGGAATGTCGGCGGTGCGGTCGCGCAGCGGCGGCGCAAAAACCGGGAACACTTTGAGACGGTAAAAGAGGTCGCTGCGGAATTCCTTATCCGCGACCATTTTGGTCAGATCGCGATTGGTGGCGGCGATGAGGCGCACGTTGATGGGGATGGGCCGCGTACCGCCCAGGCGCTCGATCTCGCGCTCCTGCAGAGCGCGGAGCAATTTCGGCTGCAGGTCGAGCGGCAACTCGCCTACTTCGTCCAGGAAGAGCGTGCCCTCGTGCGCCAGCTCGACGCGGCCAATTTTACGCGCTATGGCGCCGGTGAACGCGCCCTTCTCATGTCCGAAGAGTTCGCTTTCGAGCAAGCCCGCGGGAATGGCCGCGCAGTTCAGCTTGATAAAGGTACGCTCGCTGCGCGGGCTCAGGCGATGGATGGCGCGCGCCAGCAGTTCCTTGCCGGTTCCCGTCTCGCCCTGGATGAGCACGGTGGCATCGGTGGGCGCAACGGTCGAAATTTCGCGTAGCACGCTGCGCAGGCCGGAGCTTTCGCCCACGATGTCTTCAAAGCGGTGTTCGAAGTTGATCTCTTCTTCGAGATATTGCTTCTCCTGGGTCAGCCGGTCGCGCAGCTCCGCAATCTGCTTAAAGGCCATCGCGTTGTTGACCGCCATGGCCACCTGTCCCGCTACCTGAGTCAGCATATCGGCGTCGTGCTGTGAAAAAGCATTCTCGAGGCGGCTGGCCACCATCATGGTGCCGAGGGTTCTCTCGCGGTGCACGAGCGGGACCCAGACGCCCGACTGCATGCCCATGCCGGTGAGGTGCTGCACGGATTCGGGCGCGAACGGCCAGCGACCGATCTTGTTGAGAATCACGGGACGCCGCGTGCGATAGGCTTGGCCGGCGGGAGAAGCATCAGGATCGAGCAACACTTCGCCCTGGTTGGCATCGGCGTCGCCGGAGCCGAGAAGCTGCACGCGCAGCTTGCCGGTAGGCTCGTCATAAAGTGCCAGCGTGGCGGCATCGTGCGGCACCACCTGGCGGATGCTCGCGGTGAACGCTTCGAGCAGCTTGCGAATGTCCACATTGACCAGCAACAAACTGCTCAGCTCGGCGATTACCGACTCCTGCGCCTGCTTTTGCTCGGTCACGTCGCGCGTGACCTTGGCAAAGCCCGTGACGGCGCCGGTGCTGTCGTGGATGGCCGTGATCACGACGTTGGCCCAGAAGCGGGAGCCATCCTTGCGCACGCGCCATCCCTCTTCTTCCACGCGATTCTTTGCGATGGCCTGGCGCAGAAGCTCGGTGGGACGGCCCTGCTCCACATCTTCGTGCGTAAAGAAACGCGCATAGTGCAGGCCCACTACCTCGTCGGCCTTGTAACCCTTGATGCGCTCGGCGCCGGGGTTCCAGGTGAGGATGTGGCCGTCGCGGTCGAGCAGATAAATGCCGTACTCGCCGATGCTCTCGACGATGGAGCGCAGCCGCGCGTCGTTCAGCCGCACAGCCTCTTGTGCCGCGCGTTGCTCGGTAGCGTCGCGAATGAAGGTCACCACGGCGGGGCCGTCGGCGGTCTGCATCGGCTTGAGCATGATGTCGACGGGGATTTCCGTGCCGTCTTTGTGCAGTCCGAACAGATTCATGGCCGCGCCCATTTGCCGCGTGCGGGGGTGCGCGCCGTAGTTTTCGCGATGGCGGGGATGGACGCTGCGGAAGCGCGCCGGTACCAGCATTTCTACCGGCTGGCCGATCAGCTCCTCGCTCGCGTAACCGAACAACTCCTCAGCGCGCGGGTTGGCGGCGCGCATCAAGCCGTTTCCGTCGGAGACGAGGATTGCGTCCGGCGAGAACTCAAAGAGGCGCTTAATTGTGTTCTGGGCAAAACCCGGATGCACGTGTTCCTGCGCACCCGCGCGTTGCTCTGGGGAATCCGAAGAGCCCATTTTGTGCTACCGACCTTAGCTGAAAGGTACCGCCGCGGACCACCCCTATGCAACGCCGATGCGAAGAATTGTTGCGAAATGAGGCTGATAGAGGCGCGGCAGGCTCAGGAGGGTCTCGCCTGCTCCGCAAGGTAAGCGAGCCACGCATCCATCCCCGCGCCGGTTTTGGCGGAGGTCTCGAAGATGCGGATGCCCGGCCGGATTTCGTTGATGTTGCGCAGGGCCAGCTCGCGGTCGAAGCCGCAAGGCCCGGCGATATCCATCTTGGTAATCACGGCCGCGTCGGCGGAGTTAAACAGGCCCGGATATTTGAGAGGTTTGTCTTCGCCCTCGGTCACGCTGAGCAGGGCCACGCGGATGCGCTCGCCCAGGTCGTAGCTCGACGGGCAGACAAGGTTGCCGACATTTTCAATGAAGAGGTAGTTGAGACCAGCAAGCGATACCTCCTCCCAGCCGTCGAGATGTTTCGCGATCATCTCCGCGTCGAGATGACAGATGCCGTGAGTGTTGATCTGGCGCACCGGCGCACCGCTTGCGGCCAGCCGTCGCGCATCGTTGTCGGTTTCGAGATCGCCCACCAGCGCCGCGGCCTGCGCGCCGCGGGCGCGGAGCTCGCGCAGGGTCCGCTCAAGGAACGCGGTCTTGCCTGTGCCCGGGCTTGAAACCAGGTTCAGCACCAGCACGCCGGCCGCGGTGAAGCGATTGCGCAGCCCCGCCGCCAGCTCGTCGTTCTTCTTCAGGATTCCCTTCCGCAACTCGACAATGCGCGTTGTCATGCCCTCTCCTCAACCGGGTCCGGCACCACCGGGTCCGGTTCTTCCAATTCAATCGATTCGATTTCAAGCTCGCGTCCCTGGCGCAGATCGGCGGCCAGCTCGCCGCACTTCGGACAGCGAAAACTTTGCACGCCGGCGATCTCGGCGTTGACGCCACAGGCATCGCAGTGCAAAATCACGGGCAATATATTGATAACCAGCGCCGCGCCAGCGAGCGGCGAATCTTGCGTGGCCAACTCCCAACAGAACTTGAGCGAGTCTTCGACCACCGAAGCCAGAGCGCCCACGCGCAGCCGCACCTCTTTGACGCGCGCGCCGGGATACGCGGCCGCCGATTCGGTGACCGACTCCACAATACTAGCCGCGATGGAAAGCTCATGCATAAATGCCGTTTCTTTCTGCAAGATACTACGGCGCAGGCAGCTTTGGCTGTAGACGGGCGCACCGCCAAGAGCCGCGTCAATATGTAAGATGGAAACAAAGGATCTTCCCCGTGCCCGGCACAACCATACCCGCAATGCGCCTCGCCCTCAGCCGGCTGGCGCCCGAAACGTTTCAGTCGGAAATCCGCGCCATGACCACGGAGTGCGATCGCATGGGCGGCATCAACCTGGCCCAGGGCGTTTGCGACACGCCGGTGCCCGCGGTGGTTGAGGCCGCGGCCGCCCAGGCCATGCGCGACGGGCAGAACATTTACACGCGCTGTGACGGCATGGCGCGGCTGCGCGAGGCCATCGCGGCCAAACAGCAACGAGACTACGGCCTCAACTACGATTTTGACCGCGAGGTGCTGGTGGCGTCTGGCGCCACGGCCGGTTTGCACGCCGCGGCCATGGCGCTGCTCAACCCCGGCGACGAAGTGCTGGTCTTCGAGCCGTTTTACGGCTACCACGTGAACACGCTCAAGTCGTTGCGCGTGACACCGGTGCTGGTGGCGCTGGCCGAGCCGGATTTTCATCTCGATGCGAACGCGATGCGAGCGGCGGTTACGTCGCAGACGCGCGCCGTGCTTCTAAATACGCCGGCCAACCCCAGCGGCAAGATTTTTTCCCAGTCCGAGCTCGAGCAGGTCGCGGAGCTTTGCCGGCAGCACGACTTGTTCCTGATTACCGATGAGATTTATGAGTACTTCGTCTACGATGGCGCGCGGCACATCTGCGCGGCCACGCTGCCCGGCATGCGCGAGCGCACCATCGTGATCTCGGGATTCAGCAAGACGTTTTCCATCACAGGCTGGCGCATTGGCTACGCCACTGCCGATGCGCGATGGATGCCGGCTATGGCGCATTTTCACGACCTGACGTACGTGTGCGCGCCTGCGCCTCTGCAGGTGGGCGCGGCTGCAGGGCTCGAGCAGTTGCCGCCGAGCTTTTACACGCAATTGGCTGTTGAGTATCAGGCCAAGCGGGAAAAGATGGCGGCTGCGCTCGAAGACGCGGGCATGAAGCCTACGGTGCCCGCGGGCGCGTATTACATAATGGCCGATGCCGAACGCCTGCCCGGCAAAACCGCCGCGGAAAAGGCGCGCCATCTGCTGAGTTCGACCGGCGTGGCCGCCGTAGCGGGATCGGCATTCTTCCGCCCCGGCCGCGGAGAGAACCTGCTGCGCTTCTGCTTTGCCAAGCTGGATGCGGAGCTGGACGAGGCATGCGCCCGGCTGCGCAAGCTGTAACGGCATCCACGAATTCGCCGCGATTTGCCTATTGCGCCTGCGCTGCCAGCCATAGCTTCAGGTTCGGCTCCTGCAAGCGGCGCAATTCGATGCAGCCGTCGATACGCTCGAGGGCGTGCCTGAGGGCTGCGTCGGCTGCGGGCACCGGGTGGCTCGCAAAAAAGTTCTTGACGTCGTCGCGCGCTTCCACGGAGCAGAAGTTGGCCGTGCCCGCCACAAAGTACGAGCCCATTTCGGGCGTGAACTCCGTCTTCACCTGGTCCCAATGCGTCTTGATGAATCTCCAGGTTTGGTCGCGGTTTTCCGGAATCCGCATGGCGAGATTGAATTGGATTGCCGAATCCTGGTTGTGCACCTTCGAAGAGACAGAATATTCGAGGGCGCGCTCCAGCAGATCGGGATTCCTGAAAGCAACCAACTCACGCAGCGCGACGACCTGTAACTCAGGATCGTTCGAGGTTTCGTAGATTTGTTGCAATTTGTCGAAGAGCGCCGAGTCGCCGTTTTCCGCGGCGATATCGAGAGCGGTCTGTCCGAGTGAGGGATCGACCGAAGCCGGATTGGTCAAGTATCGATCCGCGATGCTGCGCGCCTGCGCTCTGACATCGGGATCGTTGCCGTAGAAGTCGAGAATGCCGAAGAGATACGCGCGCAAGTCGCGCTGGTTCGATGTGTCGCTTGCTGAAGCGCTGCCGAGACGGGCATACACCGGGCCAAACGTCCGTCGCACCCATGCGGCAAGGGCGTCGCGTTCCTCCGGGGTCGAGGCTACGCGGCCGACAATGGCGCCCACGTTGTCTACGGCGTTGGAGAGAACGTCGCCGCTGGGATCGGAGCGGAGCGCAGCCACCAGGGCCAGATAATCGCCGACTGTTGCCTTATCGGCATTCACCCGCGCCCACTCGTCGCCGGTCAGGCTGATGCGCTCTTCGGGAGTGAGGCCGGTCTCCACCTGGGCCACAAGCGCCGTGTACTGGTCGGGCGCATATGCGGTGCGGTAGTAGCCTTTGCCGCCCGCGTTGGCGAAAAAGATTTTCGAGGCCGGCGCCGCGAGGGATGGCGAGGAGGGTGTGAGAATCTGGCAGTCCTGACCTTTCGCGCCCGCTTTGAAGCAGACCGGCAAGGTCCATTTCTGTTGGGGATCGGGCGTGATGCCGGGGCTGAGGAAGAAGCGCGACTGCGCGACCGTGACCTGGCCAGCGGCGGGAGGGCCAAATTCCAGGATGGGCTCACCCGGCTGCGCCACCATGGACTCCATAATTTTGTCCACCGGCTTGTGGCTCACTTCGGTCTGCGCGTTCCAGAAATCCTCCGCGGTCGCATTGCCATACTCATGCGCCGCCAGATAGGCGTGCACACCTTTGCGGAAGGTTTCCTCGCCAAGATAGTTCTCGACCATCAGCAACATGGTGCCGGCCTTGCCATAGGCGATGGAGTCGAACAACTCCTCGATCTCGTCCGGCGTGTCAGCGCTGGCGCGGATGGCGCGCGTGGTGGGTTGTGCATCGATATTGAGCGTGCGCTGATTGTCGGCGGCGACATATTGCGGAATGTTCCACTCGGGGTGCATTGCCGCCGTGCACTTGTTCTCCATCCAGGTGGCAAAGCCTTCGTTGAGCCAGATGTTGTCCCACCACTGCATGGTCACCAGGTCGCCGAACCACTGGTGCGCCATCTCATGAACAATAGCTAGGGTCGCATTCCTTTGCGCGCGAAAAGTCGCGGTCCTGGGGTCGAGCAGGAGGTCGGTTTCGCGGAATGTGATGGCGCCGAAGTTCTCCATGGCGCCAGCTTCGAAGTCGGGAATGCCGATGAAGTCGAGTTTCTTGAGGGGGTAGTGAATGCCGAAGTAATTGTCGTAGTAGTGCAGAGCGAATTTGGCGATATTCATCGCGAAAGGCGTGAGCGCAACCTTGTCGGGTGTGGCGCAAACGCGCAACTTGACGCCATCCTGCTCGCCACTGGCGCACTGGAAGTCGCCCACCATGAAGGCGAGGAGATACGTGGACATTTTGGGCGTGGTCTCAAAGGTCACAGTATGATGCTTGCCATCGGGAAGCCAATCGCCCGCACCATCCACATCGCGCTCAATCGGAGTATTCGAAATCGCCGTGTCGCCATTGTCGATCGTGAGCTTCACCTTAAACGTTGCCTTGAAGGCCGGCTCGTCGAAGCAGGGAAAGGCGCGGCGTGCGTCGGTGGACTCGAATTGCGTGACGGCATAGCTGCGGCGCTCGGTCTTCGAAAGATAGAAGCCGCGCAGCTTATCGTTGAGGATTCCTGTGAAGTGGATGCGCAGCGTCGCGTCGCCGGCCGGAATGGTCTTCGCGAACGTGAATGTGGCTTGTTCCTTGTCGGGATCGAGACTCACCGATCCTTTCTCCGCTACGCCTTTCATGGAAACGATGTCCACAGTCTCAAATTTGAGCTCATTGGCGTTCAGCGTGATGGTGTTGGTGGGCTCCTTGATGTTGACGTCAATCACCTCATTGCCGGAGAACGTGGCGGTCTTCAGATCGGGCATGAAGTCCAGCGAATAGTGCGAAGGAATGACGTTCGTCGAGAGGCGCTGCGCGTTGGCGGCATGAGCAAAACTGAGAAGAAGACAGAAGATTGCGGCAAGGGCGCATAAATCAATGCGCATCAGGAAAGAAAGACAGCGAGATTTCATCAGGTTCCTCAATCAAATGATTAGATAAGTGGAGCGGCAGCGCAACCGCTCTTGAGCGGCGCCCCAACCACAGAATGCAGCCTCCTTATTTCGCCTGTGAGACTCATCTAGCACTGCTAACCGCGATCACTCCGCTAGCTCCGCTTGTGTTCTATTCAAACCGCGCCGGCGCCAGCCTTGGCGAGATGGCGTGAATGACAAGAAATGCCGTGGGGTAGGCGAGGCACGCAATCACAAATAGCGATACATAGCTATGCGTTCTCTGGACAATCGCCCCCGCGCTGAACAGCAGCAGCACGCCGCCGATCGCCCCTGCCATGCCGCCGATGCCGGTTACGCTGGCCACAGCGGCCTTGGGAAACATGTCGGAGGGCAGCGTGAACAGGGTCGCCGACCATCCCTGATGTCCGGCAGTAGCCAGACCCAGTAGCGCCACCACGGGCCACAGGTGATGAATGAACGGCGCGGCAAAGATGGGTGCGATGCAGACGACGCAAAGTAACAACGTGCTCTTGCGGGCTTTGTTCGCAGTCATGCCGCGATTGATAAGGGCTCCAGAGATCCAGCCGCCGCCCACGCTGCCGATGATTGAGATCGCATACGCGAGCATCACCGGAACGCGTATCTGCGAAAGGCTCAATTGGAAAGTCGTCTGCAGATAGCCGGGGATCCAGAATAGATAAAACCACCAGATAGGATCGGTGAGGAACTTGGCGGCGGCGAATGCCCATGCTTCCTTGCACGGCAACACGCGGCTCCAAGGAACGGTCTCGACCTTCTCGCCGGGATCGCTGAGGATCAGTGCCAGCTCGGCCTTGGAGACGCGAGGGTGCTCTTCTGGCCGACGATAAATAATGAGCCAAAACATCAGCCACACGAAGCCTAGAGAACCCGCGACGATAAAGGTGCCACGCCAGGCATTTGCCGGCCCAAAGAAGCTCCATTTGCTGAACAAGGCTACGAAGGCAGTCACCACAATAGGCGCAATCATGTTGCCCACATTGGCGCCGGAGTTGAAGATCCCAGTGGCATAGGCGCGTTCGCGCTTGGGGAACCACTCGGCTACGGTCTTGATGCAAGCGGGGAAGTTGGCGGCCTCGCCCAAGCCGAGGAGAAACATGGCGATTGCGAAAGTGACGATGGAAAACGCCAGGCCGGGCAGCATGGCCGCGACGCTCCACAGGCAAATGGCAATGGCGAATGCCTTGCGCGTGCCCAGCTTGTCGGTTATTCCACCGGCTACGAACATCGCGATTCCGTAGGCCAGCTGAAACGCCACGGTGATGATTCCGTACTTGAAGTCGTTCAGGCCGGGAATGACGGTTTCAAGAGTGTTCTTGAGATTGGCGATTACAGCGCGGTCGACGTAGGCAATCACCGTGGCGAAGAACAACAAGGCGCAAATCACCCAGCGCTCGTGCGACATGCGATCTGAGGAACCCATGTTCGGAGAGGACCTGAGAGATTCGCTGCTTTCTTGCGTCATTTAGTCAGACTCCAGACGAAGGCAAAGTGGTCCGACCAATTATACCGGGCAGCCGCACGGGCGCGCCCGATACGCGGTCACCGGGGTCACGAGTCGGTTTTGGGGCGGGGCAGCAGCGAATCGAGGAAGAGCAGGCAGGCGCCGATGACGATCGAGGAGTCGGCCAAATTGAAGTCGGGCCAGTGATAGTTGAAGATGTGCACCTCGATGAAGTCGACGACGGAACCATAGACGATGCGGTCGTGCGCGTTGCCGAGAGCTCCGCCCAGAATGAGCGCGAGCGCGACCGTGGCCAGCGTGACGCGGTCGCCCAGTCGCAGAAGGGCGATCAAGACGCACAGCGCGGCGAGGAGTGTGAACGCGATCAGGCCCCAGCGCACGACGTTCGGCGAGGTCGTGTCGGCAAACATCGAAAAGGCCGCGCCCTCGTTGGTCCAGTGCGTGATGCGGAGAACGCGGTCGATGACAGGGATAGCGCCGCCGAGGCGAATGTGTCGCACCACCCACGTCTTCGACAGCCGGTCTGCGACTACGACCAGTGCCGAGATCAGGAGCAGCCAGTGGAGGCGGCTCGGACGTGGCCAGTTGGAGAACCAGTTCACTGGGCGGCCTCCGACTTGGGAGGCGCGACGCCCATCTCCTGCAATGCGTTCCGGCAGCGGCCGCAAACGTCGTGCCAAATGCCGTAGTCTGCGGTGTCAGGCATAAAGTTCCAGCAGCGGGCGCACTTCGAGCCGCTGGCTAGGCTTACGGCGATGCGGTACTCGTTGCCCTCCATTTGCCAAACGCAATTTGAGTCAACGATCGCGGGAACGATCTCCGCCTTTGACACATTGAGCAGCTCCTTCAAGCTTGGTCCGTATTTCTTTAGGAGTTCGTTCAATGCAGGATTTGCCGCGATCTTCACATCGGCTTCAAGTGCCTTGCCAATCTTCTTGTTCTGGCGCGCTTCCTCCAGCCCCTTCAATACTTCGTCTCGGACCTTCAGTAGCGTCTTCCACTCGAGCAGCAGCTCAGCCGGATCCCCAGAACAGATCTCCTCCGGCTTCGGGAACCGCGCCAGATGCACGCTGATTTCGCGGCCTTCGACCACCGGCAACTGTTCCCACACCTCGTCGGCAGTAAAGGTGAGGATGGGCGCCACCAGCCGCACCAGCGCCTCGGTGATCTGCCACAACACGGTCTGCGCCGAGCGGCGGGCGAGGCTCGTGGGCGCGAAGGTGTACATCCGGTCCTTGAGCACGTCGAGATAAAACGCGCTCAGGTCCACGATGGCGAATTCGTTTACGGCCTGATAGACGCGATGGAACTCGAAGGCCTCGTACCAGCCTAGAATCTTTTCGGTGAGCTCGCGCGTGCGGGCCAGCATGTAACGGTCGAGCGGCATCAATTCGCCCTCGGGCACGCGGTCGCGCGCGGGGTCGAAGCCGTTGAGGTTGCCGAGCAGAAAACGGAAGGTGTTGCGCAACTTCCTGTAGAGTTCGGCGCAGCGCTGCATCAGGTTTTCGCTGGCCGCCATGTCTTCGCGGAAATCCACCGACGCAACCCACAGGCGCACGATTTCGCCGCCCATGCGGTTGGCAATATCGACGGGATCGACGCCGTTGCCGAGCGATTTCGACATGGCGCGGCCCTGCTCATCGAGCGTCCAGCCGGCCGTGGCCACATGCGAATAAGGAGCGCGCCCGCGCAGCGCCACCGAGGTGAGCAGCGAAGAGTGGAACCAACCGCGGTGCTGGTCGCCGCCCTCCAAATACAGGCACTCCGGGGCGCCCTTCGGGCCGTCCTGGTTTTGGAATGATTTATAAGCCGAGCTCAAATCCGGGTCCGATTCGCAGACGGCGAGCCAGCTTACGCCGGAATCGAACCAGACGTCGAGAATGTTGGTCTCTTTGCGAAACGTGTTACCGCCGCAGTGCCCGCACTTTGTGCCGGCCGGCAGCAGCGATTCAAGGGCCGTAGTGTGCCAGGCCTCGGCGCCTTCGCGCTCAAAGAGATTGACAATCTTGCGATTCAGATCGGCATCGATGATGGGCTGGCCGCAGCCCTCGCACATGAACACCGCGATGGGCACGCCCCAGATGCGCTGGCGGCTGATGCACCAGTCGGGGCGTGTGGCGATCATGTTGGTGATCCGCTCCTTGCCCCACGCCGGATCCCATACCACCTTGTCGATCTCCTCGATTGCAAGCTGCCGGTATGTTGTTGCCGATCCGTCGGCGCGCTTCACGGGTGTTTCAAGAGAAATGAACCACTGCTCGGTAGCACGGAAGATAACGGGATGATGGCAGCGCCAGCAATGCGGATAGGAATGCTCAAGCTGAGCGCCGCCCAGCAGCGCGCCGCGCTCTTCCAGCATGGCGACAATCACAGGGTTCGCGGCAAAGACCTTCATTCCTTCGAAGGCCGGCGGCTGGGACTGATTCCAGGCTCCGGGATCGACGTGAATGTGCCCGGCGGCATCGACGCGGCTGGTAGGGTCGATACCGTACTTTTGACCGGTATAAAAGTCGTCGGCGCCGTGCGAAGGCGCGGTATGCACCGCACCGGTTCCGGTGTCGGCGGTGACGTAAGTGGCCAGCACGCCCAGGATCGACCGCTCCAGAAATGGATGCTGAAAGGTAACGCGGTCGAGCGTAGCGCCCTTAAAGCGGGCAAGCTCTTTGGTGGGTCCGAGCTTGCAAGCCTCGGCCACCTGTGCCGCCAGCTCGGCGGCCACGATGTACACGAGGCCATTGGTAGTTTCCAGCGCCAGGTATTCAAAATCGGGATGGAAAGCCACGGCCATCGACGCGGGAAGCGTCCAGGGCGTGGTGGTCCAGATGATGGTGGAGACATCGCGGCCGGCCAGCGCGGGTGCAATGGCTGCTGGATCGGAAGTGAGCTGGTAGCGCACGTACACCGACGGGCTGGTGTGATTCGCGTATTCCACTTCGGCTTCGGCCAGCGCGGTGCGGTCGTGGATGCACCAGTAAACCGGCTTCAGGCCGCGGTAGACGAAGCCCTTCTCCAAGAAGCCGTAAAACGCCTCCAGCGTGCGGGCCTCATAGCCGCGCGCCATGGTCTTGTAGGGCGTCTGCCAGCGTCCGAAGCAGCCAATGCGCTCGAACTGCTCGGTCTGCATGTTGACGTACTTCTGGGCGTAGGCGCGGCAGGCGTCAAGCACCTCCGGTACCGGCATGGTGAGTTTTTTGTGGCCCAGTTTCTCGTCGACTTTGATCTCAATGGGCAGCCCATGGCAGTCGTAGCCGGGGACAAACGGGGCGTCGTACCCAGCCATGGTCTTGGATTTGACCACGAAGTCCTTGAGGCCCTTATTGAGCGCGTGGCCCAGGTGAATGGGTCCGTTGGCGTAAGGAGGGCCGTCGTGGAGCAGGTAAACCGGCCGGCCCTGGCAGGTTTTGCGCAGCTCTTCATAGAGCCGGAGCGAGGCCCAGCGCGCCAGCCGAAGCGGCTCATTCTGGGGCAGATTGGCTTTCATCGGGAAGGCGGTCTGGGGCAGGGTCAGGGTCGCCTTCAACTCCGGCGCAGAGGACATCGGGACTCCGTTCAAGGGTTCGAACTTGTTCAATCTCCAGTGTAAATGGCTGCGTGAAGTTTTTCGGGGTAACAAATCGACCGCCCGAAGCGTCTATTATTTGTGGGAGCTTGAAAGCAAACGGATATGGCAGTTCGGAGGCCGTAACACGTCATCGGTTGCTTATCGGGCCAAGACAAGTACGGGCGCGGTAAAGCATAATGGATCGTACAGCCCTGTTACGGGCGCGCTCGCGGCCGGACGGGCAATGGCGGCCCCACGGGTAGCGATAAGGGCAGACAACCAACGGACATGACACCGGAACAAAAGGACGACCAGGGAGGCGCTGAGCCAATGACCGGCCATGAGCTGGATGCCTTCCTCGGCAAAGCTTTCCAGGAGAAGCCCCTCTGGGCCGACCTCTGGGAGAGCATCCGCGACGTGTTTTTCCCAGTCAAGCTGCCGCCTTTGCAATTGACCTCGACGCCGATTCCGGTGCCCGACCGAATGGCCGTCAAAACCAATCCCTGGGCCGTCGGCATCTCGACCACCATCAACGCCCTCATTCTTTGCATCATCCTGTTTGTTGTGGGCAGGAAGGTTATCGAGGCGGTCAAGCCCTCGCTCCTGAACACCAATATCGACATCAGCGACTACAACGCGCCCAAGTCGGATACCAAGGCGGGCGGCGGCGGTGGTGGCGGCGATCGCAGCATGATCGAGGCCAACAAGGGCAAGCTGCCGACGAAGACGCCGGACCCCGTCACGCCTCCGACGCCTGTGACCATCGAGCACCCCAAGCTGCCCGAACCCGCGGCCATTAATGTACAGAAAGATATTCAACTGCCCGATAACAACATGCCGATGATCGGCTTGCACAACTCACCCAACGTGACGATGGCCTCGGCTGGAGGCGGCAACGGCGCGGGCATGGGATCGGGCTCGGGCGGCGGTCTCGGCTCCGGCTACGGCAACGGCTACGGGCCCGGTTCCGGCGGCAATACCGGCGGCGGCGTGTACCAGGTGGGCGGCAGAATCTCCGCGCCGGTACCGATCTTCCAGCCTGAAGCCGAGTTCTCCGACGAAGCGCGGCGCGCCAAGTACCAGGGCGTTTGCATCATCGGGCTTATCGTGGATGCGCAGGGCAATCCGCAGAATGTGCACGTGCTGCGCACGCTGGGCATGGGACTGGACGAGAAGGCCATGGAAGCGGTGCGCAGATACAAATTCAAGCCCGCCATGAAGGACGGGAAGACGCCGGTTCCGACGATGATTACCGTCGAGGTTGATTTCCACCTGTATTGAGATCTGCGGCGGATTAGAGACAGAAAAAGCGGAGCGCAAGGCGCTCCGCTTTTCCTTTGGGGCATCGGCACAGCTCATCGCGAAAGGCCGATGGATAAAGGCTGAAAGCCGATAGCTGCGTTACATGATCATCCAGTCGCCGTCGTCTTCCAGCAGTTCCTTCATGGCGGCGCAATCGCCCGGCGCATGCCGGCAAGGAGCCACTTCGGCGCCGTCCACCGCGCGCATCACCGTAACAATCTTCTCGTGCGATTTGAGCACCGCGTCGTGGCACTTCTTGGCCACGGCCATCAGCTGGTCCCAATTGCCCTCAAGCACAGTGCCCTTGTTCTTTGCCTGGTGATAGAGTCCGCTGGCGTCAATAATCTTGTCCAAGTCCGCGGCTGTGTCGCCTACATGCCGCCCTTTGCCCTTGGTCTGCACCGTCAACTCGAGAAGCATCCGATTCGTCCCCTTCGCAGTCTTCCTGTTGAAGGGATACATCGAGCGGCGCGCGAAAACCGTGATTCAGGTCACGTTCGCAATGCGAGGTCGGATCGGACAAAATCTGTGGTTTTTGAGTGCAAGGGGACGCGCCGTGGCAAGTCCTATGGAATCAGCGCGAATGTTCGATTTTCTGCTGCCAAAAAGAGCCAAATGTTCGCTTGGAAGCGACCACTTGACCCCGGAATGTTCGCCTGGAGTTTCGCGATTCTTTGAGGCATATTAACGAGAATTGCGTGCTTTGAGGGCAAACATGAATAGAGAATTTCGCGAATCAGCGCCAAGGTTTGCAGAGAATTACCCATAAGTGTTGCAAGATGGGTTTAGGTGCGTGTTTTTGCGCGGATTTGCGCAAGAATTCGCGCCTTTTTTGTGCGAATTCAGTTGTCAGTGATCAGTGGTCAGAAATGCGGGGACCGAGGGAACAAGGGGCTGAGAGGTCAAGGGACCAAGGGAACGAGGGAGCAAGCGAGCGAAAGGACGAGGGGCGAGCGATGCGGAAGGTGATGCGGGAGCGGGCGAGGTTGGAGTTGGAGCGGGAGGTTCGGCTTTACAGACGGGCACGGACACAGGCGCGGCCGCCGGAGGGGTGGTTGCGGGCGATGCGGCTGGCGGTGGGGGTTCCGGCGGAGGAGATTGCCGATCGGATGGGGTTCACGGTGCGGATGGTATTTCAGACGGAGCGGGCGGAGCAGAAACGGAACATATCGCTGGAGCGGCTGGAACGGATGGCGCGGGCGTTGGGATGCGATTTGGTGTACGGGCTGGTTCCGTGGGAGCGGTCGCTGGAGGATCGGGCTATGGAATTGGTGGAGCGGGAGGTGTGGAGGAAACGGTATACGACGAGAAAGCGGGGTTAGCGGAGTTGGCGGAGTTGGCGGAGTTGGAGCGGGGCAGCGGGTGCGATGGGGCTGTTTTCGTTAACTCAAGGGCAAGTCCAGGCGGGTCGGCAAGTCGGCAGGTTAGCGGGACGGCACGGCGTGGGGGGCGGTCTCAATCTTCGTTGGGGAGCAGGGGGAGAGTGAGGTTTTCGGCGGGGGCGGGGCGGCTGCGCGGGGCTTTTTTGAACGTTGCGTCGCGGCGGTGGGCGGGATAGTCGGGCTGCTTGCCGTCGAGAATTTGCTGGATGGTGAGGATTTGCAGACGCGGGTAAGTGCTGCCGTCGGAGGATTTGTAGAGTCCGGCTTCGGCGGCTTCGTGCTTCATGGGCCTGGTCGGTTCCTCGAAAGTGAGAAAAACGCCGATCTCGGCTTTCTCGCGCTCGATCACGCCGCGCAAGTCGCGCACCTGCGAGGCGGTGACGCCGCCGGCCTTGACGGAGAAGATGATCTGCTTCGATTTGCCGGAGTCGTCGTCGTGGAAGTAGAGCCGGCCGTCGATGCCGCGGTCCGCGCCCTTCTTCTGGTCGGTGGGCCGCGCGCCCACCTGGCCGAGCGCCCACCATTGGAACTGGTATTTGTCCTCCTCGGCCAACTGCGCCGCGCCGGCGTAGTCGGTGGGCTCGCCGATTACTTCGTAGGTGGATTTGATCTCCGGGCCGAAGGCGTCGGAGAGGCGCTTCTTGATGAGGCCGATGGCGAGGTGGGTGATGTCGATGCCGATCCAGCGGCGATTGAGACGCTGCGCGACCTGAACAGTGGTGCCGCAACCGCAGAAGGGATCGAGGACGAGGTCGCCTTCGTTGGAACTGGCCTTGATGATGCGTTCGAGGAGGGCTTCGGGCTTTTGGGTGGGGTAGCCTAGACGCTCCTTGGCGTCAGAGTTGATCGGCGGTATATCGTCCCAGACGTCCTGTGACGGGCGTGCCTTGCATCTCGTCTAGATACCTCTTGATCGTGGCATGCGCCCGGCGATCTTGGCCAATGGATGTGGCCCTTTGCATCTAGTTCCTCCATGCAGCTCGGGTCTTTGCCCAGTGACGCCCTTTGCCGTTGGGTCGATGCCACGCCATTGCTGCCCGGTCACGCCATTCGGACGTACGCCTGCCCCGGTCAGGTTTTCATGCTTGTACCTTCTGCCCTCTTTGTCCATCATGCCGATAGTGTTCTTCGAGGTAAGACTCTTCATAGTGCTTGAAAGACCCTATTCCAAGTTGGCGATCGCGCCTTTCGAGAAGAAGAGGATCACGTCGTGACTCGGTCCGTACCGGTTGGCGCTGTTGTGCCCGCTGGTTCGCTTCCAGACGATCTCGTTCCTGAAGAACTGCGGTCCGAACACAGCGTCCATCAGAATTTTCAGGTAATGGCTGGCGGTGGGGTCGCAGTGGAGATAGATGGAGCCGGTTTCCTTGAGGACGCGGCGGAGTTCGACGAGGCGCGGGGCCATCATGGCGAGGTAGGCCATCATGTCGGTGTTGAAGAGGAAGGTCTTGAAGGCGCGCATGGTGTCGGCGACGCGTCCGCCCTGCTCGACGATGTGCTCGTAGGCGCGCATGGCGTCGGTGTTCCACTCCCACGTGTCCTCGAAGGCGTGGATCTGGGAGCTGGACTGCGAGCCGTCCTTTTCGGCGAAGAGGACGTTGTAGTCCTGGCGGGAGTTGAAGGGCGGGTCGAGGTAGACGAGATCGACTGACTCGTCCTTGACGTAGCGCTGGAGGACTTCGAGGTTGTCGCCGTAGTAGAGCTTGTTCTTCTCGGGGTTCACGGTTTGGGATGAGAGTAGCACGGCGGGGACGGTGTCGGGAGCGGGCGAACCTTGGGGGTCAAGGGGCGGCTGATACCGCCGGAAAGAGTTGGTTGATCATCTCGTAGACAAGCTCGATGATCCCGCGGGCAGTTGGGCCGAGGTTAAAGGTTCCATGTGCGTGGTCGTTTCTGATGTTGGGGAGCGCCATTTCCAGCGATGTGAGGAGGTCCCATCCCGGATCGTCGGCTTCTGCCCAGCGTGCGAATCCCTCTTTCCTGATCAGGCCGTTGTCGATGGCGTACTCCAGCAAACCGCGAAGCATTTTGTGCCTGATTCTTCCGTTGCTGATTTCCTGCGCCAGCCGTTCGCGCAACGCGTATTTGAGAGATACCAAGCATTGGAGCTCCGCGACCGGTTGGAAGCGATAGATGAACCACGAGTAGAGGTAAACATTCTTTGCCGTCTCGAAGTGCTGCGCGACGTCTTCGGGCACTTCCGCGTTTAGGGAAAAGGAAGAAACTGCGTCGTGAAGGTCGCTGGCCCTCGCCGGACGAAATTCGCCGGTGTCCTTATCGCGCCATGCGAAAAGGGCGTTTCGCGGATCGGGCTCGCAGAGGTACTCTGCGGGTCTCAGCTTTTCGGGGTCAAAATCTGAATCGGTCATCGTGTTTACCTTTCGGCTGCTCGTCTTTCAGGCCGGATTCACAAATTGTAGCCGGAGGGTTTGAGCGCGGCTTAGCCGCGTACTTGATTTGTCGGAAAATGGGCGGGCGGGTTGCGGCTTGGCTGAAGCCAAGCCCTGATACAAGACGAAAGGCGAATTCAAGGGCAACCGCAGGTCCTTCGACTCGTGGGCCGCGAAGGGCGCGGCCCACTTCGCTCAGGATGACAGCAGGTGAGTGCGAGGTTTGAGCGCGGCTTCGCCGCGTACTTGGTTTCTTGAAAAACGGGCGGGCGGGTTTTCGTGGGGCTGAAGCCCCACGCTCCCTCCGTCGCGATCCCACCCTAGCGGAAGGACAAATGCGGGTCCCCTTCGACTTCGATCGCTGCGCGAGAGAGAAGCAAATGCGGGTCCTTCGACTCGTGGGTCGCGCAGGGCGCGGCCCACTTCGCTCAGGATGACATTCAATTTCAGTTGCTCAGGATGACATTCGATTTTTGTTGCTCAGGATGACGGCCAGTATTTGACGCTCGGGATGGCAAATCAGGAAATGGGGTAGGCGCCTGGCGCGGCTTCGCCGCGTGCTTTGTTTTTTGGAACTGGGCGATTTGGAATTCGTGGGGCTGAAGAGGGTGCTTAAAAAGGGCTCTTTTCGGGACGGATTGTTCTTGCTTGGAGTTTTTGGGCTTTTGTGAGAAGTAGTTCGGCAGGCTTGTGGCGCCCTAGGTCATCCGTGTGGCCATTGGTGTGAGCCTTAGGACATTAGCTTTGCCATTCTTGTGAGGTTGTAGGCTGCGGCGGCCAGAGTGAAGTTCCAGTTTAGTTTTCGGTGTCCGCGGTGGCGTGTTTTTCGCATGTGGGCAGTCGTTTTGAGCCAGCTGAAGAAGCGTTCGATCCATTTGCGCTTTTTCTGGCTTTCAGCGTACTCAGGCCGCTCGTAAAGCGCGCGGTCCACCCAACATCTGCGCTTTTTAGAGTAGGGCGGAACATGCGCTGCTATGTTCATCTTTTCCAGTTCTTCAACGAAGTCCTGTTCGTGATAGCCCTTGTCGGCCACCACGGTGCGTGGTGTCACTGCTTGCTTCAGCCGTCGCACCATGACGATGGCTGCCTGCCTTTCGGCACGGGGTGAGCATGCGGAGACCGAGGTCGCCACCACCAGACCATGCCGGTTTTCGCTCACTGCATGCGCCATGTGCTGTAGCTTCCAGCCCGTCTTCAGGCCCTTGCGATACATCCGCGCATCCGGGTCGGTGACCGACTCATGGGTGTCGGACTTCAGCTTCCTACCCCGCCAGCCGTTACCCTTCGACGGCTGATCCGGCTTCTCGCGATAGCTCTTCTCCGAAGCCCAGGCCTCGATAAGAGTGCCGTCAACTGTGAAATGCTCAACGTCCAGCAACCCATTCCGGCGCGCCTCGGACACCACCGCAGCGAAGAATAACTGCGCTACGTCGCCGGACAACAGGCGCTCCCGATTCTTGGTAAAGCTAGTGGCGGCCCAGGCAGGCTCGCTGAGCGGCAGGCCTACGAACCAGCGGAAAAGCAGGTTGTACTCCAGTTGCTCGACCAGCATCCGCTCGGAGCGCAGCGAGTAGAGCATCTGCAGCAAAAGCGCGCGCAGCAGTTGCTCGGGAGCAATCGACGGCCGCCCTATCTTGGCGTACAGTCGATCGAACTCAGAAGACAGCTGCTCGAGGGCTGAGTCGGCAAAATCACGAATGCGACGCAAGGGGTGCTTGGCCGGAACACGTTCCGCTAACCCGCCGTAGGAAAATAACTCGTCCTGGAAACTGTCATCTCCACGCATCTCCTCCTTCTATCAGAAAGTACGCACGGCACAGTTGCCTTTTTCAGCACCCTCTGAAGCCCCACGAATCCCCGCCCCTTTGTTTCTAAAGATTAAGTGCGCGGCGAAGCCGCAACTTGCCGATGCGCTGGACGCACCAACCAGTAGAGAGCGACGACGTGCGTGATCATCAGCATGGGCACGTAGATGATCGGGATCACGTAGGTCGCGCCAAACTGCCCAGACATCGCCGGAAGTCCGAGTCGAACCGCGTGGTAATAGTCGACGACGAGGTCGGCCGTCCCCACCAGGTTGAAAGCGGCGATGAAAAACCAAAAGATGGCACGTATCCTCACCGTCGAAAGCGCCAGGAGGGCCAGCACTCCGGTTGCGAAGTCCCAATAGGCTGCGAAGGTAGCAAAGCCCGCGGGCAGGTTGGGGCCGACAACGCCGGGAAGAATAAAAACCAGCCCGAAGAAGCGAAAGCTGTGCAGTGTAGCAATTGCACGCTGGGCATCGAATCGGCCCATCGACTTGAGCCTGGGCAAAACGTACGTGCCGAAAAACAGCAGGCACGCAACATAACCAAGAACGAGATGCAGAAGGAAGATTAATTGTGGCGGCATTTGGTCTCCTTTTTTGCGGGATGATGGTAATCATCCACGGGTTCAGACTGTCATTGCGCCGCCAGTATGAGCTTCGGCGGCCATCGATTGGGCATTCGCCCGAAAAAACTCTTCCAGCGTCTGTGGATTCCGGCCCGTGACCTCGCGAATTACATCTGTAGCCTGGCGTGGCTCCTTGCTGGTCTGGAAGTATTGCCAGAGATGGCTCAAATGATCGAGCGCGTGAGGATTGATTCGCTCCTTCACGGCATCGGCCCACTGCTCGTCGGTGATTGGCACGTAGCGAATCGGCCGTCCCAGCGCTCTCCCTAGAGTCTCGATAATCTCGCGCACCGTTGGAGTTTCGCTCACCAGCGGGTAGACCGTTTGGGAGGGCGGCTTGGATCCCGTCAAGAGCCTTGCAGCCACGCGCGCTACGTCTTCCGCGCCGGCGAGTGGAATGACAGCGTCGCCATCGCCCCAGGGCAGGAACGCGGCATTTTGCTCAGCCACGCTGCGGCTAACCAGCGCGCGTACGTTTTCGTAATACGGCGGCGCTTGAATATGGACGGCCCCGACGTGCGCCCAGTCGAAGATGCGATCCGCCAGCCGATGCTGCAGATTCCGGAATGAGGGAGCGCGCCAGAGATCGTGGAATAAGGGCTCGCCAGGCGTGCCTTGAAACTGCGAATTGTTCACCACCATTTCCAGCCCCGCATCGCGAGCCGATGCAGCAAAGATGGTAGTCGCCTCAAGAAGTCCATCGTCAACGGGGAATGTGAAGTAAGCTCGCTTCACGCCTTTCATCGCCGCCTCGACCGAGGCTGGGCTGAGGAGATCGCCTTCAACGATTTCCGCGCCTTGCTGGCGGAGTTCGTCAGACCGGGCATCGAGTTTGTGGACGAAAGCGCGAACGGGAAGACCCTGCTCGAAGAAGAAGCTTCGCGATAACGCGTCCGGTTGAGCCCTGCTGGCCGCCGGCTGCGCCTGTAATCAAAATCGGGTGAGACATTGGAAAGATCCCCCTTTCGCTTATAGGATGATGTATATCATCCTATGGATTCGGACTTTTTACATCCGCGGGCGCTTGCATCGTGGGATGATCCCGAGCATCCTACAATGAGTTATGCGTTACCGGCCGGAACACAAAACGGAAGTCCATCGGAAGATCGTGAAAGATGCCTCGCGCCGCGTGCGCGGCGAGGGCCTCAGCGGCGCTGGAGTTGCAGTAGTGATGCGCGATGCCGGTCTGACCCACGGGGGCTTTTACAAGCATTTCGAGAACAAGGATGAGCTGCTCCTGGAGTCGCTCCGGGAGGCTTTCCGGGAGATCACCAGCGAGCTGGTTGGCGTTGCGGAGCAGACGCACGCCGAGGCGCCATGGAAGGCGATTGTGAAGGCCTATCTAAGCCCGGAATACTGCGATCACGCCGAGCGTGGCTGCCCTTTGACCACGCTTGCGCCCGAGCTGACGCGGGTCGATAAGAGCATGAGGGGGCAGATCTTTGCCGAGTTGGTGAACTACAAGGCCAGAATGACTCCGTTTATGCCGGGCCGACGAACTGCCGACAAGGAGCGCGCCTTCTTTTCCATCTTTTCAGCCATGATCGGCGCCATTGAAATCGCGCGCATGCTGCCGGAGCCCGCGATGCGAGAGAAAGTGCTGTCGAGCGCGAGAGATTTCCTCTTGCGCAGTTTCTGATTTTTGCGCGCCGATTCGGATCCCGTTTTGCGCGCATCCGGCGTCATTGCCCGGAGTCGAACGGGGAGTTGCGTCTTCGCCCATTTCAGAAGATCGGGCAGGTCGGCGACGTACATGCGCGCATTTCCGTCCCAACTGGCGGTGACGATGTGCGTGCCATCGGGAGAGAACGCTGCCGTGAAGACCCAGTCGGTGGACCCGGTGAGGACGACGAGTGGCTCGCCGGTTACGGCGTCCCACACGCGCACGGAATTGTCGGCGCTGGCAGTGACAATGCGCTTGCCGTCGGGCGAGAACGCTGCGTCCCACACGATCCCTTGATGGCCGGTCAGGGTTGCGAGCCACTGGCCCGAATCGGCGTTCCAAATTCGGGCGGTGCCGTCAAAGCTGGCGGTGACGACGCGCTTGCCATCGGGCGAAAACGCGGCCTTGACGAGCCCGCCCTTGTGGCCGGACAAGGTTGCCAGCCGTTGGCCTGTTGCGGCATCCCATACGATCGCCTTGCTGTCGTCACTGGCGGTCACGACGCGCGTTCCATCGGGCGAGAATGCGGCAGTTTCGACGACAGCGCTGTGGCCTGTCAGGATGGCGAGCGGTTCGCCGGTTTCCGCATCCCATACGCGTGCCGACTTGTCGGAACTGGCAGTGACGATGCGTTTCCCGTCGGGAGAGAAAGCCGCGTCCCACAGTGCACCCTTATGGCCGGACAAAGTTGTCAGCAATTTGCCGGTGGCGGAATCCCATGCGCGCGCTGTCTTGTCGTCGCTGGCGGTGACCATGCGGGTTCCATCGGGGCTGACGACCGCAGTCCGCACTTCGTTTTGGTGGTACAGGATGAAGTGCTCGAGAGGCGCCTCAAGCGCGGTGCGCAATGCGAATTCAGATTCCTGCGTCTGCCGCAGCTCTACAGCATCGATTGCGGTGGCGAGCGCCAACGCGTCATCGCCGCCAACACCCGATTCGCGCTCCGCTTCACCAGCTTTATTGCCCGATTCTGCCGTAATCTTTTGTTCGTGGGCGCTGTGCCATTCCCAGATGGCTCCGGCGGCCACCATCGCGAGAACCAGGCAGGCGGCCATGATGGCTTGCAAAACGCGCAGCCGGGAGCGCGCGCGTCAGTTGCAGACCGGCGAGCAAGGCGTCGGTTTTCTCGGCGGCTGGCGCTTTTTGCCAGTCGCTCAAATAATGTCCGAGTTGATCGATGCCGATCAGAAATTCGCGTTCCTGATCGAGCCAACCACGCAGCAGCGGCCATTTGCGCAGCAGGGCTTCGTGCGTCACTTCCACGGTGGAGGCATCGCCGGCGCCTTCGATGGTGAGCAGCCGCGCGCGCGCCAGGCTTTCCAGCAGCGGACGCGCCTTGGGCGGCAGGGCCTGGAGGTTCGCGGGACGGCGCACATATTCGCCCTCGGGATTGACGCGCACCATCGCGGGCACAAAGGCATCGCGCAGCGCATCCAAATCCTCGGCAGAAGCCTTGGCGGTGACGAGCACTTCATCGGCCTTGGAACGCACGGCATTTTCCAGCGGCGAAAGTTGCGCGGCCGGGTCGCCGAGAGCGAGATAGGCTTGGAGCGTAAGTTTTTTCGTTTGGCCAAAGCGGTCATAGAGCTCGCGCAGAGCAAAGGCCAGCAGCGGCAGCACATCGTCGGTGGCCGCATCGTTCATCGCGGCCACCACCAGGTCTTCATCCACAGTAAGGCCGGCCACGCGCGCCGGGCCCTCGATGATGTCGCGCACGCGATCCAGCGCCATGGGCTTCAGAGAGAACTCCTCGAAGGCAGCGGTGAGGCCGGATGCCTTCTGCAGCTCGCCCAGATAATCGGAACGCATGGCCAGCACGACGAGGAACGGCAGGCTCGGGTCCTGCAGCGCATTCAAGACTTCGAAAAACGCAGCGGCCTCGGTTTTGTCGGCGGTGCCAAACAATTCTTCGGCCTGGTCGATACTGATCAGGATTTGCGCTTCGTTCTGGCCGCTTGCGGCGCGCAGGTCGCCGGCCAGACCGGAAAGCGTGCGCACCAGATCATGCGCCGCGAAAGCGTCG
>CAVSQE010000014.1:0-603457 GCA_963729915.1 uncultured Acidobacteriota bacterium | reverse complement strand
GCCATTTTACTGCTCTTCCGGCAAAGCCGTGGCAGGCATTTTCGCTCCCATGCTCGGTGAGCTTGCCATTTTACCCCAGATGGCGCTAAGGTTTGCCTAACAGCGTTCGAACCCATGGGAGGTCCCCATGACGCGGTGTCTCTATTCCCCCCGGATCGGGCTCCAACCGATTGGCTCGATTGCAAAATCGACGACTGCCGAATCGATCGCGAACCATCACGTGAACAGAGTTTTTGCGCGCATCGTCGCCATGGGTGCGCTGGCCGTGCTTCTTGGCGCCGCCACCGGCGCGTCCCAGGTCGTCACCATCGATACCAGCGGAAAGGGAAGGGTAGCCTCCACTGGTCCCGTGGATCGGCGGTTTGCGCAGATCGAACCTACCCGCGTCGAACTGAGCAAAACCGAGCTTGATCCCAAAACGCGGCTGGAACTGATTCGGGCCCTCGATTCGGAGCATGGTTTTGCCATGCGC
Organism: uncultured Acidobacteriota bacterium; assembly: GCA_963729915.1. Classification (GTDB taxonomy): domain Bacteria; phylum Acidobacteriota; class Terriglobia; order Terriglobales; family Acidobacteriaceae; genus Telmatobacter. The sequence goes on along the minus strand of CAVSQE010000014.1, from coordinate 602,985 downwards.
CCGCTTCCCCGCGGTCACAAGGGGCTTACCCTGGTGGCCAACGGCAAACTTGAGCCCGCTGGCGAGAGCTATCTGAATATGGTGACCAGCGAGGGGCTCTCCGCCAAGCCCGGCTCCCAGGTGGTCATCACCGACATCAAAATCGACCGCTCCAGGATCGTCTTCGATCTCGACGGCGGACCCGACGCAAAGCATCGTTTCCTGCGCCATATACAGATCGGCGTGGGTCCTGACACCACCGACCCGAATATGGATCCAACCCTCGCCGACCCCAACGGCGATCCCGCCGGCTCGCGCCTTACGCTCATGTTCGGCGATCATGTTCCCGAACTCACGCCTGCTCAGGTCAAGGCCCTGATCGCTCCCCTCATCTCCTTCGATGTGAAATCGCCGATCAAGGCCTTTACAGACACGCTGCCCGCGCCCTTGAGAGACGCCATCCTCGGCCATACAGTGCTGGTGGGCATGACCACCGATATGGTGCTCTTCGCCAAGGGCCAGCCCAACAACCGGACGCGCGAGATGGACGGCCAGATGCCCTTTGAAGAATGGATCTACGGCACGCCGCCCCAGGAAGTTGATTTCGTGCGCATCAACGGCAACCGCGTCATCCGCGTGGAAATTGCCAAAGATGGCGAGCCGCTGCAGATCTTCACAAAAGATGTGGTCACGGCCATGATGACCACCGACAGCCAGTCGGCGATCATGGCGCAGGCCACGACGCGGACCATTCATGAAGGCGACGCGGAGCCTGACCCCAACCGGCAGGCGCCGAGCGCTCCTCCCAGCCTTCTCAACCCCGGCGAAACTCTGCCCACGGACAAAGGCAACAATCCCTATGGCGACCCCAATGTGGGCGTGATGCGCCCCGTGCAGTTCCCCAAGCCACATACAGACGAGCAGCCTGGCGCCAATCCCGATGAGCAGCCCAGCACTCCCTGAGCCCATCTGCCTCCAGCCAGCCCTCGCAATCAACCTATCCGCAGCCCGCGGCGCAGGGAAGTGCGCAATCTCCAGCGGCCAATGGCTCCCAACCGCAAGCAGCTCCGGCGAACCCCCCTCCCGCGCCTGCAGGCAGCCAGCAACCCCCGGCCAGCACCAGCCAGCTTGTCAGCCCCGGCTCTTCGGCACAGCCAAACTGAGCGACAGCGCTTCACGCGCCTCGTATTAAACTGGGATGAGCGAGTCACGTTCGCTCCGGGCGAAATCTTGCGCCGGGAGGCGGACCAGTACCGCGCCGTTGAAGCCGCGGGCAATTCTTTGTCCGTGCGTGCAGAGACACCCTAAGAAGGAGAACCACTTTACCCATGGCCAAAATTGCCAAAACAGGCGATCGCAAGAAAGTGATGGACACGACGAAGTCGACCGACTGTCCGAAGTGCTCGAAACCCACGCGCATCGTCAAGCGCGTCAAGGACCGTGAACGCGGCATCCCCGGCGGAGTATATATCTCGTGCTCCGTGTGCGACTTCTACGAAAAGCTCTAAGCGTTGCTTGAGCTTTGATCCACAGGAAAAGCCCGGCCTCGCGCCGGGCTTTTTCACCCTCCAGACTTAGAACACAATCGCTCGCGCCATCTCCTGCAGGATCGCTTCAGCCGCTTCGGCCGGGTCCGGTGCCTGCGTGATGGGCCTTCCCACTACCAGGTAACTTGCCCCTGCGCCGAGCGCGTCGGCGGGCGTCGCCATGCGCTTCTGGTCGCCTGCCTTGACGCCCGCGGGCCGAATTCCAGGAACCACCAGCACGCCTTCCGCACCGGTCAGCGTTCGCACCGCCGCTACTTCCTCAGCCGAGCAAACAAATCCGCGAATTCCTGATTTCATGCACATCCTGGCCAGCAATTCCACCTGTTCAGCGGGCGAGCGTCCCACTCCGGTGGCTTTCAACTGTGCCGCGTCCATGCTGGTCAGCACGGTTACGGCCAGCAACTCGGGCGGGTTCGTCATTCCCTCCAGTGCCGTGCGCGCGGCCTCGAGCATCGCCGGTCCTCCGCCCGCGTGCACGTTTACCATGCGCACGCCCAGCGCGGCAGCCGAGCGCACCGCACCGGCCACGGTGTTGGGAATGTCATGGAACTTGAGATCGAGAAACACCGAATGACCGCGTGCCGCCAGAGTTTCGACCACGGCAGGGCCGGCAGCAGTAAACAGTTCCAATCCCACCTTGAACCATTGGCATTCGCCCTCCAGCCGCTTCACCAGTTCTTCAGCGGCCTTGGCGTTCTGGACATCGAGCGCCACAATCAGCCGCTTGCGCGCTTCTTCCGTACGGTCAGGCTCAGTTGGGCGACCGGAAACGAATGTTGGATTCAAGCGTTCGGGGATGGGCATACCTGAATGCTAACTGATTTTTTGCTGCGAGAGTTTGCCCTGAGATTTACGCGCGTTTAAAAGGAAAGTGGTTCGCCGGAATGTTGCGCGCCATTGAGCGACGCGCACCAACCGGTACCATGGTAGGTAGGAGACGATCTTGAAGCCGGGAAAGCTAGCCGTGCGGAAGTGGGTCATAGGAATCCTGGGGTTCGTCGTATCTGTTCCGGTTGTGGCCGCGACCGTGCACACCAACCCCATGAATTACGACCCCCAGGTGCGCGCAGCGTACGACCGCTTCTACAACCTCGATTATCCCGGCGCGGTCGAGCGATTCCAGCAGTTTCACTTGGCCCATCCGGGCGATCCGCAGGCCACGGCCTATCTGCTGAACGCGCTGATCTTTCAGGAGCTTTATCGCCAGGATCTGCTCGACACCACTTTTTACGCCAATGACGGTTTTCTCACCGGCCATCACGCCACTGACGAGGATCCCGCGAAGCGCGATCAGATCTTTGCCCTGGCCGATGAAGCGGTGCGCGAAGCCGACTGGCGAATCAACAACAATCCCAACGACGTTGACGCGCTTTTTGCGCGCGCCTGGGTGCGCAGTTTGCGCTGTGCCTACGTGGCCATGGTGGAGCGCTCGTTCTCCACCGGTTTCCGCCTGGCCACAAAGGCCAAAGACGATGCGGAACGCGTTTTGCAGATCGATCCCGATTACGTCGATGCCAAACTCATCACCGGCGTCTATGAATATGTGGTGGGCGCGCTGCCCTGGCCCTTCAAGCTCATGATCGGCTTTGCCGGTATCACCGGCTCCAAAGCCACCGGACTTGCCATGCTGGAAGACGCCGGCAAGCGCGGCGTCATCACCAGTGTCGAGTCGCGTACCGTCATTGCGCTCTTCCTGCGTCGTGAATCGCGGTACAAGGAAGCCATCCAGGTGGTGCGCGGCCTGAAAAGCGACTATCCTCACGATTTTCTGTTCTCTCTTGAAGAAGCCAATTTGCGCAAGGATGCGGGCGAGGGGATGGCCGCCGTGGATTCTTACCAGCAGCTATTGGCCGACGCGAGCAAGCCGGGCTATTTCGCTTCTTCCAAACTGGAATTAGCCTATTTCGGACTCGGCGACGCCCTGCGCGGCCAGCGCCATGATGACGAAGCCGCACAGGCTTACGAACAGGCGGCATGGACGCGCGGCGTGGGCCCGGAGCTCAAAATTCGTTCGCTCCTCGATGCTGGCGAATGCCACGATCTGAAAGGCCAGCGAGCGCAAGCGTTGCGCGATTACGAGGCGGCCATCGACGCCGGCCCCGGCACCACTCACGCCGGCGAGGCAAGGAAGTACCTGCGCACTCCCTACCGGGGAACCTGAGGAATCATTCCAACTCTGCCGCGCCACCCGGAAAAAGGGAACCGCCGCACGCCAAACCTCGTATCTTTAAGTGAGTTGAGGTTCGCTCTCGGAGAACTTGTCATGACCGTCTTTTGTCAGCGCTGTGGCACGGGATTGCCGGCAAGCGCCCATTTCTGTTCGACCTGTGGTGCGGTCATTCCCGCCGCGCAGCCTATCCCCGGCCGGCCGCTGCTCCGTCCCCGCATGGGGCGCATGATCGGCGGAGTCTGCATGGCCATTGCGCAAGCCAACGGATGGGATGTCGCCGTGGTCCGCATCATCGCCGTAATCTGCTTTGTCTTTTCGAGCGGCCTGATTGGCGTGGCCTATCTTGCTGCCTGGATTGGAATTCCTGAGGAGACGCCACCCCTGCCGGGAATGTATCCTCCAGGTGTATGAACGGCGTCTCTCTTTCTGACGGCTCAGGCCTTGGATTCACCGACGCGGGCACCGGCCCACCGGTCGTTTTTCTGCATCCCACCCCCCTCGACCGCGACTACTGGCGTCCCTTAACCAAAGAACTTGCCGGCATTCGCTCCGTGGTCCCCGATCTGCGCGGGCACGGTGTTTCCGAACTCGGCTCGGCGTTGCCGGTGGGCGGCTTTGACTTGGTTCCCGGCGCTCCGGTGCTGACAATGGAGCAGTTAGCCTCCGACGTGCTTGCCTTGCTCGACCAGCTCTCTCTGCGTCGGGCCGTTTTTGCCGGCTGTTCCATCGGCGGCTACGTCCTGCTGGAGCTTTGGCGCAGGGCACCCGAACGCATGACAGGCCTCGTCTTTATTTGTTCCAAACCGCAACCCGATGCCCCGGCCAACCTCATCCGCCGCGCCGAAATCATCCAGCGGGCGCGGACGGAGGGCGTCACCGCGCTCTTCGACGGCATGGCGCAAACCCTCCTCAGCGAAACCGCCCGGCGCGAGCGTCCGGAGATCGTTGCCGAGGTCCGCAGCCACATGACCCTCACGCCCGAAGCCGAGGTTGCGGTCCAGGCCGGCCTGGCCACGCGCCCCGATTCTGTTCCTACCGTGCCCACCATCCGTGTCCCCGTACTTGCCATCGCGGGCGCGGAAGATGCTTCCGTCACTCCGGCTGACATGGAAGCTTTTCGCGCCGCTCCCGGAGGTTGCGGGTTCCACGTGCTGCCCGGCACCGGCCACTTTGCTGCCTACGAGCAGCCACGCAAGGTCGCGGCCCTGATGGCGCCCTGGCTGCGGCAATTCGATCTCTGAGATCCGCGATCCCACGTGGCGCTGTTAGAATCGCCCACGAAGTCACTTGCCGATTTCCGGAGAATCTTATGCGCAATGCCTCGATTTCGAATCCTGCCCGCCGCAAATTCCTGCGCGCCGTGCCGGTCGCCGCGGCCACCGGCTTCACACTCACGAATGCGTCGTTTTTTGCCGCTTCGGCCGCGGCACAGAGCACGAGCGCTTCCGCCCTTACCTTCAAGCTCTTCACTGCGCAGGAGATTCAGGACGATCTCAGCGCCCTTGCCGCCAATCCCGGCAACAACAATCTCGTGCAGGAGAAGTCCTTTGTCGTAATGCTCACTACCGAGAAGGCTAAGACCGCGGCAGAGTTCGAGTGGCACGAGCATCGCGACCACATCTTCCAAATTATTGAAGGGTCCACGGTCTACGAACTCGGCGGCACGCCGAAGGGCGCGCACAGCAAAGCGCCGGGCGAATGGAATTCGCCTGAGTCGGAAGGGCACCAGACCGTCAATTTGAGCAAAGGCGACATGTTGGTGATCGCGCGCGGCACACCGCATCGCCGCATCACCGCCGGAAGCGTTACATTTTCACTGATTTCGCCGCAGGGAAGCTAGTAGCCAATAGCCAATAGCTTTTGCCTCGCGTCGATCGAAATCGCGCTACCGGCTATTGGCTACTGGCTGTTGTTCTAGTTCCTGCTGCGCAGCTTTGAGAGCAGCCGCAGCATCTCCAGGTACAGCCACACCAGCGTCACCATGATGCCGAACGCCGCGTACCACTCCATGTACTTCGGCGCGCCGACGGCCACGCCCTGCTCCACAAAATCAAAGTCCAGCACCAGGTTGAGCGACGCGACGGCGACCACGAAAAGGCTGAAGCCGATGCCAATCAGGCTGGAGCCAAAGACAGAAGAGAAAATGGTGATGTGGAACATGCTGAGCAGCCATGTGAGGAGATAGAAGACCATGATCCCGCCCGTAGCCGCCACCACGCCCATGCGAAACTTCTGCGTGACCTTGATCAGCCCTGACTTGTACAGGAACAGCATCACAAAGAGCGTGCCGAACGTGAGCCCTACGGCCTGCATGGCGATGCCAGGATGCTGCAACTCAAACATTGCCGACACTCCGCCGAGCACCAGGCCCTCGAGCAGCGCGTAGATCGGCGCAGTCACCGGCGACCAGGTCTTCTTGAAGACCGTCACCATGGCGACCACAAATCCGCCCAGTGCACCCAGCATCATGATCCCGCTGGCAAAGCCAACATCGTGCGTCTGCATGAATTGGTTCCACGTCCATGCCGCCGTCACGACCGCGCACAGCAGCAGAATGCCGGTCTTGTTCACTGTGCCGCTCAGCGTCATGCGCGCCGAGGCGTCCACCAGGTTGCCGCCGTACTGGCTGCGCGCAGCGTCGCTGAAAGTGTTTTGGCCGAGCGCCGGATTCCCTGTCTTGATCAGATTTGAAGTCTTCATCAATGGCATGATTGTCTCCGTTGCGTGTGGCGGATTGGGGAATTGCCAAGCCGTGCCGACCGCCTGACCCGCTGCAACCATTTTAAATCCAGCGGCAGAACACCGTCCTATGCGCTGTTTCACGCCTCAATCGGACGCCGACAAGCCGTAGGCGCTCTCATACCGCGCCACCGTTGACCGCAGATTTTCCACTGCATCCACGTCCTGGATGCCGCCGCGCGCTCCCTGCGCCATGCAGTTCATGGCCGCTGCCGCGCAGGAGAAATCCAGCTGCCGTTCCAGCGGCCACTCCTGCATTAGCCCGTAAATGAACCCGGCGCGAAAGATGTCGCCGGCGCCGGTCGTATCGACGACCGGAACGCGGAACGCGGCGCAGTGCACCAGTTGCTTGCCGTCCCACGCCAGCACGCCGTCTTCGCCCAGGGTCGCCGCACTCAGCTTGCAGCCGTAACGCGACAGCATGCGCCGCAAGGCGCGCTCCAGGTTGTTGTCGTCCATTAACCGGCAGGAAAAATCCTTGCTGACAATCAAATAATCGACGTTGGCCACCAGCTCTTCGATGCCGGGGTAGGTGTCATCGAGATCGGCCACTACGGGAATGCCCGCGGCGCGCGCCCAGCTTGCGGCCAGTGTCGCGGCCGCCGTGTCGTGCCCGTCCAGGTGCAGCACGCGCGCATTGGTCACCCATTCGCGGCGCAGTTCCTCGGGCTTGAGCGTCATCTGCTCGTCGCGCCGGCAAAGCACGGTGCGCTCTCCGCCCGCGTCCACCAGGATCAGCGACTGCGGGCTCACGCCGCCGGCCACTTTAATGAGCTGTGCCTCCACGCCCACTCGTTGGAATGCTTCTTCGTGCAGGCGAGCCGCGTCATCGTCGCCCAGCTTGCCCACGTAGCGCGTGCGCAATCCCCATTGCTGGCAGGCCACCACGGTCGTCGCCACCTGCCCGCCCGGCATCACGCTCGCGGCGTAGTACTCCAACTTGGAGCCACGCTCGGGGTATGCCGGCAGGGGAATCAGCGTGTCGGTCGCGTTCAGTCCCACGCCCACCAGGTCAACTTGAGGCCATTGAGTCATGCAATCTTTTATTGTAAAGGGCGAGCGGGGGAGCCGTTGTGCGCCCGGCCACAGCGCAAACCCAGCCTTCTTCTCCGCGGCGCGTTCGATGCTGTACGCTCAATACAGTATTTCTCTGGTTTTGGACACGACCTGTGGCTCAACAATCATCTCCGCGCCCGTTTTTCTATCCGCAACCCGGCGCTGCCCTCTCTTGCGGCGGCGTCTCGCTTGAATCCCTGGCGCGCCGTTTCGACACCCCGCTCTACGTCTATTCAGCCGACCAGATCCTCGCGCGTCTGCGGCTTTTTGAGCAGGCTCTCGCCGGCCGGGAGCATCTTGTCTGCTACGCGGTCAAGGCCAACTCCGCGCTGGCGATTCTCAAGCTGCTCAGCCAAAACGGAGCTGGTTTCGACATCGTTTCCGGCGGCGAACTGCAGCGCGTGCTGGCCGCCGCGCCGGATGCCGTCGGCCGCACGGTCTTTTCCGGCGTGGGAAAAACCGCCACGGAGATCGACCTCGCGCTCAAGACCGGCATTCTGCAATTCAACGTGGAAAGCGAGGCGGAGCTGAAGCTGCTCGCGGCCCGCGCGCGTAAATTCAAAATCCGCGCCCGCTTTGCGCTGCGAGTCAATCCCGATGTCTTTGCCGACACGCATCCCTACATCTCCACGGGCCTGCGCGAGCACAAGTTCGGCATCGACATCCGCCGCGCGCTGGGCATTTACAAGAGCGCGGCCAATGACCGCTGGCTCGAGGCGCATGGCGTCAGCGTACACATCGGTTCTCAAATCCGTTCGGCGGACTCCGTTCGGCGCGGCCATTGAACGCGTCGAGCAAGCTGGTGCAGCAACTCGGCCGCGAAGGCATCGTTCTTCAAGCCATCGACGCCGGCGGCGGCCTCGGCATCGATTATCACGCCGGCGCTTTCGATGCCGCAGCCAAAGTGCAGGAGTACGCCGCGGCGCTCGAACACGCGCTTGGCGATTTCGAAGGGCGCCTGCTCATCGAGCCGGGCCGTTTCCTTGTCGCCCAGGCGGGAGCGCTGCTGGCGCGCGTGCTTTACGTGAAGCGCAATGGCAAGAAGACCTTTGTGATTACCGACGCGGCCATGAACGACCTCATTCGCCCCGCACTCTACCAGGCCTGGCACGAGATTGTTCCCGTGCGGCCGCAGGGCAGGGAAGTCGCGCATCGTCGATGTCGTGGGTCCGGTTTGCGAGTCGGGCGACTTTTTTGCGCGTGACCGCAAGCTTGCACCCGTTGAGCCAGGCGACCTGGTGGCTCTGCTCGATGCCGGCGCCTACGGCATGGCGCAAAGCTCCAACTACAACACCCGCCCGCGCGCGGCTGAAGTCCTGGTCGAAGGCAGCAAGGCGCGTCTCATCCGCCGTCGCGAAAACATCGAGGATATGCTCTCGCCCGAAGTGGTTTGAAATCGCAGCGCGCGTTCTTCTGTGCGCGAAACCCCGGCCCAACCTGCGGCTTTTCCTGCTATGGTGTTTTGCGGGAGAAATCATCATGGAAAGTCGTTGCCTCTGTGCAGTGGCGCTTCTCGCAATGCTCTCAGGGCCTGCGTGCCGCGCGAGTGCCGATCCGCTTACGGTGAAGACCGCGCAGGGTAGCGTGCACGGCAAGCTCGTGAGCGATGGCCGGGCGCGAGCTTTTCTCGGCATTCCCTTCGCCGCGCCGCCCGTCGGCGATTTGCGCTGGAAGGCGCCGCAGCCGCCCGCGCACTGGAGCGTGGTGCGCGATGCCACGAATTTTGCCGCGCGTTGCGCGCAGTGGCCCATCTGGGCCGATTACATTTTTCAGGATGCCGGGCCGAGCGAGGATTGTCTCTACCTTGACGTCTATACGCCGGCAGCGAGCTCTGCGCACCCGCTGCCCGTGATGGTCTGGATTCATGGAGGAGGCTACGCGGCTGGCGGAAGCTCCGAGCCGCGCTATTCGAATTCTCCGCTCGTGGATCACGGCGTGGTGCTGGTCAACATCAACTACCGGATGGGCGTTTTCGGTTTTCTGGCCAGTGAAGATCTGCGGCGGGAGGGCGGTGGCGCGGCGGGCAACTACGGCCTGATGGATATAGTCGCCGCGCTCGGATGGGTGCGGGCCAACATCGCCCGCTTCGGTGGCGATCCCAACAATGTCACCATCTTTGGCGAAAGCGCGGGCTCGTTTGCCGTCAGCACGCTCATGGCGTCGCCGTTGGCGCAGGGGCTCTTTCAAAAGGCCATCGGCGAAAGCGGCGCGCCCTTCGGCGGTGTGCTCAGCGTGGATCCCGTTGAGGTTCGCGCACCCCGCGATCAGGCGTGGGTAGAGTCCCTCGGCGTGAAGAACCTGGCCGAGTTGCGCGCGATGTCCACCAGCCAGTTGATCGACGCTGCAAGAAAGAAAGGCACGATCGGTTTTTCTCCCGTCATCGATGGGCGGCTGCTGACGGAGGCAGTCCCTAAAACCTACGCGGAGGGAAAGCAGGCGCATGTGCCGCTGCTTGCCGGCTGGAATCGCGATGAGCGCGCTGGCACCCTGTCGAAAGGCATGACGGAAGAAAAATGGAAGGCCTTTGCCACCGAGCATTATGGCGCGCACGCCGATGAGTTTCTGGCCGTCTACCCGGGAAAGACGGATGCCGAAGCTGTGACTTCGGCCGACGCCTATACGACCGATCAATTTATTGCTTTCGGGACCTGGCAGTGGATTGAAGCCCAGACCAAAAATGGCGATTCGCCCGTCTACCGGTACCACTTCGAATTGCCTGCGCCGCCCAGTGAAATGCATCCCGAGGGCGGGTACGCCTGGCACTCCGACGATCTCGAATATGTATTCGGCACGCTCGACGTGCGGCGCGGGTCGGTGTGGCGGCCGGAGGATCGCAAGCTGACGGAAGAGATGATGGACTATTGGACGGACTTTGCGAAGACCGGCAATCCCAATGGGCCCGGCTTGCCCGAGTGGCCGCGATACGACAAAACCGGCGCGGTGATGCATCTCGATCGCGAGACACACGCCAGCCCGGACACAACGCGAGCAAGGTATGAGTTTTTGCTGAAGGAATCTACGGCGGCTAAACCCTGACGGAGCGTGGGAGCCGGTTTACTGATTGACGCCCGAAGCCACCACAAAACCGGAACTCTGCGGGGGAAGCGCGTTGCTGTTGACCGGCGGCGCTGCAAAGCTTGAGCCATTCGCATTCATGGCTGCGGAGTAGTCGGGGCCGAGCCCAAGTTTCAACAGGGCGCGCGAATCAGGCATCAGCTTGGTTTGCCATCCATGGTCCGCCTGATACTTCTGCATCGCGGCGATGGTCGTCGCGTCCCACTTGCCGTCGGCATCGCCGGTCAGGTAATGCTCGCGGATCAGCGCCTGTTGAATCTGCGTCACGCGCTCCGGATCGATAGCCTGCTGGCCGCGCGAATGGCGCGCTGCTTTGTGCTTCGATTTCGACAATCTATGGGTGCTGGTCAGGCCGCTGGTTGGCGACCGGTGCACGTTGGTCGCGAAAGCCGACGGCACCACAAGGGCTGCGGAAATCAAGAGTGCTGCAGTCGTTCGAATTGAAAACATGGCTTTTCCGCCTGAAGGATGATGGCCGTACTTCTTTGGACTCTTCGCACAAGTGTAGTCAAGGCACCGCATTCCGGCAAGGGCAAAATCGTCCAGTCGGCTCAGGTGGAATTACTTTGGAAACGGCGCCGGGCATGTAAAGTCGCATCCGGCGCCTGTTTCTATGGGCTTATAAGGTTCCGCCAATGACCAGTATGCCTTCCTCAGGATGGCGCGGGTCCATGGCCTCAAACACTACATCGTCGCCCGTCTTGAGTTTGCCCACCACGGCATCGAACTGCTCCTTGGTGCCTGTGGGCTGCTTGTTGACCTTTGTGATGACGATGCCCGGTTCCAGCCCCTGCAGGTCGGCAAAGGATCCGGTGCGCACCGAGTCAATGATCACGCCAGAGGTGTGAATCTTGGCGGCCATCGACGGCGTCACATCGTGGACCACCACGCCCAGCTTGGTTTCGCCGACGTCGCTTCCACCTTCCTCACTCGGTTCCGGCTGCGGATTGTTCAGTTCCGCAAAGACTTTGTCGCGATCGCCGATTGTCACCGTCGTATCCATCGGCTTGCCGTCACGCACGTAGCCCAGTCGGATGGTCGATCCCGGCCGACGGCTCGCGATTTCGTTCACCAGGTCGTCGCCGTCCTTGATCGAGCGCCCATCCACGGTGGTAATAATGTCGCCCGCCTTGATGCCTGCCTTATCGGCCGGCCCGTTGGGCTGCACCTGCTGCACCAGAACCCCGTTCTTGAATCCGTAAACGCGATTCACGGCGCTCGATAGCTCGCTGTGGAACGAAACCCCAATCGAGCCGCGCGTCACCTTGTGACTGGCTCCGACCAGGTCGTTGTACACCGCGACCACGGTGTTCGAGGGCATGGCGAAACCGATTCCCTGGTAGCCGGCCGACTGTGTGTAGATGGCCGTGTTCACGCCGATCACTTCACCATGCATGTTCAGCAGCGGCCCGCCGGAGTTGCCGGGGTTAATGGCCGCATCCGTCTGGATAAAGTGCTGGAACTGTCCCGGCGCTCCCTGATCGATGGTGCGGTTCTTGGCGGAGATGATGCCCGCCGTCACCGTCTGCGCCAATGCGAACGGGCTGCCGATCGCTTCTACCCAGTCGCCTACCTGCGCCATATCGGAGTTGCCCATCTTCACCGTTGGCAAGGGCGTGCTGGTGTCGATCTTGATCACCGCCAGGTCCGTGGCTTTGTCCACGCCGATCACGCGCGCCGGGCGTCCCAGATCCTCGGTGTCGGGATCTGTTGAGAGCTTCACGTAGATTTTGTCGGCTTTGTCGATCACGTGATCGTTGGTGATGATGTAGCCCTTGGAATCGACAATGAAGCCCGAGCCGAGCGACTCCTGCACCTGGCCGTTATCGCCGCCGTCATCCGGTCCGCCAGGGGTCTGTCCGCCAAAGAAACGATTGAAGAAGTCCTGGAAGTTGTCGGGTGGCCCCTGCTGATCGTTGTCCTGGTTGTCGTCGGGATTCTGCTGGTTGGGCTGCATGCGCTGATGAAACTTGCCGTGTCCGTGGTCGCCCGATTCCTTGGGCAGCGTTTGCGTGTTGATATTCACCACCGCTGGTCCCACCGCTTTGGCGATGCGCACGAAGTCATTCGGCGGGATACTCGAATTTACGACCTTCAGCGGAGTGGCGTCGGTGCTGTCGTTCTGCTTTTCCTGTCCGCGCACTCCGTGGGCGGCAAACGAGCCGGCCACAATCGCGGCCGAAAGCGTGGCAAGTAACACGAATGCCGAGGTGAGACGGCGCGAGCGAAGTTGTGCAAAGAGCAATTTCATAGGTTTTCTTGACCTCTTGAGGCGCCTGGCCAGCCTGCAAGTTGGCGACAGCCTCTCATCTCAGTATAGACAACCGATGGTCTCTGCGGCGGGCGTTCAGCCTCTATCCGCCCTCACCACAACCGGCAATCCGCGCCTGCTCGGTTAGACGCTCCGCGGGGCCAAAGAGCCGCCTGCGCTCGAAAGTTACTACTCCGCGGCCCACTCCAGCATCGCCAGCGTCAGCAGCAGGACGCGTTTGAGCGCCAATTCACGGTTCTTCGGCGAATACCATTCGTGCAACGTATGCGCTTCGCCGCCTTCTCCGCCCGCGCCTATCGAAAGCGCCGGAACACCGAGCGCCAGCGGAATGTTAGCGTCGGTCGATCCCAACCGCAGGTCGGTGCGCAGGCCCAGGTGACGGTCCACGGCGCGCAACGCGGCCAGCAGCGCCGAATCGTCCGCCAAATGCGCTGCAGGCCGGTCGCCGATCTTCGCGATCGCGAAATCCAGCCGCCCGCGCGAACCCGCATTTGTGACTTTCGATCGCGCGTTCCAGTGTGCGACCGCGTCCTCCACCGCGCGATGCAGTGCAACCTCAAGGAGCAGCAACTGATCTCCGTCCGTCGATCGAAAATCGACGGTGGCCTCGGCGCTTTCAGGTATCGAATTCACGCTGATGCCGCCGCGTATCGTTCCCACATTGAGTGTGGTCCGCGGCTCTTCGGGCAGCTCGGTCTCAGCCACCACGGCCAGCGCCGTGGCCAGCGCCGCGATGGGGTTCGGCGTTCCCGCGTCGCTGAAGCTATGCCCGCCCGGTCCAGTCACCGTAACCCGGAAGCGGCGGCTACCCAGCGCCCGCGTCACAGCCGCATCCGCACCGGCGCCATCCAGCACGATGTGCGCAGCCACGCGTCCGGCGAATGCGCTGTGCTCATAAAAGTGCCGCACTCCGCGCAAATCGCCTTCGCCTTCTTCACCCACATTGCCGAGCACTACCAGCGGCGCCGGCAGTTCCACCCCGGCGCGCAGCAGCGCATGCACCACGGCCAGCATGCCCACCACGCCGGTCGCGTTATCGCATGCGCCCGGAGCTTCCAGGCGATCGTCCGCAAGCACCGGGCGCAGTGGCGTATCGGCGGGAAACACGGTGTCGAGATGCGCCGAAAGCAGGACCACCGGCCCCGTGCTTTCCGCCGGCAAATTTGTGGCCGGTAGCATTCCCATCACGTTGCCCGCCGCGTCGGTTTCGACCGCGCTCACGCCGGCTTCGACAAAACGCGCCGCCAGCCACCGTGCCCGCTCTTGCTCGCCATTCGAGGGCGCAGGAATACCCACCAGATCGATTTGCCAATCCATGAGGGTTTTGGGATTCGCGTGCACCCAGGAAAATGCTGCGTGAAGCTGCCGTTGCGCAGCCAATGCGGTTACGCGTGAGAATGCTGAGGTTGGGGAAAGAATCGGCATGGCGATGAATTCAGGGTAGCAGGATGCTTCATAACGCCGAAATCACAACGCGGCAGGAGGCAATTCATTCGCTATCTGCCGCTTCCTCCGCGTCGTACTCCACCGAGTGCAGAAACAAGCCGCGCGCCGGCGCCGTTGGCCCTGCTGCCGAGCGATCGCGCGCCGCAAGTATCCGGGGAATCTCTTCCAGCGCAAGATGCCCGCGGCCCACGTCCAGCATAGTACCCACCAGGTTACGCACCATGTGATGCAGGAAACCGTTGCCCCGCACGCGGTATACAAGAATCGCGCCGGCTTCGCCCGGCCGCAGCTCCCATACCGAGGAGTAGATAGTCCGTACCGTTGACAGCGGCGCAATCTTAAGCGCCGCCTCCGCCGCTGGCTCATCCGTTGCATGGTTTCGCTCGCGCTCGCTCAAATCGGGATCGTTCGCGGCAAAACTTTGGAAATCGTGTTCTCCTGCGAAGACCTGGGCGCAGCCTTGCAGCTTCTCGACATCGAGCGCCCAGGGGCAGGCATACACGTAGCGAGCCAGAAATGGCGGACAGAGCCCCAATCGAAAGATCCGGTACTCGTAGGTCTTCGCAACTGCCGAGTGCCGCGCGTGAAAGGTGCTTCGCACTGTACTGGCTTTGCAGATGCGGATCGATGGGGGAAGAGTCCGGTTCAACGCGCGCTGCAGATTCTCGGCTGGAATGGGCGCGCGCAATGTGAAGCTGGCCACCTGGGCGAGTGCGTGAACCCCAGCGTCGGTGCGGCCTGAACCCTGAGGAAGCGGCGACTCGCCCGTAACCCGGCCCAGCGCGGCTCGCAATTCGGCCTGAATGGTCGGCAGACCCGGCTGTACCTGCCAGCCCTGGAAGTCGGTACCGTCATAGGCCAGGGTGAGCTTCCAGGTCTGGAATTCTCGATCGGCTTGGGCGCTGTCGCTCATGGGAATCGCTGCAACAAGGGTATCCGATGCTGCCGATCTGCCGGCCCGGTTAGCTATCCTTCTCCAAACGGAGAGATTTTTGCCCTTATGGGGGCAGATTCCGGTTGCCAGAGGACCGGATTTGAGGTATTTTACTAACCAGTTAGTTAATTTGATCGTCGGAGGCCTCTAAATCCACGCCTCCGCTCGGCTCAACCCGCTCCAGCGAATTCTTAAGAGGAGCCTCGGCTGCAATTTACGCGATGCCTGGAACGAGCGGGGTACCGTTTTCGTAATCAACAAGGAACCATGTAGGCCCACATAACGGCGATAATCATTTTGAGAAACCTGAAACTTGCTTCCGGAGCGGTTTCCTGGATGTCTTGAAGCGCAACCGGGGAACCCACCTAGTGAGTGGGTCGCATGCCGCAAATTTTGGAGAGAAGAAACATGCATTCTTTAAGGGCAGGTGTATCACAAGGGGAGCAGGTAACCGACCGCAGTGAACGCAACGGAACCAGCCTCAGCCGCAGAGGGCGGGGGCAAGCCGCGGGGCGTTTGCGCGCGGTTGCCGCCATTTTGTTGACATTGGTGGCCACCACGCCGCCCAGCTACGCGCAGCAGGCGGGTGCCGGCGCTACCCAGCCCGACAAAGCCGCCTCCGACCTTCCCGTCGCGCCGGTGCCCGTTCCCACGCAGCCGATTCCGCTGCGCACGTCCGACCGCGATTACTCGAAGGCCTTCGGAACCTGGCTTGGCAATCCGATCAATGTTTTCCGCCCCACCAGCATCTCCAAAGCGAGCTTCGCCAACTCCGTGCGCCTTACCGATCTCATGAGAGACGGCAAGATTTATCTCAGCCTCTCCGACGCCATTGCCCTGGCGCTCGAGAACAACTACGACATCGCAATTGCGCGCTACGATCTCGATATCGCCGACACCGATATTCTGCGCACCCGTACGGGCGCAACGCCGCTGGGCGCTCCTTCGGGCCTGATCACAGGAACCCTGGGTGGTTCCACGTCGACGTTGTCCACGGGCGGCGGCCCGGGAGGATCCACGGTGGGTTCTGGCGGCGCAGGTTCCGGCGTCGAAGGGCTTACGCTGACCACGGCGGGCGCAGGACCGCTGCCAGAAGGCCTCGACCCCTCGATTACGGGAGCTGTTCAGCTGGATCGAAACCGTACGCAGGAAACCAGCATCTTCAGCCCCGCGGCTGCTACCAACACCAACTCGTATAACTTCACCTATAACCAGGGTTTCACTCCGGGATCTGCCCTCGCTCTCTCCTGGAACAACAGCCGCAACACCAGCAATAGTCCGCTCACCACCTATTTGCCCGCCTACGCCTCCTCGTTCAAGGCCACAGTCACGCAGCACCTGCTGCAAGGCGCGGGCATCTGGGTCAACAAGCGCTTCATGTACCAGGCGCTCAACGACCGCCGCATTACCGACTCCTCCTTCCGCCAGCAAATCCTCTACACCGTCAATCAGGTAGAGAGCATTTACTGGGGCCTGGTGCAGGCCTATGAAGATGTGCAGGCCAAGGAGCGCGCTCTCGAACAAAGCAACCAGTTGCTCTCCGACAATCGCAAGCAGTTGGAAGTGGGTTCCATGGCGCCGCTCGATGTGGTGAATGCCGAATCCAGCGTCGCCGCTGACCAGCAGGCGCTCATCAGCGCGCAAAGTGCGCTCAACTACCAGCAACAGATCATCAAGCAGGCCATCACGCGCAACCTCAACGATGCCGCGCTCTCGGCTGCTCCGGTCATCCCCACGGATCGCGTGAGCCTGGAACCGATCTCCGAGGAAAGCCAGCCCGTGGAAGCGCTGGTGCAGGAGGCATTCCAGCGCAGACCCGAGCTGGAACAGGCCGTCTTGACGCTGCGCAACGATGAGATCACGCTCAAGGGCGCGCGCAATGCCATGCTGCCCTCGCTGGACGTCTTCGGGTACTACGGCTCAAACGTAATCGGAGGCCCTCTCAACACCAATTGCAACTTCTTCGGTACGCCCTGTTTCTCGTCCGGTTATCAGAGCCTGGTGCCCGGGGGTTACGGCGGCGTGATCTCTGACTTGGTGAACAGCACGGCACCCGACAAGGGTGTGGGCTTCAACCTGACCATCAATCTCCGTAATCGCGAAGCGCAGTCTGTGCAGGAGCGCTCGCTGATGGAGTACCGGCAGGCGGAGCTGCGGCTGGAGCAGTTGCACACGCAGATTCGCATGCAGGTGGTGAACGCCATGTTTGGGCTCGCCAACGATCGCGCGCAAGTGCGATCGGCGCAGGCGGCTCGAGACTACGCGCAGCAGAGCCTGGATGCCGAAGAAAAGAAGTTGCACCTCGGCGCTTCTACGACCGCGAATGTGTTGCAGCAGCAGCGTAATTTTGCCGTGGCGGAGGATAACCTGATCGCCGCGAATGCTGCCTACGCCAAGGACCGCGCGGGCCTCTACCAGACGTTGGCCTCAACCTTGCAGCATTACGGGATCAATTTGCCGGATGCTGCTACTGGAGCCGTGACGGCCGCTCCCGTCATTCCGGGAGTTGCGCCGGCTCAGCCCGGCAACGAGCCCACCATGAAGCCGCCCGCAGCTCCGAATCAGCAAGCCATGCCACCTGCACAATAAGACTGCTCATATGCAACATAGAAAGGCCCGGCACATGCCGGGCCGTTTTCTTGTCTTCGTAGCGAGCGAAGGTCGCGCTCTACCGCTCCGCGACGCGGTCCAGCAGATCGAAAAACTCCGGGAAACTGATGGCTGCCGACTCTGCGCCCTGAATGAGCGTTTCGCCCTCTGCGCGTAGAGCCGCCACGCTGAATGCCATCGCAATGCGATGATCGCCGCCCGCATCGATGGTCGCGCCGTGCAGTGTCTGGCCCCCGGGCACGTCCAGCCCGTCCTCGAACTCCTCAACCTCGGCGCCCATGGCGCGCAGATTCGTGGCCACCAGCGCGATCCGGTCCGACTCCTTCACGCGCAGTTCGCGCGCTCCGCGAATGCGAATGCCGCCGCTGGTGTACGGCGCGATGGCCGCCAGCACCGGCAACTCGTCAATCAGTTGTGCCGCGAGCAAACCGGAAATCTCCGTCGATCCCAATCCCTCGGCCGGCGCTGAAATCTGCACTGTGCCCGCCAATTCGGCGTGTTTCTCTTCAAGATTGAGCACCGCGATGTGCGCACCCAGCGCCGTCAGCACATCGAGCAGCGAGGCGCGCGTCGGATTCAAGCCGAGGCCGTCGACCACAAGGTTGGACCCGGGGAAGAGCATTGCGGCGCACAGGAAAAACGCCCCCGACGAGAGATCGCCGGGAACCTCGGCATCGATGGCGCGCAGCGCTTGCGGTCCGCTGATCGAGACCGAATCTGCGGCACGCGTCAGAGTCGCTCCAAAGGCGCGCAGAGCCAGTTCGGTGTGGTCGCGCGTGCGGACAGCCTCGCGCACCGTCGTCATGCCCACGGTTTGCAGCCCGGCCAACAGGACGCAACTCTTCACCTGTGCGCTTGGAACCGGCGTCGTGTAGTCGATGGCTTTAAGCGGGCCTCCATCGATGATGAGCGGCGCGTGACCGTCGGTGAGCGTTAGGCGCGCACCCATGGCTGCGAGCGGCTTGCGAATGCGCTCCATGGGCCGCTGCGAGAGCGAGTCGTCTCCGACAAGCGTAAAGCTGCCCTTCTGCGGCGCAAGCAGCCCTGAAATCATGCGCATGGTCGAGCCGGAGTTGCCGCAGTCGAGCGGGCCATCGGAGGGCGTAACGCGTCCCGCCACGCCGCGAATCTCCACGGAGTGCGCGCCCGATCGGTTCACCGTGGCGCCCAGCGCTTCCATGCACGCCAGCGTTGACGCGCAATCGGCTCCGGTCGAAAAATTCGTAAAATGCGACACGCCTTCAGCGAAGGCGCCCAGCATGGCGTAGCGATGACTGATGGATTTGTCGCCGGGCAGTCGCAGGCTGCCCAGTATATTGCGGGCGGGGCGGATCAATCGTTCCTGAACGGCAGTTTGCACAATTTCTCCGGGGAAATGCTCCGATGCTTTAAGTGTATCGAATCGAGACCGGGAACTGCGTACGCACTCTGCGGTGCGAACGCTGCTGGAGCAGGCTCTCGCCGAGGGCGGCGTATGGCACATAATGCCAGAGACATTCAAATTGAATGCGCGTACTGTGGTTTGGAGCACGCCCCAAAAACTATTGTGGAAGACGCATCGGCCAGGCAGAGATGAGCGCGCCTGTTTGAGCCGACGTCGTTTTACCTCATAGAAGGATGGTATCTTGAGTTTTCTTTCCCCCGAGAAGGCTCTGGCCACGTGTCAGGCGCCTTCAGTACATCGCTTTCATTCTTCAGTTCGTAGTCATCGTCAATTCAATCATCGGAAAAACCTGTTGCGCAGCGGATCAGTGGTGCAGCAATACTTGCTGGCGCTCGTTCTTTGCGTGGGCTCGATGTTCGCGGTGAACGCCAACGCGCACTCCCCGGTGCAGGCTTCGCCAGCAAACTCCTTTGTCGATTCCATGGGCGTGGACACGCACATGACCTATACCAATTCGCTTTATTTCACAAACTGGCAGCAGACGTTTGCCGATCTTCAGGCGCTCGGCATTCGCCACATCCGCGATGGATACTTCGATCCCAATTGGGGTCCGCCGTACACGACGGAGCATCAGCAACTGCGGCAGGCGGGCATTCTGGCAGATTATGTAGTCCCTTACGATCCGTCGATCTCGGCGCAGAGCATCGAGCAGCTCGCAGCTACGGACGGCGATATGGAATTGCTGGAAGCCCCGAACGAGTGCGATCTGGCCGGAGCGTGCGGCGCTGGCGTAACCGGCAGCCTGAACAATATGATCGCGTTTTTGCCGATGCTCGATGCCGCGGGAGCGGCGCTGAATATTCCCGTGCTGGGTCCGGCGTTCGCGGCCTATCAGCCTTATGCGACGGTGGGAAATCTTGCACCGTTGATGACCTACAATAATTTGCACGTTTACTTCGGCGGGCGCAACCCTGGCGTCGCGGGGTGGGGCTCGCCGGACGCCGAAGGCAACGCATACGGCACCTTCCCGTTCTGGCTTGATCAGAGCAATCTCGATGCACCCGGACTTCCCGCGCAGATCACGGAGACGGGCTATATGACGTTTCCCGGCAATCCCACGCAGTTTACGGTCCCAACGAACGTAGAGGCGCAGTACCTTGTGCGCACGTATTTTCTGGCTTACTTGCACGGGATCGGGCGGTCTTATGTGTACGAGCTGCTCGAGGATCCAAACTCGCCGGGCTTCGGCCTGATCGACGGAAACATGAATCCGCGGCCCGCGTATTACGAAATTCACAATCTGATCGCCAATCTCTCTGATCCGGGCCCCAGCTTTACCCCGGGACAACTGCCGTATTCGGTGACGGGTGGCGACGCGACACTGGATCAACTGCTGCTCGAAAAGCGGGACGGCAGCTTCTGGCTGATTCTGTGGCTGGAGCAGAGCAGCTATGACGAGGTAAATCTGGTTTCCACGCCGGTGGCTCCGCAACAGGTGACGCTTACGCTGGGCGGAAACTACTTTGCGCCGAATGTCGGCTCATTTGACGACAACGGGAACCTGAACTGGACGAGCACCCAGACCACAAACCAGGTGATTCCGCTGACCATCTCGGATCACCCAACGATCGTGAAAATCCTGCCACAGTAGCGTACCGCCGGTCTGCTGACCGGCCGTTCTGAGGGCCTCCCGGCCCTCAGAGATTTCGCCTTTTCTTGAGTTTTGGACGGTTGCGCTGGCCTTGGGAAATGCAGAAATTTCGTCCATTTTCAGTCGCCTAAGAGACCGGTTTCCCAAAATCGCCTTTTTGTCTTAGAATGGTCGGCGATGACTGGATTATCCTTCCCCCCTCGCGGAAAGTTTCCCTCGCTCCTCATGTTCGGGCGTGTACTCACTCTCGCGTCGTTTGCCGCGCTCGTTTGGCCGGCTTGCCCAGCCGCCGCTGCTCCCGCGTTTCCGCTGCACACGTCGGGACAGTACATCGTCGACAGCAACGGGGTGCGCGTTCACCTGAATGCCTTCAACTGGTACGGCTTTGAGTCCACCGACTACGTAGTGGAAGGCCTCCAGGCGCAGCCGCTGAACAGCATCGTGGGCACCATCAAGGGGCTCGGCTTCAATGCCGTGCGCCTGCTGTGGTCAAACCAGATGGTCGAGAGCAATCCGGTAGTCGGCAATTATGCGCTTGCCGCCAATCCCAGCCTCGAAGGCGAAAATGCTCTCACCATTATGGACACCGTTGTAAACGCTCTCACCAGCGCCGGCATCATGGTGATTCTCGACAATCACATGAGCAACGCCGGGTGGTGCTGCAGCACTACGGACAACAACGAACTCTGGTACAACAGCAGTTACCCTGAGGCCAACTGGATCACCGACTGGCAGGCGCTGGCCACTCGCTATAAGAGCAATCCCGGAGTCATTGGCGTCGATTTGCGCAACGAGCCGCGCTCCCCGGCCACATGGGGCGGCAGCTCCAGCACCGACTGGCACGCTGCAGCCGAGCGCGGCGGCAACGCGGTGCTTGCCATCAATCCCAATCTCCTCGTCTTTGTGGAGGGCGTGAGTTACGCAGGAGATCTTACCGGCGTCGCCACCTTGCCAGTGCAGCTGAATGTCGCCGACCAGCTCGTCTATGAAGCGCACGACTATGGCTTCTGGTACTCCACTTCCACAATGACCAGCTACACCACCTACGTAAATACCATCACGCCCAAATGGGGCTACCTTGTCACCGGCTCCAATCCCGAACCGCTATGGGTCGGCGAGTTTGGCACCTGCAATTCGGCGGTTACTTGCGCCACCAGCAACAACGCGGCAGATCTCGGCTTCTGGTTCAGTATGATCACCAGCTATCTCCAGCAAAACAATCTCGACTGGTCCTACTGGGCCATTAACGGCACCACGGAATCCGGCAACGGCGGCGGCTTCGGAACTGTCGAGGGTTATGGCGTTCTCAATCTAACCTGGAATGGCGGCGCATTGGCAGCGCTCACGTCACGCCTGCAGAGCATGATGGCGCCGGCCAGCGCGAACTTCAGCATGATTCCCGTCGGTACAGCCCTCAGCATTTCGCCCGGCAACAGTGCGAGCACCACGGTCACGATTGTCCCGGAGAACGGCTTTTCCGGAACCGTCAATCTAAGTTGCACCGTGGTTGCGCCCTCCGGCTCGATCGATACGCCCACGTGCAGTGTTCCATCCACTGAAACGATCTCAGGCAATGCCCAGACGAACGCGAAGGTGACAGTGAATACGACCGGGATGGTGCGGAACACGCGGCCGTCGTGGCCGTTCCGCCGCGCTCTATCTGCGTCGGGTGGGATTGCCGTGGCAGGTGCTCTGCTGTTTCTAGACAATCTCCGCCGCGGCCATAGGATTTTGCTGGTGGTGCTCGCGGTGCTGGCGACCTCGCTGTCGATTTCGGCTTGCGGAGGCGGCGGCGCCGCAGGCAGCAGCGGCGGCGGCAGCAGCGGCTCTTCCGGAACTACTGCCGGCAACTACGTGGTCACCGTTACGGGAACAGCACCGGGACTCAGCGCCGTCACCGCGCAGATCTCAGTCGTCATTCAGTAGCTTTTGTTTTTCAGCGTCTCTAGCGCGCGCACAGCACGATAATCGTTCGCCGTTGCGGCGGCCGGTCTTGAGTTACAGCGCCGGTTCAAGATGCGCGGTGAAGTGGCGCAGAAACGGCGCCTCGTAGGTGAGCTTCATGCCGCGGATGCGCTCGCGGTTCTTCCAGACCTCCAGAATGACCTCGACGAGATAGTCGATGTGGCTCTGGGTGTAGACGCGGCGCGGGATGGCGAGGCGCACCAGGTCCATTTGCGCGGCGGCGGCGAACATGAGCGTGCCGATTTCGACGGAACGCACGCCGCCTTCAAGATACAGTTCGCAGGCCAATGCCACGCCGGGGAACTGCGCCGGGGGAACGTGCGGCAAAAACGCGCGAGCATCAAGATAGATAGCGTGGCCCCCCGGCGGCTGGACGATGGGAACACCCGCAGCGGCAATGTGATTGCCGAGATAAGCCGTGGAAGCGATGCGGTAGCGCAGGTAGTCTTCTTCAACCGCTTCCTGAAGGCCTACGGCAATGGCCTCAAGGTCGCGCCCGGCAAGGCCGCCGTAGGTTGGGTAGCCCTCGGTAAGGATGAGGAGATCCTTCTCCTGCTCGGCGAGTCGATCGTCGTTGGTGCACAGAAAGCCGCCGATGTTGGCCATGCCATCTTTCTTTGCAGACATGGTGCAGCCGTCGCCCAGCCGAAACATCTCCTGGGCAATCTCCTTCGGCGATTTGTGTTCGTATCCTGGCTCGCGCAGCTTGATGAACCACGCATTCTCGGCAAAGCGGCAGGCGTCGAAGTAGAGCGGAATCCCGTGCCGCCTGCACACCTCGCTCACTTGGCGCGCATTTTCCATCGAGACAGGCTGGCCCCCGCCTGAGTTATTCGTCACGGTCAGCATCACCAGCGGAATACGCTCGCGGCCCACGCGCGCGAGGAGACTTTCCAGCGCGGCCACGTCCATGTTGCCTTTGAAAGGATGCTGCAGAGCAGGCTGGCGGCCTTCAGGAATCAGCAAATCGACGGCCTCGGCCCCGGTGAACTCGACGTTGGCGCGGGTCGTATCGAAGTGGGTGTTGTTGGGAACGACGTCGCCCTTTTTGCACATCACGCCGAAGAGGATGCGCTCGGCGGCGCGGCCCTGGTGCGTGGGAACCACGTGCTTGTAGCCGAAGATGTCCTGCACGGAACTTTTGAAGCGAACGAAGCTGCGGCTACCGGCGTAGCTTTCGTCGCCTTCCATCAAAGCCGCCCACTGATGCGTGGACATGGCGCCCGTGCCGGAATCGGTGAGCAGATCGATGAGTACATCGTCCGCAGGCAGCAGGAAGAGATTGTAGTGGGCGGCTTTCAAAAGTTCTTCGCGCTGAGCGCGCGTCGTCCAGCGAATAGGCTCGACACTTTTAATCCGGAACGGTTCAATGATGGTTTTGGCGATCATGATGGGTCTTTCGAAGTTTCCGGCTGGGGCTCCGCTTCGCGCACGCGCAGCACGATAATGGTTTCGTCGTCGAAACGGTCTTTGCTGCCCTGAAAACGCGCCACATCCGCCAGGATGGCGTCGGCAATCTCCAGTGCGGGAAGATCGCGGCTGGCGCAGAGCAGTCCGGCCAGGCGGTCCTGCCCGTACATCTCCTCTTTCTCGTTTTCCGCATCCAAAATTCCATCCGACACGAAGACGATGGCGTCGCCCGGCTGCGTGGCCACGCTGAGCTCTTCGTAATTCACATCGGGAAACATGCCCAGCGGAAATCCCTCCGCGCGCACTGTATCGGATTGGCCGGAGCGGCAGAAAACCGGTTGCACGGCTCCCGAATTCGCCACCTGAAGAGTCTGGTTTTCATCGTTCCAGAGCGCGAACAGCATGGTCACGTACTGCGATTCCAGCTTGCGCTCCTGCAGCGCATCGTTCAGAAGCTTCAGCATCTGCGCCGGGTCCGGCTGCTGCGCGGCCGCGGCGCGCATAATGCCGCTCACCAGGGCCGCAAACAGCGCCGCCGGCGCGGCCTTGCCGCTTACGTCGCCGAGCACGATAGCGGTGCGGTTGGGCCCGTATTCGAGAAAGTCGTAAAGGTCGCCGCCGATGGTGCGCGCCGGCAAAAAACGCACCGCCATCTCGGCATGGGGATGCGAAGGCGCGTCCGTCGGCAATAAGCGCAGTTGCACCTCGCGCGCCATGGCGATGTCGCGCTCCAGTTGCCGCTCCTGGCGCCGCACCGCCTGATAGAGGCGCGCGTTTTCGATCGCAATCGCAATTTGCGAAGCCAGCGTCGACAGCATCCTCTCGTGCTCTTCGTTGAAAAACGCCGGCTTCGTATGCTCCAGATCCAGCACGCCGATTACGCGGCCCTTATAGAACAGCGGCACAATCAGCTCCGAGCGCGTCTCGGGATTCATGGGGATGTAGCGCGGATCCTTGCTCACGTCAGGCACGTTGACCACCCGCCACTCGCGTACTGCTGCGCCCACCAGTCCGCTGCTGATGGGGAGGCGTCGCGTGGGAGCATGCGCGTAGCCGAATCGCCACGCATAGCGCGTGATCAGCGTGTCACCTTTTTCGTCGAGCAGCATGATGGTGAACATCTGGTAGTCGATCAGCCGCCGCAGCAACTGTCCGATCTTCTCCAGCAGCGGATTCAGATCCAGAATCGACGCCAGTTCCACCGCAATTTCGTTCAGCACTTCCAGCGTTTGTGCCTGGCGCGAAACCCGCGCGTACAGTCGCGCGTTTTCAATCGACTGCGCAATGCGCGAAGCGGTCATGGTCAGCACGTTCAAGTGCTCGTCGCGGAAGAAATCCAGCTGCTCGCTTTCGATGTCCAGCACGCCGATGAGCCGGTTCTTGGCAATCAGCGGTACGGCCAGCTCGGAACGCACCTCGGGATTGGCGCTGATATAGAAATCCGCCTTCGAAACGTCATTCAGCAGGATTGGTTGCCGCGTCAGCGCCACCTGTCCCGCCACTCCCTTGCCCACGGGAATGCGCATGCGCTCCACCTGCGGCGTGTGGCCGATCTGGAATCTCATGCGCAGTTCATGCGTGCGCTCATTCAGCAGAAAGATGGCGAAGATGCGGTAAGGAATGAGGGCGCGGACCAGTTCCGAGGTGCGGCTGAGAAGAGTTTGCAGATCGAGGGTAGTATTGAGCGCGTCGGTCAGGCGCATCAAATACGCCACATCTGCCGGCTCGATGCGGGCATTGACGGGATCCAGATGCGCGGGCTCGGCAGGGCGGTAATCGCCCTCGAATTCGTGCCCTGCGGGCGGGGATGGCGGCGTTTTGCTCATAAAGGGTCGAAGGGAATGATACAGCAGGGACCAAGGGCGGAGTGTGGAGTGTGAGTGCGCCGGACTTATACAGCCACACTTACACTCGCACTGACAACTGGCAACTGATCACTGACAACTGCTTTATTCGGCGCCCAGCTCGCGCAAGATTGCCACCGAGGCCGAGCACCCAATCCGGTTGGCGCCGGCTTCAAGCAGCGTGCGGAGTTGCGCGAGGGTGCGGATGCCGCCCGAGGCCTTGATGCCGCATCGGGCTCCAGCCACGCCGCGCAGCAGAGCCACGTCGGCGGGGATGGCGCCGCCCGCTGCCGATCCAGTCGAAGTCTTGATGAAGTCCGCGCCGGCCTGGATGGAAATCTCCGACGCGCGCAGTTTTTCTTCCATGGTCAGCAGGGCAGTTTCGAGCGTGACCTTGAGCACCGCGCCGTGATGATGGGCCAAGCTGACCACCGCGCGAATGGTGTGCTGCACGGCGGCGTGGTTGCCGCTCTTGAGCTGGCCGATAGGTAGCACCATGTCGAGTTCGCGCACGCCCAGGCGGATGAGCGCAGCAGTCTCCTGGCGGAGCGTAGAGACGAGCGAACCGCCGAGCGGCGAGCCGATTACGGCGCCGATGGGAATGCCGGTGCCGGCCAGCGCATCCACTGCGACGGAACTCCACACCGGGTTGACCACGACGCAGGCAAAGCGGTAGCGGGCAGCCGCGGCGCAGAGCGCCTCTACATGCTTGCGCGTGGCGCCGGGTTTGACCAAAGTATGGTCGATCACGGCGGCCAGTGTTTGCCAGTTGGCGAGGGTATCGGCGGTAAATCCCGCCGAGTCGAATGTTCCGTAGTCAAAATCCAGGTCTGAATCCTGGATGGGGGTTGGCTTCATGGAGGCATGCTCCTTGCATGCGCAGGATGGCGATGATCAGGACAGCGCATCCGGCTCCGGGAAATGAGTATACGTCGCGGGCTCGCCCGGGGCCAAGTGAACCGGCGGTAAACAGGGAGACACAATGGCAACCCGGGAAAGCAGCCCGCATCGGGATGGGACTATTCCGGGTTTTCCGGCGGCATCAGGCAGATATCAGGCAGATTGCGATAGCGCTCGGCGAAGTCCATTCCATAACCGATCACAAACAGGTTGGGGATGGAGAATCCGACGTAATCGGCTTCGATTTTCTCCACGCGTCGCGAAGGCTTGTCGAGCAGCGTGGCAATGCGCAGCGTCTTGGGACGCTGCTGCAGAAAGAGCTTGCGCAGATAAGCCAGCGTCAGGCCCGTGTCGAGAATATCTTCCACCACGAGCACGTTCTTGCCTTCGATGGACTGGTCCAGATCCTTGATCATCTTGACCGCGCCCGACGAGCGCTGGCCCTTGCCGTAGCTGGAGACGGCCACGAAGTCGAAGGTCGCATCGGCCCCGATGGCGCGCGAGAGGTCGACAAGAAAAAACGCCGCGCCTTTCAGCACTCCGATCATGACCAGTTTTTCGCCGTTCAGATCGCGGCTGATCTGCGCACCCATCTCGGCTACGCGATCTGCAATCTGTTGGCGCGAATAGAGAACCTCAAGGCCTTGGGAGGTCATCGTTGCCATGCAGACAGTATCGCGCGATTTGCCGAGCCCCAGCCTGTGAAAATCAAGGCCCCGTAAATCGGAGGCCTATAGATTTGGAATTCGGCTGGCGGGCCTTGCGAGCCCAGGGCAGCGATTGCAATCCTCCGCGCGTCTATACTGATAAAGACATGGTTCCTTTTATCCATCTCGGATGGTTCAATCTGCCCACATTCGGGCTCATGCTGTGGTGCGCCGCCGTGGCGGGCGCCTTTGCGGTGGATCGTGCCTTCAAGCGCGAGAAAATTACCGCCGATGCGGTCGGGATGGTGGCCATTGCGCTGGTGGCGGGCATTGTGGGCGCCAAGCTCTGGCATGTGCTCGACTCCCCCGAAGAATTCAGGATCATGGGCTGGAGCGTGTTGTGGGATACGGCGGATTCGCCTGGTATGGGGGGATGATCTTCGGCATATCGGCGCTGGTATTACAAGGTTTACGGGCAAAGATCGGGGCGTTGCGGACGCTGGATCTGTGTGCGCCGGCGGCCGCCATCGGTTATGGAGTCGGGCGCATCGGCTGCTTCCTTTCCGGCGATGGGGACTACGGTATCGACATCAAGCCTGTGCACATTTTTGGCTCGACCTTTCATCCCTGGGGCACCAGCTTTCCGCATGGCCTCGTTCCGGTCTTCGTTCCTGTCTACCCCACCCCTCTTTACGAGCTGGCCGGAGGTCTGATCATCGGCTGGTGGCTGTGGTGGCGCCTGGGCAAACCGCATGCTACGGGCGCGATAGTGGGCCAATATTTGGCGCTGACCGGCATGGCTCGCTTTCTGGTTGAATTTATCCGGCGTAACCCCAAAGTTTTATGGGGATTATCGAATGCGCAACTGGCCAGCGCCGGGGCCGTCCTGGCCGGAATTACGCTGACCGCGTGGGCCATGACTCGGCCCGCTTTCACGCCGCGAAAGGCGTCGGCGCCGGTCGAGAAACCAGCCTAGCGGCTCCATCGGAAACCATCGTCGATCATTACTGGCCGCTTTTCAAAGTCTCCATTTTGGCGATCATGTCCTTCTGCCAGGCGTCTTCGCCGCCGTATCCGACCTGCGTCCACAGCCATGCACCTTTACCATCCAGGAGCCAGTTCTGCGGAATGGCGTAGCCGTTCAATAAATTGACGGTGTAAGAATACGCAGGCAAAACTGGAAAGGTATAGCCTTTCTTCTTCAGGAAATTGCCCACCACGCCAACTTCTTCATCGATATCGAAGGTGAGGATCTGAATGTCGGAGCGGCCTTTGACCTGCTCATAAAGCTTTTCGAGTTGTGGCAGCTCCAGATTGCAGGGTTCGCACCAGGTTGCCCAAAGATTGATGAGAACCACTTTGCCGTGAAGGTCGGCGAGCTTCCAGGTCTTGCCCGAGAGATCGGTCAGCGAGAAGTCGGGCAACGATTGCGTGGCCTTCTCCCAGCGCGCCGCGTCGGCGGTGATGGCGGGCGTGGAAGCACTCGGACTCCATGCAGCCCACGCGGTCTCGCTCCCGCCCAATGCGCTCCAAAGCGCGTGGGACTCGTCGCCCAGCGTGTCTGTCAATCTGCCTGCGCGATATTTGGGCTGCTCCAGCCGCGATTCCAGAGCCAGCCGGTAGTAGGCAAGGCCGTCTGCTTTTTGGCCGTCCAGCACCGCAAGCCGCGCACGGTTTTGCCAGTAGCTGGCAATTAACTTGGCATCGGTCGGCACAGGCCCTTCCACTTCGGCCTTGATCGAAGCCGCCGCCTGCGGATCGTTGGCACGCGTTGCCGCCAGCAGCAGATTGCCGTCAAGCTGATTGTCGCGATACCAGAGGTCCTTCGCCCGATCGTCCACATCTTTTTGTGAGCGGTTGTCGTTGGCATCGTTGACCGCGTCTTCTTTAACGTAGAGATTCTGCGCTTTCTTCAGCAATTCGAGTGCCCGCGCCGGCTGCCATTTGCGGTCCAGCAGAAAGCTGGCCGCATTCATGTACACGTACGCCTCAGGCCCCCATTGCTGCTCCACATCCTTCAAGTAGTCATCCATGATCGCCAGGCCTTCAGTCTCGGCCAGCGCATCATCGTCGTCAACTGCAAAAAAAGCCCACTGCACGAGATATTGATGCTGATCGGGGAAATCGTGCAACCACTCGTTTACCGAGGCGCGGTTTGCTGCGCGCCATGCCTTCCATGCGGCAACATCGCTTTGGTTCTCAGGCTCGGGATGAGCATCCTTCCAGCGGCTCTGCAGAATATCGAGTGCCGCATTTGCATGCGGAAAGGCTTTAAGTAGCGCGTCTTCTTTGGCTGTGATGACTTCTTGTGGCGCGCCACTTTGCTTAAAGCCTTCGATCAGGAATGCGCCCCAAGCGGCATCCGGTTTCGGATTCGCCGCTTCCAGCCGTGTCAGATCGGCGGCAACTTTCTTTCGCATTGTGGGGTAGTCGGTGGGCGAGCTGAGCCGGAATTCGAGCTGCCATAGAAATGTATAGTTTTTCAAAATGGAAGGGTCCGTCGCAGTGGCGAGATACGAGCGTTCTGCCGCGGCCACCTTGGCCTGCAGGTCCATATCTTTCACCAGCAGCCAGCGCATGGAGCCATCGGTTGAACGTTGGGCAAAGATTCCAGTACTTCCTCAGATTCTCGCGCTCTTTGTCCTTATCCATGGTCTTTCCGCTGGAGTAGATCCCGGTCAGATCGGCATAGGGCCATGGGAAGTTGGGCGCCAACGCAATTGCCTTGTTATCCAGCTCAATGCTTTCGGGAGTGTTTTTGCCCCGAAGCGCGGTTGCGGCCAAATAAAGCATGAGCGGATCGTTCGGGTATTCCTTTGCCTTTTGCAGTAACTCGTCCTGCAACTTTGCCAGAAGTTCGGGGTGCTGTGTGCTCTGATTCTTCGCATTCCCGATCAAGCGCAGGTAAGGCTGGACCTCCCTCGGAAATTGCTTCGTCAGTTCCGTCGCAACCTGCTGTGTAAGTGCGTTTCGCTCATCGTAGGACAGCTTTTGGAATTCGGGCGTGCCCAGTTTGTCATCCAGGATCTTTTTCAGCTCGGGCGGGGCTGCGCAGCCGGGAAGGGAGAGCGTGCTTTGGGCTGCCGTGGATTGCGTTGTTCCGGTGAGGACGGCAACAAGGATGGCAGACAAAAACCATTTGTGCAGCATATTGGAGGGGTCCTTTCTCAAGAACCAGTCTCATCAATCTGCTCATTCGCCCGTGCACCTTATAACGCAGCCGCTTCGCGTAAATACGCTCGATGTTAGGGGGTGCAGTTCATGGGACCGGTTCCTACCTTGCTACAAAACGGTGTCGTTGATATGGCTCACATTGTTGATCCTGACTCGCCAGGTGTCAATCGTTGTGGCGTCAAGGCAATCGGCTGCTGAGGGAGTCCAATGTAAAGACGTCAAATACTTGCCGTTTGTTCAAAGGAATTAAGGCGTAAGGCAGAGATTCGCTTTCTGCCAAATGGAAATGCCGAACCGCACGTCGACGGGCTCCCCGGCCGCCTCGACGTGTGAGAAAAATCACGCAGTTGACGCACCCCACGCCAACAATGTGATTTACAACACCTGTGATGAAGCTCACAGCCACTCGTGCTTTTTGCTAAGTAACGTCGGTCACATTAACCGGCAAATTCCAGGGGTTGTTCATAGCCTCCACGCTGTCCTGGGATTTGCCGGCGCAATACCGTGAGCGAGGGAAGCATGGGTGATACGATTTGGCAGTCAATGCAGAAGAAGGGCTATAGCCGCAGAGATTTTCTGCAATTCTGCAGCGCAGCCGCGGTAGTCGCCGGTTTGGGAAAGTCCGGTGCGGCACAGGTTGCTTCAGCCTTTGAAAAAAAGGAAAAACCGGCCGTGGTGTGGATGCACTTTCAGGAGTGCACCTGCTGCAGCGAGTCATTCATCCGGGCGTCGCACCCCATCGTGGCCGACGCGTTGCTCGATGTTCTGTCGCTCAACTACACCGAAACCTTGATGGCGGCTTCGGGCTTCCAGGCGGAAAAGAGCCTGAGCGACACCATCGCGAATAACAAGGGCAAGTACATCGTGCTGGTAGAGGGCGCCGTGCCGACCAAGGACGGCGGCGTGTACTGCATGGTGGGTGGCAAAACTGCGGAGTCGATCCTGCAGACCGTCGCTGCGGATGCGGCTGCCATCGTGGCCTGGGGTAGTTGCGCTTCAAACGGCTGCGTGCAAGCGGCCAAGCCAAATCCCACCGGCGCTACGCCGATTTCCAAGCTTGTGAACAAACCGGTCATCAATGTTCCCGGCTGCCCGCCCATCGCCGACGTGATGATGAGCGTGGTGACGCACTTGCTGGTGCTGGGACAGGTTCCTGCGCTCGACGATCAGGGCCGGCCCAAGGAATTCTACGGCCGCCGCGTACACGACACCTGCTATCGCCGGGCCAACTACGATGCCGGGCTGTTCGTCGAGTCGTTTGACGACGAGAACGCGCGCAAGGGTTATTGCCTGTACAAGATGGGCTGCAAGGGTCCCGTCACCTACAACGCCTGTTCGGTGGTGCGCTGGAATGAGGGCACCAGTTATCCCATCCAGTCGGGGCACGGTTGCATCGGCTGCAGCGAGGCAGGCTTCTGGGACAACGGCCCTCTCTATCAGCACCTGACGTCGTTCCCTGGTTTTGGCGTCGAGAGCACGGCCGACACTATTGGCACCGCGGTCGGCGTGGCCACACTGGCCGGCGTCGCGGCCCATGCCGTGGTCACCAACATACGCAAGCGCAGCGTGATTGCGGAAGTCCACGCTGAAGATCAAAAGGAGTCGTAAACCGTTATGGCAACGCGTGTCGTCGTCGATCCCGTAACTCGCATTGAAGGCCACCTGCGCATTGAGGCAGTGGTTGAGAACGGCGTCATCACCGACGCATTCAGCGCAGGCACCATGGTGCGCGGCCTGGAGAAGATCCTCCAGGGCCGCGACCCGCGCGATGCCTGGGCCATCACCGAACGCGTCTGCGGCGTCTGCACCACGGTGCACGCGCTGGCCAGCGTCCGCTCGGTCGAGGATGCGCTGGGCATCTCGGTGCCGCCCACGGCGGAGATTATCCGCAACATCATGCTCACCACGCAGTACGTGCAGGATCACGTGATCCACTTCTATCACCTGCACGCGCTCGACTGGGTGGACATCGTGAACGCGCTCAAGGCCGACCCCAATAAGGCCGCCGAGCTGGCGCAGTCGTTCTCGAAGTGGGACAAGAACACGCCTGCCTATTTCACCGAAGTGCAGGACAAGATCAAGGCCTTTGCCGCCAGCGGTCTGGGCATCTTCGCCAACGGTTATTGGGGCCATCCGGCCTACAAGCTGCCGCCTGAGGTGAACCTGATCGGCGTAGCGCATTATCTCGATGCGCTGCAATGGCAAAAGGAAATCGTCAAGGTCCACGCCGTCTTTGGCGGAAAGAATCCGCACCCGAATTACCTCGTCGGCGGCGTTCCGTGCTCCATCAACGTCAACGAGGTGGCCGCCATCAACATGGAGCGGCTCGACCTGGTGTCGCGGCTCATCAGCCAGGCCGACGAGTTCGTTAACGAGGTCTACATTCCCGACCTGCTGGCCGTGGCTTCGTTCTACAAGGACTGGTCCAAGTACGGCGGCGGCTTGCACAACTATCTTTGCTACGGCGAATTTCCGACCAACGGCTACAACCATCCCGAGGCGTTCAAGTACGCGCGGGGCGCCGTGCTCAACCGCGACCTCTCGACCGTGCTACCTGTCAATGCCAAGGACCAGCAGGAGATCAAGGAGTACATCGCTCACTCCTGGTACACCTACGAAGGCGGAGACAACGTGGGCATTCACCCCTGGGCGGGTGAAACCAATATCAAGTACGCCGGTCCCACACCCCCGTTCGAGAGCCTCGAGGGCTTCGACAAGTACTCGTTCCTCAAGACGCCGCGCTGGAAGGACAACCCCATGGAAGTGGGACCGCTGGCGCGTCTGCTGGTTTCCTATGCAGCCGGCCACGCGGATGTGAAAGAGACCGTGGGCATGGTGCTGGGCAAGCTGAACGTGCCTGTCGATGCTCTCTTCAGCACCCTGGGACGCACTGCGGCGCGCGGCATCGATGCGGCGCTGGCCATGATCTGGCTCAAGGAGTTCTACGGCCAGTTGATGGACCGCGTGAAGATCAACGAGGTCTCCACGTTCAACGGCGAAAAGTGGGAGCCGAAGTCCTGGCCTGCCGACGCGGAAGGCGTGGGCCTGGTTGAAGCTCCTCGCGGAGCCTTGGCGCACTGGATCAAGATCCACAATGGCGCCATAGACAACTACCAACTCGTCGTACCCACCACGTGGAACGGCTCACCGCGCGATGCCAAGCAGCAGCATTCTTCGTTTGAGGCGGCGTTGATCGGTACGCCGGTGGCCAAGCTCGACGAACCGGTTGAGATCATTCGCACCATCCATTCCTTTGACCCGTGCCTGGCCTGCGCCGTGCATCTCTACGATCCGCAGGGACGGCACCTTCACCAGATTTCCTTCGAGTAGGCCCATGAGCACACAGAGCACTGGTGTCAGAGACATCTTCAAGTTAAACGGCGGCGCGCCGGTGGAATACCGGCGCGTGTACGTATGGGAGCTGCCGGTTCGTGCGTATCACTGGATCAACGCCATTGCGTTGACCCTGCTATGCGTCACCGGGTTCCTCATCGGACATCCGGTGCGTATTGCCTACGCGTCCGAAGCCTATCAGCAGTATTGGTTCGGCTGGGTGCGCTTCATCCACTTTGCTTCCGCCTACGTGTACGTCTTCAACTTTGCCGCCCGCATTTACTGGGGATTCGTCGGCAACAAGTACGCCAAGTGGAGCAACTTTTTCCCGCTGAAGCCCTCGCAACGGCAGGAAATCGTCGACGTCATCAAAGCCGACGTGCTTGAAACCAAGATGGAGGGGCCCATCTCCACCGGGCACAACTCACTGGCGGCGCTCATCTACTTCTTCACTTTCCTCGCCTTCTGCTTCCAAACCATCACCGGCTTCGCGCTTTACTCCAGCATGAGTAATTCCTGGATGGCGCACATGTTCAAGTGGATTGTGCCGCTGATGGGTGGCGAGTTCGCCGTCCGCTTCTGGCATCACCTGTTCCTGTGGTTTTTTGTCACGTTCGTCATCGTTCACATCTATCTGTCCTTCTATCACGACTACATTGAGGGCCGCGGTACGGTATCCTCGATTATCGGTGGATGGAAGTTTGACCGGGTGAAGAGTGACGACGAGCCCAAACAACCATAAGACGACACTCGTACTTGGCCTCGGCAACGTCATCATGGGCGATGAGGGCGTTGGCGTGCACGTGGTGCGAGCGCTTGAAAAGCACACCCTGCCGACTGGCGTGGAGTGTCTTGACGGCGGCACGGGCGGTTTCATCCTTCTGGAGCCGCTCCAAAACGCCGGCCGCATCATTCTCATCGACGCCGCAGCCGACGGGAACCCTCTCGGCACCGTCACCCGCACCACGCCGCGGTTCTCACAGGACTACCCTCCCACGCTCACCGCGCACGACATCGGCGTCAAGGATCTGCTCGACGCGTTCTACATGCAGGGCGGATCGCGTGACGTCATTCTTTACGCCATCGCCATTGATCCCCAACAGCCCATCTCCATGGAGCTCTCGCCCGTCACCGCCAAAGCCGCCCAGGAAGCTGAGCAGCGCATTCTGGCGGAACTGCTTGCTGCAGAGCCACTTACCTGATCCCCGTACTCCGTATCCAAATTGACAGTATTGCCAAACTTGCAAATCGGACCATTTCGGTCTATATTCATTCCATGGACGTTACGATCTGTTGTCGCTGCTGTATGCACGCTGTACGCGTGGTACAGGTAGCCTCGGTCTAAGTCCAGAAATCTAGTCCGGCTTCCCAAATGCCCGCGTACAGCAAAAGCTGACGCGGGCATTCCGTTTTTGCGGCCGATTTTCACCCCGAATTTCAAATAAAGGAAAGCAATGAGCGAGATTCCACAAAAAGAAACCAAAGCCCAGCGCATGGAGCGCCTGAAGCGCGAAAAGAATCCCTGGGAGGCCTTTGACGAAGTTCGTACGTTCGCGCGCGAGGGACGGTCGAGCGTGGTGCCCGAATGGGCTTCGGCCTACTTCAAATGGTGGGGTGTCTACACGCAAGGCGACGGCGTAGGCGCCACCGGCGGCAAGGGCGGTGAAGGGCTGACGACGGAATGGTTCATGATGCGCGTTGGCATTCCCAACGGCATCATTTCGGCCAGCCAGCTTCGCGCCATCGGTGGAATCACGCGCAAGTACGCTCACAATCTGGCCGACATCACCGTGCGCCAGAACATTCAGTTGCACTGGCTCACGATTGAGTCACTGCCTGAGATTGTTGACGCGCTCGATGCCATTGGATTTTCACCCAAGGGCGCATGCGGCGACGTGGTGCGCAACGTAACCGGCTGCCCGCTGGCCGGCGTTGCCGCGGACGAGCTGATCGACGCTTCGCCCATCGCGCGCGAGATCGCCCACTACCTCACCGCGAATCCCGAGTTCTACAACCTGCCGCGCAAATTCAAAATCTCGGCTACCGGCTGCCCCTCATGGTGCACCTATCCCGAGATCAACGACATCGGCCTCACGCCCGTGGTGCGCGACGGCGAAGTCGGCTACTCGCTGCGCGTAGGCGGTGGCCTGTCCAACGAGCCGCATCTTGCTCTGCGCCTCGACGCCTTCGTCCGCCCCGACCAGGCCGTCCGCGTGGCGCGCGGCGTCGCCGAAATCTTCCGCGATCAGATGGTGCTGCGCGAGAGCCGCGATCGCGCTCGCCTCAAGTATCTCTTCATGCGCGAAGGCTGGACTCCGGATAGTTTTCTCGATGAGCTGAATACGCGCATCGGCTTCAAGCTCGATCCCGCCGTTCCCGAAAACATTCCCGATGAAGCTCTGCGCGATCATGTTGGCATCCATCCGCAGCGCCAGCCAGGCCTTGCCTACGTGGGCGCGTCCGTGCTGCGCGGCCGCATGACCGGTGAACAGCTTGAGGCTGCGGCGGAACTTGCCGAGCGCTTTGGCAGCGGCTCGCTGCGCGCCACCGTCTCGCAGAATCTTGTCATCGTCGATGTGCCCTACGCCAAAACCAGCGAGCTGGCGCGCGAACTGGGCCAGATCGGCCTGCACGTTGAAGCCTCGTCTTTCTGGCGCGGCGCTGTTGCCTGCACTGGCACGGAATTCTGCAAGCTGGCGATTACCGAGACCAAGGGCTTCACGCGCTGGCTGGTCGATGAGCTCGAAGAGCGGCTGCCGCAGTTCGATCAGCAACTCAAGCTGCACGTCACCGGCTGCCCCAACGGCTGCGGCCAGCACTGGATCGCCGACATCGGTCTCGAGGGCAAGAAGATCAAGCACGAGGGCCAATTGGCCGACGCCTATTACTTCTGCCTGGGCGGAGCCGTGGGCGAGCATGCGGGCATCGCGCGGCCGGTGGGCTATCGCTGCCCCGCGACGCTTGTTCCCGAAGCCATTGAGCGCCTGTTGCGCAATTACCTCGTGGGACGCGAGTTCGTGGGCGAGTCCCAGGAGAGCCTGCGCAGCTGGTTTGCGCGCCACACCAACGATGAACTGCGCGCGCAGCTTGCCGGCGAGCTTCTCGACCCCGTGGAGCGCGACCTGCCCACAGGCCGCGTACCCCACGCCGTCGCGGAATAGCTGTGAACGACGAACTGTGAACTGAAATGACGCTTTTACCGATCTTCCTCAAACTCGACAACCGCCCCGGCCTGCTGGTCGGCGCGGGAACTGTCGCGCTCGAAAAGATCGGCAGCCTGCTCAAAACCGGCGTCAAGCTGCGCGTCGTCGCGCCCCAGGCCCGTCCTGAAGTTCGCCAACTCGCCGCCGAGGGCAAGCTCGAGTGGATTGAGCGTGAATTTCAACCCTCCGATCTCGACGGCAACTTCATCGTCATCGCCGCCACCGATGTGCCCGACGTCAACGCCGCGGTCTATCGCGAAGCCGTCGCGCGCGGCATCGCCTGCAACAGCGTCGACGACATTCCCAACTGCGACTTCTTCTTCGGTTCCGTGGTCAGCCGCGGCGACTTGCAAATCGCCATCTCCACGGCCGGCGAAAGCCCGGCTGTTGCCCAAAGACTGCGCCGTGAAATCGACGAGCAGCTTCCCCAGGATCTCGGCCCCTGGCTCACGCAACTCGGCGCATTGCGCCGCGAAGTCCTTGCGACGCATCCCCGCAGCGAAGAGCGCCGCCTGCTCCTCCACGAGCTTGCGCAGCGCCAGATCTGCGAATCCGCCTTGTGCTCCACGCGCCAGTTGGCGCGGACGGGCAGGGAAGCCGCGCGTGCGGTCGCCGGCCGTGTGGCTCTCGCCGGCGCTGGACCCGGCGATCCCGAGCTGCTCACTGTGAAAGCGGTCCGCTTCATCGAATCCGCCGACGTGATCCTGCACGACGATCTCGTCCCTGCAGCAATACTCAGCTTGGCCCCGCCCCACGCAGTGGTCGAAAATGTGGGCAAGCGCTGCGGCACCAAGACCATCACGCAGGATGAGATCAACGCGCTCATGATCGGGCACGCTCGCGCCGGCCGCAGCGTGGTGCGCCTCAAGAGCGGCGATCCGCTGTTGTTTGGCCGCGCCGCCGAAGAGTTGGCTGCGCTCGACGAAGCCGGCGTGCCCTATGAGATCACTCCTGGCGTCTCGGCTGCGTTTGCAGCTGCCGCGGCTCTCGGCCGTTCGCTCACCGATCGCGAGTGGGCTTCGCACGTCACTTTCTCCACCGGCCATCACGCGCAGTCGCACAACCGCGAGGCATTGCCCGCGCTTGAATCCGGCACGCGCGTGGTCTACATGCCCGGCCGCGATCTAACGCTGCTGGCCGCTGAGTGGCTGGCCGAAGGCCTTCCCGCCGATCTGCCCTGCGCTGTGGTCTCGCGCGCCGCGCAACCCGATCAGCACGTGGTGCACACCACGCTCGGTGAACTCGGCTCCGTCGCCCCCGCTGCCGCTCCCAGTCTCCTCATCGCCGGCTGGGCCTTGCGCGAATTGAGCGAGACCAAGGTCACTGAATCTACTCAGGCCTTCGAAGGCGCCTGTCAACCGAAGGCTTAACGCACAAATCACAATTAAAATGCGGCCGATCGCCGGACTCAGTTCTCTGGCGACAGCCCGAAGAGCGCCGGTGGCGAAGTGGCTAACGCGCTGGTCTGCAAAACCAGTATTCGCGGGTTCAATTCCCGCCCGGCGCTCCAATTGCCCGATAATGGTTCGGTGTTCTCCCTTCGTAAACCCGCGGAAGACGCAGTCCATGAAAAGATAAGCATTCTGTGCGGACGCCCCGCCGCCCCTCCTAGGTTCTTGTCAATTACTGACGGACTTCTCGCTGATGACTTGGGGCCTTTCGCTCATGATCGAAGCCTGTCTTCCCTGGGCTCAGGAGAGAATGTATTCAGCGCGGCGAAACGCGCTTTCACGTACTGGCAAATGTTTGATCTTGGATGGGTGCGAGTTGTGAATGCGGCCGCGCCGATCGAATGCGGACAAATTGTTGCTGTCGAAGTTCACGCGCTCGGTCTTTGGTCAGCGAATCTCAGCCAGATTCTGGAAACAATTGATTCCGAGACGCAATTTGGCTTTCTCTACTCCACAGCTTCGCATCATGTCGAGCAGGGCGAGGAGACATTCCTCCTTCGCTTCGATCCGGCAACCGGCGAAGTGAGCTACGAATTGGAAGCGGTCTCGCGGCCACGTCACTTTCTGGCGAGAGCAGCGTATCCAATGACGCGGAGATTCCAGCACAAGTTCGCACGCGACTCTCACCGTCGCATGCGGCAGGCCGTCGCCATGGCTGAGTGAAGTCTGCCATAAAGGAGACCGCGCCGATATCCAATCGGTTTGGCATATACTTCCCACAAATGCCCCGAGCACGTGATCTCCGCATCCATCTCATTGTTCTCGCTACAACCACCCTTTTCGCAATCTGTGCGCTTGTCACTGCCGCCGTCGGCCAAACCACGCCCGCCGAACTTCCCGCGGACTGCTCCGCATACGCATCTATCCCGCTGCCTGCAGAGGCAGAGAAAGTTCCTGTCCCCAAGACAGCCCCTGCTTGTGCTTCTTACCGTTCCTATCGCGGCATCGGCCGCCCGGTAGATTACGCAAAAGCCCGGGTGTGTGCATGGCAGGAGCGGCTTGCGCAAGAAGCCGATCTTGGACAAAATCAGACGGCGCCTGACGCATGGGTCGTCGGTGGTTCGCTTATCCTCGCCGACATTTATTTCAACGGCGCTGGGGTCAAACGCAACATCCCGCTGGCCATGCGCTTTGCCTGTGAGTCGGAAGAAGGTATGGCAATGCTTGCCCTGCCCGACATCGTGAAACTCAACGGTGCACAACCCTCTGATGGACCTTTCGAATTCTGCCACTACGCAGCGACAACCTTCACGATGAACTTTTGCAGCGGCTACGCATCCGAAATCGAGGATGACCGTAGAAGCCGTTACTATGACTCACTGAAATCCACCATGACTCCCGCCCAAAAGGCAGCGTTTGAAAAGCTCCTTGCCGCCCAGAGCGCATACATCGAGGCGCATGCTTTTGAGGTGGATCAAGGAGGCACCATTCGCGGCATCCGCACCCTCGGTTCCATGAGCATCCTCAAGGATCTTTTTCACACGGAGGTAGTTCACTTCGAGCGCAAGAAATGGCCCGTTCTGTCTGACAATCAAATCGCAACGGCCGATGCCTTGCTGAATAGCCAATACGAAAAGACACTACAGCAATTACGAACGCATACAAAGGAAGAAGTAGATCAGGGCGCCGTGTCGGCCGACAATCTTTCAAAGGTCGAAAAGTCCTGGGAGGCCTACCGCGATGCCTGGGTCACATTTGCGCATCTCCGCTATCCTGCAGAAGTTGCTGCAATCCGCGCCGAAATTACCCTCGATCGATACCGTTTGCTCAAGACCATCGATTAACCTTGCCGACCCGAACCCTACGGCGCCCTCTGCAAAGCGCGGCATTGGTCCCATGTCTTGTCGAGGATGAATGTGCCCAATTGCAGGCCTTCCTTCGCGATAATCTTCACCGGCCCGGCGCAGGCTGGCTCGCGGTACCCCGACGTACTGGCAATCACCCGATACTCCCGCCCTTCATAAAGAGTGATCTCAGCATCGCCGTTTTCATCGGCGGTCGCGCTGATGGCTTGCGTTGGCGTCGTCGGGTCTGTCGCGATCACATGCGCCTTAATCACCGGAGTGCCGTCCCGGTTGGTCACATGCACGTGCAGGTTCACCGCATGCAGCGCCGGTGAAACAACGAGGTTGATATTTTCCTTCATATCCGTCGGCCCAAGATGGATCAACTCGGCAGTCGACTGGCTCGCTCCTGAAGGGTAATAGACAGGGACGTGTGGGTCATTATTGTTTGGCCCTAGGTAGTGCAGAGCCACCCAATAGTCTCCGGGAGCGACCTTGGAGAAATCGTAGTTGCCGTTCAAGTCCGTTTCCTGAAAGGCGACAATCTGAAAGCCGATCCTGTTTTGTGTCGGACGCAACAGGCCGATCGGGACATTGGCCGCCGACCTTCCTGCCGCGTCTGTCACTCCACCCTTCACATGCGTGTCGTGCCGAATGTCCCAGTCGATCTCGGCGCATCCTCTCGCCGCAACCGTTACGGTTGTGGTGTCCTTCGTGTAAGGAACGTAGCCGGCGGGAAGCACCGCAGTCAGCGTATATGCGCCCGGTGGCAGATCCTCGAAAGCATAGCCGTGGTTATCTCCGGTGGATGTCGTGCCGCTCTTCGCTCCCGAAAGTTTGACGGATATCGCAGGAATATCATTTTCGCCGTAACTCATGCTGACCTTACCGAAGATGCGAACCGTCGGCGGTGCGGTGGGATAAGCGCGCAGCCACGCCAAGTCCGACTCCCACTCTGGATAGTTCGGGGCAAGGTTGCCCGAGCAGACCGAAGTTCCCACGGTCTGCGCCGTTGTATTGGGTGAAGCGAAGATCACGTACTCCTCGCCCTTTTTGAACTCTCCGTTTCCGCCGCGTACTAAGATCTCGCCGTCAGGATTCCCTTTGAAGACTTCCAGAACCTCGAAGCGGAAGTCTTCCGTCATCGGCACCACGATGAGGCCCGTTTTGCTGCCATCTGGATACGTGACAGGAATTTCTGGAGATGATTGCGGAATCACTTCCAGCACGCGCCCTCGAAACACGATCGAGTTCCCTGCAAACGAAGAACAAATCGTGATCGGCCCCATGCAGGATGTCCCAAGTGCGGAAAGCGGTGTGAGAAGAAGAAGAAGAAATGCCAATCTGTGCATCGACACGCCCTCAAGTCCATACGCTAAGCCATAACTTAATAGACACCAGCCGTTGAAATCCGGCTCCATCGCCGCCTGAAGTGAGCTACATTTGCCGTTCATGGTCCATTGAAGTCAAGCCCCCTCGCGCGCCACATTCCCCGCAACCCACTCAAAACAATCAGCAAAATCCCCCCGCCGAATTGCAGAGAATTATGCCCGTTTGGCGCACAATCGTTCTATGAGCAGCCCCAAGGCAATCCGCGTATGCTCCCGATGCTCTTGCTCCCTTGCTCCCTGCTTCCGCCCCACCCCCTCCCCCCACCCCCGGTCAAATGACCACGAACCACGACTCACGCACCCCGGTTATTCCGCGAAAAAGCGATCTGTGAAACTGTGAAGCCAGGAAGTGGCATAAAAATCAACCACCTGCGAGAAAAAATCTCGCAGCCTCACACTTTGTGCGTTTCTGTGAAACTGTGAGCACGGCGATCGAGCGCCAAACTGTTACCCTGAAAGCATGAAATTCGGAGTGCTGGTTTTCCCCGGATCGAACTGCGACCATGACACTTACAACGTGATTGCCGAGATCGCTCAGCAGCCAGTCACGTTCCTCTGGCACGACAGTGCGGATCTCCAGGGCGTGGACGCGGTGCTGGTTCCAGGCGGATTTGCCTACGGCGATTACCTGCGCACTGGCGCGATTGCGCATTTTTCGCCGGTGATGCAAGCGGTCAAGCGCTTCGCCGCAAGCGGCGGATTGGTGCTGGGCATCTGCAATGGCTTTCAAATTCTCACCGAGTCAGGTTTGCTGCCTGGCGCATTGATGCGCAATGCGGGTCTCAAGTACATTTGCAAGCCTGTTCACTTGCGCGTCGAAACCACGAACAGCCCATTCACCAACCAACTCAAAAAGGGCGAAGTGCTCGAGATTCCCATCGGCCACATGGAAGGGAATTACTTTTGCGAGCCGGAGGAACTCAAGCGGTTGGAGTGCGAGGACCGCATCGCCTTCCGCTACGCAACATCGAAGGGCGAG
The DNA here is from genome assembly GCA_963729915.1 of uncultured Acidobacteriota bacterium. Classification (GTDB taxonomy): domain Bacteria; phylum Acidobacteriota; class Terriglobia; order Terriglobales; family Acidobacteriaceae; genus Telmatobacter. The sequence continues at coordinate 560,041 of CAVSQE010000014.1, read as the reverse complement.
ATTACGGCCGAGGCAAATCCCAATGGATCGCTCGGCAACATCGCGGGCATCCTGAATGAGGGACGCAATGTGCTGGGAATGATGCCGCATCCTGACCGCTCGAGCGAAGCGCTGCTGGGATCGGCGGACGGATGGGGAATTTTTGCCTCGATGATGGAATCGCTGGCCAAGACAGCTGTTTAGGAAATGAACAACCGGAGATCGCCTCCGAGAGTCAATCTATAGAAGCAAGGCAATGATCGACATACACCATCACCTGATTTATGGAGTGGACGACGGGTCAGCAGATCTGGAGATGTCGCTCCAGATGGCGCAGGTAGCAGCCGACGAGGGAGTGACTCGCATCGTGTGCACACCGCACGCGAGCGACATGTTTCCCTATGTTGCGCCGCTCGTTGAGGAGCGCTTTGCCGAGTTGCGCGAACGGCTGAAAGGCGTGGTGGAATTGAGCCTTGCCTGCGACTTCCACCTGACGGCAGAGAACATTCTGGAAGCGGTCATGCATCCACTCCGCTACTCGATCGACGGCAAAGGGTATCTGCTCATTGAGTTTCCCACCTTCGTGATTCCGCCCAGCATGTCAGAGGCGCTGTTCCGGCTGCAGTCGGCTGGATACACGCTGATCGTCACGCATCCGGAGCGGTATCCAGCCGTGCTGCGTCAGCCGGAGCTGGTGGGCGAATGGATGCGCGCTGGTTGCCTGATCCAGGTAACCGCGGGATCTCTCTACGGAAGATTTGGCAAGCCTCAAGAGGCGTTTGCCAACGAGTTGCTGGAGCGTAACTGGGTTCATTTTGTGGCCACCGATGCGCACCATCCGGTGAGGCGTCCGCCGCATTTGAAGCATGCCTATGACTACGTGGCGAACCATGTTGGCGAAGAGACCGCGCGGCGGCTGTGTGTGACCAATCCACTGGTGGCTGTGGGAGGCGCGGCGTGGCCTGAGCAACCGACGCCCAAAGGGCTGTGGGAGATGGAGCCATTGCGGTTTACCGGCGCACCGGAGACGGAAAGGCCGCGGCGCGGGCGCGCGAAGAAAGGTGCATCAGAAAACGAGGATGGTGGAGAGCCCCGCGCACGCGGATTCTGGAGCCGTTTCTTCGGAAGATAATCGGAACTGGCTTCGCTTGTTTCTTTTCACGAAAGCCCCAAACCGCCGTCGACGGCCAGCGTCTGGCCGGTGATGAAGTGCGGACCGGTTGCGAAAAACAGCACAGCCTGAGCGACATCGGCGGCCGAACCATTGCGGCCCATGGGTGTCTTGGCGACGAATCGTGCGCACTGTAATCCCACTCTTCGCTCCGCTTCGCTTTGCGAAGCGTGGGTCACCACCGCGTCGGCGATGGACGAATCCGGAAACTCAATCCATCCGGGAGCGACACAATTGACGCTGACCTCGGGCGCGAAGGCCTTGGCCATGGTTTGCGTGAGCATGTGCAGGGCGGCCTTTGAAGCGCAATAGTGGGCGTGGCCGGCCCAGGGATGAAAGCCGCCGAGCGAGCCGATGTTGACGATCCGGCCGCGCGCGGCGCGCAGATGCGGCAGTGCCTCGCGGGCAACCAGAAACGGGCCGCGGGCATTGGTCTCGAAGGCCGCGTCCCACTGCTCGAGCGTGAGGCTCTCCAGCGCCGCTGAAGCGAAAATGGCGGCGTTGTTCACCAGCAGGTCGAGGTGGCCGAATTCCGCAACCACGGCGGCAACGGCCGCGCGTACCGACGGCTCGGAGCGGACATCGCATTCGACGACGACTGCCCGGCGGCCAAGCGCTGCAATCTCGGCCGCAGTTTGCGCCGCTTCAGCATGTGCGGTGCGGTAGGAGATGGCGACATCGGCTCCGGCCTGCGCCAGCGTGAGGGCAATGGCGCGGCCGATGCGGCGCGCTCCTCCGGTCACGAAGGCGGTTTTGCCGGCGAGAGGTTCGGTGGGTAGCACAGGATCAGTTTAGACGGACATATCGCAACGGCGCGAGAAAGCAGGTCGGCAATTCGGCAAGCCGGCAATTCAGAAATGCGGGGCCGAGCGGGTTACTTGGGCGGCGGCGGAGGCGGGTTCGCATTCGACTGACCGCCGGAGCCGGAGGGTTTGTCTCCGGAGGCAGGCGGAGTCGCGTTGGGTGAAGAGTTCGAGGAACCGCCGCCGCTCCCCGAATTGGAGCCGGTGTTCTTGTAGATGGAGTACTGGCCACCCGGCCGCTTCATGCGTATCTCCATCGTCATTTCGGCCTTGTCGATCTTGTAGCTCTGGCCGTAGGTCTGGTAGCCATCGGCAATGATCTGCAGCGTCACCGTGTCACCGATCGGAATCACATCGATGATGGCCTTGCCGTCTTCGTCTGTCTTCAGCTCGAGAGATCCCTTATCTCTGTCACCTTCAGTGGGATGGAAGATTACGTGAGCGTCGCTGACGGGCTTGCCATTGAAGTCCTTGAGCACAATTACTTCAATATGCGCAGAGGGCGGCGGCGCCTTGTATTTGCGGCCATGTTGGTTGCTGTCCTGGGCATGGAGAGCGAGCGAACAAGCAGAAAGGCCAATGCCGGCCACGAGAGCGCAAATCCAAAGATGCGAACGACGGTGCATATCGACATTTTATCGCGTTCCAATGTGCGTGGCGAAGCCAGAGGCGCCAGACCGGTTACACTTTGCCAGGGTAGGCACTGGAACGATGCATGACCGTGGCGCAGGGCGCAATGGGGAAGGCAAGTGAGGACGAAGCCGGGATGTTGACCGCAATCAAGGTGCTGCACACCGTGGTTTGGGCGCTGCTCGCGGGGGCTATCGTGGCGCTGCCATTTCTCGCATGGCGAGGCGACTTCCGCTCGGCGACGATCCTGTCGATTGTGGTGGTTTTGGAGTGCGGTGTGCTCCTGGCGAATGGATGGCGGTGCCCGATGACGGATCTGGCGGCAAAATACACAGCTGACCGGTCACCGAACTTCGATATTTACATGCCGAATTGGCTGGCCCGGCACAACAAGGCCATCTTTGGCGCTCTTTTCCTGGTGAATGAGGTGATTTTTCTCGCTGCATGGCTGCGTAGCCGGTAAACTATAGATGCTAGTGGTGATGGCATAATATATGAGTCAAAGCAACTCAATGTTTAACCGCTTCCCCCTTGACAAACCGTAAATCCGTGCCTATCTTTAGCAATTGGAAGGTGAGAGTGCTAGCAGCCTGGTATTGGCAGTGCTTAACGGTGCCGCCGATCACCAAAGCGGGTCGCACTCCGCAATCTCACAAAGTCTTGTTATTCATCACCAAAACCCGTGGGCCGGGCATCGTCCGGTTGCGCGGGAAGGAGAAGCGAAGCAATGGCAGCAACATCTGTAACGACTACGTTCACCCCGCTCCATGACCGTATTTTGCTGCGCCGGGTGGAAGAGGGCGAAACCGTCCGCGGGGGCATCATCATCCCCGACAGCGCCAAGGAAAAACCCCAGGAGGGTCAAGTGATCTCCGTGGGCAAGGGCAAGTCGAACGACGAAGGCAAGGTATTTCCGCTGGACGTGAAGGCGGGGGATCGCGTGCTTTTCGGCAAGTACTCCGGCACCGAGATCAAGATCGACGGTGAAGAGTTCTTGATCATGCGTGAGGAAGAAGTCCTCGGCATTTTGAAGAAGTAGTCCTGGCCGGACGGGCGTACCGCGCTTGCGCGCGCGAGCAGAAGATCGCTGATGCGGGCATGAGTGTAGCGAGGTCGGTCTGACAGACGATTTGAGATTTTGAAACCTGATTAGGAGAGTTTAGACAATGGCAAAGCAGATTTTGCACGGTGAGGAATCCCGGCAGGCGATTCTGCGCGGCGTGAACACGCTGGCAGACGCCGTGAAGGCGACGCTCGGACCCAAGGGCCGGAACGTTGTGATTGAGAAAAAGTTTGGCTCGCCCACCATCACCAAGGACGGCGTGACGGTGGCCAAAGAGATCGACCTGAAGGACCCGCTCGAGAATGTGGGCGCGCAGCTGGTGCGTGAGGTTGCTTCAAAGACCAGTGACGTCGCCGGCGACGGTACGACCACTGCCACTGTGCTGGCACAGTCCATCTTCCGCGAAGGCGTGAAGACGGTGGCTGCGGGCGCAAACCCGACGGCCCTGAAGCGCGGCATCGAGAAGGCCGTTACGGTGATCAACGGCACACGCGACAAGGACGGCAAGTGGAACCAGGACGGCGCGCTCAGCAAGCTGTCGAAGCCCGTGAACGAGGGATCGGTAGCCCAGGTGGGCTCCATCTCAGCCAACGGCGACGAGGAGATCGGCGCCATCATCGCTGAGGCAGTCAAGGTAGTCGGCAAGGACGGCGTCATCACCATCGAAGAGTCGAAGACCATGCACACTGGACTCGAAACCGTGGACGGCATGCAGTTCGACCGCGGCTATCTGAGCCCCTACTTCGTCACCGACGCGGAGCGCCTGGAAGTGGTGCTGGACGATCCATACATCCTGATCTACGAAAAGAAGATCAGCGCCATGAAGGATCTTCTGCCCCTGCTCGAACAGGTGGCGCGTGGTGGTAAGCCACTCCTGATCATTGCCGAGGACGTAGAGGGCGAAGCCCTGGCGACCCTGGTGGTGAACAAGCTGCGTGGCACGTTGAACGTCGCGGCCGTCAAGGCTCCGGGGTTCGGCGATCGCCGCAAGGCTATTCTGGGCGACATCGCGATTCTGACTGGCGGCAAGGCCATTACCGAGGATCTGGGCATCAAGCTGGAAGGCGTGAAGCTCGAGGATCTGGGCAAGGCCAAGCGCATCACCATCGACAAGGACAACACCACGATCGTTGACGGCGCAGGCAAGGCCTCGGACATCGAGGGGCGCGTCAAGGAGATTCGGTCTCAAATTGAAAAGACCACCAGCGACTACGACCGCGAGAAGTTGCAGGAGCGGCTGGCGAAGCTGGTCGGCGGCGTAGCCATCATCAAGGTGGGCGCGGCGACTGAGACCGAGCTGAAAGAGAAGAAGGCTCGCGTGGAAGACGCGCTGCACGCAACCCGTGCGGCTGTCGAAGAGGGCATCGTCCCCGGCGGCGGCGTGGCGCTTGTGCGTTGCGTACCGGCGGTGGAGAAGCTGATCGCCACGCTCGAAGGCGACGAGAAGACCGGCGCCCAGATCGTGCTTCGCTCACTTGAAGAGCCGCTGCGCCAGATCGTCGCCAACGCCGGCGAAGAGGGCGCGGTGGTTGTGGCCAAGGTGCTGGAGTCGAAGGAAGCGCATTTCGGCTACAACGCGCTGACCAGCAAGTTCGAGGACCTGGTGAAGGCCGGTGTCATCGATCCCACCAAGGTGACGCGCACGGCGCTGCAGAACGCAGCCTCGATCGCGGCCCTGCTGCTGACTACTGAAGCTCTGGTGGTCGAGCTGCCCGAGCCCAAGGCTGCGCCTGCCGGCGGCGGCCACGGCGGCGGTATGGACGGAATGTACTAACCACCTGCGGTGGGGCAGCCGCCTCCCGCTGGTCGGCAAAAACAGCGAAAAAAGGCCTCCAGCTTCGGCTGGGGGCCTTTTTGTGCATGGACAATTCTTGCATGTCGGCACTGCTTGCTTGCGCCGAATGTCACCCCAATGCGGGGCCGTTCGAACAAGGTGCTGCCACTCTACATGACCGTGCTTGGCACAGTTTGTGCGGCGATTGTCGTTTCAGCGGGTTGCGCACGCAACGAGCGCAACCAACCGGCGGAAAGCCAGGCTCGAGGAATGACGAACTCCGACCAGCCGCAATCCAGGCAAACACGGATATCGGGGGAAGGTGTCATGGGAGGGTGACTTAATGTGCGGGGACTATTGCGGAAGAGCCGGACTTCTGCCGGAACTAAGGAAAGAGCGGAAGACTGGCACTTGGGACAAACCATAGGGCACTTCGGGAGCTCCGATAAATTACGGAATCCCTAAAAATCAATCGAGGGAGTGATTCAATCTAACTTGATTGTTAACAGGATTTCAACAGGAAGCCGGCCGAATCCTCAGCGAAAGTAACATCGTTTTCATGTTATAGAAATGGATTTAACTAACCTATAAAATTTTTGTTTTCTGATGCGTACGAGCGGTCTGTGACCTGAGAGAGCCCACTCCCGAAGACGAGAGACAAAAAAGCGCGGCGGCCGAAGCCGCCGCGCGGTTGTTGGGCCAGAGTTGAGCTAGAAGATCAACTTGGCTGCGATTTCAACTTCACGCGGGGTGAAAAGGAAACCGCTGTTGTTGGAGCTGGTGGGTATCTGGAAGGTGTTGTTGGACGGGTTGGAGGTTCCCTGTCCCTGGAAGGTTGCCGTTGTCCCAGACAGTTTGTAAGCGGTAGAGCCCAGGCCGTCAACATTCTGGTGATTGGCAACGTTAAAGATGTTGCACATGAGTTGGAGACTGCGTCCCTCCGCGAAGTCGATCGATTTTTGCACACGAACGTCGTCGACCTCGTGCCGTGGATAGCGCCCAGTGTTCGGTCCGATTCCGGGAATCAGAGTCGATCCCGAAGCGCCGTTCCAGTCACTCAAAATGCCGGCGCTGAAGAATCCGCTGACACCGATGGTATAAGGCAATCCGTTCATCATTTGGAAGCTATCGTCAACCGACCAGCCGTTGGTCGCGTACTTGGCATAGCTGTTGGTGTGGAGGTTGGGCACGCTATAGAGCGCATAGGCTATGAAGCGGTTGGGCGTGTTCCAGCTTGAGTCGCCGTAGTTGACGCGCGGGTTGTTGTAAGGGTCGTACCAATTGTTGGCGGCGGTAGAAGTTGTATTGGCATTCTGTGAAAAATCGAGAGAGTGCGACCAGGTGTAGTTAACGTCGAACTGCACGCTCTTGAGCGAGCGATTGAGAATCTCAGCAACGAACGCGTTGTAGTTCGAGTTGACATTGCTGATCATCTCACTGATGGCCTGGAAGTTCGAGGCCACCGAGCCAAACAGAGCCGTGTTGCCATAGCCGGCGAACTGCCCCACACTCTTGATGATGGTTCCATTCGGACCCAGAGGCCCGCAGGTAGAGGTGCAACTGGGATTATCGGCAATCGCGACATTGATAAACGTCTGGGTCGGATTGAGGTTGACATCAAGGAAGTTGGGCAGTTCGCGGCCCATCGAGCCGAGGTAGCTCACAGCGAAGAAAGTGCCGTGGCTGAGATCCTGCTGGAGTTCCAGATCGTATTCCTGAACCTCGGGGTTGCGCAGGTTGGCGGCCAGGAAGTTGGAGGTTGGTTGAGCTGCGGCCGTACCGGTGCCGGCTACGATGTTGGGCAGAGTGGGATAACCGGCTTGAGTGACCTTCCACTGTGTGTTGTATTGGCTTTTCGGGCTGCCCGTATTGAAACGGATATTGAGCAATTCGCCGTTGTTGAGGCGGCCGTAGTAGACGCCGTACCCGCCGCGCAGGATCGTCTTGCCCTGACCATACAGGTCGTAAGAGAACCCGATGCGGGGACCGAAATTCCTCTTGTCGCTCGGATTGTTGTTCAATTGCGCATAGGGAACGAAGGTGCCCGATGCGCTGGTCAGGTTGGGATCGGCGGGTGGAAGTGCCTCGTAATCCCAGCGCAGACCGAGTTCCAGGGTCAGGCGCGGGCGGAACTTCCAGTTGTCCTGAACGAACACGCCGCTGTCCATGGTGCTGATGCCGTAGACATGGGGCCCAAACGTCTGTGTGAACGTTGCATAGCAGGGGTAAATACCGACCGCTGTGGGCGTCGTGGAAGTCGGGGAACCCGGGTTTCGGGATACGGCGCTGTTGCAGTTGCCGGCCTTTCCAGAGAGGGCGCTGATCTGATCGCTGATGTAGTTGCCGACGTAGCTGTAGCTGTAATAGCCGTTGCCGTCGCCGCCGTACGTGTTATTGAAGTCGTAGTTGTGCAACTCATCCACGCCGAACTTGAGGCTGTGATTGCCTTTGTTCCAGTAAAAGATGTCGCCGACCTGCCATTTCCACTCTTCGGGGTTGGCGAGACGGTAGGAGTAGTACGGCGAACCGAGATTAAAACCTTCGGAAGTATCCATGGCAACTTCAGCAATGGAATTATTGACGGTGACGCCATTGCCGAGCAGGTTGGCATTGGTGTACGGGGTGTTGGCCTGGCGAGTCTCGGGGAGTATCTCACGGCCATATTGATAGAGAACTTCGTTGCTCATGGTGTTGCTCACGAAGCTGGTGAGCTTTGCCACGCCGTAGTCGAGCTTGACGAAGTCGTTGCCGAAGGTGTCGCGCGCATAGTCGGCGGCAGTCGAGGTCTGAACGCCACCAGGCGAGTCCCAGCGCAGGCGATGAGCCAGGACGCTCAGGTGCTCCTTGGAATTGATCTGCCAGTCGAGCTTGGGAGTATTGATTTCCTGGAAGCCGAAGCGCGGTACGGTGCCGAGGTCGGAGTTCAGGTTGCCGATCCAGGTGGTGTATAACGCAGCACCGGCGCCGTATGATGTTAAGCCTTGGCGCGCCGCCAACGTGCAGGCGTCAGCGTCGAGTGCGGCGGTGGCGGTGGTATCGCCAGTCAAATAGCCAGTGCTCAGATTGCAAGTGCCAGGTGTCGTGGCTGCGGGCAGGGAGTAAAAGGCGCTTGGGTTGTTCGCGACCGCCTCGGCCGGAAAGACGTGAGTGTGCTGATCGTAAGTGTAGATCCAGAACAGCTTGTCCTTGATGAGCGGGCCGCCCACGGTAAATCCGTAAATCTTTCGCAGATCTTCAGGCTTGACGTGAGTTAAAGGATATGTGTTGTTGGTGGAGTTATAGACGGCCACCTGGGTGTAGTCATTGAAAGCGTTCCAGTTGCTTTCGCGATCCCAGAAGTAGGCTTGGCCGTGAATTTGATTGGAACCGCTCTTGGTGACGGAGGTAATAACGCCGCCTGCGGCGCGACCATATTCAGCCGAGTAGACCCCGGTGTTGACGGCGAATTCGCGGACGGCGCTGCCGGATGTGGAGTAGGCTTCACGGGTGCGGCCACGCTCCTCAGAGTAATAGGCATCGTTGTCATCGGCGCCGTCGATCTCAACGTTGTTCAGTACCGTGCTGATGCCGCGGATGCTGACCAGGCCGAAGCCGCTGGTGTCGGCAACCACGCCGGGGGTGGTCATGGCCAGAGCCGACCAACGGCGATTGTTGATGGGAATGTTCTGAATCGCCTTCTGGCTCAGGGTTTCGCTGAAATCGGGCGATTCGGTGTTCATTACCGGCGTCTGCTCCGTGACGATGACCTCGGCTTGTGCGGAGGCAAGCGCAAGATGCGGCAGGATGCTTGTAACCTGACCGACGACCACGAGCACGCTGTTGGCGGTGTAGCCGGCAAAGCCCTGCGCGGCGATCACAACCTTATAGGTGCCGGGCTTGAGCAGTGGAAATACGAAGTAGCCGCTATTGTCGGCGGTCGTCTTGAATTCTGAATTGGTCGCTGAGTTAGTCGCGACCACGGAAGCGCCGCCAACGACCGCACCGCTGGGATCTGTCACGGTGCCGGCAATCGAGCCCTGCGTAGTGGACTGGGCGTGCGAGGCGACCGTGGTGAAACACAGAGCAACCGATAGAATCGCCAGGCACAGAACACTCAGGCGAATTCGAATGAATCTCATAACTGCCCTCCAAAGTGGTGGTTTGCGTTCGATAGAAAGCTACGTAAATAAGAAGCTGCGCTGCCCGTGCGATGATTCTGCACGGTGGCTAGCGCGCCAGGCGCGGGGAAGCGATCGTTCAAATTCACACTCATTCGAGACACCACGGGTGTCTCAACGAGCGGAAATGCTGCGATGTTCCCAGCTTGCAAACGTACAAGCTCTTGATGAAGACAATGTGAAGGATGAGCGAACGGAGCGTAAACGCACGATTTCCGATTTGCGCCGCGATGGGTCCGCGGTTTCGCCCGGTGATGCGGTGGAAGATATCGATTTACTGATGGCCGATATAGAAGCTCTGCTGTCATGCCCTCACGCAAATCCAAAACCTCTTTCAGAAACACAAATGCCCAGGTTGCAAATCAGCGCAGTGGCTTTGGAAAGGCCTATCGCAATCGCAAACGAGTGATTGCCGCGCCTGATTGCATCCGTGTTTTTATGCTTCAGCCGCGTAAACTGTACGAGCTGAAGAACCCCTCGATGCAAAGTTCCGGGGGTACAGCTATCTCAGGAGAAGTCATTGTAGGACAGGGGAACCCGGTTTTCCAAGGACGAAATGCACAATATATTTTGATTTCCGTGCGAAATAGGGCTGTTACGCGAGGGTTTTGTGGAAAAAGGGGGCAGAAAGAGGGAACAGGTCTCAGGGGGCAGATTCCAGGCCTGCTGCACTGGAAAGCTCAGGCCGCCCGCTGACCCGAAAAGCCTGAAATCTGAGACCTGGCAACTGCTCTAACGGCTGCTTCCAGGACCCCAACGCAGGCGCAAACCGGTGCGGATCGTGAAGGGAAGACTGGGATAGCCGATTGGAGCTATATGCTGATTATTCAGCCAGTTATCGGCCTGAGCGAACACGTCCATCCAGGGCAGAACTTGGAAACTTCCGCCCAGATCAAGTTTGGCGTAGCCGTAATCAAGATTGCGGTTTGGCAAAAGCAGACTATTGCCGCCGAAGGCATCCTCTCCCTCAAGATAGGTCGAGTCGTCCGACCGGCTGGAAAATGCGGAAGTGAAGACGCCGGTAAAACGCTTGTCGGCGTACGTGGCTGTGAAATAGCCGGTGTGTGGGGCACGGCGGAACGGGCGAGCCCCCTCGAGTGGCGCATAGGGGCCGACCGGAATGCCATTAAAGGTTGGAATAGGCCCCAGCAGTGCCTGATCGTCGTTGGTGAAGGAGCGCTGAATCACAGCGTCGAGGTAGGTGTAGCCGCCGCGCAGGAACAAATTGCGTCCGATTCCGCTTTCGACCGAAGTCTCCACTCCTTGTGCGCGAAAGGCTTCGGAATTGGTCGTCAGCTCATACGCAAATTCATCCTGAAGCGTGGTTTCGAGCGCGGTCTGCTGGGCCGGGGTGAGATTCGGTAGCAGTGCAGGAATTAGATCGAGGCCAACGTATTCAATCTGTTTGCCGAATTCGTTGTGAAAATAGCTGGCGCGAAAGATGATGTGGCTGCTGAAGAACGTTTGCCCCAATCCCCCTTCGTAGGTGCGGTCTTGAGGGGCTCCAATCTGATTGATATGGAGCGCCTGGACAGTCGATTGGCCGTTGCAGGAAACCACAACGCCGCCGCAGGTTTCGAGAAAGGTATAGAGCGACTCGTCCTGTTCGGGGAGTGTGGGTTCGCGATCCGATTCGCCGAAGTTGAACAGGATGCGCGTGCCGCTAAGAACACCGCTGCGAGGACGAAGCACGTAGTAAGAGGCGCCGGCGCGCGGTGGGGTTTGCACGCCGAAGAGCGAATAATGCTCGAGGCTGCCGCCCAGCGAATAAAAAAAACGCCTTTTGAAGTCGCCGCGAACGGCCAGTTGATAGTCGTAATTCGAGCGTTCCACCGGCGGGTAAAAGGAGCTGCCCGGCTCGGCCCCGCGTTCACTCTCATACTGAAAGCCGGCCAATGCCATCAAATGCGGAGTGATGGTGATGTCGCCGCGATAGACGAGCCGGTCGCGGTTCGAGACGAGTTGGGAATCAGTTGGGTAGCTTTCGCCGTTCGCCCAGCTGTAGTCGAGAAGAGCCTGTCCGATCGCGCTGTAGCCGTTGGCGCCTTGAATCGTGACCGGCATACCGAAATAGTTTCCGCCGGCGAAGGTCGGCGGCGTGCTTGGGCCTCCGCATGTGCCCACGGGGATGCAGATCCCTTCTGGAGTCCAATCGTGGTTCTGCTCGCGCTTGCGCGTCGCGCCATAGTTGGCGCTGTTATGCAGGATCGTTGTGGTCTGGTTGTCAATACCAGCGCTGATAAACAGGTCCTGGTCTTTCAGCGTGGCGTCGTCGGCGACATGGTAGAAATCCCATGCGTTGGGTTCGCCCACCGCATCCACGCCATAATGCACTGTGCCGCGAATTTGCGTAGTGCCATTCAGTGCATAGCCCAGGTTGGCTGCCGTCGTCGCCACGTGATATTCGTCATTGGGCAGATCGTTGGCAGATTGCAGCCAAGTAAAAGCGCCCAGGTAGTCGATTTTTTTGTGCGCGCCCGCCACTTGCAGTTGCTCGTGCGAAGTGGAGAGACGCCCCGCGTCGCCCTCAAACAGAAGGGAAGGAAAGCTCGTGGTGCCGTGAGGCGTGGTCAGGCTCACCACGCTCGATTCAGCACCGGCGCCAAAGAGATCAGTGTCAGGTCCGCGGTAAACCTCCGCGCTTTCGACCGCTGTGGTCGAAAGCGGGCCGAAGTTGAACTGATTTCCAAGGTCTCCGGCGTCGACTCCGTCGAGTAGGACTTTGTTGTCGTCGGAATCACCGCCGCGAACAAAGAGCGAGGTTTGCGAGCCCATTTGCCCTGCTTGCACAACTTCAGCTCCCGGCATCAGCCGCAGAACACTGGCAAAATCCGTGCGCAGCGCGAGGTCGAGCGGGGAGAGCACAGTGGTTGCCGCACTGGTTTGCGGCTGTGGTGTAGGCACGCCTGTTGCCGTCACCACGATGGATTCGCGTACCCATGCGGGCTCGAGCACCAGGTTCCGCTCGATCGAATCGAAGGAGCCGGCGTAGAAATCCGGCGTCTGCAACTGGCGAAAGCTCTTGGCTGTGACCACAAGGAAGAATCGGCCGGCTGTTCCGGTCGTGAGTTGGAAGCTGCCATCGGACGAGGAAACCGCCGAAGCTACGACCTTTCCGTTACTGACAAGAGAGACGCTGGCGCCTGTTACCTTGGCGCCCGATGCATCGGTGACTACACCGCGAATGGAAGCGGCATGACTAACGGTTGCAAGAGTGACAAAGAGAATGACCGCGACGGCATGTCGCAACACACGGCAGGAAACTGCGGACAAGAATTCGAGAGTCTGCATGACGGCTCCTTCGTTCCCCTCGGAACGCGAAAGCGAGTGCGTATGCCATAGGACCGGTCTCCTGACTTGCGCGATTCAGCGGCTCCAGAATTGCTTTGCCCAGAAGCTCAGATGCCAAGTGGTGTTTCCCTTAAGAAAACGTCACCTTTCACCGAGCTAAGCGGGGCACGAAAGTTCTGGAACCGCTCTGGCCGCCTTCCCAAAGCTGAACCTTATCGATCCAACTCCAGTGGCTGAAAGGGCAGATCCTAAAAGTGCGGACGGCCCTGGCTCAAATCCTCCTTCGTCCCCGTGTCACAAAATGACGGGAAGCGAAGCAGGTGCGCTCACAGTTGCGGGGCAGTGGCGGACTTTCACCGCCTTCCCGAGCATCCTGGCGATTGCTGTGATGAGTGGTGCGGCAGCATCAGGCTGCCACAGTGATGTCATGGAATCGATTTCCATGACATCAACTTTTATAGCCGGAAAGAAAGTCGAAGTCAAAGGCATTCGAGGCTTCGATTACAGAGCAGAATGGTGACCCCGGGAAGACTCGAACTTCCGACACGCAGTTTAGGAAACTGCTGCTCTATCCACCTGAGCTACGGGGCCACGTGCTTTGCTGGTCAGGCTGCAACTTTGATTTTACTTGGATTTGCGCACAGCAGCTTCAGGAAACTTCTGGCCGATCTCGCCATTCCCAAGCGCTTTTTGGGCCTCGCAGGCGAGCCCCTTCCCGCGTGAGGGCCTTGTCTGTTGATTTATAGATAGGCCTTTTCCGGCGGTGTGGTTTTGGACACGGCGCCCTGTCAGCCTCCCCAAGACGAACCACAGGCGGGCTGACAAGCAGTTCGCGAGGCTTGTGCGCGAGGGGAAAAGGGTTCGCGAAATCAAAGCACTGGGAGACCGATGACGCCGGGTCGCTTTGTGCGGCGGCATCGATGATCCCGGAAGATTGTGGTGAAGGGAAGTGAGAGTAGACGGGGCGTGTGAGACCACCGTGGGCCGAAGTAGAACCAAGTGTCTCTCCACTGAGGGGAAGAAAACACTCTCTCACCCGGGGCTTGATGCCTTTTACCCTCGGTCGCCGGAATTGCGCCAGGGCCTCGGCGGATTCAGTAGAACGCTCCGGCCTGTTGTGCGCGATAAGGGTGAGGCCGCACCGCCAGATCGAGTGCACTTGCCGAGAGTATATTTCTGTTGATTGCCAATGATGAACTGCGCCGTTCCTTAATTGTCTGATGAGTGAATTGATGAGTCGGCATTCTCAGCGTCAAGGCCTGCAAGTTCATCCGGAAGCCGGGAACTGGAGAGCGGTGCAGATGAATCGGGACATATATATATGATGCGGACGTGTGGTCTCGCAATTCTGCTGCTCCTCACAGCGCTTGCTGTCTCTGCGCAGGAAAGTGCGACGAATAGTTGGAAGGTGGTTGGCCCAGGCGGGGGCGGCACCATGCTTTCTCCAACGATCAGCCCGCACGATTCCCGGCTCGTCGTTGAGCACAGCGATATGACCGGCGGTTACATCACGCGCGACAATGGCCAATCGTGGCGCATGGTGAATCTCCGCGGCGGCATCGATGTGTTTGCCTTTGATCCTGCCGATCCACGAGTCATCTATGCCGGCAATGCCGCCCTGTGGCGCAGCGGCGATTCAGGGCGAACCTGGAGGATGGTCTTCCCCAACCCTGCCCGCGACACCGTCGAGCATCAACTCAGCGACGACTCTGACTTCATCCTCACTTCCGGCGATCCGGTATATCCGGGTGGAGAAATCTCCGCCATCGCCGTCTCTCCGCAAAGTGGCCGGGAAGTTGGGAGTGGAAGCCGGGAGCGTCTATATGTTTCCTTTCAGCGGAGGGATCAACCCGCTGTGATTGTCTCCTCTGCAGACGGAGGCGCTTCCTGGAGTCGCTTCGCCACCGTTCCCCAGCGCGTCCTGCTTCTCACCCCCCACGGCTCGGGTCTAACTGCCGTCTCCGGCTCTGCAGCCTTTCGGATTGCGCCGACTGGCAGCTCCACCGAGCTGGGTGGCATCGGAAGCAATATCAAGGCCGCGAGCGCAGCGCGGCAGGGCGACTCGGTCTGGACCTATGCAACCGGCCAGGACGGCAAGGTCTACCTCTCAAAGGATTCCGGACTGCACTGGGAAACGGTTACGCCCGTGCTCCACCAGAGCTCCGGCCGCTTTGAAGCTATTGCCGCATGCGATCGCCATCCTGAGGTTGCCTATGCCGGTTTCAGGGGCCTTCAACTAGCTGGGGGCAACGAGAACCTGTTCAACGGCATCGCCAAAACCACGGACGGCGGCCACACGTGGAAGATCGTCCTCAAGGAATCAACTCATGCTGCCTCCAACCTGAGAGGAAGCTGGATCGAGCAGCGCGCTCGGCAGAGTAACGTTGACATCTGGTTCGACGCGCCACGCAGCCTTGGTGTGGCGCCCACCAATCCTGACATCGCTTACGCGACCGACCTCTTCCGCACCTATCGTACCCTCGACGGCGGCGCATCCTGGCAGCAGATGAACTCGAAGCAACTCCACGATGGCAGATGGACCTCCCGGGGCCTCGATGTGACAACCAGCTATGGCGTGCAGTTCGACCCATTCGATTCCCAGCACATTTTTATCGACAACACTGACATCGGCCTCTTCCAAAGCAGCAACGGCGGCCAGTCCTGGCGAAACAGCTTACAAGGCGTACCGGAGGACTGGCGGAACACCGCCTACTGGCTGGCCTTCGATCCCACGCAACGCGGTCTTATCTGGGGAGCCTTTAGCGGCGTTCACGATCTTCCCCGGCCCAAGATGTGGCGGGGCCGTAGTGCCGATTTCTTCACGGGCGGCGTGGCCGTCTCAACCGATGGCGGCTACCATTGGCAACCGAGCAGTGCCGGCATTCCGTCAGACGCCATCACGCATATTCTTGTCGATCCCTCCAGCCCCGCGGGCAGCCGCACCCTGTATGCCTGCGCTTTTGGCCGCGGCGTTTACAAGTCCGTGGACAACGGCCACACCTGGACGCAGAAGAACCATGGCATCGCCGGTGAAGAACCTTTCGCATGGCGCATCACTCTCTCGCAGGATGGTTCTCTTTACCTCGTTGTCGCCCGCCGCAGCGAGGGCAAAGACACGCCCGCGCCAGACGCAGGAGCCGTCTATCGCTCAACGGACAAAGCGGAACACTGGGAGCCCGTGGAACTCCCTGCTAGGGTAACGGGGCCAACCGGCTTAGAGGTTGACCCACGCGACCCACAGCGCCTCTATCTGACGGCATGGGGACAGGAAGGAGAAGTGACTGACCGGAACGGCGGTGTGTATGCCTCTGACGATGGAGGCAGAACGTGGCGAGCCCTGTTTACGCAATCGCAGCACGTTTACGATTTGACCATCGATCCGCGGCATCCCGATACGCTCTACTTCACTGGATTCGACGCCGCCGCGTACCGCTCCACAGATCGCGGCGCCCATTGGGCACGCATCGATGGCTACGATTTCAAGTGGGGTCACCGCATCTTCCTCGACGCCAACGATCCGGCCGGGGTCTACATCACCACATTCGGTGGCGGAGTGTGGCATGGTCCGGCTGCGGGTGCCGCGAGCTCAGCAGAGACCATTCTGACCCCTGTTCCTGTCGCCCACTAGAATCTGGCCGGCGCCGCGCAGGAGGCCCGCGCCTTTTTCCTGGGTTCAGTCCCCAGAAAACTGCCATGACTGGAGCAAAGAAAAAGGGCACGTTTCCGCGCCCCTTTTCCACTCCATGAGGAACGAACAAGAGAAACAAGCCAGCTACATGCTCGATGCCAGGCCGGACGACTTCGCCTTTCGGAAGGCTACGAACGCGAGACCTAACAGGCCGGTGCCGAGGAGGAGCAGTGAGGATGGCTCGGGCACCGGTGCTGGCACAGTAAATGAATCGAATTCCGCGTCCGCGCCGATACTGTCGTCGATATTCCAGTCGCCGATCTCGACACCGGCCCAATCAACCGTCATATCCCCGATCGTGTCGCCGTTGTATGTGAGAGCGCCAAGAGCCGACAGCGTCATGCCCCAAGTGCCGATGGCAGCGGAGTAATCAGCATTGTAAGCATGGATGGCGGAAGAACCGTCCAGAGTCGATCCGCCCATGGCGATGATGTTGACTATGGTGCCGTCCATACTCACTTGGAGATTCCAGTAAGGTGAATTTCCGTTTCCCCCACTTGAGCTGTAAAGGTCGTAACTCGAGCTAAAATCGCTTAAAATTCCCATTGGACCTTGGACGAAAACCGCCGGAGAGTCGCCGTTGAGCCCGGAGTCCGCGGTGTAGAGATCGGCGTAAGCAGGGGACCCTGCCACATATTGTGCGTCTCCAGGATTGCCAACGTAAGTTAACCCTGCAAGGCCAGCTCCTGAATACGTAATTGAACCGGCTAAAGCTGTCGCGCCGAAAGCCAGCACAGCCGCTGCGACTATCGATCCGGACCTAATAGCGCGTCCTAGGCAAAATCTGTTCATTTCTTCCTCCTGGAGTCGCCCTTGCGAGAGTCTGGTTATGAAGGCAGAGCAAGGCCAGAATTCTTGGCCTTGCGGAAGGCTACGAACGCCAGGCCGAGCAGGCCTGTGCCGAGCAACAGCAGAGAGCTAGGTTCAGGTGCTTCTGTGAATTCGACGGCAACGTATTGTGGCGTTTTGGCGCCGGTTCGTCGGCAATCGCATAAGCTATTGTTCGGCAACGTAGCTGCCAGGTGCGCCGTACCACATGGATCGGGCCGCTGGCTCCGATGGTCGGAGAGCCTGTGTTGCCGGTGAATTGTTGCCAGATCCATATCCGAGTCGCCGTAACTCCCGTTCTTGCCGACGATGTTGACGATATACGTAACCGTATCGGGAACCAGCAAACCGTCGAAATTAAGGACTTCAGTCGTCCAACCATTGCCAGTGGGGCTGACCGTCTCAGACCCAAGAAATGCTCCTGTATCGGGATCCGCTACCGGCATAAATGCTGACCTCGATCGGGAGTGAGCCGCCGCCGGCATAGACCGAACAGGTCCACCGTACCAAGAGCAAAGGGGCCCGAACCGGCAAACGTGATCGTATTGCCTACACTGTACGCCCCACTGATGGTGCCCCCGGGCTGATCGCCGCAGACATGGACGCAAAGCCAATTTGATTGTTTGCATAACCCGAGGCCTCGGGTGCGAGGTAGTTGTGGAGGCCTGGGCTGCGCCTAACGTTATGAGAATCGCCGCCGCCACCACGAAGGGTGCTAACCGTTTGATCTTCATTTCTTCCTCCTGGAGCCGCCCTTGCGGGCCTTGTGCTTCGTATGCCCCCTGCAGAGGGCTGGCCAACGATCGAACTGTGGATCACCGGCCTACGCGTTGAAGTTCGAACATCATGCGATGCCACTGGCACTCACGCCGGGACTCGCCGCTTACTTCTAGGGTCGTAGCGTCTCGACCTTGAAGGCCCTGGGATTCTGCGGATGATCGGTAGGGCTATGCAGGCCTTCCCTGCGCGCATCATTCGCACCCGCTTCTTGCTATGCACATGGCGAGCCAAAGGAATCACGTTTAGATACAGCGATTTGCGCGCGTAATCCTCAGGGGATGTGCAACATCTTGCGCATCCGTGTACTAAAATGGTTCTCTTTTCGCGGGAAGTAAACTGCGATGAAAATCGGAGATGCAGGCGCCTCCGAGGTCATGCACGGCGATCTTTCGCATCATCGATCCGAAACCGGCGCGTGAAACCAACCCGTGCGCTCCAACTGGCTAAACTTGCTCCGGGCAACAGTGTCATTTGATCAACAAGCAGAGCCACTGTAGAGTGAGTGGTAGATATCCCGCCTGAAACGGCCAAGAGTGCGAAAGCTGTTCATAATGGGCTTTGTTCTAAGCATTCTCTATTTTGTTACGTCCTATCTCACGCCAGCCACCCTGTTCGGATCGCTCGCAGCCTACCGCATTGAGTTGATTCTTGCGCTGCTGATCCTAGTCGTATCCGTGCCCAAACTGAGAGGGTCCTTCATTTGGCGGATGCCACAGTCTCTGGCTTTAATTGTGTTGGCCATGGCAGCTTCATTGTCAGTGCTCATTGCATATCGCTGGCCGATGGGGGCGGTGTATGGGTTTTTGCGCTTCATTCCCAGTGTTTTTGCTTTCTTTCTTGTGTGCTTGCATTGCAACACAAAAAAGAAGTTGCAGGCTCTGGTCCTGATGCTGGTGTTTGTCTGCCTATTTGTGACCGCGCGCGGGTTATCGGATTTGCACCGCGCCGTTCAGGAGAGCACCACGCAGCAATCGGAATCCTCGGACAGCGACAGTGACCAACGCTGGAGCCTTGAGCACCCGTATCTCATGAAAGAGACCAACGATAAGATGCAGGTGATCTACCGGATCATGGGACTGGGACCGATCAACGATCCGAATGACTTTGCTCAGTTTGCCCTCTGCGTGGTTCCGCTGGTGTTCATTTTCTGGCGGGCGAAGAAGTTATTTTGGAATTTCGGGTTTGTCCTGGTTCCTGCGTGCGCACTGCTTTTTGGCGTCTATCTTACGCACTCCCGCGGAGCTTTGCTGGGCCTGATTGCGATGGCGATTGTGGCGGCACGGCGACGAATCGGGTTGGTGCCTGCGCTGCTGCTGGCGGGCGCGCTGTTCGCATCCGCAATGGCCCTGCACTTCACGGGCGGACGGCAGATATCGGCCCAGGCGGGCTCAGACCGCACGTCGCTTTGGGGTGAGGGGTTGGGAATCCTGAAGGCTCATCCGTTGTTCGGAGTCGGTTTAGGCAATATGGGAGACTACACCGATAACCACCGCACCGCGCACAACTCGTTGGTGGTTTGCGCGGCTGAACTTGGCTTGTGCGGGTTGTACTTCTGGTCTCTATTCCTGTTTACAACCGCAAGAGATACTCTGGGGATTGCTTCACCGCTGAAGGTGACTGAAGGCGAGCCGATCGTGACCGAGGATGCGCCCTTTCCTCACGCAGCTAAAAAGGTCGAGACACTCGACAAGGCGGAGGTGAACCGCCTGGGACGCTTGATGGTTTTGTCGCTCACCGGCTTCCTGGTGGCAGGGTGGTTTCTGTCGAACGCCTTTGTGATGACGTTCTTCCTGTTGGGTGGGATGGCCGAGGTCATTTTCCAGGCGGCATTCGAGCGGAGAATGGTTGCCCCGCGCTTGCCGCTGGCGCGCAGCCTGACGTATTCCGGCGGGTTGGCGATCGCGTTGCTGCTGATGATGTACATCTTGCTGCGAACCGTCAACCTGACGCTCTGATTCACATGATCGAACCATTCGTCATGATTGTTAGCAAAAGACTGGTATCGGAGGACCGCAATGGAGATGAGCCCGCGCGGGTTGATCGATTTCTGGCAGCGTGTGCGTCGTCACAATCCTGTGAGGCCGCTCAGTCCCGATCATAAAAGACCGGTTGTCCTCTTTTACGTCGTTCTGCTCGTGAGCGCGTGCTGCAAGCTATTTGCGCTCCATTCGCGGGAGCTGTGGCTGGACGAGACTTACTCTGCCTTCATGGCAAATCTGCCGTTTCCCGAACTTCTTAGGCATGCGACTGGGGACGTCCACCCCCCTCTGTTTTATATGCTTTTGTGGGCGTGGGTTCGAATTGTCGGCGGCGCCGAGGCACAACTCAGGCTTTTTAGCGTTGTTCTGAATATCTGCAGCACGGTAGGAATGTATGTTTTGGCCCGGCGCATTTTGGGCGCCCGTTTCGGCACAGTGGCAGCAGCACTTTTTGCATTTTCACCGATGCTCTTCGTGTACTCCATGGAAGTTCGAAATTATATGCTCTTTACGCTTGTCTTCGTCTGTCTTCTGATCGTGCACTGGGCTATCGCCGTTCAGCGGAAAGAGGAGAAGTGGCTAGTCGTTGCTTATGGTGCACTGGCGGCGTTGTTGTTCTATGTAAACTATGTCGGAGTATTTGTCCTCCTCGGGCTCTTTGTCCATTGGATGATCATCTCGGGCTTCGTTAGGGGCCGCTTGGTGAGACTTTGCGCCGCTGGAGTTTTGACGGTCGCCCTCGTCTCGCCGGGCATTCCCGGGCTGCTCGATCGACACTCCTCCAAGGGCCGCCTGGACCAGGCTCTAACGCTCAGCCATCAAAACCCCGAAGCACTCTCTTATGGCGTCACCAGGCAGGGATCGGCAGAACTTGCCAGAACAGAAATTAAGGGAGTGGCAGACGACGCGGCCGCGGCGGCAGGGTTCTATCCTTTCACCTCTATCCTTCTCCTTTTGCTCTGCGCAGCTCCGCTCGCCGTTGCGCTTTTAGGCGTCGGTTTTCTCTGGTTCGTAAGGGACGATGAGGTTTGCCGGCTGTTCGGAATTCTTCTGCTGGCGGTTGGAATAGGACTGGCTTTGCTTCATCTTTACGCAACTCGCTACATGCTGCCTCTGGTCCCGCCTCTTGCTCTGGCCGTCGCTCGCGCCATTCAATACGGAACAGAGAGGCCGCGATGGCGAGTTCCGAGCTTGGCAGTTGGAACGCTCATCCTCTGCTTTTACGCCGCCGGGTTCTTTCGGCAGGAATTTAAACCTCACGGGCGGCCGTGGCAAAACTTGGTGAGCGCCGTCCAACAGAACTACAGTCCCGGTGACAGGGTTATTTTTGATGCCCTGTATGCGCAAGTGCCCTTCGACTATTTCGCTCGGAATTTAAACTTTCATCCCCAGGAGACCGGATTTCCGATTTCGGTCTACGACTGGTGGGACAGGCAGGAAATCAAGGCCTGGGGTGGCCCTGTGATCATGCGGGCAGACCTTGATCAATTTATCTCGGTTGTTTCGACATCGAGACCGAGAACGCTGTGGCTGGTCTTGTATGAATTCGATGTCTACGACGCGCACCGTGCGCTCCTGGAGAGACTCGGCCAACTGGGCCAGGCCACCGAAGTCAGCCTTCCGCCAGATCCGGATAATGGCGATTCGCAGGGAAACCCGCCGCTGCGCCTTATTCGAATCTCCTTAAAGTAGATGCGGTTCCGGATGCGCCAGCGTCATACGTTTGGGAACCAGCACTTTGGATCACACAGATGGGGAACGCGGTGCGGCCTTATAATCGCCCACGTAGCGGGGTTGGAGGAGAAGCGCATGCCGAAATTGACGGTCTTCTTCGGCGGCAATGTCGGCTCCGATCCAAATTCGCCGAAGACATGGTCGGGCAGTGGCTTATTCATGCTGCGCGCCATGGACCGTGCCGGCATTCTCGAGCGAGCTGTAGGCATCAAGGTTCCGCGCCTGCCCAACAGCTTCTTCCTGGCCAGGAATTTCAACCGCAATCGCGCGATTTGGCGGACGCACTATTACTTCGATCCAGCCTATCGGCGGGCACTCTCTCAGGCGGCATCTCGCGTCTCGGTCACGAGCGATCTTCTGCTCCAGACGGGCCACATGTTTTCACTGCCGGATGCCTTTCCTCATAAGAAATGCACCTCCTACCACGATGGCAACCTTGCCGTGAGTCTCAACAGCGACTTCGGCTTCGAGGGGGTCGCGCGCCGGCGCATCGATGAATCCCTTCGCTATGAGGAGCAAACTGCCGGCCAAATGGCCGGGATTTTCACCATGAGCGAGTACGTGCGGCAGTCCTTCATAGCGGATTATCATGTTCCTGCCGGGCGCGTTTTCAACGTGGGCGCGGGCATTAATCTTGCCGAATTTCCCGCAGCCGAACCGCACAAGGACTACACGGCGCCGCGCATTCTCTTCGTCGGTATTGAATTTGTCCGCAAGGGGGGTCCGCAGCTTCTTCAAGCCTTTCGCATCGTTCGCGACGCGCTGCCGGCCGCCGAACTCCACATCGTCGGTCCTGCAAAGCTCAATGATCTGCCCAGCGGCGTTGTCTTCCACGGATACCTCTCCAAGACCGATCCAGACGAGAAGCGCAAGCTCGAATCTCTCTTCCGCGACTCGACCGTGTTCGTGTTGCCGTCGCTCTATGAGCCGTTCGGAATCGCGCCGCTGGAGGCCATGCTTTATCAGCTCCCATGCCTGGTAACGGACGCATGGGCTCTCCGCGAAACCGTCACTCCCGGCTTCAACGGAGATCTCGTGGCCAAAGGGTCTGTTGAAGACCTCTCAGCGAAGCTGCTCAAGCTTCTCTCGAATCCCGAAGAACTGGCGATCATGGGCCGGCAGGGACGCGAACGTGTCCTGCGGCACTACACCTGGTCCGCAGTCGTGGATCGCATGTCTTCTGCTATCAGGATGGTTCAAGGTGGTTGATCGATGGCCGGCGAGGAATAGGATGGACGGCACACCAATGAAGATCGCGCACGTGGTCGACTACTTCGAGATAGGGGGCTCCCAGGTACTTGTGTCGCAACTGTGCCGCCTGCAGCGGGAGCAGGGGCATGACCCGTGTGTCTATGTCGTGATCGGCCTTGGCCTGCTCGGCGAGCAGATGCGCGCGGAAGGCTTTGCTGTGCGGTCGGACGTTGCCCGGCACCTGTCCGACGGCGTGCGAAATTTCCTTCGCATCTTTAAAATGTCGCAGCCCGACGTCGTCCACCTTCATGACCCGTTGCCAACAATCTATGCGGCCATGGCTGCCAGGATGGCGGGCGTTCCCAGTATTGTTTCCACGCGGCATAGCCTGGTAGCCCCGCCGCGCAAAGTGGTTGAGGAGTTGAAATACGCCTTTGCGGCACGCTGTTGCGACTGGGTCGTTGGCATTTGCGACGCAACTGCAGACAATTTGAGGAGCATGCGCAGCGCACCGCTACGAAAGATTGTGTGCGTCTATAATGGCGCGGCCCCGATTCAGCGAGCGGCCAACGAAGATTGGCCGCAGAAGAGCGGGTTCACTCTGCTCTACGCCGGCCGGCTTGAGACCGTAAAGAACCTCCCGCTCCTGCTAAATGCCTTCCGCGCCGCACTTGCCTCCAAGTCGGATTTGCGGCTTTGGATGGTGGGCGATGGCAGCGAACGCGAGAGGCTGGAGAGCCTAGCAGCGGATTTGGGCATTGCCGGGCAGGTGAAATTCTGGGGGCAACAGCTCGATGTGGCCCCGTTCTTCTCCGCGGCCGATGCCTTCGTCATGTCGTCGAATTCGGAGGGGTTGCCCATTTCGCTGCTGGAGGCTTTCTCACTGGGACTGCCGGTCATCGTGACCGATGTGGGCGGAATGGCGGAGGCTGTTCGGCTGGCAAAGGCAGGCTTGACCGTTCCCGTGGCGGATCCTGCGGAGATGGCAGCGGCGATTCTGCGCATGGCTGCTAACACGGCTGAACGCGAGCATTTCTCGGCAAATGCCCAATCCGCCTTTCACGCGCAATTTACATTGCAAGCGATGGTCGATGCCTACATGAAGCTCTATCGGAACACCCCGCGAGCCAGGCGCATGGCAAGGGCCTGAGCATCGCTTGTCTGGCTACTCCGCTTATGGGCAACCCAAGTAACGGAAATCGCTATGTATTACACGCGGGAAGCCGTCCTGAACCAGGATCAATCTGCGGAGTGTGATGAAGGCGCGCCTCCAGCAGAAGCAAGCAGGTGTATATTGAGTCAAAACCAGCAGAGCTAAATGGAAATTCCCGCCTAGAGCCTCGCAGCAAGGGGAAAGATATGCCAGGTCTTATCGGAATCGCAAGCTCGAAGATTTCCGAGAGTGAACTTGCAAATTGTGCCCGCACGATGCGCGAGTTGATTTTGCATGAGCCATTTCATCGCGGCGATGTTCTTCACAGTTCGCCGGGCCTATGTGCGTCGCGCGTACACATTGGAATCGTTCAAACCGCCGCCCAGCCTGCCAGCCACAATGGTGTGCATATCTGGATCGATGGCGAGCTGTATAACCAGCCAGAACTCCGGGCGAGGGTTGATGGAGAGACTTCTTCCAGCGATGACGCCGCTCTCTTCGGCCGGCTTTGCTCAGCGGATGAGGCCTTGTCGTTCCTGAAGGAGGTCGACGGAATCTATTCTGCCGTCGTGATCGACGAGAGGCGCAAGCGTATTCATCTCATCATCGATCGCTACGGGCTTCGCCACTTGTATTGGCGCTTTGACGGCGAGAGCCTGGCCTGGGCTTCCGAGGTGAAGGCATTTCTGGCGCTTCCCAACTTTACCCCCCGTATCGATGCCGCGTCTGTCAAAGACTTCTTCGCGGTTGGCTATCTACTCGACGACAAAACGTGGTTTCCCGACGTCAAGCTCCTCCCGCCTGGGTCGGTGCTGACCTTCGATATGCAGGCGCGGACCATTGCCATCGCGAAATATTGGGGATGGGACGACATCAAGCCGCTGCCGGAGAATATTCGCGAGGACGAGATCGTTGACGAGCTGGGCCGGCTCATCGTCGCCGCGGTGGAGAGGCACAGCCAATCAGATGTCCCTGTCGGCGTGAGCCTGAGCGGGGGACTGGACTCCAGGGCGTTGTTAGCCGCCATACCCATCGATGCCGGCAGGCCAATTCATACCACGACTTATGGCAAACTGGCTGTGACGATATTCGCATTGCGGCAGAAGTTGCGCGCATCAAGCCTGCCGTGCATCATGTGGTCGAGCTGAGCTCTTCCAATTGGATCGACCGGCGCGCCGCAGGAGTGTGGTATACCGACGGCCAGCAAGACTTTTTACACATGCATGCGCTGGCCGCCGTCGAGGAGCAGCGAAAGCACTATTCGATCAACCTCAACGGTTTTTGGGGAGATGCGTTGCTCGGTGGCCTCTATCGCGGCGGGCATCCCAAACATTGGCCGGCGTATCCGTACTCGCATTGGTTCACTCCCCAAAAGTTCAATAATCGCGGAGGGCGATTCATCAACGAAGGCACTCGGCTCACAAACAACTTTATCCAGAATCGACTGCCCTATTGCGAAAATCGTCTGGCTACGTTTGCTTATTCAGTTCCGGCGGAACTCATGGAAGACTACAAAGTGTTCCGAAAGGCCTTGATACGGTCGCTGCCGAAGTTCTTTAAGACCATTCCGTGGCAAAAATCCGGAGTCCCGATTTCCTATCCGCCAGGCATTACGTTTGCGGCTAAAAAGCTTTTGGGAGCGCGACGCCGCATAGGAAAACTGGCCGAAAGGGTTGGAGTAAAGCTCAAATCGCTACACCAGTTTGACGATTACCCCACATGGATCAGGCAATCGCCCGCGCGAGCGCTGTTTGAGCGCGTCCTGCTCTCTCCGTCGGCGCATTACGGAGAATTCATCTCGGCCCTTGCGGTACGGCGCTCCTGGGACGAGCACATGAGAGGACTCGACCGCACGGAAGAGTTATGCCGTGCACTAACATTCGAGCTGTGGCTGCAACAGGTGTTTGAGCAGAATTACCGGTCGGGTATTTCTGAGTCTGACCTGTCGCGCTGACGCCCTCCGCAATGTGAAGGCCGCCGTCGGCGCCACGGTTAGGGAGCCAGCTAAGGTGCGTCGGGGAGGTGGTATAGGCGGATTGAGCGTCCAACGCGTGTGTATGGATAGGCTTCAAGCCATCTGTAGCCCTTATATTCCATCAGCGGATACTCTCCAATGGCAATCCACCCGCCCGGTTTCTCCCAAGGCTGGAGAATATCGAATCTCGGCAGGTGTGCCCGGCTGAGATCGGCTTCTCCCATTACGGCCAGGGACACATGCTGAACATGTAGTCGCTGGAGCTCACTGCTCAGACGTTTGAGGTCCTGACCCCAATCCAGGTCGCTACCTATGAGGATATAGCTGTCGTGCGGCGCCGCCGGCTCATTGAAATACGCAAAAAAGTCCGGTGCCGCATGCAGGCATGTTTCAAGATTCCAGCCGATCAGCAGCAGGACGACAGCCCGTGCCGAAACGGCCAGAACTGGCCTGCCAGACAGCCGCCAGAGGCGCGCGGCTGCCAGTGCCCCCAACATGGCGACAAATGGATAGATAGGCAGGATGTGATGGAGACCGAGGTTCAAATTCGACATCATTCCTACGAGCAGCGGCCCCAAAAATCCGGCAAGAAGCACCGTTGAGCCTCGACTGCGTCTCCACTCTCCAGAAGCCACAAGACAGATGACCGCTGCCAGGCAGAGCAGTAACAGCGGGATCGGCGTCTTCGCCAAAATGGCGACAGGGAAGAAGTCCCAGCGGCCGCCACTATAAATCTGTCCAAGTAGGTATGAGCCTGGACGTCCGCCGCGACCGCTGGTATATGCCACGGTCAGCCCCTTAAAGAAATCATTGGCGGGAACCCAAGGGAAGAGCAGAATCGCCCGCTCATTTGGACGCATCGCCGCAAGATGAGCTAGGCCATTGGGTGACAAGAGTTCGGGACGGAGGATGGGCCCATGCCTGAAACGGTAGCCAGACCATATGGTGAGAGAGAGGGCCAGCGTTCCCAATCCGACCAGCTTCCACGGGACGGGAAGACGCTTTTTCGTGGCCCATGAGTCGAGCCAGAGGGCTCCGCCGGTGACAAGGAGGAAGGGGATTTCCGTCAGTTTGGTCAACGCGCCAAGCCCAATAATAAAGCCGGCCAGCAAGGCGCTAGACCGCGTGGGCCTCTGGAGCAATGCGCACAAAGCGAGCACTGACCAGAGAAACATTGCCATAGACGGAGTGTCCGTGGTGGCGAGTCCCGAGTGTCCAAGAACCACTGGGCAGAATGCCAACAGAAAAACCGCGACGGCAGAGTGCCATTGACTAAAGTATTGCGACATGAAGCGCCATGTTAAGAAACAGGTAAGCCAAAAAAATGGCAAAATGCAAAGTCGCGCCAACGTTAGATTTGTCTCGTATGATCCGTTCCAGTCCAAGATGGTATTGCCATATTTGTACAATCTCAAAATGTCGGACGCATCGGTAATATCTGGGATGCGCGCTCCACGTAAGTATGACGGGAGCGCTGCTGCGACGCGCACCAAGGGAGGCGTTATTGGATCAAGATGGAAGGTGCCGTGATCCAACCACTCCAGACCGCCGGCAATTATGGCGCTCTCGTCGTAAGTTTGGTCGAAGACCGGGTAGGTGCGCACGATCAAGAGCGTGGCTAGCAGGACAGAGGATAGGCCGACGTAGAGGGGTAATTTGCGATGCAACAAGATACCGCAATGCCTTGATCCGAGCTGGTTCTGAACAGCGTCCATGGACTTCTCTGCGCCTCATTGCAGCTTCCTGGCCCGCCTTCCCTTATCGGTTCCGCACGCAGTTATCGGTCAACTGGATCGGCTTTCCTAAATCGACAACTTCGAAATCGGTCACCTTCAACGGCCATAGACTGTGGGTATCGAAATCGAGATCGGCATATTTCGCAACCGTGTCTTTGTCGCTCTGGGCTGAGATGTCGATGCCGCTGGCGTCCGAAAGAAACATGCCGTATTTCTGCATGGCCCGGGCAACGACTTGCGCCGCGGGCGTCAGTTCCGACAGGTCATAGGAAGCCTTCAGGCGGATGCGGACGCCCATGGGCGGAGCGGTTACGGGACCGGTCGGAGAGCCGGCGTGCGTAGCCGGATGCACAAAGACGTGGGCGCGAATGTGCTCGGTGGGAAGCATGAAGCGAAGGGCGTGGTTGATGCTCCCCTTGGCAAGTTCGTCGGCGTTGAAGAGCAGCGGGGCGATAGGAAAACCGGCGGCATCGGCGCTGGTGCACTGATCTCCGCGTCCCGACGGCGGATAAACGCGATTGAGGTCCCAAACCGCAATGAATTTTGCATTGATCTTGGAGTCTATTTCGCTGGCCCCCCAGGCTTCGTAGAGCTTGCCCTGGCTGCGGTCCACGACAAGAAGGTGGCAGTCATACATGTGGTTATTGCATTGGTAGCTGTTCGATCCCTCCATGCCCCCTCCGGGGGGAAGAGGAATCAGACCGGGAATATCGGAATCGGGGGAGATGATCTCCGGCGCTGGGTCAAATCGGACCTTCGGGGTGGAGGCGTTTGCCCGCACAACGCGTATGGTCCAGTCAACTTGTAAGCGATTGCTGTTTCCCCAACCGCCCGCATCCGCGAGCCAGTCAATGATGGCAGTGGATTGTGGATCGGCGGGCTCATGGCTGACGTCTTGTGTCCAGATCGCGCCGGGTGGGAAATACGGCGCAATCGCGGGGATTTGCTCCAACCTTGCGGCCTTGACCTTGGCAATGTGGTAGCGAAGCGCCAAGGCGGCGACGATTGCACCGATTCCTAGTACGGCAATAACGAGTAGCAGGTTCTTCCTGTGGACCATGGCGTTTCAAAGCTCCCTTTTTGGTTGTGAACCAGTAGAAAAGCTCTTGCAGATGTCAACGACTGGGACCATGGCGGGTGGTTTCGGCGGTACAAGGTCATTCATTGCAGGAGCAGGTCTTATTGAATCCGGCTTACTTGAATTCCATATCTTCCAGAGTGGACCAGGCGCGAACAGAAATATGTAGAGGCCGGCGATGGCGGCGGCGTTGAGCACGAGCAGAGCACTGAGCGGTGCTGCAACGCGTTGCAGTGCCGGAATTCGATGGCGCAGGCCGGCAATCGCGAGGACCCAGCCTAAAATCTGAAGAGCAGCGAATGCCGCATAGAAAGGTGACCCGACAGAGAGAAAGACTGCGGAAATGAGCAGTAAAACCAGAAGGTAAGGCACGACGAGCCGCATTACCTTGTGCGAGATAAGTTGGAAAAGAACTTGATTCTGCGGGGTCAGCGTCCACGGCGCTAGCTGGAAAAGCTGGAAATTGCCTGCCAGCGTTCGCACCTTGCGTTGAAACTCACTCACAAGCCTCTCCGGCCATTTATCGTACACGCGAGCCCGTGGATCGATAACAGACCTGTAGCCTCGGCGGATGATCGACAGCGGCTGAAACATGTCGTCCAGAATCATTCCGGCTGGCTGCGGCACAACGAGCTCACGGCGGACGGCGTAGAAGCCCCCATAGACCCCAACCGGAGAGTCGAAAACAGCCTCGCAGTTCCTGATCCACTGTTCGTAACGCCAGTAAAGCCCGCCGACTGCCGCAGCGGCGTCGTCGTGTCCCTCTTGACGCAGAGTGAGTTGGCCGGCCACGCAGCCAACATTCGGATCAGTAAAGTTGCTGACCAGCTGCTGAATCGCTCCCGGAACAATTTCAGGCCGGATGTCCACGAAGAGGATCACATCTGCCGTGGCTTGGGCTACGCCGGCGTTGACGGCGACCGCCTTGCCAACTTGCTTTGTTAGCACAATGGTCTTGATGAGCGAATTGTGCTGGTTGGCCAGCAATTCTGCGGTACCGTCGGTCGAGCCGTCTGAAACGATGATGATCTCTTTGATGTTCGGATAATCGATGGCAAGGAGATTCTGAATCTTGCGCGGGAGCAACAACACACCGTTGTGCACGGCGAGCACGATACTTACGCTCGGGGTGATGGGCGCGACCTTCCAGGGCCGTGGATGCCACTGGGCGAGCAACCACATCGCAACGGGGTACCCTACGTAGACGTAACAAATGCCGATCAGAGACACGCAGAAGACAATCTTCACTGAGCGCCCCTTCCCAGCACGATCGTCTTGATCGTCTCAAACATGATGAGCAGATCGAGGCCGACCGACATGTGCTTGACGTAGTAAAGGTCGTATTCAAGTTTTCGCTTGGTTTCCTCCAGGTTCGCACCGTATTGATATCGAACCTGTGCCCACCCGGTAATGCCGGGGCGGATCATGTGCCGAAGCTCATAAAAGGGAATTTCCCTGGTGAGCCACTGTGCAAACTCGGGGCGCTCCGGGCGAGGGCCGACAAATCCCATCTCTCCTCGCAGGACATTCCAAAGCTGCGGAATCTCGTCGAGACGAGTGACGCGCAAGAACCGGCCAACCGGAGTGACACGAGAGTCGTGCTTGCTCGCCCATACCGCGCCATTTGCCTCTGCGTTCTGCCGCATGGTTCGGAATTTGAGCAGAGAAAAAGGCCGTCCACGTAGTCCTACACGGCTCTGGTGGAAAAAAATGGGCCCGGGTGAGGACAGACGAACAGCCAAAATGATGAACGGAATGAGCGGCAAGCAGAACACCAAACTAATGGAAGAGACAATGATGGAAATTAGACGCCGCACTAGCTGATGCGACGCCTTCACATTGAACCCTTGAGTGAAGATGAGGGTGCTGGGATTGAGGCCGTTCAGCGGAAGTCTGCCCAAGAGGCGCTCCATCAGCACGCTGGCATCGTCAATCACAACCCCACGGAGCCGAAGATCAAGGAGTTCACGAACAGGCATCGATCCGCGCCGGTCTTCCATGGCAACGATGACGCGGTCAATGCGGGTCTTCGGCTCGCAAAAGGCACGCAGGTCCGCCGCAAAGCGTTCGAGGTCTCCGTTGAACGCGCCCTTGCTCTCTCCGTCGACAATTCCCATGCCGGCATCGCGTCTGGCGCGCAACATCTCAACAACACCGCGTGCACGCTCACCGCTGCCCAGCACATAGACGCGCTCGCGGAACACCGAAAGGCCAATGATCGATTCGTACGCTGACCGCCAGATGAAGAGCACAATCGCGAGGATGGAGGTGCCGACGAGAAGAACATTCGGGCCTATGCTCATTGCAGAAAATAGATATAAGAGCGCCGCGAGTATAAATGATAAAACGCTAAGAACCAGGAGGAGCCGAAAGTAGATTTCCCAACGTCCTGAGATGCGCTGCGGCTCATAGAGATCAAAGTAATATGTGAGAAGCAGGGTTAGAACTGTGATACCTGCGATCTTCAGGATGCCGTTTTCGTAATACAACACTATGTACGTATCCGGCCCGGCGAGATACGCAGTGGCAAGCAGAAATGAGCCACTCACGAGGAGTGCTTCGCAAAGAAGCAGCACCAGCGCCCGGGTCGGATAGTAAACATTGAAGAGTCTGATCATTCCTGCCTATCCTTGGCTTCCCGGGCGCGACCGGCGTCTTCTGACCCAGCGTAGTAGTAGTCGTAGCTGTACGATCCATTGCGTGGAGCATCCTTGACAGCGTTGAGCACAAAACCGAGGATGCGCGAACTATTGAGGGCGGCCTGGGTGCGCTGAGCGACATCGTAAGGCGTGCTTGCACCACGCGCGATGAGCAACACTGCATCGGCGGCACGGGCAAGGTCAACCGCGTCGGTAACTGCCAGCACCGGCGGGGAGTCAATCAGAATCCAATTAAAATGCGGCGATGCCAGCGCAATCAGTTCTTCGATGCGGTGATTGGCCACCAGTTCAGAAGAGTTGTCGCTGGACTTGCCGGAAGGAATAAAGGTGAGGTTGGAGATAATATCCAAGCCCTCGTCCTCTGCCGTTTCCGGACTACGATAGCGCTGCATGATATCCATCAAATCGGCAGTGCCTTGCAAATAATCCGATAGTCCTGGGACATTGGGGGCGCCGAGCAATTCGTGAAGCGTGGGACGGCGCAGATCGCCGTCGATGAGCAAAATGTTATTGACACTGTTGCGCGCCATACTCATGGCCAGATTCGCCGCGACAAAGCTCTTTCCTTCTGAAGGCATACCGCTGGCGATAAGAATCGTCTTCAATGGAGCTTCAGCGTGAGCCTGGTAGACGTGTGAGCGGAGGCGGCGAAACTGCTCAACGCCCGCGCCGTGGTCTGTGAGCGTAGGAAAGGAAGCGATTAGCGGCTTCCAAGGATGTTGCGCAATGTTTTTCAAAACCAATTCGGGCTTGGCGAGCGGCGGTTCCTCAGGCGCGGAGGTGATTGTCAGCTCGGCAACCTGATTTGCTCCTGAGACCGGCAATTTCCCGCGCTCGCGATATGCCATTTGAAGTGCTTCATGTATGCGGCTCATAGCTCAAAAGTCCTCTAGGAAATCGGGGAAATCTGCGACGGGGTTGAGGGGGCTGGAGATTGCGTTTGGCGAAGAATCCTCGGACAGCCCGGACATAGCCGCTGGTGAGATCTCAAAAGGCTGCTGGGCCAGATCTAGTTCGACGCTAACCGAATCGATGATTCGCGCCGGGATGGGCTTGATCTGCTCCACGTAGGCGCTGATCATGGCGTGCTCGCAAATCAGGTTGATAAGGCGAGGAATGCCCTTGGAATAGTGATAGATAAGCTGAATGGCATCAGGTGAAAGGACAGGTTGGCTCGCGCCGGCGATGTGCAGTCTTTTTGCGATGTACGCGGTGGTCTCCTCACTGGTGAGTGGCCGCGTTCTGCACCACAGCGAAACGCGCTGCCGGAGCTGACGAACGCGAGGGTTTCGGAGCTTTACCTCGAGCTCAGGCTGCCCGGACAGCACAATCTGGACCAGTTTTTCCGATGGGGTTTCGAGATTCGTCAGCAGGCGAATTTCCTCAAGAAGTTCCCAGGAAAGGTTCTGCGCATCGTCAACCACAATGGCGCACAGCTCTCCGTTGCGAAAGCGTTCGATCAACCAGCGATCGAGCTGCAGCAACATCCCGGATTTGGTTCGCGTGGCGCATGGGATGCCAAAGTCCGCAAGCACAAAATCAAGGAAGTCGAGCGCATCAAGACGCGGATTAAACACGAAGGCGGTCGAAATGCGTTGGTCGAAGGAGCTGAGGACAGTCTTGAGGAGGGTTGTTTTTCCCGTGCCCACTTCTCCCGTCATCACGACAAAGCCCTTACGCGCCGCGATGCCATATTGCAGGCACGCAAGGGATTCCTGGATGTGCGGCATCAAGTATAGATAGCGCGGATCGGGACAGGCTCCGAAAGGTAAGTCGTTCATGCCGAAGAAGTATCTGTACATGGTTATCCGAGCGCGCTTTCAACGGGTTTAATTGTTCGTGAGAATAACTTCCGCCGGCTGCGAGGCTTATCGGGAAGGCGAAGACCGTCAATGCGAGAAATCACAGCCAGGGTCGGCAGCTTGGTGAAAGCCCAAATGTCCCTCTCGTTGCGCAGGGACGTGTCGCGGTACTCCAGCAGCGCCGCAAGAAGCAGACCCAGGAACAGTCCCCCTGTAAAGCCGCCACCCGCGAAAACAATAGGATTCGGAAACGTCGGCGCGTCGGGAAGATTAGGAGGATCTATGACGCTGAACTGTTCGCCCTGCTGCCGCTGTTCAAGGGCGGTTGCCATGGACGATTCATTCATTTTCTTCAGCAGCGAGTTGTAGAACTCCAAAGCCGTGTCATGATCGCGGGTAAGTTCCTTGTATTGCGCTTCAACCTGCGGGCTCGACTGGAGTCGCGACTCGTAGGTGCGAACCTGTTGCTCGATACGGGCCTGCTCCTGCTTTGTGGTTGCCATGGACGCCTGCGCCGCGCGAAGCTGCGCCTTGAGCTGTTGAAGTTGCGGCGGATCAGGACGCTTGACGGCAGAAGCTACCGGTGCCGGTGCTGGCTCGGACGAAGCATGCGCGATCTCGGCCTGCAAATCGGCGATCTTACGCGAGATCGCGACCACATCGGGATGGTCGGGCGTGTAGAGTGCCTCCAATGCCTGTTTCTGCTCGCTGAGGGTCTTCAGTTCGGATTTGCGTTCGTCCACTGAAACCCCAGTGGCCGTGGGCTCGGTGCTTTCGAGGTCATGCGATTGCTGCGTGACCATCGCCTGGAGAAAGGTCACATCCTGCTGTATGCGGCCCAGCGACTGGGTCACAGCGTCAAGCTGGGTTGTGAGCGCCTGGAGCGTATTCAAATTGTTCGGTTCCTGTTCAGGGAGCATCCCGAAATACTTTTGCTCGAAACCTGCGAGCTTGGCATCCTGATCGTCAAGCTTGGCCTTTGCGTCGGCGAGTTGCTGTTTTAGAAAATCAGTGGTACCCTCTGCGGACTGCTCGCGCGCATTCAGATTCTCGCTGACAAAGAGTGAGGTGATCTCACCACAAACTTGTTGGGCTGTGTGTGCATCCTGCGCCTTGAAGGTGATATAGAAGCCCGGCATCCCATGCGACGACGGACCAGAGGGGATCGGCTCGATCCCAATCGCCTTTTGCGTCATTTCCACGCGGTCATCCATGGTGGTGTCGTGGCCGGCGTACAAGTTGAATTTCTCGATGATCGGTTGAATGCGTGAGCGACTCAGGATCTGCTCTCTCATCGAGGCCAGGCGCGAACCGAGGTCTTCAGTGACGACGGGTGTCACATAGTTTTCCGGAACCTTTTGCTGCTCGATGAGCACAAACGTCTTCGACACATACTGGGAGGGAACGATGTGGGCGATGCCTGCGCCAACCGCGAGGCATACGATCGCAAAAAGCAGAATCAACCAGGCTCGCCGCCTCAAGATCCCGGCATAGTCTTGCATAGTGAGTTCGCGATGTCCGAGCATAGAGCTCCTTTACGAGTTAGTGCTTGGAGCGGGTCTGTTCCCGGGGCGACGAATACCCGATCCCGAAACTGATCACTTGATATAGTTGGCCGACGGCGTTGGATGGAAGCGAGGAACTCGACGATTGATCGGATCCCGTATAACTCGCGAATGCGTTGAAATTCCTGCTTAGCCGCATGGACGCCGTCGCTGTCCCAAACGTAGCGTTGATCTCTTCCTGATTGGTTAATCCGGAGTTGCGCATGTAGCCTCCGGTCAGTCCGATGGTCAGCTTCCTCTCGAAATCCTTTGTGAAGCCTCCGGCCACGGAATCGACCTCCGATCCCATGAGAAAACCTCCACCGCCACTGGTGTTATGTGTGTATGCGATGTCGGCTGTTCCAAAGCGAAGCCGGTCGGTGATAGTGGCGCTCGCTGAGACCCTGGTCGAAGTGGGCACAATCGCACTGTCTGCACCTTCGACCCACTGTGGTCCCGCGGAGACGTTTGTGGTGATCTGCCGGTTCCACTGGCGCTGGTAGCCGATCAAAATCGTGTCGATCCACATCCCGCCGTTGTATGGAGAGACAGCGCCGCCAGGATAAGTGAACTTTGTATATAAGTACTGGCCCGACAATGAACTCCTTGCGTTGATGCGCCTGGTCAGAACCGCGTTCGCCGTAAACGTATCGGTATCCACGCCATTGCCGTCAGGGTAGCGAAGCAATTCTGAAACGGCGCCGAAGCTGAGGACCGTCGCGTAGTTGAGGTCAAGTGCAAGTGTCCCGGTCGCGTTGTTATCGACAGTGCGAGTATTCAACGTCAGTATTGTTTGGCTCGACGGCGGGGTCGGACTCGATCCGCCAACAGGTTCCCCGGTACCGGGGACCCCCGAAAAACCGGCCGTCGGAGCCTGCTTGCGGTAACTAGTATTGTCACTGAACACAAGGCTCCAACTCCGCCTGACAAATCCCTGTGACGCTAAGAAGTTCTCAAATAATCCAGACCCGTAGGATGGTCCGGCGAGGTTCCAGCCGTAGCCGCCACCGTAAACCATGTTGAACGGCAGGTGCTGGTGGCCGTTCATGTAATTGGCATCTCCGGAGAGGATGGCTTCCTGCGAAGCACCTAACCCGTTACCGTAGAATTCCGCAACCTGGGCATACCGCGCCGCATAGCTAAAAGTGGCGGTGCCCACGGATGCCTCGGGTACAACCTGCGCATGGATCGCGCCTGCAACGGTGAAGAGAAGCCCCGCGAGTTTGAGAGTCGTTTTCATCTGCGACGCCTTATGGAACAACAATCGTGTCACCCGGTTCCAAAACCAGGTTGAATTCGCTGTCGCCCTTCAGTGCCGCCTTGTAACGCACAGGAATTCGTTCGTGCTTTCCGGCCTGGTCACGCAAAATATAGATCTTCTTCACGTTGGCGTATTCCGTGAGTCCGCCAGCGAAGGCAACCGCTTCAAGCAAAGTCATGCCGGACGTCATCTCGACAGGTCCCTTCTTTCCAACCTCGCCTAGAAGGTATACAACCTTGCTGTGAATCTCACCGATCACGACGGAGACGTTGGGGTTCTGGTAGTACTTTTTGAGCTTGGATGCGATTTGGTCTGCCAACTCTAGCGGTGTTAGGCCGGAAGCCTGAACGTCGCCGAGGAGCGGCAGCGTGATCATGCCATCGGGCCGAACAAGGATACTGCCCGAGAGCGTAGGCTCCTTCCAGACAGTGACGGTAAGCACGTCGGACGGGCCGATGACATAGCTTTTGGAAGCTGTTCCTGCGGCGGGGTTAGGTGCAACTGGAACTGGCGCTGCAACTTGGGCAGGCACGGTAACAGGCTCCGTGCTCTGGGAATAGCAGAAAAGGCCCGGCAAAAAGAGCGCCACAACCAAAAGGCTTCCTAACTTCATAGCGCAACTCCATCTTTATTGGAGGCAGGCCGGTATTCTGTTCCGGCCAGCTTGAGTTTGTAGAGCAGGGCTTTATAGCTGATTCCCAATGCATCCGCAGCGCGTTTACGATTACCGCCGGTCGCAACCAGAACTTCGGAGATCAACTGACGTTCGATCTGGGCGGATGCGGCCCGTGTGGCATCCTTCAGCGATTGCGGCTTAGGCTGCCCATTCGACTTTGCCGTCGAGGCCGCGGCCTTCAGTGCAGCGAGAGAGATTGACTGGTCACCGATGGCGACAAAGGTCTTGATTGCGGTCTGCAGCTCCGACAGATTTTCAGGCCAGGAGTGCTCCATCAGAAACTCAATGATCTCCTCACGCAGAATCGGCTTCGGACGGTCGAACTGCCTGGAGTATTGCGTCAATAGATCATCCGTGATGGAGAGGATTTCAGACTTCCTGCAGCGCAAGGGTGAAATGCGAAGCGTGACGGTCGAGACCAGGTAGTAAAAATCCTCTTTCATGCGCGAGGTTTTGACTTCCTCAATCAGCTCGCGGCTGGTGCCGCAAAGGAGGCGGCAATTCTGTGTCTGCCCGGAGTGAAAGTAGTTATCGACGATCAGTTCCTGCAAGGCGAGGCTCAGATCAGCGATCTCGGTCAGATAGACCGTTCCCTTGGTCGAAAATACCGCCAGGATGTTCTGAGCATCGGCATCGACGCTGGAAATCTTCGTAAAGCTGCTGCGAGAGCGATGCGATTGCGCGTGGATTTGCGTGGCAATGGTGCGCTTTCCAACGCCGTGCTCCCCCACAATCAGGATCGGGCAGTCGCTTTCGGCGATGCGGGCAATCGCGCGCTGAATCTGCGCCTCAATAGGGGCAAACTGTCTGGCTGGAGCGAACGGTTTCGCCTGCCGTTTCACGCTTTGGATGGTTGTACTGCCCGCCATGAGGGAACCTGGGTCCACATTCCTGCCTTAGCAATGCGACTTCCAAACCTTGGGACAGGATGCGGAATGGGCATTCCGCGCGGTATATCCACTCCTGGGATCACTTTCAGCAGGAGCGCTCGCTGAGGTGAAGGAAAGGTTTTTCTCTTTTAGCGGAAAGAATTATGACATTGATTTCCCTGGAGAGTGGAAAGTCTTTTCCACTCGCGCGACAAGGCTGGTTCCCTATGCTGGGCAACTCGTGGCGAATCCACTTGGATTGGGCGGTTCCACTTTCGGCATCCGGATTGCTAGGGAGATCGGTGTATCGGACTGAAATGCCTCAGGTCCCTTTGCGGAGAATATGGCCCAAGAGCTACAAACGCCGGCGATTACGAAGAATCTCTGGCTTCTTCGAAACGCTGGTTTTGCGTGGGGTTCAGCGCTCATCGGCGTGCTCATGGCGGCGGTGTACCACCAGGTGCTGGCGAAACTGGCGATTGACTGGTGGCAGATCCCCGATTTTTCTTATGGCTTCCTGGTCCCAATCTTTGCGGTGTACCTGGTTTGGGCGAAGAGAAAAGCCCTTCTCAACACAAGAGTCGTTCCCACCTGGAGCGGGGTTGCAGTGGTCGCGCTGGGGCTCGTGGTTCTGCTTTTGGGTGTCTACGGGGCCGAACTGTTTCTGTCACGGATTTCGCTGGTGATTCTGTTGGCAGGGTTGGTGCTGAGTTTTGGCGGATGGCAGCTTTTGAAAGAGCTTCGCTTCCCTTTGCTGGTCCTGACCTTGGCTATCCCGATTCCCGCGATCATCTTTAACGAGATCACCTTTCCACTACAGATTCTGGCCTCGAAGCTTGCCAGCGCTTTGCTTACCTTATGCGGCGTGCCAGTTCTGCGGGAAGGCAACGTCATTGAACTTTCCACCATGAAACTGGAGGTGGCAGAGGCATGTAGCGGCATCCGCTCTCTAATGAGCCTGTTTACGCTCGCGATTTTCTATGGATACTTTCTGGAGAAATCCTTCCTGCGGAGGGCCGTTCTCGCATTGGCGAGCGTTCCGATCGCGATTGCGGCCAACGCGGTGCGCATCTTCGGCACCGGATTGTGCGTTCAGTACTGGGATCCGGACAAGGCTGTAGGCTTCTTTCACGAATTTTCCGGCTGGGTGATATTTCTCGTGTCTCTCGGATGCCTATTCATCGTCCATCGCACCATGTGTTTGTTGCCAGCCCGAAGGAGGCGAGCATGAAGAGCCCTCGCTTCTGGACGGTTGTTGCGCTGCTGGCCGGAACGGCACTATTGCTGTTTGCCCGCGGCGATAATGATCTGATTCCAGCAAGTGAGCCTCTGTGGCAAATCCCGCTGGCGATTTCCGGATGGTCGGGAAGCGATGTGCAGATTGACCGGGGAACGCTCGACCGTCTTGGGGCGGGAGATTTTCTGTCGCGCGTTTACTCGCAGCGTGGGAATGCGCAGCCGATTGGCCTCTTCGTCGCCTATTTCCCAACCCAGAGAACAGGCGTCACCATGCATTCACCGAAAAACTGCCTGCCGGGTTCCGGCTGGGCTTTTGAATCGTCGCAGTACGTCGATCTAAACGACGCCAATGGCAAGGCGCACCGGGTGGGCGAATACATCATCGCCGACGGAGAGAATAAGCAGTTCGTTATCTATTGGTATCAGGCACACGGGCGCAGCATCGCCAATGAATACCTGGCCAAGATGTATATGGTGACTGACGCGATACGGCTGAATCGCACGGATGGCGCGCTGGTTAGGGTGATTACGGCGATCGACACCGGAGAAGATACATCGGCGGCAAAGGCTCGGGCCGAAGCATTTACAGCGCAGCTTCTTTCTATGCTTCCTCGCTTTATCCCGAATTGATCGGACGGGAAGGAGCAGGGAAGGCCATGCGCTTCAGCAAAGGTTTTCAGGCTGTGTTCGCACGAAAGGCAGCCAGCAAGGATGGAAGACAGTGAAAAGCTCGTTCAAGGCAGCTCCAGTGAAATGCAATGAAAGGTGGCAAGAAATCAATCGGCGCGGTGCTTTTGTAGCGATCGTGCTCTTTGCCGCGGTCACGCTCCTGGCTGGATGCCACGGCGATCCCAACGTGCGCAAGCAAAAGTATCTAGAGAGCGGAGAGCGATATAGCGCCCAGGGCAAATACCGGGAAGCTGCCATCCAATATATGAACGCTCTGAAGGTGGATAAGAACTTTGCCGACGCCCATTATGCACTGGCGCAGGCTTACGAACATCTGGGGCAATTCAGCGGGGCTTATGGCGAGCTCGCGCATACCGTGGACTTGCAGCCCACAAACTATAAAGCGCGGCTCGATCTTGGCAACCTGTTGATCGCAGGCGGCCGGACTGACGACGCGCAAGCGCAGGCCAATGCCGTGATTGCCGCGCAACCAAACAATCCTGATGTTCACGCGTTGCTCTCCGCCATAGCAGTCCGACGAGGCGAGAAGGATCAGGCGGTGATCGAGATTCAGCGCGCCATCGAACTCGATCCGAATCGGGCGGCCTTCCATGAAGATCTCGCGCTGCTGCAATCGGGTGATACAACCAAGGCCACTTCCGTCGAAGACGAGTTGAAAAAGGCGGTCGCTCTCGATCCAAAATCCGTAAATGCCAAACTTATTCTCGCGGCCTTTTACGCCAAGAACAACCGGCTGGCCGAGGCAGAAAAAACCAGTTGGGACGCCGTCGCCACGGACCCCAAGAGTCTTGTCGCCAGGGTGAATACCGCTGAGATCATTCTCAAGGAGGGAGATCAGACACGAGCTGAGGAGGTGCTTCGGCAGGCATCGGACGATTTTGCCAACGATGCGCAGGGGGTGCGCATCCTGGCGGACTTCTATGCCAATTCCGGGCAGATGGACAAGGCAAAGGCGGAGTTCTCAAGTCTGGCAGCGAAGTATCCCAAGAACGTTTCTGTGCTGAAGGGATACATTCGCGTGCTTCTCGAGGTGAAAGACTTCACAACCGCGCAGACCGTCGTTGCGGGACTGATGAAGACGCATCCCAAGGATCCTGAAGTTGCGGGTTTGAACGGAATCGTGTTGCTCAATAGTGGTAAAGCAAGCGACGCCGTCAATGCGCTTCAAAATGCAGTGAAGGATTCTCCGAAAGACGCCTTCCTGCAGTACTGGCTGGGCAGGGCTGCGTTGGCGAGGGGCGATATCGAATTGGCCGAAAAGAGCCTTCGCCAGGCTGCAACTCTGAGCCCGTCGAGGTTGGAGGCGGAGGAAGAACTAGCGCAGATTGCCCGTCAGCGCGGAGACGTGAATCTGCTCGCCGACGTGGCTGATCAGACCATCGCTGCGGTGCCGCGCTTTCCTGGCGGTTATGTGTGGCGCGCCATGGTGGAGATGAACCACAACTCGGCAGACAAGGCCGAAGCCGATCTCAAGACGGCCATCAGCGTTGCTCCGCAAAGTCCACAGGCTTATCTCGAACTGGGCAAGATCCGCTTCGCGCAGAGGCGCTTTCCGGAAGGGGTCACTCTCCTGGAACAGGCGTTGCAGTATGACCCTGATTCCTTCGAAGCCCTGCGCTTGGTGATTAGTTATGATCTCTACGAAAAACAACCAGACAAGGCCCTGGCGCGCTTGAATGCGCAAATAGAGAAGAGACCGAAGAATAGCAGTTTTTACGATCTTCTGGCGCAGATACAGATTCAAAGCAAGAAACTGGACGACGCGGCGGTCACGGCGCAGAAAGCCATCCAACTCAATTCCAGTGATGGCGAAGCTGTGACGCTGTACGCGCAGATAGAGGTGCAGCGCGGACAGACAGGCATTGCGATCAATGCGTGGGAGAAGTGGTCGGCTGCGTATCCAAACGACGCTGGCGCCCTTGCGATTCTGGGAACTCTCGAGGAATCGCGTGGAGACATGGGTAAGGCCGAGGCCTACTACAGAAAATCGCTGCAAATTCAACCACGGCAGCCCATCGCGGCGAACAAC
This sequence comes from uncultured Acidobacteriota bacterium, assembly GCA_963729915.1. GTDB lineage: Bacteria > Acidobacteriota > Terriglobia > Terriglobales > Acidobacteriaceae > Telmatobacter. Next base: position 518,261 of record CAVSQE010000014.1, on the reverse strand, counting down.
CTTGCCTATCGCATGCTCTTGAACGGCGAGAACGTGGATGTAGCTCTGACGCTGGCGCAAACGGCCCGGCAGGGCATGCCGAACTCACCCAATACAGCAGACACGCTGGCGTGGGCCTACTACTACAAGGGAACCTACGCATTTGCGCGCGACCTGTTGGAGGAAGCCATCAAGACCGAACCCAACGACGCTGCAGTGCAATATCACTTGGGCATGGTGTACAGCAAGCTTCAGGATAAGAACAATGCGGCGATTCACCTGAAGAAGGCCGTATCGCTGGCGCCCGATTCGCCGATTGGAAAGGACGCGAAAACAGCGCTGCAACGAATGGGCTAGGAAGCAACGCAAGGCAAAAAAGCGGCCGGCAGAGCCACAGCGCGGCCTCAGAACCGCCAGATGACGAAAGAAAGCCGCGGGTTCTTCCAAGGCAGAGCTGGAATCCAGATGTCCAATACCAAGACAATCGCTAAGAATACCGGCTGGTACGGCATCGAGACCGCAATTAGCTTTGTTGTCACGCTGGTTACATCGATTGCGATTGCCCGGACTCTGGGGCCGTCGAAAATGGGCTATATCATCTACCTCTCATGGGTTGCGTCAGTGGTTAGCAGGCTGGGGGGTGTGGGTATTCCCGCAATGATGCGGAAGTATATGGCGGAGTTTCTCGGCATGGGCGACCGGGGAACTGCGCGGTTTATTTATATCCGCACTTTACTCTTACAGGCGGGTCTTGCGACGTTCGCTACGGCAGGCATCCTCTTCTGGATACTGCGAGACGCCCAAGCGGATTATCGCGCGGCCTCGATCTTCATTGCTCTTAGCATCTGGTTTTCCATGGTCAACTTCATGTCGGCGCAGGCAAACGTGGCCGCAGAAAAGCTGTCAGCGAATCTGCCGGCCTCTTTAATCTCCACGTTGATTTTCTTCATAGGAATTGCTACGACAGTAGTTCTGAAATGGGGCGTGCTTGGTGTCGGTGCGTCGATGTTCATTACTGCTGCGGTAGATTGCCTTGTGAGACTCTTCCCGACCCTGCGGCGCATCCTCGCATGGGAGACCGCTCATGTTCTGCCCGCGGGACTGACGGCACGCATGGTTACGTTTGCGTGGCAGAGCGTCACCAGCACGGTCGTCGCGCTGGTGGTGTGGGAGCGCTCGGAGTTCATTCTGCTGAAGCATCTTTGTTCCGATATACGCCAGGTGGCATTTTATTCTGTGGCATTCAGCATGGGTGACCGGTTGCTGATCAGCGCATCAATCTTCGGAACGGCGATCGGGGCAACCATCTTTGCTCAATATGGACGCGACAAATCCAGGGTTCCGGAAATCACGGCGTCTGCGTTCCGATATCTCGCAATATCTTCGATTCCACTGCACATTATCTCCGCGGCTCTCGCAGTGCCGATTTTGCTCCTTCTTTATGGCAATCAGTACCGGGGCGCGATGATGGTTGTGGCGATAGCCCCGATTCTGTGCATGCCGAAGGCTTTCCTTGAACCGGCACGGAACCTTTTGCAAAGCGCGGAAAGGCAAAGTCTCGTCATCTTCGCCACAGCGTTCGCCGGCATTGTCGATATCGGGATCGCATGGTATCTCATTCCTGCGCACGGCGCCGTAGGCGCATGCATCGGGAGCGGGGTGGCACAAACTGTAGCCATCGCACTGTTGTGGGGCGCCGGTATCTATCTCTACAGGGTGAAGCTTCCCTGGGTGCTCCTTGCAAAGGTTATGGCGATCAGTGTGTTGGCGGCGCTGGCCGCGCACTATGTGGGCAGGCGAATGCCGCCGTTCTGGGCGCTTTTGTGGGGCGGCAGCGCGGCTTTGGCTGTTCTTCTGGGTTTGTTCTATCTCTTGCGCGTGTTGGAACCCGAAGACCACGCGCGCGTGAGCATCCTAACTCGCTCTTTGCCAAAGTCGATTGGCGGGCCAGTGGAATACGTGGTGTCGCTTCTGATTCGACCGCGCCTTGCCGGCCTCACTGCGACGAGCGTATGAGGTGAATGCGTTGCCAGAGCCAATCCGAAGCCTGCGCCTTTTTGATCCGCTTGAGGAAACGTCTCCATCCCAGGAGGAAGTGTGAAAAACCATAAACCCCGAATTCTTCTCATTCCCGACGTCGGGTGGTGGGTCATCGGAGAGATGGGGAAGCAGATCATCGCGCGCTTTCACCAAAAGTATGAGTTCTACCTTCTTCCCATGACAATTCTGGGTAGACGCCCCGATCTACTCGAGACCATGCTCCCGGCGGTCGATGCCATCCATTGCATCAGTTATGAAACGATCGAGTTATTCAGCGGCTGCGATTCACAGACGATGCCGCCCATCGCCACGTGGATTCATCACGTCACGACCTGGAACCCTGTCCAGCAGGCGGCCGTTGACAAGAGCTCGGCTGTGACCACCTGCACGCAATGCTGGAAGGAGTATCTGAATGCGCGCGTGGCGGGCCGCATTCCCGTGATTGTGGTGCCCCACGGCGTTGATACAGAGTTCTTCCGTCACAGAGAGGTGCGGCCAAGCTGTTTTGGAATCCCACCCGGCCATTTTGTGCTCGGTTTTGTTGGCAACAAAGGCAGCGATCTCGATTACGGCAGAAAAGGTACCGATGTCCTTCTCGATGTCGTGCGCAAGGCTGCGGCTTGTCTGCCCAATCTTCATGTTGTGATGGGTGGCCCGGGCTGGGAAAGCGAGATTGCGGACCTCAGAGCGCTGGGCATTTCCGTCAGCTCCACTGGGTACATCCGGCGCGTGGATCTACCCGCCTTGTACTCCGCGCTGGATGTGTATTTGCTCACCTCTCGCGTCGAAGGAGGGCCTTGCACGGTCTTTGAGGCCATGGCGTGCGGGACCGCCGTAGTGTCGACCAGAGTTGGCGCTGTTTCCGATTTGATCGTCGACGGAGTGAACGGCTATAGCGCCGAAGTGGATGATCGCGAGGCGCTGATTGCAGCCGTGGTCGAGTTGGGTCAATCCCCGGATCGGAGAATCGCTGTTGGAAAAGCGGCGCGGTCGACGGTCTCCGCGCGCAGCTGGAGTGCCACCTTGTCCCCGCTCGAAGCTGTTTACGATGAGTTAATCCAGCAGCGGCGTCGAGAGGGCTTACCCAAGACGAGGCCATCCTTCATGCGCAATTCCGATCGATTGACCCGAGCCAGTTGCGCTGCCGACGCGCTCCTGACGGTGTACACGCGCATTCGCCATCACTCCATCACCATCATCGAAGGTATCAGGATGGTACGAGAGATGCTCAACGGGCAATCTGTCATCGATATCGTGAGAGGCGCGGCCATGATCAGAAGGCTCAAGCCAGTCCAAATGCCGGACGGACGGGAGTAAGGATGGCGGCGCAACAGGACAATCCGTCGGTGAGCGCAGTCATTCCCGCTTACAATGCGGAGCGATTCATCGCATTTCCGATACAAAGCATTCTTGCGCAGACCTATGAGATCGCGGAAATCATTGTCGTGGACGATGGTTCTTCCGATCGTACGGCCGAGGTTGCCGCGAGCTTTCCAAGAACGCGCGTCATCCGGCGACCCAACGGCGGACAGGCCGCAGCCAGGAACACGGGAGCGCGTGCAGCCTCTGGCGAATGGATCGCATTTCTCGACCACGACGACCTTTGGGTTCCGCAAAAGACAGAGATACAACTGCGTTGCGCCGCACCAGATGTTGGCGTAGTCCACGCGAGTCGATTTGACCCCATCCATTTCGGAAATCTCTGGCACCGGCAGGCTCACATTACGCCGAGCGGAGCGCTTGTTCGAAGGCAAACATTGCTCGATGTCGGCGGCTTTGAGGAATCGCGGGCCGTCATGGGCGTGGAAGACCTGACTCTGTGGCTCAAGATTGCGCTGACGGATTGGCGCTTTGCACGATCGCAAACCGGCCTGTTCAAGTGGCGGCAGACGGGGCAGAATCAATCGGCGCATGAGTTCAGAATGGCGCGGGCAGACCTAGCCTCCATTGACATGGCGGGAAGCCGCGTGGGCTGCCAGCCGGCGGAGATCGAGCGAGTCAAACAAGCGAGCAGGATCGAATACGCAAAGAATCTGATTGCCGGAAGGAAATGGGATGAGGCAAGACAATTACTTCAGGAGTGTATGCCAGGGTTGGCATCGCAGTGGTTGTTTTTGGCGGGCGCACTGAAGTTGAGCCAACTTGCGCGCACAAGCTTTGTGAATTGGTTGCATCGTCGCGATGGAGAGTACGCGTCTCATGTCTGCTCGGGCGAGTGCACCCTCAGTGAATTTCAGCGCAGTCGGTGCATGGCGACGTGCAGAAAGCCGTACTATCGAAACCCGGAAGCCGAGTAAAGAGTTTTCGTTTTTCGGGTTTTGTATGAAGGCCGAATGGATTCGATGGCGTTGGGTTCACCGATATTTGCCGTCCACGATTGCCGGCGCCGCAACGAGGCGAGTTAGGCCGGGGAGGAAATTTGCCAGCCGAAGTTGTATTCCTAAGCCGAATGGGCACAAGAAACGTTGGTGACAACCTGTGCTCGCCCTATTCCTACTTCAAACGCCGCTTTCCACGAGCGCGGCAGGTTGAATTTCACTTGGGCGAGTGGGAACGGCACCGGCTGCTCCTCAAAGTGATTCTTAGCCCAATTCTGGTTCGATCCAAAATGCTGATCATCGGAGGCGGAGGATTGCTGGGGCAGGAACTGTTTGCGGACGACCTCAAGTATTGGAGTTCAGCCCCCTTCTGTCCCAAGGTCCTTTGGGGGCCCGGTCATAACTCTCACAATGTTGTCGCAGTCGACCAGGAGGATCCTTCAATTCGGGATTACGCCCGGATGGAAAAATTTGACAAGATTGGAATCCGGGATTGGGGAGTTGGATACGACTGGGTGCCTTGTGCGAGTTGCATGAACCAGGAACTTTCGCAGTCTACGTCAGAATCCGCCGGCATTGTGGCTGCTCTAAATTACGAGACACGTTCCTCAAAGGCGTTTATCCGCGATCTTCTCGCCACGACGCAAGAGCCCGTGGACATAGTGTTCAATGATGAGAGCCCGGAGAAGGTCATTGGCAAACTGCGCACTGCGAAGGCCGTCGTAACCAATAGCTATCACGGCACCTATTGGGCAACCTTGCTTGGCAAACCGGTTGCGGTTGTTGGGGGAGGCTCGAAGGTTCGTATGTTCAAGCATCGTCCGATGTTCGCCACAGTCCAAGATTGGACTCGAAGAATTGAAGAAGCGGAGCGCCACCCTCACGCTCTGGAAGAGTGCCGCGAGAGGAGCCAGGAGTTTTGTGAGGAAATCGTTCGCTCCTATCTGTAAGAGCGTTACGCGGGATACGAAAAATTACTCGCGAAGTTCCAGCGCGGGAGTGTTTGAAAGGCTCACGAGCAGTTCTCGATACCAAGGCGGCAATCGCAGCCGTGCCAATAGCATCGACGGGAATGGGAATAACATTCACTCCGAAAGACTGATTTAATGAAAATTCCACGACACGCGGAAATTTGGCTAGGCCCGTATTTGAAAGGTCGTCTCGCGAGAATCACGCGTCCCGCTAAGCCAAAGCGTGCCTGGGTTGTGCTCGCCGATCATTACGAGCCACTCGGCTTGGGCGCATCCGTTGAAACCGCGCTCGGCCGGGTGGCGCAGTGGCGCGATCGATGGCCGCGCGTTGCCGATGACGCTCCACGCGACGTGGCTGGTCAACGCCCGCAATACAGTTTCTTTTATCCACAAGAGGAGTACAGGCGCGACTTACTCGATGGCATCGTCGAAATGGTGCATCTCGGCATCGGCGACGTGGAAGTGCATCTCCACCACGACAACGAGCAGCGCGAATGCTTTATCCGGAAGGTCACCGATTACTGTCAGCGTCTCACAGACGACCACGGGCTGCTTCGCCAGCGGGACGGCCGTACTGTCTTTGGTTTCATTCATGGCAACTGGGCGCTCGACAACTCTCGCCCCGACGGCCGGTGGTGCGGCCTCAACGGGGAAATCACTTTGCTCCGCGATCTCGGCTGCTACGCCGATTTCACCATGCCGTCTCTTCCATCAGCGACGCAGGGACGGGTAGTGAACCAAATCTATTGGTGCACGAATAACGCAGACAATCGGCCGCGGTCTTTCGATCGGGGAACTGAGGCTACGGTTGGGGGCGGCCGCCAAGGCGACTTGCTCATGATCACTGGACCCCTTGGAGTGCGTTTTGGCGAACGGATTCTGCCCAGGTTGGAGACAGGCGAGATCGCGGCATATGACTTGCCAACGCCATCGAGAGTGCGCCGATGGTTCGATTTGGCGCCCACCATCGGCGACGACCTCTTTCTCAAGCTCTATACGCACGGTGCGACGGAAGGAAATCTTGAGCCGCTGCTGGGAGGCGCTCTCTGCAACCTCTTTCGCTGGCTCGCGGAAGAAGCGGAGCGGAGAGGGATCGAGATTCACTGGGCCACGGCTTGGCAGATGTACCAGGCTGTAGATGCGCTAATGCAGACCTCTGCAAGCGCCGCCGGCAGTGAGCCAGTTTGAGCCTTGACTCCTACTCGGTGAGTCGAAAGCGCTTCCGTGTTTTAAGCGCGTGTCAGAATTGCAAAGAAGAGTGTGTGAGGATTCTCCGTAACACCCTGAGCTCCTCAACGGCGCTAGACAAGGACTTCCGCAGCAGATGACGCCTTCAGAGAGATTCTTGTGAGGTCAAGAATGGCCAGGCCGCTGGCCGTCATTTGAGCCAGAGCCGCAGGCGTTGGCTTTTGTGCAATCACGAGTGTGTCTGAGTACGAGATCAAGTCATCGAGGCTCCGCGTCAACAGTCTGCCGATATGTGGTAATGCCGAAACCACGAATCTCAGATTGCTGCCGTAGATTTCATCGAGCTGAATGTGAGGGTCATAGATTCTCACCGCGCGGCCTTTGCCGATCAGGTGCTCGATCATCGTAATCACGGGGCTTTCGCGAAGGTCGTCGGTATCTTCCTTGAAGGCCAGGCCGTAGATGCCGATGCGTTTGCCCGGCAGTTCGAGCACATCCCGGATACTGCGCCTCAGGTGTTCATCGTTGGAGGACAGGATGGACTCCAGCAAGGGCAGCTTCAGATCGAGCCTGATGGCGCGAAAGCTGAGAGCGCGCAAGTCCTTGGGCAAGCAGGAACCGCCGAACGCAAATCCCGGTTTGAGATAGGCCGCGGAGATGTTCAGTTTAGTATCCCGGCACAGGGTCGCCATCACCTGGTCAGGCTTTACGCCGAGGTTGGACGCGAGCGAGCCGATTTCGTTCGCAAATCCGATCTTCACGGCGTGAAAGGCGTTGCAGGCGTACTTGATCATTTCGGCAGTGCGCAAAGAGACGACTGAAACTTCACCAGGCAGACCTGCATACAGGTCGGCCACCGTTCGCGCGGCTTCATCCGAGCTGCCTCCAGCCACCAGTAAGGACGGCTCCATGAAGTCCTTTACGGCAGTGCCTTCCCTTAGAAATTCCGGGTTGGAGACAATGTCTACGTCGCTTGCGTGGGCAAAGACAGTCGCAAGAAGGCCTTCACAGGTTCCAGGGAAGACAGTGCTGCGCACGGCGATGGCAAGGCGCTTTGTCCTGGGGCGAAGATGAGTCGCGATTTCCTCGCAGGCCCGGTGTAAATTGCTAAGGTCGATGTTTCCATTCGCCTGTGAAGGTGTACCGATGCAAAGCATCACCACATCTGCTTTGTCGAGTGTCTGAAGATCGAGATCTCCGGCTTTGAGCCGTCCATTGGCGACGTTCTTTTCGATGAGAGCGTCCAGCCCGGTTTCAAAAAACGGCGATTGCGCCTTGCGGATTGCTTCAACCTTATTGGTGTCGCGGTCAACACCGAATACGTTGTGCCCCATTTCTGCTAAGCAGGCGGCGCTCACGCAGCCAACGTATCCAAGCCCCAGCACGATCACATCTTGCTTACGGTTCACGGAGTTCGACCTGGCTTTGTACGAAGGCAGTTTATCATGGAACTGCGGACAGCCGGAGAATAGCCACGCGACCTATCCTCGTGGCGAGGAGGCGTCCCGCAACTATGAAAGTGCTTTGGATCTGCCCTTGTTTCCTTCATCCGACCGATCGCGGTGGTCAAATTCGCACCCTTGGAATTCTGAAGGAGCTGCATAAGCGGCATGAGATTCATTTCGCCGCGCTCAACGACCCGCGAAATCTTGAGGGCTTGGAACGAAGCTCTGAGTATTCAAGCCGTCACTTCTCCGTTGCGCATGCCGCGCCGCCCAGAAGATCTTCGGGAATCATTCCCCAGCTTGCAGGCAGCGTATTCAACTCGATGCCGTTGGCGGTTTCACGTTATGCCTCGAAAAAGCTCAAGCAGAAGATCGATGCCTTGATTGCTATCGAACATTACGATTCGATTGTCTGCGATTTCCTGTCATCCGCCCCGAATGTGTCAAATCTTGGGCAATGCGTGCTCTTTCAGCACAACGTCGAGTCAACGATCTGGCAGCGGCATGTCGAGCAGAACCGCTCACGCGTGAAAAATCTATTTTTCCGGATGCAGGCCGAAAAGATGGTGGCTTACGAAGGCAAGATATGCCGGAACGTAAAGCATGTGATCGCGGTTTCGGAGATTGATGCTGCGAGAATGAAGTGGATGTTTGGTATCGAGAACGTCACCAGCATCCCGACTGGTGTCGATGTGGAATACTTTGCGCCTAGAGGCGCCGCGGTTCCTGCTTCGGATATGGTCTTCTGCGGATCGATGGACTGGTTGCCTAACGTCGATGCAGTGATGTATTTCCTCAACGAAGTACTTCCCCTGATCCGCAATCGGCTCCCCGGCGCAACTTTTACCATCGCCGGACGCTCGCCCGATGCCAAGGTGATCAGGGCGGTGCAAGGGCTCGCTGGCGTGTCCGTCACGGGGAAGGTCGAAGACATGCGGCCTTATCTCTGGAACTCAAAAATCTCCGTTGTGCCCATCCGCATTGGTGGTGGCACCCGGCTGAAGATTTACGAGTGCATGGCCGCGGGAGCTCCTGTGGTTTCAACGACTGTCGGCGCGGAGGGACTGAATTATCGCGATGGCGCGGATATTGTGATTGCCGACTCCCCTCGCACATTTGCGGCAGCCTGCGTTCGTCTGCTCACGGAGGATGCGACTCGGCGCGCCATTGCGGGCAACGCACTTCAGTACGCGCAAAACGCACTTTCGTGGGAAGCTGTCAGCCGTGCTTTTGAAGCAATCCTTGATCGCAACAGGCTCCCGTCCGCCGCGGTTGGGCCTGAGGTTTCACGATGAAGATCGCGGTTGTCACCCGCTATTTTCCCAGTTCGGCGGAGCCTTGGCAGGGCCGATCAGCCTATGAGACGTTGCGTGTCCTTGCTGGCAAGGCCGAGGTGCGGGTCTTCTATCCCAACGCAAGTTACCCGTCTTGGTTCAGGCCGGGCGGCCGGAGTTACAGCAAATTAGATGCATCGTATAGCCCGCCTGATGTGAAAGCGAGTTATTACGATTTTCCCGCTTTGCCGCTGATCTCTCGGCCGTTGAACGGCTGGTTGGTTGCCCACGTGCTCCTGCCTCACATCCGCAACTTTGCCCCCGATCTCATTTTCAGCCTCTTTCTTTACCCGGACGGATATGCGGCACTCAAAATCGGTAAAGCCCTCAATGTTCCGATGGTAGTCATGAGCATTGGGTCCGATATCAACCGGATTGGCGATCCCATATCTGCCCTGCACACGCGCACAGTCTTGCGCGAGGCCGATTTCCTGGTCACGGTGAGCGACGATCTGCGCAAAAAAGCACTGACGATAGGCGCGCCGCCGGAGAGGACCCGAACTATTGTCAATGGCTGCGATCTCTCCATCTTCCATGTTCGAAACCGACTAGCGGCAAGGCAAGAGTTGGGCGTCAACCCGGCAGCGGAGGCCGTTGTTTACATCGGCCGAATGGACGTGAAAAAAGGCCTGCGTGAATTGGTTGAAGCGGCAGTCGCGCTGCATCCAAAGCGGCCTGAGTTGCGCGTTTACCTCGTCGGAGAGGGGCCTGACAAGGCGCTAATCCAGCGTATGATCGATGCGAACCACGCAGTCGACTATGTCTGCGCGTTTCCAGGTTGCACATTCGACCAGGTTGCCGTTTGGATGGCTGCAGCCGATCTCGTAACCCTGCCGAGCTATATGGAGGGTTGCCCGAATGTCATTCTGGAGGCGCTTGCTTGTGGCCGTCCTGTTGTCGCCACAAATGTTGGGGGTATCCCAGAGATCATGAGCGACGAATGCGGAAGGTTCGTGCCGCCTCGCGATTCGGGCCAGTTGGCACACGCTCTGGCCGCGGTCCTCGACAGGACCTGGGACGCTCCCGCTATCTGCGCGCGCTGGGGCAGAAGCTGGAACGATGTCGCAGCAGAGTTGCTCGATATTGTCGCGGCGCTCGTGTCTACACGCCAGGCGGCAAAGCTTCTCCGTTGATTGCCGCAATGCATTCAGGACATCTGCGCGCGGCATCTATGCGGTGCAGCGTCTTTATCTTCTGAAGCGATGTTGACCCGGTTAGTTAGATACGGGCTCCCTAGGCTTTGTCTTCGAGGAGCCTTCCGGAAGCGTACGGACCTTCGACTCCTGCAGCTTATAGAGAAGCGATCGGTAACTGATGTTGAGCCACCTGGCGGTTTTGCGGCGACTGCCGCCATTCAACCGTAGCACCTTCAGCATGATCTCTCTCTCTAAGCCCTGCTTGGCTGCTCTGGTAATTTCCTTCAATGAGATGGGGGTGGCTAGATCAATCTCGGGAATGATCCCGGTTGGAATAGCCGGAGCCAGATCCGCTGCCAGGGATTCTTCGCTGCCAATCAGCACGTAGCTGCGAATCATGTTTTCCAGTTGGCGGATGTTTCCCGGCCAGGCGTATTGCTGCATCATGCTCAGAATCTCGCGCGAAAGCGGCTTTGGCTCGAGACGATAGGCTTTCGAATGCAATTGGAAGAAGTAGTTGATCAGCATCGGTAAGTCCGCGACCCTCTGACGTAATGGCGGCAGATCGATGGTCACAGCGTTGATGCGAAAGAAGAAGTCCAGCCGAAAGCTTCCATCCTCGGCCCGTTGCCGAAGGTCCCCATTGGCTGTGCAGACAAGCCGCGTGTTGACCCTCCTAGACTCCTGCGCTCCCACGCGCGTAAAGGTACCATCCTGCAGCACCTGTAGCAGCTTCGCCTGAATCGACAGGTCCAAGCCGCCGACCTCATCGAGAAACAGGGTGCCCAGATGCGCAAGTTCCACGCGTCCGCGCTTGGTTGCATATGCCCCGGTGAAGGCCCCTTTTTCATAGCCGAACAGCTCTGACTCGATGAGAGAAAATGGAATCGCCGGACAGGTCACTTTGACCCAGGCGCATTTCGAACGATTGGAGCGCGCATGCAGCAACTTGGCAATGATTTCTTTGCCTGTGCCACTCTCCCCTTGCAGCAGAACCGGAACGGTCGTATCGGCAACGTGTTGTAGCTTCTCGCGGGCTGACGCCATCATGGAGGATTGACCGAAAATTACGTCCATCGGCGGCAGATCGCGAAGATCGACAAACTCGGTGGCGCGTGCCAAGGGCATTTTTGATCCAGTTCAGAGCGGGATGATGTCTGATACGTTGCAATTTCCGCGCCAGACCCTATGAACGCAGTGGATAACTGGAAAAGTCGCTAAAGTCACCCGTAAAACGGCCCGACAGTAATCAATTGACGCGATGAATTGAGTTACTTCGATGAAAGTTGCGCTCCACGCGGTGCAAGAGTTTGCATTCGTGGGGATTGATTTACCACTTTTTAGTGGTAGGATTATCGCCACAGATCCCTTATAGAAATGGCCCCCGCTGTAGCGGGATGTCCTTTCCAGCAGTGAACTGCTGTGGACGATAAGAATTACTTGTTCTTTTCTTGCCATGTTGAACTGTACGAGGAGAGAAGTTTCCCACAGATCCGATACGCGGGAATAAAGGTGACTGTAATGGCGAGCACGCAAGATGTGCGGCCCATGAATGCTCAAAGGAGCCGTAAGCCTCAAATCGCAGTTCTTGATGCCAATCGGGCAGTACTGGAATATGTGCACCGGATTCTTACGAACCGTTTCAGCGTGAGCCTGTATACCGAGGCTCGCGAATTCAGCCGCAGCCTGACAGAATCTCTCACGCCTGATCTGCTTCTGGTGGACTGCAACATTGCCGACGGTAAAGCGGACGAGGATCCTCTTGGCTTGCTCGCGAATGTTCATGCCTCCAACCCATCGCTTCCCATCGTCATGATTGCTTGTTCAGCTTCAGACGGGCTGAACCAGGTCTTGGCGGCTGCACGCCTGGGTGCTGTCGACGTAATCCTGAAGCCTTTTACAGAAAGGGATATCGACCTTGCGGTCCAGCGCTGCCTCAAGAAGGCGGACAAACAACCCGCGGGCGACGACATCGAAGAAATTCCCCTGAATGAGAACACCTCTTTTGTCCGGTGCAGTAAGCGCATGCGGGAGATCGAATCCCAGTGCAGGCTCGTCGCGCGCGCCGACATTCCCGTCCTCCTCCTCGGAGAGAGTGGCACCGGCAAAGAAGTCGCGGCGTTGTTGATTCACAAACTGTCGAACCGCAGCCAGCGCAGCTTCCTAAAGGTGAATTGCGCGGCTATGCCTGCCGACTTGCTAGAAAGCGAGCTCTTCGGGTACGAACAAGGAGCCTTTACCGGCGCTGTCAAGTCCAAGCCCGGCAAGTTCGAGATTTGCGACAAGGGCACAATCTTATTGGACGAGATCGCCGAAATGCCGCCCGCTCTGCAGGCCAAGCTGCTCCAGGTTCTTCAGGACGGGAGCTTCGCACGCCTGGGCAGCCGGGCCAGCGTCAAAGTGGATGTGCGCGTGATTGCCGCAACCAACATCGACATCAAAGAAGCAATTGCCCACAAGACGTTTCGCGAGGACCTCTACTACCGCCTGAATGGATTCACCTTCGAGATGCCGCCGCTGCGTGAGCGCATTGAAGAGGTCCCTATGCTGTGCCGGCACTTCATGCGCAAAGTCGCCGCAAAGTATGAGTGCGAACCCTTGCCTATTTCCCCGGCCCTGATGCAGGCTCTCACCAGTCACACATGGCCGGGTAATCTTCGTGAACTGGAGAATACGATCAAGCGCTATCTCGTTCTGGCCGACGAGCAAGCCATCATAAACGAGCTCATTCCCTGGCGTCGTGCGGGATCACTGGCGTCTGCCGCGGAACGTTCAGGCGACGATAGGAGTCTGAAGCATCTGGTGCGAAACCTGAAGGGGGGTGCGGAAGCTGCCGCGATCGCCCAGTCGTTGGAGTGCTCGGGCTGGAACCGCAAGGCAGCGGCCAACGATCTGGAAATCAGTTACAAGGCCCTGTTGTACAAGATCAAACAGTACAACCTCACGCCACCGCCAAAACAGTACGGCCCCAATCGGGCACAAGGAGTTTGACCCGGTTTACGGGTGCCGGAAATTCATCCAAGATGATAGAATCGTGCTGCAATTTGGCGCCGGGCTTATCGAGCATCATCCGTAATCATCGCTCCAGAAGACAAGCAAGGCGTCGCCTTGCATGAGGAGGCTTCACGCTCATGCGCTTCTTTCTCTTGTCCTGGAAGTATTTATACTCAGTACTTGAAGGGCTCCTACCAATGTCGCATCGGCCTAGCACGAATCTGGAATGGTCATCCTGAAAACCATTCTGGATGATGAAGAAACATGTCCATGCTGCGCCGTTCGACATGATTGCATTAAATACTAAGCAAGAAAGTGCGCAATTCATGATCGAGGAGAACTCAACCAGATCGGAGAAGGTGGTGGTCCAGTTCGGGACCAGAACCATCAAGGGCTACCTGGAATCCCCGGTTTGGAACACGATCGAAGAGTTGCTCAGCGGTGCTCCCCCTAGGCCTCCTGAGTCCCTACAGGTTCGCTTGCTTGAATCGAATACTGTCGAGGAGATATCAATCAAGGATGTTAAGGCCATCTTTTATGTACACAGCTTCGATGGAGACGCAAGACATAAGGAGCTGAGTTTCTACGGAAATTCACCGATCGTCCATGGGATATGGATGAGGATTCAGTTTCTCGATGGCGAAATCGTGGAGGGAATCGTACACAATTCCATTCGCTATCTAGTTGACCCAGGATTCTTCCTTCTGCCATCCGATCCCGGCAACAATAATAAGCTTATTTATGTTTCGAAGAGCCGGCTCGCTGACCATTGCGTTCTCGGTACGCGCAATTTCTAAGCCATGGACACAGCCTCATTGAGAATTGAATAATCCACAATCTCCGCGGCCACACCCGTCAAACTCATCAAAGTCTTCTCCTTGCGGAGCGCCCGCCCGTGGCATCGAATCCGGCAAAAGGTTGAAAGCGTGATCTCCGGAGGCAGTTCAACCATGAAATCAAAGTCGTGTTCGATGAGCTGGCTATCGTCCGGAGCCAGATAAAAATACACGCCTCGGTTGCTCAAATCCCTGGTGTAGGCTGGAATCTCGCGGTCACCTGCGAATACAGTGAGAGGTGCGCGAACCCTGAATCGCTGGATTCTCCGGCGATCGTTTGCCGTTTCCGAACCTTGCATCGTACGCACCATATGATTTAAGAAGCTATGGACTGCCGTCAAAAATGATCAGTAGCACAACTGCCCACTCTGTGAATTAGGACGGTCTTCAGGGGGATTGCGCGACCGTATGCCCTCTGCTTCCAGCATAGCCCCGCTGGTTTACTCATGAACTGTGTGCAATCTCAGGGCCGTACCTTTTTCACTAATACCTAGAGATAATGGCCTCCAAGAATGCGAAAGTGCAATTTCTTGCATACCATGTGGGCAGAAATTAGACACTCTGGTCCGCGCGACATCCTCTTCACAGGATCGATTCGGGCAGGTTTGAAGCCGCATCGCTGAGCAACAACTGATTTACGCATTCAAGATCTGGCTGGAAGTCCGCCTGCAGGCCTTCCACCAAAGGACCCATGCCAGGCCAAGGAGACCGGTGCCAAGCAAGAACAGGGAACCGGGCTCGGGCACCGCAGTCAATGTTGCCGTAGCTGCCTCAACAGTGTTGCCGCTCTTGGGAATCTGATTGTTGCTGTGGTAGCTGCCATTATCGGCAAAATAAAAGTACAGGTTGTCCGGAGCGTTGGTACCGTCACTGCCGCCAAAGGCGCCGCTGAAAATATTGAGCTCGTAGCCGTCGATATCAACCAGAATCCCGCCCCAGTCCAATATCCCATTCCCTGTAGCAGTCGGGTAAAGCAGATTGTCAAATAGAAACTCGCCATCGCTCGACAAGGTCAGATTGTTGGCGCTGGCCGCGGGGTCTGCCGGCTCGGTGGAGGTAAGGCTAAAAGTGACGGGAGCGTTGCCAACAATGTCGAAGGTTCCTTCCACGTCCGTAATGGATTGGACAGTGCCACTAGAAGATGTGAAAAGGGTCAGGTCAGCATTGAAGTTGGAACCCGTGATGGTGTAGATCCAGGTGTCAGCCTGCGCGGCTGGAGTAATCGCAAGGGCCGCTGCCAATGCAAGAAATGCCAACGAGAACTTCTTCATATTGCCTCCCGGCCTGGTCGTGTATTGCCAACCCTGCTGAACGGCTTGCAGGGGGTGCACTTCATTGCCGCGCACATCGGCCTCGATGTTGTGTCAATTCCATTGCAGATTGGTGGCCAAATAGAGGCAATGTAGATTCAGCAACTTACGCCGGTGGGCATTTGAACATGCGCAATATTTTGCGCATCCATTTCCCAAAGGGGTTCTCTGTTTGGTTGCCGGAGCTCCAATTGGAGATGGAACGCCGGAAGAGCGCTCCGCTCGGAACTGAAGCGCAGCTTTATCGACAAAGGAGTCTTCAGATCCGCCATAGTGAGCTGGCCAAAACGAGTCGTATCTGGATTGTCGCCAAGCCGTCAAACTTTTCAGTAAGTAGCTCTGAAGCGACAGGAGCTATTCCTGACGGGTGGCGGATTACTGTTGCACCGTGGGACCCAGCGTGGGCAGAACTCGGTTGTACCACGCACAAAGTCGAATTCAGCCGTCACAGTGGCGTGGTTGACGAGCCGGACTTGCGAATACCGCAAAGTGTTTGGACAAATCGTCCAACATCCCACGCGCAGCTCACTTTGGCTTCGGCTACCAGTAGCACCGCGCGGGTAAGGGCCGCTGCCTTGCCCCCGCGCCACAGCCATGTCCAGCCTGTGAGTACGCTTTTCATCCGAGTATCGGGGATGCGCCGGGCGATGAGCGCTCCAGAAAGAACGAACTGTGACGTTTTGATCATTTCAATCCTCTTCCTGCTTCGCACGCAGGGATCTGCCATGAGCCAAGGACTGACCTCACAACTATTAACGGCCACAAGCCCTTCGCGGAGACCGGGTGAGGATGGAGTGAACATGCGAGGCAATCCAGCCTGATCAAAAACCCGCCTTGAGGCCTTTGTCATACAGAGTTCAGACAAAAGTCCGTGCTCGTTAACGGTGGACGAATGTTATGCACCGATAATCATTGTAAAGATCAATAATTTCGTCTGGGTTGTTTAGCGCCCTTAAGATGGCCGCGGAGCGTAAGTTTTCAAGGAATTGAGCTCATGCCTGCCGGCCTGGCAGCGGAAAAGGCGAGACGCCGGAGATGAGAACAATTGCCTAGCCGGGAGGGTGAGCCGGCCGGCGGCTTCTCTGTGCTATGGATTGCTGAAAAGCGCAAGATTGCTGCGCAGCACAATGTGCGGCGCCAAACGAATCACCGGCTCCGGGACTGACCCTTCGAGCAGGTAGCGTACCAGTAGTTCGAGCGCGGTCTTGCCCTGGGTGAAGAGACGCTGGTGCAGCTTGGCCAGCACTTTTCCGGACTCAATGTACGGGATCAGTTCAGGAAAAATATCCGTGGCGATGATCTGAACCGCGCCCGACAAGTTCATTTCTTCGAGTGCGCGCAGCACGGGAACGCTGTTGGCGGTGCTGAGGTAAATCCCAAGCGGGTACGGCTTGCGCGAAAGCAAACTCTTCGCCTGGCGATACGCCTCCCTGGGGTTTTCATGGGACTCGATGGCGGGGAGCAACGTCAAGTGAGGCGCATACAGGGCAAGGTTGGCCGCAAAGCCGCGCAGTTTTTCGGCATGGTCGAGCGTAACCAATTCCCCTGTAATAGTGGCCAATTGGCCCGCTTTTGTGATGGTGCGCGAAAACAGCTCCGCAGCAATGGCGCCGCTGGCATGCGCATCGACCGCGATCGAAGCCACGCGCTCGCTGCGCGGCGCATCGCTGGCTACGCAGACCACTGCCACGCCCTTGCGGGCCAATGCGCGGAGTGGTGGCTCGATGCGGCCGGGATTGCCCGGAACCACGAGGATCCCGTCGAATTTTTGGGCCGCATCGGCGCTCAGCAGTTCCACGTCTCCCTCGCCGAGACGAGGAAAGGTGCGGAAGACGAGATCTACGTTCACTCCCATGGCTGCCGACGCCGCAGCCTGCACTCCTGATCGCAACGAATCGGAAAAGGAGGCAATCTGCAGCGGAAAATAAGCGCCGATGCGTAGTCTGCGATTGAGCTTGAGCGATTGGGCCGCTAAATTGGGCCGATAGCCGAGCTGCTGCGCCTTCTTCAAGACCCGAGCCCGTGTGAGGGGGCTGATATCGGAACGCCCGTGCAACGCACGGTCGACTGTGCCGATCGAGATACCTAGCGCTTGAGCGATGTCTTTGATGCCGACAGGCTTCATATGGAACCGTTGACGCCTCGATTGTACGGCATGGAGATGCTGGCTGGGCGATTTCTCCCCGCGCCGTCGCATACGGGACGGCATTCGCTGTCGGTGCGGCCATTGACATGTCAGAAGCGTGTCGTGTACGTTAACGACGTAATGACCAGCACATCCCCTCGCGGCCATAAAAGTTTGCCTGGGTCCGGCCTGACTCCTTCGATGAGGTTTTCTGTTTTGAACAACGCGCGCGAATCCGAACCTGTTCAGTGCCGGGAGCTGCAGGTAGTTTTTCCCACCTACCCGACACCCGCCGCCGAACCAAATCCGATGTTTCTGGAGAAGCGGGTTTACCAGGGAAGCAGCGGTAAGGTTTACCCGAACCCATTTACGGATCACGTCTCGCTGGAGAAGTCCGACGCAAGCTACCGCGCGATCCTGCTGGAGAACGAATTCATTCAACTGATGATCTTGCCGGAAATTGGCGGGCGCATTCATGCGGGGTTGGATAAAACCAATCAATTCGATTTCTTTTACCGCCAACATGTCATCAAGCCGGCTCTGGTGGGTTTGCTGGGACCGTGGATTTCAGGAGGCGTTGAATTCAATTGGCCGCAGCACCATCGGCCGTCCACGTTCATGCCTGTGCATGCGTTGATCGAGCATGGCGAAGACGGCAGCGCGACCGTGTGGCTCAGCGAGCACGACCCCATGAGTCGAATGAAGGGTATGGTCGGCATCAGCCTTTCGCCGGGCAGGGCAATGGTGGAAGCCAAGGTGAGGCTCTACAACCGAACACCGTTGCCGCAGACATTCTTGTGGTGGGCCAATGTTGCTGTGCACGCGCATGACCGTTATCAGGCATTTTTTCCGCCCGATGTCAACTTCGTTGCCGATCACGCGCGCCGCGCCGTCTCATCTTTTCCGCTGGCGCGCGGCGTTTATTACGGCGTGGATTACAGCCCGGGCACGGATATTTCCTGGTACAAAAACATTCCGGTTCCAACCTCGTACATGGTGACCGAGTCGAAGTATGACTTTCTGGGAGGCTACGATCACGCCCGCCAGGCGGGACTGGTGCAGACCTGTAGTCGCCATCTCTCGCCGGGCAAGAAGCTATGGACGTGGGGAAATGCCGAGTTCGGCTACGCGTGGGATCGCAATCTTACTGACGAGGACGGCTCCTACCTGGAACTGATGACCGGCGTCTTTACGGACAATCAACCCGATTTTTCCTGGATGCAGCCCTTCGAGACCAGGACCTTCAGCCAATACTGGTACCCCATCCAGAAGATCGGACCCGCCAAGAACGCCAACACTGAGGCTGCCATCAACCTTGAATTCGAGGCGGAGAGCGCGCGCGTGGGAGTTTGCGTTACCTCGCGGCGAACGGTGCGCGTGAAGCTAATCCGCAACGGTAACGCAGTGCTTGATCAGCGGATGGAACTCACTCCCGGTGACCCATTCATTCATACTCTTGCACATTGCGGCGGAGCACCCAGCGAGTACCGGCTCTCTATGCTGGACGCCGCCGATCAGGAGCTGATTGCGTATCAGCCGGAAGAGCTGCGCGACGGTGCGCCTCCGGAGGTGGCCACGGAGCCGCCCCCGCCCGCAGAAATTCGCAGTAACGACGAACTCTACCTGACCGGGCTCCATCTAGAGCAGTATCGTCATGCCACGCGCTCACCGGAACTGTACTGGGCTGAAGGACTCCGCCGGGACCCCGGCGATGCCCGCATCAATAATGCCATGGGGCTGCGTTTTTTCCGCAGGGGACTGTTTGCCGAGGCGGAGAAGCATTTTGAGCGCGCGGTTGAACGCCTCACGCTGCGCAACCGCAATCCGTATGATGGCGAGCCGTTCTACAACCTGGGGCTGGCGCGCATGTATCAATCCAACACCTCCGCGGCCTACGATGCGTTTTACAAGTCGGTGTGGAACCAGGCGTGGCAGGCCGCGGGCTATTACGCGCTGGCGTCAATCAATGTGGATCGTGGCGCACTGCCCCTGGCGCTTGAACAAGTAGAACTGAGTCTCGATGCCAATGCAAACAATCTGAAGGCGCGTGCGCTCAAGGCGGCGCTGTTGCGCCGGCTAGGCCGCACGGATGAAGCACGCGCCCTGGTTGAGGATTCCCTGGCCATGGACCCGCTCGATTTCCGCATGATGGCAGAGCGCGTGTTGCTCAGCCGGGATAGCGATGAGCTCCGCGCCTTTCTCGCAGCGCTTGAGGGAGACGTTCAGACTTTGCTCGACGTGGGCTACGATCTGGCGTGGTCAGGACTGCGCGAGGACGCTTTCTTCCTGCTGCAAGCCTGCTGCGTTGAGGCGGGATACGAATACCCGATACTGGGGTACACGCTGGCGTGGCTGGCCGCGTTGCTTGGCAAGGAAAACGAGGCGTCGCAGTTTCTGGATGCGGCAGAGGCTGCCTCGCCGCGTTACTGCTTCCCGGCTCGCAATGAGGAGATGATTGTGCTCGAAGATTGTTGGCGCCGGCGTCCCGCGAGCGCGCGAGCTTCTTATTATCTCGGCAACCTCTATTACGATAAGCGCCGCTATGAGGAAGCCATCCGCTGCTGGCGCAACTCGGTGGAACAGGACAGCAAATTCTCCATTCCCTTCCGGAACCTGGGCATCGCGGAGTTCAACGTATTGCACAATGCCGAGACAGCGGGGCGCATGTACGCACGCGCTTTCGAAGCCGCCCCCCAGGATGCGCGCGTGCTGTACGAGTGGGATCAATTGAAGAAGCGGGCAAACTTGGCTTCTCCGGAAGAGCGCCTGCGCGCATTGCGCGAGCATTGGGCACTGGTCGAGCGTAAAGACGATCTCATGGTGGAATACATCACGCTGTTGAATCAATGCGGCGAGTGGCGAGCCGCGCTGGAGTTGTTGAGCGCCCGTCAGTTCTGCCCTTGGGAAGGCGGTGAGGGTCTGGTCTCAGCTCAGTATGTTCATGCGCATCGGGAGCTCGGGCGCGCGGCGTTGAACGCCGGCGACGCGCGCCCGGCTCTGGAGCATTTCGAGGCCGCGCGCCATTACCCACACAATCTAGGCGAAGGCAAGCATCTGCTTACGCTGGAGCGCGATCTGGATTACTTTTCAGGATTGGCGGCGCGCAAGTTGGGTGATCCCGATCTTGCCCAACAGTACTTCAATGCGGCAGCGGCGTCGCTCGCCGCATTCGGAGTCCACAGCTATTTTCAGGCGCTGGCGCTGCGCGAGCTGGGCGATGAAGAAGAGGCGTGCAAGGTTTTGACGCAGATCGCGGAGTTTGCCAGCCAACGAATGAAAGCTGAGCCGAAGATTGACTACTTTGCGACTTCGCTGCCCAATCTGCTCCTTTTCGATGACGACTTGGGCAAACGGAATCGCACAGAATCGCTGCTGCTGAGCGCATTGGCCCATCATGGGCTGGGTGACACGAGTGCAGCGCTCCGCGAACTGGAAGAGGTGCTTGCGGATGACCCCAATCATCTGTTCGCGGCGGGAACGCTCCACTGGCTCAGGCGGGAAAGTGAATCGGCACGAGAAGCGATCGAAGCCCGGCCCGCTTCTTGAAGGAACTCATACGCGCCGACTGGTGCGCCAAGCGGGGAAGGAGGCGTATCGTTTGCTCTGCCTGAAGAGCGGAGATGTAACCGATAGTTGCCCCGTAACGGAGGGGCGCTAGGGTTATCGAGAAAGGGTCATACCTCCTGGCCGAATGGGAGAATGAATTGTATGAAAAAACTTGGGTTCCTCTCATTTGGTCATTGGACAGCTTCACCGCAGTCGCGAACGCAGTCGGCGGCTGACGTGCTCCTGCAGTCCATTGACCTTGCCGTGGAGGCCGAGCGACTGGGGATGGACGGAGCCTATTTCCGTGTTCATCACTTCGCGCAGCAACTGTCCTCACCATTTCCGCTGCTTGCGGCGGTCGGCGCCAAAACGCGAAAGATTGAAATTGGCACCGCAGTGATCGACATGCGGTATGAGAATCCTCATTACATGGTGGAAGACGCTGGCGCTGCCGATCTCATCGCTGGCGGCCGACTGCAGTTGGGTATCAGCCGCGGTTCCCCCGAGCAAGTCTTCGATGGTTGGCGCTACTTTGGCCATCGCTTGAAGGAGGGCGAGAATGATGCAGACATGGGGCGGCGGCATGCTGAAGAATTTCTCGAGCTGCTGCGCGGGAAGGGATTCGCACAGCCCAACCCACGTCCGATGTTTCCCAATCCGCCGGGGCTTCTGCGCCTGGAGCCGTATTCCGAAGGATTACGCGATCGGATCTGGTGGGGATCTGCTACGAACGCGACTGCGGTGTGGGCCGCGAAGCACGGTATGAACATGCAGACCTCAACCCTCAAATTCGACGAGACCGGCGAGCCGCTCCACATCCAACAAGCCGCGCAGATTCGCGCCTACCGCGCAGCCTGGAAGGAAGCTGGCCATGCGCGCACCCCGCGCGTTTCTGTCAGCCGTAGTATCTTCGCGTTGATTGACGACCGTGATCGGGCCTATTTCGGACGCAGCGGTCAGGAGGAGGACCAGATCGGCTTCCTTGACGAAACCACGCGGGCGGTCTTCGGCCGCAGCTATGCTGCTGAACCGGAAATTCTGATCGAGCAACTCAGGAAAGACGAGGCGATCGCGGAGGCCGACACCCTCCTGCTAACCATCCCAAACCAACTGGGTGTCGCCTACAACGCACATGTCATGGAGGCGATTCTGACTACGGTCGCCCCGGCTCTCAACTGGCGCTAAGACGAACCAACGATCAAGAAAATGATGCCAAAAAAGTGACGAGCGATCGCGAAGAGGAAACAAGAATCTCCGAAATTTAATTTATTTAGCTGATAGTCAATCAGAAGGCCACTCTTAAGCTAAAGAGAGCGCCTAAGTTTATCCCCGAGCACGCCACGCTGCAGTACTCCTTAAGTCATTAGTCGGACGATCCAGCTTGGTCACCGAGCCGGTGGAGTTCGATCACCCTTCGATTCCCAAATAATGTTGCCTTTTCAACGAGATCGGCAATAAACTCGACATTTCCCATCAGCCAGCTCTTGTAGCTCAATGCAGCACTTTGAACCTTCCGAGTCATCTGCCCGGTAATTTATACAAGTGAGGAAGCTGGTGTAGCGTAACGGGTGATATTGATCTCTGCCCGCCGTGCCCCGTTCTTTCTCAGGCCAATAGATGAGGGAACTTCCATCCTGTGATTTCAGGTGCATCGATGCCGTGCTTATAGGCGTAAGCGCGGCACTCGATCTGCTTGTTATGGAACGCTTCCTTTGCGTGCCCACCTACTTTTTGAAGTCTTGGCACGTGGTCAATCGCGTCGATTGCAAGGCTGAAGCGGTCGGTCTCATTGTTCATGGCCAGTTCCATCGGAGTGTTGATGTTGCCCTTTTCTTTGTAACCCCTCACATGCAGGTTCCGGTGGTTTGTGCGACGGTAGGCCAGACGGTGAATTAGCCAGGGATAGCCATGGAAGTTAAAGATGATTGGCTTGTCTGTCGTGAACAGTGAATCGAAGTCCCCATCCGTCAAGCCATGCGGATGCTCGGTGCTGGGTTGCAGCTTGAACAGATCCACCACATTGATGAAGCGGACCTTCAGGTCTGGGAAAGCCTCGCGCAGAAGCACAGTTGCTGCCAGCGCTTCCTGGGTGGGGATATCGCCCCCCGACGCGAAGACGACATCCGGCTCCATCCCCTTGTCGTTGCTTGCCCATTCCCAGATTCCAATTCCGTTTGTGCAGTGCTCGATCGCAGCATCCATGTTCAAGTACTGCAGGTGAAGCTGCTTGTCGGAAACGATCACGTTGACACAGTTCTCGCTCCGCAGGCAGTGGTTTGCGACCGACAGCAGGCAGTTCACGTCCGGGGGCAGGTAAATAGGCGTGACAGCCGCGCTCTTGTTAAGCACCACGTCGAGAAATCCGGGATCCTGGTGGGTAAAGCCGTTATGATCCTGCCGCCACACCGTAGAGGTAATGAGCAGGTTGAGGGAAGCAACGGGGCGACGCCACGTCAAGTGATTGCAGATAGACAGCCACTTCGCATGCTGGTTGAACATTGAGTCGATTACGTGAACGAACGCTTCATAGGAAGAGAAGAAGCCATGGCGTCCGGTCAGCAAATAACCCTCGAGCATTCCCTCCATCGTGTGCTCACTGAGCATCTCCATGACACGCCCATCGGTCGAGAGCTCCCCGCCGTTCTTGTCCTCTGGGAAATCCTGCGCGATCCAGAACTTCTTGCTGACTTCGTAGACTACCTGTAACTCGTTTGAGGTTGTTTCGTCCGGACCGAAGACGCGAAAGTTGGTCATGTTCAGTTTCATGACATCTCGCAGCAACGCCCCGAGCGGCGGAACATTCTCGGCCTCGATGGTGCCAGGCTTGTTGACTCTGATCGCATAATCGCTAAAATCTGGCATCCGCAGGTTTCGCTTAATAAGGCCTCCATTCGCGTGAGGATTGGCGCCCATGCGCAGGTTGCCTGCAGGAGCCAGTTCTTTCAGTTCGGGGATCAGGCAGCCGTTTTCATCAAACAGTTCCTCTGGCTTTTGCTCACGCATCCAGGTTTCGAGGATTTGTAACTGTTCGGGATTCTTCTTCACGTCAGTAAGCGGCACCTGATGCGCACGCCAGAATCCCTCGAGCCGGTGGCCTGCAATCTCTTTCGGTGGGCCCCATCCCTTGGGAGAGCGCAGCACGATCATTGGCCAGCGCGGCCGGATTGCGATGCCAGTGGTCCGGCAATTCTGCTGGTGCGATCGAATTTCGTTCACACAATGTTCGACGGTGGCCGCCATCGCCTGGTGCATGCTCTCCGGATCGGAGCCTTCCACGAAGTACGGCGTCCACCCATAGCCGCGCATCAGGTCTGCGAGTTCCTCGTGCGTTATGCGCGCAAGTAGCGTGGGATTGTTGATCTTGTATCCATTCAGGTGAAGGATCGGCAGCACCGCACCGTCCCGGATCGGGCTCAGGAACTTGCTGATGTGCCACGAGGTTGCCAGCGGCCCCGTCTCCGACTCGCCATCCCCCACCACCGCCGCAACAATCAGATTGGGATTGTCGAATGCAGCGCCGCAAGCATGCGACAACACATACACCAAGCGGCAACATGACGAGATCGTGTGCGTACTCACCGACTGCAAAGGCCGCGTCGGCGGCGCAGACGGCGCCGCGATTCGTATGGGCCTCAGCCGGACAACTCTGATCTCCCGGATGAAGAGGCTCGGAATCAATCCATACGACTACGCCTGAATTCAGATCCTGTTGCGCTATGTGACCGGGCTGGCGCCGATTGTGCGGGTTCACCCCTAAAGGTGAAAGTCGTCCATTCTTAAAGAGCTACGTCTATTTTGGCCGGAGCGCACGGGATAAGTCGTGCCCCGGCCCAAAATCATGCATAACCTACATCACCGCATAAGTCATGTATTATCAATGCGCAACGAGCAGTCCAGGTTGTCCTCTTCTTGGTCCAAACCGACACCGCCATACATCGCGGCAAGTTCATGGGTCTGGGTCATGGTGGCCAAGTCCATTACTAGGCCTCTCCCCGCCTTGCCTAGCCGGCGCGTGGATAGGCCGACTTTCTTCAACCGGTGCCCTCTCGTCTCGGCGCTGTAGTGCAGTCGTTCTCCGCACGCTTCCACGATGTGATTGACTTCGTTGGCGACTTCACTGACGAGGATTTGCGCCTTGCCCGCGTGTGGCAAGTTGAGCATCGCCTCCAGCGTGACAGCCTCAGGGCTCGTCGAGCGTTCCGCTTGACGCTGGCTTTCGGTCGGCGTGAGCAACGTGATGAGTTCCGACTGCAGCTTCGGGGCACCACTATCAACACGAAATCGTATTCAGTTCTGTGCGGATTTTGGGGAGCAGTCCAACGCACTTTTCTGCCTCCTCGGCAGCGGTTCGCGCATTCTCTGGAACTGACTGACCCGCGGCTTCGGAGAATCTCTGGCGGGGGTGGCAGTACAATCAATGAGATTTCCGCAGATAGACGCCAGGGGCCAATTTGCCTGGAGGAGAACGACGACGCGCATCCCAGAACCGGAGGGCGAGGATGAAAGTAGAGGGTGAAGTTCGACGGTATCTGCTCTGCGCGCTGGTATTTTCGGCAGCGACGGGCGCGGCCATGACGCAGCAGAATCAGGCTCCCGGCGCGGCTCAAGCGCAGACGCCAGATGCTGCGCAGACTGAGCGCCGGACTGCGGCTGCGGATCAACAGGGGCAGGGAACGCAGAATCAGGCCACGCCCATATTTGTGGTCAGGCCAGACGATGCGCAGATCGGCCAGGAAACGGTGACGATCCACGCCATCACGCGGCGCGTGATAGTGGATGTGGTGGTGCGGGGGCCGGACGGGAAGCCTGTCGCGGGACTCTCGAGGAATGACTTCAAGGTCTTCGAGAACGGAACGCTGCAGCCGGTGCGCACGTTCGATGTTCACTCTCCCGACAACGACCGAAGCCCATTGCCCCCGGGACCGGCGCAACTGCCGGACGACACGTTTATGAACCTGGAGCCAACGCCTGCCAGCGGCCCGCCGGTGGTATTGTTGCTGGATTATTTGAACACTCCAGTAACCGACCAGGCGTATGCCCACGAGCAGATCGTGCAATTTCTGGAGCACAAGGCGCCTTCAACGTCGGTGGCGATCTTTGCCTTGGGAGACGAACTGAACCTTCTGCAGGGCTTTACGACAGACACCGGCAAGCTGCTTGCTGCCATGCACTCAAAAGCGGCGGGGCTGCGCATGCCCACGGCCAGCGAACGGGTGCTAAAGGCCAAGATCGCGCTCGATGCCTTTGCCGTGATCGGGAAGTTTCTGGTCGCGGTGGACGGCCGTAAAAATCTTCTCTGGTTTTCAGAATCTTTTGACATGATGGCGTTGCCCAGCGCGCACGATGTGGATCAAGGAGCGATGATCCTGGACGACGACCATATCAACTCGAATTCAGCTTCGAGTCCGGCGGGAACGGCGGGCAATTCGTTTCCCGCACCCCTGACATCGAGCACGATGGGACCCTTTGAGGTGGAGAACAGACAGGATTCCGGAGACTTGCTGGTGCTGCAGGAGCAACTGCGCAAGGTGGCCATCGCGCTGGCCGTGAGCCAGACGGCTGTCTACCCGATTGACGTGCGCGGGCTGGCTGTCGATCCGGCAACTTCCGCGGCACAGGCAGGCCCGACGGCTCTTTCGACCGATCCGCGAGGCCGATTGGGCACTCCGGGAATGCCGACCGCGCCGGGCGGCGTTCCGGCGGCGCTCGAGCAGCACAACGCATTCATGCAGTCGTTGCAAGCCGCGCAGGCCACAATGATGGAGATTGCCGAGTCCACCGGCGGCCGCGCGTACGTGAATACCAATGGCCTTGCCACGTCTGCGGAGCAGGCGGTAACCGACGGAGCAGCCTATTACACACTGGTGTACGCGCCGACCAATATAAAGTTCGACGGTGGATTGAGGGCGATTCACGTTGTGCTGGACAAGCCGGGGTGTTCGCTGACGTATCGCAGCGCGTATTACGCGGTGGACCCGGCTGCGGTGGCGCCTTCGGCGACGGACGACAGGCTTGCGGCGACCATGATGCACGGCGAGCCCGATGCGCAGGGGCTAATCTTCAAGGCACAGATCGACCGCACGGGCGGGCCCATGGCGGCGCCGCAGGACTCGCCCATGGCATCGAAAACTGCGAATCAACCGGGCAAAAAGAAACTTCGGGCCGGGCAGCTCTCGGGCATGGTGCAGGACTACGAGATTCGCCTGGCAATTCTCGCGCAGCAGCTTCAGGTCACGGAGTCGCTGGACGGCCTGCGCCATGCGGATCTCGAAATTGAGGTTTCAGGGTACGCAGCGGATGGGCGCAATCTGGGTGGCACGAGGCAGGATCTTGAAGCGTCGATGCCGCCCGCGGTTTACGAGCGCGCGTGGCAGAACGGCATGTTTCACAGCCTGCACGTGAAGCTGCCTGTCGAAGCCGCCAGCCTGCGGCTGGCGATTTTCGATCCAGGGAGCCATCGCACGGGATCGCTGGAGATTGCACTGCCATTGCCGGAGAGCCCGCAGGCGAACGCGGCGATTCCGGCGGCTGTGGACGACGCGCACAAGTAAACCGCGCAGCTATTTGCGGCCCGGCAGCAGAATGTCGGTGATCGTATACGGCGGAACGGTGACGGTGAATTCATTGCCCGGTGCCGAAAACTGCGAAATCGCCGGTTTGCCCGCCGCGCCGAATTGCGTGCTGCCGTAATCGATGCGCCTTCCTTCCGAACCAACGGTTCCATTCTTGAATGTCACCTTGACGGTTGCCGGCAGTTTTGGATCTTTATTGACGAGCATGAGCCCGATATAGCCGTCGCGCCGGGACGCTGCATGGGCAGCGATCATGGACGAACTGGATTCCACGCTGAGCAGTTGATCGCCGGGGCTGTGGGCGATGGTGTGCAGCATCTGCAAGCCGTAGAACACCGGACCGAATGTCTTGCGATCCGCGAACAACATGGAATCGCCGTACATCTCGTTCCAATTGATGTTTACCGACCCTGACTCGACCAGCAGGGCATAAAAATCGGCGACCCAAAGCGCCTTGACCACGGGATGCTCCACCTTGGGCCACGTTGCGATGGCCACCGGCGCGAAGGCCAAGCGGGGAAGATGGCCCGCGGGGCAGTATCGCTTGTAGTCATCGAGCATGGGCTCCTCGAGCAGAGCGATGAGGTTGGTCTGGTTGTATCCCTGATTCTGCAGCAGGCTCGCTTCATTCAGAGTGTTCCAGTCGGGCGGGAGCAGCGTCTGCAGACTCCAGTCGAAGGTAACGAAATCCAGATTTGCGCAGGCCCCCTTCAAGACTTCCCTGTTCCAATCGGGCGCCCAATCGTGACTGTTCGGGTCGAGACTGGGAGGAACAGTAAATGCGGCGCCGATTTGGATCGAGGGATCGACCGTCTTCATTGCCTGCGTGAAGAGCTTGAGATTCTCCGCATACGCAGCGGGCGAGAGCTTTGGATTGCCTTTCAGCTTGGCCCAATCCTTGGGACCGGTGGGAGCCGGACCGTGGAGATCGGGATTCCCGGAGTGATCCGCGCCGTAGAAGCCGTTGTTGTAGACCTCGTCGCCCACCTGCCAGAGCTTGAAGCCGAATGGCCGGGGGTGCTGAATGCGGAGGAAGTTCATGCCATCGTCGGCGGGGAGCGGCGCTTGGCTGCGGATCGTGGCCCAATAGTCCACGGTTTGCCAATCCTCGCCAGTCGAGTCTTTACCGAGCGCACGCGTGTCGGCGGGATCTCCATTGGCGTAAGCCACCCATGCCGCCGCCTCAGCCGGTTCACCGCCGCCTGTACCGTCGAAGTTGGCTCCATAATTGACAACGATCACGGCCTGGCCCAGCTTTTCGGCGAATTGCGCGAAGCTGGGGAAGTTGCTTTCCGGAGCGAAATAGCCACCTTCCGTGCCCGGAAATCGGGTCGTAGTCTTGGTTAACCAGTGATAGAGATCCGCCACGCCGTGATTGCCAGGGTATCGCACCGCAGTGATGCCGGCTGCATGCAAGTAAGGAACTCCCGCGGTGTTGAAGGCGTTGCCATCGAAGGTAGGTGCAGGAACTCCAAGGGATGTATCCGTCATCACGTTCACGGTTTTGCCAAGATCGATGGACACATTGGCGCGGTTTTGTGCGCATGCCGGGAAACTGCAAGCGACGCAAAATGCGCTGACAATTGCGGCAAAGCCCTGCCAGCGGTGAGCTTGTCGTTTACCTGATTGTCTGCTTGGTTCGCAAGTCATCCTGCCCTCCATCCCTTTGAAAAACTCAACAATGGCCAACGCCGAGTCAACGAGCAAGCATAACAAAGGCCGGACAGTTTGTGCTGTTTACATGACTGCTTGATTATGGTGACTCGTTGAGGCGGTATGAGGTGCATCTTTTCCACCTGCGCAGACAGTCGGGATATATTTTAGGGATGCGCGGTGGTCCGACGCTCGCGAGTTGAGCAGACCGAGCCACGTCCGCCGGTTTGTTCCAAGAAAGTTGTTCACGGCATGAAGTCATTGTCTCCGAGTCAACCTGGCCAAAGGAGGGCCCGGATTCCTAAAGGGTCCGCCGGTGCTTTCCTCGCCCTGATGCTGGCTGCAGTTCCGTTATGCGGCCAGAAAACGGCCCACGTCGAAATCGACTTCAAGACGGAATTGGCCCAGGTGCCCGCTGCCGGTTACGGCGTGGGCATGAGTGTCTATGACGGCGATTTCACTTCGCCCACTCTGCCGGCAAGGCTGAAGGCCGCGGGTGTTACCGCGCTGCGTTATCCGGGCGGTTCCTATGCGGATGCATATCATTGGAAGACCCACGCAGCCACGGAAGGCACGAAACTCTGGATCAATGCCAACGACACCTTCGACCACTTCATGACAATGGACGTTATCCCGTCCGGCGCACAGGCGATCATTACGGTGAATTACGGCTCCAATCAGGCAGGCACCGGAGGCGGAGATCCCGCCGAGGCTGCCGATTGGGTGCGCTACGCGAATCGCGAGAAGGGGTGGAATGTCCGGTACTGGGAGATTGGCAATGAGGTTGGGGGTAATGGCTATTTCGGGACCGAGTGGGAAGAGGATCTGCACGCTCCTTACAACGGCGATCGCAAGGGCAATCCGGCATTATCTCAGACCGCATACGGCAAGAATGCGTTGGAATTTATTCGCGCCATGAAAGCGGCTGATCCGTCGATCAAAATCGGCGTCGGAGTGGATATGCCCGACTCTCACCCCGGAACCGGCGACGAAGCCCTTTTCAAGGTCGTGAAAGACCAGATCGATTTTGTGATCGTGCATTGGTATCCCAAGGCAAGCGCTACGGACCTGACGGTTACCGAGGACATAAAACCCCAGGTTACGGATCTTCGCGACGAGATTGCCCGATTTGCCGGAGCCGCGCAAAGGAATATTCCTTTCGCGATCACTGAGACTAATGGTGGCGGCGACGGCGCTACCCATGCGCTGTTTGCAACGGATACGTATCTCACCTGGTTTGAAGCCGGAGCTTTTACGGTCGAGTGGCAGGAGATGCACAACGACTTCCTCGCGGGTGCGAAGGAGGTCCCTATCGACACCCCGTCAGGGGAGTATTACGGAGTGCAGATGGCGTCCACTGCGGCTCGTCCTGGCGACGTACTGGTGGCGGCGCAGTCGAGCACGCCGATGCTTGCAGCGCATGGGGTTCGGTGCAAGAACGGCGGGGTGGCGATTGTGCTGATCAACAAACACCCTACGCAGGCCTATCTGGTCAACGTCGTTCTTTCGGGCGCGCCGGTTGCGGCAACGGGCGTGCGCTACGACTTTGGCCGCGCCAACTTCGGCCAGAACAGTCGCTGGCCGGCCTCCGGTCCGACGGAAAGCCACATGGAGGAACTGGGGAGCAGTTTTTCCGTAACCATTCCCGCCAGTTCTGAAAGCGTGTTGCTGATCCCAGGGCAATAGCGAAGCTTTCTCCGGGCCGTGGCAAGGCCGGGGGCTCTCTGTCTGTTGCCAGGCGGGTGCTTTATTGCGATTCGTCCAGAACCTCGATACCCGAAACGGTGGCGTTATTCCAGATGGGCTCAAAGGTGATATTCAGCTTTCCCTGGGCCGTTGGCTTCACATGGTAAAAGGTCTTGGTGAGCGCATGCAGGCTTCCTGCCTCTTTATAGATATCGAAATTATCCAGCAAGGTCTCTCCATTGCACATCACGCGGAACACACGGCTCCCAACGCCACCGCCGTTTTGACCGCCAAAGTATAACTCGACAAAATGCAGAATCAGCGTGTAACGATCACGTGTATCCACGGGAATGGCGTACGAGAAGTGTCCAAAGCGCTCTGTAGAAAACAACTCCGGGTCGGACGATCCTTCAACCTCGTGGCGCTGATCGGAGAAATGCCCGTTCATGTAGTAGTCGTCGGGGTGCCAAAACTGTCCGGTGTGGTCGGTAAACGATGCACGCTGCATGACAAGCCGAATCGGGAGCTGCTTGTTCGGTATTCCCGGCAGAACTTCGATCGCGCTGACTTGGGGGGCGCCGCTCTCGCTGGCGAAGCTGATGTGCAGACTCCCATCGCTGGCTGGGGACACATCGCGAAAGACGCGCTCATCGGCAACATTCTCTCCCATTGCGTCGGAATTGATATCAAATCCGGTCAAAACGATATTCCCGTTGATCCTGACGGTGAACGTTCGGTTGCTGTTGTTTATCGCGTCGGAAGTCACGAAGTAGAGGTGCAGCTCGTAAACGCCCGGTCGGAGCGGAATGTCATAGGAGGAATCGCCTGCGCGCCAGTATTGGAAGATGAAAGGATCGCTGGTTCGCGTGATCGGTGTATCCGAACGGCGCCAGGGTCCTCCGCCCTGAGCGTAATCGTCGGCACTCCACACTTGCCCTACGCTGTCGGTTTGAGGCGCTCCGCTATAGCCGGCCAGCAGACGAACCGGGGCCTGAGTGGATGCAACCAGAGCCTTCTGCGGGGCAGACAACGCAACGGTAGCGCTCCGCGATCCACCGGCGACGGGCGCTGAAGACTTTGAGCGAAGCAAGACGGCGACTGCAACCCCGGCTGTCGCGAGCAGCACAATAGCCAAGCCTGCAAGAATCCATCTGCTTTCGAGCCTCAAGCCGGAGAGAACGCTTTGGGCAGTGCGATCGTGAGCGGCACGTTGTGCGGACTCAGTCGCGGACGCCAGAGGGCCATCGTTCCCGGCAGCTGAAATTCTCGGATCGAGGATGGCACCGTCCGGCGGATCAGAGCCAATGCGCGTGAAGACAGGAACATAGGATCCGGCAGGAATCGAAATATGAAGCGTGTGATCCTTGCCTGGACCGTGGTAGAAATCCTTCAGCCTCTTTCTCAGCCGATGCGCCTCAACGCGCGCAATGGCGTCCTCCCCGGCGTCAAAAACCGTCTTCGAACGCCCAAAGACTTCGGTCGCAATGTTGTATTCGGTGAGCTGATCGCCCTCGCCATGAAAGCACTTCTCTCCCATGTAACGCAGGAGATGGGCCAGCCGGGACGACCGGCCGAGCGCTTCGGCCACCGTTTCAAGCTCAGCGCGCTCCGCTGCCATCGAAATTCGCTCGGATTGCGCCAACATGACAAAGCTCCCTCTGCCAAGGAATACGTTTACCAATTGAGGATGATACAGCCGGTACCGGACCATTGCAACATTGTTACCGCGTCAGCGCGCCACGGCCAAAACGATCAATGTACTCAACGGCGTACAGGGAGTTGCAAGAACTTCGGAACAAATTCGTACAAGTTTAACCTTCCATTTCAGGTCCGGCGTTGCGTAGATTTCAGCCGTCATCATGCCGCTGTGCGAAGAGCGCCCGAAAAAAACGGGCCATCGAATTTCGGAAGAGCCGGTGCGGCACGATGACCAAAGCGAAAGAGTCAGTCTCTTCCTGAATGCACATTTCGGGTCGTATGGGTTTTGAGCGATCCGAACAGAATCTCTCTATGAGGACCAATCGAATGACGCAAGAATCTCAGCAAGTTCCGCAATCGATGCCGGGAAGCGCATGGCGCAAGCTCTGTGCTTTCCTCGTGCTTTCACTTCTCTGCCTGGCGCCTGCGGCGCGGGCGCAATTCATCACCGGCAGCCTATCGGGCACCGTACGTGACACCACGGGCGCCGTGGTTCCGAAGGCGAATGTCACACTCACAAACGAAGCAACCAACGACGCTCGCACCACAGTCAGCAACGGCGACGGCTACTTCAGCTTCGCGGCGGTGCCGGCGGGCACATACTCGATTACCGTTTCTGCGCCCGGATTCCAAGCCTGGAAAGTGATTGACGTCCAGATGAATTCGGGCGATATTCGCACCGTTCCAGACATCCCGCTCAAGGTAGGCGCTGCCACTCAGACGATTTCCGTTACAGCTTCGCCAGCGGAGATCGTGCCGATCGACTCGGGCGTGCGATCCGACGTGATCTCCAGCAAGGATCTTGAAAGGCTCTCGCTGGAGGGCCGCGACGTCTCCGAGGTCCTCAAGCTACTGCCAGGTTCGAGCGTCGCAGCAGTAGACGCCGGAAGCGGGGGCGGCACCTACCTGGACTTTTCCACGGTCGCTTCCGTCGGCAGCGGGGTGGGCAACGGCATCTCGACCAGCGGCGCGCCCTACCGCGGCGGCTCGGGTTACCTGTTCGACGGCGTCAACATCATCGATGTCGGCTGCAACTGCTATTCGATTGCCACTCCCAATCCGGACATGGTATCGGAGGTGAAGATAGACCAGATGTTCGGCGCCGACGAGCCCAACGGCCCGGTCGTAGTGAGCGTAACCAGCAAGAGCGGCGGGGACAAGTTCCACGGCGAAGCCTATTTCTATGCGCGCAACCAGGTATTGAACTCCAACACCTGGCTGAACGACTACAACAAGTCCCCGAAGCAGTCCGGGGCGTGGTACTATCCGGGCGGCAATATCGGCGGGCCGATCCCAATTCCCCACTATAAGGGCAAACTCTTCTTCTGGGCCGGATACGAATACTATCATCAGTTACTGCCGTCGAGCACGCCCTTCGAGTCCTACATTCCCAGCGCGGGTATGATGAGCGGCAACTTTACCTCCAGCGGCTCGGGCAACTCCGCGCTCTGCCCCAGTGGATTCGTTGCCGGAGGCACCAACTGGTGCGGCGACCCGACGGGATCGCTGGACGCCAACGGCAATACGGTCAACCCGGCTGCACTTCCTGTCGATCCCGGCGCCAAGGCGCTCATGAAGATGTTCCCGGCGGCCAATGCCAATCCGACTACCACCCCCGGCGGCTACAACTATGTGTTTCCCTACTCGAATCCGCAGAACGGCTACATTTGGCGGGGCCGTGTGGATTACGCCATCAACGAAAACAACAAGGTGTTTGTAACCTTCCAGCAAGGCCACACCGTCTTCCAGACGCTGGGCCACTTGTATTGGAACCCGTCGTACGACATTCCCTATCCCGGCGGCGGCCTGAACGAGCCCAATACTTCGCGCACAATGACCGTGAACTTTGTCAGCGTGATTCGACCCACGCTCACCAACGAGTTCGTTTTTGGCTGGGGATGGGCCAATGGGCCGACTACGCCTTCCGACCTGAGTGCAATCTACAAGAGCACGCTCGGTTATCCCTACCAAACGATCTGGAATAGCGCTTCACTGGTTGCACCGTCGGTTGACGCGAACTATACGGCAAAGACGTTCCCAGATATCTCCCAGCCGGCGCTCTTCGACTCCGCCGGCGTGTTCCCCCTGCTAAAAGCGTCACCGTCGTTTGCCGACAATGTAACCAAGGTATGGAAGACCCATACGATCAAGGCGGGAGCGTTCACCGAACTGGTAGGTAACGATGGGGGAAGTTGGGAATACCCCAATGGCCAGTTCAGCTTCGGCAACGCGCCAGAGACGAACAAGGTCACCGGCTCCAAAGTTTCTCCCACCACGCTGATTGGAACCACCAACCCCACCGCAAATCTGGTGATGGGTATCGCCAACTACTTCAGCCAGAACAGCTACGAGAACATTCAGGATTTGGCCAGCCGGACCATTTCGGCCTATGTAATGGACAACTGGAAGTTCAATCGGCGCCTAACGGTGAATGTGGGCGTGCGTTGGGATCACGTGGGACGCTGGTACGACCGTCAGGGTGTGGGCTCGGCTGTCTGGTATCCGCAGCTATTCGCGCAGGACGTGGCGACCAACCAAGCCGCCAAGTCACAGGTTGTGCAATATCCCGGCGTACGCTGGAAGGCGATCGATTCCGGGATTCCCAACGGCGGCTCGCCGACCCGGCTCGCCTGGACTTTGCCACGCATCGGCTTTGCCTACGATTTACAGGGCAGCGGCAAGACTGTGATCCGCGGCGGCTGGGGTGAATATGTGTGGAACGATATAGTCGGCGGCGCGCTAACCACGTCGCAGGATGTACAGACCTACAACTCTCCCGGCAGCCAGGACATCACGCTCTCGCAGGTCCCGCTGCAGACTCCGTCCGGCAACAACACACCCGCAGGCAGCATTAGTGCCATGGCTTACAACGACTACCAGGATCCTCTGACCTACGCGTGGAACCTGACCGCGGACCGGCAGTTGCCGTGGCAAACGATGCTGGAAGTGGCCTATGTGGGCAACAGCACTCATCATATGCTCATGGACGAGGGGACCGACGCAGTAGGCATTGGCGGCAGCGAGTTCGTCAACCAAAACAAAATCCCGCTTGGAGGCTTGTTCCAGCCGGACCCGGTTACGGGCGTGCCAGCCCCGGCCGACCCTGAAAACAACTCCACCTTCAACGTCGAGGACTACTATCCCTATTCCGGATGCGTCGCCGGCGGCGGATGCTACGGCTACGGCACCAACAGCATTTCTGTGGGGTCGCATATTGGCATTGCCAACTACAACGGCCTACAGGTTGCCTGGCTCAAGCAGCGGGGACGCGCTTCCTGGGACTTCAACTATACGTGGTCGAAGGCGCTGGGCGTCATCAGCAGCACCTACGATGCCTTCAACATGCGCGGCAACTACGGCGTTCTCAACATCGATCGCCCGCAGGTATTTAACGCCTCGTATGCTTACAGCTTCGGGACCGTCTACCACGGTGGCGAAAAGCTGATCAGCGGCGCCGCCAATGGTTGGAATGTCTCCGGCACCACCACCATCCAGGAGGGCGGCAACCTGCAGGGTGGCAACCTGGGTCTCAGCATCCAGCAACCCATCCCCGGCAATACGTCGCAGTACGAATCGCTGACCACGAGGACGTATTTCGGAACCGATGCGGACTCGATTCTGCCCATTACCACCTGTAGCCCCAAGAGTCACCTGCAGTCGCACCAGTTAATGAATCTTTCCTGCTTCGCAGTGCCCACCGTGGGTACGCAAGGGGACCGGCAAATTCATCCTTATCTGACCGGACCGGTCTATGACGACTCGGACCTCACCGTTTACAAAACCTTCAATGTTACGGAACGGCAGAACGTGCAGATCCGGGCCGCGGCCTTCGATTTCATGAATCACTCGCTGTGGGGCAGCACCGGCGGCAACCTTCTCTCGCTGTACTATTCAACGCCCGACGGAGGGCACACGTTTAAGCCGAACACCAACGTCTACAGCAGCGACGGTGTGAGCCTGACCGGAACTTGCGGCGCGGGCTCTAACGTGTGGGGTTGCGAGAATCAGAAGTCTCCGTTCTCTGGGGCTGGCTACGCCCGGATTTTCGAGCTTTCGGTGAAGTATAACTTCTGAATTGGGCCTTTCACTTGCGGCCGCGGGGCGGCAGAAATCCTGCCTTGCGGCTGCAACTCTCAAGATCCAAGCCGGTTGAATGCGTACCACCAATCCCTTGAATCTCTCATGATTTCATTCCCGCAAGGCGCGGCTGGTCTTAGGTGTCTCCCGTGAGGAAGACGGATCGCCGTTTGTGTACGGGATTGCAACGTGGCTGCGGGACCGTCCAGGGCGCGAGGAGTATCTCTTGGCGGTTCAACGGCATAGGTATTCTGAAACCATCTGTGAAACGTGAAGGTACACGATTGTACGAGGTTAACCTTCCATTCGCATTTGATCTCTCGTAACTTCCAGACTGTTTTTGCTCCAATTGGCCGTGGAGAAACGGAACCTCCATAGCCGCGTATGCAGAACCGGTTGGGGAATGCGGAAACGGGAAGGATCGCAGGCGGGGGAAGAGCATTCCGTCAGCGGCAACCAAGGGGTATTGTGCTGTAACGTCGGTTCGACACTTGGGGGCTTTGAAGAGATGAAGAGCCACCACAAGAATTCTCCTTTGGAGCACGAACAGCAGAATCTCTCTGCGGTGTCTTTCAATTATGCGATCGATTCAAGCCATTGTTCTCTTAATTTGTGTCAGTTTTCCCGCCACTGCGATCTTCGCGGATCCGGCAACTATCGAACGGCAGCCAAATGGCATAACGTTGCAGCTGACCACGGGTGTGCTGCACATCCAGGTGGTTTCCGCCGCGCTGGTTCGCGTCGCCTTTTCTAGATCTCCCTACTTCTTTCAACGAACCTCGATTGATCGGATTGCACTTCCCCCAGCCGCTACGCCGTTCACGGTGAAGGAATCTCCGGCGGCGATCGTTCTCGCCACCGCAGAGCTGCGGGTCAGCATCGACCGAGAGACGGGCGCCGTATCGTTTGCCGACAACACCGGACAGCCGCTGCTCTCCGAAGCGCCCGGTGGCAGAATGCTTGAGCCGGTTGAAGTGCAAGGAGAAAAGACCTTCCACGTTCAGCAGAAATGGAAGGCGCAGGAAGACGAATCTCTCTACGGTCTGGGCCAAATGCAACTGGGAATCGTCGATATCAAGGGCTTCGACCTGGATCTTTGGCAGCATAACACCAATATTGTCGTACCTTTTCTGGTCTCTTCGAAGGGATACGGCATTTTCTGGGACAACACTTCGTTCACCCGCTTTGGCGATCTGCGCCCCTTCACGGCGATTCCGGCCGTTCGACCTGTCGGATGCCAACGGCGGGCCAGGTGGACTGACCGTCGCGTCCCAAGGTGGACACAAGCCGCCGCGGCAAACCGCTGACATTTCGATTCATCTACCGCTGCACAGCGACGGCTGTGATTCCGATGAGTCACTCTGTCCGCGCGCGGATCGGCAATCCTGGACCGGCTCCATTCTTGCGCCTGTCAGCGGCGAATACCAGTTTCAGGCGTACTCCAATGGCGGCATCAAAGTCTGGCTTGACGGCAAACTGGTGATGGATCACTGGAGACAAAGGTGGCTGACGTCCACCGATCAGATTCGTGTGCACCTGGAGGCAGGCCAGAAGTACGCGATTCGGATCGAGAACGATCCGGAGCAGCAGGATACTCTCGAATTCCGCTGGAAGACTCCCGGGTCAGACGGCGACACATCGTTGTGGTCGCAAGTGGGCGATGGCGTCGATTACTACTTTGTCTACGGTCCCTCGATGGATCGTGTCATTGCCGGTTATCGCCTGCTCACCGGTAAGGCAACCATGCTTCCCGACTGGGCATTCGGACTATGGCAGTCTCGCCAACGTTACGAGACCGCCCAACAGTCGCTCGATGTGGTGAAGGAGTTTCGCGAGCGAAAAATTCCCTTCGACAATATTGTGCAGGATTGGCAGTACTGGCCTGTCGATGCGTGGGGTTCGCACCAGTTCGATCCCGCACGCTTTCCCGATCCCGATGGCTGGGTAAGGGCCATTCATGCAGAGCACGCGCACCTCATGATCTCGGTTTGGGGAAAATTTAATCCCAATACGGAGAACGCGAAGCAGATGGCCGCTCAAGGCTATCTTTATTTGCCCAATCTTGAAGAACATGTGAAGGACTGGATCGGCCAACCCTATACGTTCTACGACGACTTCAATCCCGGCGCACGCAAGCTATTTTGGTCGCAAATCGATTCGGCATTGTTCTCAAAAGGCATCGACGCATGGTGGATGGACGCAACCGAACCTGACCTACTGCCTTCGCCGCCCACGCTCGACGGCCAGCGAACCCACATGAATCCCACCTTCCTGGGAACGGGATCGCGCATGTTGAATGGCTACGCGCTCGAGAATAGCAAGGGCGTTTACACCGGGCAGCGCGAGGCCGCTCCCAATCTGCGTGTGTTCATCCTCACGCGCTCAGGTTTTGCGGGCATCCAGCGCTATTCCACGGCGATCTGGTCTGGAGACACCACATCCACCTGGACCGCGATGGCGAAGCAGATTCCCGCAGGGCTGGGCGCCAGCATTTCCGGCCTGCCCTGGTGGACGATGGACACGGGCGGCTACACCATGCAATCGAAATTTGCCCATGAGCCAATGACCTCGGCCGATGAAGAGGAATGGCGGGAACTGAATGCGCGCTGGTTCGAGCTCTCCACGTTCACGCCCATTCTACGCGTGCATGGCGAACTGCGGCCGCGTGAGATGTGGACCCTCGGCGTAGACTCGCCTGCGTATAACGCGGAGTTGAAATTCGATCGTCTGCGCTACGCTTTGTTCCCCTACATTTACTCCATGGCGGGATGGACTACGCAGCGCGATTACACCATGATGCGTCCTCTGGTCATGGACTTCACTGGGGACCGCATTGCCCGCGAATCGAATGACGAGTTCATGTTTGGCCCGGCGCTGCTGATTGCCCCCATTACGCATTACAAAGAGCGGGAGCGCAGCGTATACCTGCCGCCATCTGCGAACTGGTATGACTATTGGACCGGCCGGCCTGCTGCATCCGGTACTATCTCCGCCCCGGCGCCCTACGATGAGATTCCCGCCTTCGTCCGTGCGGGATCCATCATTCCGTACGGGCCCGAGATGCAATATGTCGGCCAGAAGCTCTGCGACCCGACTGTTCTCTACGTTTATGCAGGAGCCGACGGCAAATTTACGCTCTATGAAGATCAGGGTTCGACATTCGACTATGAGAAAGGAGCTTTTTCAGAGATTCTCATCCGTTGGGATGACAAGTCGGATGCGCTAACGATTGGTGACCGCAGCGGCGATTTCAACGGGATGCTGCGTCATCGCACATTCCGCGTGGTGCTGGTGAATAAAGAACACCCCGCCGGATTTTCCTTCACGCCGGCGCAATTCACGAGCGTGGAATATTCAGGTACCGCCATACGGCTGAAGCTACGATGAACCGCGACCATGCGCATGCTTGACGATTCGATCCCGGAGAGAAAACTCGTGCCCCGCCAACTGCGATGGCCGGCTCTTCTTTTTCTGCTGTGCGCTGCGGCGGCGTCCGCGCAATCGCTTCGGCAGGAACTCTATTTATGGAAGAACGTTCAGATTGTCGGGGCAGGCTTCGTCGACGGTATCATCTTTCAGCCTGCGGTGCGCAATGTCCGCTATGTCCGCACCGATATCGGCGGCGCCTATCGCTGGGATGCCCGCGCTAACCGCTGGCAACCGATGCTGGATTGGATATCCTATCAGGACCGCAACTTGATGGGTGTTGAATCCATCGCCGTTGATGCCGCCGATGCCGATCGCGTCTATTTAGCCTGCGGCATCTACACGTTCGCAGGTTCTCCCAACGGCGCCATTCTCCGCTCCGACGACGGTGGCCGGACCTTTGAGCGATCGGATGTGCCCTTCAAGTTCGGCGGCAATGAAGATGGCCGCGGCAATGGCGAGCGCTTGGCTGTCGACCCCGGCGATGGCCGCATCCTATATATAGGTACGCGCCACGACGGGCTTTGGCGTTCGCAGGATCGCGGCGTCAACTGGTCGCGTATCAACAGTTTTCCTGACGTGACCGAAGTCGGCCCGCCTGCGCCGGCTCTGGTTCCCGGCGAGACGCCTGAACAGCATTGGGCCCGCATGCCAGTGCGCAGCGATGGAATCGTCTTTGTAAGGCTTGCGCCTGCGCCGGGACCGCAATCCACACATTCCCCCACGCAGGCCATCTACGTCGGCGTCTCTCTCATGAACCGGCCGAATCTTTTTGTGACGCACGATGGTGGCGCGAAATGGCGCGCGATTCCCGGCGAACCCACGCAGTACCGGCCAACCCGAGCGGTGCTATCGAGCGATGGTTTCCTCTATGTCGCCTATGGCACTGCGCCCGGTCCTTCACGCATGACCAACGGAGCCCTTTGGAAACTGGACACGCGAACCGGCACGTGGACCGACATTACTCCCGAGCGCCCAGTTGCCGGTAGCCGGGAGTTCGGTTACGCAGCGGTGTCGGTTGATGAGCGGCATCCGCAAAAGTTGATGGCAAGCACCTACGGTCGCCCCGGCGGCGATAGCATTTTTCGTTCCGTCGACGGCGGTGCGACATGGAAGCCTATCTTTGGCAGCGGAAGGGCGGGCGGCGTGCTGGATTCGAGCCTCGCGCCCTATGTAAAGCTCACGCCTATCCACTGGCTTTTCGATATCGAGATCGATCCTACCGACTCCAATCATGCAGTGTTCACCACGGGCTATGGCGGCTGGGAGACCTTTGACCTGGCCGCAGCCGATCGCGGCAAGCCTACTCACTGGAGGGTCTTGGCAGAGGGCATCGAGGAGAGCGTGGCGCTTGGGCTCGTCAGCCCAGTCCGTGGCGCGCACCTGGTCAGCGCCATCGGAGACTACGGCGGCTTTGTTCATTGGAACCTTGATCGCCCCGCACTTGTTGGCTCTTCAGCGCCACCGCGGATGGGCAACACGACGGGAGTTGCCGCGGCCGCACTCAAGCCGGAAATCATCGTCCGCGCCGGCATCGGCACCGAGGACAAACCCGGCGAAAACATCGGCTATTCGCTCGATGGCGGGCGCACTTGGAAGCGAACCGCCGCCGCGCCCACACCCAAAAGCCGTGCCGGTACGATTGCCGTTTCCTCCGATGGCAACACCTGGATCTGGACCCCGGATCGTGAGCCGGCCTACGTTACCCACGACCGCGGCGCAACCTGGAATGCCGCGCAGGGAGTTCCCCCAGGTCTTCGAGTCATCGCTGACCCGATCTTGCCGCGAGTGTTTTATGCCATCTCACTCAGCACTCCCGTGCTATATCGCAGTAGCGATGGAGGCGCGACCTTCACATCTCAGCCATTGATGCTGTCCGGGGATCCGCCCACGAAGGCGCGGTTTTCTCGCGGCGATGACCGCGGCGGCCAGGACCAGATCTACGCCGCTCCCGGCCGTACGGGAGACTTCTGGCTGGCCGCATGCGATGGCCTCTACCGCGCCGCTTCGCCGATGCAGCTGGACGCCGGGGGCAAGCGCGTTGCCTTTATCCAGTTGCCAGGCGTCGACGAGATCCAGGCCTTCGGCTTCGGCAAAGCGGCTCCCCACCACTCGTATCCGGCGCTCTATCTGGCTGGAACCGTGAATGGCCAGGCGGGCGTCTTCCGCTCAACCGACGAGGCGCACACCTGGACAAGGATCAACGACGATCGGCATCAATGGGGATTGATCCTGCAGATCGCTGGCGACCCGCGGATCTACGGGCGCGTGTATGTGGGCACTCATGGCCGCGGTATTTTCTATGGAGATCCCGTCTCGCCGCAACAATCTGAGACGGCGCATTGATCCGTTAACGATTTACTGGCCTTCGTCGATGACTTCGATACCCGAAACCGTTGCATTGTTGACGATGGGTTCAAACGTGATGTTGAGCTTGCCTTGTGCAGTGGGCTTAAGGTGGCTGAAGGTCTTGATCAGGGCATGAAGGCTGCCCGCTTCCTTGAAAACATCGAAGTTATCGAGCAGCGTGTCTCCGTTGCATAAGACGCGAAACACACGGCTGCCCACACCTCCCACTCCAGATGCGTTTGGCCCGAAATAGAGCTCGGCAAAATGAAGAATCAGTGTGTAACGATCGCGCGTGTTGACGGGGATCGCGTAAGAGAAGTGCCCATATCGTTCCGCGGCGAATATGTCCGGATCGGCAGTTCCCGTGATTTGCGTACGCTTCGTCGAGGTGTAGCCATCCAGGAAGTAGTCATCGGGATGCCAGAACTGGCCGTTGTGGTCGGTAAAGGATCTCGGCTGCATCACCAGGCGGATAGGAAGCTGCAGGTGGGGCGTCCCGGGCAGAACCTCAATCGCATTCAGCGCGGCCGTGCCGCGCTCGCTGTTGAAGTCCAGGCGCAGAAATCCGTTGCGGGCGGGGCTGATATCGCGGAAGATGCGCTCATCTGCAACATT
This sequence comes from uncultured Acidobacteriota bacterium, assembly GCA_963729915.1. Taxonomy (GTDB): domain Bacteria; phylum Acidobacteriota; class Terriglobia; order Terriglobales; family Acidobacteriaceae; genus Telmatobacter. Next base: position 474,963 of record CAVSQE010000014.1, on the reverse strand, counting down.
TGCACCTAAGGCATCCGAGCTGACATCGAAGGCCGACAGGACGTCTTCTCCATTGACATGAACGGCGAAGGTGGAAGGGCCACTGGCGCCCGTCTCCGCGGCGACGAAGTAGAGATGCAGCTCGTAGGCGCCGGGGCGCAACGGGATCTCATAGAAAAAGTCGCCGTTCCGCCAATGCTCGTACAGCATGGGATCGCTGGTGCGTCCTATGGAACCCTCGGAATTATCCCAGTTCCCGCCTTCGTGATAATACTTGTCTGGCTGCCAAACGGCTCCAGCGCTATCGATCTGCGGTTTTCCGCTGTAGCCGGCAAGAATGCGCAGGGGTATCTCCGCGAAGGGCGCACCATTTGTAGCGGTAGTTGGAAGCGCGCTGGAAACCGCCGCGCCAACGCCTGCTTTTTCACTCTTATGTACCAGGATGATCCAATACACGCCTAGAGCGGCCATGGCCAACGCCACTGTCGCGGCTACGTAAAGCAACCTGCGAGTACCCTTTCCGACGGGGGCTGTCTCGCCTTCGGAATTTGCCGGTCCGGCGCTAACGCGCGTGAAGACAGGAACGTATGTCCCAGGCGGAATCGACAGTTGGATGGGATGGTCTTTCCCTTCGGCTTCGTAATATTCTTTTAACCGTTTTCGCAGGCGGTGGGCCTCCACCCGTACAATCGCGTCCTCGCCTGCGTTGAAAGTGGACTTGGACCGGCTGAAGACTTCGGTCGCGATTTCGTATTCGTGCAGCTTGTTCGCCTCGCCGTGGAAGTACTTCTCCCCGATGTAGGTGATCAGCTGCTGCTGGCGGGCAGACTTTGGCAACGCTGCTACGATAGCGTCGAATTCCTTGCGCTCATCCTCTAGCGACGGCGGCACGGAGTTCGACGACTGCGACACGGGATGCTCATGCACAAGTTGGCTGCTACCGGACAATCGAGGGCCCCCGTGACAAACGATCATAGCCCGCCAAGTACATGATTGCAACGTGGCAGCGACGCCAACCTAGATGATCGACCTATCCCATGAATTTTCAGAAAGGTACGCCCCGCGTAACGGTTCATCTCGGATGCCAGTACATGATCGTACAGGATTAACGTTTACAACTCTCGTGGGCCGGTTCGATTCTTCTTCCGGTTTCGCAAAAACCTTGCTGTGCGAGCTCTAGCCCCAAGGGAAGCGTGCCCAACCACGACCCCCAGAGGAAGGCTGGTTCACTCTCAAGAGTTTTCGGGACCATCTACGCCGATTGCGCCTCAGAATCTTATCGGTGCTGGAGAGCGATTGGGCCGGTGCGGGTATGACCTGCTGGGGAAGTGGCTAGCACCGATTGTGATATGGCCTGCGGTGATCTGGATTAGTGCCGCAAAAAGACAAACCGGCCAAAGATTGACGGCGATGCCTGCAACACGAGGGAAAAGTGACAGGCATATTCAGGGGTTTCAAGAGAAAACGGATTGCGTAGAATGTGCGGGAACAAAGGCTCGCGAAGATTGGGAGGCATAACTTGTTGAAATCTAAGAAATGTTCATTCCTGTGCCGGCTGACGTGGCCAATGAAAGCATCATCGGCCTGGATTCTGGGAGCTGTGCTTCTGGTTTTTCTTGCAAGTTTGGGTCGCGCGCAGACTACTGCATCCATTTCCGGCAGCGTGCACGACTCCACCGGAGCGCTTGTGCCCGGCGCCAAGGTCGTATTGATCAACGAGGCCAGCAAGGCCGAGTGGACCGTGACAGGCAATGGCGAGGGATTCTTCAGTTTTCCCGCGATACAGGCGGCAACGTACACCTTAAAGGTCAGCTATCCAGGCTTTGAAACCTGGATTGTAACCGGCATCGTCGTGCATCCTGGCGACAGCCTGACCGTGCCCAAAATTGACCTGAAGCTGGGCCGAGCGGAGATTTCGATCACGGTGAGCGCCGAAAGGGCCGGCGTCACGCTGAATTCCGGGGAGCACAGCACGCTGATCACCTCCGACGATCTCAACCGTTTGTCCACCATCGGTCGCGACGCAGACGAACTGGTCTCCATTTTGCCCGGGTTTACCCTCAACGCCGGCACCGACATGCAGAACGAAGGCGCGGGCGGAATCTATGGATACCAGGTGGTTGGCCCCGGAAACGCGCAGCTTGGTTCCTGGGGCGCGGGCGGCGCTGCTCCGCAGCAAGGCCTGGTCAACCTGAAGTCCGACGGCGCCAATCTGATCGACCCCGGCGACATGGGCGGGACTGTGTCCAACGTCAACATGGACCAGGTGCAGGAAGTGAAGGTGTCAACCTCGAACTTCGGCGCCGACCAGTCTAGGGGACCGATCGTGATCGATGCCGTGGGCAAGTCCGGCAGCGCGCAGTTCCATGGCAGTTTCTACACCTACTTCCGCAACAGCGCCTTGAACTCCAACGACTGGCTCTCGAAGTACGATGGGGCGCCAAGGCCAGCCTTCCGCTTCCTTTATCCCGGTGCTACGCTGGGCGGTCCGGTGCTGATTCCGCACACGCATTTCAACGCGCAAAAGAAGCTTGTCTTCTGGGTCGGACTCGAAGTCTACAGGCAGCTGTCTCCCGAAGCTCTGTCCCAAGCCTTTGTTCCCAGTTCAGCGATGCTCGGGGGCAATTTGAGCTCGGCAACGATTGCCAGCGCGCTCAACGTTCCTGGCGGGGGAACGGCCCTGGCTGCGGGCTGCCCGGCCGACTACAACGTCCAGCCCCTCTACAACGACCTCGGTGGCGACTGCTATTCGCCGGTCGGAGCCACAGATGTTATGGGTAATACGGTTCCGAGCAGCGGACAGTTGCCTTACATCGACCCGGCTACGAAGGCGATTTCCAGCCTGTGGCCGGCAGCCAACCGCACGCCCCAGCCGGTCTATTCCGGAGGGACGGAGCTCTATGTGTCCGACGGCGTCAATTTTGTTCAGAACGTGACCTCGAGCAACAACGGCTTTCAGTTCCACGACACCGAGGATTACAGCCTTACCAACACCCTCAAGCTACATGCGGCGTACAACTGGGAGCGTGTGGACAACGAGTCCCAGATGAACAACATTTATTACAATCCGGGCGGAACCATTCCCTACCCGTCGCCTCTGTACAACCACGGTCATAATCAGTTCCTCACCCTCAACCTCACCAAGACCGTGGGTTCCTCGCTCACCAATGAAGTGGTGGTTTCGGGCCTCTTCTATTTCCAGCCGTCGCAGTTCGGCAGCCCCACCAAAGCACAGACCACCGGCACCGCATGGGCAACGGCCGGCTACACGGGGGGCCATCTTGGTCTGAAAGAAACCCAGTATCCCAGGATTTACTCGTATGAATCCACCTCGCTACCAAACTTTTCCTTCGGGTACGTGCCGCCAAGCTCGCAATTCCTGAGAAAGTTTTCCTGGAACCTGGGCGACAACCTGACTAAGGTGTACAAGACGCACACCATCAAGGTTGGCTACTACATGGACCAGACTGGAAACAATAACGTGACCCTGGGTAGCCAGGAGAACGGCACCCTTACGTTAGCGCGCTGGGATACCTGCAGTCCTAACCAGATGAACCCGAACGCCCCCGGTGCGCCCCCCGCTTCTCCCGGTCCTTCCGGGGCGCCATCAACCTCGGCCAGCTTGTACAACACGGTCGGCAATTTCCTGATGGGCTGCGTAGCCGGCTACAGCCAGGACAACGGCGACCCCATCGAAAATGTTCGTTTCCGGACCTTCGAGTGGTACGGCACCGATGAGTGGAAGGTGAATAGCAAGCTCACGCTCACGCTGGGCGTTCGCCTGTCCCACCAGGAACCCTGGTACGATCCGCACGGCGTAGGCATCGCGGTTTGGAATCCTACCGACTGGAATGGGACCTCGGTGATGCAGAACCACCTGTATACCGACTCGGCGGCGAACACCACGTGGCCGGGCATCGACTGGCACCAGCACAACTCGCAATATCCCAATGCCGGCTACCCCACACGGACCCTGTTCTACCAGCCGCGCGGAGGCTTTGCCTACGACCTGTTGGGCAATGGCAAGACGGTGTTCCGCGGCGGGTGGGGCATGTATGTCTCGCACGATTCGGCGGCGATCACGGGCGGTGAAGGAACGGCGATCGGCCTCCAAACCTACTCGATTCCCGGCTCCAGCGGATGCAGCTTCGGACAGCTCTTCCTGGGTAACAAGTACCTTCCTTGCGGCTACTATGCTTCGAGCCAGAACACCATCGCACCCTTCACGGTGAATGCGGCGGACCCCCACGACAACCACATGCCGGTCACGTACAACTACAACTTCACCATCGACCGGCAGGGACCCTGGAAATCGGCGTTCGAGGTTGCGTACGTGGGCAACCGCACCCAGCACCTGCTGACTTTGGGCAATCTGCAGAACCAGGACGTGATTCCGCTGGGGGCAATGTATGCACCGGACCCGATCACCGGCTCGGTGAATCCGCCCGGCGATCTCCCCAGCTCCGCAAACTCGGCGGACTACCGCCCCTACCCAAACTATTCGGCAGTCAACGTGCCCAACCATATCGCGTGGGCCAACTACAACTCGCTGCAGGCGCAGTGGAACAAACAGACCGGCTCCCTGGTTTACGGCGCCAATTACACCTGGTCCAAATCCATGGGGGTGCGCGGCAACTACGATACAGGCTCCATTGCCGACCCCATCGACCCCCACCACGATTACGGCGTCGTTTCCTTCGATCGCCCCCAGGCTGTCAACCTGACGTACTCCTATCAGGAAGGGATCAAATTTCACGGCAACCATATTCTGGGGCAGGCTCTTAACGGCTGGGAGGCTTCCGGGGTCACCTCGATCCAGAGCGGACCGGACCTGTCCGTCCTGAACGGCAGCACCAATTACGGCCTGAGCGGCGGCGTCGGTTACTATGTCGGGTCAACGCAGGTAAGTGAATCGCTCGGCTCGGCGGTGTGGCTTGGCTCGTCGGACTACACGCTGCAGCCCACCGTCACCTGCGACCCGCGCAACGGCCGAAAGAAGGACCAGTTCGTCAACGGCAGTTGCTTTGCTCTGCCGGCGATCGGCACGCAGGGCTGGTGGAATCTGCCTGACGTGCACGGTCCCGCTTACTTCAAGTCGGACCTGTCGATCTACAAGGACTTCAAAATCAACGACCGGCAGAATATGCAGTTCCGGGGCTCGGGATTCAACTTCCTGAATCACCCCCTGACGTCGTTCAACAACAACAACCTTGGCACCATGTACCTGACGGCCAATGACTGTTCCGCCGCCGCACAGGCAGCGGGCACGTGCCCGCAGTATTCCTCACTCACGCAGGCACTGCAGAACGTCGCCATTACCAACGCAGGCACATTTGGTTACACGTCGTTCAAGAACGGCGTGAGGATCGTAGAGCTCGCCTTCAAATACAACTTCTAGCCGAGGCGGGGCGTTTGGCGCTCCCGCCGCACCTGCGCACGGAGCAGAGCGGTGAAACGGGCAACGATGAAAACCGGAACGGAAATACGCGAGACGCGGCACGATGCCGCATTCAGGAGGCTTGAAATGCTGAGCAAGAATTCAATCAGGGAGCGGCTGGGTAGAGTTGCGGGCTTAGTGCTGCTTGCGATGGTTGGTGCAATCGCGATGCCCGCCCGGGCTGCCAGCTCCTATGTCCCGTCTCTAGTGGTCAGTTCGACGAACGCGATCAACGCATCCGGACTGCCGGGGAATCTGGGGGATGTCGCTCTGGACGCTTGCGGAAACATCTATACAATCAATGCGGGCAGCGGCCAGTTGGTCGAGATCCCATACGGCGGCGGAGCCGCATCGACGGTGCTGGGAGCGAACAGCTACGGCACCATGTCGTTTTGGATCGACGCCGCCAAGGCCAACTTGTTTGTGATGCAGGGTTATTCGGGATCCGTCATCCAGATTCCTATCTCAGGCTGCACGCCGAATCCCTCCGCGCAAACAAGTATCGGCATCGGAGATCTTGGCGCCATCAGTTACTACTGGGGCGGCTCCGCCGTGGCGACGGACTCGGCGGACGATCTGTTTATCGCGACAAACGGAGCTTGCTGCGCATCCTCCAACGAACTGCTCGAGCAGTATGCGTCGGGGAGGTACTCAACGGGAGCCACACTGCTGAGCGGCCTGGCCAATCCCATCACGTCGATGACGGTCGACGCCAGCGGCAATATCTACTACGCATCGGGCGGGGGACTGTATGAATTGAAGGTCACTACCCCGGCGACCTCTTCGACTGCGGCGGTGTACAGCGCAACCCCCGTGTCGTTTGGAAGCGGCTATGTCAGCGTGGTGGGAGTCAGCATCGACGCATCGGGAAACCTCTACGTGGCCGATCAAGGGAACGGCGCCCAATATTCTCTCAACGGCTACTGGCCGCCGCTGTATTTTTCGTCGGTTCTGTATGTGATCCCTTATGAAACATCTGGATTGAATCCGAGCGATCAATATGTATTGGCTGAGGGCTCAGGCCAGGCCGACCCGCTCACCTTTACAAACGCGGTGGCAGTTGCTCCCTGGGGGGAGATTTTCTTCGCTGGGAACAACGCTTTCAACACCAACAATGGAAATTATGTCTATGCGTTGACGCTGTCCTCCGCAAACCTGGGCTCGGTGGCCATGGGAAACACCGGCGCCGGGACACTGGGCGTTGTCTTCAATGCCAGCGTGACGCCTGCATCGATCACCTTCTCTCCCAGCAGCGCGTTCACGTCCACCGGCGGCACCTGTGCGCCAGGAACGGGCTACACGGCCGGCAGCTCGTGCATCATCACCGTGCAGTTTGCCCCCGTGGCTCCTGGCCTCGCGTCTGGTGGCGTGGTGCTCGCCAACTCCTCCAGCACGGCGCTGGCCACGATCTACCTTTCCGGCACGGGAGCGGGGTCCGCCCTGACGCTCGATCCCGGCGCCGTTGCCGCGACAGGCAGCGGGTTCAAAACGCCGGACTCGGTGGCTATCGACGCGGTCGGCGATGTCTTCTACGCAGACGCCGGCAACAACGCCGTGCTCGAATTCAAATCCGGCAGCTCAAGCTCGATTTCCATCGGCTCGAAACTCAGCAAGCCAGCGGGCGTGGCCGTGGATGGTGCGGGCGATGTGATTATCGCCGACACCGGAAACAATCGCATCGTTGAAGTCCCGATGGTGAGCGGCGCGTTGAGCAACGCAGCACAGATCGAGCTTCCGACTACGCTGGCTGGTGCCACGCTCAGCGCCCCGGCGGGTGTGGCCGTTGACAGCGCGGGTGACCTTTTCATTGCCGACACGGGCAACAACAGGATTGTCGGCATTCCCTACAACGGGACGTGGAATGCCTCCGCCGCTGTGGCTATCGGCTCTTCGCTCAGCGGCCCGCTGGCGGTTGTGGCCAACGCCTCCGGCAACCTTTATGTGGCCGATTCTGGGGAAGGGCAGATCTACGAGATCCTCTCGCCCTTAGCGAAGTCCTCGCAGCAACTGGTCGCGGTCGGCTTCGGCAATCCTACAGGTCTGGCAGTGGACCCTTCCGGCAGCCTCTTTGTTGCCGATTACACCGATGGCGAGGTGGTGCGCATTCCCAACATCTCCGGCAGCCTCGATCCCAACGAACAAGTGGAGGCCGGTATTGGCGTCAGCACACCCTACGGCGTGGCGCTGGACCCGTATGGGAACCTCTACGTCTCCACCGGTTCGGGTGGATCGGCGTATAACATCACGCGCACCAGCACAACTCTTGCTTTCGGTGATTGGGCCCAGAGCACAACCAGTGGCATTCTGTCGGCGCAGGTGGAAGACGCAGGCAATCAGCCGCTCATTCTCGCTACGCCCTACTACACGGCCAGCGGCAATACCAGCGATTTCAGCGTGTCTTCGACGGGCTCCAGCATCTGCGCCGCGGGCGGCACGGTGGCAACCGGTACGAGTTGCGAACTCGACGCAACCTTTACGCCGCTTGCAACGGGGGCGCTCTCCGAAACGCTTTCGCTTGCCAGCAATGCCGCCAATGCATCGTCCACGCAGGTTACACTCAGCGGCAACGGCACAACGACTGCCAGTACTTCAACGAGCCTCAAGGTGACATCGCCGGCCAGCGGCTCACCGTCCTTCGGCCAGGCCATCACCCTCTCCGCCACCGTGACGGCAAGCAGCGGAACCGCGGCCGGCAGCGTGACCCTGGTGGTCGATGGCGTGCAGGTTGGTGATTCGACCCTTAATTCCAGCGGCGTCGCTACCTTCGATCTGGCATCCGGCCTCACCGGCGGCAGCCACACGCTGGTAGCGATTTACAACGGCACCGCCGCATTTAACGGCAGTGTCTCGTCTATCCTGCAACTGAAAGTCACGCAGGCTTCTACGGCTACAGCCTTGGCGGTTACACCTCCCTACACCAATCCCTACAGTGCACTTCCAGGAAATACCGTCACATTCACCGCGGTTGTCGGCTTCGCGGGAGTAGGCATTCCCACAGGCACGGTAACCTTCACGTCTGGCAGCACAACGCTGGGCACGGCGCCGCTTGAGCCTGCGGCCGGCGGCCTCTTTGAGGCAACATTCTCCACGACCTCTCTGGCGGTAGGCAATTACAACGTCGTAGCCACCTACTCGGGCGACCCCAACTACATCGGTTCGGCATCCGCCGCATCGGCCACAATCTATGTCGTGAGTTCACCGTATGTAACCACGACTGCCAGCGGCACCTCGATCACGAGCAGCGCCAGCAGCAACGGGACGGTGACGTTTACCACCACGACGTATGGCGGCTGGAACGGCCTGGTCGGGTTCAGTTGTTTGGCCTCTTCTCTGCCGGCCAATGCGCAGTGTGTTTTCTCTCCGGGGCAAGTTGAGGTTTTGCCCAGCACTCCAACCACAACCGCTTCCAATCCGCCTGTTACCCTGAGCGTCGTCATCGACCAGTACCCGCGGACGCCAACGGCGGGCAAGTTCCTGTGGTGGCTCGCCGGACCGACCGGACTGTTGCTCTTCTTCGCGCGGCGGCGGTTCGCGCGCCGAGCCTTGTTGACGATTGCAACGACACTCGCGTTCATCCTGCTGGGCATTGCATTCGGGGGAATGGGAGCATGCACCAGCGGGATTCAGTACGCTACGCCCGCGGGAGCCAGTACGGTCACAGTAATTGCATCGTCCGACCCGTTTACTGCGGCACCCACTTCGTCGAACGCTAACCCAGGCACCCAAACCTGTCCGGCAAACAATCCGGCCAGCGCGCCTTGCGCGCAGCAGACCTTCAAGGTTTCGCTGACAGTGCAGTGAGTTGGTATCGCCGTTGCTCAGCCCGGACGGCTTCCGCTGTCCGGGCGCGCCGTCGAAGTGTCACTGCCTGCGGCAGCGTTCCCAGCTTTGCTGTCGGTATGACTCAGGCCATTAACTTTTGAGGAAAGTGCAACATCCATGTTTAGCGCGAATCTGCGACGACTTTCGTCGATCACGGTTTTCTCTTTCATAGCGGCCTGCTTCTTTGGATCCGCCGCCCAATCGCAGCAGTTCCCGTCTCGGCACATTGTCGTGAATATCGACAATACAACCGGTCCGGTCGATCGCTTCTTCGATTTCTCGGTCGGTTCTGATTATCCAGGCACGCTGATTCGTGACGACAGCCAGGCGCAACTGAAAGTGATCGTGGATGAGCTCGGCTTTCGCTACATCCGCTTTCACGCCATTTTTCACGACGTGCTGGGAACGGTCCGCGTCGAGAATGGGAAGACTGTTTACAACTGGTCAAAGATCGACCAGCTCTATGACGACCTGCTGGCCCGGCACATCAGGCCGTTTGTCGAGATCGGATTCACCCCCAAGGCACTAGCCACGTCGCAGAACAGCATCTTTTATTGGAACGGCAACACATCCCATCCCGATCCCTCCGGCTGGCGCGATCTTGTCGATGCCTTCATCCGGCACATCGAGGAGCGCTACGGAAGAGACGAGGTTCGTACCTGGTACTTCGAAGTCTGGAACGAGCCTAACCTCTCAGGCTTCTGGGAAGGCGGAGATCAGAAGGCATACTTCGAGCTCTACGACCTGACCGCGAAGACTATCAAGTCCATCGATCCCGCTTTGCGGGTTGGAGGCCCTGCCACGGCTGGAGCGGCCTGGGTTCCGGAGTTTCTGGCGCATGTGAAGCAGAGCGGCGCCGGTGTCGATTTCGTGACCACCCACACCTACGGCGTTCAAGGCGGCTTTCTCGATGAAGAAGGGAAAAGCGATACAAAGCTCGATCCCTCGCCCGACGCGATCGTCGGAGACGTGCGCCACGTTCGTGCGCAGATTTCGGCATCACCGTTTCCGGGGCTTCCCCTGTATTTTTCCGAGTGGAGCACAAGTTATACGCCGCGCGACTCCGTGCACGATTCATACATCAGCGCACCTTACATCCTGACTAAGCTCAAAGCCACTCAGGGATTGGCGCAGGGTATGAGCTACTGGACATACACCGATCTTTTCGAAGAACCTGGACCTCCAACGGCATCTTTTCAGGGCGGATTCGGTCTCCTGAATCGGGAAGGCATTCGCAAGCCGGCATTCTTTGCTTACAAATACCTGCACGCGCTCCAGGGGGAAAGCCTCGCCACGAGCGATCCGCAGGCAATGCTGGCTACGCAGGATGGAAACCTGGCCGCTGTTATCTGGGATTTCGAAACGCCGGATCAGAAGGTGAGCAATCGGTCCTTCTTTACAAAGACGATTCCTTCGCATCCCGCAGCGCCGGTGAATTTACGGGTCACGCATCTCGTTCCAAATGCCGCATACCGCCTGGAAGTGTATCGCACCGGATGCCACAGAAACGACGCCTATACCGCCTACATCGAAATGGGTTCTCCCAAAGATTTGTCCGCGAAACAGATCGCGCAGCTCAACGAGCTTACACGAGACATACCGGAAGCGGACAAAGTCATCCAGAGCGGAGCCGATGGCACAGCAGAGATAACAACGCCCATGAACAGCAACGACATTGTGCTCGTCAAGCTTGAGCGCAGACGGGCCAACAAGTAGAAAATACATTCCGCCGCGGCGATAGAGTCAAAGGAACTTTTGCATGAATGCATTTTCAAGGCTATCCCTTATATTTCTCCTCTTTGCGCCGCTTCTTTCAATCGGGGCATGCAACGGTGGAAGCCAGGGAGGCGGTGTGACAACCCAGAATCCGGCGACCCCGGCGGTTAGCGTAACACCTGCGTCCGGCAGCTTTACGACTGCCCAGAGTCTCGGCGTCACCATCGCGGTTTCTGGTTCGGGCGGCACGCCAACCGGATCGGTGGTTCTTTCCAGTGGAAGTTACACTTCACCCGCCGCGACGCTCAGTTCCGGCTCGGCAATCATTACGATTCCGGCCGGATCGCTCGCCGCAGGTTCCGACACGCTCACTGCCAGGTATACGCCCGACTCCGCCAGCTCCGCGATCTACAACAACGCTTCCGGAACTGCTTCGGTTACTGTCACGCAACCTGCGACCACGCCCATAGTGACCGTTACACCTACCTCCGGCAGCATTAGCGCCGCGCAGAACCTCGGCGTTACCATCGCGGTTTCGGGCACGAGCGGCACGCCAACCGGATCGGTGGTTCTTTCCAGCGGAAGTTACACTTCATCTGCCACTACGCTCAGCTCTGGCTCGGCAATCATTACGATTCCGGCAGGATCGCTGGCTACGGGCTCTGACACTCTGACTGCCAAGTACGCACCGGATAGCAACAGCTCCGCGACTTACAACAGCGCAACCGGAAGCGCTTCGGTCGCCGTCAGCACGGGCACCTCTACCGCCGTGAACGTCAACATTAACGTTTTGGCCAATCGCCACACCATCAGCCCCTTCGTTTACGGCGGTAATCCCTCGGAAGGCCCCGCGCAAGCTACGGACCTGGGCATGTCGCTGGCCCGCTTTGGCGGCAACGAGGCGTCGAACTACAACTGGCAATTGCACACCTACAACGCAGGTGGGGACTGGTACTTCGAGGACTTCAACCTGGGTGACTTCCAAGGTAACCCAGTCGACTCGGTGCAGTTCATTACCAACTATCAAAATGCCGGTAGCCATGCGTTAACCACCATGCCCATGTTGTCCTGGGTGGCGCAGAGCGCCGAGAACGGAAGCAACGGCCACTGGAGCTACTCCGTCAAGGCCTACGGTGCGCAATGCTCCGTCGATCCCAACAATACCGACGCCGGCAACGGCATGATGGCGGGTGGTACTCCTGCCAGTTGCTCCACATCGGTGCCTGTGACCACCCAGGCAGTGACCACGGCGTACTATCCGCTGCTCGATAGCACCACCGACAACTGCTCAACGGGGAACTGCGTCTATCGCGAACCCTGGGCGCAGGCGCTCGCAGCGGCCTTCACCAGCAATGCATGCCCAGTGCCCTATTCGCCGATCACCTCCTGCCATTTCTACGACATGGATAACGAGCCCGACAGTTGGCCCGGTTCCCACAAAGACGTTCACCCGAATGGCACGGGATACGACGAGCTGGCGAATCTTTATGAGGCCGAGGCGTCTGTCCTGAAGTCGTGGGATCCCGCAGCCGTTCGCTTCGGTCCGGTTGTCAGCACCTGGTGGTTTTACTGGAACGCATCCAACACCACAACGGACAGCAAGAGCAGCCACGCCAACCTGGACTTCCTGCCCTGGTGGCTGAACCAGATCTACTGGCTGGATCAAATCAACGGGACGCGCACGCTCGATGTCTTAGACGTCCATGGCTATCCCGATGCCCCCAGCACTTCGGGTTACACCACCGTGCAACTGCAAGCTCTGGCGGCTTCGATCTATCGCGATTACTGGGATCCAACCTACGACAACGGCGCGGACGATGCCCCGTGGGCAACTACCATGGAGCCAAGCTATGGCAAGCCTTTCCGCATCCCGCGCCTGAAGGCCCTGGTCAACGCCATTTATCCCGGAACGCCCCTTTCCTTTACCGAGTGGAGTGCAGCCTACTACCAGGAATCGGACTTCTCGACCGCGCTGGGCGATGCAGACGCCTATGGTATTTTCGGGCGCGAGGGCATCTCCTTTGCAACGCGCTGGGGATCGCCGACATCCAATAGCACCACCACCAAGGTGCCAAATCCCAACTACCTGGCGCTCAAGCTCTATGGCAACTACGACGGCGCGCACGACGGATTCGGGACGATTTCGGTCTCCGACACGAACACTGGCAATCTGAATCTGTTCTCCAGCTACGCCGCGCTCAATTCGACCGGAACGGTGATGACGATTATGGTCATCAATAAGGATCCGAACAACAGCGCGCAGGCAACCTTCAGCCTGAACGGATTTAGCCCCACCAGCTACGTGGCGTATTCCATCTCCTCCGCCGCTTCCGGCACGATTTCAGCCTCCAATTCGGAAGCATGGAACTCTTCGCAGAGCTTCGTGCCCTACAGCATCACTCTGCTGGTGGTCAGCGGAACCGAAACCTCCCCACCCGCATCGGAGTGGTACCTCAACCCCGACGATCTGATGATTCCCGCCACGGGCACTGCGACCCTGAGCCCAGCGATCACGAGCGGTACTTCCAAGGTCGCTCTCACCTCGGCTGTCTTCGATGCTTACGAGGGCGCCCCCGCCTGCAGCGGCACTCTGGCGCTCACCAATGCGACGATCGCGACCACGCAGCCCGCCACCATCACGGTCAACGCCGGCAGTACTCCAGGCTTCTGTCATTTCACGGTGACGGGCAGCGATAGCGCGGCAACGCAAACCAAGGGAGGATGGATTGTTGTCGGCAACCCGCCTGCCGCGCTCGCCGAGTCGGGCAATAACCAATCGGGCAGTGCCGGAACGGCTCTGTCACAACCCCTCACCGTCACGTTGATACCCGGCCAGTCCGGTGGTTCGGCCAACGGCGCAGGCATTTTGTTCACCACTTCGGCCGGCACGCTCTCCAACGGCTCAACCACCGGAACCAGCGTGATTGCCGTAACCAACTCCTCCGGGGTTGCCTCGGTCACTTTGACGCTGCCTTCATCCAAGGGAACTGTGACTGTCACCGCGCAAGATCAGTTCGCATTCGGCGGAGCTTCGGTCACTTTTACCGAAACTGCCCAGTAGTCCTGCAGCGTGCCTGTTCCTCTATGGCCGTCATTGCCGCATGGAGGCGCGAGCCGGCTGCAGGCCGATCTTGTCCAGTGATCGAGCAACGGCAAGCGACGCACTTTGGCAAAGAGACTCCAGTTGCGGTGCTTCAATGACCAAGGCAAACGGGAACGGGAAAGATCGGAATCGGAGGAAACGCGCCGCTCAGCAGCAGACCTTTCGCTGCGGATTCTGCGTAACGCAGGATCGAGATCGGGGAAAGATGCAGATTCGTAGATTCATATCAAAAATGCCCATCCGGCACATTCTCGCATTCATCACAACGACTTTGCTGCTCGCGATTCCATTTGCGCGGAGTCAATCCCAAACACGTCCGTGGATGGATATGTCGTTGCCCGTACACGTGCGCGCTGACCTGGCCTTGAAGCAAATGACCCTGGATGAAAAGTTGGCGCTGTTGCATGGCAATGGCATGCCGGGCGCACCAAATTGGCAGATGCCGCTTACCGATTTGGCGAATGGTGGCGCTGGTTATGTTCCTGGAGTTCCGCGCCTCGGTATCCCGCCGATTGTCATGTCCGATGCGGCCTATGGGGTCCGGAATAGTGGCGCAAACGGACGCTATTCTACCGCCCTGCCGTCAGACCTCGCTCTTGCATCCAGTTGGGATGTGGAGCTGGCTTGCGAATACGGTACTTTGATCGGCCGCGAACTGCGCGCCCAGGGATTCAATATGACGCTCGGCGGCGGGGTGAATCTCACGCGGGATCCTCGCAATGGAAGGACGTTCGAGTATGCCGGAGAAGATCCGCTGCTCGCCGGCACCATGGTCGGCAACATGATGAGGTGTGAGCAGGCGCAACATGTCATCGGCGACATCAAACATTACGCCTTGAACGATCAGGAAACCGGTCGGAACATCGTAGACGTCATGATTTCCAAACGCGCCATGCAGGAGAGCGATCTGCTGGCCTTTCACATCGGTATCAAGATTGCTGACCCTGGAGCAGTGATGTGCTCCTACAACCGCATCAACGGGATCTACGCCTGTGAGAACCCCTACATTCTTCGTGGCACGCTGAAACGAGATTGGGGTTTCAATGGCTTCGTGCTCTCGGATTGGGGCGGCGCCCACAGTACCCAGGAGGCGATCTCGGCGGGGCTGGATCAGGAGCAGCCCATGGCGGACTATTTCGGCCCTAAGTTGAAACAGGCAGTGGAAACCGGCAAAGTCTCAATGGCGCAGATTGACGAAAGCGCAGGCCGCGTACTTTATGCCGAATTCGCTGCTGGCGTTGTTGACTATCCTATTGAGAAGAGCGTTGTCGATGTGCAAGCCGGCTTCGACGTCGTTCAAAGAATCGAGGAAGAGAGCATCGTCCTGTTGAAAAACCAGCATGCGATCTTGCCTCTGAACAGCAAGGATGTGCGCAGGATTGCCGTGATTGGAGGGCACGCGGATGTCGCGATGATCTCCGGAGGGGGCTCGGCACAAGTCGATCCTCCAGGCGGAAATGCGATCGTGCCGCCAGGACGGCGCGCCACGCATTGGCAGGACCCGGTGTGGTTTCCCACCTCCCCCCTGGACGCATTGCGCGCCGCCATGCCTGCAACCCAAATCGACTTTGACTCCGGGAGGAATCCTGCTGCAGCCGCCAAACTGGCGAAGAGTGCCGACGTCGTCATTGTTTTTGCGTACCACGGGGAATCGGAAGGGATGGACCTCCCGAATCTTTCGTTGCCGGACGGACAGGATGAACTGATCGAGCGCGTGGCTGAGGCCAATCCCCGAACGATTGTTGTTCTCGAGACCGGAACGGCCGTGAAGATGCCATGGGTTAACAAAGTGCAAGGCATTGTGGAGGCCTGGTACGCAGGAAGCAGCGGTCACAAAGCTCTGGCGAATGTTCTGGTTGGGCAAGTGAATCCAACGGGAAAACTTGCAATGACCTTCCCTGCGAGTGAAGAGGATCTCCCTCATGCTGCGATTTCTCCTCTTGCGCCGGAGGACGAAGGGCAGGGAACGGGGGCTGTCAACGGTGAAACGCATGTCTCGTCGAAGTACTCGGTCACATATTCTGAGGGCGCGAAAGTGGGTTACAAGTGGTACCAAGCGGAGCACAAACCGGTTCTGTTTCCCTTCGGCTTTGGCCTCTCCTACACCAGCTATGCGTATTCAGGGCTGAGAATCGAGTATGAGAAGAATGAATGTGTGGTCAGCTTCTCAATCAAAAACACCGGTGAAAGACCAGGTACCGAAATCGCGCAGGTATATGTGGCATTGCCAGTTGCGGCAGGCGAATCATTCCACCGTTTGGCCGGCTGGGCGCGTGCAGAGCTTAAGCCTGGAGAATTGAAAACTGTCAGCGTCGCCATCGATCCGCAGATGCTCTCCATCTACGACGAACAGCAGGGCGCATGGGCGCTCCTTCCCGGAAGTTACCATCTGTTTGCTGGGCCATCCTCTGCTGACACCCCGCTTGAAGGAGCGTTTGATCTTCGATGATTTTCTGTGTGTAGCCCAGGGCGCGCCCGCCGGAGCGTCCTTTTTGCGAAGGAGAGCGGTACTCGGGATACCGCCGGGGAAAACCGAACGACTAAGTAGAACGCCCGCTGATTTACCTCCACGCTCTAGTGTGATCAGCCCTTGCCTTCAGCCGTTCCCGGGTACCCGGTCTCAGTGGGCTTTTTTGCGGGATAGTGCATTCATATAAAGTATTGCTTATAAAAATCTTATGTAGATATTGCTGTATGGCGGGGAGGAAATTTCACCTTATCCGTAATTTGACGGGGAAAGCTTCATCTTGTGCGTACAATCACTTTCATCTTTTAGGGGCGACAGCCGCGTATGTGCTTGAAATGGATAGTGGTCAATTTCACCTTATGCGTCAACCCACAGATTGACCCTCCAACCTACAAAAGTGGCTCAGACGGGTTCACGCGCTGACCTGCCCCCGATTTCTCAACCATTGATAACTGGAGTTTCCCGGTTTTGGTTTAGCTTCGAGATTAACTCGCAGCCGCCGTCGAGGCTGTGCGGATGTGGGAAGCGTTCTTTGCTTTCCACATCCGCATAGCCTGCTCTCTGTCTGAACTCCTCTGGCGTTCTGTAGTCGAGCGAGCTGTGCGGACGCTCGAAGTTGTACTCCTGCCGCCAGCTTTCGAGGGTACTCCTTATATCATTCAGCGTGCGGAACCAGTGCGCGTTGAGGCACTCGTCGCGCAACCTCCCGTGGAAGCTTTCGACATGGCCATTCTGCATCGGCCTTCCCGGCTGGATGTGCACCAGCCCCACCTTCCAGTCCTCTGCCCAGCCCAGCATGCGCCGCGAGGTGAACTCCGGGCCGTTGTCCGAGCGCACGTTCTCCGGCCGGCCGCGCTCTTCGATCAGTCTGTCCAGCACACGTGTCACGCGTCCGCTGCCCAGGCTGGTGTCGGCCTCCAGCGCCAGACACTCACGCGTGTACGCATCCACCACGCTGAGGATGCGCACCATCCTCCCCGTCGCCAGTCCATCCACGATGAAGTCCATCGCCCACTCCTGGTTGGGCCGGATCAGCCGCGGCGCCAGGGCACGATCCCGCACCAGATGCTTGCGCTTCCGGCGCCGAACCGCCAGCCGTTCTTCCAAATACAGCCGGTAGACACGCTTCACGTTCACCTCGTGACCACGACGGCTCAAAAGCGCATGCAGCCGTCGATAGCCGTAACGCGGCTTCTGCCGAGCCAGCTTCACCAACGCCTCGCGCAGTTCGATGTTGCGGTCCGGCCGAGGCTCATAGCGATAGCTCGACCGCTCAACGCCCAGCAGCTTGCAGGCCGTGCGTTCGCTCAGCCGGAACTCGACCGAGATGAACGCAACCTCTTCTCTTAGACCGGCAAGCTCCAGCCGTTTTTTCTTATGACTGCCTTCAGCGCCTCGCCGTGCAGGCTCAACTCCGCCACCAACAGCTTCAGTCGACGGTTCTCGTCCTCCATCGCCTTCAGCCGTTGTGCCTCGCTGACCTCCATGCCGCCGAACTTCGACTTCCAGCCATAGAACGTCGCCGCGCTGATCCCGTGCTCCCGGCACAGATCCGCCGTCTTCACCCCGGCCTCGTGCTGCTTCAATATCCCGATGATCTGCTCTTCCGTGTAACGGCTCTTCTTCATACTCCGTCCTCCCGCTTAGATTACGAGAGAACTCCAGTTTCAACTGGTAGAGATTTCCAGGGGCAGGTCACTCCGGCCCTGTCGTACGGCGAAGCGTCAAATGACAAGTGACGGCGATAGTCCCAAATAGTCCTGTCTTCGCTTGCACTTTCTGTCTATATTGTGCCGGTTAAGTTGTTTATAATAAACAAATTGTACGTATATATGGCGGAGAGAGTGGGATTCGAACCCACGGTACTCGTTAAAGTACACACGCTTTCCAAGCGTGCGCCTTAAACCGCTCGGCCATCTCTCCGCGAAAGAAAGGTACGAGAACAGTTGCCGGTTCCTTTCTAGTATACCTGCGCGTCGGCGCTTCAATGGCGTGGAAGAAACCGTGCTTCGGTGAGTCTAAGCCTCGAATGAGTTGCCGGTGCCGGCTGAGGCTCAGAGTGAGCCGCGGGTGCAGGGAGCGAATTCCAGGGCACTGATGAAAGCGTTTACCAGGAGATGCTGACTCATTTATAGTGCCTTGTTACCCACTCCTCAGAGATTTGGGCACGCGCAGGAAAAACCTTCAGCAAAGATTGGTTGCATGCAGCTCGATTTCTCTGTTAAGACCGGGTGCACGGTCGGCAGGTTCTCACAGTACGGCGCAACTCTCATTTGAAAGAGGTCTTCTATGTTCCGCATCTCCCGCCGCGATCTGCTTGGTTCAGGATTGGCGCTTTCCACCTCCAGCCTGATGGCGCGCACCGCGTGGGCGCGCACGGCCGCGCTGTTTGCTCAGGACCCGCAAGTCGCAGGCGCGGGCGCCACGCCAGCCGCAATCGCTCCGCGCGAACAGTTTCTCCTTGATTTCGGATGGAAGTTCATCTTCGGGCATGGCAGCGACCCTGCCCGCGATCTCGGATTCGGCAAGAATCAGGAAGACTTTGCCAAAACCGGCGACTTCAAGTTTGCAAAAGTTGGATTCGACGACTCGAAATGGCGCGCGCTCAATCTGCCGCACGACTGGGCGGTGGAGTTGCCCTTCGTGCGCGATGAAGCGCTGCAATCGCACGGGTACAAACCGCTGGGAAGGCGCTATCCGGAGACCAGCGTGGGCTGGTACCGGAAGGAGTTCGAAATTCCGGCGAGCGATGCGGGGCGTCGCGTCAATCTTGAGTTCGACGGGGCCTTTCGCGACGTGCTGGTGTTCGTGAACGGCTGCTTCGTCGGCCGCAACGACAACGGTTACGCGCCCTTCCGCTTCGACATCACGGATTTTCTCGCAGTCGGAGCGAAGAATTGCATCGTGGCACGCATCGATGCCAGCTTTGGCGACGGATGGTTCTACGAGGGCGCGGGGATTTACCGGCACGTCTGGCTGACCAAAACCAATGCGCTGCATCTGGCGCCGTGGGAGAGCTGGGTGCGTTCAGTGCTCGATGGAAGCAATGCAACTATTACGATCGGCGCAACGGTGATAAACGAGGGTATTGCTCCGGAGCCGGTGAGCCTGTGGTGGGCGATTCGTGATCCAAAAGGAACGGTCGTCGGTCCGACGGGGCGCGCGATATCTCTACCACTGAAACCCGGTACATCAGAATCTTACAAAACAGAAGAGATCACACTCGTAGATCCAGATCTCTGGTTCAACCGAACATCCGAATCTCTATACGGCTATCCTCACTGTCAAATCCGCCGGCGGCGTTCGCGACGCCGAACGCATCACCTTTGGCATTCGGACGGCGAAGTTCGACGCCGATCGCGGATTCTTCCTCAACGGCCAGCCCCTAAAGATTCAGGGAACCTGCAACCACCAGGATCATGCGGGCGTAGGCGCGGCCGTGCCCGATCGGCTGCAGGCCTTTCGCATCGGAGTGTTGCAGCAGATGGGCTGCAACGCCGTGCGCACTTCGCACAACATGCCTACCCCGGAGCTGGTTGCGGCGTGCGACCGCATGGGCATGATGATGATGTGCGAGACGCGGCAGATGAGCTCGAGTCCCGAAGGCATGGCGCAGCTCGAAACCATGATCAAGCGCTACCGCAACTCGCCGTCGATCATTTTGTGGTCGATCGGCAACGAGGAGTGGCATTTGCAGAATGAAATGGCCGAGCAGGGCGCGAAGGTTGCCGCTACCATGGTGCGGCGCTGCCACGAGCTCGACCCCACGCGTGTGGTTTCCGCGGCGGTGAATGGCGACAACTCCAAAGGCGTTTCGGAGGCGTTGGACATCATCGGCTTCAATTACAACTTGAAGTATCCCGACGACTACCACAGGCAGCATCCCACGAAGCCGGTTTACGGATCGGAGACGGCGAGCACGATTTCAACGCGCGGCGTGTATCAAACCGATCCCCTGCGCAATACCCTGAGCGCCTACGACGTGAACCACACCGACTGGAGCGAGCTGGCCGAGGAGTGGTGGACGTTCTACGGCACGCGCGAGTGGCTGGCTGGCGGATTTGCGTGGACCGGCTTCGATTATCGCGGCGAGCCTACGCCCTACGGATGGCCTTCGATCAACTCGAACTTCGGCATCGTGGACATGTGCGGATTTCCCAAGGACAACTTCTTCTACTACAAGGCGTGGTGGACAAAGCAGCCGGTGCTTCACTTGTTCCCGCACTGGAACTGGGAGGGCAGGGAAGGCGACGAGATCCCGGTGTGGGTGCACTCAAATCTCGACGAAGTCGAATTATTGCTGAACGGCAAGAGCCTGGGACTGCAAAAGGTCCCGCGACTCGGGCACGTGGAGTGGAAGGTGCGCTACGAGTCGGGCACCATTACAGCGCACGGCTGGAAGGATGGAAAGCAGCTGCTGACCGAAGAGCGTACGACCACGGGTCCCGCTGTTGCGTTGAAGCTGACGGCTGAGAGGACGGAAATTGATGCCGACGGTGAGGACGTGGCGATTCTCACGGTGTCCGCAATGGACAGCCAGGGCCGCGCCGTGCCTACGGCCGACGTGCTGGTCGATTTCAAGGTGACGGGCGAGGGCGCGCTGATCGGCGTCGGCAACGGCGACCCGAATTGCCAGGAGAGCGACAAGGAGCCGCGGCGTTCGCTCTTCAGCGGCTTGGCACAGGCCATCGCGCAATCGACGAAGACTGCGGGGACAATGGAGATTGTGGCCGACGTGACCGTGCGGCACGTGACCATTGCGCCGGCGAAGATCGCGATCACAACGAAGCAGATGCAGCCGCGGCCTTCGGTGTAGAGGACAGTGATCAGGTGGACCGAAAGCGGCCCGGAGTGGCTGACGTTGAACGCCAAATTGCGCTTCGAGGATAGATACAACGACTAATCTGCGCCGGGCGGGCGTCGGAGACAGTCGCGGCGCGGTTTGCAGCGCCATCTGCAGGGCCTGAAAAGATTGGCAGCGCGCTTCGTCTCGAGGTTCCCGGAGGCGAGCGCCTGGAAAACCTCATTGAGCGCGGCGTGGATCGAGGCCAGGTCCTGAAGCGGAGGAAGCTGAAGCGGCTCCCTGGAGCGCGGGCGTTGGACATAAATGCGCGTGCGCCCGTGAAAGTAGCAGAATTGCGAGCCGCGCATGGCGGGCGACTGGCACTTGAGTCCGTTACTCTTGATGAATCGGCATTCCGGGTACTTGCATGCGCCCGTAGTCTTATCGTTGCCAAAGCTCCATAGACCTTATCCCCCATCCCCTACCCCCTCCCGGATTTTTCGCGGAAAGTTCTCGAACTCGGCCTTTTGCGCCGAGGCATCGCAGTAATGTCCCTTGAATGAGTTGATTCGAGACAAAATTGTCAGGGCAAAAGAGTTGCGGTACGCCCTGCTCTCGTGGCGCGGATTCTTTGTCCCAAAATGCGAACGCGGCGGACCTATGTCCGCCGCGTTCGCAGTCTGCATTTCTGCTGCTAGAGCCAGTATGCGCCCATGCGGGAAATAACCTGCACTGCCTGGCAGGAAAATTTGATGTGGGCTATCAGGTCTAGGATCAGCGGATTGGGAGAGTTTCAAGGTGTGTTGGTTGAGGGGCTAGCACTTGACAGAAAAGGAGGGAGCGAGGGGCGGGGATTGCGAGGCTGGGCGGCGTTTATGGGAGCCGGGCTATGCAAGTCGGCTTCGAAACGCGCTTTGGCCTGAACTCATCAATCGACAGTCGAGCCGCACGAATCGGTGGACGCTTGCCGGTTTTTCGGGCCCAAAAGCTCCTAACCCTTTAAAATGCGAGCGCACCTGCCACATTTACGCCGAAGCGACAAGCAACACGAGGCACTGGGCAAGCAGGGACACAACGAGCAGCGGAACACGGATCAATAACGCCCTATCCCACGACGCCTGGAGTTCTCGACCATTTTCGAGTCTTTTTCCGGTTTTCGCCGCTTCGGTTTGGATCCGATTAATTGGTTTTGACAAGAGATTGTAGAGAATGACGAACAGAATCAGCATGAGGAGCGATGCGAGATAGTACCAGCGCTGCCCACTCCTGCTGAACACGACCAGCAAGAAGTTGGACAAGATCGCCAAGACGCCCCAGATCGGCATCCGCGCATCGGCGAACAAGTGAAAAAAACCCATGACTTCGGTTCCGGCAGCTGGTGAAGCCAATCTGAGAGCGGAACGGCCGATCGTCAAAAAGAACATGTCCGTGCCCAACACAACTGCTGTGCTTAGAATGCCAACTAGAGATACCGACCACATCCAATGGTTCATTGTCCTTCCGCCTTTCTCACCGTCGCCGCGGCGATTTGCTGGAATATTTCCAGCAGATTGTATTCGTCAATGCTCGATCAGCTTTCCTTCAAGCGTGCTTATCGAAAATGTTTCGAATTGGTTCCTCGGCGCACACGATCAAGCCCAGCGACCACCCGCCCAGTTGCCTGTGTTACGCCCTGATGCGCTCTAGCTCTGGTTAAGCTCCTGGCGCTAGGAGGGTCAGACCGAACGGTCGAGCCAGTTCAACCAGTTGTGGAGGATTGGGGGCTGGCGAACATTTTGCCACCGCCAAGAAGTACTCCTCTAGTCCGCCGGGAGTGATAACGAATACCAAACGGCTGGGCGTGGACGCCACGTTGCGAAAGCCGTGCGGAATGTTGCGGGGCAAGATTGCGGAGGCACCAGCGGAAACGGTCCGGCGCTCATCTCCGACATGCAACTCGTAGCTGCCGTCAAGAATATAAAATATCTCGTCTTCACATGAATGGATGTGACGAGGTGGACCCCAACCAGGCGGCGTAACCTGCTCGATCACTGTATACCGTCCTCCAGTACCGGCGGCGGTGGCGAGCAGACGCATTGTGGTCCCGAGCATCGTGAAGGTGGGCCCGCCACCGGCATCAGTCAAAATCGGATGAAAAGGCGGTGCTGCGACACCGGCCATAGCGTCTAACCTCATCTTGGTTTCACTCATCGGTTTAAGCTCCTTCCTTGGTAAGGTCACAGGCATTCCTCTCAAACAGCATGGATCAACAAGAGGCCGGCGACAAGCATCACCGCGCAGGTTACGCCATGAACGGAGAACGCTCGCGACTTCGACCCGCCCGACCCCAGAATGATTGACATGTCGCCAAGCGGGATGATGGCGAAAGCGAGTAGCGTTATGCCTGCCAGCCGGCTGTCGGCGGTCAGCATCATCGTCAGCAGGACCAATCCCGATGCTACGTCCCGAATTCCTTTAGGACGTAGCCAGGCACGAGTGTCAGCATCGGATGCAGGCGGCTTTAGACCAAATGTCCCTGAGATTCGCTCAGGAGACAAAAGGTAGAAACAGCCGATAACAATGATCCCCACAGCTATGAGAGCCGTCAGGAGGAGCGGAACAGCGTTGTGCATAAGACATCTCCTCGTTAGTAAATCTAGCAACGCTATATACGATGCAGGGCGTTTGGAATAGATTCACTGTCCGCCAAAGAACTTCTAGCGGCGCTATAATTCCTATCGATGGCAACGAATCTGGCAGCGAACCGAATTGCGGAACGAAAACTGCGTGACAGGCAGGCCCGCCGGGCACAAATCATCAGTGCCGCACGACGAATCGCGGAGCTTGAAGGGTGGTCCAACTTAACCCTTCGGCGGCTATCCGACGAAATCTCATACAGCCAACCCGTTTTGTACGCTCATTTTGGAAGCCGCGACGGGATTCTCGCTGCGGTTGCTATCGAGGGTTTCCAGGAGTTGGGCCCGGCTATGGAGAAGGCACGAAAACGGGTTAAGCGTGGAAGTACAGTCGAATCGGTGGCAACCGCATATCTGGAGTTCGCCGCGTCTTCACCTGCACTGTATGAAGTGATGTTTTCGCTCAGCCTGAGCGTTCCATTCGATGATGCGGCTACTCCTCCGGAATTGCGATTCGCGTTTTCCCAACTCCTGGAATTGTTTCCGGGGCAGAGATCTAGGTCAGATGTTCTATCTGAATTGTTCTGGGCGAGCCTCCATGGCATCGCCGAGCTGACAAGAACCAAGCGATTTCCGCCCAGCCGTCAAAAAGAGCGCGTGAGGGCGCTCGTCGAGCTCTTCACTTTCCCAAGAGATGAAACGGCACAGGTGGTGAAAGCGCGATGACTGCGTAAGGCGCGCTCTCGTCTTTTCGCAAACGAAGCGAGATGAGTCCTCACAAACGCGCGTCTCGGAAGGAACGGCTCTGGATTCGCGCCAAATCGCCGAGTCACTCGCCGACAACAGATTGGGAGTCATTGGTCGGCTTGTACTCGCCCGCGGGAGCTCAAGTGAGTTTCTCGGCTGGCGATAATGGAGCGAATTGGAAAGCCGTTTGGGGAAAGCGCATCGGCAGAAGATTCGTCCTTCGGGGGCTAAAGCCCGCGGCTCTTTTGCGGCGTTCTCGGCGCAACTGAAGTCATGCCCTGACACTTCGTGCCTAACGACGCATTTTTCAGCAAGTGCTGAGGCCGTGCGGTTGCCGCGAAGCCTTGGGTTCGTGCTTTCCCACATCTCAAAATCGAGATGTGGGGCACCCATTTTTTGAGCTGAGTTGAGAGAAGGCGAGTCAGGGTTCGCGCTGTCCCACCCTTTTCGCAAAAACCGCGAAAAGGATGGGGCACGGGGCGTTTGTGCTGAGTTGATAAGGGCGGGTTGAGGTCCGTGCTTTCCCACCTTAGCGACAAAAACAAAGACGTCGCGAAGGTGGGGCACCCGGCGTTCGCTATTCGTTGAAGACGCCTGCTGTTGGTTGAAAGCGACGACTCCTATTGCTCCATCACCACAACTACCGAACGGGCAGGAATGCGAAGCGAGGCCGCCGATGCCGGTTTTGCGTTGGGCTCTTCGGGAGTTGCCGCGACAAGCGCGCCAGCGTTGGGCAATTCGAGCTTGGCCACGATCGGCTTGTCTTGCTCGAGGTTCGCGATGATCACGGCGCGCTTGCCGTCGGACTTGCGATAGACGGTGTGGCGCACGGAGCCGTCAGCGGTGACGTTGGCGCCGAGAGTGTCGCGGAATTCGGCGTCCCAGATCCACGCTTTGTACTTGCGGCGCATCGCATCCACCTTCTTGCCGTATTCGAGGGTGAGCGGGAAGGCCATGATGCTGCCTTTGAAGTTGTAAGGCTCGTACTCGAGGATGTAGCGATAGAGGAGAGCCACGTTGACCTCATCGCGCGCATCCCAGCCGCGCACTGCGGCCATCAGCGGCGCCTGCGGATCGATGTAGCGCAAAGCGTGACGCGTGCCCCAGCCGATGC
This sequence comes from uncultured Acidobacteriota bacterium, assembly GCA_963729915.1. GTDB lineage: Bacteria > Acidobacteriota > Terriglobia > Terriglobales > Acidobacteriaceae > Telmatobacter. Next base: position 449,180 of record CAVSQE010000014.1, on the reverse strand, counting down.
GGTAGTAGCCGAGCACGTAGTAGGGCATGAGCCAGTCGCCCGGACCCTCGCCTGAGAACAGGAAATCGGGATTGACCTTGTCGGCCGCGGCGCGGAACTGCTTCACGAGCGGGATATCTCCGTTGAACTCATAACCCGGCGCCTGGTAGCCGTGATCGTTGCTGAAGTTGTAGATCACGCCGTTGTGCTGCATCACTTCATCGAAGAGCCAGCCCTCGGCACCGAGCGCGAGCGTCTTCTCGAACTCGTGCGTCGCGATGTCGCGATACTCCTGGCTGCAGACGTCCATAATGGCGCGACGGCGATTGTTGATGCCGGCCAGTTGCGTTGGCGTTTCGTAGCTGTAACCGCCCGACTCGTATTTGTTGCCCCAGGGATCGGTGCACTCGTACTTGTAGAGGACTTCCTTGTACCAGTCGGTGGACATGTCGGCAAAGATCGGCTTGCCGAAGAGAATCATCTTTACGCCCTTGGCCTGGATTTGCGCGATGGCGTCGTGCAATTCCTGCCAGGTGCCGAGGCCGGGATCGGTGGACATGCACGGATCGCCGCCGTCCTGTCCGCCGTGATGCCAGCCGACAAGTTGAATGGCGCCCACGCCGTTCTCCGCGCATTCGGTACCGTACTTGATCAGTTCGCGATAAGGAATGGACCAGTCCTGTTCGGCGCCGTCAATCTGCAACTGCTGCCAGGAGTTCACGTCCTTCACCCATTCAGGAATATGCGGATCGCCGAACCAGGTGGCGCGCCACTCCTTATATATGTCCAGACCCACGTGCCAGTCGCCCGCGTAAGGCTGCATCACAACGGGTGAGAGATTCAATGAAGAGTGGGGGTGCGCAAAGATGAAGTGGCAGGTGCGGAAGTCGAGATGAACTGGCAGGCCCGAGATCTCGTCGGTTTGCGGAACCGCGTTGCCGTTCCAGTCGATGGTTCCGGGGTGCTGCTCGAAGGTGAACTGCAGCATGTAGCGGATGGTGGGATCGTGATGCGCCACGTAAATGCCCTGCTGGGGCGACTGGATAAAGCAGAACTGGCTCTCTTTGGAATTGAAGGTCTTGGTGGGATACCGGACTCCCCAGTAGCCGAGATTGTTGCTGAAGTGAGGGTAAATTTCTTCGTCGGAGAGAGCGCCGACAAACATGTGCTCGGCCACCATGCGCGTGTCGGGCGTGGGCGGGTTCAGATCGCCGAAGTAGGGATAATCGACGGACTCAACATGCAGCGGCGACTGGTTGTCGAGGACGCCGTCGAAGGTGAGTGCGCCGTTTTTGAGCGTGACGGTGGCCGTGAAGGTGATGGGCAGAACGCCGCCGTGCTGGCTCTCCAGATTCGACCACTGGATCCGCACCTGGTTTTCGGCAATCTTTTCCACGCTCTTGGCGCGCTGCTTCTGGCCCCAGATGAAATTGGTGCGCTGCGTGGGCAGAGGCGCATGCATGCGGAAAGAAACGCCCAGCGCAGGGCGGCGCTCGATCACCCACTTGGTGGGTTTGTGTTCCATGCGCGTGAGCGCGCCGGACGCTGGGTCGAAGGCCACGAGGAGGTCTTTATCCTGCAGGACGACATCTCCGGTGATGGCGGCGGCCTGTTCGGCGCTCAGTTCCATATTTTCAGTGAGTGCGGCCAGCGCGGTCAGTCCGGCCAGCTTGTTGAACGTTCTCCGGTCCATGAGGTTCCTCGATTCTTCGGCTATTCGTAAAAGGACTGCCGCGCCAGGAGGGCCGCGGCCAGCCAAGGCGATTCACATACAGTGAATCCGCGTTGCAGTGTTTTCCTATTTCTGGGCAAGACCCTTCGCTCGCAGTTCTGAGAGACCGGTCTCGCAAACGGATGGTATCGGGCGCGGGGCGCGGGTGTCAATTGGGAAGTAGGAAATAAGCCGAACGAACGCGCCAGGGGGTCGCAGGTAAAGTGAAGAGGTGATACAGGAACGGGCCAACTGGAGCCGGGAACTGCGCGCCATGGTGACTCTGGCCGTGCCGGTGGTGCTCAGCGAGCTGGGCTGGATGGCCATGGGCGTGGTGGACACCATTATGGTGGGGCGTCTGGGGCCGGCGGCGATCGGCGCCGTGGCCCTGGGCAACGCTATTTGTTATACGCCTTCCATCTTTGGCGTGGGGCTGATGCTGGGACTGGATACGCTGGTGTCGCAGGCCTACGGGCGCAAAGATCACGATGAGTGCCATCGCTGGCTGGCGCAGGGCGTGTATCTGGCGTGCATTGCCGCTGTGCCCATCATGCTCGGAATTTGGCTGGCGAGTTTTTTTATTGGACGCGTCGGGATTGCTGCTGAAGTAGCCGGGCCGGCGAGCGAATATCTGCGGCTGCTGAATTGGGGCACGTTGCCGCTGCTGCTTTACGGGGCCACGCGGCGCTACCTGCAAGGCGTGGGCCAGGTGCGCGTCATTACCGTGACGTATGTGCTGGCAAATCTGATCAACTGGTTTGGAAACTGGGTGCTCATTTACGGCAAGGTGGGTTTTCCAGCGCTGGGCGTGAACGGATCGGCAATCTCGACGGCGCTTGCGCGGGTGATCATGGCTACGGCATTGCTGGGCTTTGCCTGGCGCTATGAACGTGGGCGCGGGCATCCGCTGTTTCTGCACTGGGCCGCACCGCAGGCCGCGCGGCTCAAGCGGTTGCTGCAGCTCGGTGCGCCGGCGGCAGGGCAAATTCTGCTCGAGGTCGGCGCATGGAACCTGGCCACGCTTTCGGCCGGATATCTGACGCCGGTGGCGCTGGCCACGCACCAGATCGTGCTGAACTACGCGAGCGTCACGTACATGGTGCCGCTAGGGATTTCCGCGGCGGCCGCGGTCAGCGTAGGCCACGCGGTGGGCGCGGGCGATGCTGCACGGGCGCGGCGCGCGGGATGGATGGCGCTGGGGCTGGGAACGAGTTTTATGCTGCTGGCGGCGCTGATGTTCCTGCTGTGGCCGCGACCGCTCATCGAATTATTTTCTCGCGATCCGCGCGTGCTGGCCGTGGGGCCGGGGCTGCTGGGAATTGTCGCGGCGTTTGAGATTTTCGACGGCATCCAGACGGTATCGACGGGCGCTCTGCGCGGACTGGGCGAAACCCACGCGCCGATGTGGGCCAACCTGGTGGGCTACTGGGTGCTGGGATTGCCGCTCGGCTTCTTTCTTTGCTTCGGGCTCGGTTGGGGAATCTACGGGCTTTGGATCGGGCTCACGCTGGCCCTGATTGTGATTGCCCTGGCGCTGCTGGTGCGCTGGCGGCGCGATGCACGGAGGCAGGTTTTTGCCGCGAGTGCTTAGCTTCCAGGTTTGTCGCGACAAAGAAATCGCTGGGACGCGGCTCCAGCTCTGCCTGTCGGCGGAAAAGCAAATATTGCAGCCCACTGGGAACGACTTGAGGCCGGTCGGCACGTCTATATATGGAAGCTCCTGCGGCCACCTGCAGCGCACGGAAGCGGCACCGGCGTTGTGCTAGGATGGCCAACCATGATCCGAAGTACGCTTTCATTCGCTGCGATTGTTGGGCTGGCGGTGTGCGCGGCTGCACAGGGATCGAACGCTGCCCAGGGAAACGATGCCGGTAAACCTGTGCATGGGCCGCAGGTGGTTGAGGCCGCGGCCAGGGCGACCCTTGAAAATGATGCCGTCCGGTTGACGCTGCCGCTGAACGAAGCCGCGGGGACGGGCATGCGTATCGTCGCGTGGCTCTTGTCTCCCAACGGCGCGCGGATGCCAGAGACAATTGTCGAATTGAAGCCGGGCGCGCGTGAAGCGGTCACGACGCTGGCTTGGCCGAACGGCTTGCCGGAAATTGGCATCGCAGCCATCGGCTGGTACCGCATTGGCTATCGCGTGGAGGTTGGTGGCGTAGAGAGTTCGCGCGGAATTCTTTCCGTGGGCGCCATTACGGCGAACCTGATTGCGCTGCGGCTTGCTTATTCTTCGAGAATTGCCCAAGGGCAGGGAGTGAGCCTTCGTGTGATGGCGATGAATCCGGTGACCGGCAAACCGTTGGCCGGCGTGAAATTGACCGCTGCTCTCGTGGACAACGAAACGGATCCCAAAAAGCTAAAGCAAGATTGGCGCGACGCGGCAACCGCGCGCAACGGGGAAGCGATTCTGAATTTTGCGCCAATGGGCGAACCGGGCGACGATCTCGACGTGAAAGTGGAAGGCACGCTGAGCGGCGCAGGAGGGGCGCTGGCGCATGACGAAGTGACCGCGGAGATTGATGTGCTGGACCGCACCACCGTGCACGTGGAGATGGACAAGCCACTGCACAAGCCCGGCGAAATGGTGCACATGCGAGCGCTTGCCTTCCGGGATAGCGGGCGCGTGGCGGACGGCGAGCCGGTGACGCTGACCATCAACGACCCCGACAATAAAAAGCTGGTCGCGGCAAAACTGAAAACCAATCGGTTCGGGATTGTGCAGTACGACTGGAAGACGAGCGAGCAGACCGCCGTGGGCGATTACGAGGCAAACTTCGACCTCGACAATTCGACGGGCGATGCGAGCACCGGCACTCAGACAGTGCGCATTCAGCGCTACGACTTGCCTGAATTCAGTGTGGCTGCAACTCTGGATCGCGCGTTTTATTTGGACGGAGCTGCGCCGCAAGTGAAGATCCACGCGGGGTACCTCTTCGGCAAGCCGGTGGCCCCGGGCAGCGTGCGCATCGGGCGCGCGGACAATGCGGTGCGGAATCCGAAGACAGGCCGCTACGACGAACCGGCAGTGGTGGAAGCTACGGCGACTCTCGATGCCAACGGCGATGCCACGGTTAGCCTGAATGTGGCGGATGAGTTTGACCGGCTCAAAGACTCAAGTTGGGAACGCTTCCGCGACGTGCAGTACCGGGCGATGGTGACGGACGCAACCGCGGGGCGCACAGAGCCGCGCAACTTTGCCGTGCGGCTTACCAAGGAAGCGGTGCACATTTATCTGAATCCGATTGGGGCTGACGAACGCGAGGGCGAGTACATGCTCTCGACTTCGTATGCGGATGGCACGCCGGCGTCGTGCAAGGTTACGCTCGACTGGATGGATGCGAAGTCGCACGCCACGCGCGCCATGGCGGTGACCACGAATCGCTATGGGCTGGCAAAGGTGACGCTGCATTACCCTGCGCCGGCAGAAGGTGACGACGCGAACCGGCCGCAGATTCGCATTACCGCGCGGGACAAAGAGGGTAGACTCTCGCATTTTGACGATAAATTGTGGGTGAGCGCGCAAGGCGACATCTGGATTTCGCTCGATCACGCGCTTTTTGCTCCGGGGCAGGCGATCGAGGGCACGATCCATGGCAAGCCGGGACAAGAAGTGGATCTCGATGTGCTCTCCGCGACGTCCCTGCTCGAACATTGGCAGATTCGCATGAACGGCGCGACGCAGCAGTTCTCGATTCCCGCGAGTCCGGCATTCCGCGGGCTCATCACATTGCGGGCGTACTCCATGCGCGAGGAGACGGCGCAGAACAACTGGTATGCGACCGGTCGGGGCGCGACCAGAGTGGTGCTTTACCCGGACGATCACTCGCTGCGCGCGCATGTGAACGGCCTGGCGGCGTCGTATGCGCCGGGAGCGCCGGTGAATGCGGAACTGGAACTGCGCAATGCGAGCAATGGCCCGGCGGAGGGCGTGTTTGGCGTGGCGGTGTTTGACGCCGCGGTGGAACAGCGCGCCGAGACGGAGTTGGAAGCAAATGACCGCTGGTTCGGGCAAGGTTGGTGGTGGCTCTCAGGCGCGAGCGTGGGCGACGTAAGCTTCGACAGCCTGAACAAAACCGATATGTCGAAGCCGATTTCGAGCGAGCTGGACCTTGCGGCGGAAGCGGTGCTGATGAATTCGGAAGAATCGGAGCTGGAGATTAGTTCGAATGACAACAGCACGGTGCGCAACGAGTACGAGCAGCAGATGGAAAATGACGCGAAGCCGCTGCGCGATGCGATTCTCAAGGCGAATCCTGAGAGCCTGCCTGTAAATGCCGAAGAGTTGAAGAAGTTTGCTGCGTCCGCAAAGCTGGACGAAGGGATTCTGCTGGATCCGTGGAATACGCCGTACAAGGCGGAATTGAGCGAGAGTGGCAACTTCGACGTTGTGATGCTGAGTAGCGCGGGGCCGGACAAACAGTTCGGTACAGCCGACGATTTCGCGGTGACGCTGGTCGATCGCAATGTGTTTGCTGTGCCGGGCGCGCGTTTGAACGATCTGCTGAGCAAGGCCGCGATGGCCGACCGGCTGCTGCCCGCGACGGTAGACGCGCTCAAGAAGCAGGCGCTCGATGGCGGGCTCAATCTGGATTCGGCGGCGCAGCACACTTTGCAGAGCAACGGCAAGCCGTACACGTACGCCATCGATGTGATGCGCCAATTCTGTTTTGTGAACGTGAATCGCGATGCGGACCAAACGGTGTGGCGCAGTGACGGGATCGACTACTTTGGGCGGACCGAAGAAAAGCTGAGCGGCGCGCTCGAAAAATGGACCAGAGCAGGGAATGCGTTCCCCGAAACAGAATCCGATGCGCGGCGTGCGTTTGCGGCCGCGGGCATTGACTTCGACAGCTTGCGTGATCCGCTGGGGCGGCCATTTGCGCTCAGGGCAAAACGCGAATTGTCGTACGCGCGCATCGACAAGGTCAAGGCGGGAAATGCGCTTGAGGGCGGAACGCAGAAGGTGACGATCGCCAGCGAAGTGATCCAGATTTTGCGCAACGGCGATGACGGCGCAGCCCAGGGAAGCCTTGAACAGGTGGCGCGATTTTCTCACATGGTTTCGCAACAAAGCGGGAGCGATGTGAATCCTGTTGCGGTGGATTCGGGAATGTTCGAGGGCAACACGGGCGCCATTGGCGGTACGGTGACCGACCAAACTGGCGCGGTCATCCCTGGAGCCAAGATCGACGTGGAGAGCGAGTCGGGTGATGCGGTCGAGAGCGCAACCACCAAGGACGACGGTACCTATATTGTTTCGGATCTTGCTCCGGGCTTTTACAAGGTGCGGGTTGACGCCAAGGGGTTCATGAGCTTCTCCCTGACGGATGTGCATGTTGCGTCGTCCGCGTTGACCACGGTCGATGTAACGCTGCGCGTGGGGCAGGTTGCAGAGATGGTCGAAGTAAGCGCAGCGCCGGCTCCGATGCAGACGCAGTCCGCGGCCATGGGGATTTCGGCGCCCGGTGCATTCGGACCCGGGAAGAAGGTGAGTGGGCCGAATGGAAGCGCGGTAATTTCGGAGCAGAACATGACGCCGCGGCTGCGACAGGTGTTTGAGGAAACGGCCTACTGGGTGCCGTCGCTCGAGACGAATGCGGCCGGACGTGCGGCGTTGCAATTCACATTGCCCGATAGCCTGACGACGTGGAAGTTGCACGCCGTGGGCTTGACCGTGGACGGAAGGATCACGGCGGTCGATCAAACTTTCAAGACCTTCCTGCCGTTCTTTGTCGATCTGGATACGCCGCAGACGCTGACGGTGGGCGACGCGATCTGGCTTCCCGTCAACCTGCGCAATTACACCACGCATCCGGTTTCGTTGCCAGTCACAGTGAAGGCGGCGGACTGGTTCACGCTCACGACGCCGGCAACCACGAAAGCAACAATTGCGGCTAACGGAGCCACGCCGGTGATTCTGGGGCTGCGCGCGGGGTCAGCCACGGAGTCGGGCGCGCTGCGAATTACGGCGGCCAATGCGCATGAAGGCGATGCCGTGGAGAAGACAGTCAAGGTGCACCCGGACGGCGAGCCAAAGATGATCACAGCGTCAGAGCTGCTGCACGGGGGCGCGAAGAACACGATTGCGTTCGATCTGCCCGCGGATGCGATCTCCGGCTCGGTACATGCGGAGCTGTTGCTGTATCCGAATCTCGGAGCCAACGTGTATCACGCCATGAAGGCAGTGCTGGAGCGGCCGTACGGCTGTGCGGAGCAGACCATCTCCGCAGCCTATCCAAGTTTGCTTTTCCTCGAGATGGAGACGGCTGCGAAGCATGACAGCGCGACGAAGGAGCAGGCGCAGGCCTGGCTGCAACTGGGATACGACCGCTTGCTGGGCTACTTCAACGCGAGCGGTGGGCTCACCTACTGGGGCGGCGGCGATAGCACTCCGGATGCGGCGCTCACTGCCTACGGCATCGAATTTCTGGCCGAAGCTGAACCGTATGTGAACGTTGACCGTGCGCGGATTGCGAGCGCGACGGAGTGGCTGCTGAAGCAGCAGGATAAGGATGGCGCATGGAAGCCGCGCTATGGAGAGTATTCGGCGCGGGAAACGCTCTACATTGCCGGCGCGCTGGCTTACGTGCTCCGCACTACGGATTTTGCATCGCCGGCCACAAGCGACCTGCAGGGCCGCGTGAAGCAGGCTATTACGCGCGCAGAGGAATATGCCGCGCACTCGGCGCTCGCTTTGCACGATCCCTACGCGAATGCATCGCGTCTCAGCCTGGCAGCCGAGTCCGGAGATGCGGAGGCGATTGAGGGTCTGCGGAAGGAATTGATCGCGACTGCGCAGCACGGCCGCGATGGCGTGCATTGGGAGTTCGACGGGTTCTCGCCATTTTATGGATGGGGCGATGGCGGCAGGATCGAGACCACCGCGATGGCGCTTGCGGCATTCAACGCGGCGGGAAATCAGGATGACAAGAAGCTCGAAGACGATGCGTTGTTGTACTTGCTGCGCAACCGTGACGGTTACGGTGTGTGGCTGAGCGGGCAAGCCACGGTGCGCGTGCTGAAGGCGCTGCTGCCGTTGGCGGTGAGCCAGTTGCAAAATGCGTCGCCGGGAGATTTTACGCTTACGGTCAACGGCAAGCCGCTGAGCGCAGAGCAGGCCGCGGCGATGCGGGCCGACAACCAACTGCTGGATGCGCCACGCAGCATCGATCTGACGGCGATGATTCATGCGGGCACGAACTCGCTGGAGTTTTCGGCAGCGGGAGATGCGGCTTTTGCCAACGCGCAGATGACTGCGTGGTTCTATGTGCCTTGGGCGCAGGAAGCCGCGGGCAGGACCAAAACTACCGTGCCGGGCAAGGATTTTGGACTGGACTTCGGCTATGAATGCGATGCTGTGGGAGCGAAAGTAGGGCGACCGATCGACTGCACCGTGAGCGCGAGGCGCTTCGGGTCAGAGGGCTACGGCATGATGCTGGCCGAAGTGGGCCTGCCACCGGGAGCCGACGTGGATCGCGCGTCTTTGGGCAAGCTGCTCGACGATGGGGCGATTGCGCGCTACGAGCTCCAGCCGGATCGGATCGTGTTCTATCTGTGGTCGTCCGCGGCGGAGGGCGAAAATTTCACCTTCCGCTTTACGCCTCGATATGCCATCCGCGCCAAGGCAGCTCCGGCTCAGTTGACCGATTACTACAATCCCGATTTGAATGCAGTGCTTGCGCCGCAAAGTTTCGCGGTCAGTGCCGCAGCGGCGCCGTAAGCTTTCTAATGTTTCGTAACAGAATGAAAACAGGAAGGTTGCTGCCAATGAGCGCCGGAATTGCCGGCTTTGGCCTGTGCCCGATACAAAGGGGTTACCAATGGGGCGCACTGTGATACGGCGACGATGAGAAGTGACTATAATCACATATTGGGGCGAGATGGTCCGGCATCCTCTAGAGGGTGGTCCGGCGCTGCTGAGGCGCTTCAAATCGCTCAAGATTTTTCGGAAGGGAATCCCGCCACATGGCGACTGGAAACCTGGCCCTGGGTCAAGAACAGGGCGAAAGCAGCACGCGTCCGCGTATCGTCAACGACTTCACCATCAATGTAGCCACGGTGAACGGATCCGGTTCACAGTCCGCCAACAGCGTACTGCTCAAGAGCATCTTCGGGATGGGCGTTCCCGTGAGCGGGAAGAATCTGTTCCCGTCGAATATTGCCGGATTGCCCACATGGTTCACCATCCGCGCCAGCAGAGACGGCTATGTGGCGCGCAAGCGCGAGTCAGACGTGCTGGTGGCGCTGAATGCCGAGACGGCGCGCGAGGACATGCTGTCGCTGCCCACGGGCGGCGTAGCCATCTACGAAGAAAACTTTAACCTGAAGCAGTATCGCGACGACGTGGTCTGCTATCCGGTTCCGTTCGACAAGCTCACCGCGGCTCTGTGTCCCGAGGCCAAACTTCGCAAGCTGGTCAAGAACATGGTGTACGTGGGCGTGGTGGCGCAGCTGCTCCACCTCGACCTGGGCGTCGTGGAAAAGTGCGTCCAGAAGCAGTTTGCCAAGAAGCAGAAGGTCTTCGACCTGAACTTCGGCGCGGTTGAAACCGGCTACGAGTATGCTCGGACCAACTTTACCAAGCAGGACCCGTACTTCATCGAGTCGGATGAGCCAGACCCAGGGCAAGATCATCATCGACGGCAACGCGGCATGCGGAATGGGTGCGGTGTTCGCGGGCGTGACGGTTGTGGCGTGGTATCCGATTACGCCGTCGACTTCGCTGATTGAAGCCACGACGGATCTGCTGAAGAAGTTTCGCGTAACGCCGGAGGGCAAGGCCACCTTTGCGGTGGTGCAGGCCGAAGATGAGCTGGCGGCGATCGGCATGGTGCTGGGCGCGGGCTGGGCAGGCGCACGGTCGATGACCTCGACTTCCGGACCGGGCATCTCGCTGATGGCGGAGTTTTCTGGATTGGGTTACTACGCAGAGATTCCCGGCGTGATCTTCGACGTGCAGCGTACCGGGCCTTCGACGGGCATGCCGACGCGCACGCAACAGGCCGATCTGCTTTCGACGGCGCTGCTTTCGCACGGCGACACCAAGCATCCTGTTCTACTGCCGGGCAACGTGAAAGAGTGCTTCGAATTTGGCTATGCGGCGTTCGATGTGGCGGAGCGTTTGCAGACGCCGGTGTTTGTGCTTACCGATCTCGATCTGGGCATGAACAACTGGATGTCAGAGCAGTTTGCGTATCCTGAGAAGCCGCTCGATCGCGGCAAGGTGCTGACTGCCGAAGAGATCGAAAAGCTGGGCAGCTTCGCACGCTATCGCGACGTGGACGGCGACGCCATCGGCTGGCGCACGCTTCCCGGCACCATGCATCCCAAGGCGGCATATTTCACGCGCGGCTCGGGGCATAACGATGCGGCGGGCTACACCGAGCGGCCCGAGGAGTATCTGGCCGTTATGGACCGGCTGGCGCGCAAGTTCGAAAACGCGCGCACGCTGGTTCCGGCGCCGGTGGCCTATCGCAACGGCAAATCGAAGATCGGCTTCCTGGCCTTCGGTTCCACCGATTTCGCGCTGCGCGAGAGCCTCGATCAGATCGAGAAGGAGCACGGCCTCAGCGTGGATTACATGCGCATCCGCGCTTTTCCGTTTGCGCACGAGATTCACGACTTTGTGGCCAGCCATGAGCGCGTGTACGTGGTGGAACAGAACCGCGATGCGCAGTTGGCCAGCCTGCTGAAGCTGGATCTTCCCGCCGATCAGGTGGTGAAGCTGCGCAGCATTCTGCACTACAACGGGTTGCCCATCGACGCGCGCACGCATCACGGACGAATTCGCAACCAAGGAGGGCTTGTAATGGCCACCGCAACTGCAAGTGGGGCCAAAGGCCCGAAACTGAATCATATTGGGCTGCCGATCGTGGATTATCGCGGCGGCAAGTCCACGCTGTGCGCCGGCTGCGGGCACAACGCCATCTCCGAGCGCATCATCGACGCCATGTTCGAGATGGGCGTGGAGCCGGAGCGCGTGATGAAGATGAGCGGCATCGGCTGCTCGTCGAAGAGCCCCGCCTACTTCATGAACCGCTCGTTCAGCTTCAACAGCGTGCACGGGCGCATGCCGAGCGTGACCACCGGCGCCGTGCTGGCCAACCGCACCATGACGGCGCTGGGCGTCTCCGGCGACGGCGACACGGCTTCCATCGGCATGGGGCAGTTTGTGCACCTGATGCGCCGCAACCTGCCGATGATTTACATCATCGAAGACAACGGCGTCTACGGGTTGACGAAGGGCCAGTTCTCGGCCACGGCCGACATCGGCTCCAAGCTGAAGACCGGCGTGATCAACGATCTTCCGCCCATCGATACCTGCGCTCTTGCCATCCAACTGGGCGCCACCTTCGTGGGCCGTTCGTTCTCCGGCGACAAGAAGCAATTGCTTTCCATGCTGAAGGCGGCAATCGCGCACAAGGGCACGGTGATGCTCGACGTGATCAGCCCCTGCGTCACGTTTAACGACCACGAGGGCTCGACCAAGAGCTACAAGTTTTTGCAGGACCACGACGAGCCGATCAACGAAGTCGGCTTTGTGGCCAGCTTCGACGATATCGAAGTGGATTACGATTCGGGCGAGGTCTACGACGTGGAAATGCACGACGGCTCGCAACTACGCCTGCGCAAGCTGCTTGAAGACTACGACCCCACCGACAAGGCCAACGCGGTGCGTACGCTGATGGAAGCGCAGGAGAAAGACGAAGTCCTCACCGGCGTCTTCTATATCGATACGCAAAAGCCGACGTTCATCGATCAGCTGAACATGGTGGATGAGCCGCTGGGCACGCTACCCGAGTCCCTGACGCGCCCGCCGAAGTCTGCTCTCGAAGCCTTGATGGCGAATCTGCAGTAAATGCATACCTCGCTCTCGGCGCAAGTACGCGCCGAGAGCGAGACGCTGCTCCCATCGAAAGCATTCCTCTTACAAATTGAAACCGAGTCGCCTACTTGACGGACATCTCCGCAGATCGGGGAGCGGCGCGAACCGTCTGGTTGCGGCCGAGTTCCTTGGCGCGGTAAACGGCGTCATCGGCGCGGCGCAACCATTCGAGGGCCAGCTCACCAGCTTCCAACTCAGCGACTCCGAGCGAGATGGTGAGGCCGGGCAGCCCGGCGAAGATGTTGCTTTGCACCATGTTGCGCAGGCATTCGGCGAGCACATGCGCCTCACTCTGACGGCTGTACTGCATGAGCACGACGAATTCCTCGCCTCCGATGCGGAAAAGGCGGTCGCTTTTGCGCAATCGAGCCGAGACCGCCGCAACCATTTCAATCAGCACCGTGTCACCGACCTCGTGCCCGCGATCGTCATTGATCGTCTTGAAGTGATCCACGTCGAACAGGATGACCGACGCGGGTGTTTTGTGGCGCATTCGCAAACTCACAACACGCTCGATTTCCTTTTCCATCTCGCGGCGATTGGCGGCACCGGTGAGCGGGTCGCGGGCCGCGAGCCGTTCCATTTCCGCGTGCTGCCGCTCGCTGTCGGTGGAAAAAATTAGCGCAAAGATCCAGGTGAGCGCTAGGGAGCCGATCACACGTGGGAACTGCTCGTGCGTGGTCCAGTGCCAGGCGCCGAAGACCACGACCGGGCAGAAGATGCACATCAGAATGCTGGCCCTGCCCGATCCCAGAATGAAGTAGCTGATGCAGAGGAAGGGATACGCCCAGAACAATCCCGCCAGATGCAAATGGAGAGATAGCGACAAGAATGAGGATAGAACCAACCGCGGTGAGGCCAAAGAGAAACTGCGACGCGAGGTGGCTGGCGTGGCGGATGAGATACAGCAAGCCGGCGAGCAGAATGCTGAGCGTGCCTGTCACGATGGCAGTGCTCCACTCGCGCGTCACCAAATCGATGGCCGTGAAGACGATACTTCCGATGAGAGCCAGGGCGCACATCCAGATGACGGGACGCCAGCTCTCTAAATGACTGCCTTGAAACTGCATCGCAAAAAAACGGCGTGTAGAGATGCGTCGGTATCCGCGCAAATCGGGGGAATTCGCCAAAACGATTATACGCGCGCACGAGTTGTGATTGTGCCTGCAGCGCCGGCGAAGCAAAACCATTGGTAACGTCTTAGAAAAGCGGGTTTCGGCGCAGCTAACACTGTGCCCCAATGCAGGGCAGATTGATGCGACGTGTTTCAGATAGCAGCTAGGATGCTTTGCCGCGCAGTTCCTGCTCGGCACGGAACCAATCATCTTCGTGGTATCCGTGCGCGCCGCCGCGCTCGGCCCAGAAGTGATGGGCCAGCTCCGCCACTTTCTCGTGCGAAATCGAAATTGGAGTCACTTTTGCGAGAACGCCGGTCTTTTTTGCCGCGGGCTTGCGCGGTTTTGCGGCAGCTTTCGGGGCGGCGCCTGGTTTCTTCGCGGCTTTGTCATAAGTCATTCCTCCCGGGGATGAAAGATAAAAATCGCCCAACTATAGAGAGATTAACCAACATTTGCTTCGCTTCTTAAGCGAAGTTGATGCGCGGAACCATGGCCGTAAACCTGCGCAAAGGGAAGGCCGCTGCGTCGAGGGGCAGCCGAGGCCGCAGCGTTTCTGAGTTGACGATTTCCAGTTTCACGAAATATGATGGCTTGCGGGAAACCGGTATCTCACTCGCAAAACCTCAAAGTATGAACTTTCGCTTAAAACCCAATGTCTGCGGAGGGAACCGATCTCCTGGCTGAAAATATCATGTGCCGAGAGCGTGCAAATTCGCCGTATGATCCGCGGCTCGACAGAGTCGGAAAACCGCACGTTAACAAATGAAAGATTTCAATGCCCCGAGGGCGCTGCCCCGACGGACGACTAGAGGATAAATATGGACAGACGGACTTTCAATAAGTTGGCGGGACTTGCCGCGATGAGTGCCCTGACGGTTGAGTTGGAACTGAGCACGGCGCAAGCAGCGGACATCGCAGGCGAAGTGATTCTGCAGGATAACGATTTCCTGGTGGCATTCGATCCCGCCACTGGCGCTCTGACGCGCATGGAGCACAAGCCGACGAAATGGATTGTGGAACGTCGACCGGCACTCGGCGCATCTTTCCGGATGCTCGTTCCCATTCCCGGCCGCCGCGCCAATTTTGTATTTGGGCAGAAACAAAAGGCTGCGAGCGTCGAGAAGATTTCAGACAGCCAGGTACGAATTGTCTGGAAAGATCTGGCCAGCGAACACGGAGGCGTGCTGCCCATTACCCTGACCGCAACCGTCACTTTGAAGAATGGCAAACTCACCTTCGACACAACGCTCGCGAACAAGTCCACCTTTACGGTAGAGACCGTCGATTATCCGTATTTCGGCGACCTGAATCCTCCCACTAGCCACTCCACCGTGGCGGCCCGGACGATGTGGTACGGGAATCTTGGTTCCGATGAGATCTATCCGGACTTTGGCAACGAGAAGGGATACTGGGGCGTCGATTTTCCCATCAAGACTTTCGGGTCGCATCACAGCAATTTTTGCCTGATTCAAGCGCAGACCGAGGGGCTCTATGTCGAATTGTCCGATCCCACGCTGCCCTATTACTCGGAGTTTACTTTTGAGCAGCATCCCGGCGTGGTGCATGGAGCCGTGGTGCCGAAGACCGACGAATTCTCAGGGTTCCCTGTACATCAGGAGTTCCGCACCTGCCACTTTGTCTTTGCGCGATCCCGGTTCGAAATGAAATTTGTTCCGGTCGTGTTTCGCGGTTACCAGGGCGACTGGCATGCCGGCATTGATGTTTACAAAGAATGGCGCAACACGTGGTTCAAAACGCCGCATCTGCCCGAGTGGGCGAGTGAAGTGCATTCCTGGACCATGCTGCGGATGAACACACCGGAAGAGGACTACACGATTTCGTACAAAAAGTTTGTGGAGTACGGCGAGGAGTATGCCAAGTACGGCGTGAAAGCGGTGCAGTTGATCGGATGGAACATTGGCGGTCAGGATCGCGACGATCCTTCGCAGGACATTGACCCGAACCTGGGCACGTGGCAGGAGTTCCATGACGCGATTGCCAAGGTGCAATCGCTGGGCGTAAACGTGATCCTGTTCGGCAAATTGAACTGGGCCGATCTGACGTCGCAATGGTACAAGGACGAACTCTACAAATACGAGGCCAAGGATCCATACGGCATTCGCTACGAGCAGGGTGGCTACAATTATTTGACGCCGACGCAGTTGGCCGGCATCAATACGCGGCGGCGCGCTGTGATGGATTTCATGGATCCCGCGTATCGCGAGATTGCGGTAAAGGAATTCCAAAAGATCCTGGCGCTTGGATCCACCGGCTGGCTGTGGGACGAGATTTGCCACCACTCAAGTGTGATCTACAACTTTGCGCCGGGCCATGGCTACGCTCCGCCGGGATACATTTACGGAGGCGACCTGCCGCTTTCCGCCGCGCTCCGCAGCCGCAGCCGACAAAGTAAGTCCCGATTTTATATTCGCCGGCGAAGGGCCGCAGGACTGGCTGATGCAGTACTTCCCAGTGAACGAATGCGGCGTGAGCGCGACGCCTGTATGTCAGTATCTCGACACCAGGCATTCCGTGATGATAGCTGGGGTGAGCGGCTTCGACGATCGCGAACAGTTGAACATGATTCTGCTCAACCGTTGCGTGATCCAATACGAGCCGTTTCTCTACAAAGGGCACCTGCACGATTTTCCGCTCACCATGGCCTACGGGCAGAAGATCGATGACCTGCGTCGCAAATATAAGGCTTACCTTTGGGAAGGCGCCTTCCGCGATACACTTGGCGCGGACGTGAGCGCGAATGCGGCGTTCCGGTATTCGGTCTTCGTTGCCGAAAGTGGCAAACGGGCAGTGGTTGTCATCAACCCGAGTTCCGAGAGCGCCATTACTGCCAAGGTGAGCCTGCCGAATCCGGGCAAGCTCTTTGTTGCAACTCCCGAGCAGCCCGATGCCGAAGCGACGACGGGGACGGTGCAAATTCCTGCGCGCTCCGCGGCAGTTGTTATTGAACAGTAAGCTCCGGCAGAAAAGCGCTTTGCGATGCGTCAGTTTTTCACAGTGGCTGCGGGGGCAGCGTGTATCGTGGTTGCAAGCAAGAAGCCATGACCACCGCCGCTATCGATAGCACTGCGCTCACCCGCCGCTTTGGCGACTTCATCGCCGTTGACAACGTGAACCTGCGCGTTGAGGCGGGGCAGTTCTTCGGATTTCTCGGCCCCAACGGAGCAGGCAAATCCACCACCATCAAGATGTTGACCGGATTGCTGGCGCCCACTTCCGGCAGCATTCGCATACTCGGCGGCGACTTGCAGGCCAACTCCGCGGAGATCAAGCGGCAAATTGGAGTGGTACCGGAGGGCTTGGCGCTCTTCGGCCGCCTCACCGCCGACGAATACCTGCAGTTTGTGGGGCGCATGTATGGCCTGGACCGCGCCACGACGCTCAGTCGCACGCGGGAACTGCTGGAGTTTATGCAACTGGCCGGCGAGCAGAAAAAGCTGATTACCGACTTTTCGCATGGCATGCAGAAGAAGCTGGCTCTCGCGGCAGCCGTCATTCACGGACCAAAGGTGCTGTTCCTCGACGAGCCATTTGAGGGTGTGGACGCGGTGGCCGCGGGCACACTCAAGGCCATGCTGCTGCGAATGATTGCGCGTGGCGTCACCATCTTCCTCACTTCGCACGTACTGGAGATTGTGGAGCGGCTGTGCACGCACATCGCCATCATTCATCGTGGGCAACTGGTGGCGCAGGGCTCGCTTGACGAGCTGCGCGCCGGAGCCGCGCGCATCGCACCAGCCGGATTCCAGGAAGGCGCCGCGCCAATTGAGGAGAAGCGCAGCCTAGAGCAGATTTTTCTTGAAATTGTGGGCGCGGACCGCGAAGGTAATCCCGCTGCGACGGCGCCTGAGCAGGAGCTCTCATGGCTGAGCTGACGGGCCCGCAGAGTGTTCCTGGTTCCATGCCCCCGATTCCTGCAAGCGGGCAGTTGTTGGCCGTCGCGTGGTTGCGCTGGCGCATTTTTGTCAACGGCATGACTCGCAAGCGGCCCAAGGGCACGCGCCAAGTGGTCGGACTGGTATTTGTCGTTCTCCTGCGCCTTATCGTCTGGCCCATGCTCGCAATGCTCGTGGTCGGCCCGGTTGCGGGCAGCGGATTCCTCGCGTGGATGGCGATCTCCCAGGGCCATCCCAGCAGTCTCGCATCGCTGCTGCTTGGCATCACGCTGCTCTGGCAGTTCGTGAGCATCAACGGCCTCAGCATCGCCGCCACGATTCAGAGCTTCGATCCCGCGTCGCTGGTGCGCTTTCCGCTTCGCTTCGGCCGCTATTTTGTGTTGCGCTCGCTCCTGGGCCTCATGACGCCCAGCACCATCGTGGGTTGTCTGGCTTTGCTGGCCGCTGCGGTGGGAGTCGGCGTGGCAGATACATCGCTGGCGCTGCCCGCGCTGGTGGTGATGGCGGTCTACGCATTGATGAATGTTTATCTCACGCGCATGATCGGCGCATGGATGGATCGCTGGCTGGCGAACCGCCGCTTCCGCGAGATTTTCAGCATGTTGATGGCGCTGTTTGCCGTCAGCATCCAGTTCCTGAATCTGCATCGAACCTCGATGCGCGGGCCCGGTGCCCGAAGCAGTTGGCTTATCAATATTCTGCACAGTTCCGGATCGTACCAGTACTGGTTGCCGCCGGGTTTTGCGGCACAGGCGATCCTGCTTGTGAAAAATCCTCTGGCCGCGCTCGCTCAGTTTGTGGGATTACTGGCCAGCACCGCGCTGTTCGCCACGGTCTTTGCCATCCGGCTGCACAAACAGTTTCTTGGCGAATATCTGAGTGAGGGCGTGAGCCGTCGCGCGCAGGCGCCATCGGTCCCGCGCGCAAGAGCGTCGGAGCCGCAACCCGCCACTCGGTCTGCATCCGCTGCGCCCGGCGCTTTCTTTTCGCCCACGGTGGCCGCGTGCATGCGCAAAGAATGGCTCATTTTGCGCAGTAATGGAACGCAATTGATCGGCTTGCTCACGCCCCTTTTGTTCGTGGTCATCTTCAGCATGAACCGGGCATTTTCTGCCTTCTCGTCGAAGTATTTTCTACCTTCGGCAATTGCCTACGTTCTCATCGCAGCTCTCAGTTCGCTCTACAACATCTTTGGCGCGGACGGTCGTGGCGTGCAGTTGTATCTGCTTGCGCCCGTTCGTATGCTCGATGTGGTCGTCGCAAAGAATCTGATGAGCCTGGCGCTGATCGTGACTCAGGTAGTGCTGGCCTGGACCATCATCTGCGTGCTGGCACGAGCGTCGGTTCCGGTTTCGGCGCAAGTCTCCACGGCATTGTGGACGATCTTCGTCGTGGCTCTGAATCTGGCAATTGGAACGCTGCGATCGATCCAGGCGCCACGCCATTTCGTGCCCGGGCAAACGCGGATGCAGCGTGTCACTCCCACCAATCGCACCAGCACATTGCTGGTTCTCGCGGTGCTGTTCGGAAGCATGTTGCTGCAGATTCCCGTTGCCATCGCTTCAGGCTACTTCGGGGCGCCGTGGCTGGCGGTGTGGATCTTCGGTCCCCTTGCCGTCGCTGCGGTCTTTGCATACGTGCTCATGTTACGCAATGCCGAGCGGCTCATTCTTGCCGCACGCGACGTGTTCGCCGAAGAACTCTGCAAGGCGTGAGCCGGCTACAGGTCCCACCAATCGAACAGCGCCATGCGCGGATAGTACAAGCCGCCGCGTACCGTCGCATCTGCGCCGTGCAGGTTGCGCAGAAACTTTGCGTAAGCCTCAATCTGCGGAGCGAATTCGAGGCGCAATTCGGGCAGCGCGGCTTTCGGGTCGAGACCGTCCTCGTGCGCGGTCTTGTAGTCGATGATCCACCAGGTGGAGTTGTCATCGTCGGATTGCGGCGTGGGCCCGGCGCGGAAGACGCGATCGACCTGCACGGTGCGCAGACTGCCCGAGACTACGCCCGTCCATCGCGCCTCGCTGGCGGCATCGGCATGCGCAGCCAGAATCCATTGTGCTTGCGGGTCATCCGCGGCGTGCAGAACCATCTCGAACGCTTGTGCTGCGATGCGATCGGCCTGGCCGGCGTCGATGCCGAACGCGCGGAGGTTTGCTGCGATGCGCGGCTGCACGTGGGCGAGCGATTTTCGAGCAGCTTCGTTCGTTTCCGTGGCGAGAATTTGCGCGAGACGCTGAAACAGCTCGTGAACGGCTTTACCGAGCGCGCGCGACTGCAAGCCGCCTTCATGGCGCTCATAAAGCCGGCCCGCGCCGGCCAGCGGCTCGTCCGCTGGCGAGGGGAATGCGGCATGCGCGGGTTGATAGCTCGGCGGCAAGCGGCGAAGCGGTGTCGGCGTCGGAGCGGACGCGGCCGGCGGCGCAGGCATAGCGAGCACCTTCTCTGCCGAGGCCGCGAGAGACTCGATGACGTTCGACTCTTCAGTTTGCGCAGATCGAGCGGCGCACCAAGTTTCGAAACTGTGTTGCACTTCTTCCCGCAAGCCGGGCCAGGCAGTCGCAAGCAAACCATCCGCTGGTGGGACTAATGCGAGGGACTGGTCGTCCGCTGTTTTGAACTCCGAGCGCGCGAATAGATGCAGTTCTTCGCGGGCACGCGTGGCGGCCACATAAAGCAGCCGGCGCGTCTCTTGCGACTCGCGCTCGCGACGGGCTTTGTCGACCAGAGATTTTGCCGAACCGCTTTCCGTGCCCTTCGGTTGGAGCGGCGCGACAAGAAACTCTGTGACAGCGCAGGCGCTTTCCTGATCGACGGCGTCAGCATCCGGAGCCACGCCGCGTTCCAGCCAAGAGAGAAGTCTCCGGCTACCGCGGCCCGCACCTGCCTGCAGGTCAGGCACGATCACGACCTCGAATTCAAGTCCCTTGGACTTGTGAATCGTCATGAGTTGTACGCCGCAGTCGCTACTGGCGGAAGGATCGGGCTGCGCGTTGAGTTTTGTGAGGGCCGCATCGAGTGCGGAGCCGAGGAGGTCGGGCTCTCCCTGCGGCAGGCTATCGAGGCACTTCCAGAGGAGATCGAGATTGGCGCGCGCCGCCGCGTCCACGCACTGCGCCCCACCAAGGCTCAGCCAAACCTGTTCGAGCCATGTGCCGAGGGTCGCGGAGGGTCGCGTGGAATGCAGGCGCTCGGCGAACGCGACGGCGCACAGCACGCGCTCCACGGCTTCACGGCCGTCGCGAGATAGCAGTGTCATACGTTCCGCGAGCAGATCCGGCACCGGGCGGGACTTCAACTGCTCGTCGTCGGCGCTCGTGAGAGTATGCAGATCGGCGAGCGAGAGGCCGCACCAGGGCGCGCGTAAAACACCCAGCCAGGCCACACGGTCTTCGCGAATGAGCAGCGCGCGAGCCAGCGCCAGGGCGTCGATGATTTCAGGGCGGTCCTGCAAGGTCTCGAGCTCGATGGCACGGAAGGGAATTTTCGCTTCACGCAGCGCCTGCGCCACGGGCACAAGAGCTTTCCGGGTGCGGCCAAGCACGGCGATACGATATTTCTTTTTCTCATCAGTGCCTGCGTGCGAGTCGTTCCATGCACTTGCCTCTTCAATCTGGCTTTCGTGGTCCTTAATGAGATCGACGATGTCTTGTGCTTGTCGTTCGACCGCCGCATCCCGCTCCGCCTGAATCTCCGCATTCCGCTCTCGTGTGTAGCCGCGCGAGTTTGCGCGCAGATTCTGCGGAACAAATTCGAGATGCAACGACATGCCCGGTGACGAGTTCGCAATAAGGTGCGGGCCGGGCTGGGCGGAATCTTCGCGAGCCGGAAGCGCTTGCGCAAATTCGATGCCGCTGCCGTCGTCGACGGCGAAGATCTGGGCGAAGACGTGATTCAAACGCTGAACGAGCGACGGAGCAGTGCGAAAGTTGGCAGTGAGATGCACGGAATCGAAGCGCAACGCAGGTTCATTGGGAATATCAAGGCCGATATTCTCTACGCGCGGAAAAAGTTCGGCGTCGGCATCCCGAAAGAAATAAATGGACTGCATAGGGTCGCCAACCACAAAGCAAGTACGGCCTTCGGGCTGTGGCCACGCGGCGATGAGGCGGCCGAGTAATTCGTGCTGGCGGCGGCTGGTGTCCTGGAATTCGTCAACGAGCAGGTGGCGGATGCGGTCAGCAACCGCGAGAGCGGCGTCCGTTGGCTGGTCATCTTCGTCTTTGAGCACGCCGAGAGCAATCTGTGCGACTTCGATAAAGTCGACCACGCCTGCTTCCGCAAAGGCGATGCGGAGATGAGCGGCGGCCCGGCGAAGCAGCGTGAAGCAGGCGCGCACGATCTCCCATTCCTGTTCGGTATAACTGCAAACGGATGCATCCGGCGCCGCACACGTAAGCGACATTTCCAGGCGCTCGCGCAACTCATCCCAGTTCTGGCTGCCGGTCAAAACAAAGGCATGCATCCAGCGGTCGCGTTCGCCGAGCATGTTCACCAGCAACTCCTCCATCTCCTTCCAGTTGTTGTCGCGCCACAAGAGGAGCGTTTCAGCTGCTGCACTCACGGGCGAGCCGGCAACTCCGATTTCCTCAAGGGTACGGCGAGCCGCGCGGCGGTAAAGCTCAGCGGGCTGCTCTGCGATTTCGAGACTGCCTCCGAGGCCGGAGACGAGCGGCTGCTGCAATGCGAGATCGCGGCAGAAGGAGTCGATGGTGGAGATGCGCAGTTGCGCGGGCAGATCAAGCAGATTCCAGCCGAGGCGCTGCGAATGTTCGAGAGCGCGCCGCGCCAGCGGGCTGGGGTCATCCTTGCGCAACTCGTCGAGGATGCGATTGCGCATCTCGGCGGCGGCGGCATTCGTAAAGGTGATCGCTACAACCTGGCCCGGCTCGTCTACCTCGGCAAGCAAGCGAAGAAACCGCTCGGCAAGCAGGGTGGTTTTGCCTGAGCCGGCGGGGGCCCTGACGAGAATGGAGCGTGCCGGGTCGAGCGCTTTGTTGCGCTGCGCTTGATCGGGCGGTGGGGATTTTGCCTGGCCGTTACTCACTGCCAGCCTCCTCGCCCTCGGCGTCATCACCCGATGCTGCGCTGCCCTCGATCTCCTGAATGCGGCACACCGCCTGCAGTCCGCAATTTTCGCAGGTCTTTGGATACTCGCGGGGATTCACTTCTGCGTGTCCAGCGAGGAATGCCTTCGCAAGCACGTTGATTTCGTCGCACCATGCGACCACATCTTGCTGCGTAAGAGGTTTGCGTACAAGGTTGGAGTTGCCGCTCAATCCCGCTCTCAGAGTCTGCTTCGCCGCCTTCACGCGGCCCTCGAAGGAACTTTCTCCCGCGCACAGTTTGGCGAAGACCAGGCCGCCCACCCCGCCCACCCCGCCCACCTCATGTTCCAGCGCGAAGCAGGCATACAGAGGTAGTTGCACGTCTTCAGGACGCGGCAGGTCCCATGATTTTGCCTTTGCGTCACCTGTCTTGTAGTCAATGACGAGTAGAGAGCTGTCGTTCAATTGGTCCACGCGATCGAGACGCAGATGGAGCGGGAGGCCCGCGACGGAGACGTTGGTTTTCTTTTCGGTTTCAAGTACGGCGAACGGCTGGCGCGTCTGCTCGAACCGCAGCCACTCCGTGATTAGCAGGGCAAGGCGCAGGCCTTCGATTTCAAGGTACCTTGGCGGCATGCAGTCGCGCGCACGGGCCGGCATATTGTTGTCGAGCACGCGGTGCACGTGATTTTCGACAAATGCGACGAGATCGGATAGAGCCACAAGCTCCGCGTGGGTGCGGATGCCGTTGGGAGGGCCGGCCCAGATGGAGTGCAGCACTTCATGCAGCAGAAGACCGCGCTCCGAAGCAGTGAGTCCGGCTTCCGCTGCGTTCCACTCCTTTGCGTCGAGCCGCGTTGTGGCGAATGCCTTGAACGGGCATTGCGATTGCGTGGTGAGGACGTTGGCGCCGCCGGAAACCTCGCGAAGAGGGTAGGGAAGTTGTGTTGTGTCGTTGAACTCAAAGGCGAGCGGCTCGGGCAACGCAGGAGCGGTGAGATCGGCCGGCAACGGCTTAGGCGGTCCCGCGACCTGTACGACCAGCCGCGACGGACGAGCCTCCACCCCTTCGCTCTGCCGTGCGCAGCTGAAGTGAACTTCGGGCGCCGAAGCGAGCATACGGCGCGTCATGACGTGGGCAAGATCCCAATCGAGTTTTGCCGAGGCGTGCGGTATCCCGGCCTCGCGCTGTACGCCGAGTGGAATGAGTGGATGCGTGGCGCCGATCGTGGGCCACATATCTTCGCTCGCGCCGAGAAACCAGATGGCGTCGGCGGTCAGGCCCGCCGATTCGGCGGAGCCCGCAATCAAAATCGGTGCATCCTGTGACTCGGGCGCGAACAGCGTTTCGTCCACGGCGCGATCGAGCGCGGTAAGAAAATCGCCCCACTCAATGCGGCGGCCATCAAAGCCCAGCGAAGCGCAGTCATCCACGGTCTCGTGCCAGCGACGGAGCGCCTGTTCTTCGGCGCTTGTTCGATTTTGTCGCCTCGCGCCCGGCCAGCCCGCCATCTCGAGCAGTTGCGGCAAAATCTCCGCCCAGGCAAGCGGAGCTTGCGGGCGGCGTGCGGATTCCAGCACGCGCTGGCGGGCTTGCGTCATTCGCGATCTCCACTCGGCGGGCAGCTCGATGTGCGGAGGTTGGCGCAAGAATTCTTCGAGCGTCCATCGCGGCCGTTGCAGGCCGCGTCGGCGCAGGGCCCGCATGTAAGCCGTGAGCGCGCGCGATTCGTCGGGCGAAGCAGCGATCTGGTCCGTCGAGAGCAGCCAGTCGAGCTCGTTTTCGGCGATAGCGTCGCTCAGCCAGCGGAGCAGGAACCGTGCGCCGCGCGCCAGAGCGACCTGACCCAGTGGGACGCCGAGCGAAAACTCCAGTAGGCTTGAGGCGTCTGTTGGGTTTTCGCTGGCGGCCAGAAAGCGGAGAAACCCGCGCTCGATCTCGCCGCGACGTTTGCGCGCGTCCTGTGTAATCACAAGCAAACGCGCATGAGGATCGGCCGTGAGCCGTGCCTTCGTCCAAAGCGCACAGGCGGCAAGTTCCGCTAAAAGATCGGCCGCAAAGTGAAATTCGACTTGTCTCGCTGCGGCTCCGAGCGGAGCTTCGCGCACACCATCGTCGGCGCCCCATGCAGCGAACAGGGCTTGCTGCGTTGGCAAAATGCGGTCGAAGCCTGCAAGCAGAAGCGGCGGACGCTTCTCAGTGTCGGCTTGGAGTTCGTCGGTGAGTTCGAGCGGAAGGCGCGCGGCGCTAATGAACTTGCCGTTACGGCAGAGGTCGTTGAATGCGGCGAGCCAGCCGCTAAATGCTCCAGCATCCTGGTCCCAGCCAATCCGCGCGTCGTCTTTGAGAAGCTGCGGGGCGTAGTCGCAGAGCAGATGGTGCGCGTCCATGGCGAGCGCGGCCAGGCGATCGCCCGCGCCGGCGAGTTGCACGGCCTCGGGCGCGGCTTGGGCCACAATGCGTGCCCACAGCGACTGCTCCTGGAGCGGGCTCAGCACCACGCGGCCGTCAAGAACGCGCTCATCCCAGGCTGCGCGAGCGAAACTTTGCCAATCGCGAATGTTGGGAGTGGGCCATGCGGTCAGCCCTTCAGCACGGCGGGCGCGATGAAAGGCGGCGGCAAGGGATCGCGCGGCGCGTTCGCTGGCAGTGACCACGATTCCGCCACTCCCCAGCCACGCATCAATCTCCACCGCCAACGTTTCCCCCATGCCAGCGTTATACGCTGCGGGGCGGGCAGAACGCCAACGGACAGATGTGAGCGAAAAATCGCTGTCAGCGGGATCACCTATACTTGGGCGTTGATCAATCCATTGCAAGAGAGGCGGGCAGTTTTATGGCGTGGGCGACGAAGCTGGCAGGCTGGACATTGGGTGCGGCATGGATGATGGGAGCGGCGTGTGCCGCGAACTCGGCGCAAACACCGGCAACCTCCATTGCACCGAGCGCAATGCCCCACGTGGGAACAGTGGACGAGCGGTTCCAGTCCTACAACATCGAAGCGGTTGAGGTGACGGGAGGCAGATTCTGGAAGCCGTATGCTTCGGCGGCCACATCGAATGCGGCCGTGGAGCCGGCGGCGGGCACTCTGCCGGGGATGGATCCATCGCTCTATGAATACCGGGCGCCTATTGATTTGAGCAATCCGCGACTGCGCAAGCTGGCCGCCGCGCTGGGGCCAGCCTACGTTCGCGTGAGCGGCACATGGATGAATTCGACTTACTTTCAGGACTCGGACGATCCGGCTCCGGCGAAACCGCCGGCGGGCTTCTACAGCGTGTTGACACGCAAGCAGTGGAAGGGCGTGATCGATTTCGCGCACGCCGTGAATGCCCGCATCGTGACTTCATTTGCGATGAGCGCAGGGACGCGCGACGCCGCGGGTGTCTGGACGCCCAAGGTGGCGCAAGGATTTATGGCTTACACGAAGTCTGCCGGTGGAAGCATTGCCGCCGCGGAGTTCATGAATGAACCTACGTTTCCCGAAGTAGGCGGTGCGCCCAAGGGATATGACGCGCAGGTGTTTGCGCGCGATTTTGCGGTGTTTCAAGCCTGGGCCAAGGCGAATGCTCCCGAGATGCGGATTATGGGACCGGGCGGCGTGGGCGAAGGAACGCCCCTTGCGCCGCCGTTCATGCACTTGCTCACTTCGGAAGGAATCCTCAAGGCAACGGGCCCCGTTTTTGACATCTTCAGCTACCACTCCTACGGAGCGGCTTCAAGCCGGTGCGCTATGTTGGGCTCTGCGGCGGGGACCACGAAGGAAGCGGCGTTATCGGTGGATTGGCTCTCGCGCGGAGCAAGCGGCGAAGCTTTCTATGCCGCGCTGCGCGACCGCTACGAGCCGGGAAAGCACATCTGGAATAGCGAAACCGGTCAAGCTGCATGCGGAGGCGACCGTTGGGCCGCAACCTTTCTTGATACGTTTGGCTATCTCAATCAACTGGGCAGCCTGGCGCGACTTGGCGTGCAAGTGCAAATGCACAATACGCTCAACGCCAGCGACTACGGGCTGCTTGACGAGAAGACACTGGAGCCAAGGCCGGATTACTGGGCCGCACTACTGTGGCGAAGGTTGATGGGAACGACGGTGCTCGATCCAGGGCCATCGCCATCTGTGAATCTGCATCTCTACGCCCATTGCCTGCGCAACCGGCCGGGAGGGGTAGCGCTGCTGGCCATCAATGCGGACAAAGACGCGGAACAGGCGTTGCTCCTCCCCGTGGGCGCGGAGCGCTACAGCCTGACTGCGAGCACTCTGACGGATTCCACGGTTGCTCTGAATGGGAAGCACCTCGAACTGGGTCCGGGCGATGCGCTGCCGGTTCTGCATGGCGTCGGCGTGCACTCCGGGACGGTAACCTTTGCGCCGGCAAGCATTACGTTTCTGGCCTTTCCCAAGGCCGGCAACGCGGCCTGCAGATAGCGGATTTCAGTGGTCAGTCCACCGGTTGTACACTAATAAGGATGCGAATTCTTCTTGCCAGCACCCTGCTTGCGGTTGCCGTTGTCGCCGGATGCCATTCCAGCCCCAAGCCCGAATCGCAGAGTTCCCCCGCGCCGTCTTTCAAGGTGTATAAACTGCGCGGGAAAGTGGTCTCGACGAATCCCGCAACAGGCGAAGTTACCGTGGATCACGAAGCCATTCCCGGCTTTATGGATGCGATGACGATGCCGTATAAGCTCAAGGATCCCAGCATCCTGAGCGAACTGCATCCCGGTGACACCATCACCGCCGACGTGCTGGTTTCGCAGAATCCCGATGCGGATGTTTTGCTCGATCACATTGTGGTGATCGCGCAGGGCAAGCCGGATTACAAGCCCGCGGTGTTTTATCACGTGCCCACACCCGGCGACGCGGTTCCGGATTTCAAGCTGCAGAATCAGGATGGACGCACCATTCAACTCGATCAGTTCCACGGCAAGACGGTGCTGCTCACCTTCATCTATACGCGCTGCCCATTGCCGAATTTCTGTCCGTTGGTGACACATAACTTTGCGGTGATTAACCGGCAGTTGGCGGCGAATCCGGCGCTCTACGCCAAAACGCATCTGCTCTGCGTGAGTTTTGATCCGGAGCACGATACGCCGGCGCGGCTGCGTGCTTATGGCGCGCAATACACCGGCAGCGACGCGAAGAGCGCGTTTGTGCACTGGGACTTTGCCGTGCCGTCGCAGCCGGAACTGCTGGAGATGGCGAAGTTTTTCGATGTGGGCATCACGCACGGCGCCGATGACACTATTACGCACACGCTTTCCACTACACTGATCGATGCGCATGGCAAGGTGGCGCAGTTTTATCCGGGCAATGAATGGACACCCGACCAGGTGGTTGCGGACGTGAAAAAGACGGCGACCAGTTCTTAGCTGTTGGCTGTTCGCTGATAGCTATTTCCTACGAGTTCGAATTGGTTCGGTTTCGGTTGGACGCAATTCTTTGAAGGAAGGCAAGGAGAGAACGATGAAATATGGATTGAATATTCGCGAGAGTGGCGAGTTGGATTTTCTGTCATTGGGAGCGTTGGTGCATCGGTTGGATCCGGGCATCATTCCTTTCCGTAAGGCGACACAGTGCTTGATTCACGTCAGCGGCGGCGAGTTCAATGTGGCCGCCAACCTGTCGGACTGTTTCAAGATGAAGACCGCGGTGGCGTCGGCCATGGTGGACTATCCCATCGGCGACCTAATCGCCGAGCGTGTGCTTGCGATGGGCGTCAAGCCGATTTACAAGCACTTTGAGCACAACGGCGCAACGGGCCCGAACATGGCCACGGTTTACAGCGATCGCGGCGCGGGCGTGCGGCCCCCCGTGGTGTTCTATAACCGCGCCAACGAAGCCGGCGCCATGCTTAAGTCTGGCGACTTCGATTGGAAGAAGATCTTTGCGGGCGACGTGCGTTGGGTGCACTCGGGCGGAATCTTTGCGGCTCTCTCGCCCACCACGGCACCGCTGGTTGCGGAGATGATGAAGGAAGCGAAGGCGGCCGGCGCCATCACCTCGTTCGATCTCAACTTCCGCGAGAAGCTGTGGAAGATCTCGGGCGGCGCTGAAAAGGCCGTGGAGACCATTGCTTCGATTGTGAAGAACGTGGACGTGCTCATCGGCAACGAAGAGGATCTGCAAAAGGGCCTGGGCATTCCCGGACCCGATGTGCACTCCAAGTCGAAGCTCGATCCCACGGTGTTCTTCGGCATGATCGACAACGTGGTCAAGAAGCATCCCCACGTGAAGATCGTGGCGACGACGTTGCGTGAGGTGCATTCGACCAACCGGCACAGCTGGAGCGCGGTAGCGTGGATTGACGGCAAGACACACGTCGCGCCCACGGCAGAGCTCGACGTGATCGATCGCGTGGGCGGCGGTGACGGTTTTGCGGCCGGTTTCATCTACGGACTGCTCAAAGGCGAAGAGCCGGAGACGGCGCTGAAGCTGGGCTGGGCGCATGGCGCGTTGCTTACCACGTTCATTGGCGACACCACCATGGCGACGCTCGACCAGGTGAAGGCGTTTGCCAAGGGCGGTTCGGCGCGCATTCAGCGGTAGAGCAGTTCGCATTTCATAGTTCGTAGTTCACTGTGATGGGGCCGCAGCGAGCGATCGCTGCGGCCTCACTGTTTATGCGCTGTGAACTACTAACTGCGAACTGTGAACTGTCCGCTTCCAACTGCTATCCTTGCCATGCACTGAGATTGGAGGACTGCATGGCGAGAGTGACGTATGTTTTCGGCGTTTTGCTGATGCTTGTGGGGCTCGTGGGATACTTCGGTACGGGCAGCGCCCATCCCACGGCGCTGATTCCCGTGTGGTTCGGCTTGGCGCTGGTCGTCGGCGGAATTCTCGCCATCAGTCCCAGCGAGGGCCGTCGCAAGCTCTTCATGCACATCAATGTGACCGTGGGGCTGGTGGGCCTCATCGGCGCCATCGCTTCGGCCTTGCACGGCTACGCACATGCGCGGTCGCTCGGCATCGATCCCGACTACAAAGCGCTCGCGGCGCAACTGAGTATGGCCATTCTGCTGCTGATCTATGTGAATCTTTGCGTGCGCTCGTTCATCCAAGCACGTAGATCACGGCAGGGATAGGCATGGGTGGATTTCGCGGCGGTGGAATGGGAATGAGCATGCGCGCAGAGCGCTCGCCGCATGGGCGAAGCGCACGCGCAGGCGCCGCTGACCTGCCGAAGAAAAAGACGGACTACCGGAAGGCGATGCCGGAGGTCTGGCGCCTGGTGCGGCCGCGGAGATGGGTGCTGCTGCTGGGGCTAATACTGGTGGCCATCAATCGCGTCGCAGGCCTGACGTTGCCCTTTCTCATCAGACCATTTGTCAATCAAGTCTTGAGAAACCATCGGGGCGACAAACTGATGCCGCTGGTAACCGCGGTATTCGTCGCGACCATTATTCAGGCGATCACGTCGTACTCCAATACACAATTACTATCGAAGGCAGCGCAACGCATGATCGCGGATTTGCGCCAGCAGGTGCAGCGGCATGTGGGGCGTCTCGCCGTCAGCTTCTATGACGCGAACCGAACAGGCGTTTTGGTGTCGCGCATCATGAGCGACGTGGAAGGCGTTCGCAACCTGGTGGGCACGGGGCTGGTTGAATTTGTAGGCGGCCTGTTGACCGCAGTGATGGCGTTTGTCTTCCTGATGTACGAAAGCCCCAGGATGACGCTGATCGTGTTCGCGGTGATTGGCGCGTTTGTCGTTCTCCTGCAGTATGCCTTCAAAACCATTCGCCCGATCTTCCGGGAACGGTCAAAGATTAACGCCGATGTGACAGGGCGGCTGACTGAATCCCTCGGCGGTGTGCGCGTGGTGAAGGGATATCATGCCGAGGAACGCGAGGCAAGCGTGTTTCGCGTCGGCGTGATTCGTCTTCTGGACAACGTGATGAAGTCGCTGACCGCGACCAGCCTGATGTCGATGGCGGCGACCACTGTGCTTGGCATTGTGGGCGCATTGGTCATGCTGCTGAGCGGTCGTCTGGCTTTGCAGGGTCAGATGGACGACGGCACGTACATCCAATACACCATGTTCCTGGCGTTCATGATCGCGCCGGTCTTCCAGGTGGTAAATATCGGCACGCAACTCACTGAGGCGGTTGCGGGAATCGATCGCACCATGGAAATCCTCTCAGAGAATGACGAATTCGCCGATCCTGCGCGGTCGATTAAGCTCGGCGAAATCGTCGGCGACGTGAGGTTTGAGAATGTGGAGTTTTCCTATGAGCCCGGCAAGCCGGTCCTGCACGGGATCAGTTTTGAGTCGCGCCCCGGTACGGTAACGGCTTTAGTGGGCTCCTCGGGCTCAGGCAAATCCACGATCATCAGCTTGCTCTGCGCCTTCCACAGTCCTGCCCACGGCAAGGTTTTGGTGGACGGAATCGACTTGACGAAAGTCGACCTGAACACCTATCGCTCGCAGCTTGGCGTGGTGCTGCAGGAGTCATTTCTCTTTGACGGCACCATTCGCGAAAACATCATGTTCTCGCGCCCTGGCGCAAGCGAAGAGCAGTTTCTCTTCGCCTGCCGTACCGCGAATGTGGACGAGTTTGCCGAACGCTTTCCCGAGGGGTACGACACGGTGGTGGGTGAGCGCGGCGTGAAGCTCTCGGGCGGCCAGCGTCAGCGCCTCTCCATCGCGCGCGCCTTGCTGGCCGCGCCGCGTATTCTCATTCTCGACGAGGCCACCAGCTCGCTCGATTCCGAATCCGAAGCCTTGATTCAGAGCGGGTTGGCCGAACTCATGCACGGACGGACCACCTTCGTCATCGCGCACCGTTTGTCGACCATCCGCCGGGCTGATCAAATATTAGTAGTCGAACAGGGCCTCATCGTCGAGCGCGGCAACCATGCCCAGCTATTTGCCCAGCGCGGCCGCTATTACGACCTCTACACCCGCCAGCACGGCCTCGAAGCCAACCTGTTTCTCGCGCCCGGCGAAGGCGACAAGATCGAAGATGAAGAAGTGGGCGAAGACGGGGAAGCGTAGCCGCGCCAGCGGCGTGTAGCACCGGTCTCTTGACCGGCAGTCGTGCGAGAGCCTGCCCTGAGCGAAGTCGAAGGGTGCACGCCAGCACAAAATGCGTCTCCGACGCTGCGCATTTCCCGCCTGCAACGCCGCGGCCCCCGTTTCACCTGTTGACGCGCGTCCCATTATTTGAGAAGCTAGAGATGGACTCAAAAAACGGAACAAAGGATCAACATGCGAGACGCAGCCCCTCAAGGCACCTACAAAGTGCAAGCCCTCGATCGGGCTTTTGCCGTACTGGATCTGCTGGGTGAGAGTGAAACGCCGCTCGGCCTGGCGCAAGTGGCCGCTTCGCTTCAACTGCATAAGAGCACGGCGCACCGTTTTCTGATGGTTCTGGAGCGGCATCGCATGGTGGAGCGGACCGCGAACGGCAAATTCCGCCTGGGCCTGCGACTGTTCGACTTCGGCAACCGCGCCATCGAACAGTACGATCTCCGCGACCGCGCGCAGCCGCATCTGCGGCGTCTGGTTGCCGAGACCGAGGAAACCGCGCACCTGGCTCTGCTGGAGGCGGCGCGCGTCATCTACATCGACAAAATCGAGCCCTCCCGGTCGGTGCGCATGATCACGCGCATCGGAGCGAGCAACCCGGTGCATTGCACCTCGGTGGGCAAGGCCATCCTTGCCTTTCTGCCTCCGGAGCGCGCGGCGGAGATTCTGAAGCGCGTGCGCTTTGAGCGCATGACGACGCGCACCATCGCCACGCCCGAGGCACTGCGCACTGAGCTCGAAAAGACGCGGCGTCGCGGCTACGCCGTGGACGATGAGGAGCTCGAAGAGGGTTTGCGCTGCATTGCGGTGCCGGTTCTGGACGCGCAACGGCTGCCGGTCGCGGCGGTGAGCGTCTCGGGACCCTCATTCCGCGTCACTGCGCAAAAGCTGCCCTCGATCGCCAATCATCTGCTGCAATGCGTACGCGGCATCTCCATGGACATGGGCTATGTGCCCGCCGGTCGCGGCGCGCGAGCCGTCGCCAATGCCTAATCGACGCAACCGCCAGAATGAACTTGCTGCGCCACGGGGAGGCGATCGCTACGCCTGTGAAGACTTGGCCCGCAGACCCCACAAAACCAGGACCGTCGAGACGACGATCACAATGCCGACGCTCATGAGGCCGGCCGTAACGAGAGCTTCCTGCCATGGCTGGGCGATGCGCCCCGCGGCAGCGATGGGAGACAGGGCTCCAGTGCCGAAGATTGCGGCGAGTGTCGTGAAAACCCAGTTCATATACGTTCCGTAGAGCACGGTCCAATAGGCAGTCGCTTTGATTGCCGGTCTCAAGCTGACTGCGCCCCATGCAGCGCCCAGAGCAAGCAGGAAAATGCCGTTCATCACGCCTTCAAGGTGCGCGGAAAGCCCCATCCGCACATTCGTGAAGTGCTGCTCGAGGAATCCGGTGATAAGGCCGATCAGGAATAAGAACATTCCATGCCACATCAGACGCCGGTTGGCGTTTTCCATGTCAAATCTCCTCTGCATCGGGGAAGGTGGTTGGGCTAACGGAGGATCATGCGATCTCTTTCTAACATTTGAATGATCCGCTGCGCAACGAATATTGGACGGGCCGACTCTTGGCTCAACGACCTGCTTCGGCGTGTTCAAGGGTGGCCGGGATTCTGTTACACTCAATAATGTTGCCGCCGCGTGCATGCGTCGTTTTTCCGGCAGGTTTTGGAAGCGCGCGCCAAGTGGAAAGCCCTTCGGGGCGGGGAAATTGAGGCCTTGCAGGCCGGGTTTTTCTGGCATCCCAGATGTTCTGGGGGACGTAGCTCAGTTGGTTAGAGCGCTGCCCTGTCACGGCAGAGGTCGCGGGTTCGAGCCCCGTCGTCCCCGCCAGATTCAAAAGGACTTAAGTCCAATCTGGCATGTGACACGAAGGTCCAATAAGGGTCCATTAAGAAAATACACCCTTTTGAGGCCGATTGGAATTGAAAGATTGAGAAAGAAAAGGCTCTCGGTGCCGGGAGCCTTTTCTTCGTCTGGGGGTGGCTGCGAAAAGCTGGACTTTGGTTTGAGCCTCTATGACGCCTTGGCCTCGACCTCGAAGAGTCCGGAGACCCGGCTTAACGCAGACCGCTTTGCTACGGTGTGCCCCTGTTGGTAGACATCCGATGTGATCCGCGACGAGGCGTGGCGCAGCAGTTCCTGAATGACCTTGATGTCTTCGCCTTGTTGTCCCAGGAGACTCGCCAGGGAGTGCCGGAATGTGTGCCAGCCGATGGATTTCGTAATACCGGCCTTAATTGCCGCTGGCCGGACATGATCCTTCAGTGCTGAATCCGGCCAGTAAGGGAGTCTGCCAGATGTGAACGGGCTGGCAAATATCCAATCCGTGTCCTGGGGATACGGTGTTAATTCGCGCCAGGCCCGGAGTGCCTCAGCCAGTGTAGGGTTCATCTCCACGCTTTTGCGAGAGGCCCGCGTTTTCATTTTGGTTTCGTACTTTCCCACCAGGCCGCGCCGACAATGGAACCAGCGGTTGTCGAGATCGAGGTCTGCCCACTTCAATCCCCGGAATTCACTCCGGCGAAGTGCAGAGGCGGCAGCAGTGGCCACCATAATCTTGATAGCCTGTGGTTCGATGTTGCCCAGGATTAAGCGAATTTCGCTGAGCGTCAGAATGTCGGGATCGCGCTGCCTGACTGCGCTCTGACGGACGGATGCGATTGGATTCAGTTTGCTGTAGAGTTCGTGGCGGATACAGTGCGAAAACAAGGAACTCATGTGGTTGCGTATTTTTGCCTTTGATGCCGGGGCGAGCGGCTCAGAGCTCTGCGCGAGGGCGGCAGAATTTCCAATCGCCACTTTGGAGGATGGCGCAGGAGATTTTCTAAGACTCCGCAGCCACCGTTCGACGGCGACGGATTTGACTTCGTCCAGTGGCACGTCTCCCCATTTCGGGATAATGTGCGTCTTGTAGTAGTCGAGGTAGCTTTGGATCGTTGTCGGAGAACGGTCGGAGTCTGGATCGCGCAGTTCATTGGCCTGGAAATGGCCCCACGCTTCAGCCACCGTCATGCAGCCGATTTTCTCGACAGGAGTGGCTGCGTTCAATTCAGACCTAAAATTTTCTACGAGGCGTTTTGCGTCTGCTTTGGTGGGGTAGTGCGTGAGATCGCCGACAATCTTGCTGCGGCGGAGAACGGTGCCCTCTGGTTGAGTCTCACGCCAGCGATAGACCCACTGGTCTGGGCCCTTTGCGCGGGCGGTACGGACAATGCTTCCCTCTTGGTAACTGTTGCGAATGCCTGGCATTATTTCTCCATGCAATCGCTGGGTTGGCAAGCCGATTTTACATGAGATTCAACCCAGGCTGTCAAATCGCATTGCCTAAACCGCCACTGTTTACCAAGCCTGACAGCAGGCAGCTCATTTGTCCGAGCCAGCCGCAATGCTGTCTTAGGGTGTATGCGGAGCAGTTTAGCGGTTTCGATAGGGGTGAGCAGAGGCTCCCAAGTCACTGAAGACCTCCCACATTGCCGTTAGCTGAGACCTCTTGCTTCGCGTCTTGCTGTAGGACTCCGTTCTGCTCTTCAACCAGTACGTCCGGTACCCTTCCGAACAATGTGCGATTGTACTGAGGGAAATATCCCCACATCGCTGCGAATCTCGCCGATTGAATGGACCGCTCAAGAGTGGTCATGGCCTTGCCTCAGTTCGCTGGAATGCCGAACTCGTTGACTGACTTTTCTCCGGAATGGCTTGCACGGTTATGTTGTTCTCGTCTGGAATAGCGCCAGGCCTGTTCCCAAGAAAGTCGTTGATCAGTCTGTCACTCGGCGGTGGCATTGTTGCGGCCCTCATCTGCGATGAGTTGACCACATTCCGGGTACCACCATTCGATTTCCGCAGGGCACACCAGTGTTGCAGATTCCCAAGCCCTACCCCACCAGCACTGCCCGTCACAAAGAGTACTCGCCCCATACACCGCACCCCCTTTCACAGCGGTATGTCCGGCTTCATCACAAAGGTTCCACGTGCCTGAGAGGCACTTGCAGATGTTTGCGGCCTCTCTCTCCGGGCCCTTACCGGAGCCTCCTCATCCGGCCTACTCAATTTCGCCATGTACCCAGAAAGAGCGGTTGGACTGATCCTTATCCTTTTCTCCTCCAGCAAATGAGTCAGCATGGTCAATGAATAACCTTTTCTCCGCAACTCCACGAGAAGAGGCAACAGCGTCCGTATCACCGCCCCCATCATGAACGAACCTGGTTGCGGCACGGGTTCTGCCGTTTTTTGAGTTAGCAACACGCGAGCCTCCTCCACATTCTCCGAAGAAATGACCTGCACCTTACGACGCCCCTCTGTTCCCATCGCTCTTCCCCCTCACCGCGCTCTTTAGAGGCATGAGAAAGATACTATCACGATTGCTGATATTTAATACAGATAGTTATGTATTATACTAATTACGGAGTACGAACCGTGGACGGTGAAAGCTGGACGCGATGAATTGTGAGAACTGAGATATCTAAACGGCGAATGGCAAGAAATGCGCTGTGCGCACGAAACCCCTTTGGGGTTCCGCGCGCCCACCACCATTTCTCCAATCCGCCTGCGGCTACTCGGAGAAATGGCTGCGCATCTTGCTCAGGGCTGCGCCCCGAGACCCCACAGAACAGGAGAGAACAATGGCAAGACCCAAACGAATTGAAGGCGCCACACTACGGCTCTTCATCAGAACAACGGATCGAGAGAAGGCCATCATCAAAGCCCAGGCCAGGAAAGCCGGCTTGACCATGAGCGAGTACATGCGAAGGACCGCACTCAACAAGCGAATCGTTTCGAAGGTGGACCAGAAGGCTTTGGGAGAACTTGCACGACTCGGTGGACTTCAGAAGTACCTGCTCATGCAGATTAAGGGTCTTCCGGAAGAAGAAGGCCTTCGCAGGAAACTGAATTCTACATTGTCCACTGTTCTTAGCGCAGTGAGAACGCTCAACACCGTCGCAATAAAGTAGACATGATCGTCAAGGTACAACCATCTCGGAAGCACTCCAGCAGCTTCAAGCGCCTTCGTGAATACCTTACACAGGAGCGTGACGCAGAGACTGGAGAACCTGTCTTGCGAGGCGATGTGGTCCTGTCGTGGAATCTTCTAAGCTTCGACACCGCGGCAGGCGAAATGCAAGGAGTCGCTTCTCTCAATGATCGCTGCAAGGATGCAGTCTGCCATTACGAACTGGCATGGCCTCCAGGAGAACGTCCGACGCGACCGCAATGGACAGACTCAGCAGTACAAACATTGAAAGCACTTGGATATGAGGGCCATCAATATATGGTCGTCGCACACGACGACAAAAAGCACTTCCATATTCACATCATGGTGAACAAAGTTCATCCTCAAACGCTCAGAGCCCCTACACGATATAACAATTGGCTTGCTCTCGATGCCGCGGCACGTCGTCTCGAAGCGAAGTATGGCTGGGCACATACACCGGGAATGACTCGATGGGATGAGGAATCGAAACAGGCTGTACCCATTTCAAGATCCGAACGTTTTGCGCTCCGGTCTGCCAGAGAACAGCCGACCGGAGCCGCTGCAAAACTTGAACATTACCACGATGCAGAGTCTCTTCAGACCTACGTACGGCGGGAAGTGGCCCCCAGTGTGCGGAAACTTCTCACGCGAAAGAGTGTCACTTGGGATGACCTTCATCGCCTTCTCGCGAAGGCTCATCTCAGACTCGAGAAGGGAGAGAAGGGCGGATATACCGTCCTCGCTGACGACTCGAACATCCGGGTAAAGGCTTCCGACGTATTTCGCAACAATTTCGCGGGAAAGATCAACCGTCAGAACACGGAGGCGGTTCTTGGGGCCTGGACACCCGCCTCAACATCCGGTTATGAGGCCGATCCACCTAGCGTTCAACATGATGCTCGAAATAGCGCTCTGAGGGAAGAACGTAAGGCGCAGCGACGCGCCGAACGTAGTGCCCTGATGGCTGAGTATAACCAGTATCGCAATCGGCGACGGGAAGTGTGCAAAGCCTTCACAACAGACGGCAGGGAGGGCCGGCAATATATTCTTGACATCTTGCGCGAACAAAAGCGGGAGATTCGAGCATCCGCTCTGGCGTGGCCGGACAAGAAGGTTCTGCTCTCTCAGGCAACGGCTCAATCTGTCCTCGAAGTGCGCGCCCTGAAGCTGGCCATTCAAAAGAGACGCCGGGAGGCATTTCCGAAGGATCTCCGTTCATGGGTCGCGGACAGGGCCGACGAAGGAGACGCGCGAGCGGCCGCACAACTTCGCGGATGGCGCTATGCCGACCAACGCAATCAACAACGGCTCGATGCAAGGCTGGAACCAGACGCGCTGCATATCGGTCCACCGCCCGAAAACGACAGCAGCACCGACTGGGCTGACCTCGCGCAACAGCGGCTTGTAGCCGAACAGAAGCAACTGGCCCTTGCAAACCAGATCGCCGCGACACGCATCTGGACGATCAACCGGAAGACGGGCGACGTGTCGTACATGCTGAACGGCAGGGTCTCAGTCATCGACCGCGGGCGCCTTGTGACCGTACTCAACCAGGACGAGGCGGCAATCGTCTTTGGACTGGAGATGGCTGTCCAGAAATACGGATTGCGGATCGCATGCACTGGAAGCGACGAGTGGAAGCGAATGGTCACCAATATTGCAGTACGCCACAGAATCTCCGTCGAATTCACAGACCCGGAGATGCAGTACGCCCTGCGCCTGCAACAGCGCCTGGCGAATCCGCTCCGTCGCCAGAATGAAAGAGGCGGCAGGTAGCTTATGCGATCATCGCGTATCTGAGGTTGCCGTCAGGAGAATACTCTGACGAGACTAATCGAATGCAGTGGATTGAACTGGTGCTTTGAGCTTATGGACAGCTGCGAAGTAGGCCACCATCACGCGAAAAGTCTTCGATTTATTT
Organism: uncultured Acidobacteriota bacterium; assembly: GCA_963729915.1. GTDB lineage: Bacteria > Acidobacteriota > Terriglobia > Terriglobales > Acidobacteriaceae > Telmatobacter. Next base: position 410,584 of record CAVSQE010000014.1, on the reverse strand, counting down.
ACGCCGCCAAGAATCTCCCCCCCGACTCTCTCCAGCTCATCGGCGATCTCGTGAGTCAAAGGGAAGACGAAAGAAGTGTCGATGCTTTGGAACGGAATGTTCAGCCACGGGCCGTTGTAGAACGCACGAATCTGCGTCTGAGCGACCTTGGTTTTGAAACTCATGATGATGTGCTCAGCGAGAGCGTTCTGTCTCCGGATTTTCAACACGGCAAAAAGTTGGTTGAAATGACTCTTGGTGAATCTGGAATCGACGGTAAGCCGGAGTTGAGTGCACTTCTCTGCGGGAGCAACGATTCTCCGCTTTGGCCGGGTTGCGGACTTCTTCGCGGCGATCATGTAGTTTCCTTGTCGTGCTGTATCTTACAGCATATATATATGCGCTTGGAAGGCCATGAGCAAACCGATAGTAATCAAACGAGTTCGCGTGAAGGGGACGCCGGAGTTAGTAGTGGAATCATTGCATTGAGAGGCCGGGGGCAAACCACATCAATCAAATCAAATCGAACCGTGGGGCTGGGGGAAAAGAAGACTGGCCAGAGCACATTCATCGGTTCAGAGAAACTGCCTCTCCCCCGTCTGTTCCAACGGACATGTGTTCCTCATTGGCGATCTGCGCCACGATGCGGCGGACTTCTTCAGGGGCTACTGCTCGCGGTTGTGATCACGCAAGCCTGCAGAGCATTGGCGATGGCGTTCACCACCGCGGCAGGGGTCACAGCCTGGGGGTTGCTGGGCAGCACTGTATTGGCGGTGCCGTTGGACATATTCGCCAGATTGATGGCGTTCAGATAGGCGTGATACAGACCGGAGGCCGTAGTAACCGTAGGAGGAACCGCACCCGAAGTCACGCTGTTGGTGCCGGTGGTGGGGAAGTAATCGTTGACGACCGGTGCCGTGATATTGACGCTGTTGCCGCTGCCCAGGTAGATGAAACCGCTGAAGGCGTAGGCCGTGGCGACGGTGGTCACCTCGTTGATGGTGGTGACCGCGGGCAGCCCGGCGCAAGTGGTACTTGTGGGGAAGCCGAGCACGGCCACGTTCAGAATGGCGGTATTCGTGCCGCCCCCGGCGTTGCCGCCGGCCTCGGCAACGTAGACGAGCTGGTCCGGCGAGCAGCCGCTGCTAATGTTGAAGCTGAAGGAACCGTCGGAAGCGGAGGTGGTGGAAGTCAGAGCAAGGCTCGAGCCGGAGTAAGTGTACTGTCCGTTGGAGTTCCCAGTGCTGACGCCGGACATATGAGACTGCTTTTGGCTGCGCCTCAATTGCGAGAAAACACAATAGTAAATCAGGCCTCCATAGATCAATGTTGATCAATCATCCGTACAAGGCTCCTCCCTGTTGGCAGCCCTTTCCGTAGCACAAAACCGCCGGGGAACCAGAGTTTCGAAGTCTTGGGAAGACTAGGCACGCGGATTTGCAAAGGAAAAGGGACCAACCGAACAAAACATTAGAATCAATGCGACTCACGTGTGATTCACGTGTCAACTTACCCGCAGATCGTCCGGTGTTATGCTTTTGGTGTGATTTTGCCCCGGAGCGGGACCCAGCTGGTGCTTCCAAGCGCGATGCATACGGCCAACCGCCCCAGTACTGTATCCTGGCTTCCGCGAGAGATTTGAATAAGCTATGAGTGGCATGGAACCTTCATTAAAGGCCGATGTCCGCTGGCAGTTGATCGAGAGGATTACCGCCAGCAGTCCCTTTCAGAGGTCGGAACGTCTCAGGGATTTGCTAAGGTATCTTGCCGAGAAAACCCTGCACGGGGCTACGAATGATCTAAACGAGCATCAGATCGGAGTTGCGGTCTTTGGCAAGCTGGAGGATTACAGCATCGTGGAGGACAGCTCAGTCCGCGTCCACGTACGTCAACTGAGACTCAAACTTCATGAATACTTCGACGCAGAAGGCCGCGAAGAGACCTACATTATCGAGATTCCGAAAGGAAGCTACATAGCGGTTTTTCGCACCTTGAAGCAAAAAGCCCACCCATCTGAACCTGAAATTAGCATTGGACGGCTGACCATGCGGCTGTTACCCTGGGGGTTGGCGGCTCTGTTTCTGATCGCCACGCTGGTCGCTTCATTGCATCGCGTAACCAGGCCGTCGGCTGCGGCCCCGCCTTGGCCGCTTTCGGTGCTGTTCGACAGCGGAAATCAACCTGTGAAAATCGTAGTAGCCGACGCGAACTATGGTCTGATTCGCCTGCTCTCAGGACAGAATTTTACATTGCAGCAGTACCTCAGCCCTGCCTATCGAAGCGGGCAAGTGATTACGGATGCGGACAGGAACGGAAGCAAAGAGCGCATCGTCAATTATTTGTCCGGCTCCGCGCTTACTTCAATCGCAGACGTGACATTGGCGATGTCGCTTGTGCGGATGAGCGGGGATGGGCGTGACCGGCTTGTGGTTCGTTCCGCTCGCAGCCTGTCGCCCCACGATTTTGATCAAGGTAACTTTGTGCTCGTGGGAAGTCCGGCTTCCAATCCCTGGGTCTCGTATTTCCAGGACAAGCTTAACTTCCGGGATCGACGTGTGGATTCCCCCGGTAGCAATGAAGCTTGCTTTGATAATCTGCACCCGAAGCTGGGAGAGCAGCAGGGTTATTGCAGTTCGCCTCTTACTGGGAATGGGGGAGTGGGTTACGCCACAATCTCTCTCTTGCCGCTGCCTAGCGGACGCGGCAGCGTTCTGATTGTGCAGGGATTGCACCAGGAAAACACAGAGGCTGCAGGGGATTTCTTTGCCGATGCGAACAACAGGCGGATTTTGCAAAGCAGACTAGGCATTTCCAATCCTTCTGCAAGACCAGTCTATTTTGAGGCTCTCATCCGCACGCAATCGATTGCAGGAGCTCCCGTAGGGCCGTCATCCATCGTTGCCATTCGACTCATTAATCCCTAACCCCGCGTAGCCGGAACCAAACAGGGGCGCAGGTTTGGCCGCAGTTGGACATCCCCTGCTCAGGGAACGCTGTGCGGCTCAGGTCGCCGGCGTGCTGAGCTGCAGGATCCTCCTTGTCCAGTCCTCTCCTATCCGCTGGCACAAATCAAGCCGGACTGTTCCCCGGCGCAGTCGGAGCCGCTCCTCGACTCTTCTGTTTGACACTTTTCAGCTGCTCGCCGGAAGTTAATAACAGGCTCTAGGCTCAGAGGTCGAGACTTAATCACGTGAATCACAAGTGAATCGCATTGATTCTTAATGATTTGTTCGGTTAGTCCCTTTCCCTTTGCAAATCCGCTCTCCTAGTATTCTCAAGACTTCAAAACTCTAGTTCCCTGGCGGTTTTGTGCCACGGAAAGGGCTGCCAGCACGGAGAAGCCTTGAGCCTGTGGGCCTGAGTTCGCGAGAGGTCAGAGCGCGTGGGCCAGCTCGAAGCAGGAGTCATCGATAACAGGACAGGATCGGCCCCTGGGGCCGGGACCACCCAGGGATGGAGGAAGTTTTCGCACACAGCGAGGTGACTGGCATCAGCTAACCACGAGTTGCCCCTTTTATTCCGGCCAATATGTCCTTCAGTATGGAGTTCTGAGCTGGCCCCGCTGAGTGACGCTGAGGCTAAGACTACGCAGACTGTGCTCTCGGGGCCAACGCGCAAGTTTGCCAAACCGTAACAGGAGAGTTGAAATGAAGACCTTAGCCAGGTTTCTGACGCAATTCCCGCGCTGGAGTAGACTTCCAGCGCTCATCCCCGGCATACTTCTCGGACTTGCCGTATGCCTTAGCAGCGCTCGCGCGCAAAGCGGCGCCGGGTCGATTCAAGGCACGGTGACCGATTCCACGGGCGCCGTCATTCCGGGAGCCTTGGTCCATGTAGTCAACGACGCCACCCTTGTTGCGACCGACACGAAAACCAACAGTGTGGGCTTTTACCAGGCGCCGGAACTGTTCACGGGCCACTATACCGTGACGGTCACCGCGCCGGGCATGAAGACCTACAAGACTTCGATCGAACTGCTGGTGGCCCAGTACGCAGTCGTCAACGTCACCATGACCGCGGGGGCCGTGACGCAGACGATCCAGGTCAGCGGGAACCAGGTTCAGCTCACCACCACCGACAGCGGCACCATCGCTTACGCGCTGGAAAATCAGCGCATCAACCAGATCCCGATGAACGGGCGCATTCTGATGAATTTGGTTCAGCAAACGACACCGGGCATCGATGGACAGGCTGGAGAACGTGCCAACGGCCTGTTGGGCGTTGGTTTGGACATCGTTGCGGATGGTGTGCCCCTGAACAACCGCCAGTTCGGCGGCGGTTCCAGTAATGTCACCGAGTTCGTGACGCCCGACCCGGATGCGGTGCAGGAAGTCCAGGTCCAAACGAGCAACACCAGCGCGCAGTATTCGTTGCCGGCCACGGAGGTCATTACCACCAAGTCGGGGACAAACGAGCTGCACGGCTCGCTTTTTGAAACCGCGCGCAATAACGCCATCGGCGCTGCCAAGGCCCGTCAGGATGCGACCGACCTCGTTGCGCCCCACCTGGTGCGCAACGAATTTGGCGCCAACGCAGGCGGACCAATCGTTCTGCCCCATGTTTACCACGGCAAAGACAAGTCCTTCTGGTTCTTTGCCTATGAGAGATACTCGGATGCCAGCACTACCAGCGAGTTGGTGAGCGTGCCGACGCCGCAGATGGAAATGGGCAACTTCAGCGCCGTGACCAATTCCGCGAACGTGCCGCAGTACATCATGGATCCGTCAACGACAACGAATTCATCCAGTTGCCAGAATCCCGCCACTCCCCTGGTCGCACCGGTCGTCAACAAGTATTGCCGCACACAGTACGATTACAACGGCGTTCTGAACCAAATCAATCCCGCCCTCGAGTCGACGACAGCGCAAAAGATCTACGCCATTACACAACAGCCGAGCATACCTAACGCCAACCCATTTGTCACGCCCAATTTATCGTCGCCCGACATCGCCTTACAGACGATCCCCAGCATTGCCATCCGTTTGGATCACGTATTCAACGAGAACAATCGGGCCTACCTGCGGTATCAGAGCAATGACAACGTCACCGTCGGGCTGCGGAACTCCCCCAGCAAGTCGCCATACACGATCGCTGCCACGGTCGGCGGCGCTAACTTCCCGTTTCAGGCCAGCGGCATGACCCGCAACCCCAGCCTGACCTTTGCCCCCGCGATCGGCTATACACATATCTTCTCTCCCACGTTCTTTTCGGAAACCGTGGTGAGCCAGCAGTGGTACAGTCAGCATAACTTTGCGGGCGGCAATCCCAACCTCGATTACGAGCAGATGCTGGGAACTCCCAACAACTTCGGCTCGTCGGGCTTTCCAAACTACGGAGCCAGCCTGATCACCCCCTACGGCGGCACCCAATTCATCTACGGCATGGCCCAGATCGTGGATACTGCCGACGAAAATCTGACCAAGACGGTCGGAAAGCACCAGATCCTATTCGGCGGCCGCTACCGGCACGAACGGTTTGGCGTGCTTGAGGACGAGCAGGCGGACACGATTGCTTTCAGCGGCCTGCAAACCGCCCTTTATAACCCGACATCGGCCGCGCTTTACACTCAGTACACAGGCACGGGTTCAGCAGATGCCGACAACTATCTCGGCGGCGCCAGCAGCTTTGGGGTCGTCAAGGAGGCGCCCTATACCCACTACCGCGACATGCAGGTCAACGCCTACATCCAGGACAACTACCGTTTGCGGAGAGACTTGACCATTAACCTCGGCATTCGCTGGGAGGCCGATCCGTCCCCGTGGACGAAATACGGCCTGGCAACCACCTTCGACTTCAAGAACGATGCCCTGGTGACGGCCGCTCCGCTTTCTCAACTGATCTCCGAGGGTTATACCACGCAGGCCATCATCACCAACCTGGAGGACGACGGCGCCAAGTTCGAGACTCCCCAGCAATTTGGGTACCCTGGCATGAACTACACCACGCTGCAGCGGAACTACGATCTCAACTTTCTCCCGCGCGTGGGCGTTGCGTACCAACTCTTCGGCGGCAAGTGGGGCACGGTGCTACGCGGAGCGTTTGGGAGATATACCTACCCCGAGGCAATACGCACCGGCCTCAGGCTACCGCAAACTCAAGTCCCGTTTACCGCTTCATACACGCAAAGCTATACTACCGCCGCTCAGGCGTATGACGCTTTGCCCAACGAGCAGATTCGGTATCCGCTGGGCGGCGTAGACGGAACCTCCATCCTGGGCACGAGCAGCGCCGCCACCGCGGTGAATACCACCTCGACCACTGCCATTCCTCCGGCCATCGGTTTGGACGTTCTCCCGCCAAACAGCCCTCCGGATTTCGTCACCCAGACCAACTTCACCATCGAGCAGCCATTCAAGGGCAACTCGGCGCTGCGCGTGAGCTACGTCTATACGCACGCGACCAACCTGCAGCATGAATTCGAACCCAACCTGCATCCCACGACCTTCGTTTGGGAGATGGCCCAAGGCATCGTTCCGCCTACTGGAACCACGATCAATACGCCTACGTATTCGACCACCGCGCAGGGTCCGTACGACCAGACGACATGGTCGGGCGCGCTCAATTATCTCGCCAAGGACGGCTGGTCCAACTATAACGCGCTGGAGGTCAATTACCAGCGGCTATACCATAGCGGCATAGCCTACCAGGTTTATTGGACGTGGTCCAAGAATATGCGTGTGGGCGGGAACGGCACCACGGACGGCACAACCGACAATTATGCCGATTTTCTCGGTGCCCAGGGCCCGGCAACGGGAACCAGCTATACTTTTGTGGCCGGACAGAACGGAGCGCTTGGCCCTTACAATGCTGTTCCAGCCCCTCCCCCGGGCGTCCCGATCTGGTCGAATTACCACGCGCTGGAGAGGTTCGAGGGCTACACGCAGGACGCGGCCGGATCTACGTCGGCGAATCAACACATCGAATTCAACGGCATTTACGATATGCCCTTCGGCCGCGGAAAGCGGTTCCTGGGGAATGCCAACCGCTTTGTGGATGAACTGGTCGGCGGCTGGCAAATTGCCGGCGTTGGAAATATCGCATCGCAAAGGTTCGCGCCCGGCCTGGGATACTATGGGCCGACCAGTCCGATCCATATCTACAAGCACAAACACCCGATCGTGGACTGCCGCAGCGGCGTCTGTGAGAATTCGTTCATGTGGTTCAATGGCTACCTTGCCCCGACGACCACCCTCGGCGTGGCTGGATCGGCCTGCGTTGCAACGCCTACAGCCGGTTGCGTCACGGGGCTTCCCGCCGACTACGTGCCCGATCAGGTCCCGATCAACAATACGCCCGGCACAACCGACTATGGGAATGAAGACGTAACTGTTACTTTGACCAACGGGAAAACATCCACGACCCCTTTCGCAAGCGGCCCCCAGGGATCCAATCCTCTCAACAGAACCTGGCTCCCAGGCCCATATAACTGGACCATCGACGGTTCCATCTACAAGGTCATCTCGATCACGGAAAGGGTGAAGCTGCGCATCAACGGGGATGCTTTCAACGCGCTGAACATGCAGGGGTGGAACAACCCGGCTACAAGCGGCGTGGAGACCAACCTTTCCTCTTACAACACGCCTCGTCAAATCCAGCTAACGATGAGGTTGTCGTTCTAAGCACCCGGCTTCATCATGCAGGCCAGCCCCGCCCAGAAATTCGGATGGGGCTGCTCTTGTGTGAAAGGTTCACGCATGGCTCGTGGAAAAAATCGATGACCATACCCTAACTTTCACGCGAAACGGCCAGCGCCTCAAAATAGCGATCGACGCTCCAGTGCCCATTTCCGTAAGTGAGAAAAAAGTGGATGATTGCGGCAATTCCTTCACGCGCGTTGCGGTCTACATCCCGATGCAGGGCCACGAAACAGTCACGCTGCATTTTGCGCGGTTGCAATAGAAAGCATCTGAGATGCCTAAAATGCGGAACCAGAAAGAAGAAATGATGCTTCAACCTCTCGCTTCCATGCGACTTGCATTATGTTTTGCCTTTGCTCTCTGCATCGCACCACTGATCGCCGCGCAGGCGCCACCGCATCTTCTGCTCGACAAGGGCGATTTTGCGCGCCTGAACCGGTTGGCGAAGCAACAGCCGTGGGCCGCGCGGCAGCGCCAGGCCATCTTGGACGAGGCTACGGCCTTTCCTGGTTCGTATGAAAAACGCTTCGGGCTCCATGGACTTAAACTACCTCCGGATGGCGGTCAATGGATGCACTACTACGCCTGCCCCGATACCGGATCGCAGCTGGAGTTCCATCCGCCCGACCAGAACGTATGTCCCGATACCGGCCAGGTCTTCAAAGGCTACCCCTACGACCAGGTGGTCTACATGCTGCGAGCGGACGCGCTGGAGAAGGGAACTCTTGCGGAGGCGCTTGCTTTCCGGCTCTCGGGCGACCGTGTCTTTGCCCAGAGGGCTGCCCAGGTGCTGAAGGCATACGCGGACAAGTATCAGACCTATCCCATGCACGACAACAACGGCAAGGAGTCGCAGTTTGGCGCGAGGGTTTACTCGCAGACGCTGGATGAATCCATCTGGCTGATCGATATGGCCTGGGCCTACGATCTGATTCGCGACTCAGACGTGCTGACAACGGCTGACCGCACCCACATTGAGCGCGATCTGCTTTACGCATCGGCCATGACGGTATCGCGCGCCAGCATGGGGCTGACGCCTAACATCCAGAGCTGGATTCTGGGTGCGGAGATGGCTGTGGGTTATACGCTTGACGACAAGACGTTGGTGAGCAAGGCGCTGGATGGAACCAACGGCCTGCGCTCGCAGTTGAAGGTGTTCGTAAAGGATGGCTTCTGGACCGAGGGCGCATGGGGTTATCAGTTCTACGCCTTGCGGCCGATACTTTTTATGGCGCAGATGGCGACCCGGGCCGGAGTCAATTTATGGAAGGAGGAGCCGAACATCACGGCACTGCTTGCCTCGCCCATTGGTGTATTGTTCCCCGATGGAATGCTGCCGGCCTTTAACGACTCTCATGAAGTTGCGCTTGCCGAGCAAGCACCTCTCTATGAGGTTGCGTATGGGGCCACCGGCAATCCGTTGTTTGCCGCGATCGCCGCGGAAGGCAAACGTGACAGCCGCTTTGCTTATCTTTTCGGCGCCCCTTCACTGGGAAACACACAGATGCCGGCACTTCGCAGTGCGGTGTTTCCTGAGGCTGGTTATGCGACGCTGCATTCAACTTCAGGAGGCATCACACAGATCATCAAGTTCGGACCGCACGGCGGCCCACACGGGCACCTGGACAAGCTGAACGAGTTGATCTACGCCGAGGGCGCCGAAATGGGAGTGGACCCGGGGACGCATTTTTACGGCATCCCGATTCACGATGAATGGGATAGAAGGACCGTGGCGCACAATACCGTTGCAGTGGACGAACAAGACCAGCAGCCTGCCACGGGCAAGCTACTCAATTGGCAGTCGGAGCCTGCGTTTACCGCGGTGTCGCTCGATGCCGGTCCTGTTTACGAGGGCGTGGACCTCAAGCGCATGGAGATCGTTACGGACAACTACATCCTTGAGATCACCCGATGCCATTCTACCGACGGTAAAGAACACGACTTTGACTGGAACTATCACAACTACGGCGTACAGGCTGCCGAAGGAAACTTTCGGCCCTATGCGGGATTCCCGCAGCAGGACGGCTACCAGATGCTAACGGACAACAAGTATGCAAGTGCTGCAGGGGACTTCCGTACGACATTCACGATGGACAAAGGCCGCACGCTGCGCGTGTGGATGTTGAAGGATACTGTGGCAAGCCAGGTGTTCACAGGCTCTGGGCCGGGACCGGATCTGCGAGTGAAGATTTCCTACGTAATCGTCCGCCGGCACGGGACTGACGCCGACTTTATGACGCTGTTTGAGCCCTCGGAGAGCGCTGCTTACAAGGTACAGAGCATCACTCGGCAAGGGAGTCAGATTACGATCCGCGGCGCCGGATTTGAAGATTCAGTGCTGATCGGCGAGAAGATCGATTATCACCGCAAAATGTTGCCGTGAGGGAGCGATCTTGTCGCGGTTTTTGGGATGTTTAGCGAGAAGGGAAGAAGGTGGGGCTGATGGGATCGCTGACGTTGCGGCTGTTGCGGAAATTTCTGGCGAGTGCCGCGGCCAGGTTGGGCTGGACCGTACCGGGAGTGGGCGTTCTCTGCATGGCATTGGCATCGCAGGGACAGACGATGAAGTCTCCGGATGTAAGACAGACACCCACTTTGTATGTTGTGCCCTACGCTCACCTGGACACCCAATGGCGCTGGGAGTTCCCTCAAACCATCAGCGAATTCCTCTTGAAGACAATGCGCGTCAACTTCGACTACATCGATAAGTACCCAGACTACGTTTTCAACTGGACCGGATCAAACCGCTATCGTCTCATGAAGGAGTACTTTCCCGATGACTATCAACGGATGAAGCAATATGTTGCAGCCGGCCGTTGGTTTCCGGCGGGGTCCTCGGTGGAGGAAGGCGATATGAACCTGCCCAGCGCCGAGGGCATCTTTCGGCAGGTGCTCTATGGCAACGAATATTACCGGCACGAATTCGGAAAGAGCAGCACAGAGTTCTTATTGCCGGATTGTTTTGGATTTCCTGCCTCGCTTCCGAGTATTCTTGCGGCTTCCGGCCTAAAGGGATTCTCCACGCAGAAGCTGAACTCGATCTGGCAGCCGGGACCGAGGGTTGGTGGTCCGGGCTCACCGGAACAAACGCCCGAAGGCATTCCCTTCAACGTTGGAGTTTGGGTCGGTCCGGACGGAAAGAGTGTTGTCGCGGCTTTGAATCCAGAAAAATATATCAGCCGAGTCAGCACGGATCTCAGCCAACCGCTTCCCGCCGCGTGGATTCCTACACCGGAGGAGCGCGCGAAGATGTCGGCTTTTCACCTCCTTGAACTGGAGCTCAACTGGGTTTCCCGCATTCAGCTTGACGGCGCAGTTTCCGGCATCTACGCGGATTACCACTACGTCGGTACGGGGGATACTGGCGGTGGTCCCACAGAGGACAGCATCCGCATACTGGAAGCGACAGTCACAAAGGGGCAAATCCTTCTGACGCCGCCTGTCTTTCCGGGAGCACCCGCGCATTCGCCCGGCGAGGAGAAAGGCACTGTGGAGAGAATGGGCGAAGGCCCCGTGCGGGTGGTCATTTCCACCGCCGACCAGATGTTCAACGCCATCACCCCGGACATGACCTCGCGCATGCCGCGCTATCAGGGAGATCTTGAGCTCATCAATCATTCTGCGGGCTCTCTCACGTCGGAGGCCTATCACAAGCGCTGGTACACCAAAAACGAGCTGCTCGCCGATGCCGCGGAGAAGTCCTCGGTGGCGGCGCTATGGCTCGGCGCCCGGACTTATCCTCAGCAGCGGCTTAACGATGCATGGGAGCTGAATCTTGCAGGTGACTTCCACGATACGGCCGCCGGTACTGCCACCCCTCGCGCGTATCAGTTTGCGTGGAACGACGACGTCATCGCAGCCAATCAATTCAGCGGCATTCTTGCCAGCGCAAGCGAGGCCGTGGCCTCGGGTCTCGATACCAGGGTCAAGGGCGTCCCCGTGGTGGTCTTCAATCCTCTCGGCATCGCACGCGAAGACATCGTGCAGGCCAGTGTTGAGTTTCCCGGAGGGATGCCCCACGCGGTTCAGGTTTTCGGTCCGGATGGCAAGGAGGCGCCGTCCCAGCTGCAGGATGGGAAGGTGCTCTTCCTGGCGAAGGTGGAGTCAGTCGGCTACGCCGTTTACGACATCCGGCCGGCAAAAGCGGAGACGCACTATTCTCTGCTCAGCGTGACCCCTTCGTCTTTGGAAAATGCCCGTTACCGTGTCACGGTCAATAAGAACGGAGATGTCTCCAGCATCTTCGACAAGCTCTTGAACAGAGAACTACTGACGGCCCCGTTACGCTTCGCCCTCTCCAACGACTCGCCCCAGGAATATCCAGCGTGGAACATGGACTTCGACCAGGAGCAGGCTCTGCCTCGTGCTTACGTAAGCGGCCCAGCTAAGATACGCATCGCCGAGCATGGCCCTGCCCGTGTTGCTCTTGAAATCGCGCGCGAAACCGAGGGTTCAAGCTTTACCCAGACGATTCGACTCTCCGCAGGCGACGCCGGCAATCGAGTTGAGTTCGGCAATGTCATCGACTGGCGCACGCTGGACGCCAACCTCAAGGCGACCTTTGCCCTGACCGCATCCAATCAAAATGCTACCTACAACTGGGATGTAGGCACGATTCTGCGGCCCACCGCGAACCAGCGTCAGTTTGAAGTGGCTTCCCATCGTTGGATCGATCTGACGGATAAAAGCAACAGTTTCGGCGTGACGGTTTTGACCGATTGCAAGAATGGCTCAGACAAGCCCGACGAGCACACGCTTCGCCTTACCCTGCTGCGCACTCCTGGAATCAGCCAAGGGCAGAACCCCCATAACTATGACGATCAGGCCAATCAAGATTGGGGCCATCATGAATTTGTCTTTGGCCTTGCCAGCCACGCCGGAGGATGGCGAGACGGACAGACCGACTGGCAAGCATATCGGCTCAGCGATCCCTTGGTGGCTTTCGAGGCAACGCGCCACCCCGGGGTTCTCGGCAAGAGATTCTCACTGCTCAAGGTGGAAGATCCGCGCATCCGGGTGTTGGCAATGAAGAAAGCGGAGGATAGTGATGAACTGATCATCCGCCTGGTCGAGCTGGATGGTACGACTCATCCGAATGTTCGCGTCTCTTTTGCAGCCCCGATCGTGGCGGCGCGTGAAGTCAACGCCCAGGAGCAGCCGGTTGGACCAGCAACCATCCATGACGGCGATTTGACAGCATCGTTCACCGCGTACCAAACGCGCACGTTCGCTATAAGGCTTGCTCCTGTCGGTACACCGTTACCCAAGGTTCACTCTGAACCTGTAGCCCTGCACTACGATCTTGCGGTCGCTACCGATGACGACACCAGGACACCTCGTGGCGGCTTCGACGGTAGAGGAGACGCGCTTCCCGCGGAGATGCTGCCTCGGGAGATCAACTACCACGATGTCCGCTTCCAGTTAGCCTCCGCGCACACCGGCATTCCCAATGCTGTGGTCGCTCACGGACAGAAAATCAACCTGCCTGCCGGTCCCTACAATCGCGTCTACATTCTGGCTGCGTCTGCAGACGGTGATCGCAGGGATTCGTTTTATCTAGGCAATCGGAGTATGACTCTGAATATCGAGGACTGGGGCGGTTTCATTGGACAGTGGGACACTCGCATCTGGGGGAAAAAGCCGCAGATCGACTGGGCCATTTCGGCACATCATGCCGTCTGGCCACCGGCGAATATGGCGGAACGCGAGCGGATCTCTCCTGTGCTGCATTTTCCGGATGACTACATCGGCCTGAAAGCGGGCTATATCAAGCCGGCGGGCCTGGCTTGGTATGCGTCGCATCATCACACGCCGGACGGCCTCAACCAGCCCTATCAGTACTCCTATTTATTTGCCTACATGCTTCCGATCCCTCGGGGACAGCGAGTGCTTAAGCTTCCTGACGATAACAAGGTTCGCGTTCTTGCTGTCTCCGTTGCAGAAGAAGCTCCCGAGCTGAAAGCCGCTCAACCGCTGTTCGACGATCTTGGCAGAACGGAACCCCCTGACCGACTAGAAGCGCGTCAGTCAAGTGAAGTGCCGCCCAAGGGAGATTCGAGATGAGAAACTGGACTTGGAATGCAGTGGTTTGGACGGGAACCGGACTAAGCCTGCTGGCGACGGCTTATGCTGGCGGCAGAAGCGCAGGTACATCCGCGTCCCCCGCCGCGTCCGCGGGCGCCGTGCTCACCGTGAGCCCCAATCCCGCGACCGCCATCATCGGGACCCAGTTGCAGTTCACGGCTACGGTTGCCGGCGTGGCCAACCCGGTGGTGACGTGGTCGTTGACTGCGGCCTCGCCTTCAGGCACCAGCCTGAGCCCGGGCACCATCAGCACAAGCGGCCTCTACACCACGCCCTACCCGGCTCCGGCAGCCGTTACGGTGACAGCTACCTTTGTCAGCGCCCAGAACACGACTGTAAGCGGCAGCGCGACCTTGACCCTCAGCCCGCCGGCCACGGCTGACGGCCCGGCGTTGATCGTGGATGTGAGCCGCCCGGGCAACCGCATCAGTCCGGACATCTACGGCATGAACGCGTTTGGAATGAACCCTACCTCGCCTGATCCTTCGGTGGCCAAGGCATTTGTCTCCGCCAACATCACCGTCGATCGCTGGGGCGGGAACACCACCGAGCGCTACAACTACAAATTGGACGTAACCAGCCACGTCATACACCGTTACTTTGAAGACGAGCCCGGCACTGTGGGGGATGCGTGGACCCCGGTCAGCGGCGTAACGGCATTCGACGAAGTGGTCAAGTTCGATAACCGCGCGGGGATCAAGACAATGGGTGCAGTCCCTGTGCTCGGCTGGGTAGCAAAGGATGGCACCTCCTGCAGCTTTCCGGTGGCAACCTATCCCGGCCAGCAGCAAGTCAACCGTACTCGTGGATGTGGCAACGGCATATATCCAGTCGGGGTCCACGGTTGTGCAAACCCCAGTGGGTGCAAGATAACAGGCAACGATCCTGCCCTTTCCAGCGTCCCAGTGCCACCTCCCACGCCACCCGCGGTCTCCGCGGTAACCAAATCCTGGGCGGAAAGTACGTGGGCCGGCGGTTGGGTAACCTACTTAGTGAGTAAATTCGGCCCAGGGAATCCGCCCGGCGGCGGCGGAAAAGGCGTAGCCATCTATGCCCTGGACAATGAGCCCTTTGCGTGGGACAACGTGGACAGAGACATACATCCCAATCCCTTCACGTATGACGAAGTGACAAACGATGGCATTGGCACTGCCCTTGCCGTTAAGACCGCCGACCCGACTGCCGAGGTCAGCGGGCCGGTGATAGGCCTTTGGTGGAGTTTCTTTTATTCCGAAAAGGATGTCGCGTCAGGATTGGCCACAGGCCCTTGTCATCAGCCCTGGAGCAATCCGATTGATCGGGCTGCCCACGGTGGTGTTCCGTTCGTCGAGTACTATCTGCGTCAATTCGCAGCGGCTGAAACCAAATACGGCAAGCGGCTGTTAGATTACCTTGACGCGCACACCTATTATGCGACTATCTATCCTCCTGGCACCGGCGTCTCCGTCCACCTTGACTACGACCGGAACCACGATCCCAGCAACACCGGCGCGCAAATGGCGCGGCTCAATTCAACGCGCGCCTTATGGGACCCTACCTATACCGATTCCAATCACAAAACGGACATTCTCCACACCAGATGGAACTCTTACCCAGAGCCAAACTACTCCACTGCCCCGAGTTCCTTGCCTTGCACGGAGCTACCGCAGGCGGCTCCGAAATTGATCAGGCGGATGAAAGATTGGGTTGCGGCCGACTACCCCGGCACCAAGCTGGCCATCACCGAATACAGCTGGGGCGGAATGGATCAAGTCAATGGCGCTCTTGCCCAGGCCGACATTCTGGGCATCTTTGGGCGCGAAGGCCTCGATCTAGCCACTTTGTGGACGAATACCAAACCCTCGGCACAGACCCCCGGCATGAAGGCATTCGCGATCTACCGCAACTACGACGGAAAGCGATCGGCCTTTGGCGCCACAGTTCTGCCTTCGAGCAGCGGCACAGGCAACGCCAGCCAGGGCATCATGTCGATCTACGGAGCGCTGCGCAGCTCGGACGGCGCGGTGACCGTGGTGGTCATCAACAAAACCTATGGCAACCTGACCGACACGCTCACGCTCACGGGCCTGTCGCCAAACATAACCACCGCCCAGGCATACCTGTACAGCAACGCCAATCTCGCCGAAATTGTCGCTCAGCCCGCTGTGACCGTGATGCCCGGGAGTGCGGCCAGCACCATCAGCTACACCTTCCCGGCACAGTCGATCACCCTCTTCGTTATACCGCAGGCGTAAGTACGCGTTGCATGGAGGTGTCTGAAATGCGCGTCGAGGAGCGGGCAGCCTTCGTCGTCCATTCATTGGGCCTATTCGCGGGACCGGCACAAGCAAGTCTTCTAGTGGAAAAGGAGATTCGAGATGAAGAACTGGGGATGGAATGCGGTGATTTGTATTGGGACCGGACTAAGCCTGCTGGGGACGGCTTACGGTGGCAGCAGAAGCACAAGTACGTCCGCGCTGGCTAGCGCCTCGCTTAGCGTGAGCCCCAATCCTGCGACCGCTATCATCGGAACCCAGGTGCAGTTTACGGCTATGGTTGCCGGCGCGGCCAGCCCGGCGGTGACTTGGTCGGTGACTGCGGCCGCGGGCAGCAGTGCAAGCCCCGGCGACATCAGCAAGAGCGGCCTCTACACCACGCCGTACCCGGCTCCGGCGACCGTTACGGTGACGGCCACGAGCACCCAGGACCCGACGGTGAGCGGCAGCGTGACCGTCACTCTCAGTCCTCCGGCCACGGCCGCCGGTCCGGCGCTCACTGTCGATGTAAGCCACCCGGGCCACCACATAGATCCCGACATCTACGGGATGAACGCGGATTTCCTTAATGCCACCACGCCTTCGGTGGTCAATGCATTTCTGCCCGCCAACATCACCGTCCTTCGCTGGGGCGGGAACGAAACCTCGCGCTACAACTACAAGGTGGACGCAACCAACGGCGAGAATCACCACTACTTTGAAAACATGATCGGCGCCTGGGGGGATCGTTGGAGACCGGTCAGCGGGATTACGGCATTCGACGAATTGATCACGTTCGATAGGAACACCGGGATCAAGACCATGGGCACAGTTCCTGTGATCGGCTGGGTGGCAAAGGACAGTACCTCGTGCAGCTTCCCGGTAACTGTTTACCCCGGCCAACAGCAAGTGGACAAGGCTCGTGGATGTGGCAATGGCATATATCCAGTCGGGGTCCACGGTTGTACAAACCCCAGTGGGTGCAAGATAACAGGCAACGATCCTGCCCTCTCCAGCATCCCAGTGCCCCCTCCCACACAGCCCGCCGCCTCTGCGGTAACCAAATCGTGGGCTGAAAATACATGGGCCGGCGGCTGGGTAACTTACTTAGTGAGTAAATTCGGCCCAGGAAATCCGCCCGGCGGAGGTGGGAAAGGCGTAGCCATCTATGCCCTGGACAATGAGCCCTATCTGTGGGATAACGTGCACAGAGACGTGCATCCAGTGCCCTTCACCTATGAGGAACTGACAAACGGCGGCATTGGCACTGCATTGGCCATCAAAACTGTCGATCCGACCGCCGAGGTGAGTGGACCGGTGCTAGGCCAATGGTGGTATTTCTATTATTCCGGCAAGGATGTCGCGTCGGGATTGGCCACAGGTCCCTGCCATCAGCAGTGGAGCAATCCGATCGATCGCGCCGCGCATGGCGGCGTCCCGTTTGTGGATTACTACCTGCAACAAATGGCAGCCGCCGAAACCAAATACGGCAAGCGCCTGTTGGATTACCTGGATGTGCATGCCTACATTGGAGCCGTCTATTCCACCGGCAACGGCGACAAAGTCCGTCTTGGCTATCGATCGAACTACGACAACACCGCCGCGCAAATGGCGCAGCTTAACTCGACGCGCGCCTTCTGGGATCCAACTTACAATGAGTCCGATCCGGCCTATAGCGAGTCCAGTGACAGATACCCGGAGCCAAACTACTCCACTGCCCCGAGTTCCTTGCCCTGCACGTCGCCCCTGCCACAGCAAGCGCCCGAGTTGATCAGGAGAATGAAGAGCTTTGTTGCGGCCGACTACCCCGGCACCAAGCTGGCCATCACCGAATATAACTGGGGCGGAAAGAGCGTCATCAGCGGCGCGCTTACCCAGGCTGACATTCTGGGCATCTTTGGGCGCGAAGGCCTCGATCTTGCCACATATTTTCCGGGTCTAATGCAGACCCCGATCATGAAGTCATTCGCGATCTACCGCAACTACGACGGCAAGCGATCGACCTTTGGCGACACGGTTCTGCCTTCGACCAGCGGCACGGGCAACGCCGGCCAGGGCGTCATGTCGATCTACGGAGCGCTGCGCAGCTCGGACGGCGCGGTGACCGTGGTGGTCATCAACAAGACCTACGGCGACTTGACCGACACAATCACGCTCGCGGGCCTGTCGCTGAAAATTACCACGGCCCAGGCATACCAGTACAGTAACGCTAACCTCAGTGCGATCATCGCTCAGCCCGCTGTGAGCGTGACGCCCGGGGGAGCGGCCAGCAGCATCAGCTACACCTTCCCGGCGCAGTCGATCACGCTATTCGTTCTGCCGCCGGCCTAAGCGCCTGTCGCAAGGAGGTGTCTGAAATGTACGTCAATGGCCGGCAAGTTGTGCCGCAGGGATGCAGTATATGAGGAACGAGAGAAGACTAGCGACATTTTGGTTAAGCTCCATAATGAGCCTGTGGATAGCGGCCTGCGGCGGAGGAATCGCGTCCACCACGCCCACGCCTCCTGCAAACGGCGTCACTTCGGTCACCGTGACGCCTAATCCGGAGACCGCCATCATTGGGACCCAGGTGCAGTTTACGGCCACGGTTGCCGGTACCGGCAGTTTCAGCACGGCAGCAACCTGGTCGGTAGCCACGTCCGACGGCAGCGGCAACGACCCCGGCGACATCGGCACAACCGGCCTCTACACCACGCCGTATCCGGCTCCGGCGACCGTCACGGTGACGGCCACCAGCACCGAGAACACGAACGTGAGCGGCAACGCGACCATCACCCTCAACCCGCCGGCCGCGTTGACCAACACCAATGCGCTGACCGTCAACGTGAGCAGCCCCGGCAACCCCATCAGCCCGCTCATCTACGGCATGGCCGCGTGGGTACTGGACCCCATCAATTCTAACCCGACGATTGCCGATGCGTTCCTGCCCGCCAACATCTCGATCATGCGCTGGGGCGGGGATTCCACTGAGCGCTACAACTATCAGTTGGACGTAACCAGCCAGGCCAGTGCGAACTACTTTAAAAACCTGGCCGGCACTGGGGGGGATGACTGGACTCCGGTCAGCGGGGTATCGGCATTTGACGAAATGGTCACGTACAACGCTGCCAACGGTATCGAGACCGTGGGCACAGTGCCAGTGCAAGGTTGGGTGGCAAAGGACAGCACCTCCTGCAGCTTCCCGACGTCTACCTACCCGAATCAAACAGAAGTTAGCGGCACATGCGGCAACGGCATTGAACCGAATGGGGCAAGTGAAGGGAGCGGACCAACTTGCACAAGCTCCGCCGGGTGCGATATAACAGGCAACGATCCCACCCTCGCCAGCATCTCGGCGCCTCCTCCCACTCCCGCAGACCCGATTGGCCCCTCGTGGACGGGAGATTGGGTGACTTATTTGGTAAATAAATTCGGCCCAGGGATTAGCGGAAACAGTGTGGCCATCTATCAACTGGACAATGAGCCCAAGGGCTGGGTTGGCTTTGACAGAGACGTGCACCCAAATCCCTTTACTTATGACGAATTGACAAACGGTGGTATTGGCACTGCCCTGGCCATCAAGACCGCCGACCCAACCGTCCTGGTGAGCGGGCCTGTGCAGGACTATTGGCAGAGTTATTTCTATTCCGGGGCGGATATCGCAGACGGAGCTACCGCAGGCCCCTGTGATCAGTTTTGGAGCAATCCGCTCGATCGGGAAGCGCACGGCGGCGTCGCGCTCATTCCGTACTATCTGGAGCAATTCGCGGCGGCTGAAACCACCTACGGCAAGCGGCTGTTGGATTACGTGGACCTGCACACCTATTTTGCGGCAGAATATCCAGCCTCCAGCGGCACGTCCGTCAACCTTAACTACGACGCGAACGAAGATGCCAGCAACACCGCCGCGCAGGCGGCGCGGCTCAACTCGACGCGGGTCTTCTGGGACCCGACTTATACCGATTCCAGCAACCGTTACCCACAGCCAAACTACTTCACTGACCCGAATTACACCACAAGTTGCACACTGCCGCAGCAGGCTCCGGAAGTGATTCCGATGATGAGAAATTGGGTTGCGGCCGACTACCCCGGCACCAAGCTGGCCATTTCCGAATACAACTGGGGCGCACTGGATCAAGTCAACGGCGCGCTTGCGGAGGCCGACATTCTGGGCATCTTTGGACGCGAAGGCCTCGACTGGGCCTCATTCTGGCCTAGCAACAATCCCTATAAGCAGATACCTCTCATGCAGGCGTTCGCCATCTACCGCAACTACGACGGCAACAAGTCGATGTTTGGCGACACGGTTCTGCCCGCGACCACCGTCAACCAGGGCAATCTCTCCATCTACGCCGCGCTGCGCAGTTCGGACGGCGCGGTAACCATAGTGGTGATCAACAAGACCTACGGCAGCCTGACCGATACGCTCACGCTCGCGGGCCTGTCGCCAAAAATTACCACGGCCCAGGCATACCAGTACAGCAACGCTAACCTCAATACGATCATCGCGCAGCCCGCTGTGACCGTGACGCCCGGGGGTGCGGCCAGCAGCATCAGCTACACCTTCCCGGCGCAGTCGATCACGCTCTTTGTTATACCGCAGACATAAGTACGCCTTGCATAGAGGTGTCTGAAATGCGCGTCGAGGAGCAGGCAGCTATTATCCTCCACGCAGCGCGATTTTTTTAGCGAAGAGCCGATCGCACTCAAAACTCTGCATTCTTGAGGTTTCTAATGAAACGACTGTTGCCGCTCGTGCTTGTGCTGTTCTTTATTCCTGTTCCACTCTCCGCTCAGACCGGTGCAGGACCCTCGCTCAGCGATGTCGCTCCGATCCGCGATCGCTACATCCTCTCGCTGCTTCCGTCAGCTCCTGCGGCTGTCGCGGCTGTGCACGCGGAGAGCGCAAAGTATGCCGCGTCCCTTGAGGCTGACGGCAGTTGGCCCGACATCGACTACACGGCTCAGAGCCCTACGTTGTGGGTCACGGACGATCATCTCGAGCGCGTCTTCGCCATGGCGCAATCCGCGCGGCTCGAGAGAAATGCGGGTCACCCCGACGATGCACTTGAAGACAAGGCCATCCTCGCTCTGAAATGGTGGACCGATCACGACTACAAGGATCCGAACTGGTGGTGGAATGAAATTCAAGTGCCGCAGCAGATGGGCGAGATCGGCAACCTGCTTGCCCAGCAGCTTTCGCCGGCCGAGATCGCGAAGATGATCGAGATCATGAAGCGCAGCGATTGGCAGCATGGCGCTCCCAAAAAGTGGACGGGCGCCAATCTCATCTGGGGCGTGGGCATCCAGATCGCCCGCGGCTGCCTGGAGAACGACGCGGCTACGGTAGACCAGGGCTTTAGCAGGATGTACCAGGAGATCGAGGTCGTCGCCCAAAATAAGCAGGGTATCCAGCAGGACGACTCATTCCATCAGCACGGACAGCAGCTCTACAGCGGCGGCTACGGAATGGTCTTTGCCGTCGACACAGGACGTCTTATCCTGCTTGCGCGTGGAACACAGTTCCAGATTTCCTCCGATGGCATGAAAATCTTTTTGGGCTATCTGCTCGACGGCGAGCAATGGATCATCCGCGACAGCCTGGCCGATTACAGCACCAGGGGGAGGAACATCACGCGGCGTAGGGGCACCGATACTGCGAGCTCCGAGTCGGCCGAAAATGCAAGAGGCTTGGCTGACGTGGTTGCTGCTATCGCCACCGATCCCATCCCGCGCCAGAAGGAGATGCAGGCCTTTGCGGCATACCTCGATAAAGGCGCGCCGGGCCTCATCGGCAACAAGCAGTTCTGGTGCTCCGACTTCATGGTCGATCGCCAGCCTGGCTACTATGCGTCGGTGAAGATGCTCTCCAACCGCATGCAAAACGCCGAGCTAGTCAACGGGGAAGGAAAGAAATCGGTTCATCTCTCCGACGGAGCCAACTATCTCTATCTGACTGGCGGCGAGTACAGCAATATCTTTCCCGCCTGGGACTGGACGCGGATTCCGGGCACGACCGCCATTCAGGGCACACTCGACACTGGCGAAAAGAACCCCATCGCCGTTAAAGGTACGACCACCTTCGACGGTGGCGTCAGCGACGGCGCCTACGGCTTGGCCGCCATGGACCTGGCCCGCGGCAACCTAACCGCAAAGAAAGCCTGGTTCTTTTTCGATACGAGTTACGTAGCTCTCGGCGCGGGCATCACCCTTACTGACGACACCGAACACGCGGTGGCCACCGATGTGAACCAGACTTTGCTCTCCGGGGACGTCTTCACCAGCCAGTCCTCCGGGACGGTGCCGAACGGCACGCAGAGTTTTGACCCCCGCTACTCCATGTGGGTTTATCACAACCATGTCGGCTACATCTTCCCCGCCCATACCCATCTCTCACTCTTCGCTGGCCCGCGCACCGGTAAATGGTCCGACATCGGCGCAGGTTCGAGTGATTCAGTTACCGTTCCCATCTTCGATCTCTGGATCGATCACGGCTGCTCGCCGCAGGGTGCGACCTATGAATACGTTGTCCTCCCTCATGTTTCACGGGATGAGGTTGCCAGGCGCGCCAAATCCTCAGACCTCGCCGTTCTGGCCAACACCATAAGCATTCAGGCGGTCTATGACAGGAGCTTAAGGCTTGTGCAGATTGCATTCAGGGAAGCGGGATCCCTAGCCACACCGCTCGGTCCCATTCAAGTGGATCATTCCTGTCTTTTAATGGTCAGGCAAGTTACCGGCGGATGGAAGATCACCGCATCCAATCCGGAAAATCAACCACTCACACTCAAAGTGACTGTGCAGGGAAAGCAGGATGAAATTCAGCTTCCCGGCGGGAGTTTTGCAGGATCGAGCATAACCGCCGATCTTCGCTGAGCTTTTGTCGCGAGGTTGAGCGCACCTGCAACAACGCACCACGCAGAAAGACAACCCCACACGGCTACTGATCAAGCAGGCCGTGGACTACCTCATCACGCGGCTTGAAGCGGGCCGCGGCGAAGATAACGGACACGTGAATCACAAGTGAGTCGCATTGATATAAATGATTTGTTCGGTTAGTCTCTTTCCTTTTGCAAATCCCCTCTCCTAATCTTCTCAAGACTTCGAAACTCTGGTTCCCGGGCGGCTTTGTGCCACGGAAAGGGCTGCCAGCAGGGAGAAGCCTTGTACGGATGATTGATCAACATTGATCTATGGAGGCCCGATGTACTATTGTGTTTTCTCGCAATTGAGGCGCAGCCAAAAGCAGTCTCTTGCCTCCACTCGTTACAGCAAGGCCATCCTCCTCGTGGCGGCGATGCTCTGCATCTCCGGCTGCCAGTCCGGCGCCCGGTTCCAGACCATCCAGCCTGCACAGCCCACCTCGACCCCGGCAGGGAGCATCGTCGGCAGATCCACGGGCGGGCAATCGCCCATCGTCGGCGCCACGGTGACGATGTATTCTTCGGCTTCCAATACTTCGATCTTAAACGGCACGTACGTTGGAGCAGCCACTGTGCTGGGAACCACTCCCTCCGGCTCTGACGGCAGCTTCAGCTTTAGCGGCATAGTTGGCTGCTCGACCAACCAAGTCGTCTACCTCGCCGAGGCCGGCGGCAACGGCGGGGCCGGCATTAACAACAACATTCTCAACGTGGCCGTACTCGGCTATCCCACCGATGCCAATTGCGACGGGTTGCCCACGAATGTGGTTGTCAACGAGGTAACCACGGTTGCCACGGCTTACGCCTTCAGCAGTTTCCTCTCCCTGAGCGGCACAAGGATATGACCGTCTCAACCGAATTTTTTCGGGAGGAAGCAACATGAATAGCTTAGCCAAACATCTGAAGCTGTTCTACCGAGAGGCCCTCATCAAAATGAAATTCAGAATTGACGCATTCGATTGTCTTTGGTTGCCGTCTCGGACCGCATGGCTGCGGTGGGGCAAAACGCTTTTGGTGCTGGCCGTGCTTGCCGGGATGAGCAGGACAGCCTTCGCGCAGGAAATCGTCCGCGTCCCCATCATTGTCTCGCTGGCGTACGGGGGCGAAGGAGCCACCGGCTCCTACGCGCTCGACGGCCCTACCGACGTAGCGATAGACAGCTCGGGCGATGTTTTCGTCGTTGACGGATTGAACCATGTGATCCGCGAAATCAAGCCCGGCAACGTCTTTCTCAACCCGACAAATCCAACTGGGACTGGGGTTACGGATGCGGCCCCGATCATCGCAGGACAATTGAGGTCAACAGTATGTGCCCCTACCTCATCGAACACCTGCGGAGATGGTGGCCTGGCCACCAGCGCCACGTTGAGCACGGCATATGGCCTAGCCACGGACAGCGCGGGCAATGTGTATATCGCGGGCAGAGCCGATCCGCGCATCCGCGTGGTTTGCATGAACTGCGCCCCGGGCACATCGGCCTATGCGCTGATTCAGGCGACAAACTCCGGTTTGACGCCGCAAAACGGCTACATCTATACCGTGGCGGGGAACTACACAACGGGGACGGGCGCCGACGGCGTTTTGGCCACCAGCACAAACTTGGATTCTCCCGACGGCGTAGCCGTGGATAGCGCGGGCAACCTCTACATTGCGGCGAACGCCGATCCGCGCATCCGCGTGGTTTGCGCGAACTGCGCCCAGGGCACGACGGCATATACGCTGATTCGGGCGACAAACTCCAGTGTGACGACGCCGCAACCCGGCTACATCTATGCCATAGCGGGGGGGGGCACGACAGTGTGTGGCACTCACACGATCGGCTCATGTGGCGACGGCGGACTGGCCACCGCCTCCGGCGCCCAGCTGAACCTGCCCTTCAGAGTGGCCGTGGACAGCAGAGGCAATGTATATATCGACGACCATGGCGACTACCGCGTGCGCGTGGTTTACGTCGCCGGAACGTTCCCCACCAACTCCTACATGCCCGTAAGCCCGACTGTGGGCTACATCTACCCGTACGCAGGGAATGGGACGGAGTGCACGACGGCCCCTTGCTTTACCAACGGGGAGGCGGCCATCAACGCGGAGTTCTCAGGCAACCTTTTTGGTATGGGAATCGACAGCGCGGGCAACCTGTATCTCGCGGATAACACGAACCAGATTGTTTATGAGGTGCCCGCTTCGACAGGCAACATCAGTGTGATTGCCGGCTCGACCGCGGGGACGGCGTGTACCACGGCTAGCGACACGGCGGCCCAGACCGCGACCCCGTCCACGTCGGCCGCTTGCGGAGACGGCCTGGTGTCCACCTCGGCACTTGTATATGCCCCGTATGATGCGATACCGGACAGCGCGGGCAACATCTACATTCCGGATTACTCCGGCCAGCGCGTCCGCGAGATCTACGGGACGGCGGACAGTGTGTTTTTCCCGCCCACGGCGGTGGGTTCGACTGGCCCGGTGCAACAAGCCGGTAGCAACAACCTAAAGCGGGCGGCGACGACAATCACGATTCCGCTGTCGGTAAGCGGGACGCTGACTGGCGTCTCGGCGGGCGCGCTGACATCGCAAGGCAGCAGCACGCCCGAATATACGATTAGTACCACGGCCGGTTGCAGCTCCACGTTACCAACAAGCCTGGCCCCGTTACCGGCCAACCCCACGAGTGGCAACTACTATGTGTGCGCGACCTTCAGCCCGGCCTATGCCGGTGAGCGCCCAGTGCCGATGCAGGTAGTCACCAGCGCAGGACAGTTCAACTTTGGGCTAGCGGGCGTCGGGAATGGCCCGCAGGTGGCTTTGACGCCGGGCACGGCGGCGACGGTGGCGGGCACCGGGACGGCGTGTTCGTCATCGACCGCGACTTGCGGCGACGGGTCCACCGCAACCAGCGCCAATCTGAATACGCCTTTCGAACTGGCGCTGGACAGCTCAGCCAATGTCTACATCGCGGATAGTGCAGACAACCGCATCCGCGAGGTCAACGCGAGCACACAAAACATCAGTACAGTGGCGGGTACCGGGACGTCAGGGTCGGCCACCAGCGGCGTGGCGGCCACCAGCGCTACTTTAAATACTCCCTCGGGCGTGGCCGTGGATGCCGGGCTCAACGTGTACATCGCCGACAGCGGCAATAATGCGATCCGCGAGGTTTTCTCATCCGGGAGCGTCTCCGGCGTTACCACCCCGGTCGTCGGCGACATCTACACGGTGGCGGGCGGCACGGCATGTTCCGATCCCACCGCTTCTCCGGCATGCGGTGACGGCGACCTAGCCACCAGCGCGCAATTGACTAACCCGGCCGACGTGGCAGTGGACAGCCAGGGAGACTTCTACATCGCAGACACGGGCGACAATAGAGTCCGCACAGTGAACCTTCTGAGTGGCGTGATCTCGACAGTGGCGGGGACCGGAGCGCAGGGCTACAGCGGCGACGGCGACTTGGCCACCAACGCCGAATTGCGCGGTCCTGCGGGTGTGGCAGTGGACGCCTCGGGCAACATCTACATCGCGGACGAGGGCAACGCCGTTGCGCGCGTGATTTGCGCGGACTGTGCCAGCAATACGACGGCCTATGCACTGATTCAGGCGACGAATTTCGGTGTGACGCCGACCAGCGGCGACATTTACACAGTGGCGGGCACCGGCACGGCGTGCTCGTCGCCCACGGCAAGCTGCGGCGACGGCAGCGCGGCCACCAGCGCCCAGCTGAGCAGTCCTTCCGGAGTATGGGTGGACGGCGGCGGCAACATCTATATCGCGGACGCGAGCGACAACCGGGTGCGCGAGGTAAGCGCCGCGAGCGGCATCATCAACACGGTGATGGGCAATGGGACGGCGTGCGCCACTTCAGCAACAACAGGCTGCGCAGATGGCGGATCGGCAATCAGCGCCAATCTGAATACCCCCACGGGCGTCGCGTTGGACAGCGAGGGGAACCTGTACATCGCGGATGAGGGCGACCAGCGCATCCGCGAGGTGACGGTGCAGGCGGCGGTACTGGCCTTTGGGCCTTCGCCGGTAGGGGCACAGAGCGTCAACAGCCCGCTGACGGCGCTGATTTCGAACATTGGCAATGCGGCGCTGACATTCTCGGTGCCGGGCACGGGCGAGAACCCGAGTTTCCCGAGCGGCTTCTCCTACGATGCTAGCTCGACCTGCCCGCAATTGAGCACCTCGTCGACGGCGCAGACCTTGGCGGGGGGCGCGAGCTGCACGCTGGGGATCGACTTTATCCCGGCGACAAATGGACCATTGAATGGCACGGCTAGTGTTAGCGACAACTCGCTCAACAATACCTCCTCCTCTCAAACCGTCAATCTAAGCGGTATCGGCGGCACGGCAAATCAGGCGCCAGCCATCACCACGGGCAGCAGCACCACATTTACGGTGGGTACGGCAGGGTCATTTACGGTGACCGCAACCGGCTATCCCGCGGCCGCCTTCAGCGAGAGCGGCACACTGCCCAGCGGGGTGACGTTTATCGACAACGGCAACGGTACGGCCACCTTGGCGGGCGCGCCGGCAGCGGGCACGGGCGGCACGTACGGGATCACGATCACGGCCAGCAACGGCGTGGGCACGAACGCCACGCAGAACTTCACGCTGGCAGCCACGTCGCTGCAGATCACCAGCAGCGCCAGCACCACGTTTACGGTGGGCGCGTCAGGATCGTTTTCGGTCACCTCGACCGGCACACCTATACCTACACTGAGCGAAACCGGCCCGCTGCCCAGCGGGGTAACGTTTACCCCCAACAGCAACGGTACGGCCACTTTGGCGGGCTTGCCGGCAGCGGGCACCGTCGGCACGTACCCGATCACGATCACGGCCAGCAACGGAGTGTCCCCCAACACCACGCAGAGCTTTACGCTGACGGTAGATCAGACACCGGCCATTACCAGCGCGAGCAGCACCGCGTTTACAGTGAGCACGGCGGGGATGTTCACGGTGACGACGAGCGCCTATCCCACGGCTGCCTTGAGCGAGAGCGGCACACTGCCCAGCGGGGTGACGTTTATCGACAACGGCAACGGTACGGCCACTTTGGCGGGCGCGCCGTCAGCGGGCACCGCCGGCGCATACCCGATCACGATCACGGCCAGCAACGGCGTGGGCACGCCCGCCCAGCAGAGCTTCACGCTGACGGTGTATCAAGCACCGGCCATCACCAGCGCCAGCAGCACCACGTTTGCGGTGGGCGCGTCAGGATCGTTTTCGGTCACCTCGACCGGCACGCCTATACCTACACTGAGCGAAACCGGCCCGCTGCCCAGCGGGGTAACGTTTACCCCCAACGGCAACGGTACGGCCACCTTGGCGGGCGCGCCGGCAGCGGGCACGGGCGGCACGTACGGGATCACGATCACGGCCAGCAACGGCGTGGGCACACCCGCCCAGCAGAGCTTCACGCTGACGGTACCTTCACCGATCTCCCTCACCGACTTTGGATGGCAGTGCCAAATAGCTGCCTACCCGCAGTGCCAAACGAGTAACGGCATCACATTGCCGACAGATACCCCGGAACTGCCGGGGATGCTCCGTCTGATCAATTCCGGAACGAATTGGTACGCAGTGAACCCCAACCAGGCTGGTGAAAATGAGTTCAGCTGGACCAACCTTGACCAGTGGCTGAACGACATTTATGCGTATAATTCGCAGAATCCGCAAACACCGATGAGCGTTATCCAGGTATTTCTGGATGTCCCGTGTTGGGATGAGTCGCCAGCGTGCGCTGCCGGCTCAAGCTCACCTGCGCCGCCGAAAGATCTGGACCTAAACGGTGTTGTTGGTAGCCCTTCGTTCAACACTTTCGTAACAGCGTATACGACGCATTGCGCCGCGAACACCACAGGTATAGATACACTTACACATCCACAAATCTGCGTCAGTGATGTGATTAAGTATTACGAGATGTGGAATGAGTGGGACTTACCGGGAGGAGGCTACTGGAGTGGCAACGCTCAGCAACTCTACGATATGGTGTCTCAGGCGGTCCCGATCATTCGCCAGAACGTTTCCAATGCCGTAATCCTTACGCCGTCCACATCCTCCACAAGCTCGAGCTGGGACCAGGATATTCAGCAGTGGTTGGACCTGGAGAACACAGACGGAGTCATCTCCAACTGGGTCGTCTGGCATGTTTATATGGCCGCCGGAGTGGATAGTGACAACACGCCAGAAGTGCAGTGGGGGAACAAGGTGGCTGGCGCTATAACGGCCAAAAACAGTGTCTCCGGCTGGGCTAGCGCTCCGTGGGCCAACACGGAAACCAACTTCAACGGCAACGAGAGTTCGCCGTCTTTCATGGTTTGTCCAACAGCTCCGCTAGATTTTTCCACAATCTACACTGCCAATGACTGTGCCGGTCAGATCGTTCGCTGGCAATTGCTTCACGATTCGAACGGCGCATCGGGCCTCGAATGGTATTCGTGGAACAAGACGATCGGAGATATTCCTCAGTACCAAGCGGCCTACTATTACATGATGCAGTACATGGTAGGCGGAACATTCACCGCCCCGTGTTCGAATACAACCAGCGGCACAGTCCAGACATGGACCTGCCCCTTTACCGAGGCGAACGGCACGAGCGCACAGTGGGTTTGGACCCCGAGCGAGGCCGGCACGAGCTACACGGTGCCGAGCGGGAGCGACTACGCCGACTACCGCGATTTGAACGGGAACACAACGGCAGTCACGCCCGGAACGAACATCAACATCACCGTGGAACCCATCATGCTCGAGCAATCGCTGCAGATCACCAGCAGCAGCGCCGCCACGTTTACGGTGGGCACGGCAGGATCGTTTACGGTGACGACGACCGGCATACCTACGCCCGCGATGAGCGAGAGCGGCGCACTTCCCGGCGGGGTGACGTTTACCGACAACGGCAACGGTACGGCCACTTTGGCGGGCACGCCGGCAGCAGGCACAGCCAGCACGTACCCGATCACGATCATGGCCAGCAACGGCGTGGCCCCCAACGCCACGCAGAGCTTCGCGCTGACGGTGTATCAGGTGCCGGCCATCACCAGCGCCAACAGCGCGACGTTCACAGTGAGCACCGCAGGGTCGTTCACGGTGACCGCGACCGGTTATCCTACGGCTGCCTTGAGCGAGAACGGCGCATTGCCCAGCGGCGTAACGTTTATCGCCAACAGCAACGGTACGGCCACTTTGGCGGGCACGCCGGCAGCGGGCACGGCTGGCACGTACCCGATCACGATCACGGCCAGCAACGGCATGGGCACGAACGCCATGCAGACTGTTCAATTGACGGTGAGCCAGGCGACGCCTAGCATTAGCTGGGCAACACCAACGGCCATCACCTACGGCACGGCGCTGAGTTCCGCACAGCTCGATGCAACCTCGACGGTAAGCGGCACGTTTGCCTATTCACCGGCCGCGGGAACCGTGCTGACCGCTGGCACGCAGACGCTCTCAGTGACATTCAGGCCGAGCGATACGACCGACTACACCACCGCGACGCAGACCGTGCCGCTGACCGTTAACCAGGCCGTCGTCACTGTTGCGGCCACCAATGAGTCCCAACCATACGGTACCCAGCCGTCACTCGCCTATCTGATCTCGGGATTCGTCAACGGTGATACCTCGAGCGTTGTTAGCGGCGCCCCGGTTCTCAGCACCACTGCGACCGCCGCCAGCTTGCCGGGAACGTATCCAATCCTGACGCAATTGGGAACGCTGACGGCAGCGAACTACACCTTCAACCTGGTCGGTGCGGTAGACACTGTGACCTTTACGGGATCCGTGCCGAGTTCCGGCTCTCTGTGCAACGGTGCATACAATGGAACATTCAATGGCAATCTGACGGTTTCGGCAGGCCAAGTCTGCATCTTCATCAACGGCGGAGTGACGGGCAATATTCAACAGAGTGGTGGAACGCTAGAGATGATCACGTCCTCGATCGGAGGTGACTTGCAGATTAACAGCGGTGGGATGTTTACTGTTACGTCCGGCGCCTACATTAAAGGCAATCTGCAAATTCAAGGTACCCCGGTGAGCTCCGCCGCAAGCCAGGTTTGCGGAAGCACCGTTCAGGGCGATCTGCAGTTCCAGAATAACGGGACGGCGGTGCTCATCGGAGCGTCCGCTCCTGCATCGTGCGCAGGCAATACCATCAAAGGCAACTTGCAGATTCAGGGCAACACAGCTTCGGCGAGCACGGTGGGTAATACCGTAGGTGGCAACCTGACCGTCCAAAACAACTCCGCAGCAACGATTGTGAATGGCAATACCGTGCAAGGCAATCTGCAGGACCAGAACAACACAGCTGCCACGCAGGTCTTTTCCAACGTCGTCGTCGGCAATCTGCAATGCCAGAACAACTCTTACATTACGGGAGGAGGGAATACAGCAAAGCAGAAGCAGGGGCAGTGCTTAACTTATTGACAAAAGCTTCGGTAGAAGTGAGTCCGATTTGCTGCGAAGAGCCCTCCGGCTCTATCGCAGCCATTGATGGTGTCCATTACGGGTAAGTTGCATAAGCTCACAAGAGTTGGCACTGGGGGCGCTGGCGGGGCGCCGGCTCCGGGGATGGGCGTCGGCGCAATTCGGCCCTGGCCCTGATAGCGGCGTTGGGCGTCTTAGATCGGGAATCGCTTCAAACTGGAACCGCAAGAACATCGAAGGCAGGGCAGGTCGCTGGGCGTAGACATGCAGCTTGCGAACAGCCCAAATACAGGAGATAAGAATGAGTCAAAAATTTGAAAATGCCACCAACCGCCGCGAGTTCATCCAGGGAGGCGCGGCCATGATGGGCACGCTGCTGACCGCCTCTGCGCCCGCAGTTGCGGCGGGTGCTTCAAGAACCAAACGGCCGAATCTGGTTTTTGTCTATAACGAAGGCCAGCGCGCCGATGCACTTAGCATCGCCGGACATCCGATTCTGAAAACGCCGAACCAGGACCGCATTGCGCGGGAGGGTGTCCGCTTCACCAATGCCTTTTGCACCAATGCTCTTTGCGCCCCTGCACGCTCTACTGCGGTTACGGGGCTCTGGTCGCGCTCCTCGGGCGCGCTTGACAACAAGTACCTGCAGAAGCCACTCCCCGCCGATATTCCAATCTTCACCGACCTGCTTCACGACGCGGGCTACGAGACTGCTATCCTCGGCAAGGTGCATGCTCGCAACGGGCTCAAAGAGCGCTACTTTGACTACTATCTCGGCTTCAACGCGCCGGTCACTAACTACTACAACCCTGTCTTTGCCGAAGGACGCAAAGGCGTTGTGGGCCCGGAGAAAACCTACAACAAGTATTGCGACGACTTTGTGACCGACCGCGCACTCGACTGGCTCAAGGAAGAGCGCGGTGACAAGCCGTTCTGCCTGCTGCTCTGGTATCAGACGCCCCATGCGCCGTTCTATCGCGCGCGGCGTCATCTGGATCTCTACAACGGTGTGGCCATTCCCAAGCCGGCCACCTTCGACGACGATCGGGAGGGCTATCCGGGCAAGCCGCGTTCGTTTGCCGAGGCCAAGAACAAGATCGGCACCACGGTGATGGGCGATGCGGCGCGTTCGCTCGAAGAACTCTGCAAGGACTACTATGCCGGCCTGGTCGCGGTGGACGAAAACATCGGTCGCGTGCTCGACTACCTGGAACAAACCGGGCAGCTCGAAGACACCGCTATCGTGCTCAGTTCCGACCACGGATACTTTCTGGGCGAGTGGCGTTTATTCGACAAGCGCTTGATGCACGAGCCCTCAATTCGTGTGCCCATGATGGTGCGGTATTCCGAACGCGTACGCGCCGGGCAGGTGAGCGATGCAATGGTGCTCGATGTCGATCTTGCTCCAACCATCCTCGATCTGGCCGGAGTGGAGATTCCCAAATCCATGCAGGGCAAGAGCGTGCTCAGGGCCGTCGGCAGCCATCCCGAGCCGTGGCGCGAGGAGTGGCTCTACGATTACTACGAGTATCCTGGTGCGGAGATGGTCAAGCCGCATCGCGGTATCCGCACCAGGACTCATAAGCTGATTCACTATTACAACGATCCGCAGGAGTTTGAGCTTTACGATCTGGCAAACGATCCCGGCGAAACCCATAACCTCTACGGCGATCCAGCGCACGCGGTCATTCAGGCCGAGCTGATCGCAGGCCTCACCCGTTTGCTCAACAAGACTCCCGTGCGACCCTCAGACGGATGACACGGATACCGCAGACTCTAACGGCCAAGTACCAGAAGACCGGCAAAGCCGGCCGAAAACCTCAATCAGAGCCACTCTCACCGCAAGGGGCTTGGAAACCATGTTCCCGGTCTAAGATGCAAAGCATATTCCGGTACTTTCATGAAGTCTGGCAATTACGGGGGGCCGTTCGGCTCGTTCTTTTTTGAGAAGCGTAGAAGGAGCACTACAAATGAATCGTCGTGATTTTCTTTTGGGGTCTTCCCAATTGATGGCTGCGGGCGCACTGATACCCAAGACTGCACTTGAGCAGAGCACTAACCCCGACAGTTCGAATGTGATCTGGCTCATTGCAGATCAGTGGCGAGGGCAGGCCGTCGGCGTCAATGGTGATCCGAATGTGCATACACCGAATATCGATCGCTTGAGCAAAGCGGGCATTAATTTTGATCAAGCGCGGTCCGGATTCCCGCTCTGTTGTCCATTTCGCGGGTCCATGTTGACAAGCCGCTATCCTCATCACATGGTTCCGGGACATGAATATCCGCTCCCTCTGGGGCAGAAGACGATCGCTCATCTATTCAATGAAGCCGGGTATCATACCGGTTACTTCGGGAAGTGGCACTTGGATGGATTCCACGAGAGCGAAGGACGGGCAGCGATGCACATTGTTCCGCCCGAAAGGCGCGGCGGCTTCGAAACCTGGATCGGTTATGAGAACAACAACAGCCCATGGGACTGCTGGGTGCATGGCGGCGCCGGTAAAGATGCGTTTCATTACCGGCTGCCGGGATATGAATCCGATGCTCTGACCGATCTTTTTATCAAGTATGTCAAAGAGCGCGCCGCGGACCAGGCTCCGGGAGGTTCCAAGCCGTTCTTTGCGGTTCTTTCGGTTGAGCCGTCGCACAATCCCTACATTGCTCCAGCCGAATTTATGGGACGCTATAACGCTGAACAGATTACATTGCGGCCCAACGTGCCCCGCCTTGCAAATCAGCCCGGGGCGGGTTCAGACAAGGTTCTGGGTGAAGTTTTGAGCATCGCAGAACGCTCGCGCCAGGAACTCGCGGGCTATTACGCACAGATTGACAACTGGGATTGGAACATTGGACGCATTCTCGATACTCTGTCGCAGACAGGATTGCTGACTAACACGCACATCATGATTTTCGCCGACCACGGCGACTCGCACGGCTCGCACGGACAGTTTCTGAAGACCAATCCTTACGAAGAAGCGATGAGTATTCCTATGATCGTCAGCGGCTCGGAGTCCTTCTACGATGGCCATCTGACGGGCACACCGGACACGCTGTTCGGTGCGGTGAACATCGCTCCCACGACGCTGGGCCTGTGCGGCCTGGCTGCGCCCGAGTGGATGGAAGGCCGCGACTTCTCCGGTCATCGCCTGGCTTCCCGCCCGAAACCTGCTGAGCCGGATTCGATGTACTTACAGAACGTGATTCCAACGGGGCATCCAGACAGCATTAACACTCCATATCGTGGTCTCGTTACTCGCGACGGATGGAAGTATGTGTGCTTCCCGGATCAGTCGTGGCTCATGTTCAACCTGATTGACGATCCTTACGAGCAGGTGAATGTGGCCTTCAATTCCATTTATCGCAAGGAACGAAGCCAGCTGATCGATCGCCTGAAGCAGTGGGTTGCCGGCACGGGCGACAGCTTCAAGATTCCGGACTCATGATACTTGGTTGAAGATGCCGCAAGATACATCCCGTAGAACGCGATGTGATGCAGCCTGCATGCACGTTTATCCCTACTGCCCCGAGTACGACGGTGGCGAAATATACTCGTCACCAAACCTCAACTGAGAAGCTCCAGCTGTCGCTGGCTGAGAAAAGACGGCAGGTTGCCATGGCATTGCATAATCCATTCAAAAAAGCCGAGAACCCAATTGAAAAGCAGCCCAATTCACTCCCTCTAACCTCCCGCCGAGACTTTCTGCACTCCGCCGGGACGCTGGCGTTTGGAGCGGTTGGTGCGCAGACGTTCCTGCCCGAAACGCCTGCTTCAAAATGGGAAGAAACTGAACGTAAGGAATACAATTACACTCTTCCTTACGCGGAGTCGTTCCCGACTTTGGCAACCGATGGCCAGGGCCGGACTTGGTTGGCGGTGCTGGCCCGCCCGCTGCCACACCGCCAGGTGCAATTGTTTCTCATGGAAGGGACTCAACGTATACCAGCTGGAATCCTGGAACCCCAAGGCACCACCGGTGTTGGAGCACCCGTCCTGGTTCCCTTGCTGGACGGCGTTTTCTTGGGCGCGCCAATCGAAGACGAGTCTGGATGGCGCATCGCGTGGACAAAAGTAAGCCCGGGGCAGTCCGGTTTGTTGCCGTGCCAATATCTCGATGCTGGCGGCAACACAAACACGGCGGTTGCCGCCGCGTCCCAAGGCAGCCGGGTCATGGTTGTCTGGGAGGCAAATCCGGGAGGGACACACGGCATCTTTGCTGCCGCAATCGCCCCGGATAACTCCGCTACTTCACCTCAACGGTTGACGGCTTCGAAGTTCAATTGTTGTCAACCGGACGTTGTGTCGCTGGCCGATGGCCGTTTCTTTGCGGCGTGGGATTCTTTTCGCTACAAGAACGTGAACTTGTTCGGCGCATGGTTTGAAAACGGAGAATGGAAAACGGAGAAACAAATCACAGACGACTCGCGCATCGAGCGCCATGTGAGGCTGGCCTCCCACGAGAGGGAAGTGTGGCTGGCCTGGCAGGCGCAGACCTTCCCTGAAAATCGGGTCAACTTTATAAGCGAGCAAAGGGTGGCGGTGGCCAGACTAACTCCGAATGGACTTATGACGCCTCCGAGCCTATTCGATGAGATCTCGTCGGCCAGCGTTCTCAACATGCGGCCATGGATTGGGTTTGATCAGGCTGGCTGTTTGTGGTTGACGGCCCGGCGTTCCATGGGGACGCACAATGGCTGGCAGCCCATGGCTTGGCATTACGATGGTCGGCAATGGAGTGCGCCACAAGCGCTGCGGCCAGATCAAGGCCGGTGGCAAGTAGTACCGTTAGCCTTTGGCCGAGACGGCATCCACGCCGCTTGTCAGCATGATGATCTGCCGACAGACTGGAACGTTCAAACTGGCATCTGGCCCGATTGGCATTCGGAAGTTGCGATGGTCAATGTGGACATGCCGAAGGCTACTCCATCCGGCGAGATGAATCTAGCGCAGCTCGCGATGCCGGCGACCGATTTTACTCTGGCGGCGCATCTGGACGGCTTCAGCCTTTCGCTCCCGCGCCAAACGATGTCAATCGGCGATCAACGGCTCAGTCTTTATTGGGGTGACCTGCACAACCACACGGATCTCTCGGTATGTCAGCGTAGCGTGAACCCGCCCATTGATGATCTTTATGCGAACCAGCGGGACATTGAGCAGCTCGATTTCACCGCTATTACGGATCATGGCTACAGTCTGGATCATCCGCAATGGCAATACAACGGGGAACAAGTCCGCGCCTTCTACGATCCCGAACACTTCGTAACCCTGCTCGGGCAGGAGTGGACCTCGGACAAGATTCATTACCATCCTTCCCGGCCATACAGGCGCTATGGGCACCGCAACCTGATATTTGAGAATGTGTTTTATGACCGTTTCTGCGATGCAGATGACGGCGACATCACCCCCCAGCAAGTCTGGGATCAACTGCAAGACCAAAAGTTCATTTCCATTCCTCACCAACTGGCCGACACCCAAAACTGCCCGACCGACTGGACCTATCACGATGAGCACCATCAGCCTATAGCGGAGATTTTCCAGCATCGGCAGAGCTATGAATACTTCGGCGCACCGCGCCAGTCGCCAATCGCCACACCCTTTCCGGGGCATTTCCTGCAAGACGCATGGGCGCTGGGAATTGTCATCGGCGTCAGCGCGAGTCCAGATCATGGCGGCGGCGAGGGAAAGACCGGCGTCTGGGCGGAAAGCCTGACGCGCGAAGACCTGTTCAAGGCTTTCCATGCCCGCCATACCTTTGGCACAACCGGTGTCAAAATCGGATTGTTCGTGAATTCGGACACCAACCTGATGGGCGATAAAGTTCTTCGAGCCGCCACTGATCCGATTCCATTGCATATACACACGGTGGCAGATCGTCCGATCAAGCGGATTGTCATCTTGCGTAACAATGTTGCGGTGATTGAAAAAAACTGTAATACCGCTGTCGTGGATTGGGATTGGCAGGATGACAAACCGATCGATGAAAAAGTCGCCTGGTATTATGTTCGGGTTCACCGTGAAGATGAAGAACTTGCGTGGTCATCTCCGATCTGGTTCTTCAAAACCCAAGCGGACCTCGATGCCACTGTGGGGCATGCCCATAATTTGACCAAACTCTACCCGGACGGTGTACCCATACCGAAACATCTTCCGCCGTTTCCACCACTGCCGAAGCTTTAGCTTCCGCCACCGGGTCTAAGCCCTTCGCCTTTAGGAACTTGTTGAAATAGGTGCCATTCCGCGACGGGGCAGTTGTGTTGTTCGTCTAATAGACATGCGTGGAGACGAGCATTTTCAGGGATAACGTAGGATGGGCTGTTCAGTTATGTGTCGTTGGAGCAGCGGGTGCCAGATGATCACCCGTTGCGTGCGGTTCGCAAGCTGACGGACACAGTGTTGCGAACGTTGAGCGCGGATTTCGATGCGCTGTATGCGGACTCTGGCCGGCCGTCGATAGCGCCGGAGTACATTCTGCGGGCGCTTTTGTTGCAGGTGTTCTACTCGGTGCGCTCGGAGCGGCTGCTGGTCGAGCAGATCGACTACAACCTTTTGTTTCGCTGGTTCGTGGGCCTGGACGACGCGGTATCCAATGCGGGGTTTACATTGAATTAGAACTGGCGTGATTTAGCAAGAATGAGACGGTTGAGCGCCATTCGGTAAGATTGCCCCGTAAGGGTTTTGGTTCCTTCCCTCCGGTTTCGGGATATGGCGGTCAATCTGCACTCCTGCGATCTTCTGTTTCGGTCCAGCCGATTCAACAACATCTCATCTTCAAAAGGTGCCCAATGGCGCAACAGCCAGTCAGTATCGAATCAAGCTCGGAAGCAACAGACTTCCGAGCGGCTTCCGAGTGCGCATGTTTTCCTGCATCTCTCAAAGCAATTCGCGCAGTTCTGCGAAGCGAGCTTGAACGGTTGCCCAAGAGGGATGAGAACCAAAACAAAGGATCTGGCACTGCCCCTCGTATTCCTTGCCAATCGCTGACGCCAACTCGCCAGTTGCAAAGAGTGCATCGCTATTGGCGAAGCTCATTCCCTCCGGACAGAAATAGCTTTTGGGAAAATGGCTACGGCTGATGGTGTCATAGTCCTGTTTGATTCTACGTATTCGGCAGACCGCAGCATATCCACAACTTCTACCTGCGATGCCAGTTGAAACAGATCGTAATAATGCCGCGCATAGGAACCGAGCGCACGGCCATCGCGCTTGAGAATTTCAACCTTGCCGTGAATGGCAAACATCTTCTCTACAAAGGTCCGCCTAAAGTGCAACAATCGCATCGAGAACGAACCCTCGTCATCTGTTCCAAATGAAACGCCCCTTTCCTGAAGGAATTGGCTCAGGTAGGAACGCAGTTCCACAGTTGCGGTCGGCTCCCGGCCACTCGCGGCCCCAGCTTCGACTAGCACCCGGTTTGCAACTTCGCCAGGCCCGCCGTAGATCTGGTTGTAAGAAAAGCGATCGTTTCGTCCGAATCCTCCGACGGTCAGACTTTCTTCCCGCACGAATTGAAGTCTAGGGTGCGCTGCGACCGCATCGCGTAGATTCTTCAATTCACGGTCGATGCCCTGTTTGCCGAGGACCGGTGTGAATGCAAGCGGGTCCAGAAAGATGTCGATGTCCTCCGAAAACCGCTGGATCAGATTCCAGCCTTTTGACAAGCTGGTTCCGCCCTTGAAGATGATCCTTTCGCCGGCTGTGGCAGCGAGGATACGGAGGGCTTCTGTAACGTAGTAATCCTTCTCGATGATCGCTGGGCGGAGCCCCCGATCCCGAAAATGGTCTGCGGCTTGAAGAATGGCCTGATCGAAGTCGGGATGTTCAAAAAGTTTCACGTTAGGATTTGTCCTTTGCCTGCCAACTGTGTGCGTTTGGCAGGGACGTAAATCTCCCAAAATCGAAACGGGAGATAGGATTGAGAGAAGCGCGCAACGGTGCCAGAGTCGCAGGCTTCCGCCCCAGCTTTTCCGCCAGTGCTCCTAGGAGGGCGCGCACCCTTGGCGGTTCCGAATCAGCGACCTTCAGCAGCTTTTCGAGACGCTGCTCCGAGGACAGCAGAGATAGGGTTCTCTCGATGGTCTGTTCCGTGGGAAGTTCGCTCGTCTTGCCACCTTTACGCAAGAAGTCGAGAAGCCCCGATTCTGTCTCCGAGAGAGCCTTCCAGGCTTCCGGCCGGCGCGCATGAACGCGAGTCTCGGAGCCGACAAGCTTCCTGGGGAGGCTCAGGGAACTTGTCGCGACCTCTCCGTGCTTGGGGGTCTGAGTGGTGAAACCAAGGAGATTTGCGGCGGCAACGCCGGACGGAAAGATCGGCTTGGTTTTCTCGGCCAAGCGTCGGATCGCAACGGGGCTGGGACGGCTTGGCCCCAAAACTGTTGAGCGGGAACGGTAGTAAACCCCCTTGCTCAACCGCTGCAATGTTCCGTTGCGTGTCAGACGGGAGAGCGCCTGCGCCACTGCGGGAAATGGCTGATCCCTGAAGTCGTCAAATCGCCACAGCCGCTCCCCGCCGCGCTCAATCTTGAAGCGGATCGAGCTGGCGGTTTTGCGAGTTGGTCGAGTCCTTGCCATCTTCTTCAGTTTGTTTTGCTTGTATCTTATTTGTCAAGTTTTTTTGCTATAAAACTTGACATCTTAAATTGTTCGGATCATGCCGCCGGATACAAAACCAAGCCCTGCAATTGAATAGACAATGGAGTGCAACACTGGGCCAAGCCGTCTCTGGCCACATCTGCATTAGGCTCCTCGGGGCGGGGGTGTAATGCTCATTACTTCCAGCCCTGGCCACCATTCTTTAAAGCGTATAGCAGCTTCAAGAGATTTCTCTTCCACCCGTCTTCGTCCACCCGCGATCCACCCCGAACCCCAAACAACGAGCGGAGTTTCGGGGGTGGATCAGGGAGAACCGCCCAGGAAAGGCACTTCTTGCAACGGAAACAGTGCAAGAATTAGGCAGGGGAACTACAGCACTGACGCTGCAAAAACGCGCTCTATCCGCGCTCCGTTTGTCGGTTTTAGACTGCTTTGCGTGGTCTAAGGTGTCATCCGCCGACCTGCATGTTGTTGAAAATGCGTTTGACTGATGATTCGAGTTTTACAGCTTATATGTATGAACTCGGATCGGCGTCCGTCAAACGAATGTGATGTCATGATCTTTGATTCCTTGCGCTGCTTTGGCGCTCCGTGGCCGAATCCCAGCTATTCTATGAGAATGCACGAGTTTCGATACAATGGCTTCTCTTGATGCGCGCGATCTTTTTCGGGTCTGCTAATGCAAATTCGCTCGATTTACCACACTGGCGGAAAGGGCTTTGTCTTATCGTTCAAACCCGCGAGAGCGTTCTCTTGCCACTCGTCGAGTGAAATCCCTTGGGGCTTTTCCAACGGCTTGTTCGTAGGCGTCTGCCTTGATATGACCGGATCGGTAGTCTCGCTCAAGGATTTCGGCGAGTTTGCGTTTAATGTCTTCATAGGTTCCCTCCGATTCGAGTATTGGAAGATGGTGCCAGCCGTGCAATAAAACTGCATCCAGTGTACCTCTTCTGTCAATGATGTGCAGTTTTACTGCATTGCCAAAGCATTCATGAACGGCACGCAAAGCATCGGGAAGTCCGCCTTGGATGCTGGCCATAGCTTCGATGCTCGCCCCGCGTCCTTGGACATGAAAGCGATGAATTGTATTGTGAAGCGCCTGTTCCGATGAGATGTGAACGATGGTAATTTCCGCAGCTAAACCCGCCTCAATTGCCTGGTTGATTTTGGATATAGCTTGGCCCGCGTTGGAGAGCTGCCCTTCATACAAGTCGCGGAGGTTGTTCGGGAAGGGGCTGTTTGCACGAAGCACATAGGAGGACTTACCTGCGCCTGGAACTCCCGATAGGAAGAGCGCACTATCGCGGTATGGTTCGGAGTTGTCGGAAACGGCGCGGCGAAATTGCTCGGAGGCTAGCACGGCTGCTGCGTTGTGCACAGGAGCGTTATATCGTCCGCGTGAATCCTTGGACGCATTATATTCGGTGAAGGTCTCTTTGAAGAGATCGGAATTGACATAGCGTCCTCCCATCGAACGCGGGTCTTTGCAGTACAGAGCGAAGTACAACTCGGGATTGCGCTCAACCTGTCGAGCGACGGACTCTTGTACGAAGGCGCGATCCGCCTGGGGAAAGTGCCGGCGAACGATTTGTTCCAGAGTCATAGGCATGGGTCTCAATACATATATTATATCTGTTCTATAGCTCTATCAGATTACTGAAGTGCGTGCGATGAAGGGAAATGTGGCCTCCCTCCCTCCCTCCCATCCGATCGGCTCGTCAAAGAAGAAGATAGATGGACTTGCCAGGGCGGGCCTATTTGGCGGCTTCAAACCATGGTCTTCCTGACCGAGCTATAGAGCCTGTGTTGATGCGCATCGATTGAAGAACCATTTGGCGGTTGCGTCTCTGCCAGCGAATCTATTGACGAGTGCCAACCCAGCAATAGCGGCCATACAGAGTTTGGGTTTGACCTTCCTTGAAAACGAAGGTCCAAATCGAGGTCCAGTAATTTGTCCTTTATGTTCTATAAAGGATCAAACACTCCTTTCCGGACCCTAAATTGTCCCGTAACTCTGTGATTCCTATGGGCTTTGCACTCTGTCACGGCAGAGGTCGCGGGTTCGAGCCCCGTTGTCCCCGCCATACATCCCAAAGGATTTAGGGCTGTTTGGCAAGCGACATTCAAAGGTACAATAAAAGTACAATAAGGGATTTCAAGTCCGAGCTAGTTGGTTAGTAGGACATCGTTCTAACCAAGAGAGGCTCCCGATCCGGGGGGCTTCTTCTGCTTTTAGGCGGAACACCGCGGATCTTTCGCCAATTTCTATTGACGAATGCTAGGG
The DNA here is from genome assembly GCA_963729915.1 of uncultured Acidobacteriota bacterium. GTDB lineage: Bacteria > Acidobacteriota > Terriglobia > Terriglobales > Acidobacteriaceae > Telmatobacter. Next base: position 368,465 of record CAVSQE010000014.1, on the reverse strand, counting down.
CGTTCATCGGGACTGATCGATGCAGATTAACCTCGAAACGTGCATTGGGCTGTTTGTGTCAACTGAGCTCCCGGTCAACGTTTTGGACCCAAACGGGATGGAACTTACCGTTTCAGCTTTCTCTGTGCGGATTATTGCTCTTGCGGCATGTCCAAGGATCCGTTTTATGACAGATGCAGTGTCCGCGTTGCCCGTCATGCCGGAGGCGTGAGTCGAGAGAGTCCGGCAGCCTCTTGGATGCGCGTGCGCCGTGTTCGTATAGCAGGACAGCGAGACGCGTCACAACGGATGCGTTGAAACCGTTTGATCGACAAGATGTGCGAAAGCCGGATTGGAACGTAGCTTGTCGAAGGCCGGTTCAACGGCAAGATACACCAACCATCCGCTGTGGCGGGCGCGTGCTCGCTCAAGCAGCATCATCGCCTTATCAGCGTCGCCGGCCATTGCATACAGCTTGGCTTTATCGTAGTCGGAATAATACGGCGCTGCGTCGGGCTTTTCCGTCTCCGCAACGATGGTGCGCAACACCACAGAGTAACCACCCTGCGCATAGGCGTCAGCCAATGCTTGCGCGATTTCCGGATGTGCGGCTGCGATGTAAAAGCTCTGACGCGCATGAAGTGCCTCCTGCCACAGCCCCTTCTGCTCGTAGGCCCACGCCAGCTTCATCTGGGCGGTCTGGAATCCGCTGTCCAGTTTCAAGGCCTCATGGTAACTCTCGATGGCCGCGCCGTAATCGCCCGCAAAGTAACTCACCCACCCGATATTGGTGATGATGATGGGGGAAACCGGATCAAGTTCCTCAGCCTGGCGTAGTTCGTTGTGCGCTTCATCGAAGCGTCCACGCGAGGTCAGAAACATACCATACCAATGGTGCGCGGTAGCATTGTTCGGGCCGAGGTCCAGCGCTTTGTGAAATTCGGACTCTGCTTCAGGGAACTTCCACTCGTAGCGCCACAAGCTGAATGCAAGAGATGCGTGCGCTTCAGAGAGGTTTGAGTCGAGAGTCAGCGCCTTGAGGGCGGCGTCTCTTCCCGACGCCGCTCGTGTGTCGCTTGACCGACCCTCGTAATACTCGCGAAACAGGTTGTACGAGTCCGCAAGGCCAGCCCAAGCCTCGGCGTATCCGGGGTCTTGCGCGATGGCCTCTTTGAAAAACTCGATCGACTTGAGGAAACCATCCTCATTGCGTTTATTCCATTCGAAGCGGCCTTTGAGAAAAGCCTCGTATGCGGCCTGACTAGCTGTTGTGCTTCGCGGCGCGCGCACTTCGGGCAGCACCAGAGAGAGTGACCTAGCCACGCGGTCGGCCACTGATTGCTGGAATGCGAGGATGCGCTCGGCACTGACCTGACCGTCATAGGTGTCAGCCCAGAGTTCCGCCTGGTCGTCCGATCGAACCAATTGCGCGGTGATTCGGATCGTCTGTCCGGACCTTTTCACTGTCCCTTCGAGCAGGTACTTGACCCCCAGCTCGCTGGCGATCTGCGGCAGGGGCTTTACCGAGCGCTTGTAATTCATGGCAGAAGTGCGCGCAATTACCCCGAGGTGGCTAGGGTTTACCCTGCCGAGATGGACAATCATTTCGTCGGTCACGCCATCGCTCAGGTATTCCTGGGCGGGATCGCCGGTAAGGTTTTCGAAGGGCAATACCGCCACGATTTGCCAACGGGGAGGAGCCTCTGGAAGTGGCTTGCGCCCCCGCTGAACAGTAATCAAGAGGCCGACGCAGGCCAGAACAAACGCCGTCGTAGCCAAACCGATCCAGCGCCGCCGATTCCACGTGCCTGCATTCCAATTGCTGCCTGCCGGTTGCGAACGCGCATGGAATAGTTCAAAGGGGCGTGGCCTGGCCGGCCTGGGAGGGCTGTCCACTTTGACAGGGGCGACAAAGCGATAGCCGATTCGAGGAACGGTTTCTATGTAGGTAGGTGCGCCGTGATCGTCACCAAGCACGGCACGAATCTGGCGGACGCAGTGGTTCAGGCCGCGCTCGAAGTCCACGAAAGTGTGTGGATCCCAAAGCTGCTCCTGAATCTCGTCGCGAGTAACGACTTCGCCCGGTCGAGATGCCAGCAGCACCAGAAGCTGGAACGGCTGCGGCGCAAGGTGCAAGGCCGCGTTCAATCTCTTCAGTTCGCCCTTTTCAACATCCAGACGAAAGACGCCGAAAGTAATGACTGCCGAGATGTCGTGCCCCAGGCTCATTGATCTTACCCACGTCAACGATCGGGCCCGGCGAAGATTGGAGAAGACATTATAGCTTGAATGCCCGAATTCTCGTCGTGAAGCTGGGTTCAAGGCGCAATGGCGCTCACATAGACTGGCAACTCATTCCATTTCTGGCAATTACGCGCACACAATCTTGCCATGAAAAATCATCTGCCATATCCATTGCTTTCCTCGTCAGAGAGGAAGAAAGTAAAACGAAAATCCGCTCTATAGGCCTTTTGCCCAAAAGGAAGAACTGCCATGTGCAAGCTTCCGTCTCCCTTCCTCATCTGGTATCTGACAGCATGCGGATGCGACCGGTGGTGTGCTCGCGCGCAGCCAAGAGGCAAAGTGGAGATCCAGAACTAGGAATACTTGAAGGTGATCTTTTCGAACGGAAAAGCCTCCGACGTCGAGTAGAAGTTCGCACATCCGGATTCGCGCAGAGAGAATGGAGCGCGGAACCAAGAGACTGGATGGGAAAAGAGGACACGATGACTACGCAATTTCTCTGCAGGGCCATTCGAAATTGCTCCGCAGCAGCGATTCTTGCCGTGCTTGTGGGGTTGAGCGGCGCAGGTAACGCTGTCGCTGGGCAACAGTCTGTTAAACCGCACGCCCAGCCTGTTCATAAACCGCCCGCCAATGCTGCTCCCAGGCCAATCCGAACGCCAGCCGGAGGAGGAGCTGTACAGCACGGACCGACCACCGGGGGAACGCTACGCATGGGCCGACCACGGGCGGGGCAACCACGCATGGACCGACCACTGGTGGGGCAACCACGCACGGACCAACCACCGGCGGCATCACCACGCACACAATTCCACGCACCAGCACCACGGGCGGAGCCACCAACACGAACACTGGCGGCGGCGGGACCACCACGCACGGACCGACCACCGGCGGCATCACCACGCACACAATTCCACGCACCAGCACCACGGGCGGAGCCACCAACACGAACACTGGCGGCGGGACCACCACGCACGGACCGACCACCGGCGGGGCAACCACGCACGGACCAACCACCGGCGGCATCACCACGCACACAATTCCACGCACCAGCACCACGGGCGGAGCCACCAACACGAACACTGGCGGCGGGACCACCACGCACGGACCGACCACCGGCGGGGCAACCACGCACGGACCGACCACTGGCGGAGCCACCACGCAGACGCATGGACCAACGACTGGCGGAGCAACCACGCATGGGCCGACGACCGGCGGAGCAACCACGCATGGGCCGACGACCGGAGGGGCCACTACGCAGACGCATGGACCAACGACCGTTCCCCCTGCGGACAACAGCCATGGGCCAACAGCAACTAACGCGGGCGACACTGATGGCGACATTACGCAAACACACCCAATTGACATCGCAAATGGCGACATCGGCCATGCCGCGGACGTTCACCCTGGCGAAAACACGCATCCGATCCCACGCAATCTCACCGGAGGCAGCAGCCAGGGACCAGCGGCGAATCCCGCGGGCAGCAGTAATGCGCCAGCGGGCAATGTCACAGGTAGTGGTTATGCGCCAACGGGCAATGCCCCAGGCGGTGGTTATGCGCCAGCGGGTAATGCCGCAGGCAGTGGTTATGCGCCAGTGGCCAATGCCTCAGGTAGTGGTTATGCACCAGCGGACAATGCCCCAGGCAGCAACCAGGCACTAGCGGATAACGTCGCGGATACCAGCCAGGCGCCAGCGGGCAATGCCGCGGACACCAGCCAGGGGCCACCGGCTAATGCCGCGGCCACCGGCGATGCAGTTGTTCGGATCGGAGGAGAGTCATTGCGCGCCAATGGTGAGGTTGCTCAAGGCTTTCAGTACACGGGTCCATGCCCGGTTGCGCTGCAATTTGGCTGGGGCGTAATTGGTACCGCGCCCACTACGATCGACTATTGGTTTGTCAGGAGTGACGGCGGCCAATCTGCCCGCTCACAGAACCTAGATCTGCCGCAGGCCAACCGCTCCGTGCCCGTCTACGATACGTGGCGACTGGGCGCGAACACACCACAATTCGCCAATTACACCGGCTGGGTGAAAATCATCATCGATTCTCCCAATCAGCTCGAGGGGAAGATCGGATTTACGATTCACTGCCAGTAGGGAAAGGGGATCCATTTCAAGTTGGCCAGGATGGGCTGAGTCTTTACTGTCTGTTCTTCTTTGACAACATCGGACTCTACAGCCTCGAACTCGCCTGAGACCAGGAAGCTAAAATCCCGCTTGGCAATTACGCGCAATCGGGTATTGCTTATTCCGTTCGAGATTCACGCTCATCTTGCTCATCCGCTGCCGGAACTACCCAATTTTGTTCACCAGGGGCTGCGCGTTGAGCACCCGATCCAGCAAGCCCAGTCTCGACCCTGAAAGGAGCTACCGTGCCAGAACCGAACCAGCCCGGCCTCTCTGACAATGCCGCCGGCGGACTTGCCTACGTTACGTTCATCCCGGCGATCATCTTCCTTATCATTGAACCCTTCAACAAGAACTCCTACGTGCGCTTCCACTCCTGGCAGTCCATCTTCCTGGGCATTGTCTGGATTGCAATCGATATCATTCTCCACATTATTGGCAGGCTGCCCTTTCTCGGCCTGATCAATCTATTACTGTGGCCGGTGGTGGGTCTCGGGTTCTTCATCCTCTGGCTCGTTGTGATGATCAACGCCTTTAACGGTAAACGTTTCAAGGTGCCGTTCATTGGAGATCTCGCCGAGAAACAAGCGGGGGTCTAGCAACTGGGCCGTCAGAGGTTGACAAATTGGCGGGTGCCTGGACACCTCGCGTCCTGGTGGGTCTTGTCGGCTTTATGTGCTCCAGCCTGAGCGCCGTCACTCCGAGTTGGCTGGTCCACCGACGGCAACTCGAAAGAGTGGGGCCTCGTCTACGACCCCAGCAGTTCCCTTCACGCCCACTCAGGGGAGATCCGCACTCCTGCTCGGCTCACTGGAGCTCGTCAACTTGTTCAAGCTGGAACGACTGAGGTTGGCGGCGGTTTCAGCGGCTTTCGCCGCCCATTTGTCCGCTTCCGCGCGGTCCGCGATCTCATCTACTTTCAATTCAAACCTCGTCGTGCCTGCCAAGCCGAAGTACGCACACCGGTAGGAATAAAAATCCGGCGCCCCTTCTCCAAAGAACCGGCGCCGCTGGGTCACCCCTTTCCCCCACGGATATTGCGTTACTTCCGCCGGACTGACCATCCCGTTCTCGCCTCCAGGCCAGTCTTGCGCTGGTTGGCTGCTGTCGGTTTCAATCTGCTGACGATAGTTCGGCGCGAGCATCTGGTTCCAGTAGTTGTTCGCCTCGAAAACATAGAATCTCAATTGGTATTGAGTCATGGTCTGACTCCGAAGACCGCTTTTCTTTTCGGCGAAAAGGTCGATCTCTGCCATGACCGGGCTCACGGTAACGCTCTGCCCTGTGATGTGGGCCCCTTCTGGAACCAGAGCAAGGATTTGCAGCGGCACCTTTTGGCTTGTAGTCACCTGAGCCGAGCCGTCCTGCACGCTGGCCATGATACCGATCATGGCAATGATCACGAAGAAACTACGCCATTGAAGTTTACGCATGATGGATCCTCCTCTCTTCGCGGATTTCCCGCGTCGCTTTCATCGCGGCCCCGAAAGAATCGTTCCTGGATCGCCGGCGCCACCTGCTGGTCTTACTTGCGCATCGGCGTTCGCTTCAGGTTCCAGGTAATTTTTCCGCCGAAAGCATCGCTTTGGGAGTCACGAAGCGTATCTGGTTTATAGAGGGCTTGGTCAATTTCGGGAAGCGTTATGGTTGCGTTGTCCCAACTGTAGTTAATCGGGTCGGGGTTATCGTCATTGGGAGTCCCACACCCGCCGTCGTCGTGCTTGCGCAGCGTTCTCGTAGCCCGGCCCGAAATTGGCGGCACGTGCAGCGTGATCTTGTACCGGCCGTTGGCGATCTCCACCGAGACTGTGGCTACGACGTCCTCGAATGCGAATTTATCCATGCTCTCCATGTGATCCCAGCCGCCGCTTCTGTAGTTCTGCTGATTCGACGCAATGGTGGGGCGCCCGCAGTCCATTTGGACGACCCCTACTTCTTCCGTTTTGTTCGACTCCGCCAATATGACTTCGGCCCGCGGCGGGCCAGTCCATCCCACCCGAATGTCGATCTGGTCGTTGACGATATTGGTCGTCGTCGTAGTGACTGTCCCTTTCCCGCTGATCGCCTGGTGCGCATCTACGGCTGCTGGAGGGCTTTGTTTGAGTTGATACGTGATGGTTCCTGCCCAGGCATTGGTCGGGTTGCACTTGCCCGGAGAAAACTGGGAGACACTGCTCAGGCTGTCAACGAACTGCTTTGCCAACGCTTCGATGGCATCGAGCACAGCGTCAGGGTCGCCGGCGGGGGCGGAGCTGCTGTTCATTGCCAATTTCTGGATTGTGGCACTATTCATCATTGTCGCGGTCAATCCCACCTGGCCCGAGCCGGTGTCTGTGATCGTGAGGTCAATGACGTATTTTGCCCCGACAGCCCCGGCGACAGACGACAGATCTCCAGGATCAACGCCCAATAACGCCTGCTCACTTTTCAATTTCAGGACCGCTGCGATTCCTGATGTCGAAGTCAAACTCATGCACGGATATTGGGCCTGGAGCAGGTTCTCGACCACCGCTTCAAAGTAAGCGGCGTACGAAAGTGCGCTTTTTCCCGTAGGCGGCGGCTGTATGTGCGTACTGATCAGAACACTCTGCGTTCCGCTCTGGCACCGTGCCGCGGTTGAGGCAAGTATGCCCCCAATACTTATCGTGGCAATGATCACGAAGAATATACGCCATTGAAGTTTGCGCATGGTTGATCCTCCTCTCTTCGCCGATCTCCTGCATCGCATTCGTCGTGGCCCCGAGGCGATTGGTCCTGGAGCGCTGGAGGAGGCTGCTGTTCTTACCTGCGCATCAGCGTTCGCGTCAAGTTCCGCATAACCTTTCCGCCGTTACCATCGTCTTGGGAGCCGTGAAGCCATGATTCTCTCTCAGCCGGCGTTTCTGTTTTGATTCGCCGGCCAGCCGGCAATATAGAGGCAGGCCCAGCGAGGCGACGTTCACCGTGATGAGATCCGACTCCATGGCCCTTAAGAGGAAATAGTTGGATCGCTAATTCCCGGGCGGCGTCAAACTTAAGCCGCCGGGCAGGCTTATCGGTGGCAGTGCGACGCTGCCCGATAAAATCCCACCGATGTCCGCGCCGTTCTCCAGGCTGATCGTGCCCGTGAACCCAGCCGTCCCCTTGGCGACGCCCGCGCTGCCACTCAACGCCACGGTGCTTTCGAGATCGATATCCTGCAAAGCTCCGGCGTCGTTTAGGCGGAAGCCAACCATTACATCGGCCGTGGTGTTGAGGCCCGCGGAGCTGCCCGGAGGGGACCAGCTCTGGCCGGCTTCCTTGGGTAAGTCGCTTAGGCCGTTGCCGCCCCCGAGATCGATTTGGAGGTTTGCCGAGACTCCCACACCGACATGAAAGGCGGTCTCCTTCTTCTCGAAGTTGCGTTCGAACTCGATCTTTAGAATCTCGCCTCCTGAAATCTTGACTTTGTCGCAGCCGACCTCCATCTCTACAACGATGAGACCGATCCGCACCGGCGGAACGAGGGGCAATTTGACTTCTTCTTTTGGAGCGCAGGATCCTTGGTGGTTTTGGGGGACTCCGGCGGGGGCGGCGGCCGCATGTCAGCTGTCTGTATCCCTTCGCCAACCCGGCGAGGACAACTCCCCCTTGCGCGTCATGCTTGTACAGACCCAAGACAACCAACTCACGATGCGCCTGGAGGTAGTCGTTCAGAGCGGTGCCCAGACCTCGTCGATCACCGGCTGGGAGTAGGCGTAGAGATCGCGCGTCGATTCACGCAGCGAATCGGAGAACTCCTTCCAGATCTTGTATTCCTGGTATAGTCGTATCCATCAGGCTCTTATTAGCCTTACATTCGCGTAGGCGATCTCGTCCAGTGGCGCCTGCGCAGCTTTAATCTTCGCTTCATAGAGCCATGCAGCGTCGACATCGAGAGGGAGTAATCAGGCAGGCCGACGCCTCCGCATCCCGATCTGCGCTTCTTCCCGCTGGATTTAGCAATCCGCGCGCATCGGTCTCCGCCTGTCCGTCGCCTCGTTCGAAGCCTTCTCGATAGCGAGATCGACGCTGAGCTTGTTGACCGACTCCTTTATAGCTTGCCCCAGCGTGAGTTAACGATCTGTTGATACTCGAACAGTTGTTTGTCGAATACGCAGCAGATCAAGCGTGCCGTCGAGTCCAGCTGTGCGCGCGCCCGAGCGCCAATGCGTTTTGCGCGTCTTGCAGTCCTGCAAGAGCCTAGTGCGCTGATCCGCGAAGCCCATAGCGTGCTGGAACGCCGCTTCGATGCAGCGTGACCTGCGTCGTGGAAACCGCAGCTCAGAATAACTAAATCGCATCGCCGCGCTCCTCCGCACGTCGTAGACGCTGCTGATCCTGCTGTCCCTGCTGCGCATTCTCGTAGCCCAGTACACCATGTTGAGTACGTTCTTGAGAGATTTCCGGAACTCGCCAATGCGTGATCTGATCACCGCGCACGCCGCCAGCATACCCAACCGCGTCCGTCCCAAATCCGGCCGAGCCACGCTTCCTGAAACTGCTGCTGCGCAGCGTCGAGTTCCCCGAGTTGAAATACACCAGCCGAATTCAAAGCCGCAGCAGCGTCAGCGCCATCTTCCAGATATACAGAAACTTTCGTAGCACCGATCAGAATCGTATCCAGTGCTACGCGAATTGTTAGCGGCCTGCAGTCGTCAATAGCTCTGAACCTGAATAGCGCTGGAGTAGACGCGCACTGACAGCGCCGCTCATGAAAAGCGCCGCTCCATTCCGCCGCCGCTTGCGCGTTTTCCGGCATCGCCAGAGTTTGATCGATATCGATGCGCCTACACCGAGCGCCGCGTACTTGTCCACATTGATTTGATGAAAGCGTGTATTCGTCCTAGCTCAGCGCCGCCTTAGACGCGACGCGCAGCAACAGAGTCTTAAGTGCGCTCATCGCACTCCCGCGCCGCGTTCGCTGGCCGTTCGCAGAGTTTTGCAGAAGCGCTGAGCGCTCCGCTAGCAGAGCGCGTTCGATCCGCCTTGTTTCTGCGCCGTGTACTCCCACCTCCGCCGTACTGTTGCTGCATAACTAGCTCCACTCCTCCATGCTTTCTCCTCAGCCTAGTGGCTGTTTTCCCACTGTATTTTGTTGAGAATCGCCTGAACATCAGAGTACGGAGCGTTTGCGCAGCGCGCCCGCAGCGCGCAAGCATTAGAGCGAGAGCCCAATTGCTAACACGAAAGCGCAGCATATCTTTCTCCTGTTACTTCTCGCAAGTAACATGAAGCCGCTATGTGTTTGATGTGGCATCGTTTCATGCGTTGATCTCCTAGTCTTTCTCGCTCCTAGAAATGCACTTGCAGTGACCGTGAACTCAACGCTTGCGCACAGCGCACACACCTGCACACAACTCCTCCTTACTGCTTCACCAACTCCACGCGGCGGTTCTTGGCGCGGCCGTCCTCGCTGTCATTCGACGCCACGGGAGAGTAGGGGCCGCAACCGTAGGCCTTCAGCCGTGCGGCTGGAACCCCGTACTTCGTCGTGAGCGCGGCAAGCACCGCCTCCGCGCGCCGTCGCGAAAGGTCCATGTTCAGGTCGAGCGCGCCCTGGTTGTCGGTGTGCCCGACAACATAGAGTTTCAGCGTGGGATCGCCTTGAAGCAGCTTGGCGATCTCGTTCATCGTCGCGTCGGACTCCGGCTTGACATCGGCCTTGCCGGTGTCGAAGTAGATGCCATAAACCGAAGCGTGGCCGGTACGGTTGATGTCGTTGGCCAGCGACGCGGCGTCCACCGTGATGAGACCCGACTCCATAGGCTTCACTTCGATGACGTAAAGCTCGGCATTGGCTCGGGAATCCGGGCCCTGATCGTCGACCAGCAAGCTCACATAAACGTCGCCCTCCGGCCGCGCGAGCTTCGCCGAAATATAGTGAATCCCGTGCTCGGGTCCCCAGTAATCGGCGTTGTCGCCGCTGTTGGCGTACGCATTTGCAATCGTGCTCCCGCAACCCTGCGGGCCGCACGTAAAGAGCGTCTCAAACCCGCCCTTCTTGAGCGCGTCTTGATAGTTGCGAAAGACCTCCAGCACCGTGCGTCCCACTGGCGCCACGTAAACGATGCGGGTGATCTTCCCTTCCAGATGCTGGTTCTTGGTAATCGTGTTCTCCTCATTGACCGGACCCAGCGGAAGGCTGAACTCATCGAACTCTTTGGTCAGATACTTCGCGATATACGAGCCGGGATATCGCGAAATCAAAGGATGGTCCTTGCTTCCCTCCACGTCCTGGTCTTGTGCAGCCGCGAAGGGCGCCGATAGGCCGATCAATAAACCGGCCACGAATATTGTGCGCATGAAAGCTGTCATGGGCTCCTCCTAGATCTGTACTTTCATTTACCTCCGAATAGGCCAGAAGCATGCTCCTTTCCCGGGTTTCGAGCGGCCAGGCTCTTGCCACCGTGCGATTCGCTGTCTGCTTCGTTCAGGTAAACAACCGAATCGCCTCGTCTTCCCCGGTGCAAAGTGAACCCCTACCGCATCAGTTTTAGGCAGCGCCTCCTTTTGGTGTGAGCGCGTGCATAACCTTCTCGATGTACTCGTCGATCCAGGCCTGGTGCAGGGATCGCTTTCACTGTTCACCTTCCGGTCGGCACAGATGAAGCAGCTCAGCCACGCAGTGCGTCGGGAAAAGCCGGAACCACTGTCTCCCGAGCTGGAAAGAAAATCAATGTTTTTTGAAGTGATTTCTTGGCAGTCAAACTGTGTGCGCGTAAGTCATAGAAGTGGTGTTGGTTAATCGCTTCTGTGTGCAAGGCTCCTGCAGCCGGGACGTTTCCCGGCGAAGGCGAGCAGCAGACGGCGGTGAGCATGGTCTGCCCTTCAGGCAGGACCGAGGCGATTTGCCAAGTGGTGTATAGCGGGAGCAAAACGGCCCCGGGAGCGAAGTTCTTCCGTCAGCGAATCGGCGTATTTGGCTTCCATGCCGATCGCAACCTCATCATCCGGCCCAAAGCCAACGCCCTAGGCGCCCCCGCCCCGGACTTCGCCATTACCCTGCCCCATTCTGGAATTCATGCGTAACTGTGCTCACTTGACGCAGAATCGCCTTGGCTTAAATCTAGAGTTGGGGAGCCGACTTCTAGATTTCCGGTCGAGTCACTAGCTATTCGTCAGTTGACACTTGTTCAACAATAAACGCGACTCCGTCGCGATGGCCGAGGTGGGTGCCGCGACAGTCTTGATACCAGCAGTTGACCGTATTGGGTGGCAGAATCAATTCCAGCCGGAACCGTTTGGGCAAAGCATGCAATAGAACAACAATCCAAATAACGGCCCCATCTTTTGCTCATTACAGGTTCTTCCCAAGATTAGTACCCGAATGTCGGCATTGCGACTGTGATTCTGTGCCCTGCCACCCGGTTGGGATCCGAGGACGCTCCCGGATAGTTCGATCGCGAGTTGAGTTCGAAGAAGGCCGCACGAGCGCCAATCAAGACGCGAATGCGCTCATGTGAGCGACGGGGATCACATCTGTCGGGGATTGGAGGGTGCCGAAGGGTTGGCGTCGCTTGTCAACGCCGAGCTTAAATCTGTACGCTCGATGGAAACTTTCAGGCAGGTGCTGAGTTTTCGTACGGCGATAGAGGATCCTGGACTTCAGAAGGGTTGGAAGACATTTGCCGAGGTTATGACCGGGAAAAACTTCCAATGGCATCAGTCGCAGGAGACACATGGGGCTTGCCGATTTACCCCGCGAACTATTAACAATGCTTAATAGGCGAGACTATGTCGGCGAGACCGCAGCAAAGGTACAAACGAAGGTACAGTTTCAACGCCCCTATGCTCTCTAAAGGACTTACGGTTTCTTCGAGCGTCACTGAATCGTCTGTAAGTCTATGATTCAAAGAGTCAATGCACTCTGTCACGGCCGAAGTCGCGGGTTCGAGCCCCGTCGTCCCCGCCATAAATCAGGAAATCCTTAGTTTAAGGTGATCCCAAATGTGATAGCAAAATCCCGAGGGCGCCGAGGTTCAGCGCCCTCTTTCATTGGGCAGCAGCGACTTAAGAGCGCTTGCCGTACCCCATGCCGTCACCATAAGTCCGTAGATCTAGCCGATGATTCGGTTGCCAAAAGAATCTGCGTAAAGATGTTCTGGCTATACGCAATGGCACGCATTGCTGCCGCCCTCCCCTTTTGAGTAGCATCGAATACAGAGGCGCGGTTCGGTTCACGCGCGAGGCAAGCGTCATGAAATTGCGCATCAAAGGAGATTCGCTCCGGCTACGTGTTGGCCCTGCGGAAGTGCAGCGGTTGATGGACTCCGGCCGCATCGAGGAAACCGTTCACTTCGCGCCTGGCGTCCACCTTACCTACGCGCTCCAGCACTCTGAGACCGCGGCATGCCTCTCCGCATCCCTCGCGCTCGATGAAGTCGCCGTGACCGTGCCCACCAGCGTCGCGCAGGCGTGGGCCAATGGCGACGATGTCGGCATCTACGGCTCCATCCCCAACGGCTCCGGCTTCCTTGAACTTGCCGTCGAGAAGGACTTCGCCTGCCTGGACTCCACTCATGCAGGCAAAAATGACGCCTATCCCAACCCCAAAGCCGCCTGTTAGCTTCCCGGCCACGGCCAAAAATTTGTCGATTAAGATGCGCGGCCTACGCTGGGCGCAGATCGGCGATTGCTACCGAACAACAACGCCGCCGAGGATCAAGTCGATGCATTCAAGCACTTCGGACGGCAGGGCCACGTCCACGGCGCGCACATTATCGGCAATCTGCTCGGGACGCGATGCGCCAATGATCGCCGAAGCCACTTCGCTCCGCCGCAACACCCACGCCAGCGCCATCTGCGCCATGGTTAGTCCCAGTTCCGTCGCAACCGGTTTCAACTGCGCGACGGCAGCGAGCAGAAAATCCGACCGGTAGTGCCGCCCGGCCGTCTCCATGAACTGATTCATCTCTTCGCTCGCAGCGCGAGTTCCCGGCGGAGGCGGTTCGCCCGGCGCGTATTTGCCGGTCAACACGCCATGCGCAAGCGGCGAGAAGGCCAGGTTGCCGATTCCGTGGCGCGCGCACGCGGGAAAAACTGAGGCCTCCGGCTTTCGCCACAGCATGGAATACTGCGGCTGACTTGCAGAGAAGGGAATCAGCGCATGGTCGCCCGTGATCGCCGCTGCCGCGTCGATCTGCTCCGCGGTCCACCCGCTGAAGCCGATGGCGCGCACCTTGCCCGCGCGCACTGCGCGGTCGAACGCCATCATGGTCTCTTCCAGCGGCGTTTCCTTATCGTAGCGATGGCACTGGTAGAGGTCGATCGCATCCACGCCAAGCCGCTCCAGTGAACGGTGCAACTGTTTTTCAATCTGCGCGGCAGAGAGCCCTCGATCAGGCTCGTCGCCGACCGGGAAATAGAGTTTCGTGGCGATCAAATAGCGGTCGCGCGGATAATCTCTGAGCGCCTCGCCGAGCACGCGCTCGGCTTCGCCCGCTCCATATTGATTGGCCGTGTCGAAAAGCGTAATGCCGTGGTCGAGCGCCGCGTGGATGCAGCGGATAGCCTGTTCGCGCGCCACGCCGCCCGCCACCGTGAGCCATGTGCCGAAACTCAGTTCCGAAAGTTCAAGCGGGCCGTTACCCAGTTTTCTATATCGCACAAGCCTTCACTCGCCAATCGCCTTCTAATCCCGGTTCTCTAATCCGAAGTCTCGCAGTCCCGTGGCCCCGCAGTCCCTGCGTTTACCCAATCATTTGAACTGTTCCTTTGCCAACGAGTTCTTCCACGCGCTCCACCCAACCGCGGTCGGCGGCGACGCTCATCCCTTCCGGCTCCAGAACCACGGCGTACTCGCCTTTTTTCTCAAGCTGCAGCATCACTTTACCGGGACCCGGTGCGGCGTCGGCAGCGTTCTTCAGCGCGGCCAGCATCTCCTCGGTGGCGCGGTCGACGCTGATGCGAATGCGTATGCCCGTGGGCAGCTTCACCTGTACTTCTTCGAGCGCCTGCACCTGGCTGATGGAAATCTTGGACGCGGCATCCTCATCGCCCATTAACATGCCACGCACCAGCACCGGCACTTCCATCTTCAACTGCTGTGCCAGCTTCTCGTAATCGCGCGCAAAGCAGATCAGTTCAACCTTGCCAGTCGCGTCTTCGAGCATGGCCTGTGCATACAGCCGCTGATCGCGGCGGCTCTTTTGTACGCGCAAGCCTTGCAGAATCCCGGCCACCTGAATCTCGTCGGCCGGATCTTGCTGTCCGCCCCAGCGCCGCTCCGGCGGCTTGCGTTCGAGCGCCTCGGCGACCGTGATCACGCCCGGCAGGTTACGCAATTTCGCCGCGTACTTGTCCAGCGGATGGCCGGAGACGAAGAATCCCAGCACTTCCTTTTCGTTCGCCAGCCGCACGCTCTCTTCCCAATCGGGAGCTGGCGGCAGAGAGTCGGCGTCGCGGCTGTGCGCGGGTGTTTCGTCAAACAGCCCGAACAATCCGCTCTGCCCTTGTTCCGCGTCCCGTTGTGACTTCTGCGCGCGCTCCATCGCCTTGTCGATGGCGTTGGTAAGCTGTCCGCGCGAGCCCAGCGAATCCAGCGCGCCGGCTTTGATCAGCGACTCGATCACGCGCTTGTTCATCACGCGCAGGTCGACTTTTTCGCAGAACTCCCAGAAGTTCGTAAAGCGCCCGCCCACCTCCGCGCGCGCCTTCAGAATCGATTCAATGGCATTGCCGCCCACGTTCTTCACCGCGGCCAGCCCGAAGCGGATGGCTTCGCCGTGCGGCGTAAACTGCGCGCCGGATACCTGCACGTCCGGCGGCTCCACGGCGATGCCCATCTCGCGGCACTCGCCGATGTACTTCACCACACTGTCCGGCTTCGAGGTTTCCGACGTAAGCAGCGCGGCCATAAACTCCATCGGATAGTGCGTCTTCAAATACGCCGTCTGGTAGGCCACCCACGCGTACGCCGCAGAGTGCGACTTGTTGAATCCATACTCCGAGAACTTCGCCATCAACTCAAACAAGTCTTCCAGCGCCGCCTTTGGATGTCCCAGCTTCTGCGCGCCATTCATAAAGCGATCGCGCATCTTCGCCATCGCCTTCTGATCCTTTTTCCCCATCGCGCGCCGCAGCAGGTCCGCTTCTCCCAGGCTGAAGCTCGCCAGCACCTGTGCAATGCGCATCACCTGTTCCTGGTAAACGATCACGCCCAGCGAATCCTTCAGAATCCCCTCAAGCTCCGGTAGCTGAAATTCCACCTTGCGCCGACCCCACTTGCGCTCGATGAAGTCGTCGATCATGCTCATCGGCCCCGGCCGGAACAGCGCATTCAACTGTGTCAGCTCCTCCACGGTGTCCGGCTTATAGCGTCGCAAAATGTCGCGCATGCCAGGCGACTCAAACTGGAACACGCCCGAAGTCAGCGCGGTATGAAATACCTTCTTGAACGTCTCCGGATCGTCGATGGGGATCATCTCGATGTCGAGTTTTTCTCCACGCGTCTGCTCGATCAGCTTGACCGCATCGTTGATGACCGTGAGAGTTGTCAGGCCCAGGAAGTCCATCTTCAGCAGGCCCATCTTCTCCACGGCCTTCATGTCGTATGCCGTTACGATTTCATCGTTCTTGGTGCGGTTCAGCGGTACCAGATCGATCAACGGCTGCGGCGCGATCACCACCGCGGAGGCATGCACGCCTGCGCCGCGCACCAGTCCTTCCAGCTTCTTTGCTGTGTCGATCAGCTCACGTACCTGCTTATCGCTGTCGTAGATTTTGCGCAGATCTGGCACATCCTCGAGCGCTCTGTCAATCGTTATGCCTACCGTGGCCGGCACCAGCTTGGCGATGCGATCCACGTCGCCGTAGGGCATGTCGAGCGCGCGGCCGCAGTCTTTGATCGATGCCTTGGCCGCCATCGTATTGAACGTGATAATCTGCGCCACCTGCTCGCGGCCGTACTTGCGCGTCACGTATTCGATCACTTCGCCGCGCCGGTTCATACAGAAGTCCACGTCGATATCCGGCATCGTCACGCGCTCCGGATTCAGGAACCGTTCGAAGAGAAGCACATTCTGCAGCGGGTCGATGTTGGTGATCTCCATGACGTACGCCACCAGCGATCCCGTCGCCGATCCGCGGCCCGGTCCCACGGGAATTCCGTTGTCGCGCGCGTACTTGATGAAATCCCACACGATCAGGAAGTAGCCCGCGTAACTCATCTGCTTGATTACATCGATTTCATAATTGAGCCGCGCTTCATATTCTTCCGGCGTCGATCGCCGTATGCCCCGTAGCTCCAGTTGGCGCACGGCCGTGTCGAGCCGCTTCTTCAATCCCGCGCGGCACACCTCTTCAAAGTAGCTGTCGATAGTGTGGCCCGGCGGCACCGCAAATTCGGGAAAGGGAGTTTCCACCTTCTTCAGTTTGAGGTTGCAGCGCTCGGCAATCTCCATGGTCCGGCTGACCACTTCCGGCGAATCCTTGAAAAGCGCCGCCATCTCGTCCGCGCCTTTGACAAAAAACTGATCGCGAGTCGAATTTGAAGCGGTTGGTCTCGTGGATTTTTGAGCCCGTCTGTACGCACAGCATCACATCGTGCGCGTGCGAGTCCTCGCCGCACAGGTAATGCGAGTCGTTCGTCGCCACCATCGGAATACCCAGCTCGCGCTCCAGGCGAAATAGGTCGGCGCGGATGTTTTTCTCCTGTTCCAAGCCCCTGATCCTGAATTTCAAGAAAGAAATTTCCTTTGCCGAAGATGTCCTGATACTGCTGCGCGACCCGAACCGCTTCCGTATAGTCGCTTTTCTCCAGCGCCTCGCACAGTTCGCCGCTCAGGCAGCCGGAGGTGGCGATCAATCCCTTGCAGTTTTCCGCGAGATACTTCTTGCTGACGCGTGGCTTGCGATAGAACCCGTTCAGGCTCGCCTCGGACGTGAGCCGGATCAGGTTGCGGTAGCCCTCTTCGTTTTCGGCGAGCACCAGCAGGTGGTTGTACTCGCTCTCCCGCTCGCCTCCTTGAGAGCCGGACTCGCCTGACCGCCACGTCACGTCCCCGCGGTGATCCTCCGACTTGCACACGTAGAGCTCGCAGCCGAGGATGGGCTTGATGCCTTTGGCCTTCGCCGCATCAAAAAAATGCACCGCGCCGTAGATGTTCCCGTGGTCGGTCATGGCCACCGACTTCTGCCCCAGCGCCGCCACGCGGTCCACGAGCTTGTACACGTCGCACGCGCCATCGAGCAGGGAGTATTCGGTGTGCAGATGCAGATGGGTAAATTCGGACATGGCTAGATTGATTCTATCGAGGCAGCACTTCGGGTATCGCACCAAAACCGCGGTTGAAATCCTATCCAGTTGAGGAAAAGAAGGATCCGTGCCCTAAGTCCGCGGCTTGGAATCTAAAAAGGAACCGGAATCTTGACAGGTGTTGTCAAATATGACTACACTACATTGGTACTTCTGGTAGTAAGCCCATGACCAGACAAACGCGGCCCATTTCATGGATCAAGGCCGCCCGCAAGGACTTCGAGAAGTTTCCGGCAGACGCGCAAGCCATTTGCCTTCGAGCTTTGACCATCGCAGCAGAGGGCGAAAAGACGGACATAGCCAAGCCGTTCAAAGGCGTCGGCTCCGGAGTTTTTGAAATGGCACTGCCTTTTCGCGGAAACGCCTTTCGGGTCGTTTACGCTGTGCAGATCGCCAGTGAGATTTGGGTCATTCACGCATTCCAAAAGAAATCGACGCAAGGCATCAAGACCCCGCAACATGAAATTGACCTGATCAAGAACCGCCTGAAGGGATTGAAGGAGCTCCTCGGATGAAACGCGAAAAGATCGAACTCGTGTGCGGCAGCGGTAACGTCTTTCGCGACTTCGGCTATGCCAGCCCCGACGTCGAGCAATTGAAGGCGATTCTGGCGGCCGAAATTATCAAGACACTGAACCGGAAAGAGCTCAGTGTCCGCGCTGCCCACGCGCTCACCGGGATCGCCGCGGCCGATTTCTCCCGGATCCGCAACGCGGACCTTCAACGCTTTACGCTTGACCGCCTGATGTCGATCCTCAACCGTCTTGGCACGCGGGTTGATGTCCGAGTGAGCCTGCGTCCAGTTGAATCCGCAGTCGCTTGAGCGAGCCTTCGGTTGGCGTCTCCTTTATTCAGAGTATCGTCCGAATTCTCGGTCGTTGCGGGCGTTCCGGCCGATATTCCTCTTGCCAGACACTATTCGCCTCCTGTAATAGTCGCGGCAGGAGGTTTTCCCCATGACAAGAAGTAAAATCGTATTGGGCTCCGTTGCCGCCTCGGCAATCTTTGCGGGAGGC
Organism: uncultured Acidobacteriota bacterium; assembly: GCA_963729915.1. GTDB lineage: Bacteria > Acidobacteriota > Terriglobia > Terriglobales > Acidobacteriaceae > Telmatobacter. The sequence continues at coordinate 349,840 of CAVSQE010000014.1, read as the reverse complement.
ATGCTGGTTGGACAGACTTTAGTGACTGCGTCGGCTCCGCCCAAGGTCACGGTGGGTCCAAGGTATCCGAACCTGCAAAAAGCGCAGCGCGATATCATCGCGGCGTGGAATGACGCGACCTTGGCCCAGAAAGACAACGCCGACGCCAACGATCTCCAATTCCGCAGCGATATCGATTTGGTAGGGAGATATCTCAATCAGGCGAACGAGGAGCTTGAACAGGCAGCCGAGTACGCAGCCAGCCACACTCGCTGACGCCAACTCTGTTTGCGAAATCGCGCGCGCCACCGCCGCAGACCAGGCGGCAGCTTGTCCTGCCTTTTAGCTCCGTTGCTGGGCGGGACAGGCTGCGCCGCTTTCTCATCGTGTGCCCCAGACTCCAGCCTCTGATTCGCAGCTGGGTGCCCCAGAGCCTGCCCTAAGCCTGCCGAAGGGTCCTGATTTTCGGACCTGGAATAGCACGAACTCCTCCACGCCGGGCTTTCCAGAAGCTCGCCGTCGCCGATCCGTGCATCGGCAACAGAATCGTCCCCTCTCGCCAATGTGCCTTGAGATGGAGGCGGTCGTCTAAGCGTTGGTCACATCTCCGGCGCAATCTGGATGACCGCACCGGCAGACGACCTCGGTTCGATCCGCCATGCCTTCGCAGTGGGCGCTGCAATACTTCGATCCGTCGGCTGGAACACAGCTACAGGCGGGATTCGCGCATTTCCTGGGCTTCGCCATCGATCTCCCTCCTCTGTCCGTATGGCTCACAAGCTTACCACCAGCTTGCCCTGCACGCCATAAGCCGGAACAAAGAGATCTGCGTGGCCCAAGGCACGTTTGATTTTCCGGTCCAGACCCTCCTTACCGGCCACCCGCCAGCAGAACGAACACCGGGATGCCGAACCTTGTCTCTTGTGGTCTCCTGCCCTCACTCTGAAACAGCCGTCCGGCGTGTTCCGGTGACCGGTCACCCACGGGCTGTACGCTCGTTCCCCGGTCAGCCTCGACAACCAGAAGAGCACTTGACGTGTTAAGGCGCGCCGATCCGCACCCTTCGCAGGTGCAGACACTATAATCGACCTGATCTTGGAAGACAGGAGCTTGTGCAATGCGGCAGAACGGGTCAGGGTGGCGGCGACGGGAATTCTTGAAAACATGCGCGGCGGCTACGGCCGGAACCGTTGCGCCGTTGGGCGCATGGATGGAGGCGGCGAAGGTGCTGGCCGCGCAGGCGCCGTCCACGGGCAAGCCAACGGGCGCGAGTCCGGTCGCTAGCGTCAAGCCAGAGATCGGTACCGGATGGCGCGGACACATGTTTCCCGGTGCAGTGGCGCCCTTCGGCCTGGTGCAGTTGAGCCCCGACACCGCCGGCGCTCCGGAGACGCGCTGGAATGAGCGTGGCGAATACACGGGCTGGGATCACTGCCCCGGCTACTACTATCCAGACAATGTCGTCATTGGTTTCAGCCACACCCACGTGCAAGGCACCGGCGGCGGCGACCTGGGTGACGTTCTCTTGATGCCCGTGATCGAAGGGCGCAACTGGTCGTGGGATGCAGGAGTCCCGCAAACTTTGGCGCAGGAGCAGATCACAGAGCTCGGCCCCGATTCCGGCTGGGTCTTCGACAAACAGGTGCCGGGATATCGCTCGTTCTTCACCCATGAGCGCGAGACCGCCCGCGCCGGCTACTACGGCGTCCACCTGCTCACGCCCGATGTGCAGGCGGAGCTGACCGCGACCACGCGCTGCGGTATGCACCGCTACAGCTATCCGCAATTGCCCGGCGGTACAAAGCAGGGAGTGCTTCTCGATCTCGTGCATGGCATCGGCAGCAAGGTCTATCACGCCGAGCTGAAGATTGAGAGCGCCACGCGCATCAGCGGCATGCGCGCCACGCACGGGTGGGCCGAGGACAAGCAGGCGCACTTTGTGATGGAGTTTTCGCGCCCCCTCACTTCCATCGACGTGAGCGTAGATGGCGTCGTGAGCACTGCTTCCGCAGGTCGCGAGTTCAAAGGCACAGAGATCAAGGCCATGCTCGCGCAAGCGCCTGGCGGCGCGCCGCTCGTCATCCGCGTGGGTATTTCCTGCACCAGCGTGGAGGGCGCGGGGAAAAATCTTGCGGCCGAAATGCCGCACTGGGATTTCGACGCCGTGGCGCGCGAAGCCGGCTCAGAGTGGTCCAAGGCGCTCAGCGTTCTCGATGCGGAGCTGCCCACCAGTGCGCTTACCGAGACGTTCTACACCGACACATACCGCGGACTCGTAGCTCCGGCCACCTTCAACGACGTGGACGGCACCTATCGCGGACAGGATCGCCAGAACCATCCCCATCCCGATTTCACCAAATACACCACGCTCTCCATTTGGGATATCTATCGCGGCGAAGTTCCGTTCATCATGCTCATGCAGCCGCACCGCACCAACGACATCGTGCGCACCTTGCTCGCCGACTACGATCAGCTCGGCCTGCACACGCTGCCCATGTGGCCGCTGTGGGGCAACGAAACCTGGAGCATGACAGGATTCCATGCCGCGGCCATGATTGTCGGCGCCTACGTGCGCGGCTTCCGCGATTTTGATGCCGAGGCGGCCTATGCGGCTATTCGCGATACGGCGCTGGGCGCGCGCGACTCCGCGCCGCCGGGCGCTTCCACGCGAGACATCGAGCGCGCGCGCAGCAACGGCAAGATGCAAGAGGACTTCCGAAAGTACGGCTATGTGCCCATGGAACTGTATGGCGGCGCCGTCTCCTGCACCCTCGACATTTCCTACGACTATTGGTGCGCGGGGGCCATGGCTGAGCTGCTGGGCAAGAAGGACGATGCGGCGCTATTTGAGAAGCTCGGCCAGAACTACAGGAACATCTACGATCCCTCCACCGGCTTCATGCGGCCCAAGACCACGGACGGAAAATGGCGCAGTCCCTTCGAGCCCGACATTCAATATCCCGACTACGTGGAGACGGATGCGTGGCAGGCCAGCTTCAGCGTTCCCCACGATGTGCAAGGGCTCATTGATTTGTATGGCGGCGACGCGGCCTTCATCGCCAAACTTGACGGGTTGTTCACCGCGCCTTCGTACCTCTCCGGTCCACCGTACCCCCAGCCCGACATCAGCGGTATGGTCGGCCAGGACGCGCAGGGCAACGAGCCCAGCAATCACCATCCTTATCTGTATCCCTTTGCAGGCGCGGCATGGAAGACCCAATATTGGGTGCGCAAAGTGGCCGCTCTCTACAACAACACGCCCTCCGGCATACCCGGCAACGACGACTGCGGGCAGTTGGCAAGCTGGTTTGTCTTTGCGGCGCTTGGCTTTTATCCGGTCAATGCCGCCACCGGCGTCTACATCATCGGCAGCCCGCTGGTGAACCGTGCCGCCATCCGCAATCCCGGAACCGGCAAGACCTTCATCATCGTGGCCGAGAACAACTCGCACGAAAATGTATATATTCAGTCCGGCGAGCTGAACGGCAAGGAGTGGAACCGCTCCTGGATTACACATGCCCAGATTGTGGCCGGGGGCGAGCTCCACTTCCGTATGGGCCCTAAGCCGAACAAAGAATGGGCCTCAGCTCCGGCCGATCGCCCGCCTTCGGGGCTGTTCAAGGGCTAAGCGGCCGTCAATAGGGGCGGCGCGCCAGTCATGCCGCGCGTCGCTCTATCCCCATTTCTCTCCTATCGTTTCAACTCCCCCATTGGTATACTTATCAATGTGACCACAACTGTCCTCGATTCCACTCCCCATCACGGTTCCGCAGGGACTTCCCCCAGCCAGAAGAGGGTGTTGTTGCTCAAACCACGCGGTTTCTGCGCAGGCGTAGTGCGCGCCATCGACATTGTGAAGATCGCCCTTGAGACCTTCGGTGCGCCCATCTACGTCCGTCGCGAAATTGTGCATAACCGTTATGTTGTGAACGAATTAGCGGAAAAAGGCGCGATCTTTGTCCATGAAATCGACGACGTGCCCGACGGTCAGCGAGTCATTTACTCGGCCCACGGCGTTTCGCCAGCGGTGCGCGAGCGCAGCAAGGGCCGCAATCTGAAGGTCATTGACGCCACCTGCCCGCTAGTAACCAAGGTGCACTTTGAAGCCGTCAAATTTGCCAAGCAGGGGTATTCGCTTGTGCTCATCGGCCACCGCGACCACGACGAGATTGAGGGCACGCTGGGCGAGGCGCCCGAGGTAACCCAAGTGGTTTCAAACGTTGCCGAGGTCGAGAGGCTGAAAGTGCCTGATCCCGACCGCGTCGCCTATCTAACCCAGACCACGCTCTCGCTCGACGAGGCGCGCGACATCATTCATGCGCTCAAGATCAAATATCCCAATATCGTCGGCCCCCACTCGCAGGACATCTGCTACGCCACCGAAAACCGTCAGGTTGCGGTGCGCAACGTGGCGCACAATGCCGGGTTAGTACTTGTCGTGGGTTCGACAAACAGCTCCAACTCCAACCGTCTCGTTGAAGTCTCCCGCAACCTGGGCACCATCGGGTACCTCATTGATAACTCTCAGGCCATCCATCCTGACTGGCTCACCGGCGTGGACACCGTTGCCGTCACCGCCGGCGCTTCGGCTCCGGAAGTGCTGGTCGAGGACGTGGTGAATTACTTGCGTCAGAATGGCTTTGAAAACGTCGAAGAGGTTGAGGTGATGCCGGAAAACGTGCGCTTCGGCCTGCCCCCCGAGATTGTGCAGGCCATTGGCAGCGCCAGTGGATCCGAGCCCATCGCCGTTCACTAAAAGTTGATCGCGAGAACAGGCACGCGGCACTTGAGCGCGCCACCGGGCAGAAGTTTTGTTGAGACAGACACGCTTTCCTAGAAATTTGAGGCGTTTCAGACCGCATGATTCCTGAGCAGCAGAAAACACAAACCGCAGCGTCACCTTTCGGACGGCCCAGCTTCGGCCAGCCCAGGTTCGGACGTATCGACGCGGACATCGCCGATGTCGACTCGGCGATCGTCCACGCGCGCGATTTCCTGCTCGGACTGCAACATCCTGACGGCTATTGGTGCAGCGAGCTCGAGGCCGACTCCATGCTCGAGGCCGACTACATCTTTCTGCACATTCTGCTCGAAAGCGGCGATCCCGGCCGCCTGCAGCGCGCTCTTACTGAGATGATGCGCTACCAGAACGACGACGGCAGTTGGAGCATCTATCCCGGCGGTCCCGGCAACATTTCACTCTCCGTCAAGTGCTACTCAGCGGCCAAGCTGATGGGGATTTCAGCCGACGACCCGCGCCTCGCCAAGTGCCGCAAGTGGGTGTTGGCGCATGGCGGCGTCACCGCGTGCAACACCTTCACCAAAATGTATCTCTGTGCGCTGGGCGAATACGACTACGATGCCGTGCCCGCCATTCCACCGGAGATTGTCCTCTTTCCCAAGTGGTTCTACTTCAACATCTACGAAATCTCGTCGTGGTCGCGGTCCATCATCGTGCCGCTGGCCATCATGTACGCCAAGAAGCCCTTCAAGAGGATCTCCGCGGAGCAGGGAATTGATGAGTTGTTTGTTGGAGGCCGTGCCAACTCCATCCTGCGCTTGCGCGTCGATCGCAAGCACCTCATCTCCTGGCGCAATTTTTTCCTGGCTTTGGACCGCATGACGCACTGGTTCGAAGCCGTGCACATTCGCCCGCTGCGCAAGCTGGCGTTGAAGCGCGCCGAAAAGTGGATGCTCGAACGGCTGGAGATGACCGACGGCCTGGGCGCGATTTACCCGGCCATGCTCAACGCCATTATTGCCCTGCGTTGCCTCGGCTACTCTGAAGACGATCCGCAGGTAATTCGCGCGCGCGACGAATTCGAGAAGCTGGGCATCGAGCAGGGACCGACGGCGGAGATGCCGGAGCCCACCTTCCGCATGACGCCATGCATGAGCCCGGTGTGGGATACGGCGCAGGCCGTCTGCGCGCTCGGCGAAGCTGGTGTGCCGCGCAACCATCCGCGCATGCTCAAGGCAGTGGACTGGATGCTGGCCAAAGAAGTCCGTCACAAGGGCGACTGGGCCGTGAAGGTGCCCAATACCGAACCGGGCGGTTGGTACTTCGAGTTCAACAATGAGTTTTACCCGGATACCGATGATACGGCGCAGGTTCTGCTCGCGCTCAGCAAGGTCGACAACCCCCGCGAGCGCTATCAGCACCAGGTGGCGCAACGCGCGATTGCCTGGGAGTTCGCCATGCAGTGCAAGAACGGCGGCTGGGGCAGTTTCGACAAAGACAACACCAAGATGATCTTTCAGTACATCCCCTTCGCCGATCACAACGCCATGCTCGATCCGCCTTCGGTCGACATCACGGGGCGCATGCTGGAGACGCTGGCCGTCTACGGCTACACCCGCGAAGATAAGCGTGTGAAGAAAGCCATTGAGTTCATCTTCAAAGAGCAGGAGCCCGATGGAAGCTGGTTCGGCCGCTGGGGCGTGAACTACATCTACGGCACCTGTCTTGTATTGCGCGGGCTCGACGCCATTGGTGTGGATCATCTGGAGCCGCAGGTGCAGCAGGCCGCAGAGTGGATTCGTATGGTGCAGAATGCCGATGGCGGTTGGGGCGAAAGCTGTGGAACATATGACGAGCCCGACACGCGCGGCATTGGCATCAGCACGCCTTCGCAGACAGCATGGGCGCTGATGGCGCTGCTTGCGGCCGGCGACGACCGCTCCGATTCCATCGCCAAGGGCGTCCGCTGGTTGCTCGAGCGGCAACGCGAAGACGGAAGTTGGGACGAGACCATGGGCGAAGGCCCCACGCGCCAGTCCATCATCACCGGCACCGGATTTCCCAAGGTGTTCTATTTGGCTTACACGATGTATCGCGAGTACTTCCCGCTGATGGCGTTAACGACCTATAAGCGGGCCATGGAACGCGCCGCGCTCGGCGGCTGAGAAGGCATCGGGAACGCACGAAGTGTCAGAGCATGACTTTAGTCGTGCCGGCGAAGATGAAAATGAAATGCGGGGCTTTAGCCCCTGCAGGGATGACGCAAAGGATTGGGGCTTCCGCCCCTGAGGGAAAACGCTGATGGCAGTTCCAATCTCCCAGATGTGGACGGTGGCAACATACGTCCTCAAGAAAAAGCTAACGGGCCGCAAGCGCTATCCGCTGGTGCTCATGCTGGAGCCGTTGTTCCGCTGCAACCTGGCCTGCGCCGGCTGCGGCAAGGTGCAGTATCCGCCGCACATCCTCAAAAAGCAGCTCTCGCCCGAAGAGTGCTTCCGCGCCATCGAAGAGTGCGGAGCGCCCATGGTCTCCCTCCCTGGCGGCGAGCCATTGCTGCATCCGCAGATCGTAGAGATCGTCAACGGCCTCGTGGCGCGCAAGAAGTACGTCTACCTCTGCACCAACGCGCTCGAACTCAAGCGCCGCTTGCCGGAGTTCACGCCCTCCAAGTACCTCACCTTCTCTGTTCACCTCGATGGCGAGCGCGATCACCACGACTTTTCCGTCTGCCGTGAAGGCGGTTGGGACATCGCCGTCGAGGGCATCCAGGAAGCTGTGAAGCGCGGCTTCCGCGTGACCACGAACGCTACCTTTTTCGATGGCACCGATCCCAACAGCGTGCGCAACTTCTTCGACGAAGTCATGGCGATGGGCGTGGAAGGAGTGGTTCTTTCGCCCGGTTACAGCTACGAGAAGGCGCCCGACCAGAATCGCTTCATGGGCCGTGCTCGCGTGCGCCGGCTGTTCCGCGCCATCCTCTCCAACCGCAAAAAGACCTGGAAGTTCAACATGTCGCCGCTCTTTCTTGAATTTTTGATGGGCGACCGCAACTACGATTGCACGCCCTGGGGCTCGCCCGCCTTCAACATCTTCGGCTGGCAGCGCCCTTGCTATCTGCTCCAGGATGGCTACACCGATACTTTCCAGGAGCTGATGGAAACCACCAAATGGGAAGAGTACGGAGTAGGCTCGGGCAATCCCAAGTGCGCCAACTGCATGGTCAGTTGCGGCTACGAGCCTTCCGCCGTCCTCGAGGGTTTTGGCTCGCTCAAGGGCTTCTTCGCCATGGTCAAGGGCAGCTTCTCGCTCTACCCTGACAAGCACGCGCTCGACCTGTTGAATGAGCAAATGCCCACCGGCCCGTCGTCGCTGGTGCAGATCACGGAACCGGAGCGCGAACTGGCTAAACGCTGATTTGCTCCACAAGATTCGGGTGCCCACATCTCGATTCTGAGATGTGGGAACTCTCGACGCTGACTCGCTAAGGAAAACATGACCGCTGAAGTCCAAAAATACACGCGCGAACAGATTGAATCCCTCGAACTCGCTCCCGGCTTTGAGCACGAGGAGCTCGAAGGCTCGGTTCCCACGCTCGCCAGCGACGAAGATCTGAAGAACGCTCTCGAAAAAGCCTTCGACTATCGCGGCGACGTCACGCTCACGCTCAAGTCCGGCGAAAAAATCGAAGCCTACATCTTCAATCGTTCCACCGGCGCCACGCTGGCCGACTCCTGGGTGCAGTACTTCACGCCCAACGCTCCCGACAAACGCAAGGTCTCCTACGCCGAAATTGCCCGCCTCGAATTCACCGGCAAAGACCGCGCCGCCGGCAAGCACTGGGAAGACTGGGTGAAGGCCTGGAACGAAAAGAAAGCCGCCGGCGAAAAGAACATCGCCCTCCACCCCGAGGCCCTTGAGTAATCGTCAGAATTCATACCGCACGATGTTCGGCGGGCCCCCAAAATACTGTTGACACGGATCATCGGCACCTCCTAGCATCCGCTGCTATGGAGGTCGTTATGGCTCACACAAGTGTGTCCGCGGCAGTACTAAAGGCCTTCGACAAGCCGGACGAGGTACGTGAATTCCCCAACGGCCGGCTGGAATTGGTAAAGATTGGCGGCGCGACTGTCGGGCGCGCCATTCTTCAGCCGGGATGGTCGTGGTCGTCCTCAGTCAAGCCCATCGCAAAGACCAATAGCTGCCAAGCTGCTCATTTCCAATACCACGTCTCTGGAACAATACGCGTGCGCACGGATGATGGAACTGGGTTCGATTGCAAGGCAGGCGATGTCTCGCTGCTTCCTCCGGGGCACGACGCCTGGGTCGTGGGCAACGAGCCCGCTGTGGTGGTCGATTTTCAGGGAATGCTGGACTACGCAACAGGAAAGTAAGAATCCCACTTCGCCTGCACGAATCGCCGATTTAAGGTGCGTCTGCACCTTGAAGGGTTGGTGTGTCCACAAGCTCCAGGGGTGTCTTGAGTCTCACTGCGGCCCGTAGCGCGCGTGGATTAAACTCAACAAATGGCCTCGATTCTGCTTGGAACATCGCGCCGAACCTTGCTATGAAAGCGCTCGTCACCGGCGCCACCGGTTTTGTCGGCCATCACGTCGCTAAAGCCCTAGCCGCCGAGGGCGCCAGCCTGCGCCTGCTCACCCGCAAATCCAGCAACCTCGCCAATCTTGAAGGCATCCCCGGCGACACCGTGGTCGGCGATCTCTCCGACCCTGCCTCGCTGCGCTCCGCGCTCCAAGGTTGCGATGCGATTGTGCATGTGGCCGCAGACTACCGCCTCTGGATTCCCGATCCCGCCGCCATGTATCGCGCCAACGTTGACGGCACGCGCGAGCTGCTGCGCATGGCGCGCGAGGCCGGCGTCAAGCGCTTTGTCTATACCTCGAGCGTCGCCACCATGCACTTCCGCACCGACGGCATCGTCATCAACGAAGACACGCCGGTCTCGCTCGGCGACATGGTCGGCCACTACAAGCGCTCCAAATTTCTCGCAGAGCAAGAAGCATTGCATGCAGCGGCCCAAGGGCAGGAGGTGCTGATCTTGAACCCCACCACCCCCATCGGCCCCAACGACCGCAAACCCACGCCCACCGGTCGCATCTTCGTCGACTTCCTCAACCGGAGATTTCCCGCGTACGTCGAGACTGGCCTGAATCTCGTCGACGTCACCGAAGTTGCCCGCGCGCACGTTCTCGCACTCACCAAAGGCACGCCCGGCCGCCGCTACATCCTCGGCGGCGAGAACCTCACCCTCAAGCAGATCCTCGACAAGATGTCCGCAATTACCGGCATTCCTTCGCCCACGGTCAAAATTCCCTTCGCTATCGCCGCCACCTACGCGTTTTTTGAAGAACTGATCACCGGCCGCATGCGCGGCAAAGAGCCGCGTGCGACGCTCGAAGAGGTCCGTATGGGTCGCAAGAAAATGTACGCCTCCAGTGCTCGCGCGCAGCAGGAACTCGGCTTCCGCATTCTTCCCGTCTACCCCGCCATGCGCGCCGCCATCGACTGGTTTCGCGCCAACGGCTACGCACCCGCAGAAACTGCGCAGGTGCGCTCATGACCCGCACCGCCATCATCGCTGCGATGCCCGGCGAGCTTAAGCCGCTCGTTGGTGGGTGGCCGCACAGCGCACGCAACGGCATTCACTTCTGGGCGCAGCGCACCGAAGAAGACGAATGGATTGCCGCCTGCGCCGGAGCCGGTCAATCAGCTGCGACCCGCGCCTTCGCCGCCATTGAAGATGGTGGTCCCATCGACCTCGTTTTTTCCATCGGCTGGGCGGGAGCGCTACGCGCCGAAATTGCCACGGGCTCCGCGCACAATATGGCCGGCGTCATCGACGTGCGCACCGGCGAGCGCTTTCACTGCGATGCTGGTGCCGGCGATCTTTGGCTCGCTTCCAGTCCCAAAGTGGCCAACCGCGCCGAGAAGCGCCGCCTCGCCGCAGCCTACTCGGCCGCCCTCGTTGACATGGAGGCTGCAGCCATCGCGCGCCTCGCTGCCATGCGCGAGATTCCGTTTTATTGCATCAAGGGCGTGAGCGATGGCCTCAATGATCGCCTGCCCGATTTCAACCCATTTCTTACCACCGACGGCCGCTTCCGGCTCATTCCCTTTGCACTTTTGAGCCTGATCCGGCCTTGGTACTGGCCGGCACTCCTCCGGATGGGCGAAAATAGCCGAAGGGCTTCCCAAAGCATCGTGGAGTCGTTGCTTGATTTTCTCGATGAACGAGGTCACATCGAAAAACAGAATGGCTACCCAAATCTCCAACCCTAAATTGCGTCTCGACGAAAACATTCCATCTGTCATGCGCGCCGTGGTCTATCACGGCATCAACGACATGCGCCTTGAAACCGTGCCGGTCCCGAGCATCGGGCCGGGCGAACTGCTCATCAAGATCGCCACCTGCGGCGTCTGCGGCACGGATCTCAAGAAGATCCACATGGGCTCGCACTCGGCACCGCGCATCTTCGGCCACGAAATGGCGGGCGTGGTGGCCGCAGTGGGTGCTGGCGTCACCAACTTCGCCGTGGGCGATCGCGTGATGAGCTTCCATCACGTTCCCTGTGGCACGTGTTACTACTGCCGCAAGAACACACCCGCGCAGTGCCCGCTCTACAAGAAGACCGGCGCTACCGCCGGGTTTGAGCCTTCCGGCGGCGGCTTTGCCGAGTACATTCGCGTCATGGACTTCGTCGTCGCCAACCGCGGCGTCGTGCGCATTCCCGACGGAGTACCGTTTGAGCAGGCGGCATTTGTTGAGCCGCTGATGACCGTGCTGAAGGGCACAAAATTGCTCAATCTCGCCACCGACGATACCGTGCTGGTCATCGGCCAGGGCCCCATCGGCCTGATGCACGCCGTACTCGCCGCGCGCACCGGTGCACGCGTGCTCACCTCCGACCTTTTTGCCGAGCGTCACTCCATGGCCGCGCGCTTCGGTCTCACCAATCCCATCCACGCCGGCACTGAGAATGTGGTAGAACGCGTGTTGACCGAGACGGAAGGCCGCGGCGCCGACGCCGTGATCCTGGCCGTGGGCGGCAACGGGCTCATCCGCACTGCCATGGACGCTGTGCGCCCCGGTGGCAAGGTGATGCTCTTTGCCCAGACCCAGCACGGCGAGGCCACTTTCGACCCCGGCGCGGTTTGTGTGGACGAAAAGACCTTGCTCGGCTCATACTCTTCCTCGTTCCCGCTCCTTGACGAAGTGACGAGCCTGATCTTCGACGGCTACCGCAACGGTTTTGACCTGACGCAGTTGATTTCGCATCGTTTCCCGTTTGAAGAGGCGGTAGAGGCTATTGAAATCGCATCCAATCCCCGTCCGGGTTCCATGAAGATTATGATGGAGCCTGTGCCCGGGGCAGGAGCAGAGTAGGAGATTCGATGGCGAGTACGGTGAAAGACGCGATCCGCCGTGGCCGCAAAACGGTCGAGACGGTCGTCGAAGGCGGCATGAACACCGTCGAGAACGTCGTCGAGGGGGGACTGAACACCGTCGAGACGGTCGTCGAAGTCGGCCTGAATACCGTCGAAACAGTGGTCGTCAAAGGCCGCCGCAAGGTTGAATCCGCCGTCAGTCTCGGTCGCAGAACCGTCGAGCACGCGCTGATTCATGGGCGCAGCACCATGCAGGCCGCCGTTCTTCACGGCCGCGAAGATGTCCGCATCGAGCAGGTTCCCATTCCCAAGGCAGCGGTGGGCGAACTGGTCGTCCAGGTCGGCGCGGCGCTTACCTGCGGTACCGATCTGAAAGTCTTCCGCCGCGGCTATCACGCGCGCATGATCGTGCCTCCCGCGCTCTTCGGGCACGAAATGGCAGGGACCGTAGTCGAGGCCGGCGAGGGGGTCGCGGATTTCGCGCCCGGCGACCGCGTCGTGGCGCTCAACTCCGCGCCCTGCGGCAAATGTTATTTCTGCTTGCGCGACCAGGAAAATCTTTGCGACGACCTGCTCTTCAATAATGGCGCCTATGCCGAGTTCATCCGCATTCCCGAGCGCATCGTTGCCAAGAACACGTTTATTTTGCCGGAAAATGTGCCGCTGGAGCACGCGGCGCTGACCGAGCCTCTAGCTTGCGCCGTGCACGGATTTGAAGATTCGCGTCCCCGCAAGGGAGACATTATCGCCGTCATTGGCGGCGGGCCGCTCGGCCTCATGATTCTGCATGTCGCCGCATTGGCGGGATACGAGACCGTCGCCCTGGTGAAGCGCGACGGCCAGGTGGAGGCGGCGCGGCAGCTGGGGGCGACCCACGTGGTGCAAAGCTCGTCTATCCGCAAAGCTATCCAGGAGACGCGCGCTCTCACGCCCAATGACCGCGGCGTCGATATCGCCATTGAAGCTGTCGGCGTGCCTGACGCGTGGCAGGAGGCGGTGGAACTGGTACGCAAGGGCGGCACGGTCAACTTTTTCGGCGGCTGCGCCAAGGGCACCCACGTCACGCTCGATACCAACCGCGTCCACTATAGCGACATCACGCTCCGCGCCACTTTCCATCACACCCCGGCCATCTGCCGCAAAGCCCTCGCGCTCATCGCCAGCGGACGCTTCCAGGCCAGCGCCTTCATCACCGGCCGCGCGCACCTCTACGAGCTCAACCGCGTCTTTGAGAAGTTGATGAACCGCTCCAGCGAAATTAAAACCGCAATCGTGCCGTGAACCCGCCACTCCCAGCACGAATCTGCTCAAAACACTATTCGAAGGGTTGTGTCACTTTCAGAAGTGTCACAATTCGAGTAAATCGCTAAGCAGTGCGAACACTATAATCACCGGCATGAGAATCGCGGAAATTGGAACGACGCCCAAGCTTGCTTTGATCCTTCTCTCTATTACGCAAGTAGTCGTCGGGGCGCAGCCGCTATCAGGTCATCAATCAGATTTGCCGAGAGTGCGGGTGCTGGTCCTCGACGCTCTTGATGGCAAGCCCCAAGCCGGAGTCCATGTTTACTATCTGTGCGATGAAATTCCACACTCCACGAATACTTACGAGGTCAAAGACAAAACCGGGACTGCAGATGTGCCGTTCTCTTGCCGACCGGGAAACAAGATCGAGCTTGATGCCGTCCCCAAAATAGGCAAGGAGGGTTGCGGAGGTGGGGTGGCGGCAACGCTTCAAGAGATTAAATCGGTTGGCGTAATCAGCGAGCCAGGTTCCGTTGGCGGCATCTGGTGCCCCACCAAGATTAGTCGAAAACTCACACCTGTTCCCGGCCAAGTCACGCTTTTTGTGAAAAAGCCCACCTGGTGGCAATCTCATGTGGCGGGCTAGCATAGCCGGTCAAAATGAATTAAGGTTCCGACCTAAACTCCTCTCGTTCAACTCAACACACCCCACCCGAATAGCGCAAAATAGATACAGGCTTTGCCCATGACCACTACCGCCCAGCCGACGACCGACGAACTGCTAGCCCGCGGATGGGCCGCGCTCCCCGTCAACTATCGCATTCCCGACGTAGCGCCGACGCTCGACGAGGCCCGCGCCTACTGCCGGCAACTCGCCGAGTCGCACTACGAGAACTTTCACGTGGCCACGTGGTTCCTGCCCAAACCGCTGCGGCCGCACTTCCAATCCATCTACGCCTACTGCCGCATCTCCGACGATCTGGGCGACGAGGTGGGCGACCGCTCCGTAGCCCTTGCGCTTCTGGATTTGTGGGGGCGCGAGCTCGACGCCTGCTACGAGGGCCGGGCGCGCCATCCCGTGTTTGTGGCGCTGGCTGAAACCATCCGCGCCTGCAACATTCCCAAAGAGCCATTCGCCGATCTGCTTGTCGCCTTCCGCCAGGATCAGACGGTCACGCGTTACGCCACCATGGACGACGTGCTGGGCTACTGCCGCTACTCGGCCAATCCTGTCGGTCGCCTGGTGCTCTATGCCTGCGGCGAAGTAAGTGATGAAAATTTCCGGCTCTCCGACGCCACCTGCTCGGCTCTGCAACTCGCCAACTTCTGGCAGGATGTACGCGTGGATTTCGCCAAGGACCGCGTCTATATCCCGCAGGACGACATGCGCCGCTCTGGCGTCAGCGACGCGACCATCGCAGCCGGCGTGGCCACGCCGGAGTTCCGCGCCCTGATGCGTCACGAAGTAGACTACGCGCGCTCTCTCTTTGCACGCGGCTTGCCGCTCATCGGCCGCGTCAACCGCGACCTCGCGCTCGATCTCGATCTCTTCAGCCGCGGCGGGTTGGAGATTCTGCGCGCCATTGAGCGCTGCGACTATGACGTGTTGAGCGCGCGCCCGTCTATTTCCCGGCGCACCAAGCTCGCGCTGGCCCTGCGCGCATTGGGCGGTAAAGCGCTACCGTTCTTGCGCCTCGGAACAGGAAAGGCTGCTTGACCCAGACGGCTCCATCGAACGAATTGGGCGACGAGTTGGCCAGGGCCTACGCGCTGTGCCGGAAGATCGCCAAGCGCGAAGCCAAGAATTTCTATTACGCCTTCGTCGCCCTGCCCCTCGAGCGCCGCAACGCCATCTGCGCCATCTATGCCTTCATGCGCCAGGCCGACGATCTGGCTGACGACGAGAGCCTGCCCCGCGAAGAGCGCCGGCTTCGCCTCGATGCGTGGCTCGCAGCATGGCGCCAAGCGGCCGCGGGCGCTGCAACGTCCGATCCCGTGTTCCTGGCCGTGCGCGACGCCACAGCGCGCTTCGCCATTCCGCTTCAACTCCTCGACGAACTGGTTGACGGCGTCGCCATGGATCTTGATCACGCGTCCACCGGCGCGCCCGACACCTACGCAACCTTCGCCGATCTTTACCGCTATTGCTACCTGGTCGCGTCGGTCGTGGGCCTGGTGTGTATTCGCATCTTTGGCTACAGCGGTGACCGCGCCGAGAAACTTGCCGAGGAAACGGGCATCGCGTTCCAGCTCACCAACATTTTGCGCGACGTGAGCGAGGACGCAGCGCGCAACCGCGTCTACCTGCCGCTCACCGATCTCGCGGCCCACGGAGTTTCACTCGATGCGCTGTTGCATCGCCCGCCGTCCGCATCTCCCACGACGGCGGAGCGTGCGCTGCTGGCCTCAATAGCCCGCCGCGCCGAGGACTACTACGGCTCGGCAGATGAGTTGCTTCCGCTCATTCATCGCGAAAGCCGTCCCGCCCTTTGGGTATTGGTTTCCATCTACCATGCGTTGCTCAAGCGCATTGAGCGTGCAGATTACGACGTCTTCACCCATCGCGCCAGCGTGCCCACCGTGCAGAAAGTCGCCATTCTTCTAGTCGGCCTGACGCGCATGACCTGGGCACGCGTGTTCAAGTAGCGCCGGACTCCAGCCGCACTCGCCACAACCTCCGTGCGATACCCTGTTTCAGGAGATCCCTTCCATGCAACTTCGCGCTCTGCGCCGTTATCTTCACACTGCGCTTCTTCTCGCCCTTAGTGCTCTTGCGGCGCCGCTCGCGGCCACTGGGCAGGGAAGCGGTTTCAATCCGGCATTGCCGATTACGCATGTCGACAATGGGCCCAACTCCGCATGGGCGCAGAGCCAGCATTATCTCGTGCTCGTTTCGCTCGACGGCTTCCGCTGGGATTATGCGCGGCGCGACAACGCATCGCATCTTCTTGCAATTGGCAAAGCAGGCGTGTGGGTGCCGCAAGGGATGTTGCCCAGCTATCCCTCGCTCACTTTTCCCAATCACTACACCCTCGTGACCGGCCTCTATCCCGAGCACCACGGCATTGTGGCCAACAACTTTCTCGATCCCGCGCGCAGCGCTCGCTACTCCATGTACGACAAGAAAACCATCAACGACGGTTCCTGGTACGGCGGCGTGCCCTTGTGGAGTTTGGCTGAGAGCCAGGGCATGCGCACGGCTTGCCTTCTGTGGGTCGCGTGCGAGGCCAAAATTGCCGGCTTCCTTCCGTCTTATTACGCCACCTTCGATGGCAAAACCCAGGCCACGCCCGAGGCCCAGCAGGCGCGCATCGACAATGCTCTGGCGCTGCTCCATCTGCCCGCCGCCGACCGTCCGCACTTCATCGCCATCTACTTCTCCGAGCCTGACCACACGAGTCACGAGTACGGGCCTGACGCGCCTGAGACCCGCGCCGCCGCGCTCCGCATGGACGTCCTGGTGGGCAAGCTTCGCGCCGCGCTCGCCACCACAGGTCTGCCCATCGATCTCGTCGTGGTCAGCGACCACGGCATGGCTAAATCGGAAGGCGGTTGGATCAACCTCGACCAGTTCGCCGATCTTTCCGCATTCGACACTGTGGGCGAACTGCTCTACGGCAAAACCGAAGAGGATCGTGAACGTGTCTACAACCAGCTCAAGCGCGTTTCGCCGCAGTTCGTGGTCTATCGCCGCAAGGATGTGCCGGCCGGCCTGAATTACAACCAGAATCCGCGCGAAGGCGACCCGGTTGTTGTGGCCACGGGGCCGTTTGCGATTCGCGCCCACGCTCCGGCTGCCGGAGAAACCAGTCACCCGCCCAGCCTCGGCATGCACGGCTTCGATCCGCGTCTTTTGCCGGAGATGAAAGCCAGTTTCTTCGCCGCAGGCCCGGATCTGCGCGTCGGGAAAACGGTTGCTCCGTTTGATAACGTAAATCTGTATCCATGGATGGCGCATCTGCTGGGCCTCACTCCGCCGAAAACCGATGGCAGCCTCAACATTCTGTCGGGAACGTTGCGCGACGACGGCGCCGCGCCGCAAAAATAGAAAGGGAATCGAGAAATCATGAGCGTAGTTCTGGGAATTGACGGCGGCGGCACCAACACACGGGCCGCAGTTGTCGCCGATGGCAAGATTGTGGGCAGCGGGCAAAGCGGATCCATCAAAAGATTGCGCGTGGGCGCTGAGGTGGCGGAAGCCAATCTGCGCGCCGTGCTCAAAGAGGCCTTCGCGCAGGCGGGCGTAAAGGGCGTCGATGCCGCGTGCTGCGGCGTCGCCAGCGCCAGCATGCCCGGCATCACGGAGTGGATCACCGCGGTCTTCGACGACTTCGGCGTCGCACGCTCCGAGGTGGTGGGCGACCATGTCATCGCCCTCGACGCGGCCTTTCAGGGAGGGCCAGGCATCCTGCAGATCGCCGGTACCGGCTCCAATTGCGTCGGCCGCGCGCCCGATGGCACTCTCGAAACCGCCGGCGGATGGAGTTCGCGTCTCGGCGACGAAGGCTCGGGCTACTGGATCGGCGTTAACTCGATTCGCCGCGCGCTCCACGCGCTCGATCGCGAGGAGCCCTGCCAGGTGATCCCCAAAGTGATGGAGATTTGGGACACGCCAACCATGGACGAGTTCATCAATCTCGGCGATGGCACGCCGGGTCCGGATTTTGCCGCACTGGCGCCGGCTATCCACGAACTGGCCGACGCAGGCGACGCGGTAGCCGTCGGCACTTTGCAGCAAGCCGCGCTAGACCTGGTCGGATTCGTGCTCCTCGTCCGCTCCAAGTTGCGCCGCAAACACGGCATCACAGGTGAGATTCCCGCGGCTTGGACCGGCAGTGTCATCGCCAAAATGGGCCTGGTGCGCAATCAGTTCTTCGCCGGGCTGCACGCGGCCGCCCCCGGGATGCCGGTAGGAACCGAAGAGGTAGTCGCGCTGCATGGCGCAATCTGGCGCGCCGAGCGCATGGCAAAGGCCGCGCAATAAGCGCGGCCCGCTCTTTCACTCTTTTCACTTCTTCACTTGTTCACTCGGTCCCTGCTTTATCGGTACTTCCGCAGCACACCCAGCACGCGTCCCTGAATGGCGCATTGTGCCGCAGGCACATAGATTGGATCCATCTCAATGTTTGCGGGCTGCAGCCGCACCACGTTGCCTTCGGGGTAGAAACGCTTCAGCGTCGTCTCCGAGCCGTGCACCAGCGCCACCACAATCTCGCCCTGGCGCGCGGTGCGCGTCCGCTCCACCAGCACGTAGTCGCCGTTGATAATGTGCTCGTCGCGCATGGAGTCGCCGCGCACCTCCAGCGCAAACACGTCGCGGTTGCCCACCACGTCGTGCAGCGAGATGGTCTCCGGGGTCTCCATAGCCTCCACCGGCATGCCCGCGGCAATGCGCCCGGCCAGTGGCAACTTCAGGCTCGATCGGGTGCGCGAACCCGGCGGCAGCACGTCAATCGACCGGCTACGGTTGTGCACGCGATCCAGCATCCCCTTCTTTTCGAGGTTGGTAATGTGCTTGTGCACGGTAGCCAAACTTTTCAGGCTCATGCCGCGCGCAATCTCCTCAAACGAAGGGGAATACCCGTTGCGGTTAACGAACGTCTCAAGAAAATCCAGAACTTCTTTTTGTCTGCGAGTGACGGCCATGGGCGCATTATAGCGAATAAAAAGCGAATCGCAACAGTTGTTTTCGCCTTTCCGTTACTTTTTCGGTACATCCGGCCCCGGTTCCAGCCCTGAACCGCGGCAGATTGTTTCAACCCGCCTCTTTCGACCCAGCACGAAACGGGGTGCCCCGGGTCCCTTGCGTTTGGGGACCCGGGATAGCACGAACCGAAGACCCTGCGGCTCCTACAATGGACCCATGCTCCTCGAGTCCTTTCCCGTCGGCCCGCTTGCCTGCAACTGCACCATCCTCGGTGATCAAGAGTCCCATGAGGCCATCGTCATCGACCCCGGCGACGATGTGGCGCGCATTCATGAGCGCCTCATCAAGTCGGGCCTCAAGCTCAAGCAGATCATCGTGACCCACGCGCACATCGACCACGTAGGCGGCGCACTCAAGCTAAAGAAGCTCACGGGCGCCCCCATCCTCCTCAACGAAAACGACCTGCCGTTACTTGAAATGATGGACACCCAGGCCGCATGGCTCGGCGTTCGCCCTCCTGAGGTCGCTCCACCCGACGCAGGACTCGCGGACGGCCAGATCGTGGGGCTCGCGCACTATCCCGCCCAGGTTTTGCACACCCCCGGCCACACCCAGGGGTCGATCTGCCTCCACTTTGCCCCGCTCAAGTTGCTGGTTGCCGGCGACACTCTCTTTGCGGGCAGCATCGGCCGCACGGATTTGCCCGGCGGCAACTTCGAGCAGATCATGGACTCGCTGCAATCGAGGCTGATGGCGCTGCCTGATGAAACGAAGGTCCTTCCGGGGCACGGCCCCGTGACGACAATTGGCGCGGAACGGCGAGGCAACCCTTTTCTGCAAAAGTAATAACGCGGAAAGTTACCTTCAGCCGCTCTTTACAGTTCATATAGATAGCAGGATTACTTCAACTAAAGGTTGTGGTGGTTACCACGTAATATTACCGCCCTGATTCGTTCGAAAGTAGTTAGTAACAGTAATCACTCCGCCATTAAACTCCGCCTCCTCGCCGAGCAGGCTCACCACCAGCCAACCCGACTCCGGAAACCCGAAAAAGTAGCCGGGATGGACCCAGACGCCGCGCGCGAGGAGCGCCAAAACCGTTTGCTCGTCCGGCTCCAGCGCGGGAACGCGTAGCACCGCATACCACCCGCCCTCGACCGCGAGCCGCTGCAGAGAGGGCGCCATGGCAAGCTGGCGGTCCAGCTCGGCCAGGTTCGCGCTCACGCGGCTCCGAATCTGCTCCTGAATCTCCGCCCTGCCTGCAAGCCACACCGGCAGCGCCCACTGCACCGGCGCGTTCATCGAGAGAAAGGTATCGGCAATTACCTCCAGCCGGTCGGTCGCGGGTTGTTTTGGCGCCTGCGCCTTTTCTGGTCTGGTCGCCGCGATCCACGCCGCCTTCATCTGCGGCAGCCCGGCAATCTTGCTCAATCCGCTCACCACGAACACCGAAACTCCCTCCAGCCCCTCAGCAAAACTCAGTGGCGTCGCGCCGAAGCCATAATCCAGAAAAACTTCGTCCACAATGAGCGAAAGCGCGTGTGCCCGGCAGATCGTGGCCAGCTCTTCCGCCTCCCACGGTTTGGTGAAGTGCCCCGTCGGGTTATTGGGGTGCACGATGACGATAGCTTGAGTCTGCGACGTGATCGCGCGCCGCATGCCTTCGAAATCGATCTGCCAGCCGTCGTCGTACACCAGCGGCGCGGCCTTGATCCGCACATCGTCCAGCGTGGCCAGAAAGTCGAAAAGCGGATAGCCCGGCTGCGGCACCAGAATTTCGCCGCCCGGATCCGAAAGCAGGCGAAACAAAAAGCTGTACGCCTCGCTGGTGCTGGTGGTCAGCACGATCTGGCTGGGATCGAGCGCCACACCGTGGTCAGCATAGTACCGGCAGACGGCCTCTCGCGCCGCAAGCAAGCCACGCGGCTGCGGATCGTAGTCAAGCGCCCGCGGATCAGCGAGCGCCGCCAGCAGGGAATCGGGATACCTGAAGCCGCAGCGCGTGGGGTTCGACGCCGTCAGGTCAGCAATCGGCAGTCCCGCTTCGCGCCGCAGCCGGTGCGCCCGCGCCAAATCGCTCTCTTCCGTGTTCCAGCCGGTTCGTTCTGAAAATCGCATCACAATAAAATTGTCATCCTGAGCAAAGTGGGCCGCGCTTCACGCAGACCACGAGTCGAAAGCCTGCCCTGAGCGAAGATCGCGAAGCGATCGTAGTCGAACGGGGACCTGCGGTTGCTCTTCGCATCTTGAATCTCGCACAATCTCGGGTGCCCCACATCTCGATTTTGAGATGTGGGAAACCACAAACCTCAATCCGCCTTCTCCAATCGACCACGAACCCCATCGTGCACAATGAGATCAGCGCCCTACACCACAATACACGGGCGCAAAAGGCGGATCGGCTTGGCTCTGCGCGCTGCGATCTTTGACTATGGAATGGTTTTATCCGGTCCTCCCGACCCGAAAGCGCACGCCGAACTCATGCGCATCACGGGACTGCCCGCCGGGACTCTCGATCCGCTTTATTGGGCCGATCGCCACGCCTTTGATGAAGGCAAACTCACCGGCGAGGCTTATTGGCGCGACATTCTCCATCAAGCCGCGCTCACGCTGCCCCCCTCCGCCATCGCCGAACTCATGCATTGGGACGCGCGCATGTGGATGACACTGAACCCAACCATGCTGGCGTGGCAGGGAGCCCTCAAAGCCAGCGGATTTCTCACCGCCATCCTTTCCAACATTGGCGATTCCGTGCAGCAGGCCATGGAGCGCGAGATCAAATGGCTCATGCGCTTTGATGTGCTTGTCTGGAGCTATCAGTTGCGCATCGCCAAGCCCGATCCGGCAGTTTATCGCTATACCCTCGAGAAACTCGGCACGCGACCCGAGGAGACGCTCTTTATCGACGATCGCCAGGAGAATGTCGAAGCTGCCGCGGCGCTGGGCATGAAAGCGCTGCTCTTCACCACCGTTGACCAACTCCGCACAGACCTGATCGGGCAAGCGCTCGACAAGGATCTTCCACTGCCCGCAACCGCCTGACCTTGCTCCTAGTCCCTGCCTTTACGACGCCATCCCCAACCCCACCAGATTTGCCGCGGCAATGATCACAAGAATTCCAGCCCACAACAGCCGAATCGGCCGTTTGCCTACGCCAGCCCACTCGCCCAGCGCCAAACCGACGATCCCTCCGCACAGCACGTAGAGGCTCATGTGCAGCATCCAGTTCACATAGTCGAGCCGCACCGGAATGTTGGCTTCGCCCCACGAATAAAAGAAGAATTGCAGATACCACATGATGCCGCCAGCCGCAGCCAAGCTCGCGTTCTTGAGAATCGTGCCTCTCGGCTGCGCCAGATCGGCGCGCAGCGAAATGCCCTTCTTGAACGCCAGGCGCACGAAGCAGTACGTCATATTCACGATCGCACCCCCGCCCATGATCAGCACGTAACTGGGCAGCCGCGCGAAAAGTGGGCTCAATCCCAACTGCAATGCGGCCGTGCGTAGCGGCGTCGCCGCATCCAGGCCGAAGGAAAATCCCGCCGAAAAAATGCCGCACATCACAGCCAGCGCCAGGCCCAGCATTACGTTGAACTCCTTCACCTCGGCACCCATTTGTTCTTCCTTCTGGTGTCCGGCGTAGGAAACAATGGCCACGCCAATCAACGCGACCACAATGCCGGCCATGCTCCACATCCCGCCTGGGCTGGTGAATTTGGCGATGAACTGTCCGTGCAACGCGGGTGGCACCAGTGTTCCCACCACCAGCGTCACGCCGATGGCCACTCCGATTCCCAGTGACATGCCGAGGTACCGCATGGTCAAGCCGTAACTCACATTGCCCACGCCCCACATCGCGCCGAACAGCGCCACTTTCAACAACAGGCTGCAGGGTTGCGATGCATAGAAGGCGCCGAAATGCGGCAGCAAAATATAGCTCATCGTCAGCGGCAGCAGAATCCACGAGAACAGACCCATCAGGGCCCAGGTCGTTTCCCACGACCAATTCTTGACCTTCTCGATGGGTGCGTAAAACGACGCGGCACATGCCGCTCCCACCGTGTGCCACCCGATTCCAGCAAGAATTGCGATCGGCATTCCCTCTCCATTTCTGTTTTTCTGCGCGCGCTTGCACCATGCCCGCAAGCAAACTCAAAGCCTATCGGTTGCGTGTCTCTGTTGTACAGCGGTAGAAACCTGGCAAGGGTCCTTCCTCGCACCTGATCAATGATGAATGACGTTCGAATTCGAAGTTTCCATAAAGTTGTACAGATGAACATCGAATGTATAGGTGCCAGACGCAAGTTCGAACCCGTTTTGACCTGTACGCGTGGTTAACTTCGCATGTGGGTTTCCGTTGAGGGGCGCCCCATCAAGCTTGTATTTGAAGACTTCGGCCGCGCTCAGCGGCAACCATCCCGTCGTGTTCGCCGGAATCGTCACATGCCACGTGACCCCACTGTTAGTAGTGGTCCAATCCGAATGAATCGGCCCATACGCCGAGTCGTAATCGAAGGCGATGTGCCCCAGCCGCTCGTCGAACACCGGATGCAGCACCACAGTGTGGAAGCCCGCATCCATCGGCGTCGCATCGATTCCCGCCGCGTAACGATACATCCAGTCCGCCACCGCGCCGTAAGCGTAGTGGTTGTACGAGTTCATGCTGGGGTCATCGCGCATCTGGTCGCCGTTCCACCGCTCCCACATCGTTGTCGCGCCGTGCGTCACCATGTAACCCCACGAGGGGTACTGCGTGTTCAGCAGCAGTGTGTACGCGAGCTTTGCATAGCCTGCCTTCGTCAACTCCTCCAACAAATACGGCGTGCCCAGAAACCCCGTGGCCAGCAAATCGTGGTTGGCCTCTATTTTGTCCACGAGTCTCTTCGCGGCTGCTGCACGCAGTGCCTCAGGCAGCAGATTCATGTGCAGCGCCAGCACGTAGCCCGTCTGCGTGTCACCGCCCTCGCTCTTCGCATTGGGATTGTTGATCACGCCAAACTGCGACGGACTATTGTCCGCGCCCGCCACAAATCCATCGCTGCGCACAAACTGTTTTTGGAATGCCGCGCGAATCTTTTCGAACAGCGCCGCGTATTTCTCGGCGTCCGCCGCGCGCCCTGTAGCCAGCGCCATCTGGCGCATCAACGTCACATCCCATGCCCAGTAGGCCGTGGCCAGTAGTCGCTCGTCGGTCTTGCCCTCCGGCGAAAGCCAGTCGCCGAACGGCTGGCCGTATTCCTTCTCCCACAGAGAATTGGGATTCGCTGCCGCAATCGCGTCCAGATACTTCGTCATCGCGTCCCAGTTCTGCTCGATGATCGTTGTGTCGCCGGTCTGCAGCCAGCTGGTCCAGGGAACAATCACGCCGGCGTCGCTCCACGCAGCGGCAGCGCCGGCAAACGGCGTCACCGTGCCCGGCGAAAAGATGCCATAGAACGGCTGCCCGTCTTGCGTGCCGCGCATGTCCGCCGCAAACTTGCGCGAAAACGCCGCCAGGTCCATGTTGTAGCTGGCCGTGCGCCAGAATACCTGCGCGTCGCCCATCCAGCCCAGCCGTTCATCGCGTTGCGGGCAATCCGTAGGTACGCCCACAAAATTCGACCGCTGCCCCCACAGAATGTTGCTCCACAACTGGTTGATCATCGCGTTGCCTGTCTCGAGCTTCGCCGTCCACGGCGCGTCGGTGTGGAAGACCAGACCCGTCACCGCATTCTTGTCGGGCGCTGAAAGCAGTCCCGTCAACTCCGCGTAACGGAACCCGTGAAATGTGAACGGCGGTGAAATGTCGTAGTTCCCATCGCCCGTCAAATTCAGAAAGTGATCGGTCGCTTTCGCTGTGCGCAGATTGTCGGTGTAAATCGTCCCGTCGGGATTCAAAACCTCGGCAAACCGCATGCGCACGTCGGCCGTCTGCGGTCCATGCACCCGCAGTCTCTCGATGCCTGAGAAGTTCTGCCCGAAGTCGTAAACCCACACTCCCGGCTTCGGCTCCGTCAGCGACTTCGCCTCCAGCGCGCGTTCCACGCGGATCGGCGGAAAGTCCTGCGCCACGATCTCAACCGGAGCGGGATGGATTACCGCTGCTCGCTCCTGGAACCAATCGTCCTTAAAGTCCGGACTGGACACGCCCACCCAACCGTGACCCATGTCGATCGTCGTCCCGTCGTATAGCTCCGCGGAGAGGCTCGATCCCGCAGCCTGCCAGCTCGCGTCCGTTGTCACCCACTCCACAGTGCCGTCCGTGTGCTCAATCCGCAACTGTGCCCGCATTGCCGGCGGCGTCACACCGTAGTTGTTCGGCTGCTGAAACCACTCTAGCGGCGTCTCGTACCACCCCGGAGCAAGGATCGCGCTGATCGCATTCTTTCCCTGCTGAACATGACCGGTCACGTCGTACGTCTGGTACACAACCCGCTCGCGATAGTCCGTCCATCCCGGCGCCAGCACTTGGTCGCCCGTGCCCCACCACTGGTTGAGGGTCATGATGTAAGCGCCGAGTGCCGTTGCGTAGAGGCGTGCCGACTTCACCGGCTTGTCCACGCTGAACGAGTGCCGCAATTCCTTCACCGAATCCGGGATCCACGGGTGTCCCAGCGATTCTGAACGGCGCGGGCTGAGCGGCTGCCATTCGATGGCCGCTTTCCACGCCGCGTCGTCGAAGTCTTTCTGCTGCCATCCTGCCGCGGCCCCTTCGTCGCCAGGATCGATCGCCGTCTTCCATTCCGTGTCGCTCGCAAAACTCGCCCACGTGCCGTCCGCGTATTCAACCACCAGCGTTGCGATCATCGGCGGCGCATCTTCCGTCGCCATGCCGTTGGGGTTCACCACGTAGTGGAGTACCTCAACCGCGAGCATATTCTTGCCCGCGCCCATGTGCTTCGTCACCTCGGCGCGCACGAATTTCTTCCACGGCATCTGCTTGTACGGCGGCAGCGGATTCTCGGTGAGCGCTTGCGCCCCATTCACCCACGCGGCAACAGTGTCCTGTCCCGTCACGTAGAGCGAGGCAAACTTCACCGCTTGCGGAAGTGTGATGGTCGTGCGATACGCGAAGCGCTGCTCGGCGTCTTTGGCGATCGCCGGCGACTTGGCGTCAGGATTGGCAATCCACAACGCCTGCGCGTGCCGCACTGTCGCCTCTTCCGGCGTTTCGTACCCAATCCACTGCGCCTTCCACGCGTCCTGGTTCATCAGGCCTGTCTCCCACCAGGCCACCTCGCTCGCCGCGTACGGCTTTTCATTCGCGCCCCACAGCTTCACGCACCAGAAGTACCGGGTGCTTGCAGCAAGTCCCCGCGTAAGTCCTCGCCCGCCAAAGCGCACATTCAACGATTGCAGCGAAGCCACGCGGCCGCTATTCCACACGTCCGCCTTTCCCTGAGCAAGCAGTTCCGGCGACGACGCCACCAGCACCTCATACGCAGTCTGCTTCGCGCCGCGCTCCGCATCGCGCAGTTGCCAGGAGAACTTCGGCGCCGCATCGTCGATGCCCAGCGGATTTGTCAGGTTGTCAACGCGCAATTCCGCAGGGCCGACGGTGGTTGCGGCCTGCTGTGCAAGAACCGGCACGGCCGCCACGCTCAAAACCAGCGCCCACGTCCAAGTGTGCATCCATTTGCAACGCATATTCTCTCTCGATTCCAAAGGAGAAACATCGAAGAAGCTCCGGCTGCCGCCCCAGCGGCAAAGCCGCTTCGTCCATTGAAAAACTTTAAGGGCGCAATCACCTTATGCAACGCCCGCGCGCCTTGTCAATTGCACTCTGCTCCCTAGTCCCGCGGTCCCGCCGCACCATTACACTCGGAATATGGCCCTCCGCCTCTACGCCGCCACCACCAGCGCCGGCAAACTTCGCGACTTCCGCACCGCTGCGCAGACATTTTCCATCGATCTCGATCCGCTCCCCGGAATCGAGCAGATTCCCGCGCCCGAAGAAGACGGAGACACCTTCCTCGCCAATGCCGCGAGCAAGGCCGTCTACTATTCGCGCTGTGCACCCGGCGAGCTGGTCATCGCCGACGATTCGGGCCTCGAAGTCGATGCGCTCGGTGCAGCTCCAGGCGTGCGCTCGGCGCGATATGCCGCCGATGCGGGCCTCGTCGACTCGCCCGACGCCAACGACAACACCGACGTCTGGAACAACATGCTCCTGATCCAGAAGCTCAATGGGATACCCGAGTCGCTGCGCACTGCCCGCTACCATTGCACGCTGGTGGCCGCGCGCGATGGCGAGGTGGTGCAGATCGCCGACGGCTCGGTCGAAGGGGTGATTCTTGAAGCGCCGCGCGGCACCGGCGGCTTCGGCTACGATCCCTTGTTCTATCTCCCTAAACTTGGCAAAACCATGGCCGAGATCGATCTCGATACCAAGCTGAGCATCAGCCATCGCGGCCGCGCCCTTGCCGCGCTGCTCACTGCGCTGCCCCGGCAGCCGTAAGCGCTCATTCATCAGCGGACGTGTTACTGGCTGTAACCAAAATCACGCTTCGAAGGGGGGCAAGCGATGAAGCTCAAGAAAGTCAGCAGGTTTGGAGCGTTCGGCCTATTCCTGATGCTCTCAGTTCTCTTCGCCGGCTGCGGTTACCGTGCTCTTACGGAAAAAGATGTGGTCGGTACGTACGAGGCGGACGCACAGTGGGGTAAATCAGTTCTTATCCTGCATTCAGATCACAGCTTCGATCAAACGGTCGCGCGGAATGATCACACGCAGACAAGCATAAAAGGAACGTGGAAACTGGACATGTGGAGAGGCAAGAAAGCGTCGGATGGAATTCTGGTCCTGAAGCCGTTCCTAGATGTTGAACACGATCACAATGGCGAACTTGCGGATGGTGCTGTTCCTTCGATCAGTCGAGGCTTGATTTGGGGCATTCGCATTGCTGCTGACCCAGACTGGGGGATAACGTTCACGAAACGGTGACCAAAAGCGCTGCCTTGACGGGGTTAGCTCTCGCCTCGAATAATGCAAGTGATACAGAACACCGCTCAAAGTCCCTCAATCTAAGACGCTTCGTCCTGCACTTTTAGGAGCCAAACTCTTCATGGCAACCGTCGAATCCTCCGCGCCGCCCTCTGCGCATGTCGTCCGCCGCGGCGTACAGCCGCTTCGCGCGGGCGAGGGAACCAGCTACATCTGGCGCAAGTTGCACTCGCTGCTCGGGATCGTCCCCATCGGGGCATTTCTGCTCGAACATCTGCTCTCCAACTTCGAAGCCCTCAAAGGCCCCCTCGCCTACGGCGAACAGGTCAAGTTCCTTAACAGTCTTCCGCTCGTCCGCGTGCTGGAGTGGGTCTTCATCTTCCTGCCCATCCTCTATCACGCCCTCTACGGCGTCTGGATTTGGCTGCGCGGCAAATCGAACATCGTCTACTACCCGTGGGCCGGCAACTGGATGTACCTGGCCCAGCGCTACACCGGCCTCATCGCTTTTGCCTACATCGCCTATCACGTGGCCACGCAGCGCTTCATGGGCGTCAGTCTGCCGGAAAATCCGTACTACGCGTTCCATAAAGTGCAGATGGAGCTCGCGAATCCGTGGATTCTTGCCGTCTACATTGTCGCGATGATCGCCGTTTGCTGGCACTTCGCCTACGGCGTGTGGCTCTTCGCCGCCAAGTGGGGCATCACCTCGGGTGTCACCGCGCGCCGCCGCTTCGCTTACGTCTGCCTCGCGCTCGGCGTACTTCTCGCCGGCATGGGCATCGCCAGCATCTGGGCATTTGTTGGGCCGTTGTATGCCAACGCCCCCGTTCCTCATCTCTAGACTTTCGCTGAGGTGCAGCACCGGTTACGAACCACGATCCACGAATCACGATCCACAGCTTTTCTGAAAGGTACTTCATGGCAGCACCCAAAATTATCGTGGTGGGCGGAGGGCTCGCCGGGCTCGCCGCGGTCATCAAGATCGCCGAAGCTGGCGGTACGGTCAACCTGTTTTCCATCGTCCCCGTCAAGCGCTCGCACTCGGTTTGCGCGCAAGGCGGCATCAACGCCGCCAAGAATCTCAAGGGCGAAGGCGACACCACCGCGCAGCACTTTGACGACACCATCTATGGCGGCGACTTCCTCGCCAACCAGACGCCCGTCAAAGCCATGTGCGAGGCCGCGCCCGGCATCATCGATCTGCTCGACCGCATGGGTGTGCCCTTCAATCG
This sequence comes from uncultured Acidobacteriota bacterium, assembly GCA_963729915.1. GTDB lineage: Bacteria > Acidobacteriota > Terriglobia > Terriglobales > Acidobacteriaceae > Telmatobacter. The sequence goes on along the minus strand of CAVSQE010000014.1, from coordinate 320,666 downwards.
CACCCCCGAAGGTCTGCTCGACTTCCGCCGCTTCGGCGGCACGCTGTACAACCGCACCGCCTTTGCCGGCGCCACCACCGGCCAGCAACTGCTCTACGCGCTCGACGAGCAGGTGCGCCGCTACGAATCCGAAGGCAAAGTCAAAAAATTCGAAGGCTGGGAATTTCTTTCCGCCATCATTGACGGCAAAGGTGTGGCGCGCGGCATCGTGGCCATGAACCTTCGCTCCATGGAGCTCCAAGCCTTTCCAGCCGACGCCATCATTCTCGCTACCGGCGGCATCGGAGCCATCTTCGGCAAGAGCACCAACTCCGTCGTCTGCACCGGTTCGGCGTCGTCGGCCATCTTCCAGCAGGGCGCCTTCTATGCCAACGGCGAATTCATTCAGGTGCATCCCACCTGCATTCCCGGCGAAGACAAGTTGCGGCTCATGTCCGAGTCGGCGCGTGGCGAAGGCGGACGCGTCTGGGTCCCGCGCACTCCCGGCGACAAGCGCGCCGTCAAGGCCATCCCCGAATCGGAGCGCTTCTACTTCCTCGAGGAGTGGTATCCGAAGTACGGCAACCTCGTGCCCCGCGACGTGGCCACGCGCGCCATTCACAAGGTGGTCTACGAACTCGGCCTCGGTCTTGACGGCCAGCCCATGGTCTACCTCGATCTCACCCACATCGACCGTGAGACGCTGCACCGGAAGCTCGGCGGCATACTTGAGATTTACGAAAAGTTCGTCGGCGTCGATCCCTGCGTGGAGCCCATGAAGATCTTTCCCGGCATGCACTACACCATGGGCGGACTCTGGGTCGACTTCAACCAGATGACCAACATCCCCGGCATCTTTGCTGCCGGCGAATGCGAATATCAATACCACGGCGCTAATCGCCTCGGCGCAAACTCGCTCGTCAGTTGCATCTTCGGCGGATTCCAGGCTGGACCCAACGCCATCGCGTACGCCAAGAACGTGCCCGCAGTCGAAGGCGACGGCGGCGCTGCTGCCGAGGTCGCGCGCCAATCCGAAATCAACAAAAAACTCATTAACAATGAAGGCGGCGAAAATCCTTTCAAGCTGTGGCGCGAACTGGGAGAAGCCATGACCGAGCACGCCACCGTCATTCGCTACAACAAGGATCTCAAGCAGACCGACGAAAAAGTTGTCGAGTTGCTCGACCGCTATCAGCGCGTGAACCTGAGCGACAAAAGCCAGTGGGCCAATACCAGCTTCGCCTTCGCCCGCCAGCTTAAAAACATGCTCGAACTTTCGCGCACCATCACGCTCGGCGCAATTCTGCGCGACGAGTCCCGCGGCGCGCATTACAAACCTGACTTTCCCGATCGCAACGACGAGCGCTTCCTCAAGACCACCAAAGCCAGCTTCACTGGCTCCGTTGAGGGCCCGCGCTTCGAGTACGAGGAAGTCGACACGCAGTACATCAAGCCGCGCCCGCGCCGTTACGACGCGGCGAAGTGAGCATTGCATGCTGCAGCCTTTTGGACGTGAGCAATAGGATCGGACCTAACGAAGGACACCATGGCAGAACGCACCGTTACCTTTGAAATCAAGCGCCAGGCGAGTCCCGACGCGCCAGCCGTTTGGGAGAGCTTCGAACTCCCTTGGCGTCCTGGCATGAACGTCATCTCCTCCATGATGGAGATCGCCACGAATCCTGTCACCGCTGACGGACGCGCGACGACGCCGATCGCTTACGACTCCAATTGCCTCGAGGAAATCTGCGGATCGTGCGCGATGCTGATCAACGGCAAAGCGCGCATGGCTTGCTCGGCGCTCGTTCAACAATCTTCGAGCAGCCCATTCGCATTGCGCCGCTGACCAAGTTCCCGCTGGTTCGCGATCTGCAGGTCGACCGCTCGGTTCTGTTTGAGAACCTCATGCGCGTCAAGGCTTGGGTTCCTGTTGACGGAACCTACGATTTGGGTTCAGGTCCGCGCGTTTATCCGCAACAGCAGGAAGCCAATTATCCGCTCTCGAATTGCATCTCCTGCACTTGCTGCATGGAAGTTTGCCCGCAGTTCGATGTCACGACTGGCTTCGTCGGCGCGGCGACGATCGCGCAGGTCAAGCTCTTCAACAACCATCCGACTGGAAAGGTCTTCAAGGAAGATCGTTTGCGCGCGCTCGCCGGCGACGGCGGAATTCAGGAATGCGGTTACGCGCAGAACTGCGTTCACGCTTGTCCCAAGCAGATTCCGCTCACCAACGCGATCAGCGACGTTGGTCGCGACGTGATGGTGCAAAAGGTCAAGGACTGGTTGAATAGCTAGAGAACCGTGATTCGTGGTTCGTGATCAGAGAACCGCTGTCAGTTGCCAGCTTGTAGTTCATCGTTCGCAGCAAAACTTCTTCCCGAAAACTGAAGCGACGACGCGGCACAGCCTCGCAGAAACACATAAAGTGTGAGGCTGTGAGGTTTTGCCGCGTATGTTGTTGATTGTGCTTCGCTTACGGGCTTCACAGTTTCACAAGTCGTTTTTTCGATGAGGAATCCGGGTGCGGTTGCTCGTGGACCGTGAACCGTGAACCGTGGGCCGTGGACCGTGGTGCGTGGACTGTGAACCGTGGGCCGTGGACCGTGGTGCGTGGACTGTGAGCCGTGGGCCGTGGACCGTGGTGCGTGGACTGTGAGCCGTGAACCGTGGACCGTTGTGCGTGGTCGCCCGACCCCGGGGGGAGGGGGGGAGGGGGGTGGGGGGGTGGGGGGGTAGTCCTTGGTCCCTCGGTCCCTTGTTCCCATGTTCCCTGCTTTTTACATTGTGCGCTGGGAGGGGGAAATTATCTGCAAATCGGCGGCGGATTTTGCGGAGTGTTTTCAGCGGGTTGCGGGAAAAGTGGGCTTGGAGGGCTTGCGGGGCGGGCGGCGTTTTCTGAAAGCCGAACTCTAAGCGCTCACGAGGTCACCTGCCCGATTTCGCCCTACGCCGAGCACGGAACCAGTCCTGCTTGTAGATTGGTTTTCCAAACATTGACTCCTCGAGATTCGTGAACTTCACCTTCGCAAGTGCCACCTCTTCGGCATAGCCGAGGCGCACGAGGCGCTTGCGGATAAAGGTATAGCTGACGCAGGCTTTACACGAACGCTTCAATCGAACGACATCCTCAGCAGAGCATAACTTTTTCTGAATGCCCATTGCCTGGGCACGTTCGATGAACTCGGCCTCTGGAAAGATGAATTCGGCCGCGAACACTTCAGCTGATTTTTCGATCAGCTCATTGGCGTTGTAATCGCCGCATCTTAGTCTGCCGCCTTGAAGAAGTGGAACATCGGTGAAGTGATGTTTCAGCTCGTGCACGAGAGCGAACATGTAAGGTTCCCTGGGCAGCTTTCGATTCACTGCGACAGAAATGTCTCCGTCGTCGCACATATATACGGCGCGGATACCGGGGCTGAACTCCCATTTGTCGATCCGAATGCTCTCGTCGCCATAGATACGCCGGATCACATTGAGATTGAGAGTTTCTGTGGTGACCCCGTATTCAGCCCTTTTGCTATTCGCCAACAGTTTCGCCTGTTCGTACAGGTGCACGTCCCCCTACCCCCCCTTCTTGCGTTCGCTCCGCGTCGAACCTGTGAGGCTATTGCGGGCTTTGCGAAATTGAGCGTAGCGTGTCAGTTCGTCTATGTCGTTATCGTCCAAATCGCCTGTCGCGCTCATGAGCGCGTTCAGGCGCGATGGAACTTCAATGTCGGGAAAGAAAACCGCAATGGGCACGCCGAAAAACCTGCTGATATGATCGAGGTCCTCAATGGAAGGCTTGTAAACAGCCGTTTCCCAGCGCGAAATCGTATTTGGTGTTGTGCCCAATGCCCTTGCCAGTGCCTCTTGGCTAACGACATGGCCCATTTGCTCCAATCTCAGCTTTCGAATCTGGTCGCCGATGAACTTATAGATTTCCATCAATCCTCTTAGGGGACGAAATTATTCCTCTTGGCGTTGACAAAGAGCCCATATTCTCCTAGACTTCCTACTGTAGGATATTCGCCGTCCTGCCTCCACGGCAAGGACCGAATGAAGAGGAGAACCATATGGCAAACGTCTACGTTGAAGCCCGGCCCAAAGGCCGCCCTGAAGGGTCACCCATCGATGATTATGTCGTGGAGACCCAAGGCGACCAAGTGCTCGGCACCTTTAGGACTCAGAAGGCTGCGATCGATTGGGCGAAGGCAAATGGCCACACCCCTCATGTTGCCCGTGTCCGGCACCTGAACGACAAGAAGAGGCCCGATCACTGGAGGGTGGTCTAACGACATTACGCCGATCCGCAGCGGGAGGCATCATGAATGCAGCGAACATTACGCACGCTCTGAAGTTGGCTGGCGGGAACACAAGGATGTGGGTGGGAGTGCTGGTGATTGCGATCGTTTTTGCAATCGCACTCCACTGGCTGGCGAATGAGGAAAACAGAAAGCATATTGAGCGTGGGTTTCTCGGGTAACAGCCGCAACTAGGGCACAGCACGGGCGGTATCGGGGCTGATCGAGATTTTCTCGCTCCGCGCCGATTGCACTAGGTGTTGTCCTGGCAGAAGGTGACGGGAGGAGATCAGATGAAAGAGCCAGGATTTGATGGGCGTCACTATTCTCGCAAGATTTAGGCCTATACACGTTCTGAATACCGGAGGATTCGTTTATGCGAGCAACATTCGGAGCCGCCATCCCCTTCTTGCTCATGGTTTTTCTCCTACCCGGGCCGGCGCAGGCGCCTCCGCAGGCGCCGGGCCAGCCAGCAAAGCCTGTTGTGCCACCTGCTCCAACTCCAGCGGCCCCGGCCGTGCCGTTAACCACGCAGGTGAAGAAGATGGTGGTCTATCTGCGGGCGGATTGTTTGCACGACTTTACAGGCGATGTAGGTTCTTTGAGCAGAGGCCGGCTTGTTGCGATGCCTTTGCCACAGGAGATTTTGGTCGTTCAAAAGCTAGTGGACGTAACTTCCAAGATGCAGTCGGTACGGGCAAGCATGTCGAAGCTTTCCCCTGAAGAGGCAGCCCATCTGAAGAGTCCGAATGCGCTGACAAATGACCCAGCGCAATTGGCGGCGGAGGGCGAATGGCGAGCGAGCATCGCGCTTAAGATGACGACGCTAACTCCGGCCGAAGTCCAAGGTATGACTCCAGCCGAGCTTGACGCCCTACCGGCCGATAAAAATTTCGGAACGGGATTCCTGGTCTTGGTACCGGACGCTCGCCTCAAGGTACCCGCTGAGTTCACTGCCGCAACCTACGGGTTTACCTATCTTGTGACTAATCGGCACGTGGTTCAACCCGGGATTGACGTTGGTAAGCCATGTAAGGTACCACTTTCAAGTTTCGTGATTCTTAATCACAAACCGGACTCGACACATCCCTCGGTCTACGCGCAGACTGTTCGCTTCGATAATGGGATGAAGTGGCATTTTTCGACGGACGATTCCGTGGATTTAGCGGTCATGATGGCGCCAATTCCCACTGATCAATATGACTTCGCCCGCATCTCTATAGCACAATTTCTGACCCTCGATGACATGCATAACAGGAAGGCCGTCGAGGGCGACCCTCTGTTATTTTCCGGGCTCTTCATTCAATTGCTCGATTTAGATAAGGAGATTAAGTCCCTGGAGCCGATAGTCCGTTCTGGTTCGCTTGCGATGGTGCCTGAAGGGCTGCTCCCTACGACGATGCAAGGAAAGCCGGGGCATATCCTGTTGGCTGATGCTCACGCCTTCCATGGGAACAGTGGTTCGCCCGTGTTTGTAGACACTGCTCGGTTTAGCAGCGGGTTTGGTTTCTCCTACACGCTCTTGGGCGTAATCTGCGGGGAAGTCTACGAGAACGAAGACCTGACGTTCACCGTCACGGCTTCGATCTCAGCGACGGTCGGCGCGAACAGTGATGTGTCAATTGTTGTGCCCGCTTGGCAGATTCTGGACATCCTTGACCTTCCTGAACTCAAGAAGGAAAGAGACGATATCCTGGCCGCACACCAAGAGCTGGTGAACACGAATCCGAGCGCCCCAAAGCCCTAGCTTGAACGGGCGCGGCTTCGCCGCGTACTTGATTCCTCGAAAAATGGGTGGGCGATAAGAGCAGGGAACAGGGAACAGAGAGGCAGGGAACAGGGATCAGGGACCAGAGAACAGGGATCAGGGACATCCCATCCTGGCGGAGCTAGGATGGGGCACCCGGCACCAATATAAGGACCCGTTAGCACGCTCCGCTGTAGGATGAGTGCTCACGGGTCCATTTAGATCTATCAATTGACTCCAATATTGACCAAGGGTCAGCGCGCGTCTAGCCCACAACGGGTGCGTGCCGCTACCACTTTCAAGGGACGGTCCTGAAGATGCGTTGTTCAACAGGAAAGCCCCACAGGGTCGAGACCTGGCTCCGAGTGAAAAAAGTGAAGCAGTGAAGGGAGTGAAGTGAGTGAAAGAGTGAAGCGCGAATTTGCTCGCAAATAGCCCGCAAAACATGCGCAAAACGGCGCAAAAACGTGCACCTAACCCCTGTCTAATTGCATTTTCGGGTAATTCTGTATTCACCTTTGCGCGCATACGGGAAATTCTTTGGTTACAAACACCCTTGAGATGGCTAATTTCCGGGTATATGTCTCGAAGAATCGCAACCACTTGAGCGAACATTTCGGGGGCAAAGCGAACCACCTAAGCGAACATTTGGCTGGGTGAACGCACCAGTTGAGCCGACATTTGGATTGATTGCATGGGGGTTAGGTAGTGCGAGAGGGCGAGGGATAAAAAGAGCAAGAAAATACGGCGCGGCTTCGCCGCGTACTTTGCTTTTCGAGAGATGGGTGGGCGGGAGTTCGTGGGGCTGAAGCCCCACGCTCCCTCCGTCCCGATCGAGCCCTGGCGCTGCCTGCTTACACCGTTTTGTTGTCTGCGGTGTCGAGTACCGTGTCGGCTGCGGCGCGGCTCCAGCCTATGCGGAGATCCTTGACGTTGTTGAGGGCGAAGTTGCCGTTGGCTGCGCGCGGCGCGGTGACGGCGAAGAAGTCGGCGCGGGCTACGTCTTCGAGATAGAAGGCGGGGCGCGCGTCGGGCGAGACGGTGGCCAGCTCGACGTGGCTCATTTCCACGTTGCGCATGTGGCGCAGGAAGAAGCCAAGCGACGGCATCTGGCCGAACATGCCGGGCTCGGGATAGGAATCCTCTTTCTCGGGGATCTTGATGGCGGCCGCGTCCGCAGTGGCTCCGCCAAGATTCTCAATATAGATGTTCGAGAGCTTGACGTCTTCAATTTCATAGCCGGGAATGCCGCTGAGGATGCTGGTGACGCGCATGGGCGCGTTGTGGCAGACAAGATTGCTGACCACGATGCGCTTGAGCGTGCCGACTTTCGTTGTGTCTTTGGGACCGCGCAGGCGCGAGCCGAGACGCATGAAGAGCGGCGGCGAGATGAGATCGCGCATGGTGGTGTTGGTGATGGCGATGTCCTCGAGCAGAGCGCCGTCGACGGTTTCAAGCGCGTAGCCCTGGCAGCCCTCGAAGACGCAGCCGGTGATGGTGATGTTGATGAAGCCGCCGTTGGACTCGGTGCCGCACTTGATGCGGCCGGTGCCGTAGGCGCGTGCGCCGGCAGGGAACTTCTTCCACGTGCCGTCGAGAACGGTGCCGAGCTGGTAGCAGCCAGTGACGAAACAATTGGCAATGGTGACGTTGCGCGTGGGCCGCGCGTAGCCGAGCGCATAGCTGGACTTGGGACAGATGCCGTCGTCCCAGGGCGAGTTGACGGTGCAGTTGGAGACGCGCACGTTCTGGCAGCAGTCGATGTCCATGCCGTCGCGATCGGTGTCGAGGACGAGGTTGTCGATGGTGAGGTTGTCGACGCCGGTGAGGAGCAGGGCGAAGTGGCCGCCCTTGAGAATGGAGAAATCGCGCAGCAGAACGTTGCGGCAGTTTTTGAGGGCGATGGCCTTGTTGCCGACGCCGGCCTGCTCGGCTTGATACATGGGATAGTCGCCGCGGGCCATGCGCGCGGGATTGAAGGCTGGTGGGGGCGCGGGTGCGGGAGGTTGCGCGGCGCCGGCGGGAGCTGGTGCGCCGGGTGCACCGGCAGGGCGCTCGGGGCCGAAGCCGCGCAGTCCGGCTTGCTGTCCGCGGCCGGGGCCTGCGCCGAAGCTCAGACCCTTTCCATAGATGAGGCCGGGGCCGGTGATGGAGAAGTCGTGCATGTCTTCAGCCCAGATGAGGGAGTTGTGCCAGTGATTATGGCCGTAGTCCTGGTAGGCGTCCCATGCGGTGTTGGGTTCGGCCGCGTCATAGGTGCCGCCGTTGTAGCCGGTGGTTTCGCCGGGCTTGGGTGATTCGGCGGCGAGGATGGTTGCGCCCTGCTCAAGATAGAGATGGACGTAGCTCTGGAGATGGATGGAGAAGCAGAGATAAACGCCGGCGGGAAAAAGGACAGTGCCGCCTCCGGCTGCCGCTGCCGCTGCGATGGCGCGATTGACGGCGTCGGTGTCGAGAGTCTTGCCGTCACCGGTGGCGCCGTACTGGCGGACGTTGAAGATGGCGGTGGGGATGGCGGGTGATTTTTCTTTGCCGGCTGCGGAGGCGAGGGCGGGCAGGGCCGCTCCGGCCATGCCAAGACTGCCGACACGGAGAAGATCGCGGCGCGCGGAATTGAAGGGATTCATAATTTTCTCGAGCTCCTAGACTCTGGCTTTCAGTTGGTTCGGAATGAACTGGATGGTTTGCGCATGGGAAATCGCAGTTTGGCGAGACAGGGCATTATCCGACTTGGGGCGGGGATGCAGCAAGGGGAGTCAATCGAGGTGAAAGACCTCTTCGAGGGGGAACATGAGATCGTCGGGACCGTGGCCGTTGGCGGATTCGAAAAAGGGAACCATCTCTGCCTGCCAGCGCGCGTTGACAGGATGGTTTTTCATGGCGGCGCGGCACGTTTCAAAATCGTCGGCTTCGACGTATCCGACGACCACGCCATCAGGCTGCAGAAAGAGAGAGTAATTGCGCCAGCCGCTTTCGCGGAGGGCTTGGAGCATCTCCGGCCACACCTGGGCGTGGCGAGCTTTGTACGCGTCCATCTTTTCAGGGCGGACTTTGAGTAGAAAGCAAGCGCGCATGGTCTTTCTTTTCACCTAAGAAACAATTTCAATTCTTGCGAACACCCATCCTAGCACTCCTTAGGAGAGAGGTTGCAAGAAAAAAATTCAGCTGAGGAACTTCGGGGTGGTCAAAGGCGTGCGGGAGCGGGGATGGGATTGGTCGGATTCGTGCTTTCCCACCTTAACCGTCCGCACGCGCGGACGGCGAAGGTGGGGCACCCAGATTTATCGTTTGGATCATTAGTGCGCGATGAGGCCGGCCAGGAGGGGGACATAGGCCAGGAGGGAGACACAGATTCCGGCGAGGGCGGCGAGGGCGAGACTGTGCAGGAAGACGAAACGAAGGATGGAGCCCTCCTGACCGTAGGTTTGTGCGGCGGTGCTGGCGACAACGACGCTAGGCGCGGCGATCATTTTGCCCATGACTCCGCCGGCGGCGTTGGCGGAGGCCATGAGGACGGGCGCGACACCGATTTGGCGGGCGGTCATTTGCTGCAGGCTTCCAAAAAGAACATTCGATGAGGTGTCGGAACCGGTGCTGGCGGTGCCGAGCCAGCCGATGAGGGTGCCGAAAAAGGGATAGAGCGGGCCGGTGCGCGCAAACGCCAGACCGATGGTCGCGTCGAGGCCGCAGTAACGCGTGAGGTAGCCGATGGCCATCATGGCGGCGATGGTGACGAGGGTGTAGCGGATCTTATAGATGGTGCGGAAGAGGGCGCGGGCGAGTTGCGTGGGGCTGAGTCCCATGAGCAGGCCGGCGAGAAGAGCGGCAAAAAGGATTCCGGTGCCGGTGGCGGAGAGCCAGTTGAGATTGAAGACGGCAGGCTCGGGGGTGGGCGCGGCGACTACGGGCGGGACGCGGAGTACGACGTTGTGCAGGCCGGTGATGGGGATCTTGATGGTAGTCTTCGCGTCCATCCAGGTGGAGATGCGGGGCAGGCCCCAGGCAAAGACGACGACGCTCAAAACCAACCAGGGAAGCCAGGCTTTGAAGATGGTGGCTGCGGTGTGTCCGTGGGCCAGGCGCGTCTGGCCGGTGATGTCTTCGCGGTTGACGTTGAGCGTGCGTTTGGGCTGCCAGAAACGGAGAAAAGCGACGAGGACAATGATGGTGGCCGCGGCGGCGACGATGGCCACTAGAAAGGGGCCGCTCCAGATGGCCATGAGAAGTTGAGTGGTGGCAAAGGTGACGCCGGCGACGAGGATGGCTGGCCAGATTTCGATCATGGCGGCAAAGCCGGCGAAGGCCCAGATGAGCCAGAAGGGGACCAGGATATCGAAAGGAAAAAGAATGACGGCGGTGGTGCGGGTGAGTTCGAAGAGATCGAGGCCGGTGACGCCGTGAAGAGCGACGATGGGAATGCCCATGGCTCCGAAGGCGACCGGAGCGGTGTTGGCGAGCAGAGAAAGTCCGGCGGCTTGCAGAGGACGGAAGCCGAGACTGATGAGAATGGCGGAGCAGACGGCGACAGGCGTGCCGAAACCGGAGGTGCCCTCAAAGAATGAGCCGAGAGCGAAGGCGATGAGGAGAAGCTGCAGGCGGCTGTCGGCGGTGATTCCAGTGAGGCTTTGCTGGAGGGTGACGAAGCGGCCGGTCTGCACAGTGAGGTCGTAGAGAAAGATGACAGGAAGAATGATCCAGCAGACGGGAAGTATGCCGTAGCCCGCGCCGTACGCTGCGGCGGTGAAGGCGAGACGCGCGGGCATGTGGAAGATGGCGATGGCAGCGAGCAGTGCGGTGACGAGTCCGGCGATGGCGGCGACGTGGGCCTTGAGGCGCAGGATGGCCATGGCTCCGAGGAGAACAACCACGGGCAAGGCGGCGATGAGCGTGGAGAGTTGCCAGATGCCGGCGGGATTGTAGCCCTGCGACCAGTGAGCCGTGGCGGAGTTGGTGGCGAAGAGGTAGACCAGGCCGAGTAGAAGCGCGAGGAAGGCTGTGGCTTCAAGGGTGAGGGACGCGGGGTTGAGCGAGTTGGCGGCGGGAGCGGGCGGGTTGGCGGACATGCGACCTCGGGAATGAATCTTACCTCTACGCGACGGGGGTCTGCACCTGGCGGCGGACAGTGAGGACGGTGATGTCGTCCTCCTGACCGAAGGACTTGGCGGCTTCGGCGAGATAGAACGCCGACTGGTTGCTGAGGTAATGCACGCGCTCGAAGCCGAAGAGCTCGCCGGAGGGCTTTCGCGCTTCTACTACTCCATCGGAAAGCAAGAGAATGCGATCGCCGGGATGGAGGTAGAAGCGCTCCTCTTCGTAACTCACCTGCGGAAGCACGCCGAGAGGCAAGCCGCCGGGCAGGCTGATCTCCTGGCTATTCAGATAGGGCGGAAGATGACCGGCGTTGGCGATGACCATCTCGCCATTGGAGGCCAACCAGATGGCCTGGCAAGTGGTAAAACTTTCGGCTCCGGTGAGGACGCCGTTCAGGGACTCGAGGATTTTGGCGGGGCTGTGCTCGTGAGTGCGGCGCAGTGCGCCCATGAGGAGGGAAACGTTCATGGCGGCTTTCAAGCCCTTGCCGGCCACGTCGCCAATCACGACCAGCAAGCCGTCGTTGCCCGCGGATTGCACGTGGAAGAAGTCGCCGCCCACTTCGTTGGCCGGACTATAAACGGAGTCGACTTCGAAGCCGGGCGTGGCGATCTTTTCCCGAGGAATCAGAAGCTCCTGCACACTGCGCGCTGCGGCCAACTCGCTGGCGGCACGCTCCCGGTCGCGAAAAATGTGCATGAAACGCAAATAGAGGATGAGGAGAATGACGAAGATTCCGGCGAAATCGCCGACCGAAGACATGTGAATGGGAATGGGGCCGGCATCGATAGTGAGCGGTGAACGGTAGACGACTTCAGCGTTTTCGCTGATCGCGGAAGTGACGATGGGCTCGATGATTCCAATGACGCTGAGGATGAGGGGAATGAGCCAGAGGCCCGCTTCAAGATTGCGACGGACCGCGGCGGCCACAAGAGTGACGAAGACGAAGATGGACCATCCCAGCATCCAAACTGCGCTCGAGAGGAAGGCGCAGCCGATAAGGACCGCGATGGCGACGGAAGTGCCGTGGCCAACGCAGAGCAGGGCGGGACCGACCGTGGCCAGAACCGGCGCGGTGTAACGGAGCCAGCGCGTGTACCAGGGGCGCGGCAAGGAAAGAAAGACAACGAGAAACTCGAAGAAGAGATAGGCCGAGACGAGAACGAGCTGGAAAACGAGCGCGGCGTACCAGAGTGAATCGATGCGGGCTGAGCTGCCCGCTAGTTCAATAAAGCCGATGGGAGCCTGGGCGAGCTCATGCAGGGCCAGCCAGAGGTATTCGGTGCGGTCTCTTTGCGTGAGATAGAGCGCGAACAGGAAGATGGCGAGGATGGCGAGCAGGATGGAGTAGATGAGACGAGGCAGGCGCTCGAAGAGCGAGCGATTCGACCAGAGGTTGAGTTCGCGCGTCAGATCGACGGGGTTGCCGAGATAGAGAGTGCGATTGGAGAAGAAGCCGGTGTACGCGCCGTAGCCGAAGGCCCGGTAGTAGATGCGCACCGCGAGGGTGAGCGAAGTTTCATTGGCCGGCACGTTCAGGTCATAGATGCGCGAGATGAGTTGATAGTCTGCCGGCGCATTACCGTGAGGGCCTTGGGGTTGAATATGACGGCCGTTGGCATAGACGTCGGGACTGAGACCTGTCGCGTTGAGGCTGAAGGATGCGTTGGCAGAGACAGGCAGCTCGATGAGGAGCGCGAGAGGTCCGTGGTTGGGCGCAAGCTTGATGTGGAGACGGAACCAGGCATAACGCTGCGCATCGGTATTTGCGGCGGGCTTCGCGGTTGCGCCTGAGCCGCTCTTCACCTGGGAAGCGGAAGCATCGTCATCCTCATCGGGAACATCGCTTATTTCGGCCTGGGCATTGCGAACGGCCCAGTTGGAATCGTCGAAGGTGGGTGAGGACGCGGCGGGATCGGAGGTGATGCCGACGCGCCAGTCGCTCTGTAATTGGAGCGGGGAACCGAGGCTGGTGGCGTCGAAGATGGCTTGAGGAGCTGCGGGTGCGGCAGCTTTGGCGTGGGGATGCGGATGGGAGGGGGCGTTGGCGGAAGGAGTGGGCGGCGGCGCCTGGGCAAGCAACGACAGCGCTCCGCAGACGGCAAACGACACAGCCGCTAGGACTCTGAACCGCAAAGCGCCTCCCAATCCTGCGTTCTTCACTTTACAAGCAAGAGGCGGTAAGCTCAAAGAAAAGCGCAAGGTACTGATTCTCAAGAGGCGATTACGGCATTTCGAGGTGAGGAAGCCGCGTGAGGCCGGACGCCCGTGAAAGAAATCCTGCTTCCCATTGTTGCCAAAAGAGCAGATACTTGCGTCTAAGAGATCGAGCGAAGCGGGGCCGTGTGCGCGGGACACCCACCGCGGCGGAGGTAAGGTCATGAAGGCTACGGATCGCATCGGTTTGCGGTTGGCGGTTCTGTCAGGATTGGCATTGGCGCTAGCTGCGGGGACTTGGGCACAATCAAGCGGAACAGCATCGAGCCCGACTCCGGCAAACACGCCAGCCGCGCAAGTGCCTTCGAGCACAAATCCTGGCAGTGGAACGCAACCAGCCACACCCGCCGCGCAGCCCGCTCCGGGAACGCCGGTAGGCGGAGATGCGCCGTTGCCTACAAAACCGGCTGATACGAGCACCAAGAAACCGGCTGCTACCAGCACGGCGTCGACCGATCACAGCGAGACCGCTCCCTGCCCGACCACTGTAAGCAACTCCACAGAAAAGGGCAAGAAGAGCAAGGCGCCCGCTCCGGGAAGCGAGCCCGTGAACGCCGACTGCACGGTGCAAGTGGATCCCGACAAAGTGGTCGATCCCGGCAGCGAAATGCAGAAGGTGAAGGCGGGCAGCATTGAGGATGTGAGCGCGGTAGGGAACCGCAACATCGGCGGCCGCGGCATGGGTAACTGGTACTCGACCGACGGCGAGATCAAAATGGGCAAGCAGTACGCCGACGAGATCGAGAAGAGCACAAAGTTTATTACCGACCCTGTGGTCGTGGAGTATGTGAACCGCATCGGGCAGAACATCGTGAAGAACTCCGATTGCAAGGTGCCGTTCACGATCAAGGTGATCGATTCCGACGAGATCAACGCCATGGCGCTGCCGGGCGGGTTTTTCTACGTGAACTCGGGATTGATTCTGGCTGCGGACGAGGAAGCGGAGCTGGCCGGAGTGATGGCGCATGAGACGGCGCACGTTTGCGCGCACCATGCGGCACGCGAGATGACGCGGTTGAACTACGCGCAAATTGGCATGGTGCCGCTGATGATCATGCTGCCCTACGACTGGACGGGATACGGCATCTACGAAGCGGCGCAACTGGCGATTCCGATTACCTTCCTGCAATTCTCGCGCGACTTTGAGGCGCAGGCCGATTACCTGGGCGTGCAGTACATGTATCGCGCCGGATACGATCCGCAGGCGTTCATCACTTTCTTTGAGAAGATTCAGGCGCTGGAGAAGCGCAAGCCGGGACTGGTGGCCAAGGCATTCAGCGACCACCCGCAGACGCCGGATCGCATTCTGCATTCGCAGGAGGAGATTGCGCGCATCCTGCCGGCGAAACAGGATTATCTGGTGACGACCTCAGAATTCGAGGACGTGAAGGCGCGGCTGGCGCGCATTGAGAATAAGCGCCGGCTGACCGATACAAAGGGCGTGACCAGACCGTCGCTGCGCAGGGCGAGCACGGATGGGTCGGGATCGGGGTCAGGCTCTGGCTCGACCACGCAGGCCGGCGACAGTACCACCGATTCGGGCGACGGACCACCAACGCTGCATCGCCGCGACGATCAGAACTAAAGAACAGTGATCAGTGGTCAGTGATCAGTGGTCAGGATTCTGACCTGTGCCGAAGTCTGTGTTCTTGCGCAAGTGAAACTGCGAGTGTCTGATTGCGCTGCGCCGCAAACGGTCTAGCTCCGCTCACTCCGCAGTCTCCGCTCGCTCTGCGTGTCTTCGCTATACTGAATCCCACGGGCGCGATGTCTGTTTTGCCGTGACGGCCGGCCTGGATTGTGATCGGCGCCGGCGGGATTCCTGCTTGCCATGAAGAAGATCATGATTGTCGCGGCGGTATTTGTCTTCATACTGCTGCTGGCGGAGATTGCGAACCAGATTCCGCCACCGCCGCCGCCCGGCTACGCGTTCTGGCTCTACGCCCAGCACGTGGTGGATTGTTCTGGGACAGAGATCACTCTGGTGGACAACCACGAGACCGTAACCCACCTGGAAAAAGACGAAGAGAGTTGGCCGCCGTGTTCCAAGTTTCAAAAGGACGACGTGTTGGACTTCTATCTTTCACGCGGAGAGAAGACCCACTATTTGCGCGATGAGCCGACGGCGTGGTGGCGGAAGGCGATGTAAAAAGACAGGGACCGAGCCACCGAGGGACCAAGGGAACGAGAAGACACGAACCGAGGGACTGCGGGAAACCGGGCGGACCATCTGCGCTAAGGGCGCTAAATCTTGGGGTGGGTTGCGGGCTGTCGCACAACCGGATGGGGTTTTTCCACAGGGCTTCCGATGGGCCGCTCCGGGCGAAAGCCTATGAATCCCTATAACTTCCGGAAATTCCTTGAATATCCTGATGAAGTCGTGTTCAATACAGAATTACCGGTAGGTTTGCCGGAATTCGCCCTAGAGCTATTGACCATTTCAGAGAGGCAATTATGCGCAACGCCGCAGCCCGCTCGAACCTGCTGGTTCCCGAAGTCCGCGAGGTGATGGATATCCGCCAGGCCTCGAATTACCTTGGCATCTCGCCCGACACTCTCTACAAGTACGCCTCGGAGGGTTTTGTTCCGGCGTTCAAGCTGGGCAATCGCTGGCGCTTCAAGCGTTCGCGGCTGGACGAGTGGATGGATCGGCAAAGCGATCTGCACGCACCGGGCGGCGAGGTGGACGCGAGCAAGAAGAAGCCGGTGCAGCGAGAAGCAGGCGGTAGCCTGTAGCTCGTAGCTTGCAGCAGTTCGCTCGCAGCTTTCAGCTCTCAGTTTTGCTTCGAAGCTTGATGCAAGCGGGCACGTGCTCACGAAATGACCCCTGAAGCCTGTGGTAAAACTAACCGCGTGGACCACTTCCGCCGCATGGGCGCGCTGCGCCGCAAGCTGACTCGTGCCGGGCTTCCCGGACTCCTCGTTAACTTTCTTCCCGATGTTCGCTATCTTTGCGGATTCACCGGTTCGAGCGCTGCGCTAGCGGTGACGCGGCGGACGGCGCGGCTGTTTACCGACAGTCGCTATACGACGCAGGCCGCCGAAGAGGTGCAGGCTGCGCAGGTGCAGATTGTGGCAAGCTCGCCTTCGGTGGCTGCGGTGCAATGGTTGGCCGCGCAACCGGGCGTGACGATGGCGGGGTTCGACCCCGCGCGTACCACTGTGGCCGAGCTGGCGCGATGGAAGAGTGAGCTGCCAAGCCGTTTGCGGCGCAGTTTTCTTGAGGCGATTCCGGCGCCGTTTGTCGAATTATTGCGGGTGGTCAAGGATGAGGACGAACTGGCAGTGATGGCCGAGGCGGCGCTGGCAGGATGCCGGTTATTCGAGGGGATCCTCAGGTTCCTGCGGCCGGGCGTGCCGGAGATGGCCGTGGCTGCGGAGTTGGAACACCAGGCGAGGCTGCTGGGCGCAGAAGGCATGTCGTTTGAGACGATTGTGGCTTCAGGTGCGCGGTCGGCCATGCCGCACGGGCGCGCGACGGCCGCACTGCTGCCGAAGCGGGGGTTTGTGACGCTCGACTTCGGTATAATCCACAAGGGTTATTGTTCTGACATGACGCGGACGGTCTATCTGGGCAGGCCAAGGCCCGGAGAGCGGAAGGCTTACCATGCTGTGCTGGAGGCCCAGGAGGCCGCGGTGAATGCGGTAGCTCCGGGCGCAAGTTGCGCGGAAGTGGACGAAGCCGCGCGCAGCATCCTGCGCAGGGAAGGTTTAGGCGAGGCGTTTTCTCACTCCACCGGCCACGGCGTCGGCTTGGAGATTCATGAACCGCCGCGAGTCGGCGCGGGACAGCGAACGCGCCTGGTGCCGGGCATGGTGGTGACGATCGAGCCTGGCGTTTATCTTGCGGGGCAGTTCGGCATCCGCATTGAGGATATGGTGGAAGTTACGCGCAGTGGGGGCAAGGTGATGACCGCTGCGGCGCCGAAGGCGCTGATCGAGTTATGAAACGCCAGACTTTGAGATTTGCGGATTGGGAAAGTTGACACCCGTGCGTGGAGAGTCAAAAGGACGAATGAAACAACAAGACATTGAAGATTTGCGACAGCTGATTGAGTTTTTGAAGCAGCATCAGGTGGCCGAGTTTGACATCGACCGCGGCGACCTGAAGATTCGGCTCAAATTCAATCCCCAGGAGAGCGGACCAGCCTCACTGAGCGACCTGGCACGGTTACTGCGGACAGCGCCGCCCGCGGCGGCGCATGCGGCAAGCACGGCATCAGGATCTGCTGCAGCCGCGGCCGAGCCAACTGCTGACCCCGAGGCCGGGCTGCACCTGGTGAAATCGCCGATCGTGGGCACGTTCTTTGGCTCGCCTTCCCCCGGCGCCGGGGCCTTTGTTTCTCCAGGAGATCACGTGGAAAAGGGCCAGGTGATCTGCATCGTGGAAGCTATGAAACTGATGAACGAAATCGAGGCGGACGTTTCCGGCGAAGTGGTCCGGTGCCTGGTTTCGAACGGGCAGGCCATCGAATTCGGCCAACCGTTGTTTGCGATCAGACTGGCGTGAAAACAGCAGAGTGAGCGGAGCCGCAACTAACCCCGCTAACTCCGCTAGCTCCGCTAACCCCGCTTGCTAAGGAATCCATGCTTCGTAAAGTTCTGGTTGCCAATCGTGGCGAAATCGCATTGCGCGTGCTGAACGCGTGCCGGGAACTGGGCATTCGCACGGTTGCCGTGTACAGCGAGGCGGACCGCAACTCGCTGCACGTACGCTTTGCCGATGAGGCGATCTGCATTGGGCCGCCGCGCGCGTCGGACAGCTATCTGAATGTGCCGGCGGTGATTTCGGCGGCGGAGATTGCCGACGTGGAGGCGATCCATCCCGGCTACGGGCTGCTGAGCGAGAATGCAAACTTTGCCGAGGTGTGCCGCGCGTCGAATATCAAGTTCATTGGGCCGCCGCCGGAAGTGACGCGGCTGATGGGCGAAAAAGAGAAGGCGCGCCAGGCCATGAAGAGGGCCAAAGTTCCCATTCTGCCGGGGTCGGACGGCATTTTGACGACCGCCGAAGAGGCACAGAAGTGGGCGGAGAAGGTTGGCTACCCGGTCATTCTGAAAGCCAAGGCTGGCGGCGGCGGACGCGGCATGCGCATCGTGCGTGACTCCGAAGATTTGTCCAATCTTTTCCACGCGGCGTTTACCGAGGCGGCCAATGCTTTCGGCAACGGCGAACTCTACATGGAGAAGTTCATCGAGAACCCGCGGCACATCGAATTCCAGATGCTGGCGGACGAGCACGGCAACGTGGTTTCTCTCTTCGAGCGCGAGTGCTCGATCCAGCGGCGGCATCAAAAACTCATCGAAGAAGCGCCGAGCCTGCAAGTGACTCCGAAGATGCGCGAGGAAGTGGGACGGACGCTGTGCCGGTGCCTGAGCGAGATCGGCTACCAGAATGCGGGCACGGTAGAGTTCCTGATGGATGCGAGTCACCAGCTCTACTTCATCGAGATGAATACGCGCATCCAGGTGGAGCACCCGGTGACGGAGGCGATTACCGGTGTGGACCTTGTGAAGGCGCAGTTGCGGATTGCTTCTGGCGAGCGGCTGGAGGCGATTCTGCCGCGGCAGTTGGAGATGCGCGGCCACGCCATTGAGTGCCGCATCAACGCGGAGCATCCGCAACGGTTTACGCCGTCGGCGGGACAGATTACGGCGTTCAATGTGCCGGGCGGAAACGGAGTGCGCGTAGAGACGGCGCAGTATGCCGAGGGCGTGATTCCGCCGTATTACGATTCACTGATTGCCAAGCTGATTACGCACGGCGTGGATCGCGCCGAGGCCATTGCGAAGATGGAACGGGCTCTGAGCCAGTTCATCGTGCGGGGCGTGGATACTTCGATTCCGCTGCACCAGGAAATCTTCCAGAGCGAGGCGTTTCGCGCCGGGGAGTTCGACACCGGCTTCATGGAGCGCTTTTTGGCGGCGCGGGGTTAGACCCGTTTTCAAGGTGTAGCCCTGCGTGTCCCGTTCGTTACTTCGGCACCCGGACACCCCACTTCGCAAACCTGGCGCCGACATCGGCATCGATTTCGAGACCTTGGTCCATCTGGGGGAAGCCGAAGATTCGGTCGCCATTTCTTACCTCTGCAACTCCGAGACCAAACTGCGAGTTAGGCAGCATCGGGTCGATGTGCAGCGCGGCCCTGTAATCGGCAATGGAGGCGTCGAATTTGTTCAACTTAAGGTAGACGAGGGCGCGGTTTTCGTGTGTGTGCGCGAGCAGGTGTAGGTCATCAAGCTTGAGCGCAAGCGCCCGATCGCAGTCACTGAGGGCATCGTTAAGCTGACCAGAGACTGCGCGAAGCCAACAGCGCTCGTCCAAAGCGGAGTAATCTTCCGGGTCGATTGTGATGGCAGCGCTGTAGTCCTGAATCGCCGCGGCGTAGTTGCTTTCTTGTTCGTACGCCGTAGCGCGGCCGAGGAATGCCGACAGGTCCCATGGACCGCCCTTCGGACTCATTTGAATCACGGTAGTGAAAGCCCGGATCGCCTGCCCGTATTGCCCAGTGTCGTTCAGCTGCTCGCCTTGCGTCTCGAGCGCCTGAATCTCATCATCGCGCTTCTCCTGGACAAACTTCACGCAAAGAAAACTGAGCAACAATGTCGCGATCACGATCGGCTTCAGGAGATGCGTAAAGGCAGGACGTTTCCAGCGCAAACCAAGCTGCTGTATCACAGGGCGGAAGGCCCGCTTGTACTGTGCTGTTACCCAGTTACGCGGCTGTAGCGCGAGTATGACCAACGTCGCGAGGGAGCGGGGACCAATCGTGAGGATCCGAATCCCCATCGCGAACCCCCGACTCATTTCGTCCAGGATCCGGGATATGCGATTGAGCAAGGGACGCTTGAGCCGGACGAAGTGTGGCTCCCAGCCGGAAGAAAAGTACAGAAGCCCACAGACGGAAAGCGGCGGAGTCCACTTCCGGCGCTTAATCTCCGGCAAATCCTGATTGAAGTGTTCCCGCATGCGTTCGCGAAAAGTGTCGTAGCCCGTTGCGGGCGTGAAGGGGAGGAGCAGGACGAGTTTCTCGGGAGGGGCGTTTTCGACGATGTGCGCGACCTCCCACTCGACTCCCTTGGTGAAGCCGACCCGGAGCACGATGAGTTGAGCTCGCGAAACCCACTCGGTGACTTTGGCTTTCCACTGCTCGTCGGACACACGTACGCGAGCAGCGCCGAGTTTGGGGAGAATATCATAGGGCTTCCCAATGGCGATGAATGGCCCGAGCTCGTTCATGGCAAGGGCGAGTTGTTCTTCCTCGGGTGCGCCGAGGGTCTCTTCGAGAGTGCCCTCGCCCGTGTAATAGGCAAGTGGCTCGGGAGGGATAGGGTCGATGTCGTCAGCATCGAAGGGCCGAAGATAGAGGACTGGCGGACGCGGGTCGCGCTGGAGGAGTTGCTCGGCGTTTGGTGCGAAGTGTTGGCGGGAGAGCCGGAGGTTGAAGATGCCCTTGTAGAATGCAGCGGCACCGAGTCCGAAACCGAGAGTGAAGAAAAATCCCGATTCGACAGCAACCACCAGAATGTAGGCGACCAAGGCTGAACCGACGAGGACCCAGACGATTCCGCTCACTCTGAGTCTGCGGCCACGGGAGTGAAGTTCGGCTTCTTCCTGGGCCTCCTGCGGGAGGTCCGCGGAGAGAAGCCTTTGGAAGGTAGATCGTCCGCCGTTCATGCAAGCCCCCTCTCTAGCAGGTGACTCGAAAGGCATTGTCGGGAATCGTACGCCGGATTATAGGGGGACACACAAGCACTCGCAAGCAAGGCCGCAAGAATTTATCGCTTTTTCTTCGCCTCTTCGGACGAAAATCGGCTATGCTGTGTGGGCAACGTGGAGGTTGCCTGCATGGACGCTCAGAAAGAACTGATTGCCGAGTTCGACTGCGAGGCCGCAAAGACCCGGAAAATGCTGGATGCCATCCCGGCCGACGCCGATTTCACCTTTAAGCCCCATCCCAAATCCATGAGCTTGGGCCGCCTAGCGGGGCACCTGACGGATTTCGCCGGCGAATGGGCGCTCTCGACACTGACCAAGGACAAAATTGAGTTCAGCGCGGACAGCAACTGGAAGCCGTTTGTGCCCACCAGCAAGGCAGAGGCGCTGGAAAAGTTTGACAAGGAGCTTGTGGGAACGCGCGCGGCGCTGGTGGCGACCACCGGAGACACGTGGGACCGGAACTGGCAGCTTGTGTGGCAGGGCAAAGCATGGATCGACCAGCCCAAGCACCAGGTGTTTCGCGATGCCGTGCTGAATCACATGATTCATCACCGCGGACAGTTGACCGTGTATCTGCGGCTGCTGAATGCCAAAGTTCCGGGGACGTACGGGCCCAGTGCGGACGAAATGTGAGAAGAGCAGGGAACAGGGCAGAGTGTGAGTGTGAGTGTGGGTGTGCCGGACGGATACGCTCTCGCGCACACTCACACTCGCACTGAGCCCTCGTTCCTGATCTACTCTGGATGCATGTCTTTTTTCTTTCCGAAGATTTATCCGATTCTTGATAGCGCCGTAATTCCGCAGATGGGGCGCGCAGAGTTTCTGCGTAGGCTGGGCAGTGAGCTGGCAGAGGCCGGCGTGACGCTGCTCGAATACCGCAATAAGACCGGGTCCGAGGCAGAAGTGCTGACCGATGCAGCAATCCTGCGCGCGGCGCTGCCTGCTGATAACGTGAAGCTGATTCTCGATGATCGCGCCGATCTGGTGGAGCGAGTTGGGTTTGACGGCGTGCACGTGGATGCCGGGGATGCCGCGCCCGCAGAGGCGCGGCGACTTTTGGGACGGGGGCGCATTGTGGGCACGTTCGGCGGCAGCGAAGCGTTGTTGCCGGGGATCCTGCAAGAGCCGGCGGATTACCTGTCGATTGGCCCGGTGTTTGCGACCACGACCAAGCAAACCACCAAGGCTCCGATTGGCGCGGGGGGCGTGCGCAAGTTAAGAGCGGAAGCCGGCCCCGACGCCGTGCTGGTTGCGGTGGGAGGGGTGACGATCGAGAGCGCGCCGGCGGTTCTGGCGGCGGGCGCCAGCGTGATTGCAGTGGCCGCGGCCATCTTCCGCAGCGCCGATCCGGCGGCGGAGTTCCGGCGGTGGAAGACGGAGCTTCATTAGAAAGGAGCCCGCACTGGCTGGAAACGAGACAAAACCGTCCAAATTGAAAACAGTATGCGCCGCAAAACGAGGCATTCCAGTCTCCGAGCTGGACAGACGCTGCCTTGGAACGATGCAGTTTCAAAGGACGCAGAGTTGCGGGCCGCGCCAAAACCTTTTAGCGGAAGTTTGTGCGATCCCACATCTCAAAAGCGAGATGTGGGGCACCCACGTTCGTGCGGGTTTCAGGGAAGACGAGGCAAGATTTGTGCGGTCCCACATCTCAAAAGCGAGATGTGGGGCACCCCTTCATCGTGCTGGGTTGAGTGCGGGCTGGTTGAGTTTTGTGGTATCCCATCCTAAGCGCAAAAAGCGCGCTTAGGATGGTGCACCCAGATTCCTGCTTTGTGTAAGTCCTTGGTTTCGTATCGTATGATTGCGGTACGGTTCCTGCACGCAGATTTGAACAGACACAGTTTGCCCCATCCAATCCATGCACCAGGGAGGAAGCCGCCCTTTGATTTCCCGATTGCTGCGCATTAAACCCATGTCGATGCTCTCGCAAGAAGCGGGCGAGCAGGGAGAGCACACGCTCAAACGTTCGCTCGGGGCCGTGAACCTGATCACACTGGGAATTGGCGCGGTGATCGGCGCGGGCATTTTTGTGCTGACGGGCCAGGCCGCGGCGCTCTACGCGGGGCCGGCCGTGGCGTTGAGTTTCGTGCTTGCCGGTCTCACGTGCGCCTTTGCCGGTTTGTGCTATTCCGAGTTCGCATCGATCATTCCCATCGCCGGATCCGCATATACCTATGGATACGCCACGCTGGGCGAACTGGTGGCGTGGATTATCGGCTGGGACCTGGTGCTGGAGTATGCGTTTGGCGCGTCGACGGTGGCGTCGGGGTGGGCGGGCTATTTGAACAGCCTGTTGCAGCAAGTGGGGATTGTGATTCCGCCGCAGCTGACGGCGATCCCCGGGACCGCGCTGGTGAAATACCACGGGATGTGGGGGCCGGTAGCGTCGTTGCCGCCCGGCGTGAGCGACGCCGGGTTGCCTCATGCTACGGGATTCTTCAACCTGATTGCCATCCTGGGAGTGATGGCGATTACGACCATCCTGGTGATCGGCATCAAGGAGTCAGCAAATTTCAACTCGGTGATTGTGTTCATCAAGCTGAGCGTGGTGGCGATTTTCCTGGTGGTGGGCGGCTATTTCCTGTTCCGCCATCCCGATGTGGCGAGGTTGAACTGGCATCCATTTATTCCGCCGAAGGATGCCGCAGGGAACTTTGGCTGGGGCGGCATTTCAAAAGGCGCTTCGCGCATCTTTTTCGCGTATATCGGATTCGATGCGGTGTCGACGGCCGCGCAGGAGGCGAAAAAGCCGCAGCGCGATATGCCGATCGGGATTCTGGGGTCGTTGCTTATCTGCACGATCCTCTACATTCTAGTTTCGCTGGTGCTCACCGGCCTGGTGAGCTACACAGACCCTGAATGTGGCGGCGCCAGTGGCGCTGGGCATTGATGCCACGGGCGTGAGTTGGGGATCGATGCTGGTGAAGATCGGAGCGGTGTTCGGGCTGGCCACAGTGATGCTGGTGATGCTGCTGGGACAGACGCGCGTTTTCTACTCGATGTCGAAGGACGGCCTGCTTGTGGAAGTGGGCCTCGGCGGTGCATCCCAGGTTTCGCACACCGTGGATCACCACCATCGTGTTCGGATTCTTTGCGGCGCTGTTTCCTGCGCTGCTGCCGATCTCAAGGCTCGCGGACCTGGTGAACATCGGCACTCTGCTGGCGTTCGCGATCGTGTGCGCCGGAGTGTGGGTGCTGCGGGTGCGGCATCCGGAGCTGCATCGGCCGTTCAAGACGCCGCTGGTGCCGCTGGTGCCGATCCTGGGCATTGTGTCGGCTCTCTATCTTATGTCGCGGCTGGCGGCGATCACGTGGGAAGTGATGATCGGCTGGTTGATCTTTGGATTGATCATCTACTTCACTTACTCGATTAAGCACAGCAAGGTGCAGCAGCTGAAAAAGGCGGAAGCCGCGGATTGAGAAGCAGAAATTGAAGAGCAAAAACAACGGCCTCCCAGTGCGGGAGGCCGTTTTGCGTGGAGAGGTTGTTGCCGCGTTACGCCGTGGTCTTGGCGCAGAAAGCGTCGAAGGCGCGCATGAGTTCGCCGGCGATGTCCTGCGCAGTGGACTGCTCGATGACGGCGCGCTGCATGAGGTAGACCAACTTGCCGTCGCGCAGGATGGCGACGGAAGGCGAGCTGGGCGGATGGCCTTCAAAGTAGCTGCGAGCGCGGTCCGTGGCTTCGCGGTCCTGGCCGGCAAAGACGGTGATCTTGCGATCGGGCGGGTTGGGGGTGTTGGCGAGCGCGAGGCGGATGCCGGGGCGAGCTTTGCCCGCCGCGCAACCGCAAATGGAGTTGACGACGACGAGGGTCGTTCCCGGCTCGGCCAGTGCGGCGTCGACCTCTTCGGCTGTCCGGGTTTCCTTGATCCCGGCGCGAACGAGTTCCTCGCGCATGGGGATCACCATCAGTTCTGGGTACATGTTTGCCTCCGGCAGGAGAAGCTGCCTGCTTACATTCTACCGGTTTAGGGTGTGCGGAGCTACTGCCGCGAGTACCCCAAAGTCACTCGGCTGGTGAGCAGCCGCGGTTGCGCTCGATGTTCTGAATCTGCTGCAGTTCGCCGGTACGCATTTGCGTGAGCATGGTGCCAAAGGAGTCGTGATTGGCGTTGGGAAAGACCAGGGCCATGAACGCGGTCCAGGCGTCGCGCATGGCGACCCAGGCGCGTTCCTCGGCGCGAAGTTTTTCTTCGCTCACGGGTGCATTGGGCGGATCGCCCGGTATGGGCTTGGTGAGGCATGGCGAAGAGATGACGGCGCGGTAGGCCTGGTTGAGGTGCAGATCGGCATCTTCGAAGTCGTGCTGCGAGGGGATGGGGTTGCGCTGCTGCATGCGGAACTGGCTAGCAAGCTGCTGCTCGAGCATGCGCGCGGAGTTGTCGTTTTGCTCGCCGGGTTCGGCTTCTGCGCGGGCTTTGGCGTAGGCGCGGATGGCGGCGTCGACGGGTTTGAGCGCGGCATCGAGCTGATCGGCGGTGAGACCGGTGATATCGCGCACGAGGAGGGGTTCGATGGACTCCTCGGGTACGCAGCCGCGGTTGCCCTCGATGTTTTGCAGGCGGCGCAACTCGGACTCGCGCTGGTTGGTGATCATCCAGCCGAAGCTGGCGGGGTCGCTGTTGGGGAAGAGCTTGGCGAGGAAGGCGACCCAGGCATCGCGCACGGCAAGCCACGCGGTCTGCTCGGCGCGGAGACCTTCGGCGCTGGAGGGAATGTTGGGCGGATCGCCGGGTTGCGGCTTGTCGATGCAGGGTGAGCTTGCCACTGCGCGGAAGGTCTCGTTCATGCGCATGTCGACTTCTTCCAACTGGGCTTTGGGCGGAGTGGGGTTCTGCTGCAGCATGCGCAAGTCGCTGGAGAGGCGCATGCGCAACTGGACGACGAAAGCGTCAGTCTTGTCGTTGGGCGAGGCCAGGGCATGGGCCTTGGCGTAGGCGCCGATAGCGGCTTCAACAGGCTGGAGCGCGGTGGTGAGCTGGTCGGGCGTCATGCCGTTGACGGTCTTTTCAAGGAGCGGCTCAAGTCCAGCAGGGTACATGGGGCGAGATTGGATGCCGCGGGCCATTACCATGCGATAGCCGTCGGGCATGACAAACCACTCCTTGCCGGGGTCGCCCAACTTGAGGTCGGTGACTTCGAGTTTTTGCGTGCCGTTGCGGGGATCCATGCGCGTGACAGAGAGATTGAACTGCAATTGCGGCGAATACCAGATCTCTTTCGTGACCACGACGGGCTTGTCGTTGCCGAAGGCGCCGGCGTTGAAGGTGCGGGTTTCGCGCGTGCCGGTGCATGCAAGGCCATCGATGGTTTTAGTGCCCAGGCTTTCGCGGGTGAGGACGGATTTGCCGTCGCTGGACGGGCCGGCGGGCTGATCTTCCGGTGCCGCACTGGGATCAAGGAGCACTTGCCGGCAGGTTTTCATTTCGGGGAAGCACTGTGTGATCATCATCGTTACCGGGTCGTAGATGGTGACGCGCTGAAGAGCGGATTCCATCGTAGAGTTGAGAGGAACCTCCTTGCGAAACTCGCGGTACGCGCGCCCTGCGCTATCTCGCGCCTCCTGGTTGTAGTACTTCTCCGTAACCGTGGTTCCATCGAACAATTCATGCGTAATTTCGGCCTCAACTTTTGCGCGGAATGGTTGACCGGAGATTAGCGGAATATAAAGCCCTTCCGTGTACGCAGGGGTTCCAATCTCTGGGTCGGGGGCGTGGGTGGTAGAGGCGCTCGCCGGGGTGGCGGAGGGGGCAGCCGTCTGGGCAACGAGGACGCATGGGAAAGCCAGGCAGAAAAAGAGCAGGAAGACGCGCACAAGTTGGGTACGCATGATGAGACTCCCAGGAATTCGATAGCAGTATACAGAATGATTAGACGGATGATTAGGAATCTCAAGCGTTGCTGTAGTCTTGATTTTTGAAGATTCTGGAGAACATTGCGCTGGCCCCGCTGACGACCCTCGGGATTGGGGGTCCGGCGCGGTGGTTTGTTGAGGCCATCAGCGAAGCGGAGATTGCCGAGGCGTGCCTGTGGGCGCGCGAGCGGGACGTGCCGCTGTTTGTGCTGGGCGGCGGCAGTAATGTGCTGGTGGCGGACGCGGGTTTCGACGGCTTGGCTGTGCATGTTGCGCTGATGGGCATGGAGCAGGATGGGGAAGTGCTGCGCGCGGCTACCGGTGAGTTGTGGGAGCACTGCGTGCAGCAGGCCACGGAGGCCGAATTGGCCGGGGTAGAATGCCTGGCCGGGATTCCCGGCACGGTGGGCGGCACGCCGGTGCAGAATGTGGGTGCGTACGGGCAGGAAGTGGCCTCGGTGATCGAGCGCGTGCGGGCGTTCGACCGTATGGCGCAGGAGTTCGTGGAGTTCACGAATGCTGAGTGCGGATTCTCGTATCGCAAGAGCCGGTTTAACTCGACGGACCGGGGGCGATATGTCGTTACGCGCGTCGATTACCGGTTGCGGCGGGATGGGGCGCCGACCCTGGTTTATGCGGACCTGAAGGCGCATTTCAGTAGCTGGAAAAAGACGCCGTCTTTGGCTGAGGTTGCGGAGGCGGTGCGCGGAATCCGGCAGAACAAGGGCATGCTGCTGGTTGAAGGCGATCCGGATTGCCGCAGTGTGGGTAGTTTCTTCAAGAATCCGTCGATTGCACCGGAGGTTGCCGAGCGCGTCAAGCAGATTGCGGCGGATGTGGGTATTGCGGTACGCCTATTTCCTGTGGAGGGCGGGCTCGTGAAGATTCCCGCGGCGTGGCTGATTGAGCAGGCGGGCTTCCACAAGGGATTCACGCTGGGCGCGGTGGGGATTTCGTCGAAGCACACGCTAGCGCTGATCAATCGCGGAGATGAGCACGGCGGTGCGACCGCCGAGGAGATTGTGGCGCTGGCGGAAAACATTCGGACGGCGGTTGAGGCGCGGTTCGGGATCCGGCTGGAGATGGAACCGGAGCGGGTGGGGTTCTAGTCCAGGGCTATAGTAGTAGGAAAGATCAAGTCTACTCAGCACGGCTCAAGCACTGAGGCGGTGTGAATGTGAACTTTTCGTCCGCACGGCCATTTTTCCGGCAGCAAAGTGTGTACCTTGCCATGTCTGCAACTCTTGTCGCCATTCTTTGGGCGATAGGAGAGCAGATCAATCCTGTGCTGATTGTCGTGTATACACTTTGCGTAGGAAATCTTCTTTCGCTCGCAATCAGCCGGGTGGAGTTTCTCTATTCGGCCAAGCCGTTTCCATTCAACTGGCTGATTTTTCTGCCGATCCTCCTTGTCATGACGGTTCCTGTCTACCTGATTTCGACCACAGTGATATGGTTGCTGATCCGACCCGTTACGCAGCCGCTTTCCAACTTCCTTGAAACGGAATGGAAGTTTCCATTTGTCGCAACTTTCGTCTTCGGTTTTGTTTCGTTCTTATATGGCAACACGCGAGAGCGGCTGGAACGGCGCAACCGGGAGTTACAGCAATCGGTGGAGAAAGGCGCGCAGCAGCTTGAGCTGCAGGCGCAGGAAATGCAGCGTGCGCGGGAGATTCAACAGTCGCTGCTGCCGAAAGAGATTCCTCAGCTTGCAGGGTTTGAAGTGGCCGCAGCGTGGCGGCCGGCCCGCGAGGTGAGCGGGGATTACTACGATGTCTTCAAGCTGGACAAACACCGGCTGGGCGTTTGCATTGCCGACGTTGTGGGGAAAGGCGTAGCGGCGGCGTTGCTGATGGCTAATGTGCAGGCAGCCGTACGCGCATACGCGGGCAGTGCGGAGAACGCCGCGCAGTTGTGCGCGAAGGTCAACCGGCTGCTCTGCGAGAATCTGGCGACCGGAAAGTTTGTGACGTTCCTCTACGGCGTGCTGGACAACGAAACGAGGACATTCGATTACTGTAACGCGGGGAACGTCTACCCGATTCTGGTTTCGCAAGGGACCGCCCGATCCATCGAGGCGGGAGGCGCCGCGCTGGGCGTGTTTCCTGAGTGGAAATATGAGAATGCGACGATTGCGCTCGAACCGGATGACCGGCTGTTGCTTGTGACCGATGGCATTACCGAAGCGTACGGCTCGGACGAACAGGAATTCGGCGAAGAAAGGCTCGCGCTGGCAGCGCTGGCGGCCAGCAAGCGCACGGCGGCGGAGATGAGCAGACTGCTTCTCGAAGAAGTGTCGACGTTTTGCGGGTCGCGCTTCCACGACGATGCGACGCTGCTGGTCATCGCGGCAAAGTGAGGAGAAATTCAGTCGCTGCGGCCCTGAAGGCGGACCACCAAACGCTCGCGCTCGGCAGCGGTTGAAGCGAAGTTCAGGATCCGGCCGGAGATGAAGCCGGAGCGGGCGGGGTTCTAACGCGGGTCGACCAGGATTTGGAGCAAGTCGTGATAAAAGTGTTCGTTTCTGCTTTGATCCCTCTTTCAATGTTTCTCTTCGCCTTAACAGGCCCCGCCGGGGCAGCCGCTCAAGCGAGCGTCGATCCGCTTTCCATGGAGAGGTGGTTTGCGGGCGACTGGTTATGCAAGGGCACGCAGCAAATGTCACCGCATGGGCCGCAGATCCCATTCACCGACAAGTTTGTCTTCCGCATGGTTCTCGATGGCAGCTGGCTTCTCTTTCATGTCGATCAGTTGGAGGGTCCGAACAAGGGAAAGCGGAACTTGATGGGATCGGGCACCTGGGACGCCGGCGCGCACCTGCATATTCGCAGGGACATGAACATTGGCGGCTCCAGGATGGATGTGACAACCCCGGGGTGGGATGGAGACCGCCTGGTTTTCAGCGGTTTTATGACCAACGGAGACAATTGGCTTGCCGTCCAGCAAGTATTAACGAAGAAGACGGCGAATGAGTATGATGCATGGCTCAAGATGACCGATGACGCTGGAGCAACGCAGGCCTCGGAGCAGGAGGTCTGCCGCAGAATCAACGACGGAAGTCCGAAGATCCCGGGCCGTTGACAGCGATCAAGCCTTGAGGCGGGCAGCGATGCGTTCGCGCTCGGCGGCGAGGACTTGTGCGGCGGGTCCGAGCGCCGTGAGGCGTCCCTCACGTAGGAACAGAACTTCGGCGCTCGTGGCCAATGCGTCCGTCACGTCGTGCGTGGCCATTACGGCCTGAACCTGATTTTCCCGCAGCCACAATTGCAAACGTTCCAGCAATGCATCGCTGGCCACTCCGTCGAGCGCGGAAAAGGGTTCGTCGAGCAGCAGGAGCCGGGGCGCGGGCGCAAGAGCGCGGGCCAGAGCTACGCGTTGGGCTTCGCCGCCCGAGAGATCCTGCGGGCGGCGGTGGGCGAGTTCGGTTGCGCCAGCGAGGGCGAGCATGGCATCGACGCGCGCCGCGCGGGCCGAACGGTCGAGACTGCGTAGACCATAGGCCACGTTGGCGGCGACGCTGAGGTGAGGGAAGAGCGCGGGCTGCTGCGCCACCAGCGCGGTGTGGCGGCGGCCGGGCAGCAGATGCAGGCCGTTGGCGGTTTCAGTGAGCGCGCGCTTGTTGAGAGCGATGCGGCCGCGCGTGGGGCGGTCGAGGCCCGCGAGCAGACGAAGCAACGTGCTTTTGCCCGAGCCGGAGGGCCCGAAGACGACCGTCCAATCGGAGGCGAAGGCGCACTCCACCTGCAGATGGAAGCTGCCGCGGCGCGCATCAAGAGAAAACTTAAGCACGGTGCCTGCTCTCGCTGCTACGCGCTCCGCGCTCTTGCGCTTTGGAATAGATGAGTGCTAGGGCAATAACGCTCATGCCGAGCAGGATGGCGGCGGTGCGGTTGGCGGCTGCGTAGTCAAAATTTTCCACCTGGTTGTACAGCACGATGGAAAGCGTGCGCGTGGCGCCAGGAATATCGCCGCCGAGCATGAGGACCACGCCGAACTCGCCGACGGTGTGCAGAAAACTGAGCACGATGGCGGCGAGCAGCGAGCGCCGCGCGAGAGGAACGAGAATGCTGGAGACGATACGCACGGGACCGGCACCGAGGAGCCGTGCGGCATCGACGAGGGCTGTGTTGACCGATGCGAAGCCGGCAACGAGCGGTTGCAAGGCAAACGGAAGGCTGTAGATGACCGAGCCGACGACGAGGCCGTTAAAGGAGAAGGCGAGAGGATGGCCGAGGAGGGCCGTAATGCCGCGGCCCGCGGCCGTGCGAGGGCCGAGCAGGACAAGTAGAAAGAATCCAAGTACCGTGGGCGGCAGAACCATGGGCAGAGTGGCCAGAGCTTCCAGCGCGGCGAGCCAGCGGCCGCGGCCCAGCACGAGCACTGCCGCGAGAGGCACGGCGATAGCGAGAAGAATCGCCGTGGTGACCGTGGCCAATCGGAGCGAGAGTGCGAAGGCTTGCCAGTCCATTGCTTTCATCAACAGAGTAACGTTCGGAGGTGGGGATGCGCACCCACTTTGCAAAATGCGCGAGTCAAGGAGTGAAAAGAGTGAAGGAGTGAAAGAGGGGCAGCCGCGGGCATTTCACGCACGATTTACGGCATGAGTGAACTCATGCCCTGATCCAAAGCCGCTGAGCGATCATTTGTGCTATCCCACATCTCAAAATCGAGATGTGGGGCACCCAGTTCTCGTGTCGAGGTGGGAAAGGGGGGTTGAGGTTCGTGCGTTCCCACCCATTTCGCAAAATACGCGAAATGGATGGGGCGCGGGGTCCCATTTCAGTTGGGGCCCGGAGAGCGTTACTTCACCGGCGTGAGGCCGCTTTTTGCTAGTTGGGCCTGGATTGCGGGCGAAAGAAGAAAGTCGAGCAGCTTGTGCACTGCGGCGCGTTGCTTTGTGTTGCTGACGATGACCGCGCCCTGCTCGATGGGCGGATAGAGATCGCGGGGAATGACGAAATACGTGCCGTCTGCGCTGAGGCGCGGCGTGAGCGCGGAAGTGAGCGAGATGAGGCCCGCGTCGGCATTGGCAGAGTCGACAAATTGCGCGGCCTGGGCGATATTTTCCGCGGTGACGAGGCGCGGCTTGAGCGCGTCGTAGAGACTGAGGCTTTGCAGCGCTCCAACAGCAGCACGGCCGTAGGGCGCGCGATCGGGATTGGCGATGGCGAGGCGCTTCAAAGCGGGCGAGCGCAGCAGATCGAGAGACGGAGGGGGAAGATGCGCGTCCTTCCGCTCCCAGAGGACGAGCGTGCCTTTGGCGTAGGTGATGGGCGTGGAGGAATCGGCTGAACCGGCAGCGTCGGCCAGACCGTCGTCGATGAGGCGCTTGGGATAACTGAGGTCGGCGGAGAGAAACAGGTCGAAGGGCGCACCGTTTTCGATTTCGGTGGTGAGCATGGCCGAAGCCTGGTAGGTGGCTTCGGCATGAATGCCGGTGGCTTGTTGAAATTGCTCGAGGATCGGCGGCAGAACGGGCTCGAGGTCGGCGGCGGCAGCGACGCGCAGTGGAGCTTGCGCGACGAGCGGCGCTGCCAGGAGGCACGCGAAGGCGGCGACGAGATTTTTCCTTTGAGATCTCATTTGTTGGAGGGGCCATTCATGATTTGAGAAGCACTTGCCTGATCCAGTAGGAAAAGCAACCGCAGGTCCTTCGACTCCGTCCCGGCGCGCCGGGACTCGCTCAGGATGACAAGTGAATTTTGATCGCTCATGATGACAAAGTTCCGGTTAGAGTTCGTGCTATCCCGGGTCCCAAAATCGGGACCCGGGGCACCCACAGTCTCAAACTGACCTGTGCTGGGGCGCTCCATCCACAGCAAGAATCGCCGTACACTGGTAGGCTAACACCAGGGAATTATGAACGATAACTTACATCAATTGCGCTGTTTTGGGTGCGGAAGCCGGATTGCGGGCGCGGAAGCGCGGCCCGATTTTCGCTGCGCCCAGTGCGGAGACCTGTTTGAGGTGGAATACCCCGGCTGGAGCCAGCGCGGGGGACACGATCGGCCGAATCCCGGAGCCTTGAAATGGCTTTGGCGGGAACGGCGCTGCTCGGGAGAGGCGCTCGATGCGTCGGGCGTGTGGCGTTTCCGCGAGCTGCTGCCGATTCTGGATAGCTTTGGCAACGCGGTTTCGTTGCGCGAGGGCAATACGCCGCTGTATCACTTGCCGCGCGCAGCAGCGGCTTCGGGGATCGATCGGATTTTCGCCAAGCACCAGGGCATGAATCCCACGGGCTCGTTCAAGGACACGGGCATGACCGCGGCGCTGAGCGTGGCGAAGGAACGGGGGTTCAAGTGGGTGGCGTGCGCGTCGACAGGGAACACGTCGGCGGCGATGGCGGCTTACGCGGCGCGGGCCGGGCTGCATAGTCTGGTGCTGATTCCCGAGGGCAAGATTGCGTGGGGCAAGCTGTCGCAGGCGATGGATTACGGCGCCATGACTTGCCAGTTGAAGACGGATTTCGATGGCTGCCTGAATGTGCTGACCGAGATTGTGAAGCAGGCGCCGATCTATTTGCTGAATTCGGTGAACCCATACCGGCTGGAGGGCCAGAAGACACCAGCTTTTGAGATTGCGGAGGCCATGGATTGGAACGTGCCCGATCACTTGATTGTGCCGGGCGGCAACCTGGGCAACAGCTCGGCACTGGGCAAAGGCTTTCGCGATATGCGGGATCTGGGATTGGTGGCGCGCATGCCGAAGATCTCAGTGATTCAGGCTGCGGGGGCGAATCCGCTGGTGCGGAGCATGGCCGCGAACCATGGCACGACATTGGAGCCGGTGGAGGCACACACGCGGGCCACGGCCATTCGCATTGGGAATCCAGCATCGTGGCGCAAGGCCGCAAAGGCGATCGAGGAGACCGGCGGATGGTGCCTGGACGTGACTGAGGCGGAGATTGCCATTGCCAAGGCTGAGATTGGCGCGGAGGGATTGGGCTGCGAGCCGGCTTCCGCGGTGACGCTGGCGGGACTGAAGAAGCTGCGCGCGCAGGGAGCGATCCAGCCAACCGAGACGGTGGTTCTGGTGCTCACGGGGCATACGCTCAAGGATGCCGATTACACCATCGACTTCCATCGCGGGACACTGTTGACCGATGAGGAGAAGAAGGGTCATGAGGCGGAGATTGACGCGTTGCGCCGCGACGCCATCAGCCTGGATGCGACACCGGCCGCGGTGCTGGCTGTGCTGAAGGGCAAATTGGGATGAAGGACGCGCGAACGATGGATCGGTTCCGGCTCCGCCTGCCGGCCACTTCAGCGAATCTTGGCCCCGGATTTGACGCTGTGGCTGTGGCCCTCGATTTTGCCTTGGAGATTGAAGCCGAGGCGGCGCAGGAGTTTGCGATTTCCGCGACAGGGCGCGATGCGGAGCGTTGCGGACGGCTCCACGATAACCTGATTTTCGAAATCTACAAAGATCTGCTCGAGGCCAATGGGCGGCCGATTGTGCCGCTGGCGTTGCAGGTGACGAACGCGATTCCTCTGGGGATGGGATGCGGATCGTCGGCGGCCGCGCGGCTTGCGGCCATCGCCCTGGCAATGCACTTTGGGCAGCTCGATTGGGACACGGATCGGGTGCTCGAGGAGGCGTATGCGCTGGAAGGGCATCCGGACAATGTGGCGGCGTGCTGGCTGGGTGGATTTGTGAGTGCGGTGTGCGAGGGAAGAAGCGTGCACGCGGCGCGTGTCGATCCACCGGAGGCGTGGCGTGCGATTGTGGCGCTGCCGGCTGAACCGATGGCCACCAGCAAAGCTCGCGCGGTGCTGCCGACCACCTACGCGATGGAAGACGTGGTGGCGAATTTGCAATCGGCGGCCGTGCTTGGACTGGCCTTCGCGCAGGCGCGGGGCGATTTGCTGCGACTGGCGATGCAAGACCGCATTCACCAGCCGTATCGAGCGACATTCTGCCCGTTGCTGCCGCTTTTGCTTCCACTGGTCGGAAAGAATGGGATTCTGGGTGTTGCCTTAAGTGGTGCAGGGCCGGCGGTTTTGGTGGTTGTCGAGGACGAAAAGAGTCTGTCGGCAGCTAGTTCCGCCATTGGAAACGTGACGGAAAATTGCGTTGCTGCGGAGTTGGTAATCTGCCGGTTTTCACGAGTCGGTGCCAGTCAAGCCATTGAAAAGAAATAAGTTGACTAGACTCCCTCTCCGGCTTTGACGGCTAGGCTGTGCGTTATCAATGAGTTAAGGTTACTACCGAGGTAGATAATCACCTATTTTTGATTACCCCATCCATTACCTAAGTTTGCTTGCCATTTATCGATTTAATAACTACATTCGCTGCGTGAGCAGTTCTGGGGGAGGGCTGCTCTAGCGCCCGTGGTCCTTTATGGATCCGGGCGCTTCTCTTTGTAAACGCAGTCATTTTTGTTGCCCCGTGGGGTGGTAGAACTTGCGTGGACGCAGAACGTTTGGCCCAGGCGCGTAAAGCCGCGGCGCACCTGAGCTTGCGACTTTGGAGGCTCCTCGCGCATCGGATGTGTATACGGTTTCCTGTACAATGACCGTTGGGGCACGCGAGGAGGAACATGGCAGGGCAAGGTGTTTTGGAAGTGAACGACGCGAATTTTGATCAGGAAGTGCTGCGCAGCGAGCAGCCGGTTTTGGTAGATTTCTGGGCCGTGTGGTGCGGCCCGTGCAAGGCGATTGCGCCGATCGTGGATAGCGTGGCTGCAACGTATGCAGGCAAGCTGAAGGTGGCCAAGGTGAACGTGGACCAGAATGGCGCGACGCCGTCGCGCTATGGAATCCGCGGCATTCCGGCGCTCTTGTTTTTCAAGGGCGGCAAGGTGGCCGACCAGATTGTGGGCTACGTGCCGCAGGACGTGATTGAAGAGAAAGTGAAGAGCCTGCTGGCGTAACGCATACCGCGAACTTTGGAGTTCGGAGGAAACAAAGGCTCGGGCGAGATGCCCGGGCCTTTTGCTTTGGCGCCAGTTATGCGCGGCCGCGGAATTGAATGATGCGGCGCCGGTCGCGCTTGCTGGGTCGGTGCGCGGGCAGGGGCGCATACTGCTGCATGGTCTTGCGCTCTTCTGCAACGCGCAGACGCGCTTCGCGGCTGGCTTCGGTTTCGCGGTAGAGGGTTTGCGCCACCGATGCGGGGCCGCGAATGTGGCTGATGGCGAGCACGTCGATCTCAAAGCGGCCGGCATCATTTTCGATCAGCAGACGGTCGCCGGGATGGACGTCGCGCGCGGGTTTGGCGCGGAAGCCGTTCGAGTCGATCCGGCCCAGATCGCAGGCGCGCGAGGCTATGGCGCGCGTCTTGAAAAAGCGCGCGGCCCAGAGCCATTTGTCGATGCGAACAGTGTCCACAATAGGTGACCGTGAATCGAACTGAATCGTATCAGGATTTCCCGGTCACTTTCCAGATATAGAGATGCTTCGAGTCGCTCGATGTGGCTACCGAGAGTCCTTCTCTGCGCGTGGCGCGGTTGAGAGCAGCCCGAATCTTTGCTTTTGAATCGGGCAGAGAGGCCAAGGATAGCTTGAGCGCGGTGCCGGGCGCTAATTGATCGAGGTGATGAAGGATTTGTGCGACGATCTTCTTGTGCTTACCTTCACGGCCTTTGGGGATGTCTGCCTGGCGAATCGCCTGGAATTTAAGTGGAGCGGAAAGCG
Organism: uncultured Acidobacteriota bacterium; assembly: GCA_963729915.1. GTDB lineage: Bacteria > Acidobacteriota > Terriglobia > Terriglobales > Acidobacteriaceae > Telmatobacter. The sequence continues at coordinate 284,133 of CAVSQE010000014.1, read as the reverse complement.
GATTGTGATCGCGCGCCAAGGTCTTCTGCCTCTCTTGCAATGGGATGCAGGAGAATGTGTGGCGTATGTCCAGTGCAGTGCGATGGAGGCGTGCGCATGGCGTATGCGTTCCGTAACGCAAGAGTATCCGGCGCGTAAAAATATCCTGTTCGTGTAAAAAGTTCTCACTTTAATGGAGGGTAAATACTGCCGGTGCAAAATGGTTGTCCACAGCCTAAATCGTTGATGCGGCTTCGAGTTATGAGAATGCCAATCAAAGTGGAATGAGAAATGCACGGACGCAACTGCGGTACCGAGGTGAAGCTATGAAAGGAACACGAAACTCCCCTATCGTGTCGTCCGGGAAAACGCCATCGGACCAATTGAACGGACGTCGCCCGAGGGTGTTGGTGGTAGACGACGAATCTGCAATTGCGGACACCATCGCGAAAATTCTTTCTTTGAGCGGCATTCCAGCGATAGCGGCGTACGACGGTAACGGCGCTCTTGATACTGCGTTGCTCAGGCCGCCGGAAATGCTCATTACAGATGTGATGTTGCCTGGGATGAACGGTATCGAGTTGGCCGTTATCATCAAGCGCGTCTATCCGGATTGCAAGGTTCTGTTGTTCTCAGGGCTGGCGTCAACGTCTGACTTAATGGCGACAGCACGACGCGAGGGGCACTCCTTCACATTGCTCCACAAGCCAGTGCCGCCCGAGGCTCTTTTGGCCTTGGTGGCAGAGGGTCTGAACGCAAGCGACACTGGAAAATCTGCAGTGATGGCGTAGCTCCAAATCTCAGTCCAAAACATTTCGAGGCGCGTCAGGGTTTTGCCGGCGGCTCTCCGTGCATCAGCGCCTGGTAGCGGCGTGTGTACTCGGACTTGTATGCGGCGACGGCGCGATCGTAGCTGAGCTGCGGCGTGACGGGCTTCACGGTCCAGTGAAGCTCGAGATTGTGCGTGCCGGCGGAGACAGCGAGCGCGCTTTGCGCCGGATGCACTGGCTTGCCATCGGCCGATGCGGATTCGAGATCGACAAACCACGGGAGATGCACGACGATGGCCGCGGGCGGCGTGGTGAACTCCGCTTTCAGATGCAGGATGGCGGTGCCTTCTTGCGGTTGCTCGAGTGTGAAGGCGACCGGGCCGAAATATGTGGTCGCCTGGCGGACCGCGATGGTCTTGCCTTTGCCGATCCACGCCGGCGAGATCACAGAAAGTAGATGGAGTTGGTTGCCCTCTTCGCGCACCAGCATGGTGCGCAGGAGGGTGCGGTACTCGGCAGCGAACCAGCCGTGGGGCGCGAGGTTGTCGCCGAAGTTGCGGTCGCCCCACGGGCGGATTTTGTACTCGAAGCCGGCGTTCGTCGAACTGGTGTGGAGCAGGATGGCGTAAAGCTCATTTAAGGCCTGCTGCTGATCGCCGCGGATGGTCTCGGTCATGGTGTTTTTGATGGTGAGGTAGTGATGCAGGAACTCGCCATTGGCGTAGGTCATGATGCCTTCGGCATATTTGGCCTGCACGGCGCGGAGAGTAGCGGTCACGCGGGGATCGTGGGGGTCGAGCGTGGGCTCGGGGACAACGGAGAGGAGATTGCCCCAGTCGTAGCCGCCGGTTTGCCCGTCGAGTACCGGCGGAATGTAGCCATTGTGCGCGGCGGCCTGGGCGTCGAGAACTTTAAAGAATGCCTGGTGAAGACTGTCGTACTCGGTCTGCCATTTTTGAGTGAGATCGGTGTGTCCGGTTTCGACGGCCATCGGGATGGCGAGGCGAAGGCCGTCGAGCGCGAGGAAATTGTAGCCGGTGAGATGGCCGGGGATGTACTCGTTGTCGCGCACATCGCTCGCGGGGACGATGTGGAGCGGGTCGGCGGCGCGCGCCTGATGGAGCCAGTCGACGGCGCGGTCGATCTGCGGAAGGGCCCATGCGGCAAAAGCCTTGTCGTGCGTGATGCGGTAGTGCTGCCCGTAGGCCCATACCGCTTCGCCCCAGCCGTCGTACTGCTGCGGCTGCGAGAGGAAGTTGCCGTCAGGCTTTTGCGATTTGGCAAAAAAGTCGAGACACTCGCGCGCGATCTGCGGATAACCGGTGATGTCGTAGCTGTGCACGATGTCGGCGCCGTCGCGCAGCCAGAAGGCGTGGTAGTGGAGCTTGTTGACGGTCTGGATATAGTCGGGGCCGATGTGATCGATGGCGATGAGGTCGTAGATGAGGTTGGTGTAGAAGGTGTTGACGGCTTTGGGCTCGGGCAACTCGATCTGCATGCCGGCGGAAAGAATGTTGTTCCAATACGCGACGATCTGCGCTTTGGCCGCGTCGAAGCTCGTCTGATCGAGGTCGGAGAGGATCTGCGGATCGGCGGTGGGAACGACCGGCATCTTGAAGTCCAATATGCGTTGTGCGCCGGGCGGGAGCAGGGTTGAGTACGTGACGATGCCGACGGGTGTTTCCGGCTCGACGTTGAGATGAGCGGGCCTGGTGAGGTCGGGCGGGTGCATGTCGCGGTAACTATCGCGAAGAGTGAAGCCGCGCGCGGCGTAGCCCAACGGAAAACTGTAGAGCAGACGGCCGTCGCGGAAGAAATGCGCGGCGTCAAAGGAGTTCGCCCACTGACTGCTGAAGGGCTCGCCGATCTGGCGGTACGCTCCGGGGAATTGTCCTTCCGCGGGGCGCAGGAAGCGGTTGTCGCCGTGCGCCACGCCGGCGGTTGAGAGCGCGTCGTAGCGAATGCCGGTGGCAAAGATGGCGCGCGTGGGCTCGTGCGAGGCGTTTGTCATCTCCACGCGGATGAAGTTGACGAGGGGGCCATTGTCTTTGCCGTTGAGCGTGGTCGCGAAGAGTGTGAAGCGGTAGACGATGCCGTCGCGCGCGAACTCGTAGTGGACGATGGGCAAATGGCCCTGTTCGAGGGTGCGAATGCGAACGCTGGTGGGTTCAAGCTCGGGACCGGCGAAGAACATCAGCTCGCCGAAACCGGTGCGCAGGTAGCCCTCAGGCGTGATTTCTGTGGCAGCTTCAGCACCCGTGACGCCAATCTCGTCAGTGGGCTTGGAGAAATAGGAAAAAGGCTGGCCGGGCTGATCGATGGACGGGGAAACCATTTGCGCGGACAGGCTGGCCGCAGAGATCAAAGCGGTGGCGAGACCGGCGACAATGCGGGCCAGACCACGAGGGATGCGAAATGCGATAGAGCTCATGAAGCACGAACCTTCCGGTGGCGCGAGGCGAGATTGGGCGCACAAGCAAAGGGTCTACACGCGGCCAAGGGAACATCATAGACCAGCCAGGGCAGGCATTCCGGGCGGTCGGGTTCGAGTTTACTGCAACGCGTGCAGCAAGCGGATTGTGGTTGAGAAGCGGGAACTGGTGCGGGCCGAGTAAACTGTACGCGAACCCAAAACACCGGTCCGGGTCGCATAAACGATTAGGGCCGAAGTCTGCTTCCGGATTTCACAAGATCGGAGCCACCTTGGACGCACATCGACGTTGTTCTCCCTCCTTCCCAGTTGTTCGAATGTTGCTGACCGTTACCGCACTCACCTTACTGGCCTCATGGACGCTTGCAAGCCAGGCGAAGGCGCAGGCGGCGCCAAGCGGCGTGCCGTCCTATGTTGTGGGCGGCGTGTCCATCGTGGTTCCAGCTCCCGCGAGCGGGGGACTGGTGGAACTCGGTGCGGACCGAGTCAAGTACGAAGTGGTGACCCCCGACATCAACCGGCTCATAGCGGCGTTTATTCCGCAGCAGGATATAGCAATGCTGCGCAGCGGCGGGACAGGCGGTGTCAATCCCTACGCGCTGGTGGAAGTTCTGCGCGCCGCCGAGACCAGCGATGTGAGTGCGAGCGACTTCAAAGACCTGGTCGATTCTGCCAGCAGTCAGATCGGGGCGGTAGTCGATTCCACGTTCAAGGAGAGCGAGGCCGAATTCAACCAGCGGATGAAAGCGCTGAACTCGAATGTGCAGGAGACCCTGGGTAAGCCGGTGATGCTGGGCACTTTTTTCTACAAGACCGATGCCTACTCATTCGGCATGCTAGCGCCGGTGACGGTGAACGGAACGACCATAAAAATGGTGGTGGGCACGGTCCTGCTGCGCGCCAGGAACCGAGTCCTTTTTGCGTACTATTACGAGGTCTACCAGAATGATCAGACGCCCGCGCATGTGCGCGCAGTAACCGAGCAATGGACGGACGCGATCCTGGCGGCGAACCAGTAAACAGGCTGCGTGTACTCGGTGCCATTGAGACGCTCCATCGTCCAGTCGAGTTGCCTTGGGCGACAATTTGAGCCTCGCTTGCGAGCATCGGCACCAAATAACGCTATTTGAACTACCCAACCCTCAGAAAAAGCGGAGATTCCCGCGAGAATTCGAATCCGTCCGGGATTTGCCAGCCGTAGGAGAGCGGAATTCCGTACTTCCGAATCGTTTTGAGAAAGGCTCGGTCGGCTTCGGTTGGCTTGCAGTCTAGGACTAGTATCCATTGGTTGTAGGTCACCCGGTCTGGATAGTGGTTATACTCCAATATCTGACCCAGTGCCTCCCGTATCGCGGGCTTAGGATCGCCATTGTAGGCAACCTTGAACTCGACGAGCGCGCTTTGCTTTCCAATCTGAAAGGTAACATCGATGTTCCTTCGCTCGACATTGCAATCGATTCCGCGGGTCGCAAGCACCCATTCTGTAAAGGCGTTGCAGAGCTTTACGTGTTTACGATCAATTGTCTTAAGTGCCTCGGCGGTATATCGAGTGTAAGCGGACTCCTCTAACTGCCGGAGGCGGATCTCATCATCGGTTTCTTCTCCGTCTCGGCCGCTTTGACGTTTTCCTTTGTGCCCAGGACGAGATTCGAGTTTCCCGGAATTGCGACCCCGCTTTGGATTTCGGCCGACGAGTTTCTTAATCTCAGAGACCTCGAGGGGATTCAATTCAAGTACGGTGTGCTGCGGTGCTCGCGGTCCTGGATAGCGTATTCCGCCCTCAGCGAAATCCTGTTCCCATTCCACCATGATTTGGTGGCACCATGGCCGACCATTGTCGTCCACAATCGGAGTGCCGGGGACGAAACGGTAGGCAGGTCTGCCTTCTGCGCCTTTAACGCGGCCAACGCCGACGATGCGCGACGGACCCGACTCCGCAACATAAATAATGTCGCCGCCGCGAATACGCCACGCTACTTTTCTTAGGCTTCCACTCTGGGGGGCCTCTAGACCACGCCACTCCGGCGGAAGGTCGTCCTCGCTATAGTCGGACAAATCTGTGTCTTCGACGGGTGGGTAATAGATAGCCGCTACACCGTTGGCGCGGCACTTCCGAAACATATCGGGGCCATGCCAGCCCATTCGCATCCGCATAAGCCAATAAGTCATAGTGCTCGTCCGCCGTGTGCGTGGCAATTTTCCACTGCGCCGTTAATCCTAGCAGAATCAGCTCGGCGTCGAGAGTAAGTCGTCGGCAAAGACCGCTCAGCCGGTCGGCTGTGTCTCATGAAAATGCCGCCAGATCGTCTCCGCCGTTTTTCGCGAGACGACGGCGGCGAGGGACTCGGCCGTGGCTTGCTGCACATCGCGCAGGCTGCCAAAGTGGGTGAGCAGCCGCTGACGGGTTTGCGCGCCGACGCCGGGAATGTTCAGCAGCTCGGAGTCTCTATCCCGCATAGCCCGGCGCTGCCTGTGATAGCCGACGGCGAAGCGATGGCTCTCATCGCGGATCAGCTGGACAAGATGGAGCACGGGACTGCGGCGGTCGAGGACGATGGGCTCGTCTTCATTGCCGTAGAGGTAGATGATCTCTTCCTTCTTGGCGATGGAGGCGAGGGGCTGCGAAGTGAAGCCGAGGGATTCGAGGGCCTCGGCCGCGGCGTGGAGCTGGCCCAAACCTCCGTCGATGAGGACGAGTGAGGGCATTGTGGAGGGTTCTTTGGAGGGCTTTCCCTCAGGGGCTAAAGCCCCGTCGCTTTTCTCGCCGTGATCGGCACGACTGAAGTCGTGCCCTGACACCTCTTGCCTTCCCGAAGCGGATTTTGTAGAGCGAGTCGTGCCAGCCGTTTGCGAATCGAAAGCATCACCTGCGGCGTCGCGGATGCGGCGGTAGCGGCGTTTCACTACCTCGCGCATGGCGGCGAAATCGTCGACTCCGGCGATGGTCTTTATCTTGAACTTGCGATAAGCCGACTTGTTCATTTTGCCGTCTTCCCAGACGACCATGGAAGCGACGGTTTCCGCGCCCTGGATGTGCGAGATGTCGAAGCACTCGATGCGGCGGGGAAGCTCGGGGAGTATGAGCACATCGGCGAGCGCTTCCTGGATGGCTTTGCGCGAGGGCTCGAGGACGCGGAAGCGTTGCGTGTAGGACTGCTTTGCGTTTTGCCCCGCAAGGTTGACGAGGGAGCGCTTTTCGCCGCGTTGCGGCACGGCGATTTCGATTTTGTGTCCGGTGCGCTCGGTGAGGAGCGCGGCAAGGATTTCGCGGTCGTCGAAGTCGACGGGGGCGAGGATGGTGCGCGGCACGTATTGCTGGTCGATGTAGAGCTGCTTTAGGAGTGCGCTGAACACTGCGCCCGCGTGGAAGACCGGTGAGTTGGCGGTCGTGGTATCCCCGGTCTCAGAAGCGAGACCGGGGGCACCCGCTTGTCGTGCCTGATCCGGTTCCGGCTGCTCCAATGCGAAATTCTCCATCAGCGCGGGCAAATCTTCCCAGAAGAATTCACGGCGGTCGACGATCTTGCCGTTGCGCATGTGGAAGAGATTGACGGCTAGCGATCCGTCTTCAAAGTGGTAGCCGAAGACGTCGGCGTCGTCGTCGAGTTCGACGGTGGCGATGCGCTGCTTCTCCTGGAGTTGATGCACAGTGGAGAGCTGGTCGCGGAGGCGCGCGGCGGCCTCGAACTGCTCGGCTTCAGCAGCGGCCATCATGCGCGCGGTGAGGGTGCGCTCCAGTTCGGCGTGGTGGCCTTCAAGAAAGAGTTGCGCGTCGCGTACGGCGTCCTTATAGGCTTCGGGCGTGGTGAGGCCTTCAACGCAAGGGCCGAGACAGCGGTGAATGTAGTACTGCAAACAGGCGCGAGGATGGTAGCGCGAGAGATCGACTTTGCAACTGGGCAAGAGGAAGCTGCGGTGAATGAGCTCGACCACGCGATAAGCGAGGTTGCCGGGGAAGTAAGGACCGTAATAGGCGGCGCCATCCTTGCGCAGGCGGCGGGTGACGAAAACCTTTGGGAAGCGATCGCCGAGGGTGAGCTTGACGTAGGGGTAGGTCTTGTCGTCGCGCAGCAGGATGTTGAAGCGCGGCTTGCGCTGCTTGATGAGATTGTTCTCGAGCGCGAGGGCCTCGTGCTCGTTGGCGACGAGAATGGTTTCGATGTTGACGGCCTCGCGCATGAGGGAGCCGGTTTTGGCGTTGGCTTGCGAGGCTTCGAGGAGATAGGAGCGCACGCGCGCGCGGAGGTTATTGGCCTTGCCGACGTAGATGACTTCGCCTTCGGCGTTTTTGTAGAGATACACGCCGGGTTTCGTGGGCAGGGCACGGATTTTCTCGTAGAGATCCATGAATGAGGACGGGTGCCGATTGTTTTAGGCCAGTTCTTAGGATAGCGGGAACGGCGGAAGAGCTCATAGGCGGTGCGATGGTGCGAACCCTGAGCCGCCTCTTCGGCCTCCCCGGTCCCCAAAAGCGAGGGACCGGGGGCACCCACCCGAAGTGGGGCGTGCGCTGAGAAGGCCGGAAGTGAGCAATCCTTACCGAGTTTGGTAAAAATTACATCGTTTCTGCGGACGCGGGGGATGTTTGATCGATTTGTAACGGCTTCATTTTCAGGCATTTGGATAGACCCAATCGATTGGAGGGTGACGTGCACTTTCCTGGGTGAAGCAGGAGACTTTCACTGCCGGGAATCTGGAACATGATTCCGGCGGTGGACGGGAAGGTGGAGGCAATGACAAGTTATCGATTGGGATTTGGAATGGCGGCCGCGGCGCTGGTTGCACTGGGCATGACGGGATGCTCTACCAAGAACTACGTGCGCACGCAGACGGGACCGCTGATCGAGCACACAGATCAACTCGATCAGAAGTCGGCGGCAAACAACCGGGCGATTCACGATGTGGACGATCGCGCGCAGGCGGGCATCAGCAAGGCGCAGAGCACGGCCGACTCGGCCAACCAGAATGCGCAAAACGCGAGCCAGTCGGCGAACTCGGCAGACATGGCAGCTAACGACGTGGCGCACCGCGCCGATACGCTGGAGAGCGTCGTGAAGGGGCTCGACAACTACAAGGAAGTTACGAAGGTTTCAGTGACCTTCGGCTTCGACAAGGCCATGCTGACCAGCGACGACAAGGAGCAGCTGGACAGCTTCGCGGGCCAGTTGGGCTCCGCGAAGAGCTACATTCTTGAAGTGACCGGCGGGACCGATTCGGTGGGATCGGCGCAGTACAACTACGATCTAAGCCAGCGGCGCGCCGACGCGGTGGTGCAGTACCTGGCGGCGAAGTACAACATCCAGGCCCATCGGTTTTATCTGATCGGCATCGGCAAAGACCAGTATGTGGCTTCGAACAATACTCCGGAAGGGCGCAAGGAAAATCGGCGCGTCCAGGTGCGGTTGCTCTCGAATATGAGCAGCAACAGCGCGACGAGCGATCAAGCTCCGACAGCGACAGGCCAGGCGAATCCGCCCAGCCAGCCGCCGACAACGGTGGACGAATAGTACAGACGTCGAATCTGACGCGGATCGCGATTGTGGAAGGAAGGGCAGGCCTGAATGGGTCTGCCCTTTGTGTTTTTGTGGCTAAGATTTTTCTGCCGCGAGCTGCTTCACATGCTCCGCGCGGACTTCGTTGGCAGTAAAGAGACGCAAGAACGGAGCACCTTGCGCAGCGCCTTCGACGGCGGGGCGGCCATGGGCCTCCTCGCGCTCCACGATGCAGACCACGGCGGCGACGATCATACCGGCCTCCTGCACGGCCTCGATGGCGGCGATGGTGGAGGCACCGGTGGTGCAGACGTCGTCGGCAATAACCACGCGCGCTCCGGGACGATAGAAGCCCTCGATGCGGCGGCCGGTACCGTGCGCCTTTTCGGCTTTGCGTACCAGAAAGCCGTGGAGCAGCGGCGCGTTGGGGCGCAAGGTGGCGCGCCAGGCGCTGGCCGTGGCCACGTTGGAGACGATGGGATCTGCGCCCATGGTGAGGCCCCCGACGGCTTCCGCTTCGATCTTGTTGGCTTCGAGCAGCTCGAGGATGGCGTGGCCGGTCAGACGTCCGCCCTCTGCGTGGAGCGTGGTGGTGCGGCAATCGATGTAGTAGTCGCTGGTTGCTCCGGAAGAGAGCTTGAACTCACCGAGCTTGAAGCTGGTGCGGGCGAGGAGCGAAAGAAGCTGCTGGGCGTAGTTGGTGTCGGGCATTAAGGACATTCTAACCATTGAGCAGTTGTCAGTGGTCAGCAAAGCCTCAGCCCGGATCTTCGCGGCACGTTGGGAACTGATCACTGACCACTGATCACTGGCAACTATTTTTCTCACATCTTGTCAAAGTGGCGGAAGCCGTCGCTGCCGATCATTGCCGCCGAAAAAATAATGAAGTTGTAGGACGCGTGGACGAGTGTGCTGGCGGCCAGAGACCGCGTGATGAGACGAACGGCACACAGAATCAGGCTGACAATGATGAGCAGAAGAAACGGCCCCAGGGAGTGACCCTGTTGTTCGACATGCATCAGGGCGAAGGGAATACTTGTGAGCACAGCGCCGATGACCATGGCGGGAAACGACCACTGCGGATGACCGTCGGCGTCGAGCGGACGCGGAGGCGTGTGGGATTTCTTTTCCGCGGACCAGTCGCAGGCTGTGCAAAGCGCCGGCAAAAGGAAGCCGCGGAAGAACATCTCCTCAAAGAAAGGCGCCATGGTGACGCCGAAGGCGAACATCAGCCAGGCAGCGCCGGGGGAGCTGATCATTTTTTCAATGGGCGCGTTGGCGGGGCCGGGCATCAGAACCTGGTCGAGAAGGGCCAGGCCGAAGCAGGCCGTGGCCGTCCAGGCGAGCGACCAGAACCTGGAAAGTGCGACACTGCCGCGCCATTGCAATCCAGCGAAGAGGCTCTCGTTCCACACAATTGGAAAGACGAAGAGGCTGAAGCCAAGGGTGACGAGGTAGAGAATGGCCTCGCTGGCGAGGTTGAAGTTGACGTCGGTGGCGGACTTTGCCGAGATTTGCAAGCCAAAGAGATGAAAATGCGAGACGAGCGCCAGGGCGATGACCAAAATGCAGAAGGCGACAGTGAGCAGCAACGACAAGAGCAGAAGATGGCCGAAGTTCGGGATGCGCATGGGGCGGCGAACCGGCGGCTGCGCGTAGGTGTGGAAAAGAGGTGGTTCAGCGCGGGGCGGCGCATCGAGAACCGAGGGCGACTCGGCCGCGGCGCGCCAATGGGCATCTTCCGCTTGGTCTTCGGCCGTGATTCTTTCCACGCGGGCCTGTGACGCCAGATGCTGAAGGAATGCTTCCCGGTCGTCTGCCGGCTTCGTCTCGGGCTCGCGGGGATCGTCGTCGTACGGATCGGTCATAGAGGCTTTTTCGCAGTCTTTCTACGAGAGCTTGCCACAACTGGATTATTTTGTCGCGTGCGCTTCCCGCTGGAGCGCTTCGCGGCAGACGGATCAAGATCGGCGTCGTTTGATGCTGAGCTGTGGCTGTCGCCGGCCGCTGAGGATGAAAGCGGATCCTCTTCCGCATCGGCGGGCGCGAGACGGCCGTTGCTGAACTTGTAATAGCGCTTAAGGAATTGTCCTGTGTAAGAGCCGGGGGTGGCGGCAATCTTCGCGGGACGGCCTTCGCCGACCACGCGTCCGCCGTCTTCGCCGCCCTCGGGACCAAGATCGATGACCCAGTCCGCGTTGCGAATCACGTCGAGGTTGTGCTCGATGATGATGACCGAGTTGCCAAGATCGGTGAGCCGGTGCAGGACTTCAAGGAGCTTGCGTACGTCGTCAAAGTGCAGGCCGGTGGTGGGTTCGTCGAGCAGGTAAAGGGTCTTGCCGGTCTGGCGCTTGGAGAGCTCACGCGCCAGCTTCATGCGCTGCGCTTCGCCGCCGGAGAGCGTAGTCGCGCTTTGGCCGAGATGAATGTAGCCGAGGCCGACGTTGACGAGGGTCTGCAATTTCTGGCGCACCTGGGGCACGTCGGTCAGCAGCGGCAGAGCGTCTTCAATGGTGAGGTCGAGCACGTCGGCGATGGAGTGACCGTGAAATTTCACGGCCAACGTCTCCTGGTTGTAGCGGCGGCCGTTGCACACTTCGCACTGCACGTACACATCGGGCATGAAGTTCATTTCAATGCGACGCTGGCCGTCGCCCGTGCAGGCCTCGCAGCGGCCGCCGGTGACGTTGAAGCTGAAGCGGCCCGGCTTGTAGCCGCGCTCGCGCGCCTCGGGCAGCATGGCAAATAAATCGCGAATGGGCGAGAAGACGCCGGTGTACGTTGCCGGATTGGAACGCGGCGTGCGGCCGATGGGCGACTGATCGATGCGCACGACCTTGTCGATCTGTTCCGTTCCGGTGAGGTCATCGTGCGCGCCGGGCTCCTCGCGCGAGCCGTAGATGGACTTCGCGAGCGAACGGTAGAGGATGTCATTGACGAGAGTGCTTTTGCCGCTGCCGCTGACGCCGGTGACGACGGTCATGACGCCGAGGGGAATGCGCAGGTTCACGTCCTGCAGATTGTGCTCGCGCGCCCCGGTGATGGTGAGCCACTTGCCGGTGAGCTTGCGCGGTTGAGTGCGTTGCAGCATGGTAGCTGCGCCGCTGAGATACTTGCCGGTAAGCGATGCCGGCGACGCCATAATCTGCTCCGGCGTGCCTTCCGCGACGACAAGACCACCCAAGCGCCCCGCTCCTGGTCCGAGATCGAGAACAAAGTTGGCATGGCGGATGGTTTCTTCGTCGTGTTCGACGACGAGCACCGTGTTGCCCAGGTCGCGAAGTTTTTCCAGCGCTTCGATGAGGCGATTGTTGTCGCGCTGATGCAAGCCGATGGATGGCTCGTCAAGCACGTACAAGACGCCGCGCAGGCGCGAGCCGATCTGCGTGGCGAGGCGAATGCGCTGGCCCTCGCCGCCGGAGAGCGTGGTGGCATTGCGGTCGAGCGAAAGGTAGTTGAGGCCGACGGCGCAAAGAAATTCAAGGCGCTCCGCAATCTCGCGGCGGAGGCGCTCGGCAACGAGGGCCTCGCGCTCAGTGAATTGCAGGTTGATGATGGCCGAGAGCGCGCGATTGAGCGGGAGGGCGGTAAAGTCGGCGATGGAAAGGCCTCCGACCTTGACGGCGAGCGACTCCGGACGCAGGCGCTTGCCGCGGCACACGGGGCAGGGAACGGCCGACATGAAGCTCATCATGTACTCGCGGTAGCTGTCGCTGCGCGCTTCCTCCGCGTTGTCGCGCAGATAGGACAGGATGCCATGGAAGCCGGTGCGCGGAGCCTCGCCTTTCGGCGGGCCGTAGACCAGAATGTGCTGCTGCTTTGGGGGCAAATCTTCAAAGGGGACTTTAAGGTCGATCTTGTAGCGATCCGCGGCTAGCTGGACGAGCTTGATGAGATATTGCGACGAGGAGCCGGGGCCGAGACCGCCGTCGAACAGCGGCTTGGACCAGTCGGTGATGACTTTGGCGGGGTCGAAGTCGTAGAGCGAGCCGAGGCCGTGGCAGTTGGGGCAGGCGCCGAAGGTGGAGTTGAAGGAGAAACTGCGCGGCTCGAGCTTGGGCACGTCGAGGCCGCAATCGGGACAGGCCATGGACGAGGAAAACAATTGCTCGTTGCCGTCGTTGAACGTGACGAGCACCAGGCCGTTGGCCAGTTGCAAAGCTTTGTTGACGGCCTGGCCCAATCGGGCTTCGACGGGGCGCTTTTCGACGGCGGGTTTTCCCACAATCACCGGATCCGCCGCGGCCTTCAATAGCACCCGGTCGACGATGGCCTCGATGGTGTGGTTCTTGCGGCGGTCGAGCGCGAGTGGCTCTGAAAGGTCGCGGACCTCACCGTCTACGCGGGCGCGAAACCCTTGCTGATCAATCTGATCTAGTAAATCCTTAAACTCTCCCTTGCGGCCTCGCACAATGGGCGCCATCACGGTGACACGCTCACCTTTGCCCAGTTCCAGGATCCTTTGAACAATCTGTTCGGCGGTCTGGCGGGCGATGGGCCGTCCGCAGCCGGGGCAGTGAGGCGTGCCGACCGAAGCGTAGAGCAGGCGCAGGTAGTCGTAGATCTCGGTGATGGTGCCGACCGTGGAGCGGGGGCTGCGGCTGGTCGTCTTTTGCTCGATGGAGATGGCCGGACTGAGCCCCTCGATCGAGTCCACGTCGGGCCGTTCGATCTGATCGAGGAACTGGCGCGCGTAGGCGGAAAGCGTCTCAACATAGCGGCGCTGGCCCTCGGCGTAGATGGTGTCAAAGGCGAGCGAGCTTTTGCCGGAGCCGGAGAGACCGGTGACCACGGTGAGCGCGTTGCGGGGAATGCGCACGTTGATGTCGCGCAGGTTGTGCTGGCGCGCTCCCCGCACCGAAATGTGGGTAATGGACATGATGTCTAAACGTTAATGGCGGGTTCCAAGCGGTATGTGGCGAAGCACCGCAGAATCAAATGCGAAAAGGCCCTAGGGGTATTCTATTTGGCAACAGAAGGGACGGCAACGCAGCGGACAATCTGCGACAATCGGATGGATGGCTGTCAGAGTCGCCGGTGGGCTCGGTAGACCAGAATCTGACGACAGGCGGCGGGACGCGCACGTTGCGGCCGTAAGCGCACATTACGGGAGAAGCGGTAGCAATGGCTAATTTGCTGGATTTTACGATGTTGATATTGGCGACATTGGGCGCGTTGGCATTTGGGATTTTGGCCGCTTATGCGATTCTGCGCGTGGGTTTCGCGCTGATGCGAGCGCCGCGCCGGCCAGCCCCGCTGAAGACTCAGCCACAAGCGGCGCGGACCTCCTAAAAACAGCAAACAGCTGATAGCGAACAGCCGGCGAGGCGGCGGCGGCGCGGGCGTTTCTCAATTCTGCGGGTTGTTCTGTTGCTGTTGCTGCATCTGCTGTACCTGCAACTGGCGCTGCTCCAGCATTTGCTGCGGCGTACGCACCGGGACGCCAGGGGCGTTATTTACGACGGGCTGGGGCATAGGCGGCTGTACCGGCGGATTCGTATCGGGCTGCTCGACTTCCTGCTCGTTTTCCGCATCGTTGTCGTTGCTTGCGCCGGAGCTGGCATTGCCTGAGGCCGGTGCCGGGACGGTTGGGCGACCGCTCAACACGACTTTTCGCGGCGTACCTTGGCCCAGATCGCCTATTAGGAGAATGTTGTAGCCGGAGCCGTCGAGAAGCTCTGCCAGTACATCGCGGGCAGGGCCGGGTCCGTAGTTGCCAAAGATGCGTTCGTCCGCGCCCATACCCTCGATCTTGGCGCCGGTCTTGAGAGAAACGTCCCTAAGAATCTGGTCCAGGCTGGAGTTGGAGGCCTGGATGAACAGGCCGTGGCTGTCCCAGACCACAGTCGCCTCGGCAGGTTTGTTGTTGGCGGGCCAGTTGGGAATTTGCGGTGCGGCGGGCGCGGGGACAGGAGCCGATTGAGCAGCCGGCTTTGCCGTCGCGGGCTTCTTGTGCTGATGCGCAGTTGCATGTGCGGGAGCCGGAGCTGACTGCGCAGGTGTCTGGGTCGGTGCGGGAGAGGCTTCGGCGGCCTGCGGGGCCTCCAAGAGAAATTGCGCGGTGAAAAAGAAAGCTGCGGCGGCCAGGAGCGCCGTGGCGCCGACGCGCAGGCCAGCGAGGGCGTGGCGTAAAGATTCCGGCGATGGTTGAACCATGGCTCGCATCGAATTCCAGCGCAATGCAGGGCGCGGCACGTAGAGTCGCCGCGATCGACTGCCGCTTACTGTACTAGACTAGCAGTGGCTGGTGGACGCTCATAAGCCGTCAAGAAAAGAGATTTTCGGGGCAAAAAGGATGATGACGGAGATGCGCTTGCGGTGGACGGTTTTGATGGCGTTGGCGTTGCTGTTGACGCCGTGGACGAGCCGGGCGGCAAGCTGCACCCCTGAGCCCCAACTGGGCTCGCTGGATCGGGATGCGCTTTCGGCGATCGTCACCAAAGTGGCAAACGCTGTGATGGCGCAGGATGAATCCACATTGCAGGCCGTGCTGTTGCCGCAGGAAGCATCGCAGTGGGACGGAATCCGCGCTGCGGTGGAGCAGGGGGCGCCGCTGCTGAAGGGCGGCCACATCGAATTGCGGAATCTCTATCTGCTGGACGCGAGCGACCAGACAGCGCCGATGGATACGCAGTTCTTCTGCACCAATGCCTCGTCATCTCTGACTGTGACCCTCAGCATGAGCGCGCTGCCTCCCGGGCGCTATGCCGTGGTGCTGGCCGATGCGGTGGGAGCGCCGCTGGCGGGGCAGGTGGGGCTGATCCTCGCATGGGACAGCGCGGCGAAGGAGTGGAAGCTGGCGGGATTGACGATCCGGAACGGCATTTTCGACGGACATGACGGCGTGTGGTACTGGGTGCGCGGGCGATCGCTGGCAAAGGCCGATCCGTGGAGCGCGTGGTTCAGCTACGATGCGGCCCGTTTTCTTTTGCTGCCGGTTGATTTTCTCAGCTCGCCCAACTTGGAAAAGCTGCGCCAGGAACAGGCGCTCATCATGCCTTCGCCGCAAAGCGCGTTTCCGCTGTCGCTGCACGACGGCGATCGCACCTGGACGATCGAGGCTGTCGGCTTCGATCCCTCGTTGCGCGAGGCTGATCTGGGCTTGGTGTATCAGTTGACAGGCGTCACCGATCCGGCCGCGCTGCGTACCGAGGCAACGGCGGTGCTGAGCGCGTTTTTGAAGGCGCAGCCTGGGATTCGCGCCAACTTTCACGGGCTCTGGGCGTATGCCGAGAAGGATGGTAAGCGCACGGCGGTGATGGAACTGCCGATGGCGCAGATACCGTAAGAGCAACGGAGCAAGCCCGTAGCCAGTGGCCGGCAGCGGATCCGCGAAACTACAAACTACAGGCTACCGGCTACGAGCTGGGGGTTATGAATGCAAGCATTGATTGATCTACGTTCAGACACAGTGACGCGGCCCACGCCGGAGATGCGCGCGGCCATGGCGGCTGCGGAGGTGGGCGACGATGTGTACGGCGAGGATCCTACCGTCAACCTGCTGGAGCGGCGCGCGGCCGAGGCGTTCGGGCGCGAGGCGGCGCTGTTCGTGCCCACAGGAACCATGGGCAACCAGATTGCCATCCGCTTGCTGACGCAGCCGGGGCAGGAGGTGATTGCCGAGTCGCGCGCGCATATCCTCGACTTTGAGATGGCGACGACGGCGGTTTTTTCCGGCTGCCTGATCCGCGCCGTGCCCGCCGATGGCGGCATTCTTACGTGGAAACACATTGAGTCCGCCATTACTCCTGTTGGGCCGTTTCGCGCACCGACCGGGCTGATTGAGATTGAAAACACCGCCAACCTAGCCGGCGGTCGCTGCTCGCGCCTTGATGTTTTGGACGAGATTGTTGCCGGGGCGAGGGACCGCAAGCTCCCCTTGCATCTGGATGGGGCGCGCATCTTCAATGCTGCAGCGGCGCTGGGCACGGATGTGCACACGCTGACGCGCGGATTCGATACCGTCATGTTCTGCCTGTCGAAGGGGCTGGGCGCGCCGGTGGGCTCCATGCTGGTGGGTTCGGCGGAACGGATGGCGCGGGCGCGCATTCTGCGCAAGTGTCTGGGCGGCGGCATGCGGCAGGTGGGTGTTCTGGCCGCGGCGGGGCTGATCGCGCTGGAAGACGGGCCGAAGCATCTGGCCGACGATCATGCCAACGCGCGGCTGCTGGCCGAGGCGCTGGCATCCACCGAGGGCGTGGCGATCGATCTGGCGTCAGTCGAGACGAACATCGTCGTTTTCCGGTTGCAGGGAGGGAAGGGGGCGGCCGACTTGGCGGCGCGGCTCAAGGCGCGCGGCGTGCTGGCTGGAGCCTTCGGGCCGGATGCCGTCCGGCTGGTGACGCATCGCGACGTGAGCCGCAAAGACTGCATCGACGCTGCCGAGGCGCTGACTGAAGAGATTGAGGCGCAGATGGAAACGGCCGGCTTGAGGTGAGCCGGCCGCTTAGAAGAGTTCGTGCGTCGGTTCCGTTTAGAAGAGATTCCACAACGACTGGTTGTAGACCGAGTGATGGAACTGAACTTCGGAGCCTTTGACGATGGTTCCGAGGTCGTGTGGCGAACGGTTGGCAGCAGCCTGTTTCAGATCGGCATAGCGTCCCTGCACGTCAGCGCCAAGACTCTTGGCGATCCACTTCGATGCGGTGAAGTCGTCGATGGCTTTCTGGATATTGTCGGGCAGATAACGGCCTCCGGCGCGCAGGTCCTTGGCTTTAGAAATGTCGCCGTCAATGCCGGTCTTGAAGATGCTGTAGAGGGACAGATAGGGGTTGGCGTCCGGAGCGACCGCGCGTACCTCGGTGCGCATGGAGCGATGGTTGCCGATGGGGACGCGGACCATGGCGCCACGGTCAACGGCAGAGGCGCGAATCTGATTGGGCGCTTCAAAGTGCGGATCGAGACGGCGATAGGCGTTGACGCTGGAATTGAAAATCAGGCAAAGATCGAGGGCGTGGGTCAAGATGCGATCGAGGAAGTCCCAGCCGAATTTCGACAACTGCTCCTCGCCCTTCTCGTCCCAGAAGAGGTTGGTCTTGCCTTTGGAAACCGATACGTTGGTGTGCATGCCGCTGCCGTTGACGCCGACGATGGGTTTGGGCAGGAAGCTGGCCGTGTAGCCCATATTGTTGGCAATCTGGCGGCATAGCAGTTTATAGAGCTGAATCTGGTCGGCCGCGCCTACGACTTCGGCATAGCTGAAGTTGATCTCAAACTGGCTGGGCGCGACTTCAGGGTGATCCTTTTCATTCTGGAAGCCCATAGCACGCTGCACTTCGGCTGCCGTGTCGATGAACTGACGCAGCGGATCAAGCGGCAGGACGTGGTAGTAGCCGCCGGTGTTGATGAATTCGAACTTGCCTGTCTCGTGATAGCGCTGCTCCGCGTCTTTCCCTGCGAAGAGGAAGCCCTCGATCTCAGCAGACGCGTTCAGGGTGTAGCCGTGCTCTTTGTGCAGCTTTTCGGAGTAGTTCTTCAACACGCCGCGCAAGTCGCCGGAGTAAGGGCTGCCGTCTTTGTCGATGACGTTGCCGAAGACCACTACTTTGCCGTTACCGAAAACATCGGCCGGCACCCAGTAGAATGCGCTCCAATCGATTCCCAGGCGCAGATCGCTTTCCTTCTGCGCTGTGAAGCCGCGAATCGACGACCCGTCGAAAGTCAGGTTTTCGTAGGAGCTGAGCAGAAACTTCTTGTCATAATCGAGCAGATGCAGGCGGCCCTCAAGATCGGAGAACAAGACAGTGACTGCCTTGATGCGCTTTTCATCTGTAAGGTATTTCAGGCGTTTTTCACGAACTTCGCTGGCGGCCGCGCGGTTGGTGCGGTCAGCCTTGGCTTCGAGGTTCAGGGTCTCAAGCTCGTCATAGGAGAGAGCGAGGAAATTCCGATACTCGCAGGACATAAAGCTCCTTTCATTGGTTCCGAACAGCGGTTCGGAGTGCTGGCGGATGCACTTCAAACGGAGTGAGGTTTTCGAGGGAATGCGGGAGCCAGGAAAACGCTCAGACTTACTGGTCTTGCTCCGTGTCGGACGGGTAATACCGACGCTCTTCGCGGATTTCACCGGCCGGGGGCCGGTTCATTCCATTGTTTGCGTCTACCAGGTTACGCGATTCAAACGATGCACCCAGGAACTGCAAATCATCTCCAGCCCTCGAGGAATAGCTTTTGGCAGCGCAGAGATAGAGCGAATCTCTTCTCGCAAAAAATCTATCATCCACGCCTGAGGCAGAGCAACCTCGGTCGTGCCGGATGTGGCTTTCAGGAAAATCGTAGGGCGGTCCGTATAAAGATTTCGTGAAGAATTGGAAGCGCGGGTGTGGAAATCCTTCTAGAGCCTGCTATTCACTTTGGCGCGTGCGGCGCTGGGAGCCAATTTTTCCCAGTTCGCGAAGCGAGGAGCGACGCATACCGGGCGTCTGCGAGCGACGAGAGACAATGAAATGGGGAAAATTGGCCCCAGCCCTGCGGGTTGCGGCGCAAATCCGGCCATACTTCATTCTCGCCCTCGACAGTGGTCCCGCCACAGCCTTCGGGCTCGGCTTCGTCTGGCCGGATATTCGCTCGCAACGCCCGCACGCGCCAAAGTGAATAGCAGGCTCTAGTGGTGGCGGGCGATGAGCACCATGAGCAGCAATATGATGACCGGAATGAGAGCCAAGCCGCCATAGTAGAGAAGCTTGCGGGCGAGCGGCGATTTGCGATTCTGCCAGTCCCGAATTTCGTCACGATCTTCGACACCAACCTCTTCGGGGTGCTCCAGATCGTGAAGAAACTCCTCCGCCCGGGCGTAGCGGTTCTTGGGGTCGCGCTCGAGAGCGCGGTAGAGGATCTCCTGCATTTGCGGAGAGACGGAGGGGTCGGCCACCTGCGGCGGAGTGGGGTGGTTCAGCAGGCGGTCGTTCATAGCGGCCAGGGGCGTGGGGCCGTGGAAGGGCAGTTTGCCGGTGAGCATCTCGTAGAGAATCACGCCCATGGAGTAGATGTCGCTGCGCCCGTCGCCGCGCTTGCCCTTTACCTGTTCGGGAGAAATGTAATCCGGCGTGCCCAGCGCGGTGGTGAAGTTGGCGTAGGTGAGCCGGCGCGCGGAGGTATCGCCGGCGATGCCGAAGTCGATGAGCTTGATGTTGTCGTTATCGTCGACCAGGATGTTTTCCGGTTTCAGGTCGCGATGCACCACGCCGTTGGCGTGGATGTAGGCCAGAGCCTTAAGTACGCCCTCGGCGATGTGGATGGCGCGGTCGTAAGAGAGGCGGCCTTCGTCGAGGATGCGGCGCAGCAATCGGCCTTCGCACCACTCCATGACCATGTAAATGCGGGAGCGCTTTTCGCCGCCGAAAACGCGCATGACATTGGGGTGGTCGAGACGTTCACCGATGCCTGCCTCGCGCTGAAAGCGATCGGAAAATAACGGATCGGCTTCCATGTCGGGATGGGGAATCTTCAGGGCAACAGTGCGGTCGTCGCGCAGGTCGGTGGCGCGGTAAATGGTGGCCATGCCGCTGCGCGCAACCACCGCATCGATGCGGTAGGAATCAAGGTGTGCGCCGGGCTCCAGGGCATCGTAAAAACTCATCGCGCTTCAGGCTCCATCGGGTAGCTTTCTTTACTGTACCGGGAAAAAGATCAAGAAGAATAAGGATTTCGTAAGAAGACGGGGAACAAGGGAGCTAGGGAACAAGGAACCGAACAAGCAGGGGCCAAGTGGCCAAGAGCGCCTTTACTTTGCGATGAAATATCGGGCATATCGGGCGGGTGGGATTGCTGACTAGCTTCCTTGTTCCCTAGCTCCCTTGTTCCCCGCTTTTCTCAAATCGGCAACCGGTAGGGACGGCCGCGATACATGCCCACCTGCTCTACCGAGCGGACACGAATGACCTGCGCGGTGGTGTTGTCGCCGCCGTCGATTTCGACTGCGCGGGCCACGAGCTCGCGCGCAATTTGCGCGGCATCCTTCTTCTGCGAAGCGATGGATGCAATCTCCGGTTCGCGCAACTCGTCGTGCAGCCCGTCGGTGGACAGGACGAGTACGTCGCCCGGCTGCAGGGTGACGGCCGTGGTGTCGGGCGAGACGAACATCTCCGGCCCCACGGAGCGAATGAGCACGTGACGCGAATCGGACGACGCAATCTCATCGGCGGAGATCAACCCCATCTTGCGCTGCTCGTTCACCAGCGTATGGTCCTGAGTAATCTGCCGTGCCTGGCCGTTGCGCACGAGATAGCACCGCGAATCGCCGACGTGCGACACCACGGCCTGGTCGTAGCGCAAGGCGCAGGCCACAATCGTGGTGGCCATCCTGTGGCCGTTGTGCTGCGGATTGAGCGTGCAATCGTGGACCGCCGCATTGGCGCGCTGGATGAGCCGCGGCAGAAGACTGATAAGCATGGATCCGGATTGCGCTTTGCCGAACTCGTCGGCGACCACGGAGACCGCAGTTGCTGAGGCCACTTCGCCCAGATCCATGCCGCCGACCCCGTCGGCAACCACAAAAAGATATCCGTGAGAACGCGCCTGCTGGCGCGATGCAGGGATAAACGACCCCATGGCGTCCTCATTATTGGTGCGGACTTTGCCAAAGTCGCTTGCCTGGCCGAACTGTACATCTAACATGAGAGCCGCCGTATGCGACATCCCGCGATTTAGCTTGACGGGATGCTTCCGTTCAGGGGAGTGAAGAGTCTAGCTTGAAAACGTCAATTGGGTGAGCCCCCTCTCCAGCCTCTTGTTCGAGGCTGGAGAGGAAATCCACCCAGGATCTGAATCTGAGTTTACGTTTGGACTACGAACTTTGCTATTTCGCAGTCAACAGTGCACCCTTGCCTTTCGCTTTGGACGATCGGATGAAGTAAATCGCTCCGTAGAGGCCCCAGACAGCGGAGATGCCCAAGGCGGTTAATGGTTCCATCTTGGTGCCGAGGTTAAAGAATGGTCCCGCCACGTAAAAGGCCATGCAGACGAGGTTCGCAAGCAGACCGAAGCCGGGAATCAGCCAATGCTTGAGGATGTTGAAGTCCTGACGCCCGGTGTAGGCTACGATGCACAGGAAACAACTGAGCGCGTAGAGGATAAAGGTGCCGAAGTTGGATGTGAGTGTCATGGCAAGCAGCGAGTTGGGCAGCGCGGCCATCTTGTCGTGAGTGGTATAGCCGAAGCTGGAGAAGATATTGTGCGGGAGGGCTGCGATGGATGCGTCGGTTGGAGCTCCGGCATCGCCGAAGGCCAGCGAAACGGCGACCACGCCGATGACCGCGGAGATGATGGCCAGCGTCCAGATCGCTCTGCGCGGGGAAAGCGACTCGGCGTGCAGCATGCCGAAGTGCTCGGGAACTTCCTCATCCTTGCCCATGGCATAGGTGACGCGGGCGCCGGTGTTCATGCAGCTCAGCGTGGTGCCGATGAGCGCCAGGAACACCGTGAAGGCCTCAATCAGCATGAAGTACCTTCCGTTGCCGTGCCCAAGCAGCCCGTCGCCGACGATGATCATCATGTCGCCGATAGGCGCGGCCGAAGCGGCCGCACTTTGCATGGTGTACCCCGAATTGAGGAAGTAGTTGGCGCAGAAATACTCAAACAAGTAGCAGAACAATCCCTGGATGAGCAGCGAGGCGATGACGGCAATCGGTATATGTTTGGTTGGATTTTTAGCCTCGCCTCCCATCGAGGTGACCGATTCGAAGCCGACCAGGATGAGAATCGCGACGGTGGCCTGAATAAACATCCAATTGAAATTGTGAATGCCGATGACGGAAGCGGCGTTGGGGTGGGTGAGGAAGTTGCCGGAGGAGTCGGTGGTCGGGTAGCTGATAGTGTACGGGACCGGCTTGCCCGCCGAATCCAGGAGCGGAAGCGGATTGCCACTGGAGTCGCGCATGATGGAGCCGTCTTTGGGGTTGGTGGCGAACTGATAGGAGTAGGTGGCGAGGGTCTGGCCGTCGTACTGGAAGGCGGGGCTGCCAGTGGGGTGGCTGGAGCGATAGCCCAATGCCAGGACGCTGAAGACCACGAGAGCCGAAATCTGCACGATGTTGATGGCGATGTTGACTGCCGTGGAGGCACCGGCGCCCTTGGAGGCGATCCAGGCGACAAAGAAGGAGAACAAAACGGCAACCAAGCCCATGAAGACAGGCCCGGGGTTGGAGCCGCTGAGGAAGTTGGGATAGAGGAAGCCAACTATGTAGCCCACGAAGATGCCGGTGACTGCCACCATCACGCCGGGATAAACCCAGTAGTAGAGGTGCGAGCCCCAGCCGACGATGAACTTGGAGATGCGGGCGTACTTGAAGGCCTTGTCCTTGGAGAGCATGGCCTGCTCGGCGTAGTAGTAGCTGGAACCTGTGCCGGGATAGAGCTTGGAGATCTCGGCGTAGGAGACAGCGGTTGCCAGGCAGAGCAGCAGAGCGGCGAAGATGCCGATCCACATGGAGGGAGCCGTCGAGGGCTGGCCCGCAACACCCGTAGTGGCCTGGATGAAGAAGGTGAGCCACAGGAAGGCGCCGGGGGCGATGAGCGCCATCGCGTTACTGGTTAAACCAGTGAGGCCCAGCGTGGCCTGCATCTGAGGTGCTTTCTGATCTGCCATGAATATTCTCCTGAGGTTTGAAATTCGTCTGGCGGTTCCCGGCGGATGGCCCCCGGGAATTTGCGAAAACAACTGGTAGCGGCTCGTCCTCCACCGCGTACGTCGGGTCGAGATACGGCGTTGATTGGGGCGGATCCGGCCAGGTGCGGTGGCCGGATCCGGTTGATCTGCGGTGAGCTGAGTCTAACGTTCAGCTCATGAGGACGAAATAAAGAACAAAGAGAGTGTTTTCTTAACGCTTTGGACCGAAGAAGGCGATGAACGCGATGGTCAGCGTCTGCTGCTGGTCCACAGCTCCGGTTGAAAGGCTTGGGTGCGTTTGCTTGGCAAAGAAGTTGACGTTGGATTCGTCAATGCGATATTCAACCCGCATGAGCGCGCCTTCTACCCACTTGTATTCGTAGGTGAAGGTTCCTTCGTAAAGATGCTGGGCAACGCCGGTCTGGAAGCCGTCCGGATCGTTGAAGTATTCAGCGCGGAGAGCGATTGCGTTCTTGCTGTTGGCCTGCGCGTGAAGTGCGCCTGCAGCGCCCCACCAGTCATGCGTTTTGGTGTCGCCCTGCGCGGCAATAGCGTCTGTGTTCTGGCCGTAGTCGAAGTTGAAGTATGCGTTGTACTTCCCCGGAGGCGTGAGCAACAGGGTTGTGTCGATCAGGTTGCGGAGTCCGCTGGTGGTGTTGGGGTTTTCAGGGCCGACGATATAGTTGAGATCCCAGGTGGCCTTGGGTTTGGTGTATGCGTTGGTGAACACCCCCGTCAGGCCGCCGTTGCTCTTGGATACATTGTTCCAACCGTTGACCAGTTGGAAACCGATGGTGTCGGTTTTCGACACTGGGTATGAAGTGCGCGCGCCGAAGTGCCAGTAGGGAATGGCGTTGACGAAGAGTAACGAACGCGAATAATTCCAGTTGTCCTTGGCCTCGATGACTTCCGCTCCGGCTGAGGTGACGAATTTGCCGAAGTCCATTTCGAATCCCTTGGCCTTGGGCGGCTTGAGGCTCAGGAAGGCCTGCTCGAGATAGTTGAGCTGATCGGCGGAGGTACTGTTGGTCGGCGCGGCGTTAATCAACGTGTTGGTGCGGCCGTAGATGAAGTCAATGTGCGCGCCGATCGGATCGGGATCGTGGTTCAGCGTCAGCTTGGCGGCGCTGAGTTCAAACTGATCCGTCTTATCGTTGAAGTTGTAGAGCTGGTTGACCTGGTCGCCCAGGGAGTTGGCGCTCGGGTCGTTAAAATTGGCACTGTAGTAGCCGTCGATAAAGCCGCTGAGATCCATGGGGCCGACGCTCCACGTGGGAGCGGCTGCGGGGGCAGCAGGCGCGGGGGTTTGTGCGGCTGGCGCCGGCGCGGGGGCAGGTGTTTGCGCGCCGGCTGTGAGTGCGATCGCCATCGCGGTACTAGCAATGGATCGAATTGCAATCGATTGAAGTATGACTACGAGGTTCGAATGCATCGAATGGATTCCTCCAGAAAAAAATTTGTTAAATTCGCAAGACACAGTGAGATCGTTCAGGCGCATCAGCACACGCCCGCTCAGGCCCCGTGCGAGGGCCTTTTGAGGTTGCAGGGAAGCACACGCTTACCGTTGAGGCTGCCAGCTCGGTGCCGACAGTCAGATGGTGATCGTTGAAGTCGTGATAAGAGTGAAACTGCCTACGACAAGTAATGCAAACAAAGCATAAAGAAATTATGAGGATCATAAAAAGATTTCCCTGGAGTCCAGCCGCTGGAACGCTATCCCCTTGTTCCCTCAGGGCCTTACGATGCATTCCGGTGTGTGGTGGATGAGCCGGCGCGTGGCGTGAAAAAGGCCTAAAGAACCTGCTAAACTTTTATTTCTCCTGCTCAAGCGCTCGAACCAGGGAACAATTGCACGTTGCAACCGCAGCGATTTCCACAGATCGAAAAGGTCCTGGAGCAGACCGCCATATCTACGAGGCCCCAACCGGCTACGAGGGGCGTACCTAGCGCAAGCGAGAACAGAAGGTGAGTGTCCGGTTGAGCCAGAGCTACCAGATGCGTTCGGTTTTCGGGCCATGGCGTTCGCGCGGCTCGGGCACACGCGTCCTTCTGTTCACGCTCGAATCCGCCCTGGGCGGGGTGAGTGTTGTGCTGATGGCCGCGCTGGCGCATTGGTCTAGCTGGCTGCTTCCCGTGGCTGTGCTGCTGTATTTGCTTATCGTAGTTTCCACCGCACTGCTGTGCGGCTTCTGGCAGGCGGCGATTGTCTCGCTTATGGCGGTGGTGGCGCAGAGCTGGTTTTCGGCGCGGCAGCCGGAGTTGTCCCTGGCCACCAACCCGGCGAGCTCGATCACACTGGTGGTGTTTGTGCTGGTGGCTCTCACCGTGAGCCGGCTTTCCTCGCGCATCACCGAGCATGCGCGCGAGGCGGAGTCCCGGGGCGGGCAGATGGAGGACCTCTACGAGTTCACGCGGCGCACCCTGCAGATGAACCTCTATATGGAGCCCGGACCGCAACTGGCCGAGCTGGTGCACGAGATCTTTGACCTTGAAGCCGTCGCGGTCTTCGACGCCGATTTGCACGATGTATACCAGGCTGGCTACTGGAACATCGATCCGCAGGAAATGGCGCAGAATGTCTACTATTTCGAAACCTCGGATGACGATCCTGAAAGCGGGATCGGGCGGCGCGTGGTGCGCCTGGGAGCGGTGCCTATCGGCAGCCTGGTGGTGCGCGGCGACACCAGTCCACTGATCAACAACGCAATTGCTTCACTGATTGCCATCACCTTCGACCGCTATCGGGCCTTTGCCAACGAGAGCCGGATTGAGACCGAGCGGCGCACCGAACAACTGCGCTCCACGGTGCTCGATAGCCTGGCGCACGCCTACAAGACTCCGCTGACGGCGATTCGCGCGGCGTCAACGGGCTTGAATGAGATGGGCCATCTTTCGCCGGGGCAGACGGAGTTGGTGTCGCTGATCGACGAGCAGACGCGGCTGTTGGGCGACCTGACCACACGCCTGCTGACCACGGCGCGGCTGGATGCCGGCGAAGTTTCGATCCACGTGGAGCGCGTGAATGCCGGCACGCTGGTGGAGGAGGTGGTGACGAGCCTCAAAGACCGGCTGGCCAGCATGAAGGTTGCCATGGAAATCGAAGACGAAGACCTGACGCTGAGCTGCGACCGGCAGTTGATGGTGATGCTGCTGACCCAGTACATTGACAACGCGTGCAAATACTCGAATTTCGGCACCACCATTACCATCCGGGTTCTTGCCGCCGGGGCTGAGGCGATCTTTTCAGTGCACAGTTTCGGGCCTGTAATCCCCATGGCCGACCGCGAGCGCATCTTTGACCGGTATTACCGTTCCTCGAGCTACGCGAACCGCGCACCCGGAACGGGCATCGGACTTTCGGTAGCCAGGCGCGCCGCGCAGATCCACGGCGGCTACGTGTGGTTGACGAGCGACGAGCAGGAAGGCACCACGTTCTTTGCAGCAATTCCTCTGACGATGGAGAAGGAGAGTTCGGGATGATGCAGCAAGCGATCCGCATTCTGGTGGTAGACGATGAGTCGGCGATCCGCCGGGCGTTGCGGCCTCCGCTCATGGAGCTGGGCTTTCAGGTGACTGAAGCCTCGCGCGGCGAAGAGGCGCTGCAAGTGCTGCGCAATGCCACTTACGATGCCGTTCTGTTGGATATCAACATGCCGGGCATTGGCGGCATTGAGACGCTGCGGCGCATTCGCACTTTTGCGCCGCGCCTGCCGGTGCTGATGCTGACGGTGCGCGACGAGGAAGAGGACAAGGTGGAGGCGCTGGACCTGGGCGCTGACGATTATGTGACCAAGCCCTTCAGCACAAGGGAACTGATCGCGCGTATCCGCAGCGCGGTGCGGCGCGTGAGAGCCCCGGCGCGACCTGAGGATGCGCCTATGGAGATTGGGGAAATTCGGCTGGAGCCGGTGAAGCGGCGGGTGACCAAGCGCGGCGCGCCGATCAAACTGACGCGCAAGGAATTCGATATTCTGTATTGCTTGATGAGCCGAGCGGGGCGTGTCGTGACCTATGCCAAGCTGCTCACGGCCGTGTGGGGCGCGGAATGCCGCGAAGAGGTGGAGTACCTGCGCACCTTTGTGCGCCAACTGCGCAAGAAGATCGAGGACGACCCTTCGCATCCGTTGTATCTGCTGACCGATGTCTACGTCGGCTATCGTTTTGTCGATGCACTGATGTTTCAGCAGGAAACCGCGGCCGGCGGTCTCTCGTTGGAGCCGCCGGAAGAGTTGACGGAGGAAAAGGCCTAGCCGACCGGGGACAGTCCAGGCGGCGATTGCTGCGATCTGAGCTGCTATTCGTCGTAATGTAGCAGGCTGAAGACGTCGTATTCCTTGAAGCGCTCGCGGCCTTTCAGGAAGTCGAGCTCCACGGCAAAGCCCAGCCCGGTAATCACGCCGCCCAACTGCTTCACCAGCTTGACGGTGGCTTCCATGGTGCCGCCTGTAGCCAGCAGGTCGTCGACCAGCACGACATTTTGGCCGGGCGCGATGGCGTCCATGTGAATTTCCAGCGTGTCGGTGCCGTATTCCAGGTCGTAGGTGACACGGGCCACCGGCGCGGGCAATTTTCTGGGCTTTCGCACGGGAACAAAGCCAGCGTTCAGGCGATAGGCCAGCGCGGGCCCGAAGATGAAGCCACGGGCCTCAATGCCCAGCACCAGGTCGACCTTGCGCTCGATGTAATGCGCGGCCAGAGCGTCAATGAGCTGCGCAAAGCCGGTCTTGTCCTTCAGGAGCGTGGTGATGTCGTAAAAAAGAATTCCCGGCTTGGGGAAATCAGGTACAGTGCGGACCAGTTTTTTCAGGTCCTCTACGTCTACGGGCTTTCTTTCTTCCGGCATGGCGGTGCTTCGCTCCAGTTTCACATCCCAGTTGTCAGTGATCAGTTGTCAGCTCTTAGTCTATCGCTTGAGGGCGGGGAATAGGGGCCAAGGATGAGTGTGAGTGCGAGTGTTCGGGACAGCTACAGACACACTCACACTTACACTGACCGCTGCTTTTTTCACCACGCGCCGTCAATGCGGAACGAATCGAGGTTCTGGGCTTCGCTATCGCTGAGTATGTGTTCGACGAAGCGATCGACGCGGCAACCACGTGGGCCGCGCTTCAAACTGGATCGAAGCTCGTCAAGATCGGCGGGCTCGCCGGCGGCGACAACTTCCACGTCGCCCTCTTCGGTGTTGCGCACCCAGCCGCGCAGGTCGAGCTCGCTGGCCTCGCGGTGCACAAACCAGCGAAAACCGACGCCCTGCACGCGGCCTTGAATGAGGAAGTGAAGAACCATCGTCAATGGACAGTTTTGCAGATGGGTGCAAGCGGGCGCAACTGATGGAGCTGCCGGCGGATGATTATGACTCTTCAAGGAGTTGACGTAGCCGCCGAAGAGCCTGTTCGATGACGTCGCGTTCGGCGGGCTGGGCGCGTTTGAGAGCCGCCTGCAGCGGGCCTTGCGTGAGAGCGGGGAACTGGGTACGCATGAACTCCGTGACGGCAGGCGCGGGATGAATGCGGCTGATACGGCCGTCTTGCGGATCGGCGCGGCGCACCAGCATGCCGCGGCTTTGGAGCCGGTCCACAATGCCACTGACTGTGGAATGCGCCAGGCTCAACTGGCGGCTTAGTTCCTTCAGGCTCACGCCGTTCTGAAGGACCACTGCGCGCATCAGCGCAGTCTGTGGCACGGTGAGGCCGGCCTGCGCGAATTCAGCCTCGACGGGTTTGCGCAATGCATGGCGGATGGCGGCAAGATCGCGGTCGATGCGCTGCGCTTGCGCGCCGATCTGGCGGGTTCCTCGTGAAGCGGGATAAGGATTTTCTGGCATACGCTAAACTCCCTAAATCACGCCGGGGATAAGAGCCTTTACGCGCTTGCGATAGGCGGGATAGTCGCCGGGGAAGGTCTGTTCCATCAGGCGTTCTTCCTGCCGCATCTTCACGGCCAGCGCGGCGACGATGATGACGAAACCCACGATACCGCGCCAGCGGCCCAGGGCGAGGATCGTCCCAGCGAGGGCGAGCAAGAGCCCCGTATAAATGGGGTGACGGGCGAGCGCATAGGGGCCCTTGACGATCAATTCGTGCCCGGTCTTCACGGTGGCGGTGCCGCTCCAATTTGCGCCCAACATAAGGCGCGCCCAGGCGGCGAGGAAGCAGCCGGCCAGGGTGAGGGCAAAACCGGCAGACTCAACAGTGGGCGTGTGCGGAACGAAGTACGCATCCATCCACGTGCCGGGAAAGAAGAATCCGCCAATGACCAAGCCGCCGAGAGCCGTTATCAGGATATGGACCAGGCGAGCGCCGATGGATTGCGAGCGCTGGATGGGCTTTGTGAAGAGCATACCGGCAAGCCAGAACAGGCCGATGAGCTTCCAGCAGTAGCCGATTGCGGGAATGGGATCGAATGTCATGAGGTTGACCTCCGTCGTATACGATACGTCGTATACGACACATCATTGCGCAAAGCCCGAAGGTTGTCAAGAGGAATTCCAAGGCAAGGGAGCGCCAGGCCGGTGCGGCGGCTCGGGACCGCCGCCGCGCTACACTGGGAATCAAGATGGTCTTTGTTCTCGACAACTACGATTCCTTCACCTACAACCTGGTCCAGTATTTAGGCGAGCTGGGCGCGGAGGTGGTGGTGCGCCGCAACGATGAGGTGACGCCCGAGGAAGTGGAGGCCATGAAGCCGGAGCGGATTCTGCTCTCGCCAGGGCCTTGCACGCCGGGCGAAGCAGGCATCCTGGTGCCGCTTATCCGCCACATGGCGGGGAAAGTGCCGATTCTTGGCGTGTGCCTCGGCCACCAGGCCATCGGCGAAGCGTTTGGCGGCAAGGTGGTCCGCGCCAAAACCCTGATGCACGGCAAGACCAGCGCGGTGGATCACGATGGTACGGGCATCTTCAGCGGCCTGCCCACGCCGCTCACCTGCACGCGCTATCACTCGCTCATCGTGGAGCAGAAGTCGTTGCCGGGCGAACTGGCCGTGACGGCCAGGACCGCGGAAGCCAACGGGTCAGTGATTATGGGTCTGCGGCATCGCACGTTGCCTGTTGAAGGCGTGCAGTTCCACCCTGAGAGCGTGCTCACTGAAGGCGGCCACCAGATGATCCGCAATTTTCTGGACATGTAAGCCATGCACGATGCCCCGAAGGCCGTGACTCGTTTTGCAAGCCCGCTGCGCGCGCAGCGATGGAGCTGCGGTCTGGGCCTTTGTACGATTTTGATTGCAGGACTTGCACTCGATGCGCAGACTCCCCCGGCGGCCAATCCCGCGAGCGCTCCCGAGAACGTGCCGGCCGCGCAAAACCCGGCGCAGCCGGCCACGCAGCCTGACGATGCGCCCAGATTCAGTGCGCCTCCCGTCGCCATCGTTCCGCTGGACAAGACGATTCCGGGCGCGGCGCTCACGGTGGAGGGAGCCATGCAGGCGTGGAACGGCCGCGCATACTTAACGGGCAGCGGGGGCATTATAGCGGGCGCGGCGACGGCCGAGGTCACGCTGCCGTACCGGGGAACACTGCACGTGTGCGCCTCGAGCAGCGTAAAGCTGGCGGCCGATGCCAGCGCGCCGGCCGGCGAGGTTCCGGGATTGCTCATTGCGCTCGATCACGGCGCGGTAGAGATGAGTTTTGCCGCGAGCACGGCGCGCGAGAAAAATGCCGACACGCTTCTGACGCCGTTTTTCCGCATTCTCATCGGCGGGCCCAACGCGTCCGATGTGAAGGTGCGGCTGGGCGAGCACGGCGACACGTGCGTAGATAACGCCGGATTGAACGCACCGTATGTGGTTGTGAGCAGCGTGTTCGAGGGCGGTCTCTATCGGGTTCAGCCTGGGCAGCGGGTGATGTTCGAGCATGGCAGCCTGCAATCGGTTGTGGACCAGGAAAAGGAACCCTGCGGATGTCCACCGCCCGTGAAATCGGAGGGCAACGAGTTTCCACTGGCGCAGAGCGAAGGTCTTACGCCGCCTCCTTCGCAGGCCCCGGTAGTGACTGCTCCACCGGCGCAGGCCGCAAGCGCGACGACCACACTCAGCTACAGCGGCACGGATCACGCAGCGCCAGGCGCGGCTCCCGGCACCGTTGCCCCGGCCGCACCGGCTGCAAGCGCAACGCCCGCGCCGCAAGCTCCCGCAAAACAGAAGAAGCCGGGATTTTTCGGCAAGGTCGGGCAATTTTTCCGGAAGATCTTTGGAGCCGAGTGACGAATACGGCGGAATTGGTGCACTTAGGAGCTTATGAGGAGGATCGAGCAGTTAATTCGGCGAATTGGCGCGGTTCAACAACGTGTTCCTAGCGGTCGTGGAAAGCAGAAAAGGAAATAATGAAAATGCAGAATTTGATGCTCTCCGCTCTGTTACTCACAATGGCTATGCATTGCGCAGCACAGGACGCGCCAGCCTTGAAGCCGTGGTCTGCGGCCAAATATCACGGCCTTATAGTAGGAACGAGTACTCGATCAGATGTGCTTAAGCTCTTAGGTAAGCCCAATTACGTTGGAAAAGAAGAGGACACAGGGACCCCAATAATGACCTATGCGGTCATCGACCCGCTGCCGGGGACGCTCGTAGTTTACGTAACAAAGGGCATTCTTGACGAAATGAGGCTTGACCTCAAGAAGAGCCTGACACAGCACGACATCGTCAGGTTATTCGGGTCTGGCTTCGTCATCGTTCACTATGCTACGGACGAATGCATCGACACGGGAGGAGCATCGCCGATCTACGAGAACCCTAGCGGCCCGTTCAAGTATATGGAGTACCGCGATCGCGGTATCGCAGCAGGTTTCGCTTATGACGATGACCAGAAGGTAGATGCGATCATATTCACGTTCAGGCCAATCGGCCCCACCCATTCTCGTTGCGCGGGACGTGGCCATGTTCTTCCGTAGTTGACCCACCGACAAACCAAGGGAAAAAATCAGGGACACCGCAGGTTACTGAGTCGTTTCCTGATCCCCACTCACTCGCGCTACATTTCCCGAGCGCGCTCGATGGCGCGGATTACAGCCTGGGCTTTGTTGATGGACTCCTGGTGCTCCAGTTCGGGCACGGAGTCGGCCACGATGCCGGCGCCGGCCTGCACGTAGCCTTTGCCGCCGATGGCCAGCATGGAACGGATGGCGATGCAGGAGTCGAGGTTGCCGGAGAAGTCGGCGTAGAGGACCGCGCCGCCGTAGGTGCCGCGCCGCGCGGGCTCGAGTTCCTCAATGATCTCCATGGCGCGAACCTTGGGCGCACCGGAGAGCGTGCCGGCAGGGAAGCAGGCGCGGAGGGCGTCGACGGCAGTCAGGTCCGGTCGCAGTTTCCCTTCGATGGAGCTCACGATGTGCATCACGTGCGAGTAACGCTCGACGAACATCAGCTTGTCGACCTTCACGCTGCCGAAGCGGCTGACGCGGCCCACATCGTTGCGGCCCAAGTCGACCAGCATCACGTGCTCGGAGCGCTCCTTCTCGTCGTGAAGCATCTCTTCGGCCAGTGCGTCGTCTTCAGTCTCGGTGACGCCGCGCGGCCGAGTGCCCGCGATAGGCCGGTACTCCACTTTGCCCTGATGAACGCGGACCAGTAACTCGGGCGACGACCCGGCCAGCTCTAACCTCTCCGAGGCTTTTGACTTTTTGGAAGCGGTTAGTGCAGGTCCGCCCAGCGTTGCATCGGGATCGAAGCGCAGGAAAAACATGTAAGGGCTGGGATTGACGGTGCGCAGCGCGCGATAGACCTGGAAACTGTCGACGCCGGGTTCGACGTCGAAACGCTGCGAAAGGACGACCTGGAATGCGTCGCCTGCGCGGATGTACTCCTTGGTGCGGACGACTCCGGCCAGAAAATCACTCTTTGCTGTGCGAAATTTGACCTTGAGCTTGCCGTCTTCTCTGGGCTTGGAGCGAGGCAAAGGTAAGGCGAGAGATTTTTCCAGCTTGTTGAGGCGCTTGACGGAACGATCGTAGGCTGCCGAAGCGTTGCCGCGCGAGACGTCGGCGGTCACGATGAGCCAGATTTCTTTGCGCACATGATCGAAGGCCAACACCTCGTCGAAAAAGAGCAGGCAGGCGTCGGGAATGCCGAGCTCGTCCTTGGCGTGCGCGGGCAGGCGCTCGATCTGGCGCACGGCATCGTAGGCAAAAAAGCCGACGGCGCCGGCGGTAAACGGGGGCAGGCCTGGAAGCCGCGCGGGCTTGTGGCCACCGAGCGCGTCGCGCAGCACGGCGAAGACGTCGCCCTGCATGCGGGTGGTTTTGCGGCCCTCGGTGATGGCGATTTCGCGTCCGCGCGACACAATGCGCTTGAAAGGCGTGAAGCCGATGAAGGTGTAACGGCCCACTTGCTCGCCACCTTCGACGGATTCCAGGAGAAAGCACTCGCGCTCAGGCCATGCGGCGCGCAGGAAGGCCGAAACCGGGGTTTCGAGGTCAGCCATGAGCGTGCGGCAAACGGGGACGAGCGTGTGCGTCCTGGCCAAAGCCAGGAACTCCTTGCGCGAGGGGTGGGCTGAGCGGGAAGAGGCTTTCACAGCTTCAGTGTAACTGTTCGCGGGATTCGATTGGCGCCGGGGCGTTCCCGCTTCGGACCCCTATTCGGACGCCAATTCGGCCATCGACCAGCGCAACAGGAACCGGTCGACGAAGCGTTAGTTACCGAGGTTCGGCGCGGCTTGACGCGGGCGATTGTCAAGCCTAGACTCACTGAGGTTTGGGTTTGTGGGCCGTATTGGCTGCTCCCAACGCGCCGCTGTGCTGAACGGTGGAATCGCGTGGGAAGCGGCCAAGGACACGGAAACCCTGGCAGATTGGCCGCCGCACCGATAAGCTTGATGAACGGGGCAGTATTCCGGCGCTGGAAAAATCGGAAGCACGGCAGGAGACGGAGAAATTTATGGGAACTGGATCCTCCAATGTGACGCTCGACCAGGAGATTAATCCCTGGGAAGCGCAAAGCGCGCGCTTTGATTTTGCCGCGCGCAAGTTGAACCTGGACGAAGGACTGTGGAAGGTGCTGCGCTCGCCCCAGCGCGAGGTCATTGTGCACTTTCCAGTGATGCTCGATAACGGCATGATCGACATGT
This sequence comes from uncultured Acidobacteriota bacterium, assembly GCA_963729915.1. Classification (GTDB taxonomy): domain Bacteria; phylum Acidobacteriota; class Terriglobia; order Terriglobales; family Acidobacteriaceae; genus Telmatobacter. The sequence continues at coordinate 249,794 of CAVSQE010000014.1, read as the reverse complement.
TTACGGGGTTTCGGGTGCAGCACTCGATGGCGCGCGGTCCGTGCAAGGGCGGTATCCGCTACGCACCGGATGTGACGCTGGACGAAGTACGCGCCCTGGCCAGTTGGATGACCTGGAAGTGCGCGGTGGTCAACATTCCCTTCGGGGGCGCCAAGGGTGGCGTCATCTGCGAGCCCAAGACGATGAGCCGCGGCGAGCTGGAGCGCATGACGCGCCGCTACACGTCCGAGATCATCGAGTTCATCGGGCCGGAGAAAGACGTGCCGGCGCCCGACGTGAATACCAACGAGCAAACCATGGCGTGGATAATGGACACCTACTCCATGCACATGCGTCAGACCGAGACCGCCGTAGTGACGGGCAAGCCGGTGAACATGGGAGGCTCGCAGGGACGGATTGAGGCCACGGGCCGCGGCGTGAAGGTGGTGTGCGACGAGAGCCTGCGCTATCTGAACATGCCGGTTGAGGGCTGCCGCGTCATCATTCAGGGATTTGGCAACGTGGGATCGAACGCCGCGCGGCTGATGCAGGAGCGCGGCTACTCCATCGTGGGCATTGCCGAGCGCGATGGCGGCCTTTATAACCCCACCGGCATCGATATTCACCAGTTGCTCGAATACAAGTACCGCAACAACACGATACTCGGCTTCCGCGGAGCCGAGGCCACGCCCAGCGAGGAGTTGCTGGTCTCCGAGTGCGAGATCCTGATCCCGGCGGCGACGGAGAACGTGATCACCAGCCGCAACGCCGACAAGATCAAGGCGCGCATCGTGGTGGAGGGCGCCAATGGGCCCACCACTGCAGTGGCCGACGAGATTCTGGCCGAGAAGCGCATCTTCATCGTGCCCGACATTCTGGCCAATGCCGGCGGCGTGACAGCCAGCTATTTTGAGTGGGTGCAGGACCGCCAGGGGTATTTCTGGAAAGAGTCGGTGGTCAACGAGCAGCTGGAGGAAATTCTGCGCGCCAGCTTCGACGACGTGGTGCGCTATGCCGAGGCTCATGGCGTGAACAATCGCATCGCGGCATATATGTTGGCCATCGATCGCGTAGCGTTCACCATCAAGCAACGCGGCATCTACGCGTAGCTCAACCAGCAACGGAGGCTAACGTGGCGGGAGAAGCGCAAGCTTCTGCCGCCATTTGTTTGTGCGGGCGCAACCCTTTGCTACACGAATGCATCTTCCTGGATGGGCGTCAAGCCCGTAAGGAGCAAGTCCGTGAAAGTGTTGAACGTGTTTGTTGCCGCAGTCGCTCTTTCCTTTTGTCCTGTTCTTATCTGTCAGAACCAGCCCAAACCACTGATGACGGCCTGCGGTCCGCTGGAGGCGAGCGTGGCGGTTAGCCTGGACTCATCGCCGCATATACCTCAGCAACCGCAACCCGGGAAGGCCTTGATCTACTTCATTCACGATGCCGGTCAGGATGCTGGATTTACGTATCCATCGACCAGAATCGGCATGGATGGTAAGTGGGTTGGCGCGAACAAGAAATCGTCCTGGTTTTCGTTGACGATAGAGCCGGGCGAACATCACTTGTGCGCTGCGATCCAATACCCATTCACCGCGACAGTCGTCGCACTCGCCCATTTGACGGCGGAAGCGGGCAAGGTCTATTTTTACCGGACGACATACTTGAGCGGCACTGCATACCTCGGTCTGCAGCCCATTGACAGCGACGAGGCCGCGTACCAGATTGGGATGTTTCCGATGGCGACGGCACATGGCCGGAAGTAAGCCCTCAATTGCCGGCGCCGGTCGAGTGTGATGGCCAGCCCAACTGGAGGGTCGCCGCCGGTGCAATAATGGAGTCACGCCACCAGAGATCAGACAGCGTGGCGCGTGCGCATGAACCTGCCTAACTCCATCACCATGACGCGGATCGTCATGATCCCGCTCTTCCTGTGGGTGCTGTCGCCGCATTTTCCATGGCAGGGGCCACACGGCGAGCAGGAGATCGCGGCGTCGCTGCTGTTCGTGCTGGCCTCGATCACCGACGGCCTAGACGGCTATCTGGCGCGCAAGCGCGGCCAGATCACGACCATGGGCATGCTGCTCGATCCGCTGGCCGACAAGATCATGGTGACGGCCGCGTTCGTCGCACTGGTGGCCTACAATCCCGACGTGGTGAAGGTATGGATCGTGGTCGTCATCATCGGCCGCGAGTTTCTCATCTCCGGATTGCGCTCTATCGCAGCGTCTGAAGGATTCACGATCACCGCCAGCGAACTGGGAAAGTTGAAGACGGTGGTGCAGATCGTCGCCGTGGTCTCGGCCGTTCTGGCGCACCGCTGGGAGCACTGGGAGATCGGCGTCATTTCGATTCCAGTGAGGTGGTACGCGATTGCCGCCATCTACTTCGCGGCCCTGATTGCCGTGATTTCGGCGATCGATTACTTCATCGGCTTCTGGAAGAAGATCGACCATGCGTCAAAGGACCGGCGCAAGGCCGCTGTGCTTTCGCGCGGCAAGAGCGTGAAAATCTCGTAGTCGCTGCGCCTGATCACTTTTTCACCTCTCTCAGTCTCTTCACTGTCCGACTTCATAGCGCACCAGAGCCAACGCCGTCTGGTAGGCATAGCGGGCGTTGGTGTTTTCAATCTCGGCCTGCGTTTCGTTGAGCTGTGCCTGACTGATTTCGATAATGCCGCTCAGGCCGATCTTGTAACGCGCCGTGGCCAGATCGAGCGCAAAGTTGGCTTGGTCGAGCAACTGCTGGGTCACGGCGATGCGCTGATAGGCGGTTTGCGCGTTAAGCACGGCGGTGCGTACATCGCGCGCAATGGTGTCGCGCAGGTTGCGCACATCTTCCTGCGCAGCCTGGGCGCGCAACTTTGCTTCCTTCGCTTCGGCGTTATAGAGAAAGCCGTTGAAGACCGGGATGCTGATGTTGCCGCCGGCCGCACCGTACCAGGAGGATTGAATCTGATCGGCGCGCACCGGAGTTCCGCCCACTGCGCTCAAGGCTGAGACGGTAGGCATCCACAAATCGCGCTCTGCGGTGCTGAACTGGCGTGCGGCGGTGGATCTGTCGTTGAGCGCCGCGAGATCGGGCCGCGCTTGAAAGGCGCTTCGCACCAGTGCTTCCGCATCATCAGGCGCGAGCGGAGGATTGCCGTTGGTCTCGTCGACAAGCGCGTATTGCTGGTCCTGCTCGGAGCCAAGCACATTATTGAGCGTGGCCATCGCCGCCTGGGCGCCGTTTTCGGCGTCGAGCAGGAGCAACTTGGCCTGCGAGAGTTGCACGTCGGCAAAACTCAGGTCGAGATCGGAGCGGATCTTTGCCTTGGTAAGGGCGGAGACCTGATCGGCCGTGTCCTGGCGCTGGGCCACAGTCTGCTGCGCCACCTTGAGTACGGCCTGTGCCGTGAGTGCCTGATAAAACGCCTGATCGACGGTGAGGGTAATATCAAGTTCCGTGGCGCGTTCGCTTTCGAGTTGCGCTCTCGAATTGGATTGCGCGCTGAGGACGAGGTTGTGGGTGCGGCCGAAGTCGGTGATCAGCTGGCTCACCGTGAGGCCGCCTGCCGCGCGATCGTAAATGGAGGGATTATTGAGGAGTCCGGCAGTGATGCGGGTGTTCTCGTGTGCGTCCACGGCAGTCAGGTCGCCGGTTGCCATCGGCATTTCTGCCGATCGGACCTCACGCGTCACTTGTGCCTGGGCCAGCGCCAGCAACCGCGCCACGGTGACGTTGGGGTTATTGCGAATGGCCATCTGCTCGGCTTGCGCGAGCGTGAGCGATGGGCCGGCAGATGAGGTGGAACTCTGCGGCACGCCGGGCGTTGCCGCTTGCGGCGCGGATTGGGGCAGCAGAGCGGCGAAGAGTTGCGTCGCGGGCGCATTGGGCAACGGGGTTTGTTGCGCGCGCGCGGCGGAATGCAGAATCACAATCGCAGCTAAAATTGCCGCAAATCTTGCAGAGAACATTGCAGTTCGATGGGTTTTATTCATGGGCGACCTATTCATGCTCTGGGCCCTCCGCTGGGGCAAGTGTTGCGCTATGCCTGCCGTGGATGAGGAGATACACGGCCGGAACCAGAAAGACGGTGACGACGACGGAAAGGGTGAGTCCGCCAATAATGGCGCGGGCCAGTGGAGCGTATTGTTCGCTGCCGGCCTCGAGACCAAGCGCAAGTGGAATCATGCCCAGCAGCGTGGCCAGCGAGGTCATGAGAATGGGGCGAAGACGAACTCGGCAGGCCTCGACGGTCGCCTCCAGCAGCGGCTTACCCTGTTTGTGGAGGATGCCGGCGAACTCGACGATCAGAATGCTGTTGGAGACCACGATGCCCGCCATCATGATTACGCCCATGAGCGACATGATGTTGAGCGTACTGCCGGTGAGAAGCAGGATGAGAACCACACCCGCCAGGCCCGGCGGAATGGCCATGAGGATGATGAAGGGATCGACGAACGAAGTGAACTGGGCCATGAGAATCAGGTAGACCAGCAGGACGGCAATAATGAGGCCGATGCTGAAATCGTGGAATGCCTGGTTCATGCTGATCACGGCTCCGCGCATTTCGATCACCGTATTGCGGTCGTGGCTGGTTTCGGCCAGCAAGCGGCTGATCCTCGCTCCCACGCCTTGCAGAGCCTCGGTTTTGGTGGCGACATAGATGTCGATTGCGCGCCGAATCTGGTAGTGATCGACTTCTGTTGGCGTGTTGATCTGGGAAATATCCGCCACCTCGCCCAACGGCACGTAGCCTGCGGCATGATCGCCGCGCATGGAGCCCGATGATGCGGGATCAGCTTGCTGGCTCTCCTGCATTGGGGCATAGCCGGCTGGCCGCACGCCACGCAGCGGGATGTTTTTCATGTCTTCGAGGGACATGTTGTCGATCCACTGGTTGGCGTATTGCACGGTGACCATGTAGTTGTTGCCAGTGTGCGGATCGATCCAGTAACTCGGCGCTACCATGCCGTCAGAGGTGAGTGCGGTGATTACGTCATCGACCACATCGCGCGCCGATAAGCCAATGAGACTTGCGCGCTCACGATCAATATTCAGCGCCAGGCCGGGGTAGTTGATGCTTTGCGGGATGTAGACGCCGCTTACATTGGGCATGGTCTGAATTTTCGCGGCCAATTTGCGCGCCAGGTTGTAGGCGCTGTCCATGTCATTCGACTTGATCTGAATGTCGATGGGCGCGGGAAGTCCCTGGTTGATCACGCCGTCGACCAGACCGCCAGCCTGGAAATAAGTGGAAAGCTCGGGCATCTGGCGCGAGACTTCGGCCTGCACGCGCCGCATGTACTCATAGCTGCCGATGCTGTGGTCCTCTTTGAGGCTGGTCTGCACGAAGGCCGTGTCCATGGATGCGTTTGTGGTGTAGATGGCCGAGAGGTCGGGATAGACGCCGATGTTGGAGACGATCATGCCCAGGTCTTTCGGTTTCACTACGCCGCGGATGATGTTCTCGACCCTGGCGATGTATTCGTTGCTCACTTCGAGCCGCGTGCCGCTGGGCATGCGCACGTCGATGATGAACTGGCCGGGATCGGTGCGCGGGAAATAGGCGCGGCCGAGAAACGGAGAACACACGGCCAGAATCAGAGCCAGGCCGCCCAGCATGACCGCGGTGGCAAATCCCGGCCTGCGCAGCACTCTGTAGGCAAGCGCTTCATAGCGATCGAGAAGCCGTTGGAAGTGATTGTTGAAGACAACCAGAAAGCGTTTGAAGAACGAGGGCTTGTGTCCTTCCACGGCATCGAGTTCTCCCTCGTGTTCCATGCCGAGCGGGTCCAGGCGAACGAACTTTGCGCAGAAGAGCGGCACCACCGTCATGGCGAAGAAATAAGACGCGAAGATCGAGAGCACGACTCCCAGCGCCAGGGGCGTAAAGATGTACTTGCTCACGCCGCTGAACGAGGTGACGGGAAAGAAGACGATGGCGGTCGTGAATGTGGCGGCCAGCACCGCCATGGAGACTTCGGTGCCGCCTTCCGCCGAGGCGACCGGAGGCGACTTACCCATCTCCATATGTCGATAAATGTTCTCGAGCACAATCACGCCGTTATCGATCAGGCGCGAGAAGACCAGCGCCAGCCCGGCCAGGATCATGGTGTTGATGGAGCCGCCCATGAAGTTGACAATCAGCAGGCAAACCAGCATGGAGAGCGGGACGGCGAGCAGCACCGCGACAGTAGCGCGCGGGCTGCCCAAAAACACCAGGATCATCACACCGGTCATCACGAGCCCGATGACTGCTTCGCGCGTGACGTTGGCGATGGCCAGCTTGACGAAGACCGACTGATCGAAGACCACAGCAGTTTTGAGAGTGTCGGGAATATCGACGAGTTTTTTGACCGCGGCTTTGATGCCGTTGACAATTTCGATGGTGTTCGAGTCGCCTCCCTGCTTGAAGATGGGCACGTAGACGGAGCGTTGGCCGTCGATGCGCACGATGTTGTACTGCAATGCGCCGGAATCGACTGCCTTGCCAATGTCGCCCACCAGCACTGACGAGTTGCCAACCGATTTGAGCGGCATTTGATTCATCGCGTCAGCGTCAGGGAACTGGCTGTTGGCGTAAATGTTGAAGTCCTTCGAGCCGATGCGCACATCGCCGGCTGGGAGAATCAGGTTGGAGTTATTGACCGCTGTGACCACGTCGTTCAGGCTAAGGTTGCGCGCTTCGAGTTTCAGCGGATCGACGTAGATTTGAATTTGGCGATAGGTGCCTCCATAGGGCTGAGGAACCGACGCGCCCTGGACGTTGGAGATTTGATTGCGCACCTGGAACTGCGCCAGGTCCTTGAGGCGGGTTTCGTTCAGGCCTTCGCCCTTAAGCGTGACCAGACAGACCGGCTGCGTAGAAGCGGTCATGCCCAGCACCACGGGAGGCAGCGTGCCGGGCGGCAAGCGACGCAGGTCGGCCATGGCAAGGTTGGCGATGTTGCTCAGCGCCGCATTGGGATCGGTGCCCGGCTTGAAGTAAATCTTGATCAGACTGACGCCGGTGAGCGAGCGCGACTCGCTGTGGTCCACGTTGGCGGCCAGCGTGAAGAAGCGCTCGAAGGTGTTGGTGATGTCAGCTTCGATTTGCTCCGGCGGCATGCCGTTATAGAACGTAGCCACGACCACCACGGGCATATCGATTGGCGGGAAGAGGTCCACCGGCATGCGTGCCACGGTCACGGTTCCGACGAGCATCACGACAAGACAGAGCATGAGAATGAAAAAGGGATAACGCAGGGCGAATGTTGGCATTATTGGCCTCCTCCGCCGTTGGTTTCGGCTTTCATGTCGATCATGCCGCCTGACTCCTGCACGGTTTCCGAGGCTGGCTCGGGCGTGAGCAGCGGGTTGACCTCTTCGCCCTCCTGGTATTTTTCCTGGCCGCCAATGAGGACGCGATCGCCGGGGCTGAGACCGCTGCTGATTTGGGCCAGCTTGGAGCCCTGCAGGCCCACTTGAACATCGCGGATGTGAATGCGATTGTCGCTGTTGAGGACGTAGACAGTCTGCTGGTTGTGCGCGTTGAGCGCCAGGGCTTCAACGGGGATGGTCACGACGTTTTGAATGTGGGCAAGTTGCAGCGCGGTGTTGGCGTACATGCCGGGCGCGATGGAGAGATCGTTGTTCTCCACGTCTACTTCTGTCTCCATGGTGCGGGTTTCAAAGTTCACGTCGCGGGTGAAGCGGACGATTTTTCCCGTAAAGGAGCGGTTAATGGCGTCGACACGTACCTGCAACTGGTCGCCTTCGTGGACATATTGCACGTCGTTTTCGGGCACGGGAACGCGAAGACGAAGCAAGCTGCTTTGCGACAGGCGAACAATGGGGAGGGCTTGATCATTTGAATTGGTGCCGCCTTGAATGAGGGCGCCGGTGTCGGCGTAACGCCAGATGACAACGCCGGCTATGGGCGCAGTGACCGTGGTGTAATTCTCAAGCGCCTGCACGCGCTCGTTTTCCGCGCGCGCAGCCTCGGCATGCTGCTGGGCCGCGGCCATGGCCGCTTTGGCAGAGTTGACCTGTGCCTGCGAATCCAGGTCCTTTGCCTGCGCGTCGTCCAACTCCTGCTGCGCGATGAGGCCAGGACGCGTGGCGGCCGCCTGCTGAAGACGTTGCGACTCGGCATGAAGCGCATAGTTCATTGCTTCGGCGCGTTTAATCTCCTGCTGAGCGCGCGTAATCTCTTCCTGAGTCTGTTTGAGCTGAAATGCGGACTGTTCGAGCTGCGCTTTTAGCTCGGGAACTTCGAGGACAGCAAGCGTTTCTCCCTGGTGCACGATGTCGCCGATGTTGACGTTGATGTGCTTCATGTAGCCGCTCACCTTGGGATGCACGTTGACTTCCTGATAGGGCTGGAATTGGCCGGCGAGCGTGAGGACGTGGGCAATGTCGCCACGCTGGGCCACGGCGACGCGCGCGGAGGGCACTGCAGAAGCACCCGCAGTGGAACCAGAACTGCCGGAATGACAGGCAGTGATGCACACGGCTGCTGAAGCAGCCAAAAGAAGAAAGGGTCGTTTGATCATGCCGAACATGCTCCTGATTCGTTGCGCCCGCGATCCGCCACGGTGCATGAAGTCAAAAGTGAAATGAAGCAGTGGAACGCAGAGAACCAAGCTCGCGGCGAGTGCGTCTCAACAAGGGAAAGCTCACAGCGAGGCTACTGCATTCTTAAGATGCCTTGGACCAGAGATTAGCAGGCCGGCGGGGGGCGAAAAAAATGCAAAGGTATAAGACATGCGGCCGCGTAAAGGGGCAGATGATTGCCCAAAACCTTTGTGTGCTGGGGGAGATGAGCCGCTTGAGGATATACGGCGGTTGTGAGCGGAAGAATGGCAGCAGCGGTGCTGGGATGAAGGGGATCGGGTGTCGGCGTATGATGCCCGACGACCTCGGGCGTTACGGCAGGCAGTGCCTTTGCAGCGCGGATATCGCTTCCCAGGCCATACTCAGACCCGTACATCGCGGTCTTGGCTTCTACCGCAAAAAGAAATGCCAGCAGACAAAGCGCGATAGCGAGAGGAGCACGCCGGCAGAGAAGACGATCGGCGAACGATCCTGACATAAATGCAGTCTACCACGCGGCGATTCGCGGCGGCCTCAGTGTGCGGTTCTGCAACTGCGGCAGGCAAGATTAATGCGCGCCGACGGTGGTCAGGTCGATCTTGATCTCCGGCAGCGAGAGGAGCGTGTTGTGCACGAGGCATCGTTCGATGGCGCGGACCAGTCCCTCGTTGTGTTCTGGCGTCAGTTGCACCGGGCTGAGCACATGAATGCGGAAGTTGCCCAGGCGCGCGGGCTTCAAGAGTTTCTTGGCGGTGACTAAAACTTCGACGCCGGTTTGAGCGAGATTGCGGGTCCGTAGATACTCAGCGGCATAATAAGCCGCACAGGAGCCGAGCGACGCCAGCAGAAACTCTGGTGGAGTCATGCCGGAGTCTTCTCCGCCTTTTTCCAACGGTTGATCGCACGATACGACATGCGATCGTGCCTGAATGGCAAACCTGACGCCGTCGACGTGCGAAACTTTCACTTCCATAAGAGCCCTCGTCTTGCTCTTCGATCCCGCGGAAAAGCCTGTTTACAAGCTAGTGAATATCGCATCAGCGCGCGGGTCGCGGAACGGAGAGGAAAGTGGTGCTTTCAGTGAGTGCGGATTCGGGTACCAGGGTTGTTGCGTGTTCGTCCTGTTCAATGGACGATGCAGAGGGCGCTCCGATCATGGCCCGAATAGCGTTGATCACGAGATCGGGCTCATCGAGATGAATCCAATGCTCGCTTTTTGGCGCAATGGTCTGATGGACAGAATCGCCGATTTGATCCAGTTGATTCTGTGTGAGAGGAGCGGCTTTTCCGGGCGTGAGCACGGTGACGGGAATGCCGCAAATGGGCTCGGCTACGTGCATTTCTCGCACGGTATCGGGGATGGCGCCAATGTGGCTGCGCAGCCCGGCGTAAAAGCTGGGTCGCGACCAGTGTGCGGCGACGGCAGGCCACACCTTGCGCGGCATCTTTCGCACTTCGGTTTTGATGCGGCTCAGCACATGGCGCGGATGCGCGCCTGCAGCGCCGGCAATCTGCTCGGAGAGTTTGCCCGAACGACCGAAGAGCCAGGTCACCAGCAGACGCGCCAGCCCGCAGCGCACCACTGGCAGCGCATAACGGATGAGGTGATTGCCGAGATCGAGTTGCGATTGCCGGGTGGGGTTGAGAGGCGGCCATTCCTCGCAGCGCATGGGATCGACGAGGACAACGCCTGTGATTTCTTCGGGATAGAGCAGCGTGAAGCGGCGCATGACAAGCCCACCGAAAGAGTGCCCCACGAGGACGTATGGTGGCTGGAAGCCCGCGGTTGCGAGCATCTCATGCAGCTCCCGGGCAATGTTGCCCGGTGTGCGTGGCGTGCGACAGCGGCTGCTCCAGCCCAGGCCCGCACGGTCGTAGGCGATGGTGTGGCTGAGGTGTGCAATCGGGTCTTGAATGCCGCGCCAGTTGAGATGTGTGGCGCCGATTCCGGACTCGAAGAGAACCGTCGGCTCGCCCTGGCCCTGCTCAAAAAAGTAAACGCTGCATTTGCGGCCGATGCTGACCCATCGGCCGTGGCCGGTGTGAATGCGGCGGTCGCGAAGGCTGCCGAGGTGTTGATACACGGTTCCGGCGAGAACCAGAAGCGCAACGGACGCGAGAATCCAAAATGCTACCTGCATCGAAATCCTAGAAGTGCGTGAGTTGTGCGGGGCTGAAATCCCCGGCAGTGAGATTTGCCTTGGCGCTGCCACGGTCGATGATGAGCAGCGTGGAGCCGGATTGACCGCGGACCTTCACTTCGACCTGGTGCGCCGACCAAACCCCTTCCTCATGACGAATGCCGTAGTAGGTGAACTCCTTAACCAGGCCAGTCCGCTTTTCGGTTTTCTCAAGGTAAACAGGGAATGCAATACTGGGGTCGAGCCAGGTCTTCACCTGTGCGTAGTGCGTGCGATCGGAAGCACCCGGAGTGCTTTTGACGATGACGCAATCGCGCGCGCCGAATTTAGCATTACCCTCCGAAGCTTGCCCCGCCCAGAAGAACTGTTGCTCGAGGAAATCTTCGTAGCTGAATTCGGGTCCAAACAGGCCGTCGCGCCATCTTTCGAATGGCAACACGGTCGGAGATTTGTCTCCGGTATGCGCGATGGTAATTGAGCTTTGGCCGCCGGGCCGCATTTCGAGAAGCAAGTGCGTAACCCGGTGTGCTCTCCCGGGCGTGCCATCGCCGGACTTCGATGCGTCGGCGATATCAATCCATTCGCGCAGCACGCCGGGAAACCAATGCGCCTTGATAGTGATGGGATAGCTGAGGCGCGCTCCATTCGGCTGCACCCAGACCAAGTGCCCGGTGGCGCGAAAGTCGGCAGTTTCGATGCGCTTGCGCATGGATGCGAGCAGATCGTTGAGGTTCGTTGTCTGCGCGCACAAGAGGGGCGCCAGCGCGGCGATGCACGCGGTCCGTAGCGCCTTCACGACTCGCGTCTTCATTCGATCCTGCCGTCGCGAATGCGAATGTGGCGCGGCGCGGCGTGAGCGATGTCGTTTTCATGCGTCACGATGATCATGGTCATGCCGCGTTGCTCGCGAATGCCGCTCAAGATCTCCATGGTGTGCGCCGAGTTCACGCTGTCGAGATTGCCGGTAGGTTCGTCGGCCAGCAGAATGGTGGGATTGTTGGCCAATGCCCGTGCGATGGCCACGCGCTGCCGCTCGCCGGCAGAGAGCTGGTTGGGGAAATGGCGCATGCGATGGCTGAGGCCCATCTCTTCAAGCAGAGCCGCGGCGCGCTCGGCGCGATGATTGGCTTTGTCATGCAGCGCCAGCATGGCTACCTGCACATTTTCGATGGCGCGCAGCGTAGGCAGCAGGTAAAAGGCTTGGAAGATGAATCCCACCCGGCGCGAACGGTAAGAGTCGAGATCGACGGCCTTGCCCAACTCGGATCCCTTGAAGAGGACCTGGCCATGCGTGGCCGTGTCGAGCCCGCCCAGCAGATGAAGAAGCGTAGATTTTCCGCTTCCGCTGGGGCCGCTTATGGCGACGTATTCTCCCGCGTCAATCTGCACGTCGACGCCGCGCAGAGCTTTCACGCGCCCTTCGTCATAGCTCTTTACCAGGCCGCGCGCTTCGAGAATCGGACTACTCATAACGCAACGCCTCCACCGGCGAAAGCCGCGCGCCGCGCCAGGCGGGATAGGCTCCGGCGAGAAGGCCGGAAGCGACGGCGATGATGAGCGATTCGAAGAGATGCAACGATGAAACCGACGCCGAGACCACGCTGGCGGTTTGCGGCAACGTGGAGAGCAGGCGCAACGCGCCCCACCCAATGCCGATGCCAAGGAGGCCGCCGGCAAATCCCAATGCGGTCGCCTCCGCAAGGATGAGCAAAATGACGTGCCGGCCCTTCCAGCCCAGTGCACGAAGGATGCCGATCTCGCGGGTGCGTTCGAAGACTGACATGGCCATGGTGTTGGCGATGCCAAGAATGCCGATGAGGAGCGCGATCGCCGACGTGCCCCATGCCACGGCGTGGGCCAGATCGACCAGCTGGTTGTTGGCGGCGCGTTCGGCCGCGGGAACGGCCTTAATGTCGGGCAACACGGCTTCGATGGCCGCCGAAGCCTGCTTGACGTACGCGTCCTGCGTTTCACCAGCGGGCACGGGGCGCAGCTTGACATGAAACGCGGTGACTTTTCCCTCCATGCCGGCGACGTTTTGCAACTGATCGAGCGGCATGATGACGGCTCCGGCCTCGAGCGCCGAACCTCCGCGGTAGATTCCCACCACCGTGAATTTGGTGCCAAGGACGGAAATCATATCGCCGGACTTTTTCTGGAGATTGCTGGCGAGCAAATCGCCCATGAGGATCTCCGGTGCTCCGTCATGAAAGCGGCGGCCGGAGAGCAGGGTGAGGGAATCGAACTCGAAGGAGCTGGCGCGCCAACCATAAACCAGTGCATTCACTTCCGGCGTCAGGTCCATGAGGTTGAAGATCATGGGCGCGACTTGAGCAACATCGGGAACGGCACTGATTTTGACGCCAAGGGACTCATCGATCGAGCTGGAGAGGAGGTTGCTCTGGACGACGGCGATGTCGATGCCGGAGCTCGTATACATGCGTAGCCACTCGTGCTCGAAAGCGCGCGAAAATCCCACCAGGGCCACGAAAGCGCCGATGCCCATAGTGATTCCGACCAGCGTCAAGAATGTTCTGAGCCGCCTGCGCCAGAGATTCTTCCACGCGAACCCCGTGAACGAGAGTTGGGAGGCCATGCGGTTGGGAAACTTCCTTTTCGGGGAGGGGTCCGTGGCGACAGTGTATCGGGGTGGGACCGCTTCTGTCTATCTAGGGATTATTTGGATGCGGAGCGCTGCGTCCGTACCAGTCCGAATGAGGGTGTAACGAGATTCGCGGAAGGTGCGGTGCAAACGTGACTGCCTCTGGAGAGATGCGCAAACCCACCCCGACGACAGAGCCCTTGCGGAATACGCGGCCAAACCACGACCGCCGCGAAGCCTTGCCCTACGAATCCTGAACTGTTGCGGCCCGGCTGCAGAAGAGATTTCCGGAGCCGGGCAATTGCTCTATTAGCGGTCGCGTCCTCTCGAACCGCCGCCGCTTCCTTTGCGCGCCGTATAGCAATCGCGGCAGTAAACCGGACGATCGCCTCGCGGCTCAAAAGGAACGGTAGTGGGCTGACCGCAACCCGAACAAATCACAGGAGTTCCCTGTGAAGGAGCCGAACGGTAGCCGGATCCCCCCTGATCGTTTTTCTTTGCCATTCGGCAAGGTTTGCAACGCTTTGGGGTCGAATAACCACGTTCCTGAAAGAACGTCTGATCAGCAGCGGTGAAGGTAAATTCCTGCCCGCAGTCGCTGCACGTAATTTGCATGTCTCCGGCCATAGGTCTCCTTGGGGGGAATTGTACAGCCCAATTCGCAAAATTTCGCAAGGATTCTTTTGAAATAAATCAGCTTAGTTAGAAAAACGGTTTTCCCGTGCCGTCGCCCGCCGCGTCAGAGCGGATAGGGTGGGATTCCCCGCAAGAGAATGAGGGCTCCGAGGTCGCGTGGATGAGGATTCGGTGACCGCCGCGGATTACCGACTGACCGAAAAGACGGATCGCTGCGGCCGCGGTATGATCGTTGCACTCAACTTTTCAGCAAGGTGTGGGCCCGATGCGCATCGTGACCGTTCTCACCTCGCTCGGTGTGGGCGGAGCGGAGAAACAAGCACTTGCCGTGGCGGAGCGCATGGCCGAGCGCGGCCACGCGGTATCGCTCGTGGTGCTAAGACCGCGTTTGCTGGAGGAATGGCCTACCCGGTTTCCGGTCGTGCATCTCGACATCCACAAAAATCCGGCGAGCGTCGCGGCGGGATTTCGGCGCGGGCGGCGATTCTTTCGCGAGTTCCTGCCTGACGTGGTCCACAGTCACAGTTTTCACGCCAACCTGTTGGCCCGGTTGCTCGCAGTCGGCGTACCGCGCGCGGCGGTCGTTTCCACTGTGCACAACGTGTATGAGGGCGGCTGGGTGCGCATGATGGCGTACCGGCTGACGGATGGGTTGAGCCAGCGCACCGTGACAGTGAGCGAGGCCGCCGCAGAGCGGTTTACTCGGCTGAAGGCAATTCCCAGGCACAAATGTCTCGTGCGGCCCAACGGAATCGACACCGCCGAGTTTGTTCCTGATACCGAGCGCCGCGCATCGACACGAGAGGCGAGAGGCGCTGGTTCCGGATTCGTGTGGCTGAGCGCGGGGCGCGTGGTTCCCGCCAAGGACTTTCCAAATCTGATCCGAGCCTTCCAGCAAGTGCGCAAGGAGGCGCCGAATGCGGAGCTTTGGATTGCCGGTGCTCCTGCGGACGCAAAGGAGGTCGTTTCCGCCGATGGTGTCGTGCACCACTACTTTGTAATGGCCGGGGAAAAGGGCTCACAGGAACATGTGCGCTGGCTCGGCTTGCGCCGCGACATGCCGATGCTGCTTGATGCCGCAGATGGGTTTGTGCTGGCGTCGGCGTGGGAGGGAATGCCGCTGGTCCTTGCCGAGGCCATGGCCATGGAAAAATCTGTGGTCGCGACGGACGTGGGCGGCGTACGCGAGTTGGTGGGGGATCAAGGCATAATGGTTCCGGAAAAAGATCCAGAGGCTCTGGCGGAGGCGATGCTGGCAACGATGCGGCGGAGCAGTGAAGAGCGGGCACGGATGGGACACGCGGCGCGGGAGCGGATCGTGCACCAGTTCAGCATGGATGCCGCTGCGGATTGGTGGGAGGCGCTGTACCGGAAGTTGCTCGATTAAGGGCCGGCGCCGTCGTCTTTTGGCCCGCGCAAGAAAAAAGGCCGGAGCTGTTGGCTCCGGCCCTCAATGATGCGCCTGCCGATCGCGATCAGAACTGAAAAGCCATTTGAATAAAAATGCGGCGCACGGCAGTACTGCCCTGCGAATTGAATTGTCCGCCTGCCAAGCTTGTGGACTTGCCAAATTCGGTCCCCGGGCCATACAGTCCGGTGCTTGCATTAAATGTGGGCTGAATGCCACCGTGAGGCGTGCCCAGATCGACATCGTTGAACAGGTTCAGCGCCTGCACATTGAAGTTCAGCGAATATTTGTGGCCGGTGTTTCCCATGCCGCCGCGACCGCCGCCAGGGCCGCCGCCAAAGCCTCCGCCACCGCCGCCTCCGCGACCACCACCGCCGCCTCCACCGCCGAAGCCACCGCCGAAGCCTCCGCCGAAGCCTCCGCCACCGAAGCCACCGCCGCCACGACCACCACCTTGAGGCGGACCGCCAGGAGCTTGAACCTTGGGTCCGATGCCGAAGGAGCGGCCGAGGCGCAGGTTCAGGGCCACAGCCGAGGGCCCGCTTCCGATGGAAATCGGAATGGAGTCTTCGCCATTCTGCGGGACCACGTTCAGGGCGCCAAAGTTTGTTTGAACGACGTCGTTGGCGGGATCGGATGTCGCTGCGAGAGAAGGCCGGTCGTTAAAGAAGCTGTCGCCGGTCAAATCGTAGGGCGAGGTGACGTTATATGGGCGGCCTGACTGAAATATCAGGAAAGGATTGAAGGTGAGCGCCCATGGGCCGGTGTAATTCCCCATGAGAAAGAGAAATTGGGGCCGGATGAATGCTGCACGTCCGTAATCCTGCCTGAGGTTGTACGAATTCGAGGGATTGCTGCCGCCACCGCCGTCGGAGTTGGCCCGGCTTATGGTGTAGAAGCCGTTGATCCCGAGGTTGGGAGAGAATCGCGCGTTCAAGTTCATGCTAAGTTGGTTCTCGTTGAATACGGCTTCGGGGAAATACTGATCGACAATTCCAAGCGAGGGATTGGGGCGCGTGCCGGTGAGTGTGGAACTGCCGTATAGAAAGGTTCCGGGCAGATACGCGTTGGAGTCGCGGACCACCATTTGATGGAACCCCGATGAATGCATGTAGGTGAGTGTGAGCGTGGAAACCTTGGTCAGTTGGCGTTCCAGGCTGGTGCCGAACTGCTCCATGTAGGGAGAGTGGTAGCCGGGAGTGATGGAGTCGATCACCGGTGTGCGCGTGGAGGCCGAGCCGCAAGAGGCCACGCCGCCGCTGATGGCGCTCAGACTGGTTCCACTGAAGCATGTGGGGTTGGTGATTTCGATCTGCACCTGGCTGTTGGCGGTGCCGTTCAAGGTCTCGAGATCCATCAGGTTGCCTACCCCAAAGCGATCGTAGAAGAAGCCGAAACCGCCGCGCAGAACCGTTTTGGATACGGTGCCTTTCTTGTGGCCGTCGAGCGCGTATGCAAAGGCTACGCGAGGAGCCCAGTCATCGTGATCGGCGACGTGATTCTGCGTTTCCCAGCGCAAGCCGCCGGAGAGCGTCAGGTTCTTGTTGACCTTCCAGTCGTCCTGGTAGAAGAGGGCGCCGTTAAAGACGTTGCCTTTGAATGCATAAGGGCCAGTTGTGTAGCCGAGCTTGGTGGGGACGCATCCGCCGGCCTGCGTGGCAGGACACGCCGCGGCGATTTGCGCGATCGTCTCGCCACTCTCGATGCCGTTCCAGGTGTCAACGAAGGCAGCGACGGTGGGGAAGGTAAATCCGCCGTAGATGTCTCCGACACTGGAGCTGGCTTCCCGGTCGTCACGGAGCCAGAGGCCGAACTTGATGGCCTGCTTGCCCTGGGTCATGGTGGTGAAATTCTGCAGCTCGAAGTGATCGCTGTGCGAACTGGATGGCAAAGTCCCGCTGCCGCCACCCGAGAAAACTCCCGGCACTGCGAAACCCGGTGCGGTGGTGGTGGTTACGCCATAAGTGGGGACTGCGCCGATGGGCGACGAAGTAGAGTTAGCGCGGCGGTACTGAAACCGGGTCTCGTTGACGATGCGGTCGGTGATGATCTGCGTATCGTCGAACTGAATTGAATGCTCAACGGAATCGGATGAGTTGGCAATGCTGGGAAGCGAGGTGGATCCGCCCAGAGCATTCGTGGAGTTATTGCGCTCGTACTGGTAGCGCAAGGTCAGTGTGTTTTTTTGGCCCAACTGCAGGTCAATGCGCGGCGATACTTCAAGATGGTTGGCGGGGTTGAAGAGACTGCCCGATACCGATCCGGGGCTGATTGACCATGTATTGGCGGTTGCGTTGTATACCGGCCCATTGATGATCGAAAACACGTTGTCGGTCTGCAACTCGCGGTCTTCCACGCTCATGAAGTACGAGGCCATCTTCGAAATCGGGCCGCTCACGGTGCCGTTGTACTGGTAGATGTAATAGGAGGGCAGATTCGCAGTGAATGGATTGCCGGTATTAAAGGTATCGTCGTTGCCCTGCCCGTAGAAGCGCCCATGTAACGTATCGGTTCCGGGCTTGGTAAGAATCTCAATACGCCCATAGCCGATGCGATCGAACTCGGCCGAAAACGGATTCTGGTTGATGCGAATTTCGCGGATGGCCGACTTGGGGGGCAGTTGGCCACCGGTGAAGCCGTCGATGTAAATCTGTCCGCCGTTGGGGCCTGCCGAAGGACCGGCCAAGGCCTGCAGCTCGTTGGAGAGCTCGTCGGGATCGTCGGAGAGGGCGTCGAGATCGGAGCCCTTCAGCACGATGGCGTTGGTATTGGCGCCGGCCTCGGTACTCACTGAGGGTCCGCCTTCGTCAGTCACCACCACCTGCTGTTCCGTGTTCTCGACCGCCATCTTGACGTCCACGCTCTTCGACTGTCCCGCGGCGAGATCGATGGGCGCGGAGACAAACGGCGCAAACCCGCTGTACGTGACCTGCACGACGTAGCTTCCCGCCGGCAATCCACGCATTGCATAGGCTCCGGACGCGCTCGCCGTTGCGGTTCCTACGGTTACACCCTTGGTGGTGGTCACGGTAATCTGTGCGCCGGGAATGAGCGCGCCGGTCTGGTCGAGAATATGGCCACGCAGAACGCCCGTGGTAGCCGGACTGGCTTGCGCTGGGGCCGGAGTCGATGGTGTCGTAATCGCAGGCGTGGCCTGCGGGGCAGCGACCGGTGCCGTCTGCCCGTTGGCCGCCATGCCCGCAAAGGCCAAGGCTGCGGAAATCAAAAATGCGAACAAACAGTACGACTTTGAATACACAATTCCCTCGCTTATGTATGAATGAAAAGTACGAATTCCGTTACTGGGCCGCTTCGCCTTCGCCCGAATTCAGGCTCCAGCTGGCAAGCAGGTCAGCCGCCTCCGGAGCTTCGAGCAGCGGCTCGACTCCGGCCAGGAGCTTAACCGCACTCAGCCCCGAAGCATCTTCCGTGGCCACGATCATCACTGCATCGCCCTTCTTGAGCGTGCTTAGTTGAATCTGCGGCGCGCGTTCCAGGACGGTTTCAAGATTCATCGCTCCGCCGCCCGGGCCGCCCTGGTTAAAGGTGCGGCGACCGCCCTGACCGCCTCCGCCGCCTCCGCCGTTTGCGCCGCGGCCGCCAGCGCCCGCTCCATTGCCCTTGAGTCGCGCGGCAAGCATCGTCGCCACATTGTCATCGAGTCGCCGCATCTGCGCATCGGCGGTGACACGGACGGTGACGGGTTTCTTGGTCGAAAGATCCTTCACCGTAACCGTGGAAGCTACCGCGTCGGTGGAGATCACGGTTCCGGGAATGCTGCGGAACGTGCCTGAAACGATGTCGTCGGCCGCGATCGCGGTATTGTCTGCATTCGTGGTTCCGCGTGCCCACAACTGGTCGCCGGGATGAATGGCGCCGATGGGCGCGGGTTGCGCCTCGTCAAATCGCACCGAACCCGGTGCGTAGCGCTTGAGCACCGTCGCCGCGGAGGTGTTGACGGTGACATCCTTTTTGATGGAGCCCATACGCGCGGTCACCACAATGAGGCCCGCCGAGGTATCGACGTTCTTTACCAAGCCGTGCACGCCTTCATTCCAGGCGGCATTTTCCGCTTCCTGCTTCTTGGTCACATCGGCCTGCTTGATGGCGATGATGCGCGCCGCCTGCGGTGTGGCGCCGGTTGCGTTGGGATCGAGAGTGACCAGCACGCGATCGCCCACAGCCAGGCTGCTGAAATCGAGAGGCTCGGCCTTGCTGAGATCCGTCTGCCCCGGCTCGACGCGCTTGAGGATGGCGGTGGTAGGAACCTGGACCTGGTGCACATCGCCGGCGTCGGTTTTCACCGTCAGCGTGTCGCCATTGATGGCAGTAATGCTACCGAGATAGCGCATCACCTGGGCGCGTGCGGCGGGCGCCGCTGCCAGCAGCAATGCGACCAGGGCCACAACTCCAAGTACGGCCATGCCACGCGACTTGCGTTCAATTCTCATAAGTTGTCATGCTCCACGGACTTGGGGGCACTGGTCTCAGCGAGCCCAAGGCGGCTCGCACTGCCCCCTCATTTTCTAGACGAACTACACCGGCAAAAGGTTGAAACTCGATCTCACCATTTGAATTCGAACCTAAGTTTCGGGGAGTCTTACGTTTGGGAGCAGGGAGTAGCCGCTATAATTTGCCCGTGAACCCTGCCCTTGCGACCGCCCATGACGCCTACCTGCTGGCCTGCGTGGCCGGCGCCGTGGCGCTGCTGCTGCTCCTTGTGGGGCGGCTGCGGCTGCACGCAGCGCTGGGTCTTTCCGTGGCCGCTTTCGCACTGGGTGCGGCAGCGGGGCTTCCGCTGGAAAGGGTTCCCCTTGCCTTCACCGCCGGGGCTGGCGAGATGATGGGCCGTATCGCCATCATTCTGGGCATGGGCGCGATTCTTGGGCAGCTGCTGGCCAGTTCCGGCGCAGGAGCGGCGTTGGGTAAGGCATTGGTCGATGGATGCGGCCCGAAGGGCATGCCCTGGGCATTGCTCGCGCTCGGCATTCTGGTTGGCATTCCGGTTTTCTTTGAAGTGGGGCTGGTTTTGCTGATGCCGATCGTGGTGGATGCAGCGCGGCGCAGCGGACGGCCTCCCATGCTGGTGGGTCTGCCGGTGCTGGCAGGGCTTTCGGCCATGCACTGTCTGCTGCCGCCACATCCCGCGGCCCTGCTAGCGGCGACCGAGTACCATGCCGCATTAGCCCCTGTCATGTTGTGGGGGCTGGTGGTGGGCATCATCGCCGCGATCCTCGGTGGTCCTGTGCTCTACGCGGTATTGCTTCGCCTGTGGGAGAGGCCGGGAAGCTACCTGCGGAGCGCGCTTCCTGACGACGCAGTGTTTGGCGCGCCCGGAGCCGTCGCGAGCGCCAACGGAGGCAGCGCCGGTACGTCGCCCGCGCAGATGGAGGGGCAGACCGCACCGGCTCCTGCTGGTGCGCTTCTGGCACTTTTGGTGATCGTATTGCCAGTTGCGTTGATTTTGGCCGGAGGCTGGGCCGACGCTGTCACCGCAAAGGGAACGCCACCCAACAGTCTCCTGCATCTCGCGGGTTTTCCCGATGTGGCGATGGTGGTGGCCGCGCTGGTTGCTCTGGCCACGCTGGGCCGCAGGGAGCAGGAGCCCGCGTACCGCGTCGCTGGGGGTTTGCGGCGGCTGTGCATCGACTCCTTCGCGCCCATCGCCAGCCCGCTGGTGATTCTGGCTGCGGCGGGAGGCTTGAGCGGCGTTCTGCGCGCCTCCGGTGCAGCGCAGGCCGCGGTCACGTTCGCCATGAGCGCGCACATGCCGCCCCTGTTGCTGGCCTGGGCGCTGGCCGCCGCGGTTCGCGTGTCGATGGGCTCAGCCACTGTGGCCTTGGCCGTGGCCTCCGGCATTCTGGCTCCCATGGCCGCGACCATGGGGGTGCGGCCGGAATTGCTGGTGCTCGCCACGGGCGCGGGCTCCATCCTGCTCTCGCATGTCAACGACTCAGGGTTCTGGCTGATCGGGTCTCTGTTCAAAATCGACGTGAAGGCGACCCTGGCGACCTGGTCCGTGCTCGAGACGGTGCTGTCGCTTGCCGGGCTGGCCGGCACAATGTTGCTGGCCGTGGTGCTGAAATAGCAGAAAACAGTGCGAGTGTGTGAGTGCGGTCAGCAATCGCCGCGCAGGCTCACACTACACACTCACACGGCTCCCCGCATTTCACCACGCGCCCAGCAGACGGCGCAGGAGCACCAGTTCGCCGAGATGATAGGCGTTGTGATCTGCGACCAGCAGCGCCTCTCTGAGGATGGTCTGCCCATCGCCATGCGGAATTGGCGCGAAGAGATCGATGGACGGGTCCGCAACCAGAGCACACATCGACTTGAGATCGCGGCGGAAGGCGCGAACGCTCTTGTCCCAAGCCTTGGCGTCGGGCGGCACGGGCTTTGCCGGCCAGTACCCCTCGGGCCAGGGAAGGTGCTGGTAGTTGGGATTGCGCGAAAAGTCCAGGATGTCCCATTGCGCGATGCGCAGGTGCTCGAGCACCTCCCAAGGCGAGTGCTCGGCGCCTTTGGGCCGCTTGCCGCGCAGGGCAACCGGAAGGTTTTTTACTGCGGCGTCGAAGGTGGCGTGGGCATGGCCGCCGGCAAGGAGTTCGAGCAGGTGTTGACGCAGGGATGCGTCGCGATCGGCGGATGTTCTCTTTTTAGGCATCGAAGACCTTTCTCTGTGGAGCAGCAGGAGCGGTATTGTTGACTACCCAAGAGCAGATTCGTCAGCCCAACGGGGCGACGCAAGAATTCTTGAGGCGGCGCATGCGCAGTCGAAAGATGCAGCGGCCCGGCTTTCTGTTCCCTAATCGCTGGTCCTCGCTTTTTCGAGCACTGCTCTTTGCGCGGCGAAGATCTCTTTGAGACCCACTTCCGCGAGATCAATCAGGGCGTTGAGATCGGCGCGAGAATATGACCCCTTCTCGGCCGTGGCTTGCGTCTCGACGAGACCCCCATCGGCGGTCATCACGACATTCATGTCCACTTCGGCCTGCGCATCCTCCTCGTAGCAGAGGTCGAGCAACGCCGCGCCGTCGACGATGCCCACCGACGTGGCCGCCACAAGCTGTTTCATGGGCGAGGTCTTGAGCGTTCCCGCCCTGACCAGGGCGTCGAGTGCGAGAGCCAGAGCTACGGCCGCGCCGGTGATGGCCGCCGTGCGCGTGCCGCCGTCGGCCTGGATCACGTCGCAGTCCAGAATAACCGTGCGTTCGCCCAGTGCCTGCATGTCGACCACCGAGCGCAGGCTCCGGCCGATCAATCTCTGGATCTCATGCGTTCGCCCGCCGATTTTGCCGCGCTCGCTCTCTCTTGGAGTGCGAGTGACGGTGGAGCGGGGCAACATGGAGTACTCGGCCGTGACCCATCCGCGGCCGGAGTTGCGCAGCCAGCCGGGGACACCCTGCTCGATTGTCGCGTTGGTAAGTACCCGGGTGTTGCCCAGCGAGACCAGGACAGAGCCTTCGGCAGTTTGTACGTAGCCGGGCGTAAGAGTGAGTGGGCGAAGCTGGCCGGGGCTTCTGCCGCCGGGTCGCAGGGAGGGAGGAGTTGCGTGCATAGAGGGATTGTAAGGGAGTGAGGCTCGGTGCCGGAGGCGCGAAGCACAACGGTCCCGGGTTGGGAATCACGGCCTTTCAAGTGCCGGAACAGGAATAGCGATCCAAGCTAATGAAATACGACAGCTTAGCTCGACTTGGCTTCTTCGCTCCGTTCCATTTTGGGACATTTACAGCCCCGTTGCCGCCAGCGTCTCTCCAGGCTGAGACTGTGATCTCTTTCCATATCAGGAACTTAACCTCCGCGTTCTGGTTTGGCACGCGACGTGTATAGAAACAGGACAAAACCTGCGGCAATCAAACAGAAATGGGAAAACGAAAAGGCAGGGACCAAAGGAAAAGTGCGGAGTGTGAGTGCGAGTGTGAAAGGCGCAATCACCCCACACCACACTCACACTCACCCCGCTCACTGCTCTTGAAAGGAACCAGCGCATGCAGCAAACCGAACAAGTCGTGACAACGGCCAGGGCCAGGGTCCCCTGGAATGGCGTGGAGCGCAGACGGATGGAAAAGGTCGTGGAGACTTTGGCCACGTTGCGCAGCCACGCCCAGAGCGTTTCCGAAGTAGCCCACGATGCGCGCAACATGGTCACGGCGCTGGGGCTCTATTGCGACCTGCTGGAGGAGCCGGGCGTGCTTGCGGTTCCATTCACGCATTACGCGCACGAGCTGCGGCTGGTGGCCGCGGCCAGCCGCCGTCTGGTCGAGAAGCTGGTTACGCTCGATGCCCACGCATGCTCGGACGGCGCCGTGCAGGATCTCCCGCAGGCCAACGCCGGGCGCGGAACGGCGCGCGCCTGCTCCGGCTCCATAGGCTCCGATTTCTCAGCCGCCGAAGGCAACCCCTTCGAAAACTCCGGCCGGAACACGGACGTAAGCGCCACCACACATCACGACCGGAACCGGCGCTGGGATTTGCTGCCCGCCCTGCCCATCTCCAACCTTGCCGCCGAGCTGCTGGCCAACCGCAATCTGCTGTCCGCGCTGGCCGGTCCCTCCATCGCCCTGACCATGGAGGCCGACGGCGGTGCGCAAGCCGTGCGGCTCACCGGCGAGGACCTGACCCGGCTGCTGATTAACCTGGTGAAGAACGCGGCCGAGGCCATGCCCGGAGCCATGACACAGGGTCGCCGCGTGCACATCGGCCTGCGCGAGCGCGAGTCTGCCCAGGGCGCGGCGACGTGCCTTTCGCTGACTATCGAGGACAACGGGCCGGGCATTCCCGAGGCGGCTCTCGACAAGATCTTCACCTCCGGGTACACCTCGCGGGGCAAGAATGCAGCGACAGACGGCGAAGCGGCGCCGGGCGGCAGCTGGCCGCAAAGCCATCGCGGATTGGGGCTGGCCATTGTGCGCGCCATTGTCGAAGGCGCAGGCGGGCGCATCACGGCCTCGAACCGGAAGCAGGGCGGAGCCTGCTTCACCCTCGAGCTGCCGGTGCGAAATGCAGGGAATTAGGGAGTAGGGAACAGGGAACAGCTGAGTCCGCCGAATGACACCTCACACTCGCACTGCATGCTGACACGCTGTCTCCTGTCAGCTGCAATTTTACGATGTTCCAACCACGCATGAGGCGAATACAATGCTGGATACAGTCTTCAACACACGGACCATGGAGTTCATTCCACAACTCGCCGAGCCGGCGGTTCGGTTGCACCTGCTGGTCGTGGATGCCGATGCGGCGGTGCGCTCGGCCTGCGCCGAGATCGCGGCCAGCCTGGGCTACGCTGTCGAAAGCACGGGCGACCTGGCCCAGGCGCGCAGCCTCTTGCGCGGTCACACCGCCGACATCCTGCTGGTGAATCTGCCCGCGGGGACGAACGAGGGCCTGGAGCTGGTCTCCGAGGTCAAGCTGCTCTACCCCGACACCTCGGTCATCGCCATGACCGCCACGGGCTCGGTGAACGCGGCCGTCGAAGCCATGCGCTGCGGCGCTTCGGATTATCTGACCAAGCCCTTCGCCATGGACGAGCTGTCGACGGTTTTAGATCGCGCCGCGCAGAACCACACCACGGACACCGTCACCCGCCAGCTGCGCGAGCGGCTGCGCCTCTCCGAGGGGCTGGGCTCCATGATCGGCCGCTCGCCGGAGATGGAGAAGATCTACCGCATCCTTTCGAAAGTTGCCCAGAGCACGCATCCGGTGCTCATCCTGGGCGAGAGCGGAACCGGCAAGGAACTGGTGGCGCGGACCATTCACGCCTACGGCCCCAACGCGCAAAAGCCTTTCCTGCCCGTCGACTGCGGTTCCCTGGTGCCCACGCTCATCGAGAGCGAGCTCTTCGGCTACGTCAAGGGCGCCTTTACCGGGGCCAATCGCTCCAAGGATGGATTGCTGATCTCGGCCGAGGGCGGCACGGTTTTTCTCGACGAGATCGGCGAGCTCTCGCTGGACCTGCAGGCCAAGCTGCTGCGCGCCCTGCAGGAGAAAGAAGTGCGGCCGGTGGGCGCCACGCATTCCGTTCCCATCAAGGCGCGCATCGTGGCCGCCACCAATCGCGATCTGGCCACCATGGTCGAGAAGGGCAGCTTCCGCAAGGATCTCTTCTACCGCCTGAACGTGGTCAACCTGCGGCTGCCGTCGCTGCGCGACCGCCGCGAGGATATTCCCCTGCTGGCCGCGCACTTTCTCGACCACATCAGCCGCGAGCACGGCCGCAAATTTACGCTGAGCGATGAAGCCCTGCGCACCATGATGCGCCACGACTGGCCGGGCAACGTGCGCGAGCTTGAGAACGCCATCGAGCGCGCCTGCGCGCTCTCCTCCGGGCCGGTGCTGCACCTGGGCGACCTGCCCACGCAGCTGCAGCAGAAGGGCCTGGAAGCACGGCGCGCGGCCGTGGCCGCGGGTGAAGACTCCGCGGCAGCCGGGGCACCGGAGCTGAAGACACTGGCCGAGATGGAGCGCGAGGCCATTCTGGGCGCGATCCGCACCCTGAACGGCGACAAGCTGCAGGCCGCCAAGCTGCTGGGCATCGGCAAGACCACGCTCTATCGCAAGCTGAAAGAGTACGGCATCGCCGACCCGCTGCACGACGAGTAAGAGCAGCCTCTAGCTGCCAGCTTCCAGCCTTTAGCCCGTTCCTGCCATGACGCGCGTTAGCGATCCTTCAGCAGAGCTCAGGCAATCAAGATTAGGAGCGGTCCTGGCAGCTGGATGTGAAACCAAGGAAATCTAGAAGCTAGAAGCTGGCAGCTAGGAGCTGGACAATGAGCATTCTGATGGTGACGGGAATCGAAGGCGCGCGCAACTGCGCCGCCGTGGTAGGCGCGCAGCTGGGCATGGAGGTCGAGGTGGCGGAAGGACGCAGGGCCGCGCTGGCTGCATTGCGGTGCCGCGAGTTCTTGGCCCTGGTGATCGATGAATCTCTGGCCGAGTGCGATCCGGCGGCTGCGGAAAAGATCTGCGAAAACGCCGGCCTGGCCATTCCCATGCAGATCAACTTCGCCATCGCGGGAACGGCGCGGCTGATCCGCGAGATCCGCGCTGCGCTCAGCCGCCGCGAGCGCGAGCAGACGCTGGCCCGCCGGGCCGCCGCGGCAGCCATCGAGACCGAGTTGAAGACCACGGTCGCTGGCCTGCTGCTGCACTCGCAACTGGCCCTGAGCGGGGGCGGAGTACCCGCCGCCGTGGCGGACCGCCTGCGCACCGTGGCGGACCTGGCCGGCAGCCTGCGCCAACAGTTGAGCGTGCCCGTCGAGTCGCGGCGCGAGACGCACGCCTGAATGTGCGGTCGTTCTCCGCGCGCGGCCAAGCCTTCGCGCCCGGCCTATCGTGGCGCGCAGCGAGTACTCATCGGCGTACTCGGCTATGTCTTCGCTGGACGAGTAAGCTACCGCATCGCGATGCGGCCTACATGGCGGTAGCAAGACAGGGAATCCATCCTTCCATTAACCTATGAGGTTGGGCGCGAGGGCCCTCCTCACAATGACCGTCATCCGGCAGGAAGATTTCATCGCTAGCGTTGCAGGCGCGTTGCAGTACATCAGCTACTACCACCCGGTGGATTACATCCGTTCGCTCGCCCAGGCTTACGAACGCGAGCAGGCGCCGGCGGCGCGCGACGCCATGGCACAGATCCTCATCAACAGCCGCATGTGCGCCGAGGGCCACCGGCCCATCTGCCAGGACACGGGCATTGTGAATGCCTTCGTCAGGCTGGGCATGGACGTGAAATTCGAGCCCGGCCCCGGCGAAGAACTCAAAGACCTGCAGCAGATGGTTGACGAGGGCGTGCGGCGCGCCTATCTCGATCCCAACAACAAACTGCGCGCCAGCCTGCAGTCCGACCCCGCGGGCAAACGCGTCAACACCAAAGACAACACGCCGGCCGCTGTCTTTGTCGAAGTGGTGCGTGGTGCGACGGTAGAGGTCACCGTCGCGGCCAAGGGCGGAGGCTCGGAAGCCAAATCGAAGTTCATTATGCTCAATCCCAACGATTCGGTCGTCGACTGGGTGCTGAAGACGGTGCCCACCATGGGCGCGGGCTGGTGCCCGCCGGGCATACTGGGCATTGGCATCGGCGGGACCTCAGAGAAAGCGATGTTGCTGGCCAAGCAATCGCTCATGGACCCCATCGACATTCAGGACCTCATGGCCCGCGGAGCCAAAACCACCGCCGAAAAACTGCGGCTCGAGATCTACGATAAGGTGAATCGCCTGGGCATCGGTGCGCAAGGGTTGGGCGGCCTGACGACGGTGCTCGACGTGAAAGTGGTCGATACGCCCGCGCACGCCGCCAATCTGCCCGTGGCCATGATTCCCAACTGCGCTGCCACGCGCCACGCGCACATCGTTCTCGACGGCTCGGGACCCGTGTTTCTCGATCCGCCTTCGCTGGATGACTGGCCGAAGCTCACTTATGACGTGAGCGGTGCGCGGCGCGTGAACCTCGATACCGTGACGCGGGAAGAAGCCGCGACGTGGAAGCCGGGCGAAGTGCTGCTACTGAGTGGCAAGCTGCTTACCGGCCGCGATGCCGCGCACAAGCGCCTTACCGACATGCTCAACCGTGGCGAGAAACTTCCCGTCGATCTTCGCGGTCGCTTCATTTACTACGTCGGCCCCGTCGACCCGGTGCGCGGAGAGGTTGTCGGCCCTGCGGGACCGACAACGGCCACGCGCATGGACAAGTTCACGCGTCAGATGCTCAAGGAAACCGGCCTGCTCGGCATGGTGGGCAAGGCCGAGCGCGGCCCGGAAGCGGTTGATGCGATCCGCGAATACAATGCGGTGTATCTCATGGCCGTCGGCGGCGCGGCGTATCTGGTCTCGAAGGCGATTCGCAGCGCGCGCCTCGTGGCCTTCGAGGACCTCGGCATGGAAGCGATCTACGAGTTCGAGGTCAAGGATATGCCCGTCACCGTGGCCGTCGATTCGAAGGGAACCAGCGTGCACGAGACCGGCCCGGCCGAGTGGCAGCAGAGGATTGCGGGGATTCCGATCCTGCAGTGACAAGAGCGGGGAACCGCCAACAGGGAACACACAAACACGAGGAGCAGGAGAAACGGTGCGGGCATCCGTCTCGGCATGGTGGTTGAGCCGGCCGGGGTTCTCTGTTCTCTTCCGCCAATCGAAAAGCGTCGCAACGATGGATAGAGTCAGTAACGCATTATGTAAAATCACATTGCAATCAAGTGCAGGAGTGAGCACATATTGAAGCCTTCGATCCAGTTCCTTGCGGTGGTTGCCGTTTCTGCCTGCGCACTTTCCGCCTCAGCGCAGACTCGCACCATCGATACTCCCGTAGCTGCGCTCCGCATCTCGGTAGAGAATTGCGACTTGATCGGACTGCACTGGAAGAGCCCCGAACTCGAGGTCATCGGCGAGCCCCGCCTTGGCGAGAACTTCCGCATCCTCATCCCGCAGAAAAACTTCGAGGCAAACTACTTCAACAGCCGCGATCAGCAAGTCAATCAAATTGACGCGATCCCTGGCGGAGTTGTCTGCACCTACGACGAGCTGCACAACGATCGAGAGAGCCTGCCGGTGAAAGTGCGCTACCGGATCGAGGCTGTGGACGGGCAGCTGCATTTCTCAATCGCGGTCGACAACCCGACGGACCGCAAGCTGGCCGAGGTGATGTACGGAATCATCGGCGGGCAAAAAGGCATCGGCGACCGGCTCGATACGCAGTCGATGGTTCCCGGTGGCAACGACAATCTTTCTCCTGTTCTCTTCGCGCGCTTTCGCCCGGGGTTCTTTGGCGGCGGCGGCAATTTTGGCACTCCCTACGATGCCATGACGTTCTCGTATCCGGGTGCCATGTCGATGGGCTGGGTCGATATCTACAACGCAAAGGCGGGCATCGGCTACTACTACGCCAACCAGGATCCTGAAACGCGGCTGATGCTGCTGGATTTGGAGCTTCGTCCCTTTGCCAAGGGCGCCGAACTCAAGGACAACTGGCCCGCCCCCTCCGAGCTTCCCGCGGGCGAGCCCATCGGCCTCACCATGGGCTGGGTCAACTTGCCGTATCTGAGCAACGGAACGTTTACCTCGGGGCCGGTGGCGCTTGAGGTGCACAAGGGAGATTGGCACGAGGCCAGCGGAATTTATCGCGCATGGTTTGACCGGTACTTCACGGTACGCCGTGCGCCCGATTGGCTGCGCAAGGAAAATGCCTGGCAATCCATCATCCTGTTTAACGGCGAAGACGTGGTTTGGCACCGCTTCAATGAGCTGCCCCAACTCGCGGCCGACGCGAAAAAATACGGCATCACGACCTTCGAGATTCTGGGCTGGAACATCGGTGGCATCGATCGCGGTTACCCGCAATACACGCCGGATTCGCGCCTGGGAACGCCGGAGGAATTTCGCGATGCTCTCGCTAAAATGCGCGCCATCGGCGTTCATCCGCTGATCTTCACCAACGTGGACGTCGCGGACACCGCTACGCCGCTTTTTCAAAAGCAGCTCAAGCAATATGCAGTCGAGGGCCGCTGGGCGCCGGACTGGATCACGCTCGGATGGGGAGAAGGTACCATCAGCGGACGCGCCGGCCTCACGCCGTCGAATATGACTCTGGTCAGTCCCGCCCATCCCGAGTTCAGAAAGCTAGAGATGGATCAGTATCTTCAGTTGGTCCGCGACGGGGCAGATGGCTTTCAGATCGACAAATCGAACGGTTCAAACATGATCGATTTCAACAAGCAGCTTCCCGTTTCTCCTGACCAATCTCTTTTCGCGGGCATCATGGATACATTCAAACAGCTGCTCCCCGCCGCGCGTGCCATCGATCCCGGCTTCTCACTGGCCGGCGAAGTTTGGTCTGATCGCGCGCTTCCCTACATCGATGTTTCGTACATGCGGTTGGGCGCCATCGACATGGGATCGCCAGTGTTGAAGTACACCTTTCCCGAGTGGACCGCGACCATCTTCGGCACCACGCCCGGCGACTACAACGAGATGAACAACGGCATGCGGTACGGGTTGGTCTGGGACATGGCGCCGCGCCACTACACCGCATCTGCCGATGAACTGCTGACACGTCCGCTTTCACAATACGTGAGTGAGTTGATCCGGATTCGCAAGCAGTATGCCGATCTACTCTTCCTGGGGCGGTTCAACGACACCATGGGCGCGACCGTTGACGGCGGCGCGAATATTCGCTACTCCGTCTTCAAGCCGTTGCAGGCGGGCAAGAGCGGAGAGGCGTGTGTGGTGGTCAACTTCGATACCACGCCGCATACGGTAACAGTGAGCCTCGACGGAGTCTCAGGAAACGTGCAGGTTGCAACGCCGTTCCATGCCGATCGCACCGCAACGTTGCCCGTTCAGCTTACGATTCCTCCGCACCAACTCGCCGTG
Source organism: uncultured Acidobacteriota bacterium (assembly GCA_963729915.1). Taxonomy (GTDB): domain Bacteria; phylum Acidobacteriota; class Terriglobia; order Terriglobales; family Acidobacteriaceae; genus Telmatobacter. The sequence continues at coordinate 219,109 of CAVSQE010000014.1, read as the reverse complement.
GTGGTGAAACCGTAACCTGCCACGCGTGGCGCACTCACTCCGCTGTGTTTTCACGCTTTTGTCAGGTACCCCATCCCATCGAGTACACCGCGCATGAACGCGAAGCTCTCGATCACGCCCGGCATGGGATCGTCGGCATGGATCTCGTACTCGAGATCGACGAAGCCCTTGTAGTTGATCTTGATGAGCGCCTCGAACATTTCGCGGAAGGGCAGGATGCCGCGGCCCACCGGAACCTGGCTTTCCTTGCTGGAAAAACTCGTCAGATCCTTCACGTGCATGTCGTAGAGGCGCGGCCCCACGGCGTGGATGGCTTCGACAAGGTTGGTTCCCGCGCGCGCCGCGTGGCCTACGTCGATGCAGCAGCCGATGCGGTGGTCCATATCCTTGACCACCTTCAGCACGTCGAACGGGGAGTGGTAGATCTTGTCCTCGGGACCGTGGTTGTGGATGGCGAGGCGGATATCGTACTCGCGCACGAATTTCTCAATGCGCGGCAGCGTGGTGGGAGCGGGATCGCCGGCCACGATGACATTGATGCCGGCACGCTTGCAGTACTCAAACTTGGAGCGGATGTCATCATCGTCGTCTTTGGGAAAAGAGATGGTGCCCGCGGCGTGAAGCTTGATGCCCGCGGCGGCATAGTCGGCAAGCGCCTGCGCCTCGAGCGCGGGATCCATGGGCAGATGGTCCTTCACGTCCTTGCAGTTCAGATCCGTGAGCTCGAGTTGCTTCATGAAGCCGAGCAGTTGCGCGCGAGTGAAGTTGCGGAAGGTATAGCTGGCAAGTCCGAGGCGGACAGGCGAGGGCTTTCCCGAGGCGGGAATGGCTTCAGCCAGTGCAGGTGAGGCGCCGACGAAGGCGGCGGAGGCTGCGGCAAGGGTGGACGATTGCAAAAAACTGCGGCGCGAAAAGGTATTTTTCATGGCGGGAGCCATTATAGGGGTTCGCGGCGCAGTGAGTCAGCAAACGGGAAGGTCAGCGAGACGGCGGGTCGTTGGATTCAAGATGCAACCGCGAGGTATGTTCGCAATGCTCCGCGGTTGCATCTCTGATGCCTGAAACCTGATCTCTGGTATTACTGCTTTCCCCAGCGATAGACAATTCCGGTGGTAAAGCCAAAGCTACCCTGCACGGTCGAGCCAAAGCCAGTGGCGAAATACTCCGGCGCCAGCTTGAAGCCGACGTTCGGGGTCAGGTTGTACTCGCCGATCACGGCTGCGCTGGCGGCGAAGGTGCTTCCCGTGGGATAGAAGCCAACCTCAGAGGTCGTGTAGCCATTAAGGTCGCCAGAGAAATTGCCGTATGCCCAACCGCCCATCACGCGGCCCGAAACGGAGTACTTGGGCTGCAGGTAGAAGCGGTAGACGGGGCCAAAAAGCACGTTATACGTGCTGATCTGGGGCTTGGTGAAAGCGCCCGTGCAATAGGTCGTGATGCCACAAAAAGTAGTTCCGATGTAGCCGCGGCCATCGAGCGTGTAACCCAAGCGCTCGGTGGAGAAGCGGGTCAAGCCCGTCTCCCATGCGTAAAGGGTCACGCGCTGCAGGGATGGGCCGGGCGTGAAGCGCAGATAGCCCATGTCGGCATAGGACTCCCACTTGTGGTCGTAGGCGTCATGAATGGCCGTGGCGCGGCGCTGTTCGCGGCGCTGGCGGATGCGTGCCTGCACAGTCAATTGCCCCTGGGTTTCCCCGGCGGATTGCTGACTGGAGCTTGTCTGATCTCCGGATTGGGTCTGCTCCGGTGTGGCGCTCGATGAAGAACTGCCTGAGCTTTGTGCGAATGCGGCTGGCATGGCCGGCAATGCGAACGCCAGCAAAAAGGCGAGACGGCGAAAAGATTGCATCGGTATCGGGATTCCTCCACGGGAGTACGAGAGCGCACCCAAACATTCGAGCCCCCAAGAAGCGGTTCTTGCTTCTTGAGGTGGAAATGGCCGGCGCACTCCCCCCAATTGGTATTAAAACATCCTGGGGGGAGCCTTGTGCCGGAGCTTGAGGTTTGGCTTGCTCTCTTTTGACGCGCGGAGGAGCGAAGCGATACCGACGCAGCTAGACAATCGCCTTCAGGTCGGCCAGCAACTGGGCTTGATCGAAGCCACTGGGCGAGCCTTTGGCCGCCAGCCAGTCCTGGCTGAGCAGGGTGTGCGCTTCGTCGCAGTACTCGTTCCAGAACGCCAGGGTCATGGTCTTTGGTTGTCCCCAGGTGATGCAGGTAAAGCCGCTCTGGTCGTATTTGGGTACGTAGACGCAGTGTCCGCCCCAACTGCCGGGCGCGGCATTGGCGCCGCTATTTGCCACCACGTCCCATACGTCCTGATTCTGTGCCGTCTGCGGCAGCGACAGGCCGATGTAGACGCCGCCAAAGAGGGCGATCGACTGGCGTACCTGGGTGAGGCTGGCGGGCTTGGGATCGACAAAGGCCGTGAGCGTGTGGCCGGCGAAGCCCTGTTTCTTCCAGTCGTTCAAAACATCCAACTCGATGCCGCCGCTGTCGGTACTGGGATCGCCCGGCTTGTAGCCGTCCCACTTTTCGTAGTACTTTTCGATGGTCGCGTCGGGGATGGTCACTTCCTTGCCGACGTTTGCGGTCCACACTTGTACCGCGTGCCCGCAGCCGGCGATGGTGCAGTCGCCCAGGGTATCGTTCAGCATCATGCCCCAGGCGGCGATGCCCTTGGTCCAATCGGCCGAGGGCGGTGGCGGCGGCAGGCCGGGCGTCAGGTAGTCGCCCAGCATTAACGTACGACTGTCGGTCTTGATGGCCTTTCGGCCGAGTTTGAATTTCGAGAAATCTGCCATGGGAGAGGTCCTTTCCTGCGCATGAAAATGCCGGAGACCTGAGGGAAGGAAGGTGATGCGAAAGCGATACGCCCCTCAGTCTAGCTCCATTTCCGATTGCGCACCTGCTATTGTTGCGTAAACTGCCGAAATGATCTGCAAAACGCTACAAAATGAAATTTGGCACGGGAAGGGAGAAAAAACATGGGTCGCATCGTTTTCGGAGTGATTTTGGGACTGATTCTGGCGCCTGTGGCGCTGTTGGTGTGGTTTAAGTGGGGACATCCGCCGGTGGCCGTGGCCGATCCGCCGTTGCCCATGGAGCGTCAGATCACGCAGGTGCCGCTCAGCGCGCGCATTGATCGAGACATGCCGGGGAATCCGCCCGTTCAGGCCGATGAAGCCAGCCTCACGGCCGGGGCGGAGGTCTACCGCGACCAATGCGCGGCCTGCCACGGGTTTTATGGCAAGCCCTCGAGCTTTGGCGCGCATATGTATCCCAGCGCTCCAGCGTTGTGGCAGAAGCACAAGAATAGCGACGTGGTGGGCGTAAGCGACGACCCGCCGGGCGAGACCTGGTGGAAGGTCACGAACGGTATCCGGCTCACTGGCATGCCGGCGTTTAAGGACACGCTCTCTGAGACGCAGGTCTGGCAGGTCACCCTGCTTCTGGCCAACGCCGATAAGCCATTGCCTCCGGCAGTGCTTGCCATCGTCCGTGGCGAGCAGGCCGTCGCGCCGCCGGCATTGCCCGTCGCGCAAAAGCATTGACGACGGTGCGGCTGGCCGCGTCGCCTAGGAACGGAAGGGAAGTGGAACCATGGGCATTTTGGATTTGCTGAAAAAGGGGTTCGGGTTCGTGTTGCTCAGCATGGGCGTTTCGCGGCCTGCGCCCAGGCCCAAACCGGAGACCAAACCCACGCCGAAAACGGGCCCCGGCGAGTAAGCCGCATAAAGTTGACAATCTGATCGGAACCGTGCCATATTCGCATTAGTTCTTTTGATTCAATGTGTTATGACTCCGTTAGAACTCCTTCCCCTCGATCGTTGGGCTTCCCATGGAGAGAGGTTATGTCAAGGTATAAAAAAGCAATTGAAATATGCGCAGTAATTGCAGTCGCCGGAGCCGTGTCTTGTCCGTTGCATAGCCAATCCGGCAATACAGAGCCACAACCGGCGCAGTCTCAATCGGAAAACACCGCATCTACCCACGATCCAGATTTAACTCCCCTGCAGACTGTTCAGTACATCGATAAGGCTGTCAACCAAATTCGTATCCCTGAAGGCATCGACACGGGTGCTATAACAACTTGGCCTGGGTACTTTGCCATCGAACAAGGGAAGGGCACTCTATGGTGGGTTCGCGGAATGCAGACTAGCGAATCGGGATGGGAGATTCGATTCTCTTCGGCCCAAGTAGATCATCTTGATCTAAATGCTCTCGTTCTTGGAGTGGGCCTGCACAACTATCAAACAGTTACCATACCGTGCAAACCGACTCTCAATGGAAGCGGCGGCGACTATTGCTGGCAGAATTGGGTAGCCTCCTGGGATGATCAATCTCCTGAGCTAAAAGAAGACCACTTCGACAGCATAAAAGTTGCGCGTGCGGTGGAGAATGAAAGTCTGCAAATTTTAGACGGCCAGGACATTTCCGTTTCCCCCCTAAGAAAACAGATCCTGCTTTTCAATGGCGGTGAAAGACGGCTGATCGATGTGGAGCCGGCTAAACCATCTTCCGGATTGGAAATTTACCTTGGCGCAGCAAATAGCGATACGGCCCAGCGAATTCTCCGCGCACTTAAATACCTGATCAAAAAAATGCCTGCAGCCGTAACAGAAAGTGACCCCTTCGGACCGTAGTCAAAGGGCGCCCGACCCTGTAATAAGGGATGGCTGATAACCGGAAGATACATTGATCCGGCAATAAATTACTGCGATCATGCCCGATCCTTTTCCGCGTTCTTTGAGGAAAAGGTTGGGAGACCGTGCCGCCAACCTGTGAGGGCCAGATCAAATATCAGACCTTCGCGCTGCAAACCGAGAGGCTGCGGATTCGACTGGCTTCAAGCACTCCTCGTACAATGAAAGTGGGAGCCCATTCCACCCAGCCGATGGCGGAAACAGAAGACAAGAAACCTAAACCCGGCTCCGGCGGACCCCGCCGCAAGCATGACGAGGATCCGGTGGGCAAAGTGTATGACGCCCATCTGATGCGGCGCCTGGGCCACTTCGTGCGCCCTTACTGGCTGCAGGCCGGTATCGCCTCGCTCGCAGTTTCGCTCAAATCGCTGTGTGACGTGGCCGGACCGATTCTCGTGATGGTGGCCGTCGACCGCTATCTTGCGCCCGACGTTGCCGCACAGGATCCCTCGAACGCCGTGGCGCACTGGGTGGCGAATGCCAGCCCTCTGGCCCGCCTGCTTCCTCAAGGCGCCGTCGCTGGCGTCACTCGCCTCGCCGTCATCTACGTGACGATGCTGGTTTCTGCTTATCTCTTCCAATTCGTCCAGGTCTACCTGATGCAATGGACCGGCCAGAAGATCATGTTCGATCTGCGCCGCGATATCTTCCGCCATATGCAGCGCATGCACATCGGCTTCTTCGACGTGAACCCCGTGGGCCGCCTGGTCACGCGTCTGACGTCAGATGTCGATGCGGTCAACGACATGTTCACCGACGGCGTGCTGGCCATCGTTAACGACTTCTTCATGCTCACCATCATGGCCGCCGTCATGCTCGCCATCAGCTGGTGGCTGTCGCTGCTGGCCTTCGCGGTGCTGCCGCTGATCTGGATCGTCACGCGCATCTTCCGCGACCACGTACGCGAGAGCTTCCGGCGCGTGAGGACAGCCATCGCGCGTATCAATAGTTTCACGCAAGAGCACATTTCGGGCATGAGCGTCGTGCAGCTCTTCAATCGCGAAGAGCGCGCCTACACGGACTTCGAAGCCGTGAACCGGCAGCACATGATTGCCTTCATGGACACGATCCTTGCCTACGCGCTCTATTACCCGGCCGTCGATTTTCTCTCTTCCGTCGCCATTGCCCTCGTCGTTTGGCGCGGCGGCTTTGGCGTCCTGCACTTGCCGCCTACGGTCACCATCGGCGTGCTCATTATGTTTACGCAGTTCTCGTTGCGTTTCTGGCGTCCCATCCAGGACTTGAGCGACAAGTACAACATCCTGCAAGCCGCAATGGCCGCCTGCGAGCGCATCTTCAAGCTCATGGATTCTGCGCCGGAGATTGTGAACCCTGCGCACCCCGTGGTCGGCGATGGATCGAATCGGATCGCATTTGAACACGTCTGGTTCACCTACCAAAAGCTCACCGATGCGCAGAAGGCTGCGGTGGCAAAGGCCGAGCAAGGGGCGGCAGATGGCGCGGAACTAGCCGGCCTCGATGGCATCGAGTGGATTCTCAAAGACGTCTCCTTCACGATTGAGCCGGGGCAGACCATCGCAATTGTCGGTCACACCGGCGCGGGCAAAACCACGCTCACCAGCCTGATGATGCGCTTCTACGAGGTGACCGCAGGCCGCATTCTCATTGATGGTATCGACCTGCGCGAACACGATTTGACGGCGCTGCGCCGGCACTTCGCCGTGGTGTTGCAGGATCCGTTTCTCTTCTCGGGCACCATCGGCGAAAATATCCGCCTCGGCAACGAAGAAATCACCGATGCCACCATGCGCCGCGCGGCGAGGGACGTCAACGTGCTCGACTTCATCGAATCGCTTCCCAACGGCTTCGATGAGCCGGTGCGCGAGCGGGGCAACTCGCTCTCTACGGGCCAGAAGCAGCTCATCAATTTCGCCCGTGCGCTGGCCTACAACCCGCGCATTCTCATCCTCGACGAGGCCACCTCGAGCGTCGACACCGACACCGAGTTGCGCATTCGCTCGGCGCTCGAGCGCATGGTCGAAGGGCGCACCAGTGTGCTCATTGCGCACCGGCTGTCAACAGTCCAAAGGGCCGAAACCATCCTGGTGATGCACAAAGGCCAGTTGCGGGAGATGGGCTCGCACCAGGAACTGCTTGCGCAGCGCGGCCTCTACTGGAAGCTCTACCAGTTGCAGTATAAGGATCAGGAGATCGGCGCTCTCGTGCCGCCCTCGCGTGAGCCCTCGGCCGCACCGGCCGTGTGAGTAAAGCAGAGACCAAGGGACCAAGGGAACGAGGGACCCATAGAATCGGAACAGGGAACTGACTTCCCTGAGGCTCCGCGCCGTAGGCGCACCGTTTGTTAGCCCCGCGCTTTAGCGTGGGGTGCAGGTTGATCAATGCGAGAGGAGTCCCGTAGGGACGGTGCTCATTGAAGAGGCACGGCTTTAGCCATGCCTTCAAGGCTATTGTTTCCCATGGTTCCGCTCTGCCATGCCCTTGCCCAGGACGTCGTAGTGCCCGAAATATCCAGCCACGATATGATGGTACAGTGAGGGTTTTCTCGCCCAACGGCAGAAACACCTAAGGGGATGCGATCGATTGCAGGAAGAGATGACGGAAAAGACCACCAGAAAAGTCGAGATCTTCGACACCAGTCTCCGCGACGGCATGCAGCAGCCGAATCTGGAGATCTCTGTACCCAATGCCGTGCTCCTGCTGGAGCGCATGGCGGCCTTCGGCGTGCAGTACGCCGAGATCGGATTCGCCGGCGCCAATCACTTCGTCAGCGACCTCACCAGCGCCCTCGCCAATGTTGACACCGGCGCCATGAAGTTGGCCTTGTTCGGGCGCACGCGCGGACGCGGCGCCAAGGTTGAAGATTGGCCGGATGTGCAGTTCATCTTGCGCCACAAACGGCGCGTTCCGGTTGCGGTCATCGTGGTCAAGTCGCGGCTCCTCGATGTTGAGCGCTCACTCGGTGTCAGCCCGGAAGAGAATTTGCGCATGACGTGGGAGACGATCGACAGCCTGCAATCGCACGGCCTCGAAGTGATCGTCGATCTTGAGCATGCCATGGATGCGCAATGCGGCCGCTGCGAAAACGGCAATCCCTGCAGCGACGAGTTTACCAAGCGCACCTTCGACCACTTCCAGCAGCTTACCGAACAGTGCGTGCGCCAGAACGTGAGCCGCATCGTCGTGTGCGACACCAACGGTGGCGCCAGTCCTGAAGAAGTGGTACACGTTTTTGAGCAACTGCAACGCGATTACCCCGGCGCGCGTTTCGGATTCCATGGCCACACCGATCGCGGCCTGGGAGTGGCCAACACGCGCGCCGCCATCATGGCTGGCGCTGTCCAGGTGCAGGGTACGCTCATCGGCACCGGCGAGCGCTGCGGTAACGTGAACCTGACCACCATGGTCGGAGCCATGCAGCTGCGCGGGGAAGCTGAATTTGTTTCGCCCCAGGCGCTTACGGGGTTGACCAGCCTGGCGCATTCGGCCTACGCGGCCTTTGCACTCGACCCGCCGCACGGCGCGCCCATCGTCGGTCCCGGCGCGTTCGGTACCTGGGCCGGCATGCACGGCTCGAGCGAGCGCAAAAATCCCGGCGCGTACTTGTGGTGCGATCCAGCACGCGTAGGCGCTAGCCCGATCATCGGCGTCAACGCTCAATCGGGCAAGGCCAACATCATGCTGCTCGCGGAGTCGCTTGGCGTGCCGCTCGACTCGGTCCACGCGCAGGCGCTCATGGATGCAAGCTCGGCCATGATCGAGGGCGGCGGCTTTACCGCCAGCGAAGTTTCCTTCCGTCTGGCCTGCATGAGAATCCAGGGAACCCTGCGCAATTGGTTCGCCGTGAAAAGCTGGCGCGTTTTTGACGAGTCCGACGAAATCGGTGGCCGCTTTGTGCAGGCTTTCATGACGCTCAGCATCGGCGACTCCACGCTTGCCACCACGCGCGCAGAAGGCGCGGGCCCGGTGGACGCGCTCACCAAGGCCATGCGCCGCGAGCTCGAAAAGACGTATTCCGCGCTCAAACACATGCGCCTCGGGACATTCACGGTCGCGGCGCTCGACGTATCGGCGCACGATTCCGCCGCTCATGTGCGTGTCACTGTAAGCTTTAACGCCGAAGGCCACGAGCCCTGGACCACGGCGGGCGTGAGCAGCGACTTAAACCAGGCCGCATTGATGGCCATTGTGGACGGCTTCCACTACTGGCTCCTGATGCAGCCGGGCGAGTCGAACGCGGCCACTGGCGTAACACCTGCGCCCATCTCCACGGAAGTGGCTTGAGCCGGTTGCAGAGGCTACAACGCGCGAAAGCTCGCTTCCTCCTGCATGTTGGGTGTTGTATAGAAACGACTTGGCGCGAATAGAGCGCCTCTTTCGGAACCTCGTCCCTACATCAAGTGATTTAGCTCACAGCGCACTCCAGCCTTCGCCTCCACACTAGGTCCATTCCAGCCGAAGAATGGGGCAACGGGCCGGTGCTCTCGAGGCTGAAGCTTTCCGGTTGATCGCTCAGATCGACCCCGCGGAAAACCGCGAAGGGAGGACTGCTGTGTCCACGGAATTGCTTCATGCTCCGCTTCATTCATCGCTGATGGGACCCGCTTCGCGCTACATGAAAGAAACACGCGCGGCATTGCTGGCTTACGAAACCGAAGAGCTGGCCGCCCTGCGCTTCTCTATCATTCTCACGGCAAGATGGGAAGCGTCTGACGACCAGGACCCCGATCAACGCGCTGAATTGCGCGCCGACCTCTCGCTGCTGCGCCGCCACTACGGGGACAAGCTCGACGAGCTCGCCATGACATTCGGTGTGGGGGCGGCGATGAAGGCGAAAGACAACGTCGAGCGGACGGTCGTGGTGCCGCGCGACATGAAGCCGCTGGCCATCTACCGCGAAGAGGAAGTCAGCAGCGAAGAAGGCGGCGATACCGGCTACGGCCTCTGATCGGGCCGCTGGCGAGGGCCAGAAAAGCTGACCCAGGAAGAAAAATGCGCCACCCGCAATCGCGAGTAGCGCATTCATTTTGAAGCGTTGTGCCAGAACTAACGGGCTGCAACGGAGGGGCGTGTGTCGAGCTTGCCGCTCCTGTATCCATCGGCCATGACGCTGATCGGGATCGGCGTGTAGTCGCCGGCGTGGCCAGCCTGGCCGAATTCTGTCATGCGCTCCGCCACAACCTTTGCCATCGCCTCGCGCGCCGGCTTCATGTAGTCGCGCGGATCGAATTTCTCCGGCTGCGTCCACAGCACCTTGCGAATCGCACCGGTCATGGCCAGGCGGTTGTCAGTGTCCACGTTGACCTTGCGGACGCCGTTGCGGATGCCCAGCTGAATCTCTTCGATGGGAACGCCCCAGGTGGGCTTCAGCTTGCCGCCGTACTCGTTCACGATGTCCTGGAGTTCTTTGGGCACAGACGAGCTGCCGTGCATCACCAGGTGCGTGTGCGGCAACCGGTTGTGAATCGCGATGAGCACGTCCATCTTGAGAACGCTGCCATCCGGCTTCTTGTTGAACTTGTAGGCGCCGTGGCTGGTGCCGATGGCAATGGCCAGCGCATCCACGCCGGTGCGCTCGGCAAACTCAACTGCCTGGTCGGGATCGGTGATGTGCTCCAGGCCCGTACCACCCGCGCCATGGCCGTCCTCCACGCCGCCCAGGACGCCAATTTCGCCTTCCACGGTCACGCCGCGCTCATGCGCGAAGTCCACCACGCGACGCGTCACGTCCACGTTCTCTTCGAACGTTGACGGCGTCTTGCCGTCTTCCTTCAGCGAGCCGTCCATCATCACGGAGGTGTAGCCCAGTGCGATGGCGCTCCTGCAGGTCTCAAAACTGTTGCCGTGGTCCTGGTGCATGGCGATGGGAAGGTCGGGATTCAACTCCGCCGCGGCCTGGATCAGCTTGAAGAGGTAGAGGTCCTCGGCAAACGCGCGTGCGCCGCGGCTGGCCTGGACAATCACCGGCGACTTGGTCTGCCGGGCGGCCATCATTATGGCCTGAATCTGCTCCATATCGTTCACGTTGAACGCACCGACGCCGTAACCGCCCTTGGCAGCTTCGTCGAGGAGCTGCCGCATGGAAACTAGAGGCATAAAAATTCTCCTTTGAGTGGCTCTCGCTACCTTTGCGCTCAACTCTCAAAATATCGAGAAATCAGCCTGGCGCCGGGAACCGCAATCATGTTTATGGTAGCAGAGATGCGCAAGGAAAATCTGGAAGCGGGGACCAGCGCTGCTTCAGGCCGTCCCGATTCAAAGCCCGGTCAACTCCGCCGTTTCCAGAAAGGGATCACTTCCTGCAAGCTTCTCTCTGAAGCCTGATTACGCATACGTGACCTGGCCCAGAATTACCGCGCGCTTCGCTCCGGTTGCTGACGGTACATTGCCCGGCAGCCGATGCCATGTGCGCCACGCCAGCAGCGCAAACGCCGCCGCTTCTTTGGCCTCGACAGGCAATCCAAAGGCGTCGCTGTCGCACAATATGCACCCCAGTGGTTCCAGCCTTGCGGCCAGCATCTTCATCAGCGTCCGGTTGCGTGCGCCACCGCCGGAGACGATGAAATCCACGGCGTGGCTTTCTGTTTTTGCCTGCACGTAACGTGAGTAGCTGCATGCAATGCTCTCTGCGGTCAGGGCCGTCGCGGTCGCCAGGGCATCGTTCGGGTTCTTGGAATGTGCAAGACACTTCTCCAAGAATTCCGCTGCGTAAGCCCGACCAAACTGCTCGCGCCCTGCGGTCTTCGGCGGACGCAGTTTGAAGTAAGGGTGCCGCAGCGCTTCTTTGAGAACCGGCTCGATCACAGTTCCGCGCGCCGCCAGCGCCCCATTGCGATCGAAAGATTTGTCGAACAGCTTTTGCGCGAGCCAGTCGATGACCATGTTTCCCGGCCCGGTATCGAATGCAACCACTCCGTGGGGTGGACTTTTGGCCGGGAGTGCAGTCAAGTTGGCAATGCCCCCGATGTTTTGCAAAACGCGTCCGCGCTTGGCATCGGCGAAAAGCACATAGTCCAAAAACGGGACGAACGGAGCGCCCTGACCGCCCGCCAGCATGTCGGCAGGGCGGAAATTCGATACCACCGGAACACCCAGCTCCGCGGCGATTGCCTGCGCCTCGCCCGCCTGCCACGTGCATGCAAACTTCCGGCCCGCGTAGTTCTCCGCGCGCGCCTGGTGGTAAAGCGTCTGTCCGTGGCAGCCGACCAGATCGAGCCGCAGCTTGCGCTTTTTGGCGGTTTCCTTTACCGCCTCTGCATACGCGAGACCCAACCGCCAGTTGAGCCGTGCCAGTTCTGCTGTCGAAGTCGATTGCGCATTCATCGCAGCCAGCACGGCGCGCCGCAGCGCAGCAGGATACGCAAAGTGTTCATGTGCCAGCAGCGTGAGCTTCGGTCGGGCCGGGGTGCCCAACCTTCGCGGCGTTCTTGCCGCCAGGGATGAGGCCGCAATTCTGACTACCGACACATCGATTCCATCAGCCGAAGTGCCGCTCATCACGCCGGCAACTGTCATGGCATGAGTCTTCATGCCATCTCCCCGGCAGCAGCCCTCGCCACCGTCTCACCGAAACGCAGAATCCGCGCGCGCAGCGCCTCAAATTGTTTTTCGCTCAGCGCCGCAGGCATCTTTGCCGGAAATGTTCTGGCTCGTTTCCGCGCAGACTCTCTCGCGCGTCCGAGCAAAATCTTCTGGAACGCCGCCGAGCGCTCGCCTTCGCGAATCAGCGCATCGTACACCTGCAAAATCGGCTCGGGGTGGTGGCAAATCAAGGCCAGATCGGATCCCATGCGCACAGTAGCAATCGCGGCCTCGGCAATGGGCATAAACTTTGTCACGCCGCCCATCTCTAAATCGTCGGAGACAACGATGCCGCGATAACCGATGCGCTTGCGCAGCACGGTTTGCATCCAGAATTTCGACACCGTAGCCGGGCGCGTCGGGTCCGCGGTATGCGGATATGCCGCGTGGTTCACCATCACCATCGGCATCATGTCGCGTAGCGCGCGGTAGGGTTCCAGATCCTCCCGCCACAACTGCTGCCGTGTGCGCTCGATCTTCGGAGTCTCCAAGTGCGAATCGAGTGTTCCGCCACCGAGGCCGGGAAAGTGCTTGCCGCATCCCGCCACGCCTTGCGATGCCAACCCTGCGAGAAACTCGCGCGCGTAGGCCGCAACACCGGCGCCGGTCGCGGCAGCGCAGCGCGTCCCCATGACCGTGCGCGACTCCGGCAGCGCCAGGTCGAGCACCGGCGCGAACGAGGAGTTGAACCCGAAGGCTTTTGCGGCCCGCGCCACCAGCTCTCCGTGCTCACGCTGCAACGCGGCGCGGCCCGTTACGCGTGCGGCCTGTGCCACGGCCTGCACCGAGGGAATCGGAGCCAGCACATCGCGCAGCCGGTCCACTGTTCCGCCTTCCACGTCGACGAAAGCGCCACAATGCGGCGGGCAAAAGCTGGTTGCCTCAGCGAGCAGAGCGCGTGTTTGCCCGCGATCGACAATGTTTCGCCTGAAGAGAATGATCCCTGCCGGCCGCACCAGCTTGAGCCATGCGCGCTCCAGCGCGGTGAGCTCTTTGTCGCCCACTCCCACCACCAGCAAACTTCCCGCAGCCCGACGCAAACTCTCCTTCATAGCCCCTCAGTCCTTGCTTTTCTTCAGTTCCTGCTGCAACTCTTCCAGCAGGTTCAGCGCCTGCAGCGGCGTCAGCGCGTTCACATCCGTGGCTTCAATGCGGTCCACAATCCTCTGCGAAAGTGGCGTGAAGATCGTCATCTGCATCGGGTCTGGCTCCGTCTCCACCTGTACGCTCTGCCGCTCCTGCTTCTCGTGCTGGCGCAGCACGTGCTTGGCGCGCTCGATTACCACCGAAGGCAGCCCTGCGAGCCGCGCCACTTCAATGCCGTAGCTCTTGCTCGCTGCGCCGGGCTCAATGTTGTGCAAAAACACGATGCCGCTTGCCGACTCCTTGACGCCGACGCGCAAATTGCACACGCGCGGCAATTTCTCCGCCAGCATGGTCAGCTCGTGATAGTGCGTGGCAAACAGCGTGCGCGCGCCCACTTCGGCGTGCAGAAACTCCACCGTCGCCCATGCCAGAGAGAGCCCGTCGAAGGTCGCCGTTCCGCGGCCCATCTCATCGAGCAGAATCAGCGAGCGCCTGGTCGCGGTGTTCAGGATCGTTGCGGTCTCCGTCATCTCGACCATGAAAGTCGAGCGGCCGCGCGCCACATTGTCGCTGGCGCCGATGCGCGTGTAAATCCGGTCGACAAGCCCGAACCGCATCGAGTCGGCCGGAACAAAACTGCCCATCTGCGCCATCAGCACCAGCATCGCGGCCTGCCGCAGATAGGTGCTCTTACCGCCCATGTTGGGCCCGGTCACTAGCAACAAACTCGGTGGTGGCGTTGGCGCGCTTTCACTCTTAGGAGGAGATTCTTCAAGGGCGGAGAGGAAAAGATCGTTCGCGATAAACCGCCCCTCGCGCGTCTCTTCCATCCACTGCTCAATCACAGGATGCCGCGCTGCCACGGCCTCCAACACCGGCTCCTCAACCAATTGCGGGCGCACGTAGCGCCGCGCCGCGGCCAGATGCGCAAAACACGCCAGCAAATCCGCTTCAGCCACGGCCGCGGAGCTGCGGCGGATGCGGCCGGCACTTTCGAGAACGAACTTTCTCAGCTCGGCAAAGATGCGTTTCTCAATCTCAATGCAGCGGTCGTGCGCGGTAAGAATCTTGCGTTCGTAGTCCTTCAATTCCGGGGTCGTAAAGCGTTCGGCATTCACCAGCGTCTGTTTGCGCTCGTAATCGTCGGGCGCCAGCGCCAGGTTCGCCTTGGTGATCTCGATGTAATAGCCAAAGACCGAGTTATAGCGCACCTTCAGCGAGCCGATGCCGGTGCGTCGCCGCTCGCGATCTTCGATGGCCGCAATGGCCTGCCGGCCGGAACTCGAAACCGAGCGCAACTCATCGAGCTCCGCATCGACGTTCGGAGCGATGGCGCCGCCGTCAACGAGAGTCAGCGGCGGCTCTGCCACCAGCGTGCGCACAATACGCGTTGTTACATCGTCAAGCGTGTCAAGATGCGCAGAGATTGCCCGCCATCGCGGCGCCTTCATGGCTTCGAGCGCGACTTTTAGTCCCGGCAGCCGCGCCAGACTGCCAGCGAGCGCGCGTACGTCGCGCGGACCGGCGGAATCTAATGAAATCCGCGCCAGCAGCCGTTCCAGGTCCAAGATGCCGCCGAATGCCCGCCGCATCTCCTCGCGTTTCAGCAAGTCGCCGTGCGCCTCGCTGACCGCTTCGTAGCGCGCGGCGATTTCCGTAACTTGGTTCAGCGGACGCAGAATCGTCGCCCGAAGCAGCCGCTTGCCCATCGGCGTCAGGCAGGCATCAAGGGTGCGAAACAACGTGACGCGGTCGTCCTGGCCGGAAAACAGCGGTTCCACCAGCTCCAGATTTCGCACCGTCACCTGGTCAAGCTCCAGGGCCGTCGAGTGTTCCTCGAACTTCAACGAGTCGATGTGGAGCGCTTCATTCTTTTGCGTATTGCGGACGTAATGCAGCACGGCTCCGGCCGTAATCGCTGCCGACTCGTGGCCGTTCAGCCCGAATCCCTCCAGCGAATGCACATTCAGTTGCCGTTCGACAAGCGGAATAGCAAAGTCACCCGTCCACACCCAGTCCTCAATCCGCGTACGCGCCGGAATCCTCTCCAGTTGTGCCGGCAACTCTGCGCTCGCGGGCGTCAGCACCTCGCTGGGAGCGGCCAGCAACAGCGCATCGATGGCTTGCGCACGGGCATCCGCGCCACGAAACTCCGCGGTACGAAACTCGCCCGTCGAGACATCCAACAGCGCCAGCGCACAAACCGCTTCTCCTGTACGAGCGCCCTTAGGCGTCGCCTCGTACAGCGCCGCAAGAAAATTGTTCTGCTCCTGCCCCAACCCCGCATCCAACGCCGTGCCCGGCGAAAGCACGCGCGTCACTTCGCGCCGCACAATCTTTTTCGTGAGCTTGGGGTCTTCCATCTGGTCGCAGAGAGCGATGCGATAGCCCCGGCGCAGCAGGCGGGTCAGGTACTGATCGACAGCGTGAAAAGGAACGCCACACATGGGAATGCTGCGCTCCCGGTCGCGCGCCGTCAGTGTCAGTTGCAGCTCGCGACTGGCCACGGCCGCATCGTCATAGAACAACTCGTAAAAGTCGCCCATGCGGAAGAACAGCAGCGCATCGGGGTTTTGCTTCTTCGCCGCGGTCCACTGGCGCATGAAGGGCGTCAATTCCGTAGAGTTTTTCTCCGCTTGCCGCTTTTCGACGGGCAGGGAAGTGAGCACGAGCTCTTCTTGAGCAGCAACATCGTCCACAAGCGCTGAGGTCGAAGCCTCGCCAGGGCGCGCGTCGCCCGCGTGCGACGGCGGCACCGCATCAGTGTGCACGGGTTGTTCGGAGCGGCGCTGAGCTTCGTCTCGGATCACGCTGGTTCTAAGACTATCGCGGCGGCGAGCCGCAGGGTAGCGGAATGGGCGGTGGAATTCGCGGCCTGAATATTCCGCGCAAGATCTTCAAACCAAAGTGAAATGAACGGTTGATGAGGCCCCTGCCGAAGCCCGCAGCTACTGACAGCGGCCACCTCGGCCACAGATACCCGGCCTGCCGGATCAAAGCACGCCCGGTGATCTGGATCACATCCAAAAGGCTGCATCAAACGGCACACTGGAGCCCTTCCAAAATGATTCAAAGGGGCCCTGCTGTGATGAATCACACTCTCCTATTGCAGAAGCTGATCGCCATTGAACGTGCGATTGGCGTGGCAAGCAACAACACCGTCCGCGACCTGGTGTACGAAGCAGAAGGCTATCTTCTCCAAATGCAGCGGGAAGAAGTCGAAGCGCTTGCGGCCCGACCGGAGCGCGAGACAAGGCAACGCTTTCAGCGTTTGTGCGAGGTCGCCGAAGGCGGATCGTCCGGACTTGACTTCTGAGATTCCCGGGCAGCCCTGAATGGCTTGACAAGCGCCGGCCACCCACTCGAAAGCATCTCTTTCTGGCCGGAAGCAGCCCTGCAGATTCGCATCCACAACTAGAATCGACCCGGAGGGGTGGCGCGATCGTAACTCGTTTCCCGCCCTCGATGTTCGTGCGATTGTGTTGCCACGCCACCAACCGATTCCGTAAGGTGATTTGCATCACAGTATACTGATCGGTAACGCCTTTAAGGTAAGAGCTGCCATGTACCTGCTTTGGCTACGAGTTGCGGCCATTTTGTACGCCGGTGGATGCGTCGCCATCTTCCCCGCCGTGCTGTCAAAATCCCTGCCCTGGCGCAAAACCTGCGTCCACCTGGGCGGAATGGCCTTTTTCTTCCATTTTGTCTCGGTGGTTGAGATGCTGGTTCAGGCGCACCGCTTGATGCCGGTGGGCGTGCGCGAGATTGAGTCGCTGCTCGGTTTTGCCGTGGCCGGCCTGTTCTTTCTGGTCTGGTGGCTCTACGACGCCATCTCCCTTGGAATCTTTGCCTTGCCGGCAACCTTCTTCCTCGTATTCATTCCTTCGCTGGGGCCGGATCGCTACCGCTTTCCCTCGCAGCGGGTTTGGGTCAGCTGGCTGGTGGCGCACATCATCGCCCTCCTGCTAGCCTATGCGGCCCTCTCTTTCAGCCTGCTTTCTTCCGTGATGTACCTGGTCCAGGAGCGGCGCATCAAGGGCAAGCACAAGCTGGGAGAAAAATCCCGCTGGGCTCCGCTGGACTGGCTGCCTCCGCTCGACACGCTGGAGCGGCTTGCTCTTGCGACTCTCGAATTCGGATTTCCCTGCATGACCGTGGGCCTGCTGATCGGGTCCGTTCTGGTGCAGGAAACCTCGCTGGGCGCAGCCTATTTTCTCGATCCCAATATCCTCGCCTCCTTCGTCATGTGGATTGTTTATGCAACGCTCCTCCTGCTTCGCCGCGGCATGGGAATGCGCGGCCGCAGGGCTGCCTACGTCTCCGGCGGGGCGTTGGTCGTGATGATGGCGGTTTGGGCAGTCAACTTCTTCAGCCAGGTGCACAGGTTTGGTCCCCAATGACCCTCGCACTCATTGGCGTGAACCACAAAACGGCGCCCATTGCGCTGCGGGAGAGGATTGCCATCGGCCGCGACGACCTGGCCGAGACCACGCGCGCGCTGGCCTCGACGCCGGGAGTTGCCGAGTGCATGATCGTTTCCACCTGCAACCGCGTGGAGTTGCTGGCCGCCGTTGAGAGTCCCGATGTGCCCGTCGCAGGTTTTCTCTCGAGCTACTTCGGCATTGACGCCCAAGTGCTTGCGCCGCACTTGTACGAGTACCACGACAAAGAGGCGGTAAGTCACCTGTTCCGCATGGCGGCGAGCCTTGATTCGATGGTGGTCGGCGAGCCGCAGATTCTCGGCCAGGTGAAGGAAGCCTTCGCCGTGGCGCGCGCTGCGGGAACCGTCTCGGGCCAGTTGGAACATCTGCTGCAAAGCGCGTTTGCTGCCGCGAAAAAGGCGCGTAGCGAGACCGGAATCGGTTCGAATTCAGTTTCCATCGCATCCGTGGCTGTCGATCTGGCACGCAAAATCTTCGGTTCGCTCCAGGGGCGCACGGTTTTCCTGGTGGGCGCGGGAAAAATGAGCGAGATCGCCGCGCGGCATCTCGTGCAGCAAGGTGCGGGCGCCATCCTGGTGAGCAACCGCACCGCCGAGCGCGCACGTCACATGGCCGAGGAGTTTTCCGGCGCGGTGGTGCCGCAGGTCATCGACTTCGATCAACTTTACGAAGCAGCCAGCCGCGCCGACATTGTTATCAGCTCCACGGGCGCGCCGCATCCCATCTTCCGTCGCGAGCACGGGCAGGCCTTCCTGCACAAGCGGCGCAACCGGCCCATGTTCTTCATCGATATTGCCGTCCCGCGCGACGTCGATCCGGAGATGAATAACCTCGACGGCATCTTCGTCTACGACATCGACGACTTGCAGCAGGTGGCCGTGGCGCACATGGAAGAACGCAGCCGCCAGGCGGTCGACGCGGAGACGCTGATCGCCGGGGAAGTGGAGCGCTTCCACCTGCGCCAGCGTACGGTCAATATTGCGCCGGCCATCGTTGCATTGCAAAAGAAGGCTGAAGAGATTCGCATCGCGGAGATCGAGCGCATGCACAACCGCCTGGGACCGCTTACGCCTGAGCAGTTGGCAGCCGTCGAAGCGCTCACGCGCGGACTGGTGAACAAATTTCTGCATTCGCCGATGCAGGCGCTCAAACAGGCGGCGCGTGACGGAGATGAGTCGCGTCTCGAGGCACTTTGCGACGAGTGGTCGGTGTCGCCTGCGACGCGTACTGAGGCGCAACCCGCGGATGAGCCTGCAGCGAAGACAGAACCGGAGAGCCCGGAAGCTGGGAGCTCTGAGAGCAAGCGCGTCGTCAACATAAGAGTCTTTGAACGTGGCATGGAGGCGCGCAAATGAAGCTGCGCATCGGGAGCCGTGGATCGCAGCTCGCACTCTGGCAGGCCAATCACATTGCTGGATTGCTGCGCATGCAGGGCCACGACGTCGAAATTGAGATCATCAAAACCACCGGCGATCGGCTGCAAGAGGTGACGTTTGCGCAGGTCGGTTCTAAGGGCATGTTCACCAAGGAAATTGAAGAAGCGCTGGCCGATGGCCGCGTCGATCTCGCCGTGCATTCGCTCAAGGACCTGCCCACCGAGTTGCCGGAGCCCTTTGCGCTCGCGGCCACGCCGGTGCGCGTCGATCCGCGCGACGCATTCGTTTCCCTCAAGCACGCGAATCTCGCTGCGCTGCCTCTGGGCGCGCGCGTAGGCACCAGCAGCCAACGCCGTCGCGCGCAGTTAAAGTCGCTGCGGCCCGATATCGACGCCGTGGAGTTTCGCGGCAATGTGGACACGCGGCTGCGCAAGCTGGCCGAGGGGCAGGTGGAGGCGATTCTGCTGGCCGCCGCTGGACTCGACCGCCTGGGCCGCACCGATTGGGTGCGCGAGCGGCTCTCGCCCGAACAATTCTGTCCCGCTGCAGGACAGGGCGCGCTCGGCATTGAGACGCGTAAGGACGATGCCGCAACCATTGAGGCAGTGAGTTTTCTCGATCATGCCGATACGCGCTTCGCCGTCGCCGTGGAGCGCGCGGCGTTGGCTGCGCTCGGCGGCGGCTGCCAGGTGCCCATCGGAATCCACTGCCGGTTGATGCCGATCGACAAGTCGGAAGCCATGGGCGAAACCTCTCCGCGCGATGAGGTCTTTGCCGTCGTTGCCAGTCCAGACACGGGTGCAACCGTGCGCGTCTATCATCAAAACGTGCGCGAAAACCAGGATCCTGCGGCGCTTGGCCGCCAGATTGCCGCCATGTTGATGGAAGCTGGTGCGGGCCCGCTGCTTGCGGCTAGCGACAATGCGGCAGGCGGAGCTGCCTGATGGCTGCGCTGCCGCTTGCGGGCCGCCGCGTGCTGGTCACGCGTGCCGCACATCAGGCAAGCAAACTCAGCGATGCTCTTCGCGCGCTCGGCGCTGAACCCGTCGAGGTTCCCGTGCTGGAGATTCAGCCTCCAAGCGATCTTGCGCCGCTCGATCGTGCGTTGCGCGCGCTCGATTCCTATGACTGGCTCATCCTCACCAGCGCCAACGCGGTGCGCGCCATTGCATGGAGCAACTTTTTGGACAAGAGTTCAAACCTGAAGGTGGCCGCGGTGGGCGAAGCTACGGCAACCGCCGCACGCAAATCCGGCCTGCCGGTGGCTCTCGTTCCGGAGACTTACGTCGCGGAAGCCTTGGTTGATTGCCTCGCCGATCAGTCCGCCGGAAAAAAGATTCTGCTCGCCCGCGCTGAAGTCGCTCGCGACGTGATCCCCGACGCCTTGCGCGCCGCGGGAGCCACGGTCGATGTGGTCGATGCCTACAGAAACGTCATGCCCCCGGCCACGCCGGAGCGGTTGCGCGCGGCATTGGAAAAGGGAATCGATGCCGCAACCTTCACCAGTTCCTCAAGCGTGACGCATCTTGCCGATGCCGCCCAAGCGGCCGGGATCGCTTTTCCCTTTGCCGGAGTTCGCTCCATCTCCATCGGCCCCATTACTTCTCAAACCCTGCGCGAACTCGGCTGGGAGCCGGTAGCCGAGGCGAGCGTGTCGGACATTTCGGGACTGATCGATGCAGTCAGCCGCGTGCTTCGCGCGTAGTTTCTAGCTCCGCTAGCACCGCCAACTCCGCTCGTTCAGCTCTCCCACGTCTTGTCCTTTGATTGGCAGAGCGGCTCCAGGTTGCACATGTTGCACTTCGGGTTACGGGCCGTGCACACCTGGCGGCCGTGATGGATGATCTGATGCGAAAAGCTGATCCAACGATCTCGCGGTAGAACTTGCATCAGTTCCTGCTCCACTTTCCCCGCCGTGTCGCCCTTGGCCAGTCCCAGACGCCGCGCAATGCGGAAGACGTGCGTGTCGACGACAACGCCCTCGGCCTTTCCAAAGCTCACTCCAAGCACCACGTTGGCCGTCTTGCGCGCCGCGCCAGGAATGGTGATGAGTTCGGCGAGCGTCTGCGGAACTTCACCGTTGAAGTCGGCAATGATCTTGCGCGCTGCTCCCTGAATTGATTTCGCCTTGTTGCGGAAGAATCCTGTGGTCTTGATGAGTTCCTCAAGCTCCGTCAAACTCGCCTTCGCCATTGCTTCGGGAGTAGGGAAGCGGCGGAACAGTTCCGGCGTCACCATGTTCACGCGCACATCGGTGCACTGCGCGGAAAGGATGGTCGCAACGAGCAGTTCCCATGGCGAACGATGGTTGAGCGCGCACTCAGCCTCGGGATACGCTTCGTCGAGGCCTTTGAGAATGGCGGCGACGCGAGAAGGGGCGAGATTACCACCCATCGAGCTTCGGTTCGGTCGCGGCTTCGAGTTCTTAGCTCCTTCCCTTTTCGTCATCCGTGAATCCAATCTCGATCAAAAGATTGAACCATTTCGATTTCGGGCAGATCCTCGGCAGCGACATCCACAAGATGGTTTTCACAGATGATCTTGAAATGAATCAGCGGTCGAGAATGCGCACCGGTGTCCCGGGCGAGATGGTCGAGAAAATGCGATTTCGAATATCTGCGAAGCCGGTCCCCTTCAAAAACTTCGTCGGCGTAATTGCCGCAACTACCGACGCATTCCTCGGTCACCAGATAGGCAGCATAGCGCTTCCAATAGAGACGAAACGCCAGGCAGCCCTCAATCGATTCGATTGGTGCTGAAGATTCGCGCAAGAATGCAAGGGGTTCAGGCGAAGCAGAGAGCTGCATCTTGCCACGTTTCGCTTCGTTGACTACCGCCTCTTCGACGACAAGGTGGAGTTGGTTGATGCCTGATTCGGTCAACGAGCGGAGAAATATGTGCCTCACTGAGTTCATTCGAGAATAAAGGTCGCTTGTGATCTCCATCCTGAGCCTTTTCCTAAACTAGAGTTTCCCCTCAAGCCAATCCCCCAGTTTTTCCGCCGGCAGCCGCACCCCAAGATAAAACTGCCCGAACAGCGCGTACTCCGCGCTCACTTCGTCGAAGCGCATCTCGTAAATTAGCTTTTTGAAGACCACGGGATCGTCGGCGAAGAGATCGACGCCCCATTCCCAATCGTCCATCCCAATCGATCCGGAAATAATCTGCTTCACCTGCTCGGCGTAGCGGCGCCCGATCATCCCGTGCTCGTGCATCATGCGCTGGCGCTCGGCAAACGGCACCGTGTACCAGTTCACCTGCTCGCTGCGCTTGCGGTCCATGGGATAGAAGCATAGGTATTTCGCGTCGGGTACGGAAGGGAACAGCCGCGGCTTCATGGCATCGGCACCGCGGGCGAGCGAGTTTGCGATCTCTGCATTCCACTCCGCCGAAAACGCCTCAAAGCCCTTCGCGGTCGCGGCCTCATAGGTCTTGCGGCTCGACTCGTACAGCCCCAGCTCGACTACCGATACGTAAGAGTGCGTCGGAATGAGGAAGTCCGAGAGCGCAGTCTGCGCCAGATTCAACTCCACCTGGTTCAGCGCTTCGAACGATTCGCGGAAGTGCACGAAGATCAGGTCGGCTTTGTGGCCGAGTTGCGAGTAGAGGGCCGTGCGCACAGGCGCGTCGGGGCCAGAGCGCTCCATCGCGCGCAGAGCAGTCAACGCCTGATCGACAATATTCTTGCGTTCGCCGTCCGCGCAGCCGTGCCAGGATTTCCAGTCAAAACGGAAGAACTGGTGGAGCACGCAGGAACCTTCCAAGGTAAGCGGTACGGGCGGGAAATCGGACAACGGAACCTCCTCGAATTGCAAAGCAAGCACATTTCATCCTAACAAATGAGAAATGCAGACGTGTGCATGATTCTTTTCTCGGCACACCACCGCGCGCACCCCGCTTGAGCGCGCAAGTGGCTTATATACTGGGTACGCTCATGACGGAAAAGATCGTCGCACTCGTATTTCAATTTGTCATTCATGTCATCAACGTCGGCGGCTACGCCGGCATCGTCGGGCTCATTACATTGAACTCGTGCGGCATCCCCGTTCCCTCTGAAGCCATCATGCCGTTCTCCGGGTACCTTGCTTACCTGGGCCGCTTCAATCTGTTCTTTGTGGCCATTGCCGGAGCGGTGGGCTGCAATATCGGTTCGGCAATGGCATATTGGATCGGCGCCAAAGGCGGGCGGCCGCTGGTGGCGCGCTACGGCAAATGGGCGCTGATGAACTCGCGCGACCTCGATCTGATGACGAGGTTTTTTGAGAAGTACGGATCGATTGCCATTTTGATCGGGCGCATGTTGCCGATGGTGCAGACCTACGTTGCCTTTCCCGCTGGAATCGGCAAGATGCCGCGGCTGCGTTTTCACATCTACACAACCATCGGTTCCCTGATCTGGTATTTCTGCCTGGCGTGGGTGGGTATGAAGCTGGGCCAGAGCTGGAATACCGATCCGCGCCTGCAGGAGGCGTTTCATCACTTTCATCTGGCCGTGGAACTGGCAGTCGTCGTGTTGTTCGCGTGGTTCCTGTGGGCGCACATCAATCGCAGGAAAGCAGGGATTAGCGAATAGGGATCAGGGGACAGAAGACGGGTTTCCAATGTACGAAGCATCTGAATTCATTTTCAAAACAGAAGAACAGGAGAAGCAATGGCAACGAAGGGGAAAGGCGGCAAGAAGGCCGTAGTTCGCGCGGGCAAAGCGTCCGCAAGCAAGAAGACCGCCGCAATAAACGTTGAGCCTGCAAAAGGCAAATTGGGTGTGATGGTGGTGGGCCTGGGCGCCGTCGCCACCACCATGATCGCCGGCGTAGAAGCCGTGCGCCGCGGATTGGCCAAGCCGATCGGCTCGCTCACGCAGATGGGTACCATCCGGTTGGGCAAGCGCACCGACAACAAATCGCCTCTGATCAAGGATTTCGTTCCGCTGGCCGACCTGAAAGACATCGTCTTCACTGGCTGGGACATTTTTGAAGATAACGTGTACGAGGCAGCCGCGCACGCAGCCGTGCTCAAGCCCGAAATGTTGAAGAGGCTCAAGCCGTATCTCCAGAAGATCAAGCCCATGCCCGCCGTCTTCGATCAGTATTACGTCAAGCGGCTCGACGGCAAGCACGTGAAAAAGGGCAAAAACAAGCGCGATCTCGCAGAGCAGGTGCGCGCTGACATTCGCGCTTTCAGGAAGAAGGTCGATCGCGTGGTCATGATCTGGGCCGCCTCGACCGAGATTTTTCTCGAGCCGAAGCCCGTGCATCGCACGATTGAGTCGTTCGAAGCAGGATTGGTGAACAACGATCGCGCCATCGCGCCCTCGCAGATTTACGCCTACGCGGCACTCAAGGAAGGCGTGCCCTTCGCCAATGGCGCGCCGAATCTTACCGTCAACCTTCCCGTCATGATCGAGCTTTCGAAGAAGAACGCGGCGCCCATCTGCGGCAAGGACTTCAAAACGGGCCAGACGTTCATGAAGACGGTGCTGGCGCCGGCCTTCAAGGCGCGCATGATCGGCGTCAACGGATGGTTCTCCACCAACATCCTCGGTAACCGCGACGGTGAAGTGCTCGACGAGCCGCAATCGTTCAAGACCAAGGAAGAGTCGAAGCTCGGCTCGCTCGAGTACATCTTCCAGCCTGAACTGTATCCCGATCTCTACAGCGACATCTACCACAAGATTCGCATCAACTACTATCCTCCGCGGGGCGACGAAAAAGAAGCGTGGGACAACATCGACATCTTCGGCTGGCTGGGCTATCCCATGCAGTTGAAGGTGAATTTCCTCTGCCGCGACTCGATCCTGGCCGCGCCCATTGCGCTCGACCTGGTACTCTTCCTCGATCTCGCCAAGCGCACGCCGGAGCTGCGTTCCATCGGCATTCAGGAATGGCTCAGTTTCTATCTCAAGTCGCCGCAGAGCGCGCCCGGCCTTTACCCTGAGCACGATCTGTTCATTCAGTCGATGAAGCTCAAGAACACGCTCAGGCACATCATGGGCGCGGACCTGGTAACGCACCTCGGACTTGATTACTACGACTGAGGTCTTCAAACGATGGAACACTTGCAGGGCCGCTTTTGCGGCCCTGCTGCGTTTTGCGCAGCCCATGTCGTAAGCTGGAAGAACCATGAAAGATTCAGCCGTTCTTTTGATCGATTGCCCCGATCGCAAGGGTCTTGTGGCGCGCGTGTCGGGATTGCTCTTCGAGCGTGGCGCCAACATTCTGCACGCCGATCAGCACATCGACCGCGACCTCGGCCTCTTCTTCATGCGGGTGGAGTGGGAACTAGAGGGTTTTGACCTCGACGGCTTTCGGGCGATCTTTGCCACGCTCGCCTCCGAACTCAACATGACATGGAAGCTCACCTCGAGTGCGCGAAAGCCGCGGGTTGCGCTGTTCTGCTCGCAGTATCTGCACTGCATGGCCGATCTGCTGCATCGCTGGCGCACCGGCGAGCTGGTTTGCGAGATTCCCCTCATCATTTCGAACCACCGCGAGGTTGCGAACCTGGCGGCGTTTTATGGCGTGCCATTTGAGCACGTGCCGGTCACAGCAGAAACCCGCGCCGCAAGCGAAGCACGGCAACTCGATCTGCTTGCGGAAAACGAAATCGAGCTCGTTATCCTGGCGCGTTACATGCAGATCCTCTCGCCGGCCTTCGTAGCGCACTATCCGGCAGGGATCATCAACGTGCACCACTCGTTTTTGCCGGCGTTTACCGGCCCGCGACCCTACCATGCGGCTCATGCCCGCGGTGTCAAGCTCATCGGAGCCACCAGCCACTATGTCACCGAGATTCTTGATGACGGCCCCATCATCGAGCAGGACGTGGCGCGTATTTCGCACCGCGATCAGGTGGAAGATCTAGTCGCACGCGGGCGCGATCTGGAGCGCATGGTGCTCTCCCGGGCCGTGCGCTGGCACCTGGACCGCCGCATCCTGTGCTACGGCAACAAGACGGTCGTGTTCGATTAGGGCAAGGAAGACGCGCCAAGAAACGGCTGAATAAGTCTTGATATATCAGCGGGGTATCGACAACACCTAATAGAAAAATAGGAAATTGCTTGCCAAAGAGATCGCGTCTGGGTTAACTTACTAACCAGTTAGTTAATTATGACTCCGCACCCAACTACCGAGACCCAGGCCGACCGATCGGCCGAAACGCGCAGCCGGATTCTTGATGCTGCGCTGACCGAGTTTGCCGCCCACGGCTTGGCCGGGGCGCGCACTGAACCGATCGCCGCCGCGGCTGGAGTCAACAAGGCACTGCTTTATTACTACTTCGAGAGCAAGGAAAAGCTCTACGCCGCCACCCTCGAAATGGTCTCGGCCCGTGTGCGCGACAGTTCCATGGCGGTGTTCCTTCGCGAGGCTAGCCCCGGAGAACGCCTGCTCCGTGCGGCGCTGAACCACTTTGACCGGATCTTGACGCAACGCGAGTTTCAAAGTCTGATGCAGCAGGAGATGATTCGGCTGCATAAGGGCGAAACGGGCGAGCTGCCCATTCTGGCTAAACGGATCTTCGCGCCGCTGCATGCCATGTTCCAGTCAATGGTGCGCGAAGGCATCGCGTCAGGCGAGTTGATCGAGATTGAATGGCTGCAGATCATTCTCTCCGCGTTGGGCGGAAACGTTTTTTACTTTCTCAGCGCGCCGGTGTGGCGGCTGATCATGCCCTTTGAGCCGTTCGACACCGAGGTGCTGCGGGCGCGAAGGGTGTCAACGGTGGAGTTTCTTGGTCAGGCTCTTTTTCAGGATCGGAAGCATGGCGCGGCGCTGGCGGCCAAGGTACTGGCCGATACGCCCATGCCGGAGACCGCCGAATTCAAGCAGAAATCAATCATTTGAGGTGATGGGCGAGTGAGCGCGCGAAATCGAGTTTTCGTCATTCTGGGAGTGCTGTTGGTGGGATCGTTGATCTGGTATCTCACCACCACGCGGCGTTCGACCGATTTGCAACTGATCGGGACCGTGGATGCGAACGAAGTCATCGTCAGCTCCAAGATTCCGGGGCGCATCCAGACGCTGACCGTCGAAGAAGGCCAGAATGTGACCCAGGGCGAGTTGATCGCGGTGATTGAGAGCCAGGATCTGCAGGCGGCTATGAAGGCTGCCGAGGCTACTGCGGCCAGTGAGCGCTGGAAGGTAAACAGCACGGAGGACACCGAGCGGCAGAACCGCGGCGAAACTTCGAGCGCAACCCTCAGCGCCGAAGCGCAGGTGCAATCGGCCCAGGCCGCTCTGGCGCAGGCCCAGGCGCAGTATGAGCACCAGCAGGCCGACACCAGCCGCGCCGTGGCATTGGCGCAGCAGGGAATCATGAGCCAACAGACGCGCGATGAAATGGTGACGGCGCTACATGCGGCCAAGGCCGCGGTCGATGCGGCGCGCCAGAATCTTTTCGCAGCCCAGGCAAATCTTCGCCAAGCGCGCGCGCATGAGCTTCTAACCGAAGCCACCGCGCGCACGGTGGACCAGACGCGCGCCGACGCGGCCAATGCCCGCGCCTTGGCGCAAGAGGCAAAGGTCGAACAAGGATATTCGCAGATCCTCTCACCCATCAACGGCAAAGTAGATGTGTGGGCAGCGCGGCAGGGCGAAGTGGTGACAGAGGGAGAGCCCATTGTCACCATCATGGACCTGACGCAGACGTGGGTTTACGCGCCGCTCCCTGAGACGCAGGCCGACGCTGTGCAACTGGGCGACAGTTTGCGCGTGGTCATGCCCAGCGGCGTCACCATTTGGGGCTACGTGATTGCCAAATCCGCCGAGGGCGATTTCGCCACACAGCGCGACGTCAACAGCATGAAGCGCGATATCAAGACCGTGCAGTTGAAGCTGCTCATCCCCAATCCCGGCGAGAGGTTTGTGCCCGGCATGACGGCCGAGGTCTACATTCCCAAGGCAAAGCTGGTGAAGCAGTGAGCGCGCCCCACAATGGCTTGCCCGCAAACGGCAACGGCGCGCCGCGTCCCGTCGCCATTGCGGTGGAGCACATCTGGAAACGCTACGGCGATTTCGAAGCCGTCAAGGATGTGAACTTCAGCGTGAGCGAGGGCGAGATCTTTGGTTTGCTGGGACCGAACGGCGCCGGCAAGAGCACCCTCATCCGCATGATGACCACGCTTATCCCCGTCACCGCGGGCAAAGCCATGGTGGCCGGGCACGACGTGAGCAAGGACCCGGATGACGTACGGCAGGCGATTGGCGTGATTCCTCAGGCACTCACCAGCGACCAGGATCTGACCTTGGAGGAAAACCTGTCGATTTACGCCAAGCTCTACGGCGTGCCGCGCGAGCAGCGCAAGAAGAACATCGACGCGGTGCTCGAAGCTGTCGATCTGACCGAGTGGCGCGATGCGCAGACCAAGACGCTTTCCGGCGGTATGCGACGCAGGCTCGAGATCGCGCGCGGCCTGGTGCACAATCCGCGCATCTTTTTTCTCGACGAGCCAACGACCGGCCTCGATCCCGTTTCGCGCATCGCGGTTTGGGAGATGCTGAACAAGCTCAAGAGCACGCGCAACCTCACCATGCTCCTCACCACGCACTACATGGATGAGGCCGACAAGCTCTGCGACCGCATCGCCATTGTGGATCATGGCAAGCTGGTGGCGCTGGGCACTCCCGTGGAGCTTAAGAACAGCGTGGCCGGCGCGAACGTGGTGGAAGTGCATTTCGACCGCGACGACGAAGCGTGGCCGGCGCGCTTGCAGGCGATGGAGGGCGTGACCAGCGTGCAACCCGAGGGTTCGGGCTTCTACCGCGTCATCACCAAGTCAGGATCGAAGACCACCATGCAGATTGTGGAGTTGGCCGCGAGCCTGGGTGAAACGCTCACATCGCTG
The DNA here is from genome assembly GCA_963729915.1 of uncultured Acidobacteriota bacterium. Taxonomy (GTDB): domain Bacteria; phylum Acidobacteriota; class Terriglobia; order Terriglobales; family Acidobacteriaceae; genus Telmatobacter. Next base: position 190,098 of record CAVSQE010000014.1, on the reverse strand, counting down.
AGCGTACAAAACACCACGCTCGACGACGTATTTATTCACTACACCGGGCGGCAACTGCGCGACGAGCAGGTGAAGCCGGTATTTGCCATGCCCCCGCGGCCGGGAGCGCGCCCATGAACCGGATGTTTGCCATCATCGAGCGCGAAATGCGCAAGTTCTTCCGCTCGCCCACGCTCATGATCATGTCGCTCATGATGCCGATTCTGCAGTTGGTCATTATCGGAAACGCGTTCGGGGGAAAGATCGTGGGCACGCACGTGGCCGTGGTGGACTACGACCACGGGCCCCAGGCCGTGAAGGTGCGCGAGGCCTTCGATGCGGTGGCCGCTAACATCAAGACCTTCTCCACCATCGAGTACCGGAGCGAAGTGCAGGCTCGCGAGGACGTTCGCACCGGCAAAATCGACGCCGCAGTCATTATCCCCGCGCAGTATTCGCGCCGCGTTTACGAACAGGACGCGCCCAAGCTCGGCCTCGTTGTCGACAACTCCGATCTGTTCACTTCATCGTCTCTCGAAGCCGAGATGCAGTCGCTCGTGGAAGCCATGAATGCGCCGCAGGTTCAGAGCCGGCTGGCAAAAACCATCGCGCTCGAAGTTGTCGAGCTTTACCCGTACGTGAATTATCTGAAGTATCTTCTGCCGATGACGGTGGCGCTCGCGATGTATATCTCGGTGATGATCGGCGGCGGCATGCTCTACATCGACGACAAGGCGCGCGGCGTGCACGAAGGCTACCTGGTGACGCCGATTACGAAACTGGAGCTGGTCTTCGGGCTGAATATCGCCGGCGCCATTAAAGCGACACTGAGCGGAATATCGATTGTGGTCATCGGGTCGCTTATCGCCGGGCTGGGCGTTATTTTTCATCCCGTGATCATGATGCAGACGTTGTGCCTCATCATCGCCGGCTCCATCGCCTTCAACGGCATGATGTTCCTCCTGATGGTGCGTGTCGACGATCCGCTGGTTCCGCGCGCCATGTTCGGCATTCTCAATGTCCTCCTGCTCTATCCCTCGGGCGCCATGTATCCCACCTCGTCGTTCCCCAAGTGGATGCAGGCCATCGGCGTGGTCGATCCCTTCACCTACGTGATCCACGGCTTCAAGGCCGTTCTGCTCAAAGATGGCGGCTGGGTCGCCATCTGGCACGACCTCCTGTTTCTCACGGTCTTCGGAATCGCCACACTACTGGTGGCTACACCGCTGTTCAAACGCACGCTATAGCAATGCCCTAGGAATCGTAGCCGAGACGTCGGCGTGCCCCGCACTCCTTCCACAGCTTTTCCCAATTCCACATTTCGGACGTCACCTTGTTCGGCAGGGGAAAGCCTAGTTGATGCGCGAGCATGCACACTTGCCCGCGATGGTGGGCTTCGTGAGAGATCATGTAGCACAGCATTTCCGGGCCAACCGGCCAGGGCCGAGCCCAGCCATCTCGCAAGAACTTCTTGACGCGGCCACCGTTCCCGCCGAGCGCTTCGGCAAGCATCTCCGCGCAGCGAGCGCCGCTCAGCGCCAATGCCGCACTTGCCTGGCGCGGCGTGCATTGCGCGTGTTTGAGTAGCTGCGGAACTTCCAGATGTGAAGCCGTGAGCCGAATCCATTTGCAGCGGACATTGTGAATGTGCGCGAAGATGGCCGCAATGCTGCGCACCTTGCCGGGCGGTTTTGCTCTCCAGACGGCAGGAGAAAGTTGCTCAATGAGCATCTGGTTCAAATGCTCGTTCACAGCAAAGATCTGCACTGCGGCCCGGCCGAATTGAGTGTCAATGTTTTGCCGGTGCGCGGTCACGGCTTCTCCCCCCATGGCTCATCCGATTTCGGGGCTTCGGCCATTTAGAGCTCGCATGGGAGCGCCATTCTGCCAAGCCGCGGTCAGGGGGCGCGGTCGAATTCTGCAACAGCCAGCTGTCGGCGGCTATTGCGCCGGCGGAGTCGGGGCAGGCGCGCTCGTGTCCGTCTGCTTGGTGAACTCGAAGGTGCAGGGGCGGCCGAGAATGCCCGCGCCCTCGTCGCGCTTCCCGGTGCCTGACGTGTCAGTAAACTTGGCCTCGATGTAGTAGTCGTATTTGTTGCCCTTAAGTTGGGTTACGATGCCCGCCTTTCCCGACTGCACGGTGCCTTTGGCATGGAGCTTCGCAGAGCCGTCAGCTTTGATCGGCCCGTCGATGACGAGGTAGCCCGGTCCTCCTTCCTCGCCGTGCTGGCCGTGGAAGTTGCTGTTGGCGATCGTGCTAACGAATGTCCACGCATAAGCAGGCATGTGGGTGCTCGCATCACAGAACATCTTCGTGGTCCAATTGCCGTCGAAGCTGCCCCCCGCAGCCTGGGCCCACAGCAGGATGGGTGCGCAGACCGCAAAAAGACACAGTGCTTTCCTGATTCGCATGGATGACCTCCAGTGCAAGCAGAATATGCCAAGCCGCGCCGTGGTTGACAAGAAGTATTTTGTGAAATCTTGCAAGCCGAGGGAACTTAGGCGGTTTTTCGGCCGCCCTCTCCCGCGAGTACCTGCTCGTAGTAGCGCACGTAACGTGGAACCACGAGATTCGCGCAGAATCGCTTTTGCGCGGTTTGGCGGGCGGCTTCGCGCATGGCCTTCAGCCGTGGCGGATCGTTCAGGAGGCTCAAGACGCCCGCAGCCATGCCCTCCACGTCGCCGACAGGGTAGAGCAGGCCGGTCACGCCATCGTCGATCAGCTCCGGCACGCCGCCCACGCATGTGGCAATGGTGGGAACCTTGCAGGCCATGGCTTCCAGCGCGGCCAGGCCGAACGATTCTAGTTCGCTCGGCATCAGAAACAGGTCGGCCAGCGCCAGCAGTTCGCTCACGCGCTCCTGCTTGCCCAGGAAATGTACGCGGCCTTGAATGCCGAGATCGTGCGCGAGCCATTCCGCGGAAGAGCGGTCCGGCCCGTCGCCCACCAGCACCAGCTGTGCCGGGCGCTCTTGTGCCACGCGTGCAAAAACCTTCACCACATCGCCCACGCGTTTCACAGGGCGGAAATTCGAAAGGTGCATCAGAATCGGCTCGTCAGGCGCCGCGAAGTGATGGCGTTCGCACTCTTTTTCTTTCTGCACTTCGTCCTTAATCGGCGTATACACGTCGCAATTCACGAAATTCGTGATGGTCTCAATGGGGCGCGTAATGTCGAAGTCCACGATGGTCCTTTCGCGCAAGTAGTTGGAGATGCTGGTCACGCCGTCGCTTTCCTGGATGGCGTAGCGCACGATCGGGAGATAGCTGCGGTCGAGTCCGACCAGCGTGATATCGGTCCCGTGCAGAGTGGTCACAAACGGCAGATGGCGGCCGCGCGCGGCAAGCATCTGCCGCGCCAGCAGCGCCGAAACCGAGTGTGGAATCGCGTAGTGCACGTGCAGCAGATCGAGTGCGTAGTATTCGGCCACTTCGGCCATGCGTGAGGCCAGCGCCAGGTCGTACGGCGGAAACTCGAAGAGCGGGTAACTGGAGACGGGAACCTCGTGATAGAAAATGCCATCGTCGCGCCCGCTCAGCCGGAATGGCTGCGAATAGGAGATGAAGTGGATCTCGTGGCCGAGCGCGGCCAGTTCAATGCCCAGTTCCGTCGCAACAACGCCGGAGCCTCCGTAGGTGGGATAACACGTGATCCCGATGCGCATGATGCCTTCTTGAGATTCGTTTTCTTTTACTACATTATGGACGCGCGCTGTGTAGCGCAGGATGCAAGGATTGCATTAATCGTCGGCCACCTGCGACGCCTTGGGCGCAAGATCTGCAAACGAAATAAGCTCGATGCCGGGAACTTCAGGGATTGCGGCCAGGGCAAGGCGCTCGATATCGCGCGAAGCCCGCAGACGCGTGCGCACGCGCGCTAGTTCGGCGTCGTTGTAGCCGGGATGCGTCACCAGTTCCCAGGTGCCTGCAGGAATCTGTCGCAGCAGGGCACGCAGCGCGGATGCATCGAGAGAGCCCGTCCCGGCTATGGCAATGGTTCCATCAGTCGTTGTAAATCCCTCCTGTGTAAGGAGTTCACGGGAGTGCGGCGCGAGCAGGCTGAGCGCCGCAACCTGTACCACGCGCGCCAGTGGAGCGCCAATCGCGGCGCGGACGGCCCATTCCGGTTCAAAGGGATGACGTACTGCGCGAATTCCTGCGGAGCGGGCAGCGTGCAGCGCGGGACGAAGCACTGCTGAGAAGATGTGCGCATGCTTGTGCGTGTCGATGTGCGTCAGACGCACTCCGCGTTGCTGCAAATGCGCGATTTGCGCCGCAGCTTCAGCCTCAACCTCCTCCGCCCGGATACGGCCCGTAAAAAGCCGTAGCAGAAACGCCGTGAGCGAGTCCGGGAAACGCCCGGTCCTCGCATCCACGAGGCTGGGAATCTTTTCCGGGGGCAGAATCGGCTCGCCATCGACAAGAACCACATGGCAGCCGACGCCCAATGACGGCGTCGCACAGGCCAGTTCGATAGCCTCGTCTGTCGCGCCGGCGCGCGCCATCAGGGAGGTGCTAGTGACCAGGCCCGCGGCGTGCAACTCGATGATGGCTCGGTTCACGCCCGAGGTCAGTCCAAAATCGTCGGCATTGACGATGAGACGGCCCACCCGCTGAGTTTATCAACTTGCGCCGAGCTGTCTGCCGCATGATGAACACGCTGCTATCATGATTAGAGGCGCAATCTGCGCTGCGGAGTGGGCGGTTAGCTCAGTTGGTTAGAGCGCCTGCCTTACAAGCAGGAAGTCGGGGGTTCGAGTCCCTCACTGCCCACCAAGACCCCTTCCGAAGCCGTCCAGAGAAATTCGATAGAGGCTAATAAAACCAATAAAATCAATTACTCTTGCTCCGATACCGTCTTCAGCGGTACGATGGAAACCGGGGATCTTTGGGGAATATGCGGGGGTATTTCATTTTTCATTTGGGGGTATTTCAATAAAAATGCGCTCATCGCTAGTATCCATGCGGGTTCCCGTATTTTTCTCCTGAAAATTTATTCCTTTTTACGATTCGAATGTGGTGCGGGACTCGAACCCCCGACTACAGCTAACTGCACGCCTTGCGTGAAGTTGGATCACGACTTTTGAGCACTGCAGACTGTCCGCATGGGGTGACTTGGGGAACTGCCTGGGGGTATTTCTCTCACCGTTTGGGGGTATTTCTCGACTGAAGGAGGGTATCTTGCTAACAGACACGGAAATTCGCAGATCCAAGGCCGGGGAAAAGCCCTACCGCCTAAGTGATGGCCGTGGGCTCTTTCTATTTGTGACACCAGCGGGCGGGAAGAGCTGGCGGTGGAAATACCGGTTCGAGGGCACGGAGAAGCTTATGGTGCTGGGGTCATACCCGGATGTACCATTGGCCCTGGCCAGAGACCGCCACGCCGAGGCCCGCAGATTGTTGGCGACTGGCGTTGACCCAATGGCTCAGCGGAAAGCCGCGAAGACAGCGGAGAAACTTGCGGTTGAAAATTCTTTCCGCACTATAGCAGGGCTATGGTTTGACCACTGGAAGGCCCAGAAAAGCGCTCAGCATGTGGACGCGACGCGCAGGCGCATGGAGGCCAACATTTTCCCTCTGCTCGGCGCACGTCGAATTACAGAAATTGAAGCGCCGGAACTGGTCGCGGCGGTTAAAGCGGTTGAGGAGCGTGGAGCTGGAGATCTGGCCAAGCGTGCCATGCAAAACGTTGGACAGATTTTCCGCTTCGCCATTGCCCACGGTTACGCAAAAAGAAATCCCGCCAGCGACATTCGCCCTGCCGACGTATTGAAGCCTACGCACAAGACAAACCTTGCCCGCATTGACGCAAAAGAACTGCCCGCTTTGTTGAGAGCAATCGAGGTCTACCAGGGAACGCAAGTCACCCGTTTGGCGTTAAAGCTCATGGCACTTACCTTTGTGAGGACCAGCGAACTGATCGGAGCCAAGTGGCCGGAATTTGATTTCGAGGCTGCTCGTTGGGATATTCCTGCAACCCGGATGAAGATGAAAGATCCACACATTGTCCCGCTAGCTGCACAGGCTATCGAAGTGCTGGAGATGCTGCGGTCTCTGTCTGGGACGAGTGAATGGCTCTTTCCTGGTGATCGTAGCGAATCAAAACCCATGAGCAACAACACAATTTTGGGAGCATTGAAGCGCATGGGCTACAAGGGCCGAATGACCGGGCACGGCTTTCGCGGGCTGGCCTCCACTGTTCTGCATGAGCAGGGTTACGCGCACGAGCATATCGAATTGCAGCTTGCTCACGCTCCCCGGAATGCGGTTAGCGCGGCGTACAATCATGCCCTTTACCTGGAGCCACGGGCCAAGATGATGCAGGACTGGGCAGACTTTCTGGAACGGACGCAGCGCGGCGGCAAGGTGCTGCCCATTCGTGGAACTGCGGCATAGGCATTCGCTCAATTCGCCCAACAGAGATTCTGGCCTTGCCCTGCAATCCAATCTCAGATGGGTGCCCACAGGAATCTTGCTCCGGCATTATCTCGACGACGAACGATTCACGCCCGATCTCTGGCCGCAGAGCTCCCGGCTGGCCTCTATCTGGCAGGCAATCCACTCCTCGACCTCGGTTTCGACCCAGCCGACAGCTCTGGCTCCGAGCGACACCGGCCTTGGGAATTTCCCTTCTGTGACACGTTGATAGACAGTGCTGCGCGAAAGGCCAGTGCGATCCAATACAATTGGCAGTCTCAGAATCTTGCTCGGCATCCCATTACCTCATTGATCGAGTAGCGCTTGAATTGTGAGCGGTTTACTAAGCTTGTTGAGCAGAGCGTCAGTCAGATTTGCCTGCGAACTTGGGTTCTCCAAAGTTGCTTCTGTAGTTCTCACTTCCTGGCTTTTCTCCGAAATGCAAAGCACGGTTAGGTCCTTCTGCCTTAATTGACATCATGGTCAATTCTCCCCAAAAACGCGCGCATGTCATTGCGCGCACAATCATCATTGTGGTCCTTTCTTACAGAGGCACGTCCGGTTTCATTTGAAAATGCCCAGACCTTACTTCAACGGTTGGCGACCCCACTTTGCCCTTACTGGCGGCTTTTACTGGAGCGTGTTCCTTTGGTAGCGCCAGGTTCTTCAAGTAGGTAGAAAGGGCGTGGATTGTGATTACGACGCCGTTTTCTTCAAAAACACGGACCAACATCTTCAGCGTGTAGCCGTTCTCCCGCAACTTTTTCAACTGCGGGTATACGTCCCGGACGATCTCTCCCATCATGTAGGACTCGGGTTGCGGAGGAGGTACATTCCCTCTCTCATCCAGGCGAGTGCGAAAGACCTCGAACTGCTCTGCGGTGAGCGTTTGCGGCTTGCGACGCCGTTTTTCCATCTGCTTTCCTCCTTTCCTAGCCAACAACGAGTCGAGAACATCATAGCACAAGATTGACAGCAAATATGTATTAAATTAAAGTCGGAACTGTTGCCTGAGCAACCGGAATTGTTAAATGGTACGGCAAGAAATGCGCTGTGCGCACGAAACCCCTTCGGGGTTCCGCGCACCCACCACCACTTCTCCAATCCGCCTGCGGCTACTCGGAGAAATGGTTGCGCATCTTGCTCAGGGCTGCGCCCCGAGACCCCACAGAACAGGAGAGAACAATGGCAAGACCGAAACGAATTGAAGGCGCCACGCTGCGGCTCTTCATCAGAACAACGGATCGAGAGAAAGCCATCATTAAAGCACAGGCCAGGAAAGCCGGCCTGACCATGAGCGAGTACATGCGAAGGACCTCACTCAACAAGCGAATCGTCTCGAAGGTGGACCAGAAGGCTCTAGGAGAGCTTGCTCGACTCGGTGGGCTTCAGAAGTACCTGCTCATGAAGATCAAGGGTCTTCCGGATGAAGAAAACCTTCGCAGGGAACTGAATTCGACGTTGTCCGCCGTTCTTAACGCAGTGAGGGCGCTCAACACCGTCGCCGCAAAGTAAACATGATTGTCAAGGTACAAGCATCTCGAAAGCACTCCAGCAGCTTCAAGCGGCTTCGTGAATACCTTACACAGGAGCGTGATGCCGAGACTGGAGAGCTTCTCTTGCGAGGCGATGTAGTCCTGTCGTGGAATCTTCTTAGCTTCGACACCGCAGCGGCAGAAATGCAAGGAGTTGCGTCTCTCAACGATCGTTGCAAGGATGCAGTCTGCCATTATGAACTGGCATGGCCTCCAGGAGAGCGCCCTACCCGACCACAATGGACAGACTCAGCGGTACAAACGTTGAAGGCGCTTGGATATGAACATCACCAATATATGGTGGTCGCGCACGACGACAAAAAACACTTTCACATTCACATCATGGTGAACAAAGTCCATCCTCAAACGCTCAGAGCCCCTACACGATATAACAACTGGCTCGCTCTCGACGGCGCAGCACGTCGCCTCGAAGCGAAGTATGGCTGGGCACACACGCCGGGCATGACGCGATGGGATGAAGAGTCAAAGCAGGCTGTACCCGTGTCAAAATCCGAACGTTTTGCGCTCCGGTCTGCCAGAGAACAGCCGACCGGAGCCGCTGCAAAACTTGAACATTACCACGATGCAGAGTCTCTTCAGACCTACGTACGGCGGGAAGTGGCCCCCAGCGTGCGGACACTTCTGACACGACAGAATGCCACGTGGGAGGACCTCCATCGCCTTCTCTCGAAGGCTCATCTCAGACTTGAGAAGGGAGAATCGGGCGGATACACAGTCCTTGCCGTCGACTCGAACATCCGGGTAAAGGCTTCCGACGTATTCCGGCACAACTTCGCTGGAAAGATCAACCGCCAGGCCACGGAGACTGCTCTTGGGCCTTGGACACCCACCTCAACATCCGGCTATGAGGACGATCAATACACTGCTCGTACTCCTGTTCGTAATAGCGCACTGAGGGAGGAACGCAAGGCGCAGCGACACGCCGAACGTACTGCCTTGATGGCAGAGTATAACCAGTATCGCAATCGGCGACGGGAACTGTGCAAAGCCTTCACAAAAGACGGCAGGGAAGGCCGGCAATACATTCTTGACATCTTGCGTGAACAAAAGCGGGAGATTCGTGCGTCTGCTCTGCCGTGGCCGGGCAAGAAGATCCAGCTCTCTCAGGCTGTGGCCCAATCGGTACTCGAAGTACGCTCCCTGAAGCTGGCCATTCAACAGAGGCGCCGGGAAGCATTTCCGAAGGATCTTCGCTCATGGGTCGCGGACAGGGCTGACGAAGGAGATGCGCGGGCGGCCGCGCAACTTCGGGGATGGCGTTATGCCGACCAGCGCAATCAACGGCAGCTCAACGCGAGGCTGGAAGAGGCGGCAGGTAGCTCCTGTGATCATTGCGTATCTGAGGTTGCCGTCGGGAGAATACTCTGACGAGACTACGCGAATGCAGTGGATTGAACTGGAGTCTTGAGCTTATAGCTGGCTGCGAAGTAGGCCACCATCACTCGAAAGGTCTTAGATTTATTCACGCCGCCGAGAATCTCTCCGCCGACTCTCTCCAGCTCATCGGCGATCTCGTGGGTCAAAGGGAAGACGAAAGAAGTGTCGATACTCTGAAAGGGAATGTTCAGCCACGGCCCGTTATAGAAAGCACGAATCTGCGCCTGAGCGGCGTTGCTTTTGAAATTCATGATGATGTGCTCGGCGAGGGCATTCTGTTTCCGGATTTTCAGCACGGCAAAGAGTTGGTTGAAATGGGTCTTGGTGAACCTGGAATCGACGGTCAACCGGACCTGAGTCCGCTTCTCTGCGGGAGCAACGACTCTGTGCTTCGGTCGGTGTGTAGTCTTCGTCTCAAGGGCCATATCGTGTTCTTCTCGTGATATAGTATACATCAAGAATGTATATCAAAAATTGAGAGCGCGCTAGCCGGCTGAAATCACAAGAGTTGTCGTGAAGTAATGATCCAGGGGCATGGTGGATTCATTGCATGGAGAGGCCCTGGTGAAACCTCATCAATCAAAGCAAATCGAACCGTGGGGGACGGGGAGAAAAGGAAACTGGCCAGAGGCTTCGTAGCTGATCTGCCGGCAGCTCTTGTGCAGTTCAGAAAGCACCAAGCCAAGATTGCAGAAAGCCAACCAGGGCCTGCTCGACAGCCATAATCCTGTTTTCCGTCTGGCGCATTTTACATACCGCGTAGCGGCTCGATCACCGATGCCATATCTTCTTCGCCGAATCCCTTCGCGATAGCGGATTCAAACAGATTTCTTGCAGCTTCGGACGTTTTCAAATGCACGCCACAGCCAGACGCCTCGGCCTCTGCGTAGGCCAGATCTTTTGTCATCAGCCTAAGCAGGAAATTGACCGTGTAATTATGGCTGGCCATCCGCTCCGCGATGGCCCCCAGCAGTGGGCTACCCGGCGCACCGTTCTTCAGAATGGATAGCGCTTTATTTCGGTCGAGTCCGCTGCGCTCAATCCATGCAAGACCTTCCGCCAGAGAAGCGACCTGCACGCCGCAGATAAAGTTATTGATCAGCTTCATCTTTGCTCCGCTCCCCACCGGCCCCAGGTGAACGATCTCTTTGCTCATCGCCTTTAGCACCGGCGTCGCGGCTACGAGCGTTCGATCGCTTCCGCCCATCAGGAACGTAAGCTGGCCGGCCGCGGCCTGCATCCGGCTCCCTGTCACCGGAGCGTCCAGGAGTTCTGCTCCGCGTGCGGAGGCAAGCTGAGCCAGTTCCGCGATCCACGCCGGGCTCACCGTGCTCGATTCAATCAGGATGGAGCCCGGTCGAACGCCTTCGAGTGCGCCATTCCGGCCGGTCCAAATTTCGCGCGACGCCGTATCGTCCGCCAGCATTGCGATGACAATCGATGCTCCCTCGACCGCTTCCGCCGGCGTGGTCGCAAGCCGCGCGCCTTGCTCCAGGAGGGCCTTCGCCTTCGCCGCCGTGCGGTTATACACCGTCAGCGAATATCCCGCTTTCAGCAGGTTTCCCGCCATGCCACCGCCCATCGTGCCCAGTCCCAGAATCGCTATGGTGTCGCTCACAAGAAAATTCTCCTCTTTGCTTGTCCTCATTCAAGCGGCCGTACTGCCACGAAACGGTCCGCGGCCGTCGTTTCGATGCGGATCGGATTGCGCAGCGAACGCCCAAAGCCGTCATAGCGCACTTCCATCCAGTCTCCATCCTGCAATTCGATTCCTTCGCCAAAACTCAATGAATGCGCGCCGAAGAAATGCACATGCACGTCGCCGGGCTGCCGGTGGCGCTCGAACTTGAAGTGATGATGCTCGAGATTCGCCAGGCTGTGACACATATTCGCCTCGCCCGTCTCGACCTTCTTCGACCAGATCGCATCGGCGCCGCGTTGAATCCGCACCTCTCCGGCAATGGACTGAAACCCTGCGCCTACCACGAGCTCGGGTCCGACGCTGCACGCCCGCAACTTCGATCCCGCGAGATTCAGGTAGTTGCGCTTCTCGAATTTGTGATCGGAGAACTCATTGCCCGCAACCATCCCGATGCGATACGGTACGCAATCTTCGCCGATAATGTAGATTCCGGCCAGCTCAGCCTCCTCGCCGCCATCCTCAGCGTATGCGGGCACAGTCAATGGCTCAAAGGGCCCACGCAAGATTGCGCCGGTGCCTTTGTAGAACCACTCCGGCGCAATCCCAATCTCGCCGGGGGCCGGACGCCCGCCTTCCACACCCCACTGAAACATCCTCATACTGTCTGTTGCAACTTCGGCGACCTTTTGATTCTCAGCCTTATGCATCGCCTGCCGGTCCTTTGCGCTTCCCAGATGGGTTAGGCCGGTTCCCGTGACAGACAGACGCGAAGGTTCTCCAGGCACATCTATGGGCGTCAGCAGACGCCATTCTGAGTGCCCGGCATAAACCGTGTCGTAGTCCAGCGTTTCGCCCCGCGCGAGGGCAAGCGCCAGCTCGCTCAGTCTGCCGCCGCTCCCCAGAGATTCTTGCGCCAGTTCGTAGACAGTTTGCACTTCGACGAGGCAACGGAGGCGAGGTTCCTCCACTACCGCAACGCGGCGCGACGAACCGTTGCCAATCTGCACCAGATGAATCACCGCGTTCTTCTCCTACTCGATAATCGTAAAGCGCTTGAGCGACTCTTCGTTTACAGTCAGGCCAAGTCCCGGAGTGTTCTCATCGAGATCGATAGAACCATCCGCGGGAACCGGCTCGCCGTCGAAGATATACCAGAACAACTCATTGCCCACCTCAACGTCTACCTTGGGAAAGAACTCAGCCATGGGCGAGTTAAGGCTGGCCATCACTATGTGGTAGTTATGCATCTGCCCTGCGTGGGGAATCACCGGAATCTGATACGCCTCGGCCAGCGCAGCGATTTTGCGCGCCTGGCTGATCCCTCCTACCCGGTTGGTATCGAACTGAATATAGTCGAGTGCATTCGCCTCCAGCAGATCGCGGAATCCAAAGACCGTAAACTCATGCTCCCCGCCGGCAATCGGCACGCGCCCGTATGACTTCAGCTCTTTGTAGCCGCGGGTATCGTCCGGGATCACCGGTTCTTCCAGCCAACGAAGATGAAACGGCTCCAGCAGCGGCAACATGCGCTTCGCATAGTCGAGCGTCCAGCCCATGTAGGCGTCCGCCATCACATCGATCCCGTCACCCACCACGTCGCGAACCGTCCGTACCAGCTCCACGTTGCGCTGCATCCCTTCCGCGCCATCCACCGGACCCCATCCGAAGCGCAGCTTCATCGCTTTGTATCCCTCGTCCTTATAGCGCTGCGCTTCCGTGCGTAGTTCATCCAGCGGCAAGCTGTAGAGGCGGCTTGCGTATACCGGGATGCGTTTCTTCGTGCGTCCTCCAAGCAGGCGGTACACTGGCTGCTTCGCGGATTTCCCCAGCAGGTCCCACAGGGCAATATCGACCGCGCTGATGGCCGTCATCCCGACGCCTTTGCGCCCGAACGCCATGGTCCGCCTGTACATCTGCTGCCACAGATACTCGTTATCCCACGGGTCTGCGCCCAGCAGAAGCGGTTTCAGGTAATTATCGATACAAGCCTTCGTTACCAACGGCGATAGTGCCGCATTGCCCAGTCCCACGAGGCCGGCATCCGTGAATATCTCGACCAGCACCCAACCGTGGAATGCGAAGTTTCCCATGGAAGGTTCGCGGAACATAACCAGGTCCATCGGGTTGGTGCAAAAGTGAGCGGGCAGCGGCGTAGTCTTGCCCTCCCATTGAACGACGCGCGTGCGTACTTCAGTGATCTTCATCCGTGGCTCACTTTCTCGAGTAAGTCTGGTGCCTGCAGCGGTTGCACTCTGCCCCCCAAGAGCAGGATGGCTGCGAATCCGATGAGGTGAAAGGTCCCTACAACGATAAACAATGTCCCATATCCAAATCCGTGACCGAGCAGGAATCCCGCGACGATCGCGAAGATCGCTCCCCCGATGCCTCCGCCAAATCCAACCAGCCCAGCCACCGATCCAACCGCCGAAAGGGGAAAGATATCCGCAGGAAGCGTCATGATCAACCCGGACCACGACTGCTGACAGAAAAACGCAATGCTGAACAGCATCAGTGCCCACCCCACCGGCACATGCGGCACCAGCATCACAACCGGCATGAACAAAGCGCTCAGGCCCAGGACAAATTTCCTTGAGAAATCGAGCGACCGCCCCCGGCTCAGGAGCGCGCTCGACAGCCATCCTCCCAGAAAACTGCCCAGCCCTGATGCAGCATAGGGAATCCATGCATAGTAGCTCACATGTTTCACGTCGAACCCGCGAACTTCATAGAGATACTTCGGAAGCCAGAAAAGGTAGAAGTACCAGGCTGAGTCGCTCATGAATTTGGCGAAGACCAGCACCCGAACCCTGCGCATTTTCACAATACTGAGAAACGACAACTCCCGCGCGACCAGCCGAGCATCCAGGGTGGCCGCAGATGCGTCGTTGCTTTCCCGATAGCTGGCAGACCACCAAGTGACCCAGGCCAGCCCCGCGGCGCCCGCGGCGAAGAACACCATCCTCCAGTCGCTCGTCATGAGCACGAAGCCGATCAACGGCGGCGCCAGTACCGACCCTACCGAGGTCCCCGCATTGATGATCCCCATCGCGGTCGATCGCCGGTCGAGCGGAACCCACTCCGCCACGACTCGGGTCGCTGCTGGAAACGCTCCCCCTTCGCCCATTCCCAGTAGGCAGCGTGCTGCGAGCAAAACCCCAAAGCTCGTGGCCAGCCCATGCAAAGCGCAGGCCCCCGACCACCACAGCATGATCAGGATGAATCCTTTTCGCGTGCCAACGAAATCCAGTAACCGGCCGCCGCCTGCATACAACAGGGCATACGGTATCAGAAACGCAAATTGCAACCACGAAAACTGTTGATCGTTGAGAGGAATTGCCTGCTCGATCGCCGAGATCGCTACCGGCAAAGTCTGGCGGTCGAAATAGCTGATGGCAATTGCAGCCGTCGCCAACGCGACAAGATACCACCGCACTCCAATTGAGCCGGCCTGGCTCGTGCCTGGTGCTTCCATCTGCCCTGCTTCTCTCAATGGCACCGCCAGCCAGTCACCATTTAATGATCATGAGCGATGTAGCCTGCCGTGGAAGATCTGTTCCGATCGTCACTTTGCCATTGCTCACATCCAGCCACTGCGGGGAACTGAGCAACTGCAACTGCCCCGCTTCTTTCAGCCGCGCATACTGCTCTGGCGTTGGTGTCTGCGGAGAACCCATCGCCTTCCACGCGCTATACGAATTGCTGTGTGTGTCGTCAATGCGGTAATGCTCCAGCAGCGCTTTCTTTATTCCCGAAGGAATCCCTGCAACTGTAACTTGCACCCGCGCGCCGGGAGCGGACAAGTCGTCATCATGATAGTTCCACAGCATCACTGCGGCTTCGCGATCCGATTTGGTCGAGATGGCGTCTACATCCGGCGCCCGGGTCACGCCACTGCTCAGGATATCGTCAAGCGGAACTTTCCCGGTGCTGCTGGTCAATACGCGCTCTCCTGACATCAAGGCGGCCATCCGGAACACATTTAGCACGGGCTTGTCCACGCCGTTCGTCGCCAAAGTGCGAAACCCTTCAAAATACTGCTTGCCTTCAAATTCGAACGACCACGATAACATCGCGAGCAGGTTGACCTTGGTGCGGTCCTGCAATTCGAACAATGCCTTGATTGCGGCCGCAGCGTACGTCGCGTAGAGTGGTCCGTTGCGGTACGCATTCGCCGGATTGACTTTCATCGAGCAGGCGGCGCATCCTTCCGGATCGGCCTCGCTCAGAATAATGGGAAGATGGATATACTGTGGATACTTCGCGACAATCTCGAACCCGGCTTCGGCCGCCTTCAGTTCATTCATGAGCCCCATCCGCACATGTCCGTTCACCACCGTTGGGTGACCCTTGGGGTGGAACGAGATGAAATCGAGGGGAACCGGCTTACCGTCCGCGGCACTCTTGTCGTTCAGACAATGCTTCAGGAAGTTATTAAGAAACGCACCCGCTTTCTCTGAGTTCGGGCCGGTGCTTGCAGGTCCGCCCACGATTGCATTGGGCAGCGCCGCTCGAACCCCAGCTACAGCATAGTCGTAAAGCTTGAAATACTCCGCGGGCGTCCCATGCCAGTACGAGATGTCGGGTTCGTTCCACACCTCGAAGTACCACGTGCTCACCTCCTGCTTCCCATAACGCTCGACAAGGTGTTCGGTATACCTCCGCACCAGCTCGCCCCACAACGCATAATCTTTTGGCGGATTATTGGAAGCGCCTGACGTGGTGTTGGCCGGAAAATGAACTTGGTATGCACTCACTCCGGGAACCGTCGCGGCCAGATCCCTGGGCATGAACCCAAGCTCCACCATTGGCCGCACGCCGGCGTTCCTGTATTCGTCAAAGGTCTGGTCGGTTATCGTGAAGTCATATACTGCCTTGCCGCCCGCATCCAGACTGAAAACGTTCGATGAGCTCCACTTCAGTTCTGGGACTCCGTCGCCCGATGTCAGAAGGTGATGCGCCCGGATGTGCACCGGCACGGGGCTCAGATCGTGCAACTCCCGAAGAAGTTGCTTACCGTACTTCATCGTCGTGTAATTGGATTCGTCGTAGCCAAACCAGCTGTAGATTGGTGTGTATGCGCCCACCCTCTTTGTGAGATCTACATGGATGTCCACGAATCCTTCAGTCAGTGTAGCGGGGCTGGAGCGCGCGGTGTTCTGGCTGGCCGATGGTTGAGCTCGGAGCGACCGTTGCCCCGGAACAGTCAAAATCAGCATAACCAACGATACAGTTACAAGGACCCGCAGCAACCTCAATACGATTCTCATCAAACACTTCTCTCCACTGGGCGTTCTGTCCTACCAAGCTTAATGAATGGGTCCGAAGTGGACGTTCTCCGGAGCCGAAGGTTCATCGAGAAACTGAAGGGTTGTGAGTGGGCCGAGATTGGCGGGCGGAGTCCAGGATGCGAGCGCCCACACCACTTCCTTCGAAGGTGTCAATTCCAGCGCCTGAAGGGTGCCCGTGCGTTCTTCCGGTTTTGTGCTCCACTCGTTCACCCAGTTGCTGATAAGGGTGTTGCCGTTCGCCAGCCGCCAGGCTTGCTGGAAGGTCGAGAATCTGTAATCGGGCACATCGGACTGAGCGAATGTCCACACGGCATCACCACGGCGGGTTATTTCGCGCACGCCGAGCCTGTCGGTGATCAAGAAGTTGCCGTTCGCAAGGGGTGTGACGCCCCAGGGCGCATCGCATGGGAACGACCACAACTCGTTGCCGTCGAAGTCGTATTCCACCACTTTGTTCAGTTGCATACTGGCGATCACCATGGTTCCATTCGTGGTCAGTCGGAGGTGACGGAACTGCCCGTGCACGCTGACAGGATGCCTGGTGGGAAGAACAATCTCCCGCTCCGTGACACCGGTGACGATGTTCACCACGCGCGCCACGGCGGGGTCGCCGTTGATGACAAATAGCACATGGTCGCTTCCAATCGGCACAGCGGTATGGATCTCTTTGCCCGCCGGCGCGTCGTAGCTCCAGATAACTTTCTTGTCTGGAGTGATGATTTCGACGCCAAATTGATGCGCGAAGAGGATATTACCGTTCGACAGCATGACGGCGTCGCTGATTTCGCCTTTCCCCGCAGGGTCGTCATAAGTCCATACAATCTCACCGTGGCGCACGATGAAAATGCGGCGGTCGTGTGATTCGCCGGTGTACATGAAGTCGTGCTGGGCAAGTCCCTTGCCGGGCAGATGCGCAGGAAGTGGAGGCGCTGAGTTCTGCGGGGTCTGGGCAAGACCGCAAATAGCCAGCGTAAGAAACGTAAAAACTAAAGCCGATCGGGTCATTTTCATCTCCTCAAATTTCGTACTTCAGAGCGAATTGCAAATGCGGTAAAGTTGGCCACGCATCGACGGCTGATTTCCTCGATTTGTGATCAGATTAATGTCCGGCAATCTTAACGATCTTGCTGTCAGATTCGCTCCAAGCCGCGGCGCCGTCATACGTAAGCACGTGCCGGGCATCTTCCCAATGGAGCCGGGTAATGGAGCCTGCCCCCTTCTCATAGGCATAGGTGGTGCCGTCGTCGGAGAAGAGCGTGAAGCTGGCGTCGGCTCCCGGATAGACTCTCACCTGCGCAATCGCCTGCGCTTGATGAGTGCTTTCGACCGCAGTTCCCAGAGGAATAATCGAGCCGGCACGCACGAATAGCGGAATGGTGTCGATCGGCGCAGCGGCCGTGATCGTCTGGCCGCCTTTCACGCGCTCGTTGGTCCAGAAGTTATACCAATCGGTTCCGGCAGGCAGATAGACCTCGCGGCTGGTCGCACCCTGGTCGGTGACCGGCGCAACCAGAAAGGCCGGCCCGAACATATACTCGTCGCGCATGTCAACAACCTCGGGATCATTGGGAAAGTCCAGCGGAAGGGCGCGCATAAAGGGAGCGCCCGACAGCCAGGTCTGGTAGCCCAGCGAGTAAATGTAAGGCATCAGTTGGTAGCGCAGGCGTAAGTATTTCTCTAGAATCGGCTCGGCCTGTTTTCCATACGACCACACTTCGTTCGCAATGCGGCTGCCGTGGGTGCGGAAGATCGGCAGGAATGTGGCGTACTGGAACCAGCGGGTGTAGAGCTCCGGATAGTTGTCGTATCCGCCGACGTTATCGCGGGCATCGGATGGATCAAGCAGTGGCGGGTGGGCCGGACGGTGCTCTCTGGGAAGGGGCTGCCAGCCGCCGGTGTCGTTGGACCAATAGGCGATTCCGGAGGCAGCCACATTCAGTCCGGTAGGAATCTGGCGCTTGAGCGTGTCCCAGGTGGGGTAGATGTCGGAGGACCACACAATCACCCCATTGCGCTGC
Organism: uncultured Acidobacteriota bacterium; assembly: GCA_963729915.1. GTDB lineage: Bacteria > Acidobacteriota > Terriglobia > Terriglobales > Acidobacteriaceae > Telmatobacter. The sequence goes on along the minus strand of CAVSQE010000014.1, from coordinate 171,821 downwards.
ACACCGGTGAATCCGTCGCGAGAGAGAGTCAGCGCACGCCGATCGCGCTCGTCCTGGCGGAATCCGTCGTAGAGCGCAGCGGTGTGGAAGAGCGGATAGACGTTGAAAAACTCTGTGCCGGGACCGATGTGGAAGTAGGCACCGTTTGGGGGGAGATCGGGTTCGGTTTCATCAGCCCAGATCGAGTCGAAGCCCTTGCATAGAATATTCTCGCGGATCGTCTTCCAGTACCAGTGAGCGGCGTCTGGGTTTGTGGTGTCGATGTCGGACCCGGCGCGGTCGTAAGGCAAACCGTTGATCGGCGTCCCATCGGCGAGATGGATGAACCAGTCTTTCTCGCGTAACTCGGCATAGAAACGACCTCCGGGCTCAAAGCGTGGCCATACGCTGATCATCGTTTCAAAGTCTATGTCGTGGAGTTGCTTGTTCATGGCCGCCGGGTCGGGCCATTCGCTGGGATCAAAATCCATCTGCCCCATCTTGGTGTAATAAAACCAGTTGACCACCATTACGTCGGCGGGAAGATGGCGCACGCGATAACCCTTGGCAACGGAAAGCACTTCCGTCTGGCTGGCATATCGGTTCTTGGACTGAATGTAGCCGTAAGCCGCCTTGGGCAACATGGGCGTAGGGCCGGTGAGCAGCTTGTAGCCGGCGTAGATCTCATCCATAGTGGCGCCAGCAACGACGAAGAACGAAACCCTGTCGCCCACTTGCGAAATCCAGCGGGTCCGTTCGTTGAAACCTGGCTCAATCGTGGTCTTGGAAGAGTTGTCCCACAACAGCCCATAGCCCTTGTTGGTCACAAGGAACGGCACACAGAAACTGGGACCGCCAGCAGCGGTGTAATCGGCCCAACAACGAACTGCGTGGTCGCGATGGTCGAGAAAGCCTTCCTGATTCTGCCCCAACCCGTAATAGTGCTCGTCGGCAGGCGAGGCAAAGGTTGCGCTCACGGAGTAGAAGGGCGGGTCGGTGGGGCGGCGATCGCGGGCCAGTCCAGCTGTGCCGTCCTTTTGATTGGGGACGGTCTGGGACCAGCCGGTAAGTTCCAGCAGTGTTGTGCCGTCAGGCGTGCGAAAGGCGATGTGTGCGCCAGGTGTAGAGCCAGTGAAGTAACGGCCGGGGCCGACCGCCGCTTGCGCCGCGCGTGGGCGGGCAGGCCGTTCGCGGTCCACGCTGACGACCATACGCGAGGAACTGTACACGTCGGCCTGTGCGGTCTGGCTTACATTCCAGCCGGTTCCCGCGGGATTAGCCACAACACCGTAGCCCGGGACGTTCAACGCCGTAGACCGCTGCAAGCTGAGCGTGACGTGCAGAATGTTGGGCGCGTAGGGCTCCAGCACAATCGTCTCGCCGGTGCGGTTGAGTTCCAGACGCAGCGGCGGATTCTGCGCCCGGGAGCAAACCACAGTCGATGTAAATGCGGAAACGAGTACGACAACCGCAAGTGGCCTTCGCATCAACAGAAATTCCTTTCTCAGTAAGTAGCCATCGAAACCCTGAGCACCTCGGGTTCCGAAGAGAAGTTGAGTCCCCAATCCGTTTGATCTCCATTAAGGATCCGCAGGAATTTAAGGGCCCCATCTTCATACGTGCCTTCTTCCACGCGGAGAAATTGGCGATGCTGCCATTTGCCGTCGATATCCGCAGACGGCGTCTGCCCAGCGCCCACGACGATATTCCCGGAGTCCCGCTGTTCTCGGGTGCCGGCCGGTCGGAAGTTCGACGCGGCAGAAGTATCCGGTCACCAGGAATTGGTTGTCCTTCAGCTGTGCAACCAGGGCACGCCCAACGGGTTCGAGATTTCCCCTTGCGGGGCCCCTCCCGCTAGTTCCGAAAGACACCACGGCGTCCCACTCTCCAAAATGGAGCGTTTGTGTTACCTCGCCCTCCACTTCCGCTATCGCCTGCAGCTTGCCTTCGAAGTTGAGGCGGGCAACATCGCGCATCATGGGGCCGATGAGGCGATAGTTCTGCGCTGTCGGCTCAAGAAACGCATTTGGCGCATCTGGCTGGCCGGGGGAAGCTGGGCGGTTTCGCGTGTAGTCAAGTCCGAAGGGAGAGTAGCCGATGGCCTGAAGACCGAGGGCTGAGAAAAGGAAGCGGGCTTCTTGAACAGCGCCGCTGGTTTCCGGAACGAATAACGCGTTGTCGGGACGATGATAGAGATCCAGCACCTTGAGATACGCCGCGGTGCTGGACATATATATGTCCGGCGCGAGGACATCGATCGCAGGCGCCTCCGCCTTCCAGATGGAAAGCACATTGTCAGTAGGGCCGCCGCTTTCGTAAGTACCAGGCGCTCCCGGCTTCAATGGATCGCGCAACGCCGCATTCACGTAAAGCGGCAATGGGTAAACTGCTTTGCCCGCCGCGGCAACCTGTTCCACGTATTTGGCGATCGCCCAGGCATGAAAGTTCACTTCAGCCTCGGCACCGAAGACCTGTTCCCAACTCCCATCCTCAGTGGTCGAAGCCTGACCCGTGGCCTTCAGAACTTCAGCCGGGACCGGACCTTCATAGAGCTTGTTTGCTTCCGGCGAGTAGTCGCGGAGCGCGCCCCAAGTGCCCGTTTCGTTTTCCACCTGCACCATGAGCACCGTTCTTTCCAGATCGGCTTCCTTCAGGTGGGACATGAATGCGGCGAATGCGCGCTTATCCGCTTCGAGCGATGCTCGAGCGAATGGAGAGGGCGAGTCAACGAACTCCCCATTCTTGTTGGTCACGTGGGAGTAACGTTGGGGATCGAGCTTCATCCATTCAGGCATATAATGCTGGCTGCCGTTTTTCCAGGTGCCGAACCAGAGCAAGACCAGGTGCACGTGATGCTCACGAGCCTGAGCCAGAATCGTGTCCACCTGCGAGTAGTCAAACTGTCCCGGTTTCGGCTCGAATTGCTCCCAGTAGATCGGTGTTTCGAGAGTGTTGGCATGCAGATATTCGATGGCGGGCCACACTTTGGGGAGGGTGGCCGGCCAGTCGCTGGAGTTATTCGATTGCGCGCCCAGCATCAGAAAAGGCGCACCGTCCACGAATAGGGCATATCGTCCATCCTTCTCGACGATACGGGGGACGGGATGTTCCGTTGCCTGCGCTTGCAGAGCAAACCCGGCGCTTGATGCCGCCAAGACGGCCGCCATGATGACGGTCTTCATCGATTTCAATCCCCATTTCTCCGGCGCTCTCCATGCGAGTTGGTCCACTTACTCACCTACCTGGACGAACAGTCGCTTTGCTTATAAGTCATCGGGCACCCAACCTTAGTTGCGGAGCAGCGTGGCAAGCACAATGTCGTTGCTGTTCATTGGGATCAAAACCTCGATCGTGCCATCGGAGCTGCTTCGCACGGTCTTGTGAGTCTCCGGAAGATCCCGCGTTAATTCGTTCAGTTGAGCAATCTGTCCTGTGGTCAGTTCCCTGGGAGAACCCATCTCAAGGTAGGCCGTATAAGCATCGTTCGCATGAAATCCGGTGCGATGTACCTCTAGTTGGTAAGCGGCATTTGAAGCAAGATGCGTTACCCGTAATTGCACTGGCGCTGCGGGGTGCGACGGAATCACCTTTGTATAAAAGGATCGATTGCTCACTTTCTGATCCGGCTGTTCGAAATCCCAAATTACGGTTGCGATATTCCCATCTTTCGTAGACACGATCGCCTGAGAATCACTCGTGGCAAGGCTGCTTCCCTGCAGCGCGTGAAGATATTTGTAAGCGAAGTACGCCGGCTTGCGAATGCCTTGCGGGTTCAGGAGCCCGAATCCTCCCTGAAACGGTGCCGTCGGAGGTCCGGGTTCCTCGAACAGATCGGTATAGGTCCAGTAGCTCATACCCTGCGCCAATCCCTGGCTGGCCTTGAGCTTGGTCAGGATGTAGGGCGCGCTGATGTAGGAATCGTGCACGGAATCGCGGGGTGTATAACTTGTGCTCCACTCGGTAAAGTACAGAGGAACTCCCGGAAACGGGGAAGCCGATATTTGCTCGCGGACACGCCGCACATCTCCAATGATCGCGCCCGGCGACGGATCGAGCTTAGTGTCCTTCACTCCGTTTTCATCGAGAAAGCCGCCTAAAACGCCATATGTGTGCGTGGTCACGAAGTTGACAACTGCACCGCTTTGCTTGACGTGGGCCAGGAACTCGGGGATCCAGGCCGCTCCGGCAGTGCTTGGTCCCCCTACTCGCAAAGCAGGGTCAATGGATTTGATCGTTTGCGCGGTCAGGTCGTAGAGCTCGAAATATGCTTTCTGGTCTCCACCTTCCCAGAATCCTGAGAGGTTCGGCTCGTTCCACACCTCGAAAAACCATGTGCGCACTTCGTCTCTTCCGTACCGCGTTTCAATATGGTGGATGAAAGCATCGATAAGGTCGCGCCAACCTTCAGGCCTGGGATGCGATGTGTTGCCCTTCCAATAAAATATGCTGTTCTGCGACGTGGCCAGCGCGTTCGGAGTGAAACCGAGCTCGACAAACGGCCTGATGTGCCGGGCCAGCAAGTCGTCGTAAAGCTGGTCGATCTTCGACCAGTTATAAACGGTCTTGCCATCTTCGATTCGCACTGTCCCTAACACGTCGTGAAAAATCGCGTGGAAGCGGATGTAGCGAAAGCCAAGCTCGTCGACAACCGTCTTGAGCTGTGCCTGACTGTCGTCCCGAATCAGCGTGCCTGGATAATCGGACCCAACCGATAGATCGAAGAAGCGACCTACCGGCCCCGTGGTGCCCCCGATATCCACGGCGACGATTCGAGACGCAGCCTGTTGCGATTGAGCCATAAGAGATGAGGCAGATAAAGCAAAAAATGAACCAATGGCAAGAATTAAAATCCGCCGCGGAGCTGACATGAACATGGCCTTGCACTTCCTTCAAAAATTGTGACTAAACTCTCGGTAAGTGAATAACTCTCGATTGAGAAGCGGTCATCCTGCGTCTCACTAGAAAGAGCGACTGCCCGATTGCTCGTAGGCTGCATCTTTCAAGTACTTACATCCAAACACCCGAAATCCTTTGACGTCATTTAGATTGAATGCTGCAGCGGCGCTCTGCCGAGGTACTTTCACCCGGAAAAAGTCCGCTCCATCGACATCCATTAGCCAAAACGCCGGCCTGGCGTCCTCGACTTCCGTCATTACCTCCAGATTCGATACTTCAAGGTTGCGCACGTGGCGTACAAAGAGCCCGGTCGCGGGCAGGTCCCCGAACATCGTGGGTTCTGGATAGGCTTTCTCCAACTCGAGCGGCTGGCGCTTTGCAACTTCACCATCGGCACCGCCATGTTGGTGGAAGAAGACGTCGCTGATCTTCAGGTCTTCAATCATGTAGCCGGGCATTCCGCTGATGTTGGTGCACAGAGGATCCGCCCCATAGCTTGTAACATTGCTCACCACAATGCGTTTAAGAGTTCCAACCTTGGTTCCGGATGGTCCGCGGAGACGCGCTCCCAGTCGAAAGAACAAAGGAGATTGGCGGAGATCCCTCATTGCGATGCCGGTGAATGTGATGTCCTCGCAAATGGCACCGTCTACGGTTTCCAGAGCCAGGCCGCGGCAACTTTCGAAGACGCAATTAGAGATGGTGATGTTCTTGAATCCACCGTTAGATTCCGTTCCACATTTGATACGCCCGGTCGCAAGACGATGCAGTGCAGGATCGACGTGCCTTTTCCACATACCATCCAGAACAGAGCCAAGTTGATAGTCGCCCGTGACAAAACAATTTGTGATGGTCACATTCTCGGTCGCTCTTGCGTATCCGAGGGCGAAGCTGGACTTTGGGCAAATGCCATCGTCCCACGGAGAATTAACGCTGCAGTTGGAGACGCGCACGTTGCGGCAGCAATCAATATCGATGCCATCGCGGTCAGTGTCGATCTTGAGGTTGTCGATGCTGAGGTTGTCGACGCCCGTCAGTAGCAACCCGAAATGCCCGCCCTTGAGCAGCGAGAAGTCGCTGAAGATTACGTTGTAACAGTTCTTGAGAGCGATGGCTTTATTTCCGACGCCGGCTTGTTCGGCCCGGAATACCGGGTAGTTGCCGCGAGCCCCTCTTCCCCCGCCATGACTGAGGCCTTTACCCCAGATAAGTCCGGGGCCGAATATCCCGAAGTCATGGATGTCCTCGCCCCATATCAGGCTATTGTGCCAATGATTGTGCCCATAGTCCTGATAACTGTCCCATGCGGTCTTCGGCTCGGCGGTGTCGTAGGTTCCACCCATATAGCCTGTGGTCTGGCCGGGTAGTGGCGAATCGGCAGCAAGAACGGTCGCACCCTGCTCGATGAAGAGCGCGACAAAGCTTTTCAGGCGGATCGAGAAGCACACATAGACGCCGGCAGGAAAGACAACCGTTCCGCCCCCGGCGGCGGAGGCAGCTTCAATCGCAGAATTGATGGCTGGGGAGTCGATTGTCTTGCCATTCCCGGTTGCCCCAAAGGAGCGAACGTCGAAGATTAATGGCTTTCCGGATGTGTCAACTTGGCCGCCGCCCTTTCCCTGCGCGGACGCCGTGGTTGTGTCCAGTAACCTTACAGAACCGCCTACGATTCCGAGTCCAGCCATCTTCAGGAAGTCCCTACGAAACTTTCCCATTCCTCGTTCATCCTGCCTTTCAACTTTCAGCTAACTCCGCCAACTCTTGCGTAGACTTGCTCCTTCATGCCGTTCAGATCTTAGAGCCCCCCCGATGCGATGATGTCCCGCAGCGCTTGTTTGTGCAGGCACAGCTCCGAAACCAGCCGCTTGAGGTTCGCGTTTTCCCGCTCCAGTTCTCTGATTCGCTTTGCCTGGCCGTCCCTCGCTTGACTGAACTCATTGCGCCATCTGGAGTACATCGTCATAGAAATCTCAGCTTCCAAGCAACTCTCCACAATCGTCTTTCCGCTCGCGATACTTTCTTCTATTTGCCGCAGGAGCTCCATTGCCTGTTCAGGACTATGCTTCCTCCGCCGCGCCATGTTTCGCTCCTTCGATGCAATTGTCTCCCTGCAAAATGCGCAAAAACTAGCGGGGTCTTCCAGGAGTCATCTTTTTTATTGCAGCCACGTGTTATGGCTTATGCACCACCTCAATATCTCGGTCTGAGGCGTTAAGACAAGCGTGCCCCGCTTCAAAGCTCGAAACGGGGCACGTAGGTAGTGAGGGTTAGAAGATGAACTTGACGCTCCCCTGGAATTGCCGGGGGCCGTTGGCAGTTCCCGAAACCTGACCGAAGCTTCCCGATGTGACGTTGGTTGAACTGCAGCAGCTAAAGTCGGGATGGTTCAGGATGTTGAACGCTTCGAGCCGAGTGTCCAGCCTCATGCTTTCGTGGATGGGCCAGAAACGGCTGATCTGGCCGTCAAAACTAACGTAGGGCAGGCCGACGAATTCGTTCTTGCTCGTGAGCGTATAGCCGTTGGTGTTGTATCCGAATAGCGGCATCGTACTCGTGGCCGGTGTAACCGAGGGATCTGCGAAGGCTGCCGGATTGAGATATTCGCGGTTGACCGCGCCGCCGGCGCTGTGAAACGTGACTTTCTGGTAGATGGGGACATTGGGGACGAGGACGGCGCGATCGTTGCCAAACCCGGTGAGGGAGTCATCCTGTCCGGCCGTCACATTTAGATATCCGCCGCTATGCATTGCAGACAGCCCGCCGAACTCCCAGTTATTGAGGAGGTAGCTTTCCACGTGATTGCCGAAGTGGAAGTGGCTTGTGGCAACAAGCTGCACATTTGCGTATTGCCGGATATCCCATCCGCACGAACCGTAGTCCATCTTCGGATTAAATGGATTCTCTCCGGTAATGCCGGAGACGTCGCCCTGGTTATCTTCCACGTCCAGGCACTTCGACCAGGTGTAGTTGGTAAACAAGCTGAACGTGTTGGAAAGGCGGTGGTTGACCGAGATAATCCCGGCTTCGTAGGTTGAGTAGGCGGTGTCGTTGATGAAAACCGAAGAGGTTCCACCATTGATTAAAGCTCCCTGGCCGGGGAATCCCTGGGCGGCGGATAGCAGTGTGAGCATATCGCGCTGCGGGTTTTCGTTGCCGGAGATAGAACAATTCGCTCCGGACGCGGGAATCGCGGAACCCCCCTCTGCACCCAGGGAGGTGCTGTAGCTTGTGCCATTGAGGGCGATGGTTACGGGGCAGGCGGTCGAGGTGCCATTCGATGTACCGGGAATCCAAACCGGGGGATCGAGGGGCAAGCCATACTCTTCATGCGTGCCCTTGCTCCCGATGTACTGGATCTGTGCCTGCCAGCCGTGAGGGAAATCGTGCTGAACGCTGACAGTCCACTGTGCGTAGACAGCGATGTGGAACTTGGGGGGCATCACGATGTATTGAGAGCCATTGGGGAAGATCGCTGTAGCGGCGCTGGGCCTGCCGACGAACGAAGCGCTGTTTGGGAACGGATTCCCCTGGATGGAGGCGGCAGTGATGGCTCCGGGGCCGGCACTGGGCGTGGGAACGCTCGACGCTTTGGAAAGCCACGGGTCGGAGAAGGGTATATACGTGTTGAGCGCCTGGGCGACCGCGGTTGCGAAGGGCGGATTCTGCTGGTTCCGCTGCGAGGTAAAGGTGTTGGCCGTGTCGTAGATGTACTCCGCGCCGCCGCGAATCACGGTCTTGCCGTCGCCAACCGGATCGTAGGTGAACCCGACGTTCGGGTCCCACTGGTTGGGCGAGCTCTGGGTAAACGAGCGGGGTACGCCCGGGTCGCCATAGAAAGACACCCCCGCGGGGGCGTTGGGGTACACGGTGCTGTGCTGGTTGGCAATAAATCCCGCATAACTGAAGGATTCGCCGCGATTGAAGACATCGTAGGGTTGGTAATTGGGATCCCAACGAATGCCGGCCACAAAGGTCAGCCGCTTGTTGACGTGGAAGGTGTCCTGAATGTAAAGGGCGGGAATGGTCGTCCGCAGAGCATTCTGCTGCTGCTTGCTCTGGGACCAGCTGCTCATGGCGCCTTCCAGGAAGTCAAGCTGTCCATTGCCAACCGCGGACACGTTCACATTCGGATTGTCCGCGGTCTGGGTCTTGCTTCCATACGGTCCCCAGGCGCTGCGGTTGCCGTTGAAGCTGAATTCGCCGTTGCCAAGGTAGGCATTGGAGATATTCAGTTGATTCTTGACGAACTCTCCGCCGAAGACGAACAGGTGCCTCCCGTGCACCCAGGTTAGGTCGTCGTCGATGACGCCGGTGTTGTCGTTGAAGTAGGCGAGAGAGTTGGTGCCGCCGCCCATGCTGAAGAAGCTGGTGCCCAGATAGAGGCCGACGGGGACAGCGCAATTCACGCTGACGCCCAGGGTCGAGGTGCAGGAAGAAATGTCCGACGGGTTGTAGCCGCGAGTTTGGTAGCGGCGCATGGCCGCGATGTGCGCCGAGTTTACTAGGTTCGAGGTGAACGTATGATTTTCGCCGATGGTTTCGGTCTGCACGCGCTCTTCGGGATTTCCCGAAGCAGTGGTTTCCAGGATGTTGGTCGGAGAGAAGAAGGCCGGAAGCTGGTAGCTGTCGAGGAAATAGCGGCCGAAGAGGTTGTCCTTGGGGCCGATGTTATAATCCTCGCGGGTAATAAACTCCTTGTCGTAGTGCTCGGCAGGGATGGCGTACTGGACCCCACCGCAGACGTTCAGGCCGCTGGGTATGGTCACAACCGGCGGCAGGTATGCCAGCAGCGCCTTCGCCGACGCATTCCAGGTGGGCGTGGTCGAATAAATGTTGTTGGTAACCGGATTTCCCGTTATCGGGTCGACGAGTTGCAAATCCGCAAGGGTCTTGCTGGAGCTGAGGGTAGTGCAAAGTGGATTCGGATTAATTGCCGCAGTCGGCTCGCCGTTCTCGACGCTGAAGTCACCGTTCAGGTTGGCTGTGGTGGGCACGGTCGCGGTGGAGTTTGACGCAACGTCGTCGTATGTCAAGCGCTGAAATCCAGCAAAGAAGAAGAGCCGGTTTTTGCCGTTGTACACCTTCGGTATCCACACCGGCCCCCCGATCGTCCCTCCGTATTCGTCCTGATGCAGCCGGTCATGGGTATCGGAATAAAAACTTGTAGCGTCGACAAGGTCGTTGCGGATGTACTCAAACGCATCGCCATGGAATTGATTCGTACCCGACTTCGTGACCACGTTGACTAGGCCACCTGCTTTCATTCCATCCTGCGCGCCCAGGGTGGATATCTCCACGGTAGACTGGCCGACCGCATCGGGGAAGGGCAGCGGCAGATTGCCGCCCGCCATGTAGTCGCCGTTGTCGGCGCCGTCGAGACGCCACAGCGTGGAGTTGCCCATGCCGCCGCCGAATGAAAATGCGGAGGTCTGATAGTTGTATTTGCTGCCGGTAAAGTCGTTGCCCCCCGCCGATAAGGCCCCGGGGGAGAGTGTCAGCAGGCTCGTGATCAGGCGGCCGTTCGAGCTGTTGAGCGGCATCTCGTCCACTTCGTCGGCGGTGAGGGTCTGCTTGAGAGTTGGATCCTCGGTTTGCAGTGCCTGAACTCCTGCCGCATTCACCTGAACAACAATGTCGGTGCTGCCGACGGACAGGCTGGGGTTGATGGAGGTGTTGCTTCCAACCTCAAGCACAATACCTTTTTGCGCATAGGTCTTGAAACCCTTCGATGAGACGGTGAGGTCGTAGGTGCCGGCAGGAATATCCGGAAAGATATAGATGCCGCTGCCGTTGCTGTGCGTTTCGCGCTTCACCATAGTGTTCTCGTCGGTGAGGGTTACGCCGGCGTTGGCGACGACCGCACCCGTTGCATCGGCGACGGTTCCCTGGAGATTGGCGGTGCCTGCAATCTGGGCCCGTGTTGCGCATGGCGCCAGAATGAGAGCGATGAAGAGTGACAACCAGACGAGAGGCTCATACCACCTCGCCACGACTGATTTCGATGCTGTGTCTTGCATTGTTGCCTCCTGAAAGTTTTGATCGCTATCACCGCACGCAAAGCCGTCTTCAATCCCCTGGACCTTTGGCTCCGGCAAGGGCGTTCGGCTGCAGGATCTTGCCAGGAATCAAATGAATTGAGGGCGGAGCGTACCTCAGCTGCGGCATCGGTATGCAACCATCTGCTCCCGTGAAGGGGTTTTCAAGTAGGACACTGTGTATTACAGTGTGGTGAGGGAAGGGTCCTTCATTGTTCGGTAAACGATTTCTCGCGGATTGTGTAAGATAGGGGCGAAACAGAGCGAGTTGATGGGATGGCCGTTGGGTCGCGGTGTAACTGTAAGGTCAACCAACCGTACCTGGGAGCTTAGGATGATCGATAGGCTGCGACTCATTCAATCGCAGCTGCTTTCAAACAGAGGCTGGTGAGTGCCATGGGTTTGGTATCGAAGGAGATTGGACGCGAAGGAGTCGACGGGGATACCCGCACCTTTGATGAAGGTGAAAGGACCGCGGTACTTCGTGAACTGGATGCGATCCTGAACAGTCCCATCTTTCAACCAAGCAAACGCTGCCAACAGTTTCTTTCCTACGTGGTCCAGCACCGCCTGGAGGGGGACCATGAGCGCCTCAAAGAACGCACAATCGGGGTGGACCTCTTTCAGCGCCCCGCGGGATATGCAACCGGAGACGACCCTGTAGTTCGCGTACAGGCGGGAGAAGTTCGCAGAAGACTGGACCAGTATTACCAGACAGCCCCCAAAAACTCGCCGGTCCGCATCGAGCTTCACGTGGGCACGTATACTCCGGAGTTCAAGTGGGCGCGGTCTGCGCCCGGTCCAGAAGATTCCTCCAGTTCTCAGTCTGGATCGGAATTTCAAGAGATAACCCACCCAACGGGAAATGTTCAGGAATCCTCTGCTGCCGCATTGCCACCGTTGCGGGAAACAAAACTTTCGACTGCGAAGCACAAGCCGCTTTTTTGGGTTTTGTCGGCAGTTGGCCTCATCTTGCTGGCCGGTTTCGCGTTGATCGGGTCAACAATCTATCGCACCAGAGCGCACCAATCGGTGCTCCAGAAGTTCTGGGGCCCCGCGCTTTCCTCGCCAGAGCCTATTCTCATCTGTCTAGCCAAGCCTGCGGTTTACCTGCCATCTGTCAAGCTCTACCAGCGGCATTCCAAGACTCCGGACAAGTTCCTGGACCAGTTCCAAAGGCTTAGTCAAAAGCCTGATCTGCAGCCTGACGACAAGCTCGTGTGGAGCGATATGGTCGAGTTACCGGACTATGGAGTCGCAGCGGGGGATGTCTACACGGCGGTCCGGCTATCGTCTCTTTTCGGCCAGATAGGGAAAAAGAATCAAGTCAGAATTGGAGGCAACTACTCTTTCGAAGACTTGCGTAACTCTCCCGACGTCATTATTGGAGCGTTCAACAATCCCTGGACGATGCAAATGACGGCCAATCTTCACTTCAACTTCGCCAGTGAGGGCGCCCAACCGTTTATACGGGAAGATGGCCCGAAGGGACGGCGATGGTACTCAAAGCTGGATTCGAACGGAAAAACCATTGAGGACTACGCGGTTGTCACCAGGCTTCTAAACTCTCGGACCGGCCAATTCCTTGTTATTGTGGCCGGAATCAAGTCTTATAGCACGCAGGCTGCGGGCTCGTCACCAGCCCGGAGTACCTGCAGGCGGCCCTCCAGTCAATCTCACCTGATTGGGATAAGAAGAACATGCAGATCATTCTGCAGACACCCGTCACTGACGGACTGCCCGGCCCTCCTCAGGTCGTTGCCAGCTATGTTTGGTAACGAACATCTGCCTCTGATGTGATCGGCTTCGTGATCCTGAATACGCAACGAAGACTGCTTTGAGAAAATGAAACGGTCGTGTCGCGCCGAGATGAATCTCCGAAACACGGTGATTGGTTAATGTCGCGGTTTCAGTTTAAACACGTCGTGTGCCGCGCGCGATGGATGGCTCACCAAATTGATATAGCTTCCACCTTAGGTTTGCCTTGCATTCCGTTGACTACTTCCGAGCTAAGTACGACTTCGAAATTCTTTTTACTCAAGTCGACGCCAGCGCCATCTGCCAGTTGTTTCAGGCTTGCTTCATCGGTGAGAAAATCGCCTGCGCCCCTGGTTCCGCTGCCTGCAATTCCAGCCGCGACCAGGATTACCTGGCCGGTGCTCTCGTCAGTGAAGCGGGCGGCTATTGCATAGTCTTTGACAACGTCGCTCCTCGGAGCGAATGCTTTGACTTGCCATGTGCGTGAGGCGGGGTGTTGTGTGTCCGCGATCCAGTAAACATGATCCGGGCCCTCTGGGCCTTGCAGATGAAACCTGAGTGAGGACGTCCTGTTCAGCGTCCAGTCATTGTTCAGCGCTCCAATCAGAACAACCGGCCCTTCCCGAAACTGAGAGGAAACGGTAGCCCGGGAATTCTGAACCCAATAAGCATGGCCGTGAAGCCCGGCCAGATACGCAAACTTGCTAAGAACCTGCACATCAGAAAAAGGTACAAAGTCGTTCTTGTCCGCGGACGCCTGAAGGATCGAATCTTCGTCGGCCCCATTCTGGAGCTGAGTCAGCGTGGAATCAGGAAGGGTAGAAAACTCCGATTCGCCCACACAGAACAAGATTGGCTTGTTGCTGGTGAGCAAAGGAGACCAGACTTCTTCGAGAGCGGACTTTGCCTTGTCTAAGTGCTTCCAGGATCGAGCGCCCATGATCCATATCGCGGCGATGATCGCGCCGCAAACTATCAACCCCACCAGCCAATAAGTTTTCCTCATGCTCCTAGGCTGGCTAACCTGCTCCGCTTGAGAGGAAACCTCCGCCAAAAGCCCCGCGTGGGCCAGCGCATCATGATCGGGCAGCGAGAAGACGGGAATATAGGATCCCGGATTCAATTCAATTCTTAGCTCGCTCGCACGAGCCGGCGACTGGTAATACTGGGCGAGCCGCTTCCTCACCTCCGCGGCGCAGAGACGCACCACAGGATCGAGATTGGTATCGTAATCCGGCGAGCGATGAAAGACCTCCACCCCGAGTGTGCGCTCTTTCAAGTTGTCTTCGTTCCCGGCAAGCGTCTGCTCTACGATGTACCGAAGCAGAGATGGATAACGATGACTGGCAGCGAATCTACCATCGCTCACAATCCTTTCGAGTTGCGAGTGCACTTGTTGTCTTTCGCTCTCTGTTTTGGGGTGCCATGTACCCGCCACTGCCTCGGTGAACATCATGGCCTCATTCCATTGCTCGAAGATTTCGGGCGATTCCAACGTAACATCGCCTTGATACGGACTGCAAATGGTTCAGAAAATCTCTATTGTTTGCAATGCTTTGTGGTGTGTAGTGAGGAGGTGTCGGATGATCGAGCTACCATAGCAATCTTGACCAACGAGGGGGTAAGCCATGTGAATGGTCACGTTCGCAGATGGATATGACAATCCCAGAAGGAAGCATGTCTAGCAGAGGAATGAGGTTGTACCTGGAAAAAAGAACCATCACGATCTGTGCAGCCTTGCATCTTCGTGCCTTGGGAAAGTTCACAGTCCAGTCCATCGCCGCTGGACCGCTCTTCAGTTTGACAACGCCCGCTCCGATCAAGAACAGATCAGAGAAACTGCGTCCGTTGAGCGGCATCTCGAAAGCGTTGCTCAATTGTGTCTGGGTTATGTTACTCCCGTTGCCCGGCCCAAGCGGTGGCTGTTCGTCGGGAACGGCTTCCTCCTCCACCCCGCTCCCAACCTCCGGAATGATTTCCTACTACGCGTCCGAAAACATCGTAAACATTACAGGGAGGGCGTTTGCCGACGGGGACGCCTCCGTACACTTGCTCAATATGTCCACTTTCGGGGAAACGTCCTATGCGGTGAGTCAAACCATAAGCGGCTGGAACGTTGGAGACTTCACCGGTGTGGAGTCGCCTGACCCAGTTGGCAACTACCAGCTAGGCATCGACAACGCAGCCTATGGATCGTCCGCGGTGCAGATGAGCGGTGCCATAGTGGGAGCCATCGTTAACACCCTTACCATACCGGGCGGCGGTGGCTATAACAATAACTTGGCCAACGCGCAAGTTCAATACAAATGGAACGCCTCAGATAACCTCAGGCCCTGGGCATATCCGACTTCCAACTTCAACTTCTCATTTAATCTGCAGATCCCCAACTCGTACTTCACTGGGGGTGCCGTCGGTTATGTGTATGCCAGCTTTTTGGTGACCGACGGTAACGGTCATAATCTCTGGATTCAGCCTCAGGTCTACGATGTCCGTGGGGTAAATTCCAACGGAATTCATGAGTTTGTTGATTACGACAAGAGCACCGCCACGGTGTTTGTCGATACGATGTACGGCCCAGGCACGCGCTACTGCACCCAGTCCGGCGGTTCGAGTTCGTCGACGGGCTCTACCTGGTCAGGTTGGCAGTGGTATAGCGAATCGATCGACCGCACACAATTACTGAATGCCATCAATGACGCCAACAGTAGATATCAGGTGGGCCTTTTGACAAATCCGGCGAACTACATCCTGGTGTTTATTAGCATCCAGGACGAGATCGCCTGGCCAACCGGGAACGGTTGGCTTCCATTCAGCGCGGAACAGATCTCGGCCTACGAAACGTACTAAGGGCGCGTGAGGTCGAAAACAGCGAACAGCTTATCGTATCTCGCCGCCTCGCCGCGAAGCCGTGTCAGCGCGATCATTGCTTCGAGCCTGCTCGATCCAACCCCTGTGACCATGTGTGCCGGCGCGTATCCTCCGCGAAGGCGCCGCAAAATACGCGAAGTAAAAACCGGGCCACTACGATGAGACAAAAGTTGGCCAGCACCTGAGAGTTGGATGCTGGGCGATCCGCCTCGTGAAGTCCGGGGAGGCAGAGTGCGGGCCAGGGATCTCGGTTCGGGTCGTTATGGCGGTGGACGCGTCCAGGAAGTAAATCTGCCGTCGCTCACCATCTTTTCGAGTTACGAGTGCGCGAACTGTTTTTCGCTCTGTGTTTTCGGATTTCATGCACCCATTACTACCCCGGCGAAGGTGACGGTCTCCACTCCACTTTTCGACAATTCGGGCGATTCCAACGTAACACCACCTTGATACGGCGCGCAGCCGGTGCAGATAATCCTCATAATTGCAATGATTTGCGATACCCAGCGACCGTCCAAAGGTATTAGGGCGCCCGAACTACCGTAGCAATCTTGACTGTTTCAGGGCCGAGGTTATGAATGTGACGCTGATTTGAAAAATTGTTTTATCTGACCACGAAAACTTCAGATCGAAGGAAGGCGGCCGCACTTTCTCGGCCACCGGCAGGCGGCGGAGAAACGCTACAACAAAAGAATCACGCTACTCACAGGCTCTCAATGAGTTTTTCATTCGCCCGCGGGAGCCGCACCTCTAGGAGGGGAAATGTTAAGGAGACGCATGAGACAAAATCTACGCAATACGGTCATTGCGGTCTGGGCGGTTCTGCTCGTTCTGGCCGCCGGAAGGCTTATGGCCCAAACCGTCTATACCGGGACAATCACCGGCACGGTGAAAGATACAACCGGCGCTGTGATCCCCCATGCCAAGGTGATCGTAACCAACACTGCTACAGGAGTGAACTCCCCAGTCACCACCACCTCGACCGGGGATTACACCGTGCCTAATCTCATCCCAGGCCCCTACAAAGTCGTAGTCCAAGCCCCCGGCTTCGGAACGGAGCAGGTCACGGGCATCACCCTGGTTGTCGCTCAAGTGGCCCGCGCCAATGCGGTTCTCAAGCCGGGCGCCACCAGCGCCACGGTTACGGTCACCGCAAACGCAGTCGAACTTGATACCGACACTTCGGCGGTTTCGCAACTTGTGAGCGCGCAGCAGATTACCGACCTGCCGCTGAACGGGCGCGAGTTCTTCGATCTGCTCTTTATCGAGGCCGGCGCGGTCACTACCGGCGGCGAGCAAGGCACGGGTCGCTTCGACAAAGGTGCGGCCATCGTCATCAACGGAGAGCGGCCGGAGTCGAACGTCTACCTGCTCGACGGCATCCTCAACACCGATCAGGCAATCAGCACTCCGTCTACCATCCTCTCTATCGACGCTATCCAGGAATTCAAGGTGCTGAGCGAGACCTACTCCGCGCAGTACGGATTCGGCGCCAACCAGATCAGCGTGGTCAGCAAGAGCGGGGCCAAAGATTTTCACGGATCGCTCTTCGAGTTCGACCGCAACGACTTCTTCGACGCCAAGAACTACTTCTTCGTTCCCGCGGCCGGAAACACCGAGACATTACGCCAGAATCAATTCGGTTTCGTTGTCGATGGGCCGGTCAAGATTCCGGGGCTCTATAGCAACAACCACAAGACCTTCTTCATGGCCAACTACGAAGGCTGGCGCGTTTACAGCACGTCGGGCAATACCTTCGCCAACGTACCCACGCCGGCCGAACTGGCGGGAGATTTCACCACCACGGTCAACATGCCTGGGACAACGACGCCATATCCGGGCGGCACCGTCAACGGTGTCACCTATGCGTCCATCATTCCGACTGGGAGTTTTTCGACTTTCGCGAAGCAGGCCACCGCCTCGGGAGCCGGAGTCTTCCCGACGCCAACCCCCCTTTGCGTGTCTGATGCGGCCATCTGTGAAGGCTACAACTGGTCCGGCCCCAGTAAAGGTTCCACAGTCTCCAATCAGCAGACGTATCGTATCGACGAAGATATGGGCAAGTGGGGCAAGCTCTTCGGAAGGGGCTCGTACGCAACTATCAATAATTTCGGATGGGGTGGGCCGTCGGGGACGATCGCCGGCGCCGGAATCGATGAAATCGACACCAATTGGGCGGTTGGCCACACCCTCAACATCGGAGCCAACAAGGTCAACCAGTTCACCATGGGCCTGATGGATGCGAGCGCGGTCAATTACGGAGAAACGGTAAGCCAGAGTACCCTGGATTCGCTCGGTTTCAGCAACGTCTTCACCGATCTCTCGGCATTGCAGCGTTCTTATCCCACCATCACCTTTGCCAGCGATGCCGCGAATCTGGGCACTTTCGGCGGCGCCAACAACGCCTACACCGGCAGCGACAACCCGATGTGGCAATTCAGCGATGCCTTCACCTACCTCCGTGGCCCGCATACCCTCACCGTGGGCGCCGACTACAAGAGGTGGACCCTCTATCGAAGCCTCGCCGACAACTTCATCGGGCAATTTCAATTCGAAGACGGAATCGCCACAGGGAACGCACTCGCCGATTTCCTTGTGGGAACCTACCAATCCGCGAACGCCTTCACTCCCGGCCCCTTCAGCGAGGCGGGCACGGCCGGCAATCAGCATGACTACGAGTTCAGCTATTTCGGCGCATTCGTCCAGGATGACTGGAAGGCGAACGACAAGTTGACGCTGAATCTCGGCCTGCGCTGGAATTATCGCCCCATCCCCTATGAGGCCCACAATCGCATGGGGTGGCTGGATTCCAGCAATTCACTCGGCGGCCTGTGCATCGCCGATCCTGCGCTCACCACCGACGGCATCGCACCGTCGGGCAACGGATTCTATCGCTACTGCGGAACCAATCACCCGGGCAGCACCGAACTCAACAACTTTGGCCCGCGCGTCGGCGCCGCCTACCGCGTTGACAACAAGACAGTGGTCCGCGGCGGCTTCGGGTTCTTCTGGGATGGTGTCGAGGGTCGGGAGATGGACGACGCCGGCGATATCTACCCCTACGACGCCCGCCAAAGCGTGGAGCAATTCAGCGGCCAGACAAGTTACCAGACGACCAATCAACTCTGGCCCAACTTCAGCACAGTTGCTCCCGTTACCGGGGGCTATAGCGGACCCGATACCTTCCTTGCCCCAATGCTCACGCATACGCCGATGAATCCGCTGGTTCAACAGGCATCGTTCTCGGTGGAAAGGGAACTGGCCAGGAACACCACGCTCGAGGTGTATTACGTTGGCAACAAAGGCACCCGGTTGCTGGACCGTCAGGAGATCAACCAGGCTGAGCCGATGATCGACCCGCTGGCCAACTGCTACGTCTATCCCATGCCGGCCTCTTGCGGGGTGGTCGCGCGCCGTCCCTATCCCAACTTCGAATTCTTTATCGAAGACAACCCGATCGGGTACTCGAACTACAACGGGCTGAACGTGAAGTTCGAGCATCGGGCGCAACGCGCCTGGGGAGTTTGGGACCGAGCAGCGCAACGACTTAACTATGCCGGGCATTAACAACTTCGTCCTCGGCGCCTACAAGGACACCAACATTACTGAGCGAGTCGTGTTCCAGCTTCGACTGGAAGCCTTCAACGCGTTCAACCATCCATCGTTCGATCCGGATCCCTCTTTGAATAGCTACTATGCTCTTGGAGCGCCGGATGTGAATGACGTCTACGACCTCGGGCAAATCGGACTGATTGGGGCCGCGGGTCCGGGCAGGGTTGTGCAGATCAGTGGCAAGATTCTCTTCTAGCCATTGCCATCCACCCTCAACACGCTCCGCCGCGGTCGCTTCAGACTGCGGCGGACCCTCCGATAACCCCTATATGCCGGCGGCCATGCGATTGCTCACTAATCTGCTTTCACTATCCATCTTCGTCGCATCCGCCGCAGCTCCTCTGCGAGCTCAATCGAGTAGCGCTACGCAATCCCGAGAAGAGCTGATAGCCCGGCAAGGCCAGCAAACCCTCGCCTGGGGCCACCTGGATCATGCTGAGACAGCGCAGAGTCCGCCGCTGAATCCCGATCTGGTGGCGGCGAAGTGGCCGGCGAGCTGGATCGCCAGCCCGTTGGCGCTGCCGAAGGCTCCAGGAGTGTTTTACTTTCGCAAAGAGATCGTGCTCACGACCGTACCGCAACATTACTGGGTCCACGTGAGCGCGGACAACCGGTTCGTCTTGCACGTGAACGGGCAGTATGCGGCGGAGGGGCCTGCGCGCGGCGATCTGTTTCATTGGCGGTTTGAGACGGTGGACCTGGCTCCGCTGCTTCGGCCCGGGAACAATGTGATTGCGGCGGTGGTCTGGAACTTTGGCGAAGCGGCGCCGACGGCCCAGATGAGCAACGCCAGCGGCTTTCTGATGCAGGGCGACACCGAGGTGGAAGCGGCCGTGAACACGGGCATGGAATGGCGCGTCCGCGAGGAGGCCGGCCATTCGGTTCTGAGCGGCAACAGACCAACTGGATACTATGCCGCAGGTCCGGCGGAAGAGATCGATGGGCGCGTGCTCGACTGGAACTGGGATCGGCCAGGCGACGGAGATTCCGGCTGGGAAACTCCGAAGCTAATTGGCTCCGCCGCGACGCGCGAAGCGCAGGACGCACAAACCAATTGGGAGTTGGTACAGGACCTGCTGCCGCCGATGGAGCATCGGCTGGACGACGCGGGCGAGTCGGTGCGCGCGGAGGGACTGCCAGTGCTGCCGGCGTTTCCCGCTCGACCGCTGGAGATTCCGGCGAACACCCACGTGACGCTGCTGCTTGATCATCGCGTGCTGCTGACGGCATATCCCGAGTTGACTGTGAGCGGCGGACGAGACGCGGCGATTAAGCTCACCTACTCAGAGGCTCTTTATGACGCGCAAGAGGGGAAAGGAAATCGGAACGAGATTGCGGGGCGGCACATCGAAGGCCTCACAGATGAGTTCTTCGCAGACGGCGGAGCGGCGCGCCGCTTCGAGCCGCTTTGGTGGCGCACGTGGCGTTACATGCAGATCGAAGTGACGACGAAGGCCGAGCCGCTCCGGCTAGATGGGCTGCGGGCGTGGTTCACCGCGTATCCCTTCGACGCAAAGGCGACGATTAAAGGCGACATTCCGGAGCTGGATGGACTGTGGACGGCGGGCTGGCGAACCGCACGCTTGTGTGCGCACGAGACCTACATGGATGCACCGTATTGGGAGCAGCTGCAGTACGTGGGCGACACGCGTATCCAGGCGCTGATCTCATACGTCATGACAGGCGACAGCCGGTTGGCGCGGCAGGCGATCTTGAATCTGGACGATTCGCGCGTGCCGGAGGGGATCACGCAGAGCCGTTATCCTTCCGCGGCGCCGCAATTCATCCCACCGTTTTCACTGCTCTGGGTGGGCATGCTGCACGACTACTGGATGTACGTGGACGACGAGCCGCTAGTGAAAAAGACACTGCCGCATACGCGCACGGTTCTGGACTGGTTTTCGGCGCAGCAGCGCCCTGACGGGCTGCTGGGCCGAATGCGGTGGTGGGAATTCGGGGACTGGACGGCCGATTATCCGCGCGGGGTACCGCCGCAGGATGCCGATGGCGGATCGGCCTTCCTGACGCTGCAGTTCATCGAGGGGCTGCGCGACGCCGAAGAAATGGAATTGGCATACGGAAGCCCGGAGCGCGCGCACCAATACGCGGCGCGGATTCGGAGGGCCGCGGCAGCCTTGAACGCGCTAAGCTGGGACGCGCGGTATGGCCTGTATGCGGACACGCCGGCCAAGAAATCCTGGAGTATCGAGGCCAACGTACTCGCGGTTTGGCTGAATGTCGCGCCGCGCGCGGAGCAGGCAGCGATCTTGCGCCGGCTGCTGGCATCGAAGCCGGACGCCCAGGTGACGCTGGCGGGCAGGGCGGTTCCGGCGATGTCCACGCCGACGTATTATTTCCGGTTTTATCTGAGCCGCGCGCTGGAGCACGCGGGGATGGCGGATTTGTATTTGGAACAGTTGCAACCATGGTACGAGATGCTGCGTCTCGGGTTGAGCACCTGGGCGGAGCAACCTGAGCCGACGCGATCGGACTGCCATGCATGGAGTGCCACTCCGAATTACGACCTGCTCACGCTGGTGGCGGGCATCCGGCCAGACGAGCCGGGATTTAGAAAAGTGCGGATTGCGCCGCATCTGCACGGGCTGCATTATCTGGATGCGTCGATGCCGCATGTCGGTGGGGAGATCCACACGGTGTATCAACTGGAAGGCGCGAGCTGGAAGGCAACGGTGACGCTGCCGGCGGGATTGAGCGGGAGGCTGGTGTGGGGAACGCACGAATATCCGCTGCACGCAGCGACGCAGTTGCTGCGGCTCGCGGTCGAGGAGAGATAGGCGGGGGTCCTGCGTTTCCGAATGGGAATCTTAGACTGAATTCCAACGGGAATTAATTCGCGGGGTAACAGGCAGACGGGGGACTGAATATGCAGGATGCAGGCTTAACGGATGCAAAACGTCGAAGAATTCGGAAACATCGCGAGGAAACGCCGCAGATTGAAACGGTCGGAGGCAATCTGAAAGTTTGGAGAGATCTGCGCACGAACGAAATCATCATTGAACCGCCGGTCTTCGCACAGGCAAAGAAGCGCTGCGGACTCATATCACTCTCAGCGAGACACGCGCGTCACCTGGCAAGTTCACTCCTCCTGTTCGCTGCCGAAATGGAATCTAGTCCCGCTTTCACTGCAGCGTCGTCTCACATTCGCGCCGCGCAGGACGCAGATTGGTCGACTTGAAGAAAATCCGTTGGCCAGCAAAGCTGCGGTCTGATCCGTCAATTCGCCGGATCGCTATCCAGAGGTCGCAAATGTAATTCAGTTCAAGTGTGACGAAGTGTGAGGCTACCTGAATACGCGCGACAGCCTAAACCGAATGAAAGATCAAGAGGCAGAAAAAACAGAATGACCCCTATCTCGAGACGTGACGTTCTAGCTGGATTGGCCGCTGCAGGTGCTGCCTCCGTAGTGTCAGCTCGCAGCGAACAGCGCCAAAGCTCCGCCGCCAGCAACCCGGCGCTCCTCTCCGGAGAAGAGCGCCGTCAACATGCAGACGCGCTGCTCCGCTACTTCGCGGCGAATGCGCCGCGTCTCCTGTGGGCTCCCGACGGAATCCTCAAGCATCCCAGCATTGCGCAGAGTGTGCGCGGCAAAGCCTATTCGACTCAACTTTGGGATTGGGACACGCTTTGGACCAGCCAGGGACTTTTTCGGCTTGCTGTGCTGCAACACGACGAGTCGCTCAAGCAAAAACTCTGCGAGCACGTCTCCGGAAGCCTCTTGAACTTTCTCGAGCACGCCTCACCGGGTGGGCAAATTCCAATCATGATGACCGCAGACGATCCGGATACTTTTCAGGTTCTGGGGAAAAACGCTATCTCAAAGAATCAAGCCAAGCCGGTGTTCGGCCAACTCGGGCTGCTCGCCTGCGATCAGCGCGGGGATGCGAGTTGGTTGGAGCCGCATTTCGATTCGATTCTGCGTTTCTACGACGCTTGGACAAAGCACAACTCCTCTCCAATTGGCCTGCTGGTCTGGGGCGACGATGTCGCAATCGGTGACGATAATGACCCAACCACATTCGGCCGTCCCTTTTTTTCCTCGGCGAACCTTCTCTTGAATTGCTTGTTCTATCAGGATCTCTTGGCGTCGGCGGAACTGGCACGCCGGCTGGGACGAGCGGCAGATCATGATCGGCTCTCAAGCCAGGCGGAAGAGTTGGCGCAACGAATCCGGAGGTATTGCTGGGATCCGAGAGACAGCTACTACTATACCGTCAACGTGCAATGTGTCGATCAGCGAGCTGAACTCATCCCAACCGTGCCGCGAGGAATGGATATGTCGTGGAGATGCCTCCCGATGAGGATCCAGATGTTCACCGGTTTCCTTCCGCTCTGGTGCGGCATAACACCTCCACAGGAAGCACAGAAACTCATTAGCACAAACTACCTCGCGGACGATCGCCTCTGCGCGCAATGGGGCGTCAGATCGCTTTCGGCTCGCGAGACCATGTACTCTCTGGAGTTCAGCTCCAATCCGAGCAACTGGCTTGGGCCGGTCTGGATCATTGTGAACTACTTCGTATGGAAGGCTTTGCAGCGCTATGGATACAAGAAAGAAGCAGATGCGCTGGGCGACAAGACTATCCTGCTCCTTTCGAGGGACCTTGAGGCAAACGGTTCATTGAATGAGTACTACCATCCCGATACCGGAGCCCCACTGAGCCACAAAGGATTCATAGACTGGAATCTTCTTGTCCTGGAAATGATCTGAAAATGTCAACGGCGGAGTATAGGTAAGCCTCAACAGGGTTCAACATAGCGGCTATCGAAGACAGCAGAGTTCTCTCATTTGTGACGTTAGGCAACTTGGGTCCATTCGCTTCACCTTCCTTTCTTGACGGTTCTTGGTACATTCGGAAGAAAGGAGGCCATCTTGAAGGAGAAACGGCGGATCGCAGATGCGAGTTGGTCTGAGTCAGAGTGCCGAATCGGCTACCAATTTTGCTGAATCAGACGGGAAACCTACAGAACAGGAACCGCGAAGACGCGCTCCGATTGCGCTCCGTTTGTATGATTTAGGCTGCTTAGCATGGTCTAAGGTGTCATCCGCTGACCTGCACGTTGTTGAAACTGCGTTTGCTTGATGATTCGAGTCTTACCCGAGAGCCAAATATGATAGGAGGAGCCACACTGGCAGCCGCCTAAGGCCGGAGCAACCTCTCTAGCAAGCAATCTCCCCAAGCGCCGCTCCCAGCCTCGCGTTGCACCGGCGCTAGGGAATGCCCCGGGAATCCATCGGTGCTATGGTGGAGAAAATCCGGGACCAATGACGCCAACCTCTTTTCTACCGGGGGTATATTGTGGGGTATTTTCCTCTACTGGGAAATTATCTATATGCGATTGATATACTTAGGTGAAGATGTGAGTCCCTCACTGCCATGCATTGCATGCAACATCCGTCGCTATTCGCTCGCAATTCCCAAGCTGACAATCTAGTGTTTTGTTCTCTTGCCGAGCTGCTCAAGGAGCGGCAACTCGCCGCCATCGGCGATGATAGGAGAGGCACGCGCCAGCAATAAACAAGAAAGGGAACGATTTGCCGCCGGGCTCGGGAAAATCGGTCATCGTAGTCGGCGGAGGCGTGGCCGGCATGAGCGCGGCCTGTGGTCTTGCAGACGGCGGACTCAAGGTGACCCTCGTTGAGAGGAGGGGATATCTCGGCGGCCGGGCCAGCTCCTATCACCATCCCGGCGTAGATGAGGTCATCGACAACTGCCAGCACGTGCTCTTCGGCTGCTGCACCAATCTCATCGGGTTCTATACGCGTATCGGGGTCGAGAAAAAGATTCATTGGACGCGCACCATGACCATGATCGAGCCGGGCGGGCAGCGCTCCGTGCTCGGGCCCAGCTGGTTGCCGGCTCCGCTTCATGGTCTCCCCAGCCTGCTCACGGCCAAGGCACTTGCGCGCCAAGACAAGAAAGCTTTGATGCGCGCGTTCTCCGCCATCCTCAGACTCAATCCAAAAGCCTGCTCGACGCAGTCGCTGGGCACATGGCTGCGCGAGAACGGGCAGACCGAGGGCGCCATCGCGCGCTTCTGGCGGCTGGTGATTGCGAGCGCCCTCAACGCCAACCTGGACGAAATTGCGCTGCCCTACGCGGCCAAGGTGATTCGCGAATTGTTTCTGAACTCGGCAGAGGCGGGCGCGATGGGCATGAGCGCCGTTCCGTTGAGCGAACTCTACGCCGGTGCAGAGCAATTCCTGCGTGAACGCGGCGGAGAAGTGGTATTTGATTCCCGCGTAGATAGCGCGAAGTGGGACGAAGAGACCTCCGGGTGGTCGATGAACACTCGCGACGGAACTTTGTTTGCCAACTACCTGGTGCTTGCGCTCCCTTTTGAAGCCACTGCGAAGCTGCTGCCGCACATGCCTCCTGCCGCGGGAGCCGAAACGCTCGCCAAACAGATCGAGCATCAGGAGCACGGACCCATCTGCAGCGTGCATCTCTGGTTCGACCGCGAGATTACGGAGCTCGAACACGCCGTTTTGCTCGACCGCGAGATTCACTGGATGTATAACAAGAGCCGCTTGCAGCCGGGCCGCATCGGGAAGGGAAGTTACCTGGAGTTGGTCGTGAGCGCGTCGCACAAGTTTGCTGCGCTCAGCCGCGAAGAAGCAATCGATCTGGCAGTGCGCGAGCTTAAGGACTTCTTTCCTGCAGCTGCCGAAGCCAGGCTCGAAAAGGCCGTACTGGTCAAGGAAGTTCGCGCCACGTTCGGCGTACCGCCCGGCATTGACAAGTTCCGGCCGAACGCAGGGTCTTCGCCGTGGCCAAATTGTGTGCTGGCCGGCGACTGGATCGCGACTGGCTGGCCCTCTACCATGGAAAGCGCGGCGCGCAGCGGGCATCTTGCAGCGGAATCGGTGTTCACAGCGCTCGGCGACTGCCGGAAGATCCTAGATCCAGACCTGAAGCCGCGGGGATTGATGCGATTTCTCGGATGAGTTGAAAGCTGACAGCCGTTCTCAGTGTGCGAGCAAGTAAACGCCAATGCAGACCAGCACTGCGGCCGCCCATCTGCGACGATCCACATTTTCCTTGAGGAAGATTTTGCCGGCGACGGCGTTAGTGACGAGGGTGAGCGAGGCCGAAGCAGGGCCCACGAGGCTCAGGTTCAGATGATTCAACGCAAAGAGCAGCGAAAAGAACGCCAAAGCCAGAAAAAAAACTCCCGCGAAGAACAGAGGACTTGAGAGCACGGCGCGAATTGCGCCTTTCAGGCCCGAGTGCGCGCGAATCACGTCCAGATCGCCGATCGATTTCATCGCCGCCGCTGTCAGCACCTCGCCGGTCGTTGAAGCCAGTACGACCGCGGCGATCATCGCCGCTGCAACCCATGGATTGATGGCTGCCGGAATAGGTACAGAGGGTAAGGAAATGGTCATCGCGCCTCTACCTTTGGTTCTGCAGGCTGGCGGTCGGCGGATTCTCCCGCCTCGGGGGCAGGGTGCTGGGTGAGGGAAGGCCCTTGCGCGACGAATCCCACACCGAGGGTGACGAGCAGAATGCCCGCCCAGCGCTCCAGAGAGATCGCTTCGTGCAGCCAGAAGCGCGCCAGCAGCGCAATAAATACGTAGCCGAAGGCCGTGGCCGGGAGAACGAAGGTGAGATCGGCCCACGAAAGTGCGGTCAGATAGCTGGCGAAGAAGCCGATCAGCAGCAGAATCCCCAGGGCAATCCAGGGCGTGAACACCGCGGCGATCAGCGATCCCGGGCGCGCCAGCGTAATCGGGGGCATCGCGGCCATGCCGCGTGAAAGGCAACTGTCTCCCAGTGGTGCGGAGATGGCGACCAGGCCCAGAATCATGTACTGGCGCGGCGATAGTGAGTGATGCACCATGGTCGTTCAGTTCATCCGTTGCATGGTGAAAGAAATGAGGGCGTGCGCACGTGCGCCGCCCTCTATTGAGGGATTCCTTGCCGGTTTACGCGCCCGCGCCGGCGGCTGCGGGAGGCTGCGCCTGCTGCTTGCGCGATTCCTTTACCTGCCGATTGCGTTGCGCGCGCAGCTTCAGGAAAGACTTGGCCTCAACGTAGAGCCGCGGCAGGTCGCGATTGACGATCGCCTTCCAAACCACGCGGAACGCCGCCTTGGGACGGAAGTAGTACTCGTCGTAGAAGCGGTGCACCATCTCCATCACATAGTCGGTGGGCAGGCCGGGATACTCGATGTGCGCCATCTGGTGGCCGCCGCCGTCCTGCATCTTCTCGTTGGTGATGAAGCCATTCTTCGCGGCGTACTCGTAGAACTCGGTTCCGGGGTACGCATGCGCGACCGACACTTGGATGGTCTCGCAATCGAGAGTCTTGGCGAAGTTGATGGTGTTGCGGATCGACTGTTTGGTCTCGCCGGGCAGCCCGAGAATGAAGTCGGCGTGAATCGTCAAACCAAGAGCATGGCAGTCACGTGCGAAGTCCCTCGCCCGCTCTACGGTCGCGCCCTTCTTGACGTTCTTGAGAATCTGCGGATCGCCCGACTCGAAGCCCACGATCAGCAGCCGGCAACCGGCCTCGCGCATGGCCTTCAGCGTCTCGTAATCCGTGGTCACGCGCGACGTGCAACTCCAGGTGATGCCCAGCGGCTTGAGCTTCTCACAAAGCTCGATCGTCCGCGCCTTTTGGATATTGAACGTATCGTCGTCGAAGAAGAATTCCTTCACTTCGGGGAAGTTCTCCTTGGCCCACTTCATCTCTGCCGCTACGTCATCGCTGGACCGTTTGCGCCATGCGTGGCCCGAGAGCGTTTGCGGCCACAGGCAAAAGGTGCACTGCGCCGGGCAGCCGCGCGTGGAATAGAGCGCGATGTAGGGATGCAGCAGGAACGGCACGTTGTAGCGTGTCACATCCATGTCGCGTTTATAGGTTTTGGTCGCCCACGGCATGGCATCCAGGTCTTCAATTTGCGGGCGGTCCGGGTTGTGAACCACCTTGCCGTCCTTCTTGTAGCTGATGCCGAGAATCTCATTAAGCGGTTTGCCGTTTGCGTACTCGACGACGGAATAATCGAATTCGCGCCGGCAGATGAAGTCCAGCGCGGAACATTCGTTCAGTGCGCGGTCGGGGTCGGTGGTCACCGGCGGTCCCACGAACGCGATGCGGATCGAAGGATTCGCCGCCTTGATCGTTTCCGCAAGCCGCTGGTCGCCCTCCCAGCCCACCGTAGAAGTGAAGAGCACAAGAAACTCGTAGCCCTTGCAGATCTCAATGGTCTCCTCTGCGGAGACGTGGTGGGGCGGTGCGTCGAGCACCCGCGAACCCTCAAGCAGGCCGGCTGGATAGGTAAGCCAGACAGGGTACCAGTAGGACTCGATCTCGCGAGTCGCCGGCCAACGAGAGCTGGCGCCGCCGTCGAAGTTCTTGAAGGAGGGAGGGTTGAGGAAGATTGTTTTCAATGGCATGGGCATCAACTCAATTCTACCATTCACTATCATTTTTTTGACGTATTTGCGGCCTGCGGGCCGGCAATCTTCGCAGCGAAGATGTAGGCTATTGCGATCCGTAACCCCCGCAGAATCAATAGGCCTTTCGTCAAGCTTGCACTTGTGGCACCCTGACCCATGAAACCTGACACCTGTCACGGTTTGGGATGCAGCTCGTCCAGCCAGTCCTGCATGTGGCCGAGGGCTCGCAGCAGGTTCAGGCGCGCCTTGCTCAGGTCGAGTCCGGCGTCGAGCGCGTCCACGAATTTCTGCCGCTCGTTGATGCGCGCCTGTTGTTCGGCCGTGGGCGAAAGTTGCGGCTGCGCGCCGGGACCGTTGCCTGCGCCGTTGCCCAGTTCCATTTGCGCTTCCACGCTCTTCAGTTCCTCGTCGGCGATTTGCTGCTTCAGGCTGGCAATCTCGGCTTGCGCATCCAGTTCGCGCAGGCTAGCGTTCAACTGCACAATCTGGACGTCGTTCTGCTGCTGTGCCTGCTCGGCCTCAACCCGCGCGCGCAGCGCCTCGGCATTGGATTCGCGCAATTTGGCGTGAAGGCCCGCGTCGAGCAACGTTGCGGTAATCGAAAAGCCGGTGCTGAAGTTGTCGGCCGGAAGGGGCTGCGCAAAATAATTCCTAATGTTATTCAGCAGAGTCGTATTGCGGTTGTATTGAGCGCCGAAGCCGATTTCCGGAAGCAGCCACAGGTGTTCCTTATCGCCCCGTGCCTGATGTTCTCTTGAGAGCGCTAGTGCCTGCGCGGATTCGAGACCAGGCGTCGGCGCCGGCTTCAGGTCGCCGGTGACCGCCGGAATCTCGGGAATGCTCGCGCGATCGGGAGTAATCGAGCCCACGGGTAGTCCGGTGAGCGTAGCCAGTTGCTTCGAGAGAGTCGCGACGCGGGTTTCCAGGTGCAGCCGGTTAAGTTTGAGTTGTGCGGCCGTCAGTTGCGCCTGCAAGAGAGTGCTTAGAGGATCGACGCCAGCCTCCGCGCGTTGCTGCTCGATCTCCACAAGCCGCGCCGCATCCAGCTCCTGTTCGCGCGCGGCTTCGAGCTCGTGACTCACCGCGTCCAGTTCGATGTAAGCCGACGAAGCATCCAGGGCCGCCTGTTCCTGCGCATCCTTCAAGGAAAGTTGCGCAGCCAGCACACCGGAGCGCGCCGCATGGATGTACTGAATCTGCGGCATGCTGAAGACCAGCGAATGGATGGTGCTGTCCCAGATGGAGGGCAGGGAACCGGTGAAACCAACTTCAGGAAATGCCGGAAGGCCGGAACCGAAAGAGACGGACGGTATGAAGGCGTCACGGCTTTGCGCAAGTTGTGCAGTTGCCTTTCTCACGTCGGCTTCAGCCAGCCGCACCGTTACGCTGTTCTTTTGCGCCAGTTCCACAACGGTCGTCAGCGACACCTGCGCCGGTGCCGCGGCTGCGGCGGTCGCAAGAATCGCGCCGGCTATTGCCCTCAGCCAAGTCGCGAGCGATTTGTGTGCGGGTCTCATTTTCGATGCGGGCATCAATGTTTTAAATCCTGTGCCGGATTATATTCGCGCGCCATGGCGGCTGCCGCGGCAAACTCGCGCTGCGCACCTGCCGCATCGCCGAGTTGCTGTTTCAGCCGCGCCAGCCGTATATGGGCGATGAATGCGGGCGCCTCTTCGCTTTTTGACGAGCCCGCAAGATAATCCTCCAGCATCGTTGCGGCCAGTTGCGGATTGCGGTTGGCCGCGATCAGCACGCCGGCCCCATCGTACAGTCCGATGCCCGAGTGCTTGTCGCGCGCCGCGGCGCTCACGCAGTTGTTGATCGCCGTATCCAGATCGGACCAGCGCTGGCGGCCACGATAGAAATTCGCCAAAACCGTCCACTTATCAGCCGGATGAGAACTCGTCGTCGCCGCCAGTTTGTATTGGTTTTCTGCGGTCGTGTAATCCTTCGCCGCCATCGCGATGTCGCCTCGCAATTGCGCTGCTCTGCCTGCGTCCACCTTGTCGAGCTGCGAGGCAATCTGTTGCGCCTTGCTCGTCCCGCCGCCCGCAATGCCCGGCGCCTGCGCATAGTAATCGCCCAAGTCAGAGAGCGCCGGCCCGTTCTGCGGATTCAATTGCACCGCGGTCTGCATCGCCGCGAGAGATTTTTTGGCATCGCCGTAGGCAGAGAGAAATGATGCGTGACTGGCTTGCTGCCCCAACGCCCGCCCCAGCCACATGAAATAGTCGGAGTTCTTGTTGTTCAGATTGACCGATTGCTGGCACGCGGCCACTGCCTGGCTCCACTGTTGCAATTCGAACCGCACGCGGCACAGTAGATTATGGGCCTCGTCCGCTCCGGCACCGGTTGCGGGCAACGCCGTAAGCAGGGCTAGTGCTTGATCGGCCTGCCCATTTTGCAAATAAGTGTTCGCCTGTGTCAGCGTGGCTGCGGGAATCTGCGCGCAGGCGATAACGCCCGCGGCAATCGCCGGGCACGCGAAGAGCAGAGCAACCGCTCTGGCAATCTGCCTCACCGGACTTCCTTGATCGGTGCGCCCTCCTGCAAGGGCTGCCCGTTGGTGGTTCCGGTGGCGACGATGTCGCCCTCCTGAAGGCCCGAAAGAATCGGCACCTGGGTCGTGTTCGGAGATCCGATAGTGACCGCGACGCGCTGCAATGCATTGTCCACAACCTTGTAGACAAAGTATTTTCCGTTCTGTTCGTGCAGCGCCTCGCGCGGCATGCTTAACGCGTTCGGTTCGCTCGAGATGGTCACTGTCACGGTCACGTTAGTGTCGGGCAGCAAGTCGTCTTCCGGACCGTCTAGATCCACCAGCACTTCGCCCACGTTACGGGTGTTGTACTGCACCACGGTCACGGGAAGCCGCGAGATGTGACCATGCCATTCACGGCCCGGCTTCGCATCCCAGCGGATCGACACCTGCTGTCCCGTCGCCAACCGGCCCAGGTCGGGTTCATCGAAGTAGGCGCGCACGCGCTCCTTGTGCAGGTCGGCCATCTCCACCAGCAGTTTGCCGGCTTCGACGTACTCTGAGGGCGCGGCGTCCATGGTGTAAATAGTGCCCGTCACCGGCGCGTAAATTGCCATCTGCGCCTCCACGTGCCGCGCCGCCGCAAGTGCTGCCTCAGCGTCGTTGAGTGCTGCCTGCGCGCGAGCAATCTCCTGGGGCGAGTAGCGATGTTGCGCGCTCTGTTGCGCGGCATGCAGGCTGGCCTGCGCGGTTTCCAATCGCTCTCGCGCGGCCGCTACTTCGCCGGGCGCCGCGGCTCCCGTCGCGGCCAGCTTGGTCAGCGCATCCAGGTCGTGTTGCGCCTGATCGCGCGCCAGCCGATCCTGCTCCACTTCCGCGGCTGATGCCTGCTGTTCGGCTTGGGTGCCGTTGTGCAGGTTGGCGTCCAGTGCAGCCTGCGCTGTCCTCACCGCGCTCTCGGCGCTCGCCACCTGGGCGCGTGCCGCTACGTCATCCAATGTCAGAATCAGCTTGCCGCTATGTACCAGATCGCCCTCCTGCGCATAAACGGCCTTCACCGTGGTGGCAAGCGGACTGTAAAACTGATAAGGCGCAACCGGCTCGACGCGTCCGTTGTCGCTCACGGTATTCTGCAACATCTGGTGTTCCACCCGCGCCACGCGCACCGGCAAACGGTCGCGCAGGAAGTACCGCACCGCGAGAAACACGACAATCAGGACGACCGCCGCACCGATCCAAAGCCATTTGCGGCTCGTTTGCGTTCTTGCTTCAGCCATGCTTTTAACCAGAGTCAGTATATAAGACTCGATTAGTTGAGGTTACGATTCAGACAAATCGCGCGGCCCTCGCTGGCTCCGCTCATTCCGCCAGCCCCGCGAACCCCGTTAAAATAGGGAATTACATACTTGATTCCCTTCGATGAAAAGAAAGTTGAAAATAGTTCTTGACTTATGTGAGGGAATCAAGTATATTAAAAACATCGGAGGAATTGAGATGAAAATCACATGGTTCACATACGTAATGGATGGACACAGCCCGATAGAGTTCGATACCAAACGGGATGCCGTGAAATCCGCACAGGCTGAAATCGGAACAGAGCGCCGCCCTGTTCGGCTCGAAAACGGGATGTATTTTCTGGCAGGTCAACCCGGCCAATACAGCCGCTACATAGGAACTGCGAGAGCCTTTGAGTCTTCCGGGTATGCTTGGGCTGTCGCATCAAAGATGGTCGGTAGAGCCGCCGCCGGGAGTGTGGCGGCATGACTCTCACAGCGCGGGTATTTGAAGCTGAAAGACAGGCGTTCAATGAGCACATCACGGAACTGGCTTCAATCTCCCCGGATGAGTTGCTTTCCCTGATTCGCCTAGCAAAAGCCGACGATCTATTGTGGATGCGCCTTGAAAAAGTAACCACAATGCTGCACAGGCAATTAGCAGCAGTGAAAAGGAATGGTTGACCATGAGCCGCTCGACTATCAGCACCTTTCAACTGTTCGAGATGTTCCCCGATGAAGAGACGGCCCGTCTTTACCTTGAAGGTCGTCTCTGGCGAAAGGGTCCAGTCTGCCCAACTTGCGCTTCTGGTGAGCGCCTTACGCCTCGCAAGCAAGGCTTCTATCGCTGCAATCAATGTCAACTTGATTTCACTGTCCGCACGGGAACCATTTTTGAACGGTCGCACGTTCCTCTGCATAAGTGGCTCTATGCCATGTATTTGCTGGTCACTTCCCGCAAGGGAATCTCTTCCATGCAACTCGCCAAAGAGATTGGCATAACTCAAAAGTCGGCATGGTTTATGCTCGGTCGTCTCCGTGAGGCTTGCGGCGGTGAACTGGCGAAGCTCCAAGGCGTTGTGGAAGTAGACGAAGCGTTCTTTGGCGGCAAGGAGGCCAACAAACATGAATCGAAGAAACTGAATGCTGGCCGTGGTTCTGTGGGCAAGGTTGCCGTTGTGGGACTCCGTGAGCGCGGCGGCAGGGTAATCGCCCACCCAGTCGCCAACACAGACAAGGAAGCTCTTCAAGGCGCGATTGTCGAGCACGTTGAGATCGGCTCCCAACTCATGACTGATGAGGCATCCGGCTATTCGGGTATCGGCGGTCTCTTTTTCGACCATGACACTGTGGCACATTCGGCGGGTGAGTACAGCCGGGGCGATGTGAACACGAACTCTATCGAAAGCGTTTGGGCGGTGATGAAGCGCGGAATGTACGGCGTCTACCATCATGCCAGCCCCAAGCACCTTCACCGATACGTTGACGAATTTACCTTCCGGCTGAACGATGGCGACGTGAAAAGGCACACCCTCGACCGGCTGGATTCGTTCATCGCTGCCGTTGATGGCAAGCGCCTGACTTATGCGAGGTTGATTCAATGAAGCCACCTAGAATACTCAACAAAATCACTGATGTCGTCCTCAACTACCGGCCTGAAACCAAGCAAAAGCCGCCCCGGAAACGCAAGATTGACCCGAAGAGGCAAACCAATGAAAGCAAAGGCGAAGGGAATCAAGTATGTAATTCCCTTAAAATAATCCCATGACCACCGCTCCCCGCTACACCGACGAGCATGCAAAAGCCGGCCTCGACTTCAACTTTCCCCCCATCGAGACCTGGCAAAACCAGTTTCCCGGCTACGAGATTCAAATCGACGATCCCGAGCTCACGTCAGTCTGCCCCAAGACCGGGTTGCCGGACTTTGGCGTGCTCACCATCCGCTACATGCCCAAAGATCGCTGTCTCGAGCTGAAGTCGCTCAAGGAGTATCTGTTCAGCTACCGCAATCTGGGCATCTTTCAGGAAAACATCGTTAACCAGGTTCTTGAAGACATCGTGAAGGCTTGCGACCCGGTATGGGCCGTGGTGAAAGGCGAATTCCGCCCCCGCGGAGGCATCGGCACCACCGTCGAAGCGCGTTGGCCGCGCCCGTGAACGGATATAGTTTCACGAAGCGGTGGGCGCTTAGAGCCCGGCTGTGATATTCCTTGGACTTCGCGACGCTTTTCACTGGACCGTAGCCGCTTGCCAACTTTTCTCCGAAAGCTGCGTCCCCGCATCAGCCCCGCACTGGGTACGGTTCTGCTGCTCCTCGCGCTCAACCTGCTCAATTACCTCGATCGCTACATCCTGAACGGCGCGCAGCCTCTTATCCAAAATGAGTTCCGCGCCACCGACCAGCAGATGGGCGCGCTCACCACGGCGTTCTTTCTCACCTACATGATCTTTGCGCCGCTCAGCGGATGGCTGGGAGACTGGTTTCGGCGCAAGCCGCTCATCATCACTGGCGCAATTCTCTGGAGCCTGGCCACGTTCGGCACCGCCTTTGTCCACACCTACGCTACCTTCTACGTCAGCCGCGCACTGGTCGGCATTGGCGAGGCCACCTTCGGTATCTACGCCCCGGCCATTCTCGCCGACTTCTACCCCGATCGCGACCGCAACCGCATCCTGTCCATCTTTTATCTCGCCATTCCCGTGGGTGCGGCGCTCGGCTATCTGGCGGGCGGGGAACTGGGAAGTCTGTGGAGTTGGCGCGCACCGTATCTCGTCTGCGCGGTTCCCGGCCTCATCATCGCTGCGCTCTACGGCGTGTGGGGACGCGAGCCGGAGCGTGGCGGAAAAGATCGTCTCCGGCCAGTACCAAAGCGCGCCGACTCCTGGGATGCGCTCGAACGGATCGTCAAGCGGCGGCTGCGCCTCTTCACCATGGGCGCGTTGCTTACGGCGATCGGTTTGGCGCTGATCACCGTCACATTCGGTAGCGTCCGTTTCGCGCGGCCCCGCCTGCGCATCTTCAGAAATCCGGCGTTCCTTACCTCCACCTTCGGTCTGGCTACTATCACTTTTGCGCTGGGCGGAATCTCGGCTTGGGTTCCTACGTTCCTGCACCGAGCCAACGGCCTTTCGGTGGCCAATGCCAGCCTTGTGGTCGGCGCCATCACTGTCATTGACGGTATTGGTGGCACCATTGTCGGCGGTTGGATCGCGCATCGCTGGCAGCGCACCGACCATCGCGCCCTCTACCTCATCTCCTTCTGGAGCGTCGTGCTCACCATCCCCTTCGGCTTCCTGGTCTTCTTCGGGCCGCGCTCCACCACCATTCCCGCACTCGTTCTGGCCGAATTCTTCATCTTCCTCAATAACGGCCCCATCAACGCCGCCATAGTGAACTCAGTCCCTGGAGCCGTGCGCGCCACCGCCATCTCCATCAATCTTTTCTGCATTCACTTCTTCGGCGACACCTTCTCACCGCAGATCATCGGTGCCATCAGCGATCGCTCGACGTTGAGCATCGGTCTTGGCGCGACTCTGGTCTCGCTGTTCATTGCCTGCGGGATCCTCTGGTACGGCGCGCGCTTCGCCCCGCCGTACTACGAGGCGCAACTGCCGTGAGGCGTATCGCCGGTCTCCACAGCTTGTGAAAAAGCCATAACGCTGTTGTCGAGCCCGCATGTGCCGCGCCGATGTACCGGGGAACGGGGTTGCCAACTGGGGAACTGAGGGAGAAACGAGTAGGCGAATCTCCTTCCCACATCTACTGCAAATTCCTGCACATTTGATAGTTCCGCAAGAGGTAAGTCATTTGAATCATGATGATTTGGTTTGGAGGGAAGATTGCAACGGAACTTACCTATTGAAAGGATCGAAAGACCACCATGAAGCTGATCAATCAGGTTTCGCAAAAACGCCGGGCTGCAAAGCTTTCTGTTTTGGCCTCGCTGTTCTTCACATGGGTCGTCGTTGCTTCTTTGCCAGCGAGAGCAGATACGGTTTTTGACGTAAACGCGGTGATCACGAATACTCCGAGCGGACCGTATGCCGGGGATACGATCCTTGGCACGGTTACGATCAACACCGCAACCGGTCAAGGCGATGCAATTGATCTCTATTCCCCCACCGTTGCTTTCCCCGCAATTACGAACATTCTTGGTGGCACGTGCTCTTCGCCGAATTGTGTGGTGTTCTTCGACAACGGATTTGGTGTATTCGGGGAACTGGCCCTGGGAGACACGGTGAACTACCCGGGCGGGCATGTGGGAGCAGCGAGCTACATCGATATCAACTCGGTCGCGTACGACATCACGGGAGACGTCGTTGCACCCGAGCCCAACCCGCTGACTCTTCTGGCTCTCGGACTGAGTGGATTGCTCTTCGTTTTGTATCGCCGTCGCCTGCTCCCAAGCTGGTAATCAGACCTGAAGCGCGCCTCGCGCTCGTACGCGCGACCGCCTCGCAAGAGGCGGTCGGCGCGGAGGTTCTACCTAAAGCCCCCCTCCGGCAGCAGGCTCGATTGGATCGGCCGCGACAAATCCAACCGCTAGCCCCGCTATTTCCCCGGCAGCGTCTCCTGCTCCCGGGTATTCATGAACGCGCGATGGCCGCCCTGCAGGCGCAGATTGGGGTCGTTTACCGGCGGCCGCCCTTGCTCCGCGTTGAAGCCGCGCGCCAGCAGTGGGTTTGGCTTGAACTTGGGCGGACCGCCGTAGAACTGCCTGGAATGGCTCAGAACCATGCCTGCTCGGCCGTGCATGGGCTGCACGATGCCGCGAATCTGCACGTCCATGTCGCGGTACTTCTTCAGTTCGCCTACCTCGTTGGAGTCCTCCTGGTAGCTGACGACGGTGAAGCGGCATTGCTCGTCGCTGGTCGCGGGGGAGCACACGTCTAGGAAGCGCGTGCCATCGGGAAGTTGCACCACATCATAGATATGCGCTGAAACGCAAATGTCTTTATTGAGCATTTGCGCGGCCTGATCGGCAGGGACGCACGGCTTGGTATTGCCGGCAAAGGCGAGCGCCGGCGCGCAAACGGCAATGGCCGCCAGCACGTGAAGGGGGTTGCACCGCATCGAAGAGCTCCGCTGAGAATTGCGAACAGCGTAGCGCGTTTTCGAAGCAAAGGGAAGTGCTGCTCCATCGGACAGACTCGCCGACCGGCACAATTTCTCAACCCACTGAAATTGGGGACCGTATACGAGTGCGCTGACGAAGAGCAACCGCAGATCCTTCGACTCCGCAGGTGCAAAAAGCCGCACCTGCTTCGCTCAGGATGACAGTTCCTTTGTTGATCGTGAATTTACAAATTGCGTATTTGTCGATAGAGCCTTGCCACTGTCTTGCTTTTAGCGTGTCCCGACCAGTTCGCCGCTCTTTGCGGCCTGTCCGTAGTGGCTCTCCACGTAGTTGTCCAGGATCTGCTTGAACTCGGCGACGATGGTGTCGCCACGTAACGTGGTCGAGAGTTTGCCGTCAACGTAGACTGGGGCGACCGGGTCTTCGAACGTGCCGGGCAGGCTGATACCGAGGTTGGCGTGCTTCGATTCGCCGGGGCCGTTGACGACGCAACCCATCACGGCTAGCTTCAGCTCCTCGACGCCGGGATACTTCTTGCGCCATTCGGGCATGGAAGTGCGCAAGTAGCTCTGAATCTGCTCGGCCAGCTCCTGGAAATAGGTGCTGGTCGTGCGGCCACACCCGGGGCAGCTCGTGACCTGGGGCATGAAGCTGCGAATGGAGAGCGATTGCAGAATCTGTTGCGCGGCCAGCACTTCTTCCGTGCGGTCGCCGTTGGGCTTGGGCGTCAGGCTGACGCGAATGGTGTCGCCGATGCCGCTGAGGAGCAGCGGCGCGAGGCCCGCGGTGGAGGCGATCAGCCCCTTCGAGCCCATGCCGGCTTCAGTCAGGCCCAGGTGAAGCGGGTAATCGCAGCGCGCAGCCAGCCTGGTGTAGACGTCGAGCAGATCGCGCACGCCGCTCACCTTGGCCGAGAGAATGATCATGTCGTGGCCCAGGCCGTAGTGCTCGGCAGCGGCTGCGGACTGGAGTGCGCTGGCGATCATGGCCTCGATCATCACCTCGCGCGCGGGCAATGGCTCGGCCTTTTTGCTGTTCTCGTCCATCATGCGCGTCAGCAGCGACTGATCGAGCGAGCCCCAGTTGACGCCGATGCGTACAGGCTTGTGATTCTCGACGGCGCACTCCACCATGATGCGGAAGTTGTCGTCGTCCTTGCGTCCGATGGAAACATTGCCGGGGTTGATGCGGTACTTGGCGAGCGCGCGCGCCGTGGCGGGATATTTCTTGAGCAGGATGTGGCCGTTGTAGTGAAAGTCGCCGACTATGGGCACGCGCAGGCCGCGCTTCTCCAGGCCCTCCACGATGTGCGGCACGGCAGCTGCCGCGTCCTCGTTGTTGACTGTGACGCGCACGATCTCAGAGCCGGCAAGAGCCAGGGCCGCGACCTGTTCAATGGTGGATTCGACATCGGCAGTGTCGGTGTTGGTCATCGACTGCACGACAACCGGGACTTCCCAGCCAGCGCGCACATGGCCAATTTTTACGGTGGGGGTTTTTCTGCGTTGAATCTCCGCCATGGTTCTAGTGTACCCGGAACCGAGTCGCGCGGAGCCAAGGTCGCAGTGCCGGCTCAGATGCGCAAAGCGGGCAGCAGGAAGGCCTATTCTGGGCGCGAAACAGGCAAGATTTTGAAAACAAAGAGCATTTGCCGTGAATCCTGCCGGGCCATCGGCCGCATGAATCAGATGCGGGTCAGTACATCGAAGACCGCGTTGCTGCGGATCTGCTCACATAGGCGGTTCATCTGTGTGGGCCTGCCGAAGTGCCATCCCTGGGCATAACGAACCCCGCGCCCCACAAGATACTGCGCCTGCGGTTCCGTCTCAACGCCCTCGGCAACCATTTCCAGATGCAGGGAGTGAGCCATTTCAATGATGTGCAGAACCACCTGGCTGGTGGCGCCGTCGGTATCGATGGTTTCCACGAAGGTGCGATCGATTTTTAGTGTGTCGAGCGAGAGAGACTGCAGGCACGAAAGGCTCGAGTAGCCGGTACCAAAGTCGTCGATGGCCACGGTGAAGCCCTTGGTGCGCAGAGCATCGATGAGTTCCTCGGTTTCGGGACCTTGCAGGAAAGCGCGCTCCGTGGCTTCGATCTCGATATTGCCCGGGCGTGCTCCGGAGACGCGCAGAAAATCATCCATGGCACCGATCGTGCGGTTGTCGCAGAGGTCTGCCGCGGAAAAGTTTATGGCTACACAAAAATTGGGATCCAACTTCAGGAAATGCGGTATATCGCGCGCGACCATGCGCAGGACCTCTTTGGTAATGAGTTGGATCATGCCGCATTGTTCGGCCTGGGGGATGAAGTAATCGGGCCGCATGTCGGCGTGGCGGCTTTTCCAGCGGACCAGGGCTTCGGCGCCGACGACGCGCCGCGAATCCAACTCCACAACCGGCTGATACAGCACGTATAAACTCCCGTCTTTGAGGGCGCGGCGGAGCATAGTGGGGAACGAGGAGTATATGCGTGCAAGAAGGCCGACCGACAGGGAAAGGATGGCGCCGCAGATGACGCCGATGGGAAGAAGGAATACGGCGAAGTGGGCAATGCGCTGAAAGATGTACCGGTCTGGCGTAGCGGCTACAACTGCGAGATCCCAGCGC
This sequence comes from uncultured Acidobacteriota bacterium, assembly GCA_963729915.1. GTDB lineage: Bacteria > Acidobacteriota > Terriglobia > Terriglobales > Acidobacteriaceae > Telmatobacter. The sequence goes on along the minus strand of CAVSQE010000014.1, from coordinate 131,812 downwards.
ACGGAGCGGACGCGCGAGACCAGATAACCATTGTTGAGAATGGTTGACGGGGTTCTTCGATCAATGGGCTCGAACCAGTCGGAAGGGAAGTCCTGGCCCTGGGCGGCGATGCGATCGCGATGCTCGGCAGAAGGAAGGAATACGGCGAGCTCGACGTCCGGGCCTTCGGTGGAAATATCGACGGCCAGCCTGGGGTCAACAATCGTTGCGAATCCGCCGACCGCGAAGACGTTGAGCGGATACGAAGGTTGGCCCGCCAGATTCCTGTTGAAGTATTCCGAGACGTCGTGGCCGGTGACCAGATCCGGCGTGCCCAGGGAAATGGGGCTTGTGACTCCCTGCGAGGTGCAAAGCAGGGTGTCGTGAGTGACGCGGCCGACGGCCTTCATATAACTGGATCCGAGATCGATCTGCCGCATGAGCTTGATGTCCTGCGGCGAGCAGGGCGGCAGGTTGGCCTGCGCCAGCCTCTGCGCATCATCCTCGAACTGGCTTGAGGTCTCTTCAACGCGGCGCATGACATCCTGCGCGTTGTTGAGATTCAGTGTCTTTTCCGTCGCGTAACTTTCCCACCAAGCGAGATAAACAGAGGCCAGAACGGGCGCAAGGAAAGCTACGATTGCGATGATCCGCGTGATGCCGGCCTGCGGTTTATTCGGCATGCGTTGGCCTCTCAGGAGCGTTGACGCAGGTTACCTTAGTTTCGGATCATAGCCGAATCTAAATGGCCATGCCATCACCCGTAGGATGCAGAAAGCGGACGCAAATGCCCCGTAACGCGACGGTTAAGTTTTGTCGATCTCCTGGAAGGCGCGTTGATTAGGGGTGGTGCCCGCGCCCGGTGCGTCGGGCGCAAGGTAGTAACCGTTATGAATCCTGGCCGGGTGTTCCATCCAGTCGCGCAGCCAGGGGATGTATTCAAGCAGATTGCAGGCGGGATGCGCGAAGCACAGGTGCTGATGGACCTGCGCCATGTCGCCTACGTGCGGCGCCACCGGCAGGCTGGCGCTGTGCGCCATATCGGCGACCTCGAGAAACTCTGTAATACCGGCCAGACGGACCACGTCCGGCTGCACGTAGTGCACCGCGCCCGCGTGGATGAACTCGCGGAAATGCGCAGCAGTGTAGATTTGCTCGCCGAGCGCAATCGGCGTGCGAATCGCCTCGGCCAGACGACGATGCCCCTGGACGTCGTCGAAATAGATGGGTTCCTCGATCCATACCACATCGAAATCAGCAAGTCGTCCCGCGGTTTGGATTGCCTGTGGCAGCGTCCAGCGACCGTTGGCGTCGGTCATGATTTGAATCTCTGGGCCCAGCGCCTTGCGTACGGTTTCTACGCGCTGCAAATCGTCGTCCGGGTTCGCGCTGCCGACTTTGAGCTTGACGGCCCGATAACCTTCTTCTTCCACCAGTCGTTTGCAATCGGAGACGACTGTCTCCAGTGGCCAATTCAGCCAGCCACCGTCGGTGTTATAGGCTTGCACCTTTTTTGCTGCTGAGCCGCCCAGCAGCTTCCACAGCGGCACGCCGGCGTGTTTGGCCTTCAGGTCCCAGAGCGCAATGTCAATGGCGCCGAGCGCCAGATGCGTGATGCCGGCGCGGCCCACCCAGTAGACCGGAGGGTACTTGTACAGCTTCTGCCAGAGCGCGGCGATCTCGTGTGGGTCAACGCCTATTTCCTGGCCGACGAGCAACGGGCCGTAGCTGTTCACGATGCAGTCGGTAATGAGCCGGTCTGTGGCAAGTTGCGCGTGCGTGCCGGAGAAGCCATAGCCAGTGAGGCCTGCGTCCGTGTGAATGGCCACGCCGGGCGCGCCCCAATGCGTAAGCGTGTGGGTGCTGTCGGCGATTCCGCCGCGCGTGACGGGCGCGTGCAGGATGAAAGGCTCAAGCCGTGCGATTTTCATCGTGTGATCCGGTGCTGAAGGCTGCCGGATTTCATCATAGCGTTCAAAGAGTGTTGTACGCGACGAAGTGACGGCCCAAGTCTCGAAGAAGCGCCCACGTGAAATTTGTTAACGACACTTGATCGGGCCATTCGATATATTGTTGGCATTCCCCGAATCCGGAAGCCGAGCAGTTCCCCAAATCCGGATTCATCAGTTTCTCCGAAATCTGAAATGCAACTTCAAGTGAAAGAGGAGGTCATTCGTGAGCGAGCACCCGACGCCGGAACACATCATGCAAATTGGCTTTGGATTCTGGGCCTCAAAGACGCTGTTGAGCGCAGTGGAAATGGGCGTGTTTACCGAGTTGGCGAAGCGTCCTGAAGGCTTGGAGGAGTTGACAGGGCGGTTGGGGCTGCATCCGCGGTCGGCACGCGATTTTCTGGACGCGCTGGTGGCGCTGGGGTTTCTGGAGCGGCGCGACGGAACGTACTCCAACGCGCCGGACACGGAACTGTTCCTGGACAAGCGCAAGTCCTCGTATATCGGCGGAATTCTGGAGATGTGTAACCACCGGTCCTACGGGCACTGGGACCATCTGACGGAGGGACTGCGCACTGGGTTGCCACAGAGCGAATTGAAAGGCGGAGGGGCGCCTGTGTTCGAGACCATCTACGCCGATCCGGCGCGGCTGAAAGAGTTTCTGAAGGCGATGACTGGCGTTAGCCATGGCGCGAACCTGACCATCGCGGCGAAGTTTCCCTGGGCTCAGTACAAGACCGTTGTTGATGCGGGGCCGGCGCAAGGCGATCTGCTGACGCAGGTGCTTTTGAAGAACCAGCATCTTCACGGCGTCGGGTTCGATTTGGCGGAAGTTGGCCCGATATTCGAGGAGTACGTCGAAGCTCACGGATTGGCCGCGCGGTTACGGTTCCAGGCGGGCAGCTTCTTTACCGATGCTCTGCCGAAAGCGGATGTGATCATGATGGGACACATTCTGCACGACTGGGATCTTGAGCAGAAGCGGATGCTGATCGGAAAGGCATACGACGCTCTTCCGAAAGGCGGCGCGCTGCTGGCGTACGACGCGATCATTGACGACGACCGGTCGAAGAACGCTTTTGGCCTGATGATGAGCCTGCACATGATGATTGAAACCTATGGCGGGTTCGACTACACCGGCGCTGATTGCCAGGGATGGATGCGCGAGGCGGGATTCAAGGAGGCGCGCGTGGAGCATTTGGTGGGGCCGGATTCGATGGTGGTGGGGATCAAGTAGGCAGGGAACAAGGGATCAAGGGAACGAGGAGAGAGAGCTTGTGCTCTCTGCTCCGCGATCGGCTTGACCTGGGGCAGGCGCCACGTACGTTACTCCAGCCCCGTGCGAGAAAAAGGAAGAGTCGGTTATGGTGGGCAGGTGGACGGCGGCAGAGTGGCGGGCTTGCCAGCCATGGTGAAGAGATCGTAGCTGGCCTGGTTGTAAATGTCCTGCAAGGATGGCGGAGCCGGGGTCATGCCCGGAAGAAGAATCTGGCAGATGTGCGATGGATCCTGCGCGTACTGAACGTCGACGTAATCCACTTCAACATATTGGATGGGCGCGTTCTGGATGGGCGGGATGCTGGAAGAGCCGCCGAAGTCGGAAGCGTCAGGTGTGGCGTCAAAGAAGACGGTGAAGGTGTTGTAGGCGCCCTGTTCGGGCGTCAGGTTCACGCAATCGGTCGGGTTGGGATCGCTTTTCGAGTAGTCGGGGCAGCCCTGCTGTTGGAGCTGGTCGGCAAACGAAACCTGAAAGTCGAATTCCGCTCCGCCTAGAAATGGGGGACGCAGTGGAGGCGTGTACGACGTGAGCACCTTCACGCCAGGAATACCGATGTTGCCGGTCTTGACGTTGCTTCCTGCGGTCATTCCGCCGACCTGCGTGGATTTTTCGTTATCCCCTCGCGCCCGGGCAAAGTAGGAGAGAATCTCCGTCTTGGCCTCGCATGACACGGGATAGTCGGATTTGGAACAGTCAACGTCGTACAGAAAGTTGTCTGGATTTACGGTGACTGAATCGGACAGCTCTGGAAGGGCATCACCGTCGTCGGCGCTGATCACGAGCGTGACGCCGTGGAAGATGACCTCGTAGGCGTCAATGCTCTGCTTCCACGCGTCGATGAAGACCTGATCGGAATTCTCGAAACCCGGAAGAAAAGGGAAGGAGTGGTGGATGAGCTTTTGCCAGGCTTGATCGGATGGCATACCTGAGATTTGTGTGGATCCGTCGGCAGTGGTCGGGAGGATCATCTCGGTTGAGGCGCAAACGGGGCCGGCTATCGCGATGTAGGTGAACGCAGGATTGGATGAGTAGCGCGCGCTGAGATGGAGGAGGAAATCATCCCAGTACCCGATGTAGACGGGGCTCCAAGGCAGGGGAAGCGGAGGGTCGGTGCTGTCGGCGTGCGCCTGCTCAGGAAAGTTGTTGAAAGTGACCTTGCCGCAATCGAAAGGGGCGGTGCCATTGCCGGTGAAGAGGCCGTCACAGGAAGGAAGCTTGTCCATCAGCCACGTGGGCGATTCGACGCCGGAGTTTATGAGCAGCTGGATGGATTTGTGAGCGGCATTGGCGGCAGCGAAGGCATCATCCAGATAACTCCAGTCGTAGCCGTCGGGTCCATCCGCGCAAGAGCGGGAGAAAACGCAAGCCGGGTCGTCGAGCTGGATATGGTCCCAATGTTGGCCGACAGTGAGACCTGAGATGGCAGGGTCGGCGAGGAGGTTTTGGTAGATCATCTTAAGGTAGTTGTGGAGGTCAGCGGATGTAGCGGGAGTTTGGCCTTTGTAGCGATTGAGAGCGTCTTCAATGTTGATGTGAGCGTAGACGCCGAGCGGCGTGCGAATGATGGGGCTCTGTGCGTACGCTCGGGGCGCAGAGACGAAGAGCGTCGTAACAACCACGAGCAGGAGTGCACTCGGTGCCGCGATGAGGGCGCGACTGTGGCGACGATGCGTGGGCGAAGTGAAGGTGCGGTTCAACAGGCTGGAGTGGTGAAAAATGGACAGGGATCCCATAGAGACCTCCCGGGTGGGGCGAGTATACCGCAGAGTGGGCTGACTTTTCTCTAAGAAATTTGGGTTCGCGCAGGCTCGGCAGTCAACAGGGGGGCGTGACCTAAGAAATGGGGAAGGAGAGGATCGGTAATTCACTTTTGGGTGAAGTTGAATGGGATACCCTAGCCCAATGCGGGGCGGAACAGCCGGATCGGTTGGAGTCGAACAGGCGCGCAACGGCGCGACGCTGCGGCTTCGCGGACTTAAGAAGGCCTTCGGCGATGTGCGCGCGGTTCGACGGCATTGACCTGGAAGTCAAACAGGGCGAGTGCTTCGGGTTGCTGGGGCCGAACGGGGCGGGAAAGACCACGACCATCGAGATTTGCGAAGGGTTGACGACGCCGGATGCGGGCACCGTTGAGCTGCTGGGACGGAACTGGCAACAGGATGCCGACGAGTTGAGGCAGCGCATCGGGATGCAACTGCAGGAGACGCAGTTCCCTGACAAGCTGACGGTGGAAGAAGTGCTGCGCCTGTTCCGGAGTTTCTACCGACGCGGCATGACGTTGGATGAGGCCATCGCGCAGGCGCAGCTTGAGGAGAAGCGGCGAGCGCGTGTGGGCGGCTTGAGCGGCGGACAGAAGCAACGCCTGGCCATGGCTACGGCACTGGTCGGCGATCCGGAATTGCTCTTTCTTGACGAGCCGACGACGGGGCTCGATCCGCAGGCGCGGCGTCACTTGTGGGACCTGGTGGACGGCCTGAAGCGGGCGGGGCGCACCATTATCCTGACCACCCACTACATGGAAGAGGCGGAGCGGCTGTGCGATCGCGTGGCGATTATGGACCATGGGCGCGTGATAGCGCTGGGCACGCCCAAGGAATTGATCGCGACAGTTGGCGGCGACGACATTGTGGAGTTTGCCGTGAGCGCATCTGATCCCCTCGTCCCGAAGCCCGCCGACGCAGTAGCTGGAACGCTAAAGGCCATTCCCGGCGTGCAATCGCATCGCGTGCATGAATCGCTGCACCAGCTTTCGGTGAGCGAACTGCACACATCCGTACCGCGCATCTTTGCTGCGCTCGAGGAGCAGGGGCTGCATTTGAGCGAATTCCGCACGCATTCGGCCACGCTCGAGGACGTCTTTGTGCGGCTGACGGGGAGGAACCTTCGTGATGAATAGGCTCGAACTGAGCAGCTTGTATCAACTCACCGTAACGCGGTTCAAGCTGACGCTGCGCGAGCCGGAGGCGATCTTTTGGATCTTTGTGTTCCCCATTTTGCTTGCGCTGGGACTGGGAATCGCGTTCCGCAACCGTCCGGCAGATGTGCTGCCCGTGGGCGCAACCACGCCGCAATTGGCGCAGGCGCTGGCGGCGGACAAGGGGCTGCGCGCCACAGAAATGGATGAAGCTGCGGGCACGCACGCCCTGGCGGCTGGAAGCATTGTGTTGCTCGCCATCGAGGGCGGCGATGGTGTGGTGTACCGGTACGACGATACGAATCCCGATGCGCGGATCGCGCGCATGATCGCGGACCGTGCGATTCAGGTTGCGGCAAGGCGTCGCGATGCGGTCGCGGCCCAAAATCAATTGGTGCACGAGACCGGCTCGCGCTACATCGACTTTGTTGTGCCGGGGTTGCTGGGGATGAACCTGATGGGCTCGGCGATGTGGGGGCTGGGGTTTGCGATTGTCGACGCGCGCGCGAAGAAGCTGCTGAAGCGGATGGTGGCTTCGCCTATGCCGCGCTGGCAATACCTGGCGGCCTATCTGCTCTCGCGCCTCATCATGCTCGCCATTGAGGTCGTGGTGCTGCTGGGCTTTGCGTGGGTCGTGTTTCGTGTGCCTTTTCGCGGGCCGCTCATCGAACTGGCTCTCATCTGCATCATTTCCTCGCTTACCTTTTCGGCGTTGGGTCTTCTTGTTGCTTCGCGCGCGCGGACCATGGAGGCGGTCAGCGGCCTCATGAACCTGGTCATGATGCCGATGTGGATTCTCTCCGGTGTGTTTTTCTCGGCATCGCGCTTTCCAGCCGCGATTCAGCCGCTGGTGAAGGCGCTGCCGCTGACGGCGGCGATCGATGCTATGCGCGGCAATATGCTGCAGGGAACGCCGCTCAGCCACATGACGACGCCTTTGGCGATTCTATTGGCGTGGTTTGCGCTGCCGTTTGCGGTGTCTCTCAGGATCTTCCGCTGGCGCTAGGAAAATCAGGGAACCCGGCGCAGTTCCTCGCGAGAGAAAGTGCTTTACTCCGTTTTGAGCAAGGTCCAGATCCAGCCAATAAACGTGAGAACGAGGAACGGATACGCCATAGTTGGGAGGGGTTTGGAGATGGGCAGAAGCTGCTCGCCCGAAAAGATTCGCAATGAGGTGATGGCGAAAACAACGGCGCCGATGAGGCCCGCAATGCGCGTCCAAATCACGAAGACCCCTGGAACGCAGGTGAGAGCCAAGGCCGCAGACCAAAGAGCCGTTCCTGCGGCGAACGTTGGAACGCTGGCCTCAAGCGAGCCGGCAGTTCCGCCGAGCATGACGGCCTCGCCAATGGCATAGACAAGAAATCCGGCAGCGACGCAGTCGTTGCCTTTCCTGAAGTACATCAAAGCAAGCAGGGAAGTGGCGACGATAAGCGCGGTGCCGTCAATGGCCCATGAGACGGCGCGAACATTCTGATTGGCGACAAAAGTTCCCACCATGCCCAAGATTCCACCAAGAGCCAGGCCAATGACAGCGACGATCTTCGATGGAGTTTTCATAAGAGCAGAAATCTTAATATGGCAGGCTCACGACTGACGAGAAGTTTGTTTAGTCGCGAAGCTCTCAAAGCTAGTTTGTGATTGTGGGTTCGCGCCTTTGTCTAATTAGCGCGAGAGAATCGCGACCGGGTTGGCGTAGTATCCGTCGCGGGTGCGCGCGCTCAAGTCGCGATGATCGAGCCTGATCTCAATGTGGTGGTACCCGTTGGGTTTGTCGGCGGGAAGAGGAGTGAACCCGATCTCGTACCATGATTTCGCATCGGCAAGGCATCTTTGGATCATGCCAGCAATGTCGCTGTTTCCCTCAAGCGCCGGTCCGCCACTTTGGACGGCAATCACCTGCAGACCAAGATTGCCGAATTCGACCTGGGTTGGCTTGGCAATACCCTTGAGGAAGGCCTCGTAGTCATCGGCTCGCTCGAGCGATTCTGTTACTCCGATGGGATTGATGTCGTAAACAGTGAGATCGATCTTTCTGAGCTGTGTTGAGATGCCAACGATTTCATTGAAGATTTGCTGCTCCTGGCTGGAGGTTAGGTAATTGCGAGAGCCCGAGACAAGGGGCCAGCCTGGCGAAACCCAGAGAATCATCTTGCGGCCCGGCAGAGTAGAAGTGTAACCCAGGAACTGCTGGAATGCCTGGATGCAAATCTGCAGGCGCTCAGGGTCGCCCCACTCGGAGTCGCGCGTGATTTGCCGCAGACCGATCTCATGATGCTCGAGGTCGTCGCTCAAGGCATTGCCATCGGTAGAGAAGCCGTTGTTGATTTGCACTCCCTGGTCGGTAAGCACGGCGATTGAAGTCGGATACGTTAATTTACCTTCGTTCGACTTCAAGAACTTCTCGACTTCCTGGCGCGACCACGCGACAATCTGGTACGGGATATTCACGGCGTCGACGAGAATGATGACGTGCACCGGCTCGTCCGCGGCGCTCTTGATCTTGAAGTACGTGATGGGACGCGGGATTTTGTTGTCGAGGATCGTAAAGTCCTGCTGGGGAAGATTAGGAACAGGCTGACCGGATTTGGTGTTAACGGCGACATCGAGCCGGATGGCATGCGGAGTTGCTGGAAGAGCAGCCTGCCCAGAAGATGGGAGCGTCTGCTGGGCGGATGCTGCGGTGAGGCCGCAGAGAGACGCGGTAAAGATCGCGCAGAGGAGCCGATTTACGGTCATGGAATACCTAGCGTGCCCGGTTGAAAGCGCCAATCCGATAGAGGCGGAGCTGCTTTTTGGGTAAGGCGGCTCAGCGCTGCTGCTAATTGAGGATAGAGGGATATGGAGCGGTTGTCACGCAGACGAGAAGGAGGGTAGTGGATCAGTTTGAAAAACCGTCCCTCAGGGGCTAAAGCCCGCACTGACTTATGGCAATTTTCGGCACGGCTGAAGCCGTGCCCTTTCAAAGCAATCCCAAACTGACCCACTACCACAAACAGCGGCGCCAACAAAGACGAATTGCGCGAGCGTGGTGGGGCTGCGAGCAGCGAACTAACAGAGCGGCACCGGTACCGCGAGGCCTGCGAACAGGTGGGTCCGGTCGCCCCAGAGTCCTGTCTTCAACGTTGCGGGTCGAAAACTGGATTGGAGTAGTATCCGTCCCGGGTTCGCACGTTGAGCCCCTTCTTTTCGACCTTCACTTGGATTTGGTGGTACTCGTTGGGCCGGTCCGGGGGCGCCGGCTGAATCGTGATTTCATACCAGGCGCTGAGGTCGGCCAGGCATTGCTGAATCATGGCTGCCGCGTCGCTGCTGGATTCGACCACTTGGCCGCCGCTTTGAACGGCGAGCACCTGAAGCGCAACATTACCAACCAGTACGTCGCCGGGCTTGGTCGCGCCTTTGACAAAGCCTTCGTAGAAGGCGGTCTCGCGCATTTCCTGAACCGCCATTGCGTTGATGTTGTAAAGTGTCACATCGGCTAACCGCAATTGTGTTGAGACGTAGAGGATTTCCTGAAAGAGTTCCTGCTGCATTTTCGAATCGATTCGGAAATTGCGGCCGGAAAGAAGAGGCCAGCCCGGCGAAATCCACAATACGATTTTCCGCCCCGGCAAGTCGAAGGCCAGATGCGCAATATGGTGTAAAGCGGTCAGGGACATGCGCACTCGGTCGATCTCGCCGAAAGAAGTTCCAGGGATGATTTCGCGTCGATCGATAGTGGAACGTTCCAACGCATTGGCGGCGGTGGTACCGTCGGTGGAGAAGTCCTGGACGGCTTGCGCTCCGTGATCCGTAAGGATGGCAACGGCTGTGGGATAAGGAAGCTTGCCGCCGTTGGAGCGCAGAAACTTGACCACGCCCTGGCGCTGCATCACTGCGGTGGCGTAATCCGCATTCATCTCGTCGAGGTAAAGGATCAGCTCGACGGGTTCCTGCGAAGGGGTGACCAATTTGAATGAGGTGATGGGCTGCGCAGCCTTGTTATCGAGAACGGTGAAGTCCAGCTGAGCAAGATCGGAGACTGGCGCTCCTGATTTTGCTGTGACCGTGACGTTCAAATGAATGCTCTGTTGAGAGGGCGTAGCGGGCGGAGTTTCTTGAGCCGGCCCGAGGCTGGCCAACGCGAGAATAGTCCCGAGCGTGAACCAAGATTGCCTGATAAGCCTCATGGAAACCTCCCTGCTCCGGGACGATCGGCGCAGGAGAGCGCCTTTCATGCGCTTCGCCGTAACCGGAACGGTGACTTGAACCTTGGTCACCATTATGCACCCCGCGGGAAACGGCGCAAGGAGAAACTGAGAAGGACGCAGCTCTGTTTTGTGCCCGCAATGGCCCGGTAGAATAAGAACTCATATGGATACGATGAACATGGGCTCTAACGCGGTAAGTCCGATTCTCGACGGCAGCCGTTTTGTTCGCGCGTGCCTGCGTAAGCCGGTGGATCGCACGCCAGTTTGGTTTTTGCGCCAGGCCGGGCGCTACATGCAGGAATACCGCGACGTTCGCAAGCACCACACGCTGGTGGAGATTTGCAAGGACCCCGAGCTGGCTGCTGAGGTGACCATCACTGCCGCGGAGAAATTGGGAGTGGACGCGGCGATTATCTTTGCCGATCTGCTGCTCCCTCTGGAACCGATGGGGCTGGATTTCGAGTTTCAGGCAGGCGAGGGTCCGGTGGTGCATCGCCCATTGCGGACGGCTGATGACGTGCGCGCCTTGCGCACCGATCGTGCTAGTGAACTTGGCTACGTCGCGGAGGCCATTGAGAAGGTCGCCGCACATTTTCGGGACCGGTTAGGCGTGATCGGGTTCTGCGGAGCGCCCTACACGCTGGCCAGCTACATGATTGAGGGCGGCGGCTCGCGGAACTACATTGAGACGAAAAAGATGATGTACGGCACCACCATTGCATGGAGCAGGCTTCTGGATAAGCTGGTTGCTGTGCTGACGGAGTACTGCCGCATGCAGGTGCAGGCGGGCGCCGACGTGATTCAGATCTTCGATAGCTGGGTCGGTTCACTTTCGCTCAGCGACTATCGCGCGTACGCCTTTGATGCTTCGAAGCGGCTGGTGCGAGCAGTGCAGGAGATGGGCGTGCCAGTGATTTACTTTGGCGTGGAAACCGCCGGATTGTTGCAGCAAATGGCGCAAACGGGAGCCGATGTGATTGGGCTGGACTGGCGGCAGCCGCTCGACGAAGGCTGGCAGGCCGTGGGTCGCGGACATGCGGTGCAGGGCAACCTGGATCCGATTACGCTCTTTGCGCCTATGGATGTGCTGGAGGAACGCGTGAAAGAGATTTTGCGCTCGGCCGACGGCCGCCCGGGACACATCTTCAATCTGGGTCACGGGATTGTGCCGCAGACGCCCGTGGAGAACGTGCAGGCCGTAGTGAAGATGGTGCGCGAGTTCCGCCTGGAGAACGCCCGTGGCTAAACAGGCGGTTTTGCTGCTGGCGCATGGCACTCCGGAGACGGTGGAACAGATTCCCGAATACCTGCGCAACGTGGTGAGCGGTCGTCCGTTGCCCCAGGCGGTGGTGGAAGAGATCCAGCATCGCTATGCGCAGATCGGGCACAGCCCGCTAACCGAGATTACGTTTGCCCAGGCGCGGCTGGTTGAGGCAGAACTCTCCGCTGCGGGCCAGCCGGTCCCCGTGTATGTAGGGATGAGAAACTGGCGGCCGTATATTCCCGAGGTGGTACGGCAGATGCGCGCGGACGGCGTCGAGCAGGCTGCGGTGATCTGCATGGCGCCGCAAAACTCACGCACCAGCGTGGGGCTGTACCGGCGCGCGGTGGAGGCTGAAGCGGGGGACTTGCGCATCGATTTTACGCCCGGATGGGCACGGCACCCACTGTTGGCCGATGCATTTGCTGAACGGCTGCGGCCGGCCCTGGCCAAACTGACAAAAGAGACCGGCGGCCCGGTGCCGGTACTGTTTACGGCGCATAGTGTCCCCACGCGCACGGTGGAAGCGCCCGCGGCTGACGCGGAAGCCGGCAAACGCCTCTGGCCCGGACAGGGCGCCGATCCGTACGCGGAAGAGGCGCGGCATACGGCTGAACTGGTGGCCGCCCGAGTGCCAGAGATTCCGCGATGGTGGTTTGCTTTCCAGAGCCAGGGCGCAAGCGGTGGGCCGTGGCTGGGACCGAGCGTGGAGGAGACGTTCGATCAGATTGCGGCCGAGGGCGTGAAGGCGCTGATTCTGCAGCCCATTGGGTTTCTCTGCGACCATGTGGAGATCCTGTTCGACGTCAACATTCTTTTTCGCGGGTACGCCATGAAACGCGGCATTCATTTAGAGCGCCCGGAATCGCTTAACGCCTCGGTCGCCCTAGCGAACGCAGTTGCCGATCTGGCGCAAGGTGGGTTGGGGCGGCTGGGCGCGCCGCAGTAATCTGAATGTGGGGACGCTACGGCCGGGTAGGTTACTGGGGTTATTGATTTAGTAGTTACCTCAGTACCACAATCCGGCCCATTTTCGTTTTCCACAGTCACCTCTGGCGATAAGATCAGGAGCGAGCCGTTGGGGTGAGGGAATCCCCGACAGTCTCCCTTGTATTGGCAATCAGAAGGCCTTCGCTGCGACCTTAGCGATGGACGTTTCTGCGTTTGCGTTGCCAGTAAGTCGAGGCGATTTCCAGGAGATGACGGATGTCAGAAGGAATGGCGCGGGGGGCCACGGCTGGAAATATTGTCGAGATGAGTCCCGCGAAGGAGCGGGTCCATTGCCAGGAATGCGGCAGCGATAAGGTCCATCGCGTCAGCCGCGAGGGCTTTCTTCAGGAGAAGATTTACCCGCTGTTCGGTTACTATCCCTGGCGGTGCATGCGGTGCGGCGTGCATGTGGTGCTGCGCAAACGCAAACGGGCCAGGAAGCCGGATTCCATGGAATAAGTGAAGACTGGCAGAAACTCAGGAGCGGAAGAAGTTTCGAGCCAGGAAGAGCACGTTGGCCGGGCGTTCTGCCAGGCGGCGCATAAAGTAGGGATACCACTCCGTTCCAAAAGGAACATAAACGCGCACCTTGTAGCCGTCGCGCACCAAATTGCGCTGCAGATCGCGGCGCACTCCGTACAACATCTGAAACTCGAAATGTTCGCGGCCGATCCCGCGCGAAGCAGCGTAAATCTTTGCCGCATCCACAATCGCCTCGTCGTGTGTTGCCAGCCCGTGGTAGATCGGACTGTCGAGAAGCATCCGGCTCAGCTTGAGAAAGTTGGCGTTGACGTCCGACTTGCGCGGGTAAGCGACTTCGGGCGGCTCTTTGTACGCGCCTTTGCAAAGCCGGATACGGATGCCATCAGCGAGCAACTGCTCCACGTCGGCTTGGGAACGATACAAGTAGGCCTGGATTACGACGCCGACAGCGCCGCGCATAGCAGGGCGTGCATGGATGCGGCGCACGATGTCGAGCGTGACTTGGGTCAGGCGCGAGTCTTCCATGTCGATGCGCACGAAGTTTCCCGTGGCGCGGGCATGTTCAACGAGATTCCCGGCGATGGACTCGGCCAGATCTGCCGACTGCTCAAGGCCCATCTGCGTGAGCTTGACGCTGATGTTCGCCTGAATGCCGCGGGCGCCGATGGAATCGAGCAATTTGTGGTAAACATCGGCAGCCAGATGCGCCGCGCTTTCTGATGTGACGCTCTCACCCAGAGAGTCGAGAGTGACGGCGATGCCTTGACGGTTGACCTCTTCGGCTACGCGCAACGCGTCGTCGGGCGCCATACCCGCGATAAAGCGTGAGTTGAGGCGAGACCCCAGCCGGGAGTGTTCGCAGAAATGACGCAATGGGCGGTTATGAGAGAGTGCGATAAAAGCGGAACGAAGAATTGGCATGACTTGCCCCTGCAAGAGAGCGCGCCGGCGAGGGCTCACTCCACAAACACATTAGTTTCGCATACTTGGCTGGGGTAGGCTTGGGTACAAAAGACACGCACTGCGCGATTCAGAGAACTCTCGGTCAAAATGCCCTTCACAACGCGCAAATCGCCGTCAGTGTACTTCAAACAAAGCACTGCCGTGCGGCGGCAAGGTGACGCTTAGGTCCTTGGACTCTTTGGTCGTCGAATCGTCCCAGGCATTCTGCGCGGAATGCTTTGCGATATCCAGGCCGAGACCTTTCCACGTGGTGCGCACCGTGGTGGTGCTGGCGCCTAGATTGAAGAAGGCAAAAAATTCGGCGTAGCCCCGGTCACCTGGTTCGTTGATGGTGGCCCGCCAGACGCGAATGTTTTCAAAGCCTGCGCCCAGTGTGGATGCATCGACGGGGCGGCTGTAACTAGCGTTCTGATCCACGAAAAGAACGTTCTGGTTGGTGATGAGCGAGCGCGTGAAGTCGTCGAGACGAGTCAGGTTGCCGCCAAGGATGAGAGGCGAGCGCGTCACAGCCCAAAGAGTGAATTCAGTGCGCTGCTCGTCCTGCGTTTCGCGCGATTGCCGCGCTTCGCCCCATCCGGGATGTGGGCCCAGCCAGCCTTCAGGGAGCATGTCGGCATCGGGCCAATTCCCCGGGCCGGTGTAGGGGAACCACTTCGCCAGGCGATCGAAGGCGCCTTGCAATCCAAAGGGGAACTCATCGTTCGGTTTGTTGGGGAAGGTCCATCCGTCCCAGTGGTCGTTGGAGATGCGCCACATCTGCGCATACTTGGCAACCTCGGCCGCGTGCTCGAGTGCGGTGGGGCCGGGCGAAAGGCTCAAAATGATGGAGCGGCCGGTCTTGCGGATGGCCGCGGCGATCTGGCGAATCTCGGTAGACCTGTAGGGATTGTTGGAGATGCAGTTGACCTTGAGAAAATCCACGCCCCAGTACGCATAGAGCTTCAGCATGGAGTCGTAGTAGGCTTGCCCGGCGGCATTGTCCTTGACGCCCCAATTGCCATCGTCCCAGGGGCAGGGAGATGTGGTGTCGGCGGCATCGGTGGCAAGGAATTGCGTGCCCGCGATGGGCAAATTGGCTGCGACCACCTGCCGAGGAATACCACGGACGATGTGAATGCCAAACTTGAGCCCCTGCGCGTGCAGCCAGTCAGCGAGAGGCTTGAATCCGGTGCTATTGGCAGCCGAGGGAAATCGGTCCGGCGCTGGAATCAACAGACCATTGCTGTTCCAAAGGTATTGTTTCTGCTCGATGGATTTGCCGGTGGGGTTGGCCATGTACCAGCCCTCGTCGATGACGGCGTATTTCCACCCGAATTGCTGCAGCGATACAAGAACGGTCGCGTTGTCCCGAAATTGCTCCTCGTCGATGGTGAGCCCATAGGCATCCCAACTGTTCCAGCCGAGCGGAGGAGTGGGTGCAAGCGTTTGCGCAGGGGTGAATTGCGAAATGAGGCACACGGCCGCGAGAGCAGCAACTGGAAGAATCCCTAGCCTGGTCATTAGGAAACGTATAGCATATTTCGGGCCGGGAGCGGGATTCACGGTGAAGAAACAGATCGGACTGGGTGTCCGGGTTATCCTACGAAAAACCGAACGGAAGAGGTTTTATCAAGCAGAGGAGATGTCATGGAAAGCGTGTGGAAGGCCGGAAAGTGGTGCGCGTATGTTCTGGCCTGTGTTTTCGGCTTGTCGGCATTTGCCGGGCGCATTCCCGCGCAACCAGCCGAGCAGGGAAGCGCACATTCGATCCAGGCTCTCTTCGTGAGCGACATTCACTTTGAACCATTTCGTGATCCCGAGAAGGCGGCGCAACTGGCGGCCGCGCCGGTTGGGGAATGGAACGACCTTCTCGCCGCTCCCGCGACTGCCGATGCGGAGGCGCAGTTCACAAAACTGCAGCAAACCTGCCACGCGCGCGGCGAGGACACCACTGATGCGCTGTTTCAGTCGAGTCTGCGCGCCATCCACGCGCAGGCGAGCTGGGCAAAGTTTGTGATTGTGAGCGGCGACCTGATTGCGCATTCGTTCTCCTGCAAGTACGCGACCCTGTTTCCCAAATCCACGCCTGCTGAATTCAGGGCCTTTGTGGAGAAGACGATCGCCTATGTGATGGGAGGACTGCGCACGGCGCTTCCCGGCGTTCCGGTATACGCGGCCTTGGGGAATAACGACTCCGACTGCGGCGATTATCAACTCGATGCTCATGGTGCATTCCTGACAGAGAGCGGCGAGCTTTTTGCCGCCGATCTTCACGGGGCGGAACGATCGCGAGCGGTGCAGACATTTGCGGCTGGAGGCTATTACAGCGTTGACCTGCCTGCACCCGTGGAACATACGCGGCTGCTGGTGCTGGACGATCTTTTCATGTCGGAACGCTACCAGACCTGCGGCGGCAAAGAAGATGCTGCGCCCGCAGCCGCGCAGATTGCGTGGCTCCAGCAGCAGTTGAACGACGCACGGGCCAAGAGGAAAAAGGTCTGGGTGATGGCGCACATTCCGCCGGGAGTGAATGCGTACTCCACGGCGACGAAGGGAAAAGACATTTGCGCCAAAGGCAAGCCAACGATGTTTCTCTCGTCAGAGGCGCTGCCAGATTTGATGGCCGGTTATGGGGACGTGATTCAATTGGCAATCTTCGCGCATACGCACATGGATGAGGTGCGGTTGCTGATTCCGGCAAATGGGGACGCTGCGCATCGGCCTGTCGCGGTAAAGATGGTCGCGTCGATTTCGCCCATTGACGGTAACAATCCATCGTTCACGTTAGCGACGATCGATCCGGCGAACGCAATTCTCGCCGATTACCGCGTAATTGCGGCTTCCAATCAAACGGGAATCGATACGAACTGGACCGAAGAATACGATTTTGCGCAGATGTATCACGAGCCGGCATTCACAGCGACCACGCTGGGGAGCTTGATTGCGGGCTTCAAGGCTGATCCGATGGCGCAAACGAGCGCGAGCCAGAGCTACCTGCAAGATTACATGACCGGGGTCGATATGCGGGCGCTGGCGCTGTTCTGGCAGCCTTATGTGTGCTCTCTGACGAATGGCGCGGCTGATGCGTTCAGGGATTGCGTGTGCGGGAAGTAGAGTAACAGCGGGGTTAGCGGAGCTGGCGGTGCTAGCGGAGTTGGACCGCGTGCAAGGGTTGGGTTCGCGGTATCCCACCCTAAACGCAAGAAACGCGTTGAGGATGGGACGTCCGGCCAGCGTGTGCATCTGAACTATTTGACGAACGGTTTCCAGGACGACGAAATCTGGGTTGTTAAAGTCCTGCCCGCGACTTCGGAATCGATGAGCGAGGCGGCGAGATCCCAAACGCGTGGGTCCTTCTCAATTTCATGATGCGGCTTGTTCAATGTTCGCGCATACCAGGGATAGTTATCACAATTAATTCGTCGGCCAACATAGGTCATTTGGAGATTTCCGATGATCTTGGTTTGAGCCGGATCGGTTGCGACGATCCCCATGCGTCCATGAAGCGGCCCCCGCGACTGATAGAAATTAATGGCACTTGCCACGTTTGAAGGGATCCTCGAATTGTCGCGGCCCGGTTTTGCGATGCTGTCCACTTGGATAGTGAGCAGAACCGGAATGCCCTGCTTGGCCAGCTCTTGAGCAAATACCACAGTTTCTGTAGCGCCCCAGCTGTGTCCATAGAGGATGATTCTTGCGTGCTCTTTCTCGGTTGACGATGGATTGCCATTGCCGCCGAGGAGACGTAGGACTTCGTGAAGGGCCTTTTTGCCATCATGATTTGCAAACACCTCGGCCTTCATGCCGGGGCGATAACGGTTTTGAAGATATTCGGCGAACTGAACTTCAGGATGGCCCTGGTCATCGTGCCGGGCAAATCCACCGACAAATCCAATGACGATTACCTTTCGAGTATTGGTGCCACTCTCGGCCGCGGTGCGCTTGTTCAATGCGGATGTTTCGCCTGCACTCCAGAACGCAAGAGGGAACGGCTCCTGCGTTACCGCGCCGTCAGGGCCTGCCGGCCCGTACGGCCGCGCAGACTGCGCCACGGCGGAGAGAGAAGCTGAGGCGACCAGCCCAAGCAACGCATAGGCGAACCGCCCTCGCGGGGCCGCGGGATACCGATGCCGAGTGGTGGCCTGAGGAGTAGGATTTTCGCTGCGCAATTTGGATTTTTCCGACCGCGGGAAAACTTCAGCTATTGTCGGCTTATATAGCGTTTCAGCCAAGAATGATGGTCAATTTTGAACACTTTGCCCAGTGGCTAAGGCCGTCGGTTTTGTTGCTCTTTTCGGCGCCCTTCGACTTCGCTCAGGGCAGGCTTTCCACCCCACGGACGAAGACCCGTCCGTGGGGACCCCGGCTTTGAAGTCGTGCCCTTTCACAAAACCATTTATGAAACACCTTCTAGCAGATAGCGGGAGCCGGCATCGCGCTTACGCCGTCCGCTATTTGCTGCTTTAACTTCTGCAAACCCAAGAGGCCAAGCGCGAGGCAAGGTAGAGGCGTGATGACAGCCAGTGGCAGCACGGTGTTGGTTCCGAGGGCCGCGATGAGTAACAGAAAGAGAACCGCTTCATAAGTCTTCGCATGCCCATCCCAGATCTGTTTGCCATAAATGACGAGAGCCGGAGCGCCGAGAAGGTAAGCATGGGCCCAGGAGACAGGGGAGAAGCAGCAGGAGAGAAGCAGGAAATACGCGATGCTTTCGACTCTGAAACCAACGCTCAGATTACGTAGGGATTTTGACCGATTCAGCCAGCCGGCATAACAGAGCGCCAGGAGCTCAATGACCCTCCCAGCCATGGTCACGCTGGGCAGCGATGTGCCCCTCTGCGACCGCGACCATAACACCTGCATCTCTGAAACCAGAGATCGGTTCAGGATATAGAACTTGCTCCCCACCCGCGGCATTTCGTGGAAAAAGTACAGGTTTAGCGATTCCCAACCGTTGAGCATCACAAGCGCCGCCAGAATGGCCACTCCCCACAATGCAACCGCCCGCAACATCTTCCAATCTCTCCATGCAATGAGCGGAATCACCAGAATCAAAGGCGTGAGCTTGATTGCAATCGCCAATGCAAACAGAAACGCGGCGGAATACGTCATTTCGTGTGCATACAGGCTTATTCCGGCAACCACGATCAGAAAAAGGCAGATGGTGACTTGCCCCCATATGAGGCAACTCATCGTGGGAGGGAATAGAAGAAACGCCAGAACAGGCAGGAATCGGCCTGAGAGGGATAACCCAGGCATTCGCGCGAGCAAGAAGGCCGCCCAAATCAGTGCTGCGATGTCAAGTAGATACCAGACCTTCAACGCTGTCGAAGGCGAGACGAATGTAAATGGAAAGATTAGATCTGCGAGTGTGGGGGGATAGTCGTATAGCGCAATGTGGTCGGTATAGGCCCCATGGTCAACGGCCGTCCTGGCGAAGGGCGTTCCCGAGGCGATGTGATCCGGTTCCAGCAAGGGATCCCGATTCCCCACCGAAAGGTAGATATCCTTGGTCTGATGATTACGTACCATCCAGGCCGCTGTGTAATAAGAACGGAAGTCCTCTCCGGGCGGTTGTATACCGGAGAACACCAGGTATGCTTGCCTGGCTGCGTAGAGTGCGATTACAAGAAAAACCACTCCGACGATAAGCTTATAAATCCGCATTTCGTGCCTCAGGGGAGAGTGATTGGAGAGGTGCCCATTATCTTCCGGGCAGGAGTCTGCGTCAAGAACCGAAATCGATGGCAACGGGGCCCGAGAAATGCGGCACGGTTCCGAGAAACCCAAGATTGATTCCCGGAACCATGAAAAATGTGCGGTTGGTCTTAGCGCGCGGCGACGGCAGAGTAACGAACGCGCGTTAACGGTTCGTCTTTGGGGGCCAGGTATTCGTTGACAGCCGCGGCTGCTTTGCGGCCCTCGGCAATGGCCCAGACTACAAGCGATTGGCCGCGGCGCATGTCGCCCGCGGCAAAGACGCCGTTGACGGAGCTCATGTAATTGGTGGTTGCGATGTTGCCACGCGGATCAAGCGCCAGGCCAAGCTGCTCGATCATGCCGTTGCGGACGGGACCGAGGAAGCCCATGGCGAGCAGGACCAGATCGGCGTCGAGCGTGAACTCGCTGCCGGCAATGGGCTCGAACTTGGGCGGAGGAGCCACGCGAATGGCGTGAAGCTGCTTGACGTTTCCGTTGGCGTCGCCGGTGAATTTCACGGTGCCAATACTCCAGTCACGATTGCCGCCCTCTTCATGCGAACTTTCAGTGCGCAGTTGCAGAGGCCAGAGCGGCCACGGTGTGGTGGCAGCACGGTCCTCGGGCGGCTTGGGCATGATTTCGAATTGATGCACGCTCTTCGCGCCCTGACGATGGCTGGTGCCGAGGCAGTCTGCGCCGGTGTCACCGCCGCCGATGATGATGACGTGCTTGCCTGTGGCGAGAATGGGCGCGGCGGCCTTCATGGATGCCAGAAGGGTCTCTTCTGAATCGCCTTCGTTGCGGCGATTCTGCTGGGGCAGAAACTCCATGGCGAAGTGAATGCCCTTGAGCTCGCGGCCGGGAATGGGCAGGTCGCGGGGCTGCTCGGCGCCGCCACAGAGAAGGATGGCGTCGAAGCCCTCTGTCAGCGACTCCACGGAAACATTCACGCCGACGTGCGCGTTGGTTTGGAACACAACGCCTTCGGCCTTCATCTGCTTGATGCGGCGATCGACGACATGTTTTTCGAGCTTGAAGTTCGGAATGCCGTAGCGCAGCAAGCCGCCGATGCGGTCGTTCTTTTCAAAAACCGTGACAGAGTGGCCGGCGCGGCGGAGTTG
Source organism: uncultured Acidobacteriota bacterium (assembly GCA_963729915.1). Lineage (GTDB taxonomy): Bacteria > Acidobacteriota > Terriglobia > Terriglobales > Acidobacteriaceae > Telmatobacter. Next base: position 110,998 of record CAVSQE010000014.1, on the reverse strand, counting down.
TTGTGCGGCAGCAAGGCCCGCGGGACCGCTGCCGACCACTGCCACGCGCTTGCCCGTGGCCTGTTCTGGCGGCTCCGGATGAATCCAGCCCTCGCCCCAGGCGCGCTCCACAATGGAACGCTCGATGAGCTTGATGGAAACCGGCGGCTGATTGATGCCGAGCACGCACGCGGCCTCACAAGGAGCGGGGCAAATGCGGCCAGTGAACTCCGGAAAATTGTTTGTCGAATGGAGCCGGCGAATGGCGGCTTCCCAGCGGTTGCCGTAGACGAGATCGTTCCAGTCGGGAATCAGATTGTTGACTGGACAGCCGGTGTGACAGAAGGGCACACCGCAATCCATGCAGCGAGCGCCCTGCTCGCGCTGCTTCTCCTCGGGGAACGGCTCGTAGATCTCGAACCAATCCTTGATGCGCTCGTCGGCCTTGCGGCGCGTCGGCTGCTCGCGTCCAATTTCCAGAAAGCCTGTGACCTTACCCATGTTGCACCTCAGCGGCAGCCGCCACGAGAGGCGACGAAATAGTGGGTGGTGCATAAACGGCGGTTGCGCGTTCCACGCCAAGCACGCGCTTGTATTCGTGCGGGAAGACCTTGATGAACTTCGGCTGCGCGTCGGCCCAGTGTTCGAGGATCCACGCGGCGCGGGGGCTGCCGGTGAGGTCGCGATGACGCGCCAGCATGGTGCGGATCTGCTCGACGTCGGCGGGATCGATCAGTGGCTCGAGATCAACGCTGGCCCGGTTGCAGCGGCGAATGGAAAAGTCACCCTGGTCGTCGTAGACGTAGGCGATGCCGCCACTCATGCCTGCGGCGAAGTTGCGGCCGGTGGAACCGAGAACGATCACGAGGCCGTTGGTCATGTATTCGCAGCCGTGGTCGCCCACACCCTCAACGACCGCAGTTGCGCCGGAGTTGCGGACGGCGAAACGCTCGCCGGCGATGCCGTTCAGGAAAACTTCACCACCCGTGGCGCCGTAGAGGACCACGTTGCCGGCGAGAATGCTTTCCTCAGGCAGGAAGCTGGAGGTCTTGGCGGGGTAGGAGATGATACGTCCGCCGGAAAGCCCCTTGCCGAGATAGTCGTTGGCGTCGCCTTCAAGTTCAAGCGTGACGCCGCTGGGCACAAAGGCTCCGAAGCTCTGGCCGGCCGAGCCACGGAACTTGTAGTGAATGGTTCCGTCGGGCAAGCCCGCCGATCCGTAGCGGCGCGCGATTTCTCCGCCGAGCATGGCGCCGACGGTGCGGTGCACATTGCGAATGGCGAAGCTGGCCGTGACCGGAGTCTGCGATTCGAGTGCTGGCTTGGCCTTGGCGATGAGCGCGTGATCGAGCGCCGGCCCAAGGCCGTGATCCTGGCAGGTGGTGCGGCGGCGCGCGACGCGCGAGGGCAGCGTAGGCACATAGAGAATCGACGAGAGATCGATACCCTTGGCCTTCCAATGCGCGTCGTCGATGTGCGTGTCGATCTTTTCTACGTGGCCCACCATCTCGTCGACGGTCTTGAAGCCGAGCTTGGCCATGTGCTGGCGCATCTGCTCCGCAATAAAGAAGAAGAAGTTGATGACGTGCTCGGGCGTGCCGGTGAAGCGCGCGCGGAGCACCGGATCCTGGGTGGCGATGCCGACCGCGCAGGTATTGAGGTGACACTTGCGCATCATGATGCAGCCCATTGAAATTAGGGGCATTGTGGCAAAGCCGAACTCCTCTGCGCCGAGCAGGGCAGCAATCACAACGTCGCGGCCCGTCTGCAGTTTGCCGTCGGTCTGCACGCGGATGCGGCTGCGTAGATCGTTGAGCAGCAGGACTTGCTGCGTCTCCGCGAGGCCGAGTTCCCATGGCAGGCCGGCGTGCTTGATGGAGCTGAGCGGCGAGGCGCCGGTGCCGCCGGTGTCGCCGGAGATGAGCACGACGTCGGCGTGGGCCTTGGAGACGCCGGCAGCGACAGTGCCGACACCGACCTCAGAAACCAGCTTGACCGCAATGCGGGCCTGCGGATTGACGTTCTTGAGATCGTAGATCAGCTGCGCCAGATCTTCGATCGAGTAAATGTCGTGATGCGGCGGAGGCGAGATGAGTCCGACGCCGGCGATGGAGTGGCGGATACGCGCGATCTCGCTGTCAACTTTGTGGCCGGGCAGCTGGCCACCCTCGCCGGGCTTTGCGCCCTGCGCCATCTTGATTTGCAGCTCGGTGGCGTTGACGAGATAGTTCGTGGTGACGCCGAAGCGGCCACTGGCGACCTGCTTGACGGCGCTGCGGCGCGAATCGCCATTGGCGTCGGGCTTGAAGCGAGCTTCGTCCTCGCCGCCCTCGCCGGTGTTCGACATGCCGCCGAGGCGGTTCATGGCGATGGCGAGGGTTTCGTGCGCCTCTTTGCTGATAGACCCGAAGCTCATGGCGCCGGTGGTGAAGCGCTTGACGATCTCTTTGGCCGGCTCGACTTGTTCAATCGGAATCGGCTTCTCAGCGTACTTGAGCTTCAGAAGTCCGCGCAGCGTACACAGGTTGCGGTTCTGATCGTCGATGAGATCGGTGTACTCCTGGAACGTGGCCGGATTGTTGGTGCGAACTGCGTGCTGGATCTTGCTGATGGTGAGCGGATTGAGCAGGTGATACTCGCCGCCCTCCCGGTATTGATACTGGCCGCCGACGACCAACTCGGTTTCAGAATCCGTGAGCGGCTGGAAGGCATACGCGTGCTTCATCTGCGCTTCACGAGCGAGCACGCCGAGGCCGACGCCCTCGATACGCGATGCGGTGCCGGGGAAGTAAGACTCGATGAGCGACTTGTTCAGGCCGACTGCCTCAAAGACCTGCGCGCCACGATAACTTTGCAGGGTGCTGATGCCCATCTTCGAGAAGGTCTTCAGCAATCCCTTGTTGATGGCCTTGATGAAGTTCTTCTCGGCATACTCTGCCGTGACTTTTTCCGGCAGCAGCCCGCGGCGCTTGAGATCGTGGATGGTCTCAATGGCGAGATACGGGTTGATGGCGCTGGCGCCGTATCCGATGAGCAGGGCAAAGTGCATCACTTCGCGCGGCTCTCCGCTTTCGATGATCAGCGCGACCTGGGTGCGGGTCTTTTCCTGCACCAGCCGGTTGTGTACGGCGGCCATGGCGAGCAGGCTGGGAACGGGCGCGTATGTAGGATCGACGCCGCGGTCGGAGAGGATCAGAACCGAGTAACCGGAGTTGACGGCATGCGAAGCGCGGTTGCTCAAATCTTCGAGCGCGTGCTTCAGACCCTTTTCGCCATCCTCGGCGCGGAAGAGCGCGGGCAGCGTGGTCGCGAGCAGGTCGCCGGATGAAACGCGGCGCAGCTTTTCAAGGTCGCGATTGGTGAGGATGGGTTGGGGCAGCTTGAGGGTGTGGCAGTTCTCGGGCGCTTCATCCAGAATGTTGCGCTCGGTGCCGATGTAGCTGATGAGCGACATCACCAGTTCTTCGCGGATGGGGTCGATGGGCGGGTTCGTGACCTGGGCGAAGAGCTGCTTGAAGTAATTGAATAGCGGCTGCGGACGGTCGGAGAGGCAGGCCAGCGGCACATCGGTGCCCATGGAGCCGATCGGCTCCTCGCCATTGGCGGCCATGGGTGTAAGCAGGATGCGTAGATCCTCTTCGCTGTAACCACAGGCGCGTTGGCGGCGCAGCAGCGTCTCAGGATTCGAGGCAATGGTACGAGCTGGTTCGGGCAGCGCTTCGATAGTCACTTGCTGCTGTTTCAGCCATTCGCCATAGGGCTGGCGGCCGGCGAGATCCTTTTTGATTTCGGCGTCGGAGACGATGCGCTTCTGCACCGTATCGACGAGGAACATGCGTCCGGGCTGGAGACGGCCTTTTTTGAGGATGTCTTCGGCGGGGACTTCAATAACGCCGGCTTCGGAGGCGAGAACGACCAGATCGTCCTTGGTCACGATGTAGCGGCCAGGGCGAAGGCCGTTGCGATCAAGCGTGGCGCCGATGACCTTGCCGTCGGTGAAGGCGATCGCGGCGGGACCGTCCCATGGCTCCATGAGCGAGGCGTGGTACTCGTAAAAAGCGCGCTTGTCCTCGTCCATGTCAGGATTGCCCGCCCAGGCCTCGGGAATGAGCATGGCCATGACGTGGGGCAGGGAACGGCCGGACTGGTAGAGGAATTCCACCGCGTTATCGAGCGAGGCCGAGTCGCTGCCGCCCGGCATGATAACCGGATACAAGTCGTTGATCTTGTCGCCGTGGAGCGGGCTCGAGAGCACGGACTGGCGCGCGTTCATCCAGCTGATGTTGCCGCGGATGGTATTGATTTCGCCGTTGTGCGCAACGTAGCGATAGGGGTGGGCCAGCTTCCAACTGGGAAACGTATTGGTAGAAAAACGCTGGTGAATGAGGGCCAAGGCGCTGGTGACGAGAGGATTGGCCAGCTCGAAGTAAAACTTTTCGATCTGCGGGGCCAGCATCAGGCCCTTGTAGATGATGGTGCGACAGGAACAGGAGGGAACGTAGAAGATTTCCTTGTCCTCAATCTCCGAGGCCGCAATCTCGTTTTCCGTACGCCGGCGCACGTGATAGAGCAGGCGCTCGAAAGCGTCTTCGTCGAGGCCCGGCGGACGGCCGAGGAAGAGTTGCTCGATATATGGCTGGGAACTGCGAGCTTCGCGACCGATGGCGTCGCCGTTTACCGGCGTGTCGCGCCAGCCTAGAACCTGGCAGCCCTCTTCCTGGGCAATGCGCTCAAAGACACCCTCGCACTGCAGGCGGTTGTGCCTTTCCACCGGCAAAAAGCACATGGCAACGCCGTAGGCCCCCGATTCGGGCAGAGTCATGCCCAGCTCGGCACACTCGCGCACAAAGAAATCGTGGGGAATCTGAATCAGGATGCCGGCGCCGTCGCCAGTCTCCGGGTCGCAACCCGCCGCGCCACGATGGGTGAGGTTGATGAGAACCTCCAAACCCTTGCGGATGATCTCGTGGCTCTTTTCGCCGCGGATATTTGCGACGAGGCCCATGCCACAGGCATCGTGTTCATCCCGTGGATGATAGAGGCCTTGCGGTTGCGGAGCGCGGAGACGATAGTCTGAGGGTTCCATGGCAGCCTTTGCTTGCTAAATTTTCGTTGCGGGGTGCTTTCAAATTCCGAATACACAACCACTCTGCGATTTCAGCCATGAAAATCGCCCTGGCGCTGGATCGAGAGCTTTGCTTGAGCAGCTCCGGCCGCATCCGGGAACTGCGCTGATTTAAATATAACGAAAAACCGCCGAAAACGCAGAACTTCATTTCATTATGGGAAACAGGCGCGGATGGCTAAGAAGGTTCTTGCGGCGCATGTAGTGTGTTTTGTACCGTATACTCGGTTCGAATGGGGACTATGAACGACACAATTCTAGTGACGGGCGGGGCGGGATTCATTGGCTCGAATTTCGTGCTTTCCTGGATGATGGCGAGCAGTTCGGCGCTGGTGAATCTCGACCTGCTGACCTATGCGGGGAATGCGGCTAACCTCGCGTCCATCGAGGCCGATCCGCAATACACATTTGTGCGCGGAGACATCTGCGATGCGGAGTTGGTGGGATCCCTCTTGCGCAAGCATCGACCGAGGGCGATCGTGCATTTCGCCGCGGAGAGCCACGTGGACCGCTCCATTGTGTCGCCGGAAGCATTTATCCGGACCAACGTGATGGGGACGTTTACGCTACTGGAGCAGGCGCGTGCGTATCGCGCGGAGCTGGATGAGGGCGGCCGCGCGGCATTTCGCTTCTTGCACGTGTCAACGGATGAAGTGTATGGGACGCTGGGCCCGAACGATCCCGCCTTCAGTGAAACCACGCCCTACGCGCCCAACAGTCCCTATGCGGCGTCGAAGGCTGGATCGGATCACTTGGCGAGAGCGTACTTTCATACCTTCGGGCTTCCCTTGCTCACCACGAATTGCTCGAACAACTACGGGCCGTTTCAGTTTCCGGAGAAGTTGATTCCGCTGATGATTCTGAACGCGCTCGAGGGCAAGCCGCTGCCGATCTACGGCGATGGGAAGAATGTGCGCGATTGGTTGTTTGTCGAGGATCATTGCACGGCGATCCGGAGGGTTCTGGAGAACGGCCGACCGGGCGAGACCTACAACGTGGGCGGAAACAGCGAGCGCGCGAATATCGACGTGGTGACAACTATCTGCGACCTGGTGGATGAGATGCGGCCGCAGGCAGGGGCAGCGCCGCGACGCAAGCTGATTACGTATGTTCAGGACAGGCCGGGACACGACCGGCGGTACGCCATTGACGCCGGCAAGATCACGCGCGAACTGGGTTGGAAGCCGGCAGAGGAGTTTGAAAGCGGACTACGCAAAACCGTGCGCTGGTATTTGGAGAATGACGAGTGGGTGAATAATGTGCGGACCGGCGCGTATCGGGAATGGCTCACAAAGAATTACGCGGAGCGGGGCGAGATTTAGCGACCGCGGGGCTACAGGATTAAGGAGCTGATGTGGTGAGTAAGCTTCCCTCAGGGGCTAAAGCCCTCGGTTTTAAGCGGCTTTTTCGGCACGACTGAAGTCGTGCCCTGACACTTCTTGTTGTCCTTGAAGAGTTTTCCGCGGCAATTAAAGATTGAGGTTCGAGCAATGAAGGGAATCATTCTTGCAGGTGGATCAGGGACGCGGCTCTATCCCGTGACGCATGTGGTGTCGAAGCAGCTTCTGCCCGTCTACAACAAGCCGATGATCTATTACCCGCTAAGCACGCTCATGCTCGCGGGGCTGAGGGAGATTCTCATCATCTCCACGCCGCAGGACACAGAGCGCTTTAGGGACCTGCTCGGTGACGGACGGCGATGGGGCCTCGAGATTAGCTACGCCGTGCAACCAAGCCCGGATGGGCTGGCCCAGGCTTTCCTTATTGGGCGAGATTTTATTGCCGACGATACCAGCGCGTTGGTGCTGGGCGACAACATCTTTTACGGACAGGGATTTTCAAAACAGTTGCAGACGGCCGCGCAGTTGAAAGATGGCGCCACGGTGTTTGCATACCCGGTGGAAGATCCGGAGCGCTACGGGGTGGTGGAGTTCGACAAAGCGGGCCGCGCGGTAAGCCTGGAGGAAAAACCAAAGGCGCCAAAGTCGCGCTATGCCGTGACGGGTTTGTATTTCTACGATCGCGACGTGGTGCGCATTGCTGAATCGCTGAAACCATCGGCGCGCGGCGAACTCAAGATCACCGACTTGAACCGACGCTACCTGGAAGCAGGGAAGCTAACGGTGGAGATCATGAGCCGCGGCATGGCCTGGCTCGACACGGGCACACACGATTCGCTGCTCGAAGCTGCTTTATTTGTGCACACCATCGAGCGGCGGCAGGGCCTGAACATTGCCTGCCCGGAAGAGATCGCCTATCGGCAGGGATTCATCGACTCTGCGCAGCTTGAGGCCTTGGCCGCACCGATCGCGAAGAGCGGCTACGGGCAATATCTGATGAAGCTGCTGCGCGAGCCGTATTTCGCGGCGGGGATCGAATAGTCATGAAGATCGAGGCCACTTCCTTACCCGGCGTGCTGCTGCTGACCCCGGCGATTTACCGGGACGAGCGCGGGGCGTTTTCCGAGACCTTCAATCTGCGGCAGATCACGGAGGCCGGCCTGCCCACCCGCTGGGTGCAGGACAATTTCTCCGTCTCCAAGAAAAACGTGCTGCGCGGCATTCACTACCAGATTGTGCAGCCGCAGGGGAAGTTGGTGCGCGTGACGCACGGGGCGGTGCTGGACGTGGCCGTGGACCTGCGGCGCAGTTCGCCGGAGTTCAGCCGGCATACGGCTGTGGAACTGAGCGGGGAAAACGGCAGAATGCTCTGGATTCCCGAAGGATTCGGGCACGCGTTTCTGGTGTTGAGCGAAGAGGCAGGGTTCGCCTACAAGGTGACGGATTATTACGCTCCCAAGGGCGACAGGACGATTCTGTGGAATGATCCGGATCTTGCCATCCCCTGGCCGGTTACCGACGGCGGCCCGCTGGTTTCCGATAAGGATCGAAAAGGCGCTAGACTTCGGAATGCCGAAGTTTTTGATTAAGGCCAAGGCTGCCGGCACTGTGCCGGCTGTTATGCGAAACTCCTGACCCGCAAATCGCTTCTGGCGGCGTGTCTCGCCCAATGTCGCGAATGGTATACTCACTTGTCGGGTGTCTAAAGAACACCGTTATTTTCATCGCTTTGAGGTACCTATGTCTGGCCATTCGAAATGGGCCACCATCAAGCACAAGAAGGGCGCGCTGGACGCCAAGCGCGGCAAGATTTTCACTCGCCTCCTGAAGGAAATTGCTGTCGCCGCAAAGGGCGGCGGCAATCCTGACACCAACGCCCGGCTGCGCACCGCCGTCGCCGCCGCCAAGGCCGAGAATATGCCCCAGGACAACATCAAGCGGGCAATTCAGCGCGGCACCGGCGAACTGGAAGGCGTGAGCTATGACGAAATTTCGTTCGAGGGCTACGGCCCGGGCGGGGTTGCGATCATCGTGGACGTGCTCACGGACAACCGCAACCGGGCAGTGAGCGAAATTCGTCATGCGTTCTCAAAGAATGGCGGGAATCTTGGTGAGTCGGGCTCGGTCCGGTTCATGTTTGCGAAGAAGGGCCTCATTGCCGTCGAGAAGTCCGCGGCCACGGAAGAGCGGCTGATGGACATCGTGCTGGAGCACGGCGGCGAGGACCTGAAGGACGAGGGCGATACTTGGGAGATCGTTACCGATCCAGGCGCCTATGAGGCGGTTGCCAACGCAGTGAAGGCAGCGGGTATTCCCACCGTCATGAGCGAGGTAACCATGCTCGCTTCGACCTATACCAGGCTGGAAGGAAATGCAGTAGGCCAGATGGTGCGGCTGCTGGAGACCTTGGAAGATCTCGACGATGTGCAAAGTGTTCACTCGAACTTCGATATGGACGCTGAGCAGATGGAACACGCCGCGGGTTGACCTAGTGTCTGGAAGCAAGAGACGAGGCCGCCCGGTTGTGGCGGTCTTTTTTTGGAAGAGACAGGGAATAAGAGACCGAGGGAACAAGAAAGCAGTTTTGGGGGAAGGCTTGAGAACTTTCAATCGAATCGGTTGGGTTGTTTTGCCGGTGCTGCTCGTGGGAATGGGAGTGGCGACTTCGGCTGCACAGACGCCAACCAGCCCAATAGCAAAGAATGATGAAGTCAAAATTCCCATGACTCAGGTGCGAACCCAGCAGAGTTGGGAGTATGGCCCCTTTGTCAATTGGGGCATGGGCCTGGGGAATCGCTCCGACTACAAGTTTCTCTCGGGCGGGTTCGAAGTGGGCAAGGTTCTGACGCCCGTGGTGCATGCCGGAGTCTTCAGCGGGCAATTCCAATTCGCGAGCAACATTATGCCTTTGTGGCAGGCGTATACGCCGCCTCCTCAGGAGGAGACCTACACTTGCATCAACTCAGGTGGACAACCATATAGCTGCGTGTTGCCAACCGGCGGCGGAACATTTTATGGAGTGAGCCTTACCCCGGTGATCTTTCGTTGGAATTTCGCGACCGGTTCGCACCGGATTCAACCCTGGTTTCAGGCGGCGGGAGGATTGATTTACACCACGCACAAGTTTCCGCCGAACATCCTGACGAACAAAGCACTTGGAATCGACGGCGGAACTTCAGTATGGAACTTTTCGCCGCAGGGCGGGGGCGGAGTTCACTATTTCTTTCGCCCGAAACGGTCGATTGATCTGGGCGTGAACGGCGTGCACATTTCCTCAGCCTCACTGGGCGATCGCAACCCGGGCGTGAATGCCGGCATCCAGATACAGGTTGGCTATACGTTCTGGAGATGACGGAGGACCCGCAGTTTACCCTTTCGGACCTGCCTCCGGGATAGAGAGATCATGAGTGGACCGCTCATCGAGTGCGTTCCCAACTTTTCAGAGGGGACCGACGCCGCGTGCATGGAGGCGATTGTGGCTGCCATGCAGGTGGACGGCGTGCATCTGCTCGATTGGTCGATGGACGCGGATCATAACCGCTCAGTGGTGACCATTGCCGGAGAACCAGCGGCGGTCGTCGAAGCCGCGGTGCGCGGCGCGGGCAAAGCGGCGGAATCCATCGATTTGACCCGCCAGCAGGGCGTCCATCCGCGGATCGGCGCAGCGGACGTAATTCCATTCGTGCCCGTGCAGGGGATCAAGCTGGAGCAATGCGTGCTATTGGCGCGGCAGGCGGGGTTGGAAATCTGGCGACGGTTCGGGGTCCCTGTGTACTTTTACGAAGCCGCTGCGATGCGGCCCGACCGGGTGAACCTGGAAGATGTGCGCCGGGGGCAGTTCGAGGAACTGAGAGACGCTGTGGAGAAGGAGCCGTCGCGGCGCCCCGACCAGGGTGGGCCGGGCCTGCATCCCACAGCAGGCGCCTGCGCGGTGGGGGCTCGCAAGTTCCTGGTGGCATACAACATCTACTTCGATTCGACGAACGTGGCGATTGCGCGTGCCATTGCGCGAGAGATCCGGGCCGCCGGCGGAGGCTTGAAGGGCGTGAAGGCAATGGGCGTGATGGCCCACGGGCGAGCCCAGCTTTCCATGAATATCACCGATTTCGAGGCGACGCCGCTCTCAAAGGTGCACCAGAAGGTATCGAGTTTGGCTGCGCGGCACAAGGTTGGCGTTGCCGAAGGGGAGGTGATCGGCCTGATTCCCGAAGCGGCATGTGAGCGGGAAAGCGAGTGGATGCGTCAATTAACTGGGTTTGATGAAGAGACCAAGGTTCTTGAGCGCCGGCTGAATCACCCGCTGCTGTGGCCGGGAAACTTTGGTGTTGCTCGCGCCGTTTGAGCGGTCCCGATGACGATTTCGCCGGTAAAATGGTGGTAGGGCGCTGGGAGTGCTCAGGATCTGAATAAGGCGCAAAACTTTGGGTAACCCAGCGCGTTGGTAGTTATTAACGGATATGTTTTGTGGTTGGAGGAAGAAATTGTTCAAGTGTTTAATGAAGTATTCGATGGCATCCTTGCTGGTGGCGACAGGTAGCCTGGCCTTTGCGGCGCAGTTGACCACGGACGCGCGCGGAGCGATTCCGCACGATGTACAGCAGTTGGTGGTGATCGACTATCACGCCATGCAGAACTCGCCCGCGGCCATGGATCTGCGCAATCGTGTGATGCCGCCGGAACTCAAGCAGTTCGATGAAGCGTTGAGCCACTCGGGGCTGAATGAGAATCACGACGTGGATGAGCTTGCCTTTGCGCTCTTTCGGCCGTCACCGGGCAGCGATGCGCTGCAAACCGTTGGAATCGCCGAGGGCCAGTTCGATACGCAGACAATCCTGGCCAACTTTCGCCGCCAGAAGGTGAAGGTGACCATGGTGCGGGGCAACAGCGTGTACCCTATGGCGCGTACGGGCATGGTGCTTTGCTTTGTCGATCCCTCGACTATGATCTTTGGCGACCGGGACGCCGTTACCAAGGCTCTGGATGCGCGCGACGGAATGGCTGCAAGCCTGCTCACGAACAATTCGCTGATGAATGCGATGCAGAGCGTCGATACCTATCCGCTGTGGAGCATTCTGGACAACAAGGGCACCCAGACGATGATGAAGCAGCTTTTGGGCCAGGCCGGATCGGTAACCGATTTCGACACCGTCCGCGAACGGCTGGATGCTTCCTGGTATTCCATGGACTTTCAGCACGGGGTACGATTCGATTTGACGATCGCAACCGGTGACACGTTTGCGGCCGCCACTATTTCATCGCTCCTGTCAGCGGCGGTGATGGTGCGCAAGATGAGCGCATCGGACGCAGAGAAACAGGCGCTGAACAATACCGATATCGGCTCCAATTCTGGAAACTTGACGATCCATTTTGCGACATCAAACTCAGATTTCGACAACCTGCTGCAATCGCCGCTCTTCAAGAGCATGGTGCACTGAGGCTGGGTCCATCTTTGAGCCCGTGTATCGATGAGCTCCAGCCCCTCGTTGCACGGGCTTTTTCCATTGCACGACTCCTTTGATCGATGCGGGCTGTCGAGCCTGTTAGACGGACTTCATCCCGATCAGATCGAGGCTGTTCTTGTCGGCGCCTTCGCCATTGGCGCTGGACCCGTACGCGCAGGCACGGTTACGTCCGCTGCGCTTAGCCTGATAGAGCGCCTGGTCGGCGCAGTCAATGAGAACCACCGCATGTTGTCCCAATTGCGGTACGAGGGTCGCGGAACCGGCCGATACAGTGACCACGCCGATAGGGCTGGCCGAGTGGAGAAGCTGGCGGTTACACATGATGGCGCAGATGTCCTGCGCCAACCGCAATGCGCCTGGCGCGGGAGTATTCGGCAGGATGACGGCGAACTCCTCGCCCCCGAAGCGAGCCACCAGATCGCCCGGTCTTGAGACCACGTCCTGGATCGCCTCGGCAATCTGCTTGAGGCAATTGTCGCCGCGCAAATGACCGTTGGCGTCGTTGTATGCCTTGAACAGGTCTGCGTCGATGAGCAGAAGGGATAGCGGTTTACGCTCGCGCATGCCGCGCCGCCATTCAATGGTGAGGCACTGATCGAAGCGGCGGCGATTCGCGAGCCCGGTGAGCGCGTCGGTGATGGCCATCGCCTCAACAGCGTGGTAGGCCTCGGCGAGTTGCTGCTCGGCGAGTTTGCGCTGCGTAATTTCGCGCACATTGTTCAGGATTCCAGTGGGAACCCGGGTGACGGGATCGCGGATGGTGCGCAAGCTGGCTTCAACCCAGACGTAATGGCCGTCGCGCGTTCTGACGCGGCACTCGGCCAAAGCATCATCCTTGCCAGAACGCAACTCGCGGACCGTCACTGCCAACGCCGGCCGGTCATCAGGATGAACCAGCGCGAGGCTGTGCAGATCCAGCATCTCTTTACCGCTCCATCCGCCCCAATGAGCGCCGGCTGCCGAGACGAAGCTTCTACGCCCTTCAAAATCGGAGATGATGATGACGTCGCGCGAATTTTCCGTCACGAGTTTGTGCAGGGAAGCGATCTCTTGCAGCCTGCGTTCCGTGGAGCGCAGAGTTTCAATCACGACGGACACGCTATAGAGCGTGAACATGGCAGACGCGACAAAGAGCTGCAGAATGACAGCCGGCTCGAGCCGTGAGAGTGAGAGAGAGGCAGCGAAGGGCCCTTCTCCGTGCACGGTAAACCAGCTTCCTACCGCGGCCACAAAGAGCGTGGCTGCTGCCGCCCATCCGAGGCCAAGACGGAGCAGGATGAGAACGAGGAGAGGATAAAGAACAAAGGGTAGCGGCACCTTTGCCTGGGAGAGAACCGCGAAGGTGACCGCAGCAATGGGAATGAGGTAGGCCCAATTCCTGCCGGAGCAAAAGGATCGGGGAATTCTGGTGCGGAATATGGCGACGCAGGCGGGAGTGACCACACATGCGCCCAGGCTGTCGGTCGCGACCCATTGCAAAAAGGACTTCGAAAAGGCCGCATGCTGCCAAAATGTCGTGATCGCACCATCGATCAATCCTGTGATCAGCGGAGCGGCCATGACTGCGAAGGCGAAAAAGCGGAGCAGATAGTTGCCCTGCGTGAAATGCGGAAGCTGCGCAGATCGGCGGCGCAGGAAAAGAGCGCCGAGGAAGGCCTCAAGTACGTCGAGCGGCGTATCCACAAGATTGACCTGCCAGGCAGCATGAATCACGATGGTGCCAACCGCGTGCCCCAGCAGGCCTGCGCAAAGATAGGCAGGCCAGAGACGCCGCGGGGCCAGGAGCAGATAAGCGAGGAGGACGCCGTTGGCGACCCAGATCAGGTTGCCTTCGGCCATGGCACCTGCCAGGCCTGTTGCCAGCGACACGCAGAGCATGCAACCCGCGAGCCGGAGCGCCAGAGCATGTGGCCGGAGCCATCGGTCCAAGGGGCGCCTGTGACGAGTTGCAGAGATCGTACGCAACTCACCCTCCCTATGTCTTATCGGAGGATTCTTTGGCACGATCAGGCAGGCAGGAAGGATTTGTTGTTGATTTCCAGGGCCTTGGTAACGGCCACACGCAGTTTCAGGCCCGGACGTTTAGGCGGGCGGGGTCAGTTGAGGATGGAATTCGGCTTTGCCACCAGGCTCAAGAACGATCTCGAGTGTCCCTTGCTGCCGTTCTGCGAGTGTGGGGCCGGAGATCTGGACCGTCTTGCCGTTTGCCGTGGTGTACGAGACTTTGAGCTGGCCACTGCCGCGGATTTGAAACCGATACTGAAAATTGGCAGCTGGGGCCAACGAATCGACGCCGAAGCTGGCGCTGGGATAGTCCACTTCAAGAAGCTGGATGGGCGCGCCAGTATGATTTTCGACGGTGGCGTCGATGTGGTAGGAGTGGCAGGCGGAAAAGAAAAAAAAGGAGAGGGCAGTTGCCGCGTAGAGCCCCGAACGCAATCCGGCGCGGCGGCTCATTTGCCGGCCTCCTCGTCGGGCGGTGCAGCTTCCGATGTGGCGAGTTGTTTTGCCACGGCCTTTTCCACGCGGTCGAGGCGCTTGAGCAGTTCCGGCAAACGCTGAAAGATGGTGACAGCGCGCAGCCATACGCGGTTGTCGAAGCCGGGGGAACCGGAGATCATTTTTCCGGGCGGCACATCGTGGGAGACAGCAGATTGCGCGGTCAGGATGACGCCGTCGCCGACGGTGCAATGGCCGGCAATGCCCACCTGGCCGGCAAGAATCACGTTGTTGCCGACGATGGAAGAGCCCGCCAGGCCGGTCTGCGCACAGAGCAGGGTTTCATTGCCCACATGCGAGCCGTGGCCGACCTGGACGAGATTATCGACTTTAGTGCCGTCGCCAATCTCCGTCGCGCCCACGGTAGCGCGATCGATGGTTGCGTTCGCCTGCACATCCACACGGCTGCCGATGCGAACGGGGCCGGATTGCGGAATCTTCTCCCATTGGCCGGCGTCGTTCTTTGAGAAGCCGAAGCCATCCGCGCCGATGATGGCGCCGTTTTCGAGCGTGACGTGGTCACCGAGAATACAGTTCTCGCGGACTACCGCATGGGCATGCGCGAAAAAGTAGTCGCCTACCTGGACGCCGCGATAGAGCACGACGTGGGGCAGGAGCGTTGCGTGGGATCCCATGCGGACGTTGGGGCCGACAACGACGTATGCGCCGATGTGGGCTTCTGAACCGATTACTGCCGTGGGGTCGATGACGGCGGTGAGGTGAATGCCGGGCGCGTAAGAGGGGGGCTGGTAGAAGAGGCCCAGCGCGCGCGAAAAAGCGTGGTAAGGATTCTTGATGCGAATCGTAGCCGCGGTAATCTCCTGGAACTCCGGCTCGACAATGATCGCTGCGGCGTGGGTGGTGCGGGCGAGGGCAGTGTAGCGGGGATTTGCGACGAAGGTGATCTCAGAGGGCCCGGCTTCTTCAATGCCCTTGATGCCTGTGATTTCCAGGTTCGGATCGCCGCGCAATTCGGCGCCCAGACGGCTTGCTAATTCACTGAGCTTCATTGAGGAGATTGTAGCGGAATGGTGGGGGCTTCGCCCGGTTGTGGAGGCGCTTGCAGGGTGTGTGCGGCCGACTGGGCGGCATGGAGAATTGCTCCCGGAATGATGCCGAGAACAAGCGTGGCGGCAACAGCCAGCAGCAAAGCGGCTCCGACCGCGACACCGACAACGGGCTTGGGCGGAGCGGTTTGGTCAGGCGATGGGCGCTGCGCGCAGACGAGGACCAAACGCAGGTAATAAGCCGCGGCTAATCCTGAGTTGAGCAGGCCGATGAGGGCGAGAGCGATGGCGCCGCCATCGACTGCGGCCGTAAAAGAGTAGAACTTGCCAAAGAAGCCGCCGGTGAAGGGAATGCCGATGAGCGAGATGAGAAAGAAGATGAGCAGGCTCGAAAGGAAGGGCGAGCGGTACATGAGTCCGCGGAAGTCATCAATGAGCGAAAGGTGCTCGTCGTATCCGGCGACGAGCGTGATGACGGCGAAGATGCCGACGTTCATGGCGGCGTAGGCCGCGATGTAGAAGCTGGCAGCAGCGATGCCGATGGAGCCGATGCCCGCGAAAGCGGCGAGCAGATAGCCGGCGTGGGCGATGGCCGAATAGGCAAGCATGCGCTTGACGTTCTGCTGGCGGAGCGCGGCGAGATTGCCCACCGTCATGGAGAGAACGGCGACGATCCAGAGCAACGGCGCCCAGACGGAGCGGAGATTGGGGAACATCTCATAGACCACGCGGAGAAGCAGAGCGAAAGCGGCGGCTTTGGGCGCGGTAGAGAGCAGGGCGACGACCGGTGAGGGCGCGCCTTCGTAGACGTCGGGCGTCCAGACGTGGAAAGGCGCTGCGGAGACCTTGAAGAGAATGCCGACCAGCATGAGCGCCAACGCGGCGAGAACGAGCGTCTGGTTCTGCGCGACGGGCGCGAGTTGCGCAATTTGATAGATCTGCGTGGTGCCGGTTGCGCCGAAGACCAGGGCAATACCGTAGAGCAGAAACGCGGTGGCAAAAGAGCCGAGGAGGAAGTATTTGATTGCTGCTTCCGGGCCGCGGTCGGTCTGCTTCCGGTAGCAAGTGAGGATGTACGTGGAGATCGAAGAGATTTCGAGGGCGATGAAGATCACGAGCAACTCAATGGCGCCGGTGAGCAGGCACATGCCGACGGCGCCAAATACGATGAGCGCGTAATACTCGCCCTGGTGGTGGCTGTGCTCCGGCAGCGTGTCGAGCGAGAGCAGAAGGGCCACGAGAACGATGCCGCAGATGAGGACGTGGAAGAAGACGGTGAAGGCGCTGGTTTCAACGGTGTTAAAAAAACCGGTTCCTTCAGGCAGTGAAAGCTGCCAGAGGCTGGCCCAGAGCGCGATCGTGGTGCCGATGGCAGCTACCCAGCCCAGTGGGCGGCGCGGCCAGGAAGGCGGAATCGAGGCGTCAAACACCATAATGGCGGCGCCGGTGAAGGTGAGGATCACCTCGGGGAGGATGCGGTAGATGTCGGGAACTGGATTCACCGCTGGGCCTCCTTCTCTGCTTGCTGTGAGGCTTTCTGGATTGAGGTGGGAATGTTAGTGGGTGCGGACAGACCGCAGCACACAGTCAAACCAGCGGGCCCCGGCGAACGGATTCCACCACGGAGGTCTCTCAAACTCGCTGGCGGTGGCGGATGAATGCCGGACTGGATGATGTTGAGCCAGAGCGACGGGGCGAAGCCCATGACGAGCATGAGGACAACCAGTGGCGCAAGAATGGCTAGTTCACCGAAGCGCAGATCGTTGGCGGGTTTGGAACTGACGAGTACGCTTTCGGGGCCGTAGAATAGGCGCTGCACCAGCGTAAGCATATAGACCGCGCCGAGGATCACTCCCAGAGCGGCCAGGACCGCTGCTGTGCGGTTTACTGCGCCGAAAGTGGTCGAAAGAATGACAAATTCACCGATGAAGCCGCTGAGCATGGGCAGGCCAATCATGGCCAGCGTGGCGACGACGAAGATGGTCGCCGTGCGGGGCAGTTTTGCAGCGAGCCCGCCGTAGGAAGCGATCGTACTTGTGGCGTAACGAATCTCGAGCGCGCCGAGCAGCAAGAAGAGTGCGCCATCGACCACGCCATGCGAGAGGATCTGAAAGACCGCGCCGGACCATCCGGTGAGCGTGAGGCCGTAGATGGCAAGAACGATCAGGCTGAGGTGACTGAGTGCGGCAAAGGCCATCAGGCGCCAGTAGTCGCGCTGCACCAGGGCCAGACACGCGCCGTAGAGAACGCCGACAACGGCAAGAACAATGAGAAGCGGGGCCATGGCGCGCGCCTGGACAGGGAACAGCCCGACGTGGAAACGCAACATTGAATAGAGGCCGAGCTTACCGGCTACGACCATCGCGAGCGCGACCGGAGCTTCGTTGTAAGTGTCGGCGAGCCAACCGTGCAGCGGAAAGATGGGAACCTTGACCGCAAAGGCGAACAAGAACGCGAGCGCGACCCAGAAAAGCGCTCCCGCGGGCAGCACGCCGCTGGCCGTTTGATACTGCAAGTCGGTGAAATTGAATGTGTGCGTGCGCGCGTAGAGCCACAGAACGGCGACCAGCAGCGGTGCGGATGGAATGAAGGTGAAGAGGAAGAACTTGAGCGCGGCTTTCGAGCCCTCCTTGCGGCCATACATGGCGATCAGAATGGCCATCGGCACGAGCGAGAGCTCCCAGAAGCCGTAGTAGAGCATGAGGTCGAGCGCGACGAAGACGCCAAACATGGCGGTCTGCTGAACAAGAAAGAGGGAGTAGAAGATCTTGCGACGCGTCTGGATGGCGTTCCAACTGGCGACGACGCCGATGGGGGCGAGGAGGCCGACGAGCACGATGAGCCAAAGGCTGAGACCGTCGACGCCCACGTGGTAGCAGATGGCGGGGCTTTCGATCCAGGGGATGTTGATTTCGAATTGAAAGCCGGGCTGGCCGCTAACGAAGTGCGCGGGCAGATGGAGCGTGAGGAGGAAAGTGACGAGCGAGGTGAGGAGCGCAATCCAGTTGGGCAGCTTGGCGCGATCGGGTACGAGCGCGACGAGAGCCGCGCCTGCCAGCGGTACCAGCAGGATGAGGGTAAGAATGATGGGATCGAATGCTTTCATTGTCAGTGTCCCATCCAGTGCAGATTCAGTTGAACGTCAATGCCATGGGTGCCCAGGTACGTTCCGATTGAAACGTGGAAGACGAACAGCAGAATCACCGCGGCTGCAGCAGTGAGCCAGGCCGCATACGAGCGCAAGTTGCCCGATTGCCAGCGTTGCAAAATCATTCCTGAAAGGTTGGCGGTTCCGGCAAGCAGCCAGGCAATGCCGCCGAGGATTCCGGTGTCAATGACCGAGCCCAGCACGTATTGCGAAACGGCAAAGAGCGGCTTGACCAGGATGGCGCCGTAGATCTCGTCAACGTAATACTTGTTGGCGAGCAGCTTGTAGCCGCTGGGTAAAGCGGCGGCAAGCTGCGCCGGCCGTTCCGTCTTGCGCCGGTAGTACTTGTCCGCGATCAGCCAGCCTTCGAGCGCCACGAGAACCGCAACGATGGTCAGGATCAGCTCGAGATGCGGTGTGCTGGAAACTGCCGGGTGGAGGCCAGCCGAGGGGGCCAGGAACGCGCTGAATCGCTCGATTCCGATCCAGCCGCCGCAAACGGAAAGAAGCGCCAGGATCACAAGCGGCGCGCGCATGGACCAGGGACTCTCATGCGGATGGGCATGGGCTGTTCGCAACTCGCCGAAGAAGGTCATATACCAGAGGCGGAACATGTAGATCGCGGTCAGCATGGCCGTCAGGAGGCCGACGAACCACAGGATTTTGCCTTGGGTTCCCTGGACGAACGCAGCATAGAGGATTGCGTCCTTTGAGAAGAACGCGGCCAGGGGAGGAAATCCTGCAATGGTGAAGACCGCAACCGTCATGGTCCAGAAGGTGACGGGAAGTTTCTTGCGCAGGCCACCCATCTTGCGCATGTCCTGCTCGCCGCCCATGGCGTGAATCACGGATCCGGCAGCAAGGAACAGCAGCGCCTTGAAAAATGAGTGCGTGACGAGGTGAAAAATCGCTGCCGAATAAGCGGCAACGCCACAAGCCAGAAACATGTAGCCCAGTTGCGAGATGGTGGAGTAGGCGAGCACGCGCTTGATGTCGTTCTGGACGAGACCGATGGTGGCCGCGAACAGGGCCGTGGCCGCTCCCACGATGGCGACCGTGGCGAGAGCAATGGGCGCGCGGTCGAAGAGAAAATGCGTGCGGGCGATTAAGTAGACGCCGGCGGTGACCATGGTGGCCGCATGAATGAGCGCGGAGACCGGTGTGGGGCCTTCCATGGCGTCGGGCAGCCAGACGTAAAGCGGCAGTTGCGCGCTCTTGCCGGCAGCGCCCAGCAGCAGGCAGAGGCAAATAATGGTGAGAACGCCGCTGGTCAATACTGGGTTCTGGGCGGGATTCGCGGCCAGTTTGCTGCTGATTTCAGCGAACGTCAGCGTGCCGAAGTTGGCGAGCAGCAGAAAGATACCGACGAGAAAACCGAAGTCGCCGATGCGATTGACGATGAAGGCCTTCTTGCCCGCAGCGGCCGCAGATTGCTTCTGGAACCAGAACCCAATGAGGAGATAGGATGCAAGGCCGACTCCCTCCCAGCCGACGAACATGAGCAGCACATTGCCGGCGAGGACGAGCGTGGTCATAAAAAAGAGGAACAGGTTTAGATAGCTGAAGTACCGCGCGTAACCGGGGTCGTCGTGCATGTAGCCGACGGAGTAGACGTGGATGAGGAAACCGACGCCGGTGACGACGAGCAACATCACGAGAGAGAGTTGATCGAGGACGAAAGAGAAGTCGATGTGCAGGCCGGGAAGAGCGAGCCAGGTCCCGAAGGTCTCGGCGCAGAGGTAAGAAGAGCAACTCGAGTCACACAGGACTGAGGCGAATGAAGCTAACGGAGCAAGCAATGCAATCGCGGTCACTAACCACTTGGGTAAGTGGCGACCAAGAAGTCCGTTCACCAGAAATCCCACAAATGGCGCGAGCGGAATCAACCATAGGTGGGCATAAATAATGAACCCGTGATGGAGGAGTACCGTCATTGTTTGATGCGCGTTCATAGCTTCATCAGATCGATTCGGTTGACGGCCAACGTGGCGCGTACGCGGAAGACAGCAATAATGATGGCCAGACCGACGGCGGCTTCGGCGGCGGCGACCATCATGACGAAGAAGACAAAGATCTGGCCTTTCACCTCGTGCCATTGATAGGCAAAGGCGACAAAGGAAAGATTGACGGCGTTGAGCATGAGCTCAATCGACATGAAGACGGTAATGAGATTGCGCTTGATGAGGAATCCGACGACGCCGAGCGAGAAGAGCACAGCGCTCAAGAGCAGATACCACGTGAGGGGCACATCGTGCTGAAGAAAACTCACTTTTCGGCCGTCCCTTCCGAGCCTTCGCGGCGGGCGATGGCCACTGCGCCTAGGATGGCAATGAGAATAAGCACCGAAGTCAATTCAAAGGGCAGAAGCAGTTCGTGGAAGAGCACCTGGCTGAGGACGACGAGATTGGAACTGTCCTTTGCATTGGTGAGTCCCACACCCAGATGCGCCGCGACGAGACCCTGAGCACGGAGAATGATAGTGGCCAGCACGGCCAGGAGAACGACGACAGCGGGAAAGCCGATAGGTCCCGCAGCGCGGCTGCCGAGGGTGTGTTCTTCGCGGCCGGCATTGAGCAGCATAACCACGAAGCTGAAGAGCACCATCACGGCGCCCGCATAAACAATGATTTGCGCGATGGCAAGAAATTCTGCGCCGAGCAGAAGATAGAGCACCGCGAGCGAGGTCATGACCACGATCAGCGAGAGGGAGCTGTTAATGGGATGGGTCTGCCACAGGAGATTGATGGCTCCCGCGAGGCAGAATCCGGCAAAGAGGAAAAACAGAATCAGGTGCATCGTCAATGATCCAGCAAAATCAGGCGCTTACAGTTCCACGAGCCGGCACAGTTTGAGAGATCCAAGGCACAAGTTCGTATTCATTCGAGAGCACACGGAAGTTCAAGAATAACACGCTCGAAGAGGCGCGAGAGGGACGAGAAGGGCCCTCGCAGGATGCGATTAGAGCCGTGATTCCAACTGCTGCGCTTCTCTATGGCGGACGTTTGTCCGCCTGACTTCAGCGCCACTCACGGCGGCCTTGTGACGCGTGTTGACCGTCAGAATATGCAAGGGGCGGATGCACCCATGTGGTTGCATTCCGGGTCAACAACCGACCCCAGGCACTTCCGTTCGGCCAATTACCGAATTCCCCGGCGGATGCTCATGCGCAAAATGTCGAGCAATTTTTGCTGGACAAGGTGTCTGCAAGTGTTTTAGTTTCGCCTTCAAGTAAATGTGCTCCTGGATGGCACTTCCCCCTCAGCCCCAACGGCCAACCCCGGAATCTGCTCGGCCAGGCTGAACCATGCTAGGTCGGTTCGTCGCACCAAAATCCTTGGAGGTTAAATATGACAAAGCGGGGCAAGATTCTTCGCGACACGAGTGTCGGCAACGGTCTGATCGTTGTCAACGGGCAACAGTACCCCTTCATGTTGGAAGGGACCTGGAGATCGGAAGTTCCACCAGTCGTGGGAATGACCGTTGATGCGGAAATCAATGATGCGGGGCAAATTGTGTCGCTGCTCGTGGTGCAGGATTCGCAACTGTCCAAAGAGCAGGCGCAGGCTGCATTGATGGCGGCAAAAGGAAAGGGAGCGGAGATCTTCTCGGGCATCGTGGCCCGAGTTGGCGCGCTCAACCTGGTTGCGCTGCTGGTTCTCATCATTGGATGGCTCTTCTTGAGCGCGGTTTCCATCCAGAGCCCAGCGGGCGCGATGAGCTTTACCTTCTGGCAGTTGCTTGGTTTCCTGAATGCCAAGAACGCGCTCGACATCTTAATGCAGGCAGGCACAGGCAGCGCCAGCACAGGAATTTACGGGTTTCTGGCTTTTGTGTGTCTGGTTGGGCCGTTTGTTCGCTACTTCTGGACGGATAAGCTCGCGGTGCTCGGCGGAGTGTTGCCGCTGCTCTTCATGCTGATTGTCGGGGTGATCGCCCACAGCAGCCTTAATTCCGCACTGGGGATGGGCGGCGCGGGGGTTGACCCGAACGATCCCATGGTAAAGGCGATGAGTCAACAGGTGTCGCAGGCGATCTCCATTGGTTTTGGGGTATACCTGTCGGTGCTCGCGTGTCTCTATTTTGCAGCCATGGGCGTTAAGGATTTTCTTGGATCCAGGGCGGGTGCCGCGGCTCCCAAGGCATTCGGAGCGACTTCTTAACATCGCAAACCTGATCCGTGCGGCGCATCGCTGGTGCGCTGGCATTGGGGTGCGTGGCGCGGGCGCGATCCTCAGCGATAAGCAAGCCAGAGGCTCGTCCCCACAATATTCAGCATGGCCAGTGGAAGCAAAAACTTCCAGCCAAAGTTCATCAGTTGGTCATAGCGGAAGCGAGGCAATGTGCCCCGCACCCAGACGTACAAACAAAGGAAAGCGAAAACCTTACTCACGAACCAGAAGAGCGGGAGTACTGCGTTGATCAAGGTGCTGTCGAATGGCCCCATCAGGTCGCCGAGCGGGCTGGTCCAGCCGCCCAGAAACAGCAGCGTAGCGACGCAGCCCACGTTGATCATGTTGCCGTACTCGGCCATGAAGAACATGGCGAACTTCATGGAACTGTATTCGGTGTGATAGCCGCCGGTGAGCTCGCTTTCCGCTTCAGGCAGGTCGAACGGTGAGCGGTTGGTTTCGGCGAAGGCGGCCATCAAATAAATGAAGAAAGCAACAAACTGAAGTCCGCCAAAAATGTTCCAGGTTGCGATGCCGAGCCGGGCTTGCTGCTCGACGATGACGCGGAGGTTGAGCGAGCCGGCACGAAGCACCACGCCTACCAGCGAAAGGCCGAGAGCCAGCTCATAGCTGATGAGCTGTGCCGAGGAGCGCAGCGCGCCAAGCAGCGAGTACTTGTTGTTCGACGACCAGCCGGCAAGGGCGATGCCGTACACGCCCATGGAAGTGATGCCGAGGATGACGAGCAGGCCGACGTTGATATCTGAAATTTCGAAGAGATCGAAGCCGTGCGGGCCCATGCCGGGCGCGCCAAAGGGAACCACGGAAATGGAGATGAGCGCGCAGCCCAGAGAGATGATAGGCGCCAGCAAATAGAGCGGGCGGTAGACAGCGGTGGGAATCAGATCTTCTTTGAGGAACGACTTGGCGCCATCCACGAGCGGCTGCAAAAGTCCGAAGGGGCCGACACGGCTGGGTCCCCAGCGGTTCTGGATGCGGCCCACCAGCTTGCGCTCGAGTAGCACGGTGTAGGCGATGCCCATGAGCATCACCACCGTGACCACGGCGACTTTGAGCAGGCTCCAGAGAAAGAATGCGAGGATCGTCACGTGCGTTTTGCCTTTGCGGGTGGACCGTTACTCCAGGGTTTTCATTTGTGCTATCCCACCCATTTCGCAAAGAGCGCGAAATGGATGGGGCACCCAGTTCTGCGTCAGTCGGCGGCGGTTTCGGCCATTTCTTTCATTTGGTGCTGCGTGAGCTGCTTGAGCGCTGCGCTGTAATTGCCCAGCGTTCCAGAAGTAAAAAGCGTGTCGTGCACTGGAACGATCAGGTCCGGGCTCGTGAGCGCCTTCACCGGCACAAATCCTGGCGCGGCTTCGAGTTCCGTATGCACATCGTTGCCTGCAAAAAGATTGATCCGGTCGAGCTTGTAACCTGGGACGAGGCGTTCGATTTCGTCTAGAAGCGCGAGCGGATCGAAGGGGCTCAGTTTCGGTTCGAGGCCGTTAGCTTCGAGCCAGACGGCGTGACAGTCGGCTTCTCCGGCTTGCGCGCCGCGTGACTGGCCGAGGTCGCCGGTGACACCGCGTTTGCCGAAAGGAACCAGAGTGCGGACGTCCACTCCCATGCTCCCGGCGAGGCGGACGAGGATTTCGAAGTCCGGCTTGACTCCGGCGCGGTCGGCGGCCTTGCGCACCATTTGAATGTCGCCGTAGGTGTTGGTCACGGTGCCGGACTTCTCGTAAAGGCTGGCGGCCGGGAGAACAACGTCGGCCAGAGCCGCTGTTTCCGTGAGGAAAAGGTCCTGCACAACGACAAAAGTGTTTTTGAGAGCGGCTGGATCCAGCTTGGCGCGGGAAGCCGGGTTGGCGCCGACGATCAGGAGCGCGCCGAGATCGCCGTTCGCGGCCGCGTCGAGCATTTGCGGCAGTGTTTTGCCGGGCGCGGCGGGGAGGTTGGGATACTCCGCGAACGCTCCTGGCGCAGTGACCGGGATGTAGCCGGGCAGAAGGTCGGGGAACAGGCCCATATCTGCGGCACCGCGCGAGTTGGCGTGGTCGCCAAGATAAGCGAAGCGGACAGAATCGGGATTGGGGCCGCGCTTGAGACCCCAGGCAACGAGCTTCCCGACATCTTCGCCACGAAACTCCTCGCCAAAGAGGACGACGAGCGATTCTTCGGCAAGGAGCGCCTTGCTGAAATCAGATGTGCCGTGATCGAGAAAAGCGGCCAGATCCTTATAGCCGCCGGGAGGAAGCTCCTGGGTGGCTTTGGCCTGGCGGTCTAGCTTGATGGGCCCGGTGTTGGCGATGTAAAGACGCGCGCGGTTCAGACGCACATTGGTGCGCAGCAGCCACGCGAGAAGCGGATGCTCCTCCGTGGGATTGCCGCCGACAAGGAGAATGGCGCAGGCTGAAGAGATGTCGCGCAGGCTCGCGGTCTTTCCGCGGCTTCCGGCGAGAGCGCGGGCAAAGGCCGCGTAATCGGTGCTGCGAACGTGGTCGATATTGTTGGTCCCGAGCGCCGTGCGCGCGAACTTCTGCAGGAGGTAATTCTCTTCGTTGGTAGTGCGGTTGGAACCGATGACGCCGATTGCCGCACCGCCGCGCGTATCGCGAATCTCCCTCAACTTGCCGGCGGCAATGCGGAGCGCGTGTTCCCATGTGGCGGGCTCGAGTTTGCCGGCCGCGTTGCGAACCAGCGGTTGCGTCAAGCGGTCGGGGCTCTCCACAAAGTCGAAACCGAAGCGGCCCTTGGCGCACAGGAAATCATTATTGATTCCGCTCTTGTCGCGATTGTCGGCGCGAACAATTTCAGCGCCGTCGTTGGTGGAGCGAACACCGAGAGTCACTTTGCAGCCGTCGGCGCAGTGCGTGCACACCGTTGATACGTGGCTCATCTCCCAGGGACGGGTTTTGTAGCGATAGCTGCCGCTGGTGAGTGCGCCCACCGGGCACACGTCAATGCACATGCCGCACTGCTCGCAGTCGAGCTGCTGGCCGTCGTTGGGAACGATGACGGAGTTGATGGCGCGGTTGTTGACACCGAGCGCCCATACATCCATGCCTTCGCCGCACATGCGGATGCACCGGTAACAGAGGATGCAGCGCGGGCGATCGTAGAAGACGGCGGGCGACCACTGCTGCTCGTCGCGATGAAACTTTACTTCCACGAACTGGCTTTCGCCGGCGCCGTAGCGGAAGTTCATGTCCTGCAGTTCGCACTCGCCGCCGGCGTCGCAAACGGGACAATCGAGCGGATGATTGCCGAGGAGCAATTCGATGGTGGCCTTGCGCGCCTGCGCAATCTCGGGCGACTCGGTAATGAAGACCTGGCCCTCGGCCACCTGTGTGGTGCAGGCGGTTTGCAGCTTGGGCACTTTCTCCTGGCGCACCAAGCACATGCGGCAGGCGGCCTGCAAAGAAAGGCCGGGGTAGTAGCAAAAGGCAGGAATTTCGATGCCGGCTCTGCGGCAAGCGTCAATGAGCAGCGTCCCCGCCGGAGCGGTGAGCTTTTTGCCATCGACTGTGAATGTGACATCAGGCATTCTTTGTTTGTGATCCCTCAAGGGCTAAAGCCCCGATCATTTCATTCGGCTATCGGCACGGCTAGGGCCGTGCCCTTTCAAAACTTCCCCGGACCTGAAGACCCTCTCATGTTGTGTCGGGCCTCAGGGGCCTAAAGGCCCCTGCTCCCTCCGTCATACGACCGTCAACTGCGGCACGCCTTCCCGGGCGAACGGGCACGGCTTTCCGTTCAGGTGATCTTCAAACTCCTTGCGAAACTTCTTCAAGAATGCGATGGTCGGCATGGCCGCGGCGTCGCCCAGCGGGCAGAAGGTGCGGCCCAGCATGTTTTCCGCCAGATACTGCATATTGTTGATGTCGCTCTCACTGCCGAAGCCAGCGTGGAAGCGCGTGAGCGATTTCTTGAGCCAGTCAGTGCCTTCGCGGCAGGGAATGCACCACCCGCAGCTTTCATGCTGATAGAAGCTGATTGTACGAAGAGCGAACTCCACGATGCATGTTTGATCGTCGATGACGACAACGCCGCCTGAACCAAGCATGGAGCCGGCTTTGCCCACCTGATCGAAGTCCATGCCGATATCGATCTCTTCGGGCAGCAAAACCGGAGTGGACGAGCCGCCGGGGACGACGGCCTTGAGTTTGCGTCCGCCGCGTACGCCGCCGGCTACTTCGTAGATCATCTTCTTGAGGTTGTAGCCCATGGGCAGTTCGTAAACGCCGGGCCGCTCCACGTGGCCGCTGATGCTGAACAGACGTGTGCCGCCATTGCGCGGAGTGCCGATACCCGCGTAAGCCGCCGCGCCCATCGTGATCACATGGGGCACGGTCGCGATGGTCTCGGCATTATTAATGACCGTGGGACCGCCGTAGAGGCCGACGACAGCAGGGAAGGGCGGCTTGATGCGCGGTACGCCGCGCTTGCCTTCGAGCGATTCCATGAGCGCGGACTCTTCGCCCACTTCGTATGCGCCGGCACCGGTTTGCGTGATGATCTGGAACTCCATACCGGAGCCGAAGATATCTTTGCCGAGAAAGCCGCGATCGTAGGCGTCGGCGACGGCGCGCTCCATGATTTCGAGAAGATAGCGATACTCGCCGCGGAGATAGATAAAGCCCATGCGCGCGCCGACCGCAAGGCCGGCGATGATGGTGCCCTCGATTACGGAATGCGGATCGTGCAGGAAGATGAGATGATCCTTGCAGGTTCCCGGCTCGCTTTCGTCGCCGTTCACGAGGATGTACTTGGGCTTGGCGGACTGCTTGGGGACGAAAGACCACTTCATGCCTGCCGAGAAGCCCGCGCCGCCGCGGCCGCGCAGGCCGCTGGCCTTCATCTCCTCGATGATCCACTCGGGGCCCTGGGCGAGACATTTTTTCACGGCCTGATAGCCGCCCAACTCGAGATAGCGATCGATGTTTGTCGCGCCCATGCCGAAGCGCCGGGAGACGAGCTTCACTTCGTCGGGATGCGAGACGAGCCTAGGCATCGTTGGCCTTGCCTTTCGCCTTGGCCTGACCGCGATAGCCACTGAGGATGCCGGGGACGAGATCGGGTTTGAGCTCGTCGTGAAAGTCGTAATTCACCTGAATAGCCGGCGCCCAGCAGCAAGCGCCGATGCACTCCACTTCTTCGACGGAGAAGAGACCATCGGACGTCACGCCTTTGGGGCCGACGCCAAGTTCCTCCTGGAAGCGCTCGTAGACGTCGTAAGCGCCGCGCAACATGCAACTGATGTTGGTGCAGACCTGGATGTTGAATTTGCCTGCAGGCTTGAAGCGGAGCATCGAATAATAGGTGGCGACGTTGCGCACTTCGAGCTCCGTAATGCCGATGCGCCGCGCGATCTCGGCAACGACCGCGTCGGAAAGATAGCCGACTTCGTCCTGCGCGTAGAGCAGCATGGGGATGAGCGCCGAGCGCTTCACGGGATACTTCTGGACCAGCGCGTCAAAGCGCTCGGCCAGCTTGGGCGAGAAGACCGACATGCTTTCGGGGTTCTTTTTTTTCTCGCTCATCGCATCAACTCCCGTGCCCAGGCTTCTGCTGCCAGATCCATCTCTTCTTCGCTCGTCCCGCTCCGCAATCGGCCGGAGTTCGAGAATTCCATGCTTCCGCTGCTTCTATTTTCTCGCGTCCAGTTGACGATTGCGCCGTCGCGCTCGAGGCGAAGCCATTTTTCTTTATGGCGCACCGTAATGACTTCCTCGCCCGCCGCGACCCTGGCCTGGCGATTGCGGTGCAATCCGTGTGCCGCAGTGTAGCTACGGAGCAGGGAAGCGAGCGAAATCCAAAGCTCGCTCCAGAGCGCGTCGGAGGAAGAGATTGAGCTGGTTGTCACCGGTCGATTTCTCCCAGCACGATGTCGATGGAGCCAACCACGGCCACCAGGTCGGCGATCAAGCCGCCCTTGCACATGGTTTCGACGGCCTGCAGCGTTGCGAACGAGGGATAACGCATGTGCACGCGGTAGGGCTTGGCGGTGCCATCGGAGACGACGTAATAGCCCATCTGTCCGTGACCGCATTCGATGCCCTGGTAGACTTCGCCGGCTGGAACGCTGAACCCCTCGGTCACGATTTTGAAGTGATGGATGAGTGCCTCCATCTGCGTTTTCATCTTTTCGCGGTCAGGAAGAACGATCTTGGGCGCGTCGGCTTTGACTGGGCCGCCCGGCATGCCATCAAGCGCTTGCTGGATGATTTTTGTGCTCTCGCGCATCTCGATCAGACGCACTTCGTACCGGGCCCAGGTGTCGCCCACCGTGGAAATCGGCACCTTGAATTGGAACTTCTCGTAGCTGGAGTAGGGCATGTCCCGGCGGAGATCGATATCGACTCCGGAGGCGCGCAAGGGAGGGCCGGTTACACCGAACGCAATGGCATCGGCTGCAGAGAGATAGCCCACACCCTTCAAACGATTCATAAAGATTGGATTGCCCGTCAGAAGGTTTGAATATTCGTCAATCTTCTCGGGAAAACCGTGAATGAATGCCGCGACGCGGTCGAGCCAGTCGATCGGTGGCTCCATGGAGAGGCCGCCGATGCGGAAGTAGCTGGTCATCATGCGCTGTCCGGCCACCGCTTCAAAGAGCCTGAGGATCTCCTCGCGTTCGCGGAAGGTGTAGAGGAAAACCGTGAGGGCGCCAATATCCATGGCGTGGGTGCCGAGCCAGATGAGATGCGAATTCAGCCGGCTTAGCTCGGTGAGCAGCACGCGAATCCATTGCGCGCGATCGGGGATTTCTAGGTTGAGAAGCTTCTCGACGGCCAGGCAATAACAGAGATTGTTGGAGAGCGGATCGAGGTAATTGACGCGGTCAGTAAGGGGAACGACCTGCTGATAGAACTTGGCCTCGCACGTTTTCTCGATGCCGGTGTGCAGATAGCCGATTTCGGGACGAACGCTGACGATGACTTCGCCGTCGAGTTCGACCACCAGGCGCAGCACGCCATGGGTCGCAGGGTGCTGCGGGCCCATATTGAGGACCATGCGCCGTTGGCCGGTACCTTCGGAGGAGGGCAATTCGAGGACCGCGGCGCCAGGTATCTCGCTCGTCGATTTTTCGGTCATTAGCGGTAGCCCTCCACCGGGTAATCCTTGCGCAGGGGATGACCTTTCCAATCGTCCGGCAGCATGATGCGGCGCAGGTCGGGGTGATCGGCAAAGTGGATGCCGAAGAGATCGAAGACTTCGCGCTCGTAAAAGTTGGCGCCCGCCCAGACCGGCGTGATGGAGTCGAACGCTAGGTTCGGCTTCATCGAGCAGGACACGCAGCCGAATCCGCTCCTTGAATGCGTGCGAGAGGATGTGGTAGCTCAACTGGAAGCGAGGCGCGAGGGGATACCAGTCCACCGCCGTCATGTCCTCAAAGAAGTTGTAGCCTGCGGCTTGCACAGTGGCGCAGGCGCCGAGAATCTCTGTGGACGCGACGGTGAGAGTCAACTCGCCGAAATCGAATTTAGCATCGGTGAGGGCGTCAGGCTTCCATGCCAGAAGCGCCTTAATCGCACGGTGGTCAGGCATCTCGGCGAGGACGGCCTGCTTGCCCGATAAAGTGGGGGTTTGACTCGCCATCCTAGAGCCTGCCATTAACTTTGGCGCGTGCGGCGCTGGGAGCCAATTCTTCCCAGTTCGCGAAGCGAGAAACGCCGCATACCAATTGTATGTAAGTGACGAGCGACAAAGAAATGGGGGAAATTGGCCCCAGCCCTTCGGGTTGCGGCGAAAATCGCGCCATACTTCGTTGTCGTCCTAGCCTTGGAATCACCAAAGTCTTCGTCCTCCGCCTCGTCTGACGCGATTTTCACTCGCAACGCCCGCGCGCGCGAAAGTTAATGGCAAGCTCAAAGATCCGCCTTATCATGGCTCCAGTTCAGGACGCCTTTGCGCACAATGTAGTAGAGGCCGACGCCGACAAAGCCGAGGTAGACGAGCATTTCCCAGAAGCCGAAGAGGCGCGAGCAGCCGGTGAGCGCAGGCAGGCGGCGGTAGATCACCGCCCAGGGCATCATGAAGACTGCTTCCACATCGAAGAGGATGAAGAGAACCGCGACCAGATAAAAGCGCACGCTGAAACGGCCGCGCGCATCGCCGGTGGCCTGAATGCCGCATTCGTAGGGAGCGAGTTTGACCACGGTGTTGCGATGGCAGCCCACAAACCATGAGGCCACAACCATCCCCGCGCCCAGCAAGAACGCGGCAAGAATCTGCATCAAAAGCGGAAGATATTGCCAGTCATACGGAACCATTGCCGCCCAGTCCGAAGAAAATCGATAAGATTGCGCCCCTTGTGCCAGAGAAAGAACTCCGGACACGCAGGATTCTAGTTTGAGATTAGGTTTTCAGGCTGATCCCGTCAAGGCAACGAGCCGATAAGCAAAGACAAAGTGCTTTATTGTGCAGGAGATATTGATTTTCGGCGGGAAAGGGGTGGGCGCGGTGATTCTTGACCCAAGAGATGTGAGCTTCGTCACTGGACTTCCCACTTAGGATGGTGCATAAAGTAACGTGTACTGATTTGAGATAGTACTTCGGTGATCTGTTTGACGGGTTACGTAGCGCCGATGATTCAGGTGAGGATAAGAGGCATGGCGGCATCATCAGCAGCGTGTGGGTTCCCGATCCAGACAACGGTGCCGACGGCGGTAAGGGGCCGCGGTGTAGTGCGTCGCCGCAGGATCTCACCCGAGGCAGGTCACGCGCTGGAGATTCTCGGGCACGCCATCGAGTACCTGACGGACGAATTTATCTACGCGGGCGGATCCTTTTCCGCGCACGATGCGCAGGTGGAAGCAGTGCAGTTGCTCATGGGACTCAATCGCGAAATCTATTTCGACTGCCCTGAAGTGCCGAGCTTCGCCGCTCGCTTCCGCTCGCTTCTGCATCTGCGCACGGCGTAAGCAACGGACAGCAGACAGCGAACAGCAAACAGACAGTAAACAGTTTTCGGTTTTATGCTGTCGGCTGTTTGCTATTTGCTATTCACTGTGAGCTGCTACTGACCCAGCACCAAAACCCCAAATAACACCAGCCATGCAAAGCCCATGGTGTGCCAGAACCATGCTGTTGAGTCCACCGCGATCTGGCGGGACTCCACGCGTTTGAGGCGCGTGAGAGCGCAGAGGCAGAAGAGCAAGGCCAAAACGCCGAGGATCAGGTGCGCGGCGTGGAGACCGGTGATGATGTAGAAGAAATAACTTGCCGGGGTAGACCAGCGATCGAATGCAAATCCCTGCACGGTTAATTGTCTCCATGCCAAGGCCTGGCCGCCGAGGAACATTAGCCCCAGGACGAGAGTGAGCGCAATCCAGGGCAGGGTGCGGCGCAGCGCCGGGCGGCCCAGCCCTAGCCATTCCTCCAATACGTCAAATTCGCGAAAGATGTGCCGACGCGCGCGTTCCATGGTGAGGCTGCTCAACAGCAGGACTGCTGTGTTCAGAAAAAGGATGGGAGGAAGCAGGACCGGATGCCAGTCTCCGATCTGGCGCAGAGTGCGCGGATCCATATGTGTGCCGGCCTGGCGCGCATAAAACAGCACCACCAGCACGACGAAGAACATCATGTCGCCGGCGAGCGCACAAAAGACAAAGGCGCGGGTGCGGTGCAGAGCCTCGCGTGGCCCGCGGCGCGGTTTTCTCCAGTCGTCATCGCCCCCACCGCCCCCGCCGCCGGTGGGTCGGCGGTCAACGGGCGGCTTGCCCCCGGTTCCGGGCGCCTTCCGCTCGATTTCGGCCGGGATGGGCGAAAAAATGGACGGCATCGAGCCCTCCGTGAGGATGAGGTTACACTCACTCTTTCTTGGACGCACTCAAAATCGGTAGAGGATGTTCGCGTTGTGGAAAATAGCTGGCCATCGCATCTAAAGGAATGCGATCATCTCTTCTGATTTCGATTGCCACCACACGTGCAGGTTGTAATGCGTGCAAAAAAGGGAAGTCGAGCAACGTGCAAGGCCCCGTGAATTTCCAAGGTTCGTACAGTCGCGCTGGACCCGTATGCTTACCAGCCCCGCGTCTGCAGCAGCTGCGATTCTTCGATGCCCGCAGCGGCCAGACCCTTCATGGTTCCGGTTACTTGTTCGCTCACCTCGGCCAGAATCTTGGGATCATTGGCGTGCGTGGTGGCCATCACGATGGCCTTGGCGCGCGAGGTCGCTTCTTCGCGCTCCTTGGGGTCGTTCTCCACGTCGAGCGGGGTGGCGCGTTCCTTCATAAAGATGCCTGAGCCGACAAAGATGGCTTCGGCGCCGAGTTGCATCATCAGAGCGGCGTCGGCTGGCGTGGCGATGCCACCGGCGGAGAAGTTGGGCACAGGCAGCTTGCCCGTCTGTGCAACCATCCTGACCAGTTCGTAGGGGGCCTGGTGTTCTTTCGCCGCGGCGTAGAGCTCCTGGTCGGTGAGTACGGTGAGCACGCGCATCTCGCGAGTGATCTGGCGCATGTGCTGGACGGCGTGGACGACGTCGCCAGTTCCTGCTTCGCCTTTTGTCCGGATCATGGCCGCGCCTTCGGCGATGCGCCGGAGAGCCTCTCCGAGGTTTCGGGCACCACACACAAAGGGTGTAGTAAAGGCGTGCTTGTCGATGTGGTGCGCTTCGTCCGCCGGAGTCAGCACTTCGCTCTCGTCGATGAAATCCACACCGAGTTCCTGGAGGATCTGCGCTTCGGCGAAGTGGCCGATGCGGGCCTTCGCCATCACGGGAATTGAGACGGCCTGAATAATCTGCTTGATCAAGGCTGGCCGGGCCATGCGGGCCACCCCGCCCTCGGCGCGGATCATGGCCGGCACGCGTTCGAGAGCCATGACGGCGACAGCGCCGGCCTCTTCGGCAATGCGCGCCTGTTCGACGCTCATCACGTCCATGATGACGCCGCCCTTGAGCATCTCCGCCAGGCCCACTTTCAGGCGCAGGCTGGTTCCCGTCAGACTCTTGTTTTCAGTTGGCTCCGGCATACTCTTTGACCTCGCAAGGCGGCAACTTCGCATCCGCTGGGAATGGAAAAGCCGATCAATCTTTCACTCTCCAGTGTAGCAGCGATGCGGATTGCCTGCTGCATGGCTCGGCACGGGACCATGCGCCGGCGCAATTCTTAAACCATTCCAATCCGTTCCATCGTCCTCTGGTCCTCTTACTGCTGCTGCTTCTACCGGAATGGCGACAGCACATTCACAGCCGGCACCTGCGGGGGTTCCACATCCGGAACCAGCGTCGGCGGAGCGCGCAGCCCCCGCAGGGGCTGTTCAGGCTCTGGTTCCGGCGCCGCAGCCACCACTAAGCGAGGCAGCGCCGGTTTTCAGCGCGCCGATTCCGCAATTGCCTGTGGAACTGGGCGTCACCATTCCGGTGCGCGAGTTTCGCGTGCGCCAGTTGCTGGCGCTGGCACCGGGTCAGGTGATCGAGACGCAATGGAACCACGCCGACGATCTTCCCCTGGCCGCAGGCGACGTGCAGTTGGCGTGGAGCGAGTTTGAGGTGGTGGAAACCCGGTTGGCGGTGCGCGTGACGCGGCTGGCGTAAGGGAGCGATGAGGAGAAGTTGCGGAATGACAGGCAGAACAGACGAAAGGCCGGGCGGAATAGTTGAAAAAGCGAGTGTTCCCGGCAGGCGCGAGGGTGGATGGGCGGGTTGGCTGCTGACGAAGTGGCACGGCCGGCAGCGCGCGGAGCCGCGCCTTGCGCTGGTCGAGCGCATCACGCTGGCGCCGCGCCAGTCACTGGCGCTGATTGAAGCAGAAGGGCGCAGGATTCTGGTGGTGACCTCGGCCGAAGGCGGTCCGGCATTTTATCCGCTCGACGATAACGCGCACTCCAGGAGCTACGCGAATGCGAGCGGCGCAGTGCACGGCCGGCCGAGGGTCTCATGGTAGGCGTCTGGTTGCTGCGCATCGCGGCGGCGCCGGCCGCAGTGCCTCTTTTGCCTGACCTCAACGCGAAGCTGCGGCCCTCGGACGCGACGCCGTGGACGATTCTGCTGGTTCTGACGTTGATTACAGTGCTGCCCGCGATCCTGATGGCGATGACGCCGCTGGTGCGCCTGCTGATCGTCTTTCACTTTCTGCGCCAGGCTCTCGGCACGCAGACCGCGCCCTCGAATCCCACACTCATGGGGTTGGCGCTGATGATGGCGTGGTTCCTGATGACTCCGGTGCTGAACCAGGTGGATCAGCAGGCCGTCGAGCCGTATCGCAGCGGCCAGATCACCGGTATCGAGGCCATCGACCGCGGTGCGCAACCCGTCAAACATTTTCTGCTCAAGTACGCACGCGAGAAGGATCTGGCGTTGTTTACGGCTGCGGGCCAGATCCCGCGACCGAACACACCCGACGATTTGCCCATGCGCGTGGTGATTCCCGCCTACATTCTCTCCGAACTCAAGGCAGGATTCGCCATCGGCGCGGTGCTGTTTCTGCCCTTTCTGCTGATCGATATGGTGACAGCTTCGATCACGACCTCGATCGGCATGTTCCAGCTGCCGCCGGTCGTGGTTTCCACACCGCTCAAGATTCTGCTCTTCGTGATGGTGGACGGCTGGAATCTGCTGGCGAACTCGTTGTTGCGGAGCTTTTAGATGACGCCGGACCTGGTTGCCGAGTTGATGCGTCAGCTGATGCGCGAGGCCATGATCGTGGCCGCGCCGCTGCTGATCGCGGCAGCCGCGCTGAGCTTTGTGCTGAGCCTGATCCAGACCCTGACCAGCCTGCAGGAGCAGTCGCTGACCTCGGTGCCGCGGCTCACCGCGATTGCGCTGATCCTGCTGGTCGGCATGCCGTGGTTCCTGGAAAGGCTGGCCAGCTACACGCGGTTGCTTCTAGGCGACTTTCGCCGCTACCTGGGCTAGATCGAATGCGGGATTGAATGGTGGATTGGACGAAATTCCTGAGTGCGATGGCGCTGACCCTGGTGCGAATCAGCGGCATGATGGCCTTCGCGCCTTTTTTTTCGTCGACGGCACTCCCCATGCGCGTGAAAGCGGTCTTTTGCGGTGCAATTGCCTTTCTGCTGGCGCCGCTGGTGGCCGCACTTCCTTACGCGCAGACATCGATCAGCTTCCCGGCAATTCTCGGCGAGCTCGCGATCGGTCTAGTCTACGGCCTTTCGCTGGCGCTGCTGAACGAGATGATGCTTTTTGCCGGGCAGATTGTGGGCCTGCAATTCAGCTTTTCTCTGGTCAACCTGATGGACCCGGCTTCGGCCATCCAGACCCCGCTGCTGGGCGACCTCTTCCAGCTCATGGGCACGCTGGTTCTAATCACCGCTGGCCTCGACCGCATTCTGCTGGCATCGATGGTGCGCAGCTTCCATGCGGTGCCGCTGGGAACCTTCGCGCTTGCGCCGCCGACAACGTTAGTGATCGTACGCGCGGCAAGCGGCGTCTTTCTGGCCGCGGTGGAATTGGCTGCGCCGGTGCTGGCCGCGACCATGCTGGTCGAGATCGCTGTAGCCCTGCTGGGCAAACTGAGCCCGCAACTGCCGGTGATGATGCTGACCGTGCCGCTGAAGACG
Source organism: uncultured Acidobacteriota bacterium (assembly GCA_963729915.1). Lineage (GTDB taxonomy): Bacteria > Acidobacteriota > Terriglobia > Terriglobales > Acidobacteriaceae > Telmatobacter. The sequence goes on along the minus strand of CAVSQE010000014.1, from coordinate 74,736 downwards.
TTGACGGGTTTTGTAATTCTTGCAGGCTCTCTGGCGCTCTGGCCGCGCTTTATCGAGGCGCGCTTTGCCGCGCTGCTCGACATGGCCGAGCGACTGATCACGGCTGCGACCGCCGCGCCTGGCTGGGGAGGCTGAACCATGCCCGGAGAGCGCACCGAACAGGCCACCCAGCACCGGCGCGAAAAGGCGCGCAGGGAAGGCGACATCCTGCACAGCCGCGAATTGTCGGCTGCCGCGGGCACTCTGGCCGGAGCGCTTGCCCTGGGCGTGCTGGGTCCTCAGAGCATGGAGGCCTGGCGTGGCGCCTTTGGTGGATTTCTGGCGCTGGGCGCGAGCGCGCATTGGGAGACGGCGACACTGGAGCCGACGCTGGTAGCCATGAGGCGTCTGGCGCTCGAAATACTGGGGCCGGCGGCGATCGCAATGGCGCTGGTGGTTGTGGCCTCACTGGGAGCGGGCATCGCCCAGACCGGCGGCGTCTCCGTGCATGCCAGTGCCCTGGCATGGAAGCCCGAGCGCGTGAACCCTGTCGCGAATCTCAAGAACCTGTTCTCACTGCGCGCCGCGGCCCGGCTTGGCAAGTCGCTCATCCCGGCTGCCTTTCTGGCGGTGTTTGCCGTGCAGCGCATTGCCCGGCAACTCACGATTCCTCCCTTTTCAACGGAGCGGCTTGAGCTTCTGGGTAAGGACGTTTACGGTTTGCTGCTGGCCGCAGCCTGGCTGCTCTTCGGCTGGTCGGCCATCGACTACCTGGTGGAGTGGCAGAGCCGCGAGTCGCGGCTCAAGATGAGTCGCCAGGACCTGCGCGATGAGTACAAGGAGACGGAGGGCAGCCCGCAGATCCGCGGCCGCATTCGCAGCCTGCAGCGCCAGATGCGCCGCCGCCGTGTGAAAGCCGATGTCGCCAAAGCGGCCGTGGTCCTGACCAATCCCACGCATTATGCAGTGGCTCTGAGCTTTGACTTCGTGGCCATGGAGGCGCCCAAGGTGCTGGCCAAGGGTCGCAGCCTACTGGCCGAGGAGATCAAGGCCGAGGCACGCTGGGCGGGCGTGCCGATTGTCGAAAATCCGCCCCTTGCGCAATCGCTCTATCGCACGGTCGAAGTGGGCCAGTCGATCCCTGTGGAACTTTATGCCGCCGTGGCCGCGATTCTGGCCTATCTCTACCGCCAGCGTGTGGAGGCCGAGTTGCGGGAGCGGAAGGCGCGGCGCTCCGCGCCTTCGGGTCCTGGAGGCGCTCCGCGCTTTTGAGTTTTGGAGGTGCCCCGCGCTTTTCGCTTTTGGAGGAGATGAGGAATGAGTACAGCAATTTTGCCTGCCGGAACGCTTCCAGCCCGGACCTCAATCTGGCACCGGCTGCGCGATTACCTGTTGCCCATGGCAGCCATCAGCGTGGTTTTTGTCATGCTGGTGCCGGTGCCGGCCGCGGGCTTGGACTTTTTGCTGGCGCTCTCGATGGCGGCTTCGGTCATCGTCTTCCTCTCGGCCGTGCAGATCCGCCGCGCCGTCGAGCTTTCGGTCTTTCCAACCCTGCTCTTGCTGCTCACCCTTTTCCGCCTTTCGCTCAACATCGCGTCCAGCCGGCGCATTCTGCTGCACGGCCAGGAAGGAACTGCCGCAGCCGGCAAGGTGATCGAGGCCTTCGGGCAGTTCGTGGTGGGCGGCAACTATGTGGTCGGCTTCGTGCTCTTTCTGGCCTTGATCGCGATCCAGTTCCTCGTGGTGTCGCATGGCGCCGTGCGTACCGCCGAAGTCACGGCGCGCTTCACGCTGGATGCTCTGCCCGGCAAGCAGATGGCCATCGACGCGGATATGAACGCGGGGCTGATCGACGAGGCCGAGGCGCGCCGCCGCCGTCAGGCCATCGCCCGCGAGGCCGAGTTCTACGGCGCCATGGATGGCGCGGCGCGCTTCAACCAGCGCGACTCTCTGGCCACGATTTTGATCACGGCCATCAACATCGTCGCCGGACTGCTGATCGGAACCCTGCAACAGGGCGTCGAGCTAAGCGAAGCCGCGCGCACCTACACCGTGCTCACGGTGGGCGATGGTCTGGTGACCATCATTCCCTCCTTGCTCGTCTCCGTCGCAGGCGGCATTACGCTGACGCGCGCCAACTCGGCCGGCATGCTGGGCAGCGAGATCCGGCAACAGCTACTGGGCCGCCCCGCGACACTCTACATGGCGAGCGCCGTCTCGGCCTGCATGTGCCTGATTCCGGGATTGCCGAAGATCGCCTTTCTGGCCGTGGCCGGAGGGCTGTTTGTCGGCGGCAGGCGATTGGTGGCGCAGGGTCCGGCAGTCGCGACCGAGCCGGCGGCGACTGAGAAGAAGAAACTCGAAGGCGCGCAAATCTCGGAACTCTCTTCGCTGCTCCGTCTCGAGGACCTGACCCTCGAGATCGGCTTCCAGCTGATTCCACTGGTTGACGAAAAGCAGGGCGGGCAACTGCTCGCGCGGGTGCGCGCCCTGCGCCGCCACCTCTCGTCTGAGATGGGCTTCCTGGTTCCTCCCGTGCACATCTCCGACAACCTGCGCTTGAAGCCTCGCGAGTATGTGATCTCGCTGCGCGGCATCGAGATGGGCCGCTGGCAGACCGAGGGCCCGCACCTGTTGGCCGTCTCGGGAGAGGCGGGCCGCAGGCCGCTTACCGGCAGAGAAACGCGGGAGCCAGCCTTCGGCGTCCCCGCGGTCTGGATCGCTCCCGCGCTCGAAGAGCAGGCGATTGCGGCAGGCTACTCGGTGGTGGACGCGGTCACCGTGATCACCACCCACCTCGGCGAACTGATCCGCCAGCATGCCGGAGAACTGCTGGGCCGCGCCGAGATCAAGCGTTTGCTCGATGCTCTCAATGATTCCCACCCCAAACTGCTGGAAGAATTGGTGCCCAAGCTGCTCACCCTGGGCGAAGTGGCGCGAGTTCTGGAGCAGTTGCTGCGCGAGCGGGTTTCGATTCGCGATATGGGAACCATCCTCGAGGCGCTGCTCGAGACTGCGCCCGTGAACAAGAGCCTGGTTGCGCTGGTCGAAGCCTCCCGCCAGGCGCTCGGGCGCAGACTGGTGCGTCCGCTGCTTGATAGTGAGGGCCAGTTGCCGGTTCTCCTGCTCGATCCCGTGCTCGAAGAGGAGATTCTCTCCGCAGTGGCGCCGGAGCCGGGCCAGCGCCTGCTCGCGGCAGCCGCGCCCGCAGGAACCCCGCTCGTCCGCCGCCTCACCGATTCTGTGAGATCCCTTATCGGCTCAGCATCTTCTGCGGCACCGCCCGTGCTCCTTTGTCCAAGTCCGGCGCGGTTTCACGTCAAGCGCTGGCTGGAGCCGGTGCTGCCTCGACTGGCCGTGCTCGCCGCCAGTGAGATTCCGCCGGAGATCCGGCTGCGCCCGGTGGGCGCCGTGCGCTGACGTCGGCAGGCAGGAAAAATCTCGTCTTTGAGTTCGCGTAAGGGGGAAAGGCAATGGGAGTCGACGGAACGGCTGCAATGAGAGACCCCAAACCCGCGCGCCGCGCCGCGGCCGCGGGCGGCTATCCTCCGGCCGGCATGCCGTCGGCGCTTACCGGTGAGCAGGAGCGCGTGCTGCTCGAGCACTTGCCGATCGTGCGTTTTCTTGCACGTCGCATCCACGAGCGGCTGCCGCAGCACGTGGACATCGAGGATCTGGTCTCGGCGGGCGTGGTCGGGTTGATGGACGCCTTCGCCAAATTCGATCCCGAAAAGAAGGTGCAGTTCCGCAGCTACGCGCAGTTTCGCATCCGGGGCGCGATCCTCGACAGCTTGAGAACGCTCGACTGGAGCCCGCGTGAATTGCGCCGCAAGGGCCGCGCTGTCGAGGAGGCGATCCGCGTGCTGACAGCCCGCCTGGGCCGTGCGCCCGGCGAGGCCGAGGTCGCCGTCGAAATGGGGCTCGGTCTGGAGGACTACCAGCAACTGCTGGGCGATCTCAAGGGGCTCGAGATCGGCACGCTGCATATCGAGCGCAGCGAGAACTCCGGCGAGGAGGAGCTGGCCTATGTGCCGGGCCGCCCCGAGGAGGATCCGCTTTTTCGCTGCCTGCGCGGCGAGCTCGAGGAGCGGCTGGGGGAGGCGATCGCCAACCTGCCGGACCGCGAGCGGCTGGTAATGACTCTCTACTACTACGAAGAGATGACCATGCGCGAGATCGGTCTGGCCCTGGGCGTGGTCGAGTCGCGGGTTTCGCAGGTACATGCTTCGGCAGTGGTGCATCTGCGCGCCGCCTTGCGCGACCTGGCGACGCATGGCGCAGGAGACCGGCTGCCCCCACGCAAACCGCCGCGCAAGGCCTGAACGCGGCAACAACGATGAAACCCCGTAGTCAAGGAGCAAGGATTGACGGAGAAAACACTCAAGCAGGATGAGATTGATGCGCTCTTCGAGGCCGCGCGCAGCGCCTCGCCCGAGTCGTCGCACCCCGAAGTGCGGGCCCGCGTGGCGCCGTATGACTTCTCTTCCGCCGGGCAGATCTCAACCGATCAGTTGCGCGCCATCAGCATGCTGAACGATCTTTTTGCGCGCAATCTCACCCACAATCTGGCCGCATGGCTGCGTACCCGTTTTCAGGTCAACCTGGTTTCGGCCGAACAGATCCTGTTCAATGAGTTTTTGCTCAGAATTCCCGAGATCAGCTATGTAGCTTCGGTGCGCCTCGAGCCTTTGGGCGCGCTCTCGGTATTGCAGCTGGATTTGGGGTTGGCGCCTCCGATCATCGACCTGCTGCTGGGCGGCGACGGCAAGGACGGGCCGCTGCGCGAACTGACCGACATCGAGGAATCGATTCTGGGCAGCGTGGTGGAGATCATCTGCCGTGAGCTGGCGATCGCCTGGCAGCCGGTCGGCCTCGGCTTCAGCTTCGATCGCCGTCAGATGCAGACCCAGGTGGCGCGTATTATCGCGGTCACCGAAAAGGCGCTCTGCCTGAGCTTTGAAATCCGCATGCCGCATAGTTCGGGACTGTTGAATCTGGCCTTTCCCGCCGTGGTGGCCAACACCATCCTGCGCCGGCTGACGACCGACTGGGGCCGGCGCTGCCGCCACACGGACGAAACGCGCGCGCGGGCCGCGGCGGTGGCGCGGCGCATCCGTTTTGGCTGCACGTTGCAGTTGCCCACGGCGCGCCTGGCAGCGAGTGCGCTCGAAGCGCTTGAGCCCGGCGATGTGCTGCGCCTCAAAGTGGCTGCGGACACGCTCTCCGAGTGGCGCGTGGGCGGTTTGCCGCTTCTCGAGGCCCGGGCCATGCGTCTTGGCGCGCACCGTGCGGCGCGGATCGAACGCGCGATCGCCGGAGGTGAGCGATGAAGACCTACTTCGATTGCTGGGCCGAAGTGGTCGTGGCGCTCTTCTCGCAGGCCCTGGCCGGCGAGCCGGAACTGGCCGAGTCTCTGCCCAAACCACAGGGCGCGGGCGCGTTCGGATGGGCGGCCACACTGGCCGGAGACGTGGAGGGCAGGTTTGCCGTCCTGCTCGACGAAGCGGTGCTGGAGGTCCCGCTGGTGGGCGAAGGTGTCGATCAGAAGGCCGGCTGGAAGGAGTTGATACGCGAGGCCGCCGACGCTGCGGCGGGAGAGTTGCTGGCGCGTACCGGCAAGAAGTGCCAGGTCACGAGTTTTGACGAGATTGCGGAGGAGAGTCAGCTTTCGCACGCCTTTCAGCTTCGCTGCGGCGAGCGAACATGGACGGTTCTGGTGCGGGACGAGCTGCGCGCCATCGATGCCGGGGCGCAGCCGGAAGTTGGTGCAAAGACCTCGGCGGAAACGAGCGCCGGAGAAATGCCAGGCGCTGCGCCTCCGTCCCCGAGTTCCGGCCTAGCACCTGGCCTCGAACTATTGCTCGACGTCGAACTGGAAGCCTCGCTGCGCTTTGGCGCGCGCGAGATGCCGCTCGGCGAGATTCTCGATCTGGGGCCCGGCGACGTGGTGGAGCTCGATCGCCATGTGGCCGATCCCGTGGACCTGATTGTGGGCGACAAGATTGTGGCGCGCGGCGAGGTGGTACTGGTCAACGGCAACTTCGGGTTGCGCGTGACGGAGGTGGCGGCGCCGAGGAAGCGCCTGGAGAGCGTGCGATGTCTCTTCTGAAGCGTCAAGGAGTGCGAAGCGAGCGCAATGCCGGCGGGGAAAGCGGGCTCGTGGCGGCGCACGATGCCATTGCGTCTTCCCATGGGCAGACATGGCCGGGACAAGCTCCGGCGGGGGAAAAGGCCGGGATTCTGCGCACCTGTGCCAACCCGCGTTGCGGCGCGGGTTGGTTTCGCCTGTGGCGCAGCCGCGAGGCGCCGATTTTCGAAGGCGGTTGGTGCTGCTCCGCTGCGTGCACATTGGCGCGCGTGGAGGCGGCGCTCGGCCGGGAGATGGATGCGCGGGGCGTGGCGCGCGAGAACTACCGTCATCGCATTCCGCTGGGTCTGGCCATGCTGGAGCAGGGATGGATCACGCCCATCGCGCTGCGCACAGCGCTTGCCGCGCAGCGCACCGCGGGGGGTGGAAGGCTGGGCGAGTGGCTGGTGCGGCAGAGGAGTTCGAGCGAGGAAATGGTGACGCGGGCCCTGGGTTTGCAGTGGGGCTGCGCAGTGTTGAACATGGAGTTTCACAATCCCGAAGACCTGACCGCCCTGTTGCCAAGGCTCTTCATCGACGCCTTCGGCGCGTTGCCGTTGCGCGTGGCAGCGGGCAAGATTCTCTACCTGGGATTTGAGGACCGCATCGATCCCGCGCTGGCGCTGGCTACGGAGCGCATGACTGGGTTGCATGTCGAAGCCGGACTGGTGAGGGGTTCTTTCTTTCGGCCCGCGCACGCGCACGCCCTGGAGGCACGGTTTCCGCCCGTCGAGCTTATCGAGGCAGCTACGGAGCAGGCATTGGCCTTGGCGCTGACCAAGGCTCTCGAGGAGGCGCGCCCCGTGGAGGCGCGTCTGGCGCGCATTCACGATTGCTTCTGGCTGCGCATCTGGCGCCGGCGCCAGACCGGGCCCCTGCCGGACTCCGGCTCCATTCGCGACCTGATTGCTTCCACCGCCACGCACTGAGACTGGTGCTGCTCGAATTCCGCGGTGGAACCTCGATGCCGACAGGAGGTTGCAGCGCGGTGAGGGAATCTGGGACTCATGGTTCGAAGCCAGGCGCCGATAGGCAAAAGGGGGGCTTGGGCATGAACGAGATTCGGGCTCTGATTGTTGACGACTCGTCGGTGATGCGCAAAATCGTGGAACGGGCGCTGCGCCAGGCCGGCCTGGACACGCTGGTGGTCGATGAGGCCGGCTCGGGCGCCGAGGCGCTGGAGGTATTGAAGACCAAGTCCGTGGACCTGATCCTTTCCGACATCAACATGCCGACGATGGATGGCCTGGAGTTTCTGCGCCAGATCCGCGCCCAGAATCTGGCCCAGGACGTTCCCGTGGTCATGATCACCACCGAGTCGAGCGAGGAGCATGTCAAGCAGGCGATTCAGGCCGGAGCGCGGGGATATATCCGCAAGCCCTTCACGGCCGAACAGGTGAAGGAGCGGGTGTTGCCGCTGCTGCGGGCGGCCTGACCGGGAAGTACTTGTGCTGTTGAACCGAGTGCGTGGGTCTGCCCCGGCAGGGCGTGTGGGTAGCGCAATTTATTGTGGCGCAATGCAAGGGGGCGCACACGAAAGGGAGCAGACGATGGCGGTATCGTTGCGTGAATCCGTTGAGCGGGTCTCCGATCCGCAAAACCTGGATGCCAGCGTGGAGGAGGTCTTCCGGCTGATGCTCGGCATCGCGTGCAGGCGCGAGGCCGACCTGGCCGTCGCGGACGTGGAATCGGTGACCGCCGTGGTCGGCTTTGGCGGCCTGTTGAGCGGCGCCTGTGTCTTCCGCTCGGGAGCCCGGACGGCGATGAAGATCGCCGCACAGATGACAGGCATGGAGTTCGATGCCATCGATAATACGGTGAAGGACGGCATTGGCGAGATCTGCAATATGCTGGCGGGAGCGTGGAAGGGCAAGGTTCCCGAGTTGGCGGCCAACTGTGGCCTGTCGGTTCCCGCCGTCATTACGGGCCGGGACTACAACCTGCACGTGCAGGCCCCGGAATTCCAGCTGCATCACGGCTATCGCTTTGGCGAAGAGATCTTTGAGGTCACCATCGTCTGCGACGGCCTGCAATAAGACGGCAGGCGGTCAAGAAAAAGTGGATGCGCAGAATGGGCCTTGAACGGGGAAAATGGGCCGGGGCAGGTGAATCGTGACCCTCATCCGGCTTTTCCCCGCGCCTCTGACAATCCTTCCATGATCCCTCTCTAATCTCCCCAATCCCCCTTCGGCCCTCCATCTGCTTCAAACTCCCGTGCAATTCCCCGAGGAGAGCTCCCGATGGACAGTGGCTACTATGCGGCGATGACGGGGCTGGTGGCGCGCACGCAGGCTCTGGATACGGCGGCGGCCAATCTGGCCAACGCACAAACGCCGGGGTACCGGGCGGAGCGCGAGTTCTTCCGTTCCGCGCTGCTGGGGCCCGACGCTGCCGACTCGCAATTGGGAGCGACCGTGAACAACTACGGCCTGTTGGGCGGCGACCGGCTTAGCATGGCCCAGGGCGCGCTCGAGCCTACAGGCAATCCCCTCGATCTGGCGATTGAAGGTCAGGGATTCTTCATGGTGCGGACCCCGAATGGGCCGCGCTACACGCGCGACGGCAGCTTCCATCGCGCGCAGAACGGCCAACTGGTGACACAGGCCGGCGAACCGGTGCTCTCCGCAGTGGGCCAGCCGATTCTCATTCCACCGGGCGAGGTGACGATAGGTGCCGATGGGGCGGTTTCGGTGGCCGGCGGGGTCGTCGCGCAGGTCGGCGTCTTTGCGTTTCCCGTCGGCACCGAACTGACGCCGGAGGGCGCGAACCGTTACGTGGCACCGCCGGGAGTCACGAGCACAGCGGCGAAAGATGCATCGATTCATGAGGGCGCCCTCGAGGCCGCCAATCAGGATGTGGTCGAGGGCTCGCTCGATCTGGTCATGATGCAGCGCCAGGCGGAGATGATGCAGCGCGCGTTGACCGTGTTTCACACCGAGTTCAACAAGTTTGCTACGGAAGATCTGCCCAAAATCTAGTCCGAGACGAGGGGAAAAATGATTCGAGCTTTGTACACCGCTGCCAGCGGCATGAGCGCACAGCAAATGAACCTCGACACCATCGCCAACAACCTGGCCAACTCGTCGACCACCGGCTTTCGCCAGTTGCGCCTGCAGTTTCAGGACATGGTGTACCAGAACATGGTGACGCCGGGCGCGGCCCAGAGCCAGAACACGGTGTCGGCGGGATTGCAGATCGGTTTGGGCACCCGGCCGGCGGCGACCGAGGTCATCAATACGCAGGGCGAACTGAACGAGACGGATAATCCGCTCGATGTGGCCATCCAGGGCGCGGGCTTCTTCCAGGTGCAACGGCCGGACGGCACCATCGCCTACACCCGCGCCGGCCAGTTTCACCTGAACAATCAGGGCACGATCGTGACCACGGACGGCGATCCGCTGATTCCCACTATCACCATTCCCTCGAATGCCACGGCCGTCACCATTACGCAATACGGGGTGGTGAATGCGACCCTCGCCGGCCAGCAAAATCCCTCGCAGCTGGGACAGATTCAGCTGGCAACATTTCCCAATCCCGGCGGCCTCGAAAGCATGGGCAACAACCTGCTCACGGCGACGCTAAGTTCCGGCGATCCCGTCCTGGGAAATCCCGGCGGCACCGAAGGCCTGGGCACGCTGCAGCAGGGATATCTCGAAAACTCGAACGTCGATGTCGTGACCGAATTTGTGCAGATGGTATTGGCGCAGCGAGCCTACGAATCGAATTCGAAAGTGATCAAAGCCGCCGACGATATGTATTCGCAGGTCAATAACATGACGCACTGATCTTGGTGTGCCACTTTAAGTGGCATTGGACGTTGGGCAGGCAACTCGGGGCGGGCGAAGATGAGCAGGAATCGGGGACTGGGAGTGGTCGCGGGGTGGGGATGGCTCTTGGGAGCGCCGGCTGTCGCCGCTTGTGCGCAGACACCCGGAAAGGTAGCCGCAGTGCCGGAACCCGCGCTCGTGGTGAATGCAGCGCCAGAGGCCGCGCTCGATCCGAGTGGCGAAGTGCTGCGACAGATTGAGGATCCCTCGACCGGCAACCTTTGGCTGTTGCTGCGCGACCGAAACCGCCCTGGCGGACCGGGACGACTGGTGCTTGCCCGGCAACGGAGCGACGCCGAGAGGGTGGCATTTGGCGGGCCCGCACAGCATTTATCTGCCGGAGAACGGCCCATGATCCGTACCGGCGATGCGCTGACGGCAGAGGAGCACACGGCGGTGGTCGATACGCGGCTGGAAGCGGTGGCATTGGAATCGGCGACGAAGGGCGCCCGTTTCAAGGCGCGATTGAAGATTGGGGGCAAGGTGGTGCGCGTGATCGCCATCTCGCCCGGGCGCGCCGATTTCGCGCCGGCGAACGAGGTGGCGCCATGAGAGCAGGCATGAGGTCTTGCTTTCGATCCATGTTGCTCGCCGGGATCGCGCTTGCAGCCTTATTGACGCCCGCCGCGGGCGCGGCCGACAAGAAGCCAAATGCCCCCGCTGCAACCGGCAAAGCGACGCCGCCTGAAGAAGCCCTGCGCATCTACATTGGCAAAGTGCGCGCGCAGCAGGCCGCCGAGGTGCGGACCCCGGGATCGATCTGGAGCGCGCAGGGGCAGCTGGTGCGCCTGGGCACGGATGTCAAAGCCTTCCGCGTCCACGACGTGGTGATGATTGTGGTCAGCGAAAGCCTGACGGCCTCGACAGACGGGCAGGTGAAGAACGCACGCGCTTCCAGTGCAAACTCGAGTATTACTTCACTCTTCGGTAGGCTCAAGGCCTCTAACAATTTGCAAAATCTGCTGAACGCCAGCGCTGCTTCCGGGCTGACGGCGCAGGGGCAGAGCACCACCGACTCCAGCCTGAGCACTACTTTCGGCGCTGAGGTTGTGGATGTGCTGCCCAACGGGATGCTCGTGGTGCAGGCGACACGGCAGTTGACCTTCTCGCAGCAGACGCAATTGATCACACTGCGTGGTCTGGTGCGCCCGGAGGATGTAAGCAACCAGAATCAAGTGTTGTCTACGGCCATGACCGATCTCGAACTGGAAGTGACGGGCAAGGGAATTGTGAACGACTCCACGTACCGACAGAATCCGCTGGTGCGCTTTCTAGAAAAACTCCTGGTGTTCTGACGTCGGTATAGTGACCGGGGCCTAGGCATAGCAGACAAGGGTGCGGCGTAGTTGGCGAGGACAAATTGTAACTGGCGAGGGCAGAAGGATGCGGGAATACGAAGGCGAAGAACCGATCGACAATGGTTCGCTCACGCAAGAGAGAAAGGTCCCGCGGCGCGTTGCCCAGGCCAAGGCGAAAGCCGGTGCGAATCGTGTCTTTTGGTGGTGGATGGCGCTGGCCGCGGTCTGGCTCATCTCCATGGCGCTCGTGCAACCGCAGGAAGCGGAGCGCCGCTCGCGCATCAAGGACGTCGCAACCATCGAAGGGATTCGGGACAACCAGTTGGTGGGCTACGGCCTGGTGGTCGGACTGAAGGGTACGGGAGACAGCTCGCAGACCGTCTTTCCGGCGCAAACATTGGTCTCCGCCTTGCAGCGCATGGGCGTTACGGTGCCGCAGAGCGGTTCGCAGAGCGCCAGTAACATGCAAGTCAAGAATATGGCGGCAGTTTTCGTCGTGGCTACGCTGCCGCCCTTCAGCCGCCCCGGCTATAAGGTGGACCTCACGGTCTCGTCGGCCGGCGATGCGCGTTCCCTCGAGGGCGGCATTCTGCTGATGACGCCTCTGTACGGGGTCGATGGGCAGATTTATGCGCAAGCGCAAGGGGCTCTGGTGCTGGGCGGATATACGGCGACGGGCGGCGGCAACTCCAAGCAAGTGAATCACCCGACCACGGCGCGGATTCCCGGGGGTGCCTCGGTGGAGCGGACGGTGCCCTTCGATCTTGCCGAGATGCACACCGTGAGCATTGTGCTGAATGACGCCGATTTTCATACCGCCGAAGGCATGGCGGCGGCGATCGATCACGAACTGGGCACGGCGCGCGCGCGTGCCGTTGACAGCCGGCGCGTGGAGATCGTTCTAGAGCCGAAAGAAGACGCCGCAGCACTGCTCGACAAGGTCGAGCAAGTGGAGATCAGCGTCTATCCGCGGGCACGAGTGGTGGTGAATGAACGTACGGGAACCGTGGTGATCGGCGGTACGGTGCGCCTGCAGCCGGTTTCAATCCTGCACGGCGGACTCATTGTGAACGTGATCTCTCATATCGAGGTGTCGCAGCCAGGCGCGCTCTCTTCGGGAACCACGCAGGTGGTCGAGCAGACCACGGTGCAGGCGCAGGACAAGCCGGTGAATGAAATCAATCTCAAAGAAGGAGCAACCGTCGAGGATTTGGTCCAGCAATTGCAACGTACCGGGGCAGGCGCGCGCGACGTGATCTCGATCCTGCAGGCCATGAAGGAAGCGGGCGCGCTGGAGGCGGATCTCGTGGTGCTGTGAGGTCGGGCAAGCGAAGTTAGCAGAAAACGGGCCGGGCGAGGATGGGGCAAGGCGTGCAATTAGTGCTAATGGGCAGAGCAACGTCGGCAGCGCAGGCGGAAAGCGCGCCCTCGCCAAGGCTTGTGCGCGCGGCGCACGAGTTTGAGGGGCAGATGATGAAGGAGTTATTGAAGCCTATGACCAACGGCGATGCGCTGACCGGCACCGATGCAGATGAGGACGCGGGGGCGGGTGGAGCGCTGGGCGAGTTTGCTTCAGAAGCTCTGGGCCAGTCGCTGAGCGAACGCGGCGGATTTGGCATTGCCAAGCAGATTATCCAAGAACTTTCCCATCGAGGTAACCAGCACGAAAACGGGAAGGTAACCAGAAATTTGCACCAAGATCATGGGATGAGAGCTTCTAAATGACTAGAGTGATTAAGAGATTCTGACGATAGACCCAGCAAGGAGTCACGCATATGGACATTCGGAATAGCCTGGACGGTTTAGGGTCGCTTTTGGGGCTGAACCCCACGGCGCCTTCGGCGTCGCAGGGCAAAGGCAGCGCATCCGCGGCGCGGAGCAGCTTCGACAGCGACCAGGCGACTTTCAGCAGCGCGGCAAGCGAGGTTTCGCAGACTGCCTCCGGCGAGAATGTTCGCGCAGACAAGGTGACTGCCGTGCAGGCGGCACTGGCGGTCGGGACCTATAGTGTTCCGGCTTCGGCGGTGGCTTCGCGAGTAATCGATTCAATGCTGAGTTCCGGGCTGGGTGCAGGCCTGTCGTAGAGGGATAGGGAAACTGTCAATGCAGGAGCTTGAGGCGCGCCCGGCGAATCCGGAGCTCAAAGAGATCGTGGTGGAAGCATCGCGTGCGTTAGCGCGTCTGGACACGGTGCGGCTCGAGGAGCTTGCGCTCTCGTGCCAGGCTCTGACTGGCAATCTGAATCAAGGAAACGCAAAAGAGCGGAAGCTCCTGGCGCGGCAGGCGTGGGAAGCCGAGGCGGATATGGCGGTCTTTGCACGGGTTCTGGAGGCGACACGCGCCAATCTAAGCGTGATGAACCGGCTGCGCGAGCTGCGCGCGGGACAGTTGGAGTACACAGAACGGCAGGCGCACGGCGGCGCGGGAGCGGAGGACGGGCATGGGGACGATTAACTCCGCACTGAGCCTGACCACGGGAGCTCTCGATGCCGATCAGGCAGCTCTCAGCGTCGTGGCCAACAATGTGGCCAACGCCAACACCACCGGATACACCGTAGAAACACCCAACTGGCAGGAAAATCAGCCCATCAACGAGGGCGGAATCCAGGTGGGTGACGGCGTTACGGAAACCGGAGCCACGTCGCAACGAGACCGCGTTCTGGAGGAGCGGCTCGATCAGCAACAGCAATTGGCCTCTGCTTCGAGCACGCGTCTTATCGCGCTGAACAGCATGCAGGCGCTGTTTACGCCGGATTCCGGTTCGTCCAGCTCCACGGCCGGCGATATTGGCAGTGATATCACGAGCTTCTTCGACTCCTTTGCATCACTCGAAAGCGACCCCACCGACAATGCGTTGCGCGAACAAGTGCTTTCCTCGGCATCGACGCTGGCTGGAGATATTTCGAGCGCCGCAAACAGCCTGAACGCGCAAAGCACTGCGCTCGATCAGGAGGCATCAGGAGTTGTGAACCAGGTGAACTCGCTGACCGGCGCCATCGCGCAATTGAATCTCCAGATTCAATCCATCTCGCAGGACACCGATGCGGGAACTCTCGAAGATCAGCGGCAGCAGGACCTGAGCCAGCTCTCGCAACTGGTCGGCATCAACCAGGTATTGACAGAGAACAACGGCCTCTCCATCACGACGACCTCGGGCCAATTGTTGGTTTCCGAGGGGCAGAGCTTCCAGTTGTCCACGGGAACCGTGAATGGCGTCACGGACTTTTTTCTCGGCGGCGCCAACATCACTTCGCAGCTTGCCACGGGCGGCGGACAGTTGGGCGGCTACCTGACAGCCCGCGATGTGGACATTCCCGGTGCGCTCAGCTCGCTCGATCAACTCGCATACAGCATCTCGACCTTAGTGAATGCACAAAACAATTCCGGCACGGATCTCGATGGCGTGACGGGGACGGCCGCCAATCCCCTTTACATCTTCAATGAGCCCACCACGGTGGCTGGCAGCGCGGCCAACATGAGCGTCACCATGACCGATCCTAACCAGATCGCGGCTGCGGGAGCAGGAGACGGAACCGGAGACAATTCCAATGCCGTGGCCATGGCGAGTTTGGCTGGCCAGGCGATCGTGAACGGGCAAACTGCGATCAACTATTACTCGAATTTCGTTTCCACGCTCGGCGCAACAGTTTCCGCAGTACAGACCGAGAACACTGCGCAGAATGCCTCCGTGACGCAGTTGCAGACGCAGAACAATGCGCTATCAAGCGTGAATCTGAACGATGAAGCGGCGGCGATGTCGACACTCGAGAGCAGCTATCAGGCCGCCTCGCAGGTCTTCACGCTGCTGAACACCATCATGGCCTCGGCGCTGAACCTGGGCCTGGAAACGACGGTGTCGTAATGCAGCTTCTAGCTGCTAGCTTCTAGCTAGTAGCTCGATCGAGGTAGTGCCGGCACCGTCGATAAAGAATAGGACTTAATTTCCTGGGGCAGGCGATTAGGCTGCTTACGGCAAAGGCCAGCTAGAGGCTAGAAGCCAGGAGCTTTCAAAATGCGGGTTGATCCTTCGTACATTACGAACCTTGTGGGCTCGCTCGACCAGGCGCAGTCCAGCGAGCAGCAACTGAGCTCGGAACTGTCGAGCGGCGTGAGCATTACATCGTTGAGCCAGAATCCCGTGGGCGCGGGCCAGAATGTTCTGTTGCTGAACCAGATTCAGCAGGACGACTCATTCACCGAAAGCTCCAGCCTGGTCACGGGACAGTTGCAGGTCGCCGACTCTGCGCTGGGCAGCGTTGTGAGCGAGTTGACGCAGGCGGTCTCGCTGGCCACAAGCGCCAACAACGGAACCATGAGCGCGAGCGACGTGAAATCGATTGGCAGCCAGATTTCAGGCATTCTCGACGAGGTGCAGTCACTGGCGAATACCAGTTATCAAGGGCAGTACATTTTTGCCGGCGGGCAAACCGGCGCGGCGCCGTTCTCGACATCGACCGCCTCTTCGCCCGCGGTCACGTCGTACGGCGGCGATGAGGATGTAAACTATCTTGCACTGCCAAACGGACAGAATATCCAGCTCAATGTTCCTGGGGACCAGGTGTTTTTGGGCAGCGGCGCGAATAGCGTATTTGGCGCGCTCAACGCTCTGGTTGCCGACTACTCTTCCGGCACGGTGAACACTACGCAGGCGGTGAGCGATACAGAAGCCCTTGGAACTGCACTGAATTACGTTTCGCAACAACGTGTGACCGTCGACAATTCGATTACCCAACTCAGTGCGGCGTCAGGCGCGGTGACGAACGAAGAGACGCAACTGACGACGGCGCAGACCGATCTGATGCAGGCCGATATTCCCACGGTATCGACGCAACTTTCCCTGGCAGAGACGCAGCAGACGGCTCTCGAAGATGTCATCGCGCAGCTCGAATCCACTTCCAACAATCTCTTCTCCAAGCTGCAGCCCTGAATCGCGGGCAGCGGATCAGGTTAAACAACCTTTCCCTCAGGGGCTGAAGCCCGCATCCATTTTGCGGCCATTACGGCACGAGTGAACTCGTGCCCTTTCAAATCGGTCTCAAGGTGACCCACCACCAACAGATTGCGCCCCGTAGTTTTTAGACCGACCCATTACCAACAATTCGTGGCCTGCGGCGCATTCTCTATACTGAATGCGAGAGGGTGTCTCTTGTTTGCTGCACTGCGATTTCTGTGGAATGCGACGCGCGGGCACCGGCTTGCGCCGTGGCGCAGCCCGTATTTGCGCTGGCGCGTCGAAACCTATTCCGGCCGGCGCGCCGAGACGCTGACGGCCAAAAGCGTTCTTGGTTTTGTTTGGTCTACGCGCGGGGAACTCCTGCGCTTTCTCGCCTGGACGGGCGAGATGCAGCGCGAAGCGCGCAAGCGGGTGTGAGCCTGCGTAATCAGGAGATTTAATGCTTAGAAAAATTCTCGCCTTGGCCGGCTATGAACTGCGCAGAAACCGGCCCAGGAATGCAAAGGAACGAAAGATTCCCGATGGCGCTTTCTATCGTCCGCTGTTTTCTCCATGGCTAGGCCCGGGAGACTTTAGAAAATATTACGAACTGGCGGCGCCGAGAACGCTCGTTTCGGTTGACCGCTGCTACGTTCTCTGGATACTGCTTCGCCAAGCGCTCCATCTTAGCGGAGATATTTGGGAGTGCGGCGTCTATAAAGGTGGCACTGCGGCAATGATGGCCGCCGTGATGCGGGATTCCGCGCAATCTGACAAAAAGCTTTTTCTCTTCGACACCTTTCAGGGAATGCCGGAAACAGATTCAGAGAAGGACATCCACGAAAAAGGAGATTTCAAAGATACTTCGATCGAAACTGTCACCAGTTATGTGTGTGCGGGGGGGGGGGGCGATATTTGCGTTTTTCGGAAGGGTCTGATTCCGGGCACATTCAAGGGCCTCGAACCGGCGCAGATTGCGCTTGCGCATATTGACGTCGATATTTACAGGTCCGTCCTCGATTGTTTGAGCTTTATCTGGCCCCGGCTTACTCAAGGCGGCTTTATGATTTTCGATGATTATGGATTCCCCACTTGCCCCGGTGCGAGGGCTGCGGTGGATGAATTCTTTGCCACTGGAGACTGTGTGCCACTGTGTCTTCCGACCGGTCAGGCGGTAGTCTTTAAAGGAGTCGCCTGATGGGGTTGCTTCTCGCATGAGCTTCGGATTATCCCGCATGGTTTTTATTGCTGCTATGAGTGTTGTGATGGTCGCGGCCGTTCGTGCGCAGCAACTGCCTCCCGTCGAGCCTCCGCAGCCCATGCCGGTCCCTCCGGGCGAGACCGCGAATTTGCGTGTGTCAACTACCGAAGTGCTGGTGCCGACACTGGTGGAGAAGCGCGACGGCGGCATTATCTACGGCCTCAAGGCGGGCGACTTCGTTCTTGAAGATAACGGCGTGCCGCAAAAGATCCGCGTGCAGGAGGAAATGGATACGGCTCCCGTGGCTCTGGTTGTTGCCGTGGAGGAGGGGGGCGCCAGCGTGCTGGAGTTCGACAAGCTCGCCAAGATGGGCCCGCTGCTTGACGTATTTCTCACCGATCCGCGGAGCCGGGCGGCATTGGTGGGCTTCGATTCCGAGCCGGATCTGCTTGACGACTTCACGCACGACGGCGATCGGATCAATGCTGATTTGCAGCGGTTACAACCCGGCGACGGCGGGGCAGCGATTCTGGACACTGTGAACTACGCGGTGGCGCTGCTGGAGACTCAGCCCAAGGATTTTCGCCGCGTGCTCTTGCTGATCAGCGAAGAGCGCGACCACGGCAGCAAACACACCAAGCCGGCGCAGCTGATTAAGAGGATTGGCGAGTCTGATGTGCTGGTGTTGAGCGTTTCGTTTTCGCCGGCGCTCGCCGAGTTGGGCCACGATGTCAAGGACTCTTCGCCCGACCAGGCCACGATGAGTATGGTTTCGGCGCTGGTGATGGCGATCAAAGCGTTCAAGAAGAATGTCGCCAAGGAAGTGGCCGAGATGAGCGGCGGCGAGTACACAACCTTTATTGGTGACAAGCGCTTCGAAGCGCGCGTGATGAGTGCGGCGAAGGACGCGCGCAACCGCTATCTGATTACCTTCAGGCCCACCGATCTGACTCCCGGCCTGCACACCATTCGCGTGCGCACGACCGAGAATTACGGCGCGCGGATTGTGGCGCGTGCGAATTACTGGCTGGCGGCACCGTAAATCCGTCCCCCCCACGGCGCGCGATAGGGACGGGAGAGAAGTTCGCTTGCGGCGGCATCGTCAACGATCTTTTCGTTGTTCACGTCCCAGCGAATCTTGCGGCCGACGAGCATGGAAATAAGGCCGAGGTGGCCAGGAATCGCCGAGTGATGCGCGACCTGAGCCGGCGCTATCGTCGGCTTGCGGGACTGAACGCTATCAATGAAGTTGGCCCAGTGGTCGGTGGATAGATAGAGCGGATTCTTGCGCTGCGATTCGGGGACGGAATCCCATTTGTTCCATTCGGGATTCGAGGAATCGAAGCCGCCGCGATCGACCCAGACCCAGCCTTCGGAGCCGATCCACTTGGTGCCCATGTTGATGGCGGGCGAACCGCCGGCAATGGTGAGCTTGACGTCATTGGCGTAGCCGGTGACGTCTTTCCTGTAGAGACAGTTGATGGTGTATTTCGTGGCGGTGTTCCAAATGGCGGTCTTATCGGGGAACTCGCCAAATCCTTCGACCTCTGAGGGGCCGGACAGATCGAAGCCGAGGCCCCAATGGGCGATGTCGCCATGATGGCCGATCCAGTCGAGAAGCTGGCCCCCGCCCGTGTTGTAATTCCAGCGCCAGTTCTGGTAAACGCGCACATCGATGTAGGGTTCCATTTTTGCAGGACCAATCCAACGCTCGTAATCGAGGGAAGCGGGAGGATCGGTGACGGCAAGTTTCCATGCGGGCGAGCCGGGAAGAACGGTGGCAGGGTCGACCGGCTTGTCGGAAATGGATGCCATGCGCGCTTGAAAAGCGGGAATGGTGTGCGGGAAATCGTGATGACCGCCAGGCAGACCGACTTCAACGTGCGTGACATTGCCGATGAGGCCACTATGGACGATCTCCGCGGCTTTGCGGAAGTTGGGAAGGGAACGCTGCCAGGAGCCGGTTTGCCAAATGACATTGTTCGCCTGGACTGCACGAACAATTGCCTGTTGTTCGGCTATGGTGTGCGCGAGGGGCTTCTCGCCCCAGATGTCTTTCTTTTGCGCTGCGGCCTCAACCGCGATGATGGCGTGCCAGTGGTCGGGAACCGCAATCATCACCGCATCGATATCGGAACGCACGAGAAGCTCGCGAAAATCGTGATACGACGCGCAGTCCTTATTGCCGTAGTGGCCGTTGATCGTGTCGAGGGCGGCATCGAGATGATTGGCTTCGATGTCGCAGGCGGCGACGACCTGACAGTTGGGCAATTTGAGAAAGGCTTTGGTGTTGTTCGGGCCCTGCATGCCCCAGCCGATGGCGCCGACGGTGATGCGACTGGAAGCAGGAACGCGCGCGGCGCGAAGGCGCGGACTGGACGCGACGGCGATGGAAGCTCCAGCCGAAGCCAGAAAGTGGCGGCGCGTGACGGAAGAGGCCCGGGACGACCCAAATGCGTTATCGGTCATGGTTTTCTCCAGAAGAACCAAAGCAGCCGCCGGAGCCCAAAGTCACAATTCGCTGGGCGCCAGCCGAGAAGAAAGGCGGGGACAGTCTAGCACGTGCATTTTCACGAGGATAGAAGATTCGCAGCCTTGTGTTCGCTCTTTGGTTCCAGGCGCCGCGCGTGTTCCCCGAAGGGGAGCGTTCATGTTAATCTTTCAGTAGACACTGAAGAGTGGACCCGAGAGAAAAAGAGGAGTAATTCACGCCGTGCTGGCGACTCAAAAAAAGACTGACCTAATCAAGCGCTTCCGCACCCACGAGACGGACACCGGCTCGCCGGAAGTTCAAATCGCGATTCTGAGCGAGCGCATCGGCGAACTGACTGAGCATTTCAAGACCCACAAGAAGGATCACGCTTCCCGGCGTGGGTTATTGATGCTGGTCAGCAAGCGCCGTCGCCTGCTGGACTACCTGAAGACGCACGATTCCGATCGCTATCGCGATGTTATCGGCAAGCTCGGGATCCGCAAGTAATCAGAAAGCTCACTTTGAACCGGAAGCAACCAGACCGGACAATGGTCCCGGCCCCCATCCGATACGGAACACCGGACCAAGTCGCGGCCGGCAGCACTGCATACAGTGCCCGGCCTTGCGCATCGGTGTCTCGTGCGCGCGCATCGCGCGATCCCCACACAAGTTTCCCAAGCGAAAAAATGAAACGAGGACTCTATGTCTACGAAGCATGAAGTAGCCGTCGAGCTTGCAGGCGGCAAGCGTCTGGTCTTTGAGACCGGCCGTATGGCTAAGCAAGCCTCCGGTGCAGCAGTGGTGACCACGGGCGAAACCGTGGTTCTGGCTACCGCTGTGGCCTCTCCCGATCCCCGGGAGGGAATCGATTTCTTCCCCCTCACGGTGGATTATCGTGAGTACACCTACGCTGGCGGACGCATTCCCGGCGGCTTTATCAAGCGCGAAGGCCGTCCCAGCGAAAAAGAGATTTTGACGTGCCGCCAGATTGATCGGCCTCTGCGCCCGTTGTTCCCGGATGGGTTTCGCAATGAAACACAGCTGATTGTGCTGGTGCTCTCCGCGGATAAGGAAAACGATCCCGACGTGGTTGGAATTAACGCGGCAGCCGCAGCAGTGGCTCTCTCTGACATTCCGTTTGGCGCCACGGTGGGCGCCGTGCGCGTGGGCCGCGTAAACGGCGAGTTTGTGGTGAACCCCACATACGCCGAGCGTGCAGGGACCACAGTGAACATCATGGTGGTTGGCCACAAAGACGGCATCGTGATGATCGAGTCGGGCGCGAAAGAGGAGACCGAAGAGGTGATCCTTGCGGCGATCGAGTTTGCCCACGGGGAAATCAAGAAGATCGTTGCGGCGATCGATGACCTTGTAGCAAAGGCCGGCAAAGCCAAGCGCGCGTTTACGGCACCGGAGGTTGACGAGGCGTATTGCGCAGAGCTCATGGCCAAGATCGGTGACCGGCTGAAGGATGCCCTGGACACCAAGACGCATGCCAAGACCGAGAGCTACGCATTGGTCAAGAAGATCAAGGATGAACTGGCGGCTGAACTGCCGGCCGACGATCCGAATGCGAAGAAGAAGCTGTCGCACTATTACGAGCTTCTGCGCGAGCGGATCTTCCGCGAGCAGGTAACGAAGGAGCGCGTCCGGCCCGACCGGCGCGCCTTTGACGAGATTCGCCCGATCACCATCGAGACCGGCGTGCTGCCACGGACGCACGGATCGGCGCTGTTTACGCGCGGCGAGACGCAGGCGCTGGTGACAGCGACACTGGGCACCGCGGACGACGGGCAAAGGTTGGAGAGCTACGAGGGCGAGCAGCGCAAGAACTTTATGCTGCACTACAACTTTCCGCCGTTCAGCGTGGGCGAAACCGGCCGCATGACGGGCGTGGGACGGCGCGAAGTGGGCCACGGAGCTTTGGCGGAGCGCGCGATCAGCGCCGTGCTGCCCAGCGCCGAGGAGTCACCGTATTCGATCCGCATCGTAAGCGACATTCTGGAGTCGAACGGTTCATCGTCGATGGCTTCGGTGTGCGGAGCCAGCCTGGCGCTCTTCGATTCTGGCATTGCGCTGAAAGGTGCGGTTGCGGGAGTAGCGATGGGCCTGGTGAAGGAGGGCGACGATTACGCCATTCTCACCGACATTGCCGGCGCGGAAGACCACTACGGCGATATGGATTTCAAGGTGGCCGGAACGCGCAAGGGAATCACTGCACTGCAGATGGACATCAAGATCGGCGGCCTCACCCGCGAAATCCTGCAGCAAGCGATGGAGCAGGCCCGCCGCGGGCGGTTGTTCCTCTTGGACAAGATGGATGCCGAACTTGACGGCCCGCGCGTGGAGCGTTCGAAGTATGCGCCGCGCATCGAGACCGTGATGATTCCCACGGACAAAATCCGCGATCTGATCGGCAAGGGTGGCGCAACCATTCGCGGCATTGTCGAGCAGACGGGCGCCAAGATCGATGTGGACGACACCGGCAAGGTGAGCGTGGCGTCGAGCGATGCCGAGGGCCTGCGGAAGGCTCTGGCAATCATCAGTGACCTGACCGCGGTTCCCGAGATAGGCAAGACGTACCTGGGCAAGGTGGTTCGCCTCGCTGAGTTCGGCGCGTTTGTCGAGCTCTTCCCGGGCACCGACGGCCTGCTGCACATCTCCGAGATCGCGGAGCATCGCGTAAAAGAGGTCAAGGACGAACTGCGCGAGGGCGATCAGGTGATGGTGAAGGTTCTCGCCATCGAGGGCAATCGCATCAAGCTCAGCCGCAAGGCACTCATCAAGGAACAGAAGGCAAAGCTGGCGCAGTCGGCTCCAGTCGAAAGCGAAGAATTTGCGGCAGCGCCGGCGCCTGCGCCAGTGGCTCCAGCCCGGCCGCGCCATGAATTCGACGAACGCCAGCCGAGCTCGAATCAGAGCACCATTCTGATCGAAGGTGGTGACGACTTCGACGGAGAAGGCGGCGCGGTGGAATTCGACGAGGAGAACGAGCCGAACTTCAACCGCGTGGAAGGTGCGCCCGCTCCTGCCGGCCAGCAGCCCAGTGGCGCCGGACGGCCAGGGCCAGCAGGCACAAACCGCCGTCGCCGTCGCCGCGGGGGACGCGGCCCGGGCGCCAGATAGGGATGAGCTAACACGGTTGTAAATCGGAAGAGGCCCGAACGATTCGTTCGGGCCTCTTTCGTATTTACCAGCAATGCTTTGTCACTAATCAGCGAGCTGCAGGTCCGAATCCGAGCCAGTTGACGAAAAGGGTTCAGACAGAAGCGGCGCGGGGGCAACACGATCCTCGCGGCTCCTCGCTGAGCGTTTGCTGGCGTACATGCGCAGGTCGGCGGAGATGCACAAGGACTCGGCATCACCCGCGTCATCCGGGAAAATCGCGATGCCTACGCTGGCGCCGATGTGTACGGTATTCCCCTCGAGCCGGATGGGGTTTTCGAGAAGCTGTTTCAAAGTCCGGGCCACGCTCATTGCGTCAGCGCGATTCATAGGTTCTTCCAGCACCACCGAAAACTCATCGCCGCCGGTGCGGGCCACCGTGTCGGTGCGTCGAACCCTACTCAGGAAAAGCTGCCCTACGTGTTTGAGCAACTCGTCGCCGATATGATGCCCCACGGTGTCGTTGACTTGCTTAAAGCGGTCCAGATCGATCAACAAGAGAGCGGCTTGCGAGCCAGTGCGCCGCGCGCGCTCGAGGGTATTCTCCAGTCGATCCTGAAAGAGCCTCCGGTTAGGCAATCCAGTGAGCTCGTCATGCAGGGCGAGATATTTGTTGTGCTCAATCTGGTCCTCGAGCAGGATCAGAATCATGCCTACGGCAACCACGTACTTGGGCAGGTTCCAAACCTCACTCTCGAGATGGAAGCCAGGGAAGAACGCGCCAAGGGCCGGAGCGACCGTAAAGACGTTCGCCCAAGCCAAGAAACCCAGGACGGTGATGAAAGTCCCCGCCGTAGCGCGCCGGTAGGCATACCAGAAATGAATGCAGCAGCCAAGGTAGACGGTGAAGAAAACCGCGTTCAAAGCCAGGTCAAGGCCATTGCCGGGGCGATTCTGCACCATCAGAAGAAAGACGGAAAGGGACGCGTAAAGAAGCACCAATGTCCAGCGAAGCGGATGGTTAAACTTGCGCACGGTCGAGAGCGCAATCAGGAGCGGCAGAGCGCCTAAAAGAACGGCCGCCGGCGTCAACAGCCAATGGCCCGCAGGGGCAATGGAGGTGACGAGAATGTAGAGCGTGTTCGTCGTGAAGATCGTAACGAGCATCCATTGGCTCGACGAGCGGCTGCGATAAGGAACAGCTGCCCACATGAAGAGGATGCCCGCCCACGCGAGCGCTACAGAGCCTAGAATGGCGGCCGCGGTGCCGAAGTTGCCCGGCGCCGGCAGAAACATGAAGGCGGCAAAGTGAAGAACGATCATCAACCAGCCGATGAGCCATACGCCGGAAAACGATGTTCGCCCGTGCCGCGCTACCGAGAAGAAGGCCAGTGTGAGCAAGGCCACAGCGGCAACATCGGGGATTTTGCTCAAGTCCACTCAGTCCACCTCAGCAGTCAGTCCAGCAGTAGACACTTCGCCAATTTATAGAATCGGTGATTGTTCAGAAAACACGATACCGCTTTCGTTGGTCTTTGAGTTAACTTTAGTGCACACTTTGGTAATCTCTCACCGCCTTCCCCTAGAAAAGACGGGACCAATCCCCACATTGTCAATGAGATGGCCGCGAGCATACCTGAGAGTGGAACCGCAGCAGCTCTGCAACTCCTCCATGAGAAAAGTGCGTCTTCCTGAACGTCTTAGAGAATTCAAACAGGTCGATAAACTGCATTGCGCCTCTCAAGAACTGGTCGTACTCCGCCGATAAACCAGATGCTCGGTGTTGAGTGAGAACGTCGTGCATGATGATTTTTCCGAGGAGCCGATGATTTCAATCAAGCGGTATCTCGATTCCGATTCGCCAAAACTCGGCCACGAGGCGGAGGCTAGTCAGCATGATCCGTTCTCCGCGGCCCTGGACGCCTACGGTTGTGCCTTGCTTGAAATGGGCAATTGCAGTCTGGATGCCTGTCCGGGACTCGGAGACAGCTTGAAGCAATCTCTTGGACGAATGAGAGGGGAGCTTTCTCCGGCGATGAACTGCGAAAAACTCGCAGCCCATAGCGAACAGGCGCGAGAACAATTGCGCGACTGGGGCCGCGATGCGGCGCGACATTATCAGGGAAAGGCGCGCGAAGTGAAGGAGATGCTTCTGACTATGGCGCGCACTGCGGAATCGGTGAGCGCGCGGGACCAGCGCTCCGCGGGCCAGATGAGCGCCGTCACCGAGCGGCTCCGGGCGATTGCCACCCTTGAAGACCTGACCCAGATTCGAGCGTCGATCGATCAAAGTGCGGCGGAGTTGAAGACATCAATCGATCGCATGACTGAGGAGGGGAAGGAGGTGCTCGACCGCCTGAAGAAACAGGTGGAGGATTATCAGGTCAAGCTGGAGGAGGCCGAGAAGATTGCTTCGCGCGACGCACTGACCGGTATGAGCAGCCGCGTGAACGTTGAGGGGCAAATCGAGAAGCGCATTGAATCCCGCTCTGCTTTTTGCGTAGCCATCGTTGATATCGACGGCTTCAAGAAGGTTAACGACGCGCATGGCCATCTGACGGGCGATGAACTGCTCAAGCAGTTTGCCGGCGAGTTGAGGTCTGCCTGCCGCTCCACGGACGTGATTGGGCGCTGGGGCGGAGACGAGTTCGTTCTGATCTTCGATTCCGGCCTTGAGGAGGCCGAGGCACAGACCGAGCGCCTGCGCAAATGGGTCTGCGGAAACTACTCGGTGCCGGAAAAAACCAGCACTCTGAAACTACGCGTCGATGCCTCCATCGGACTGGCCGCACATGTCGCAGGCGAGGAGATGAACGAGCTCGTGGGGCGGGCTGACGCGGCGATGTACGAGCAGAAAGCTGCAGCCCGAAGCAGAGTCGCCTGATCGGACCGGCGCGGGTCGGAACCACAGGAATTGATCAACAGGCCCGCTTCGCGAGCGGAACCTGCTCTCCCGTTTTGGGGCACTTCCTTTTCTGGTATAACTCCCGCCTTTATTCCTTCATTTTCCCTCATGCAAGCCTTGAGTTCCCCTTCGTCTAGCGGGAAGGTGGAAGAGTGATGCACGCGCACCTTGCCGAACTCAATCACCAAGCGACGTTGCGCGGGAAGAGCACAGGGGAACGATTCGCATGAGACTACTCATTGCCGAAGATGACAGAGCGTTGGGACTGTTCTTGAGCCGCGGGCTTGAGGCCGATGGCCACCGCGTCAGCGTGGCCTACGATGGCGGCGCCGCCGTGGAGGCATTTCGCGCCGAGATGCCCGATCTGACCATTCTTGACCTGAACATGCCCGTGAAGGACGGTGAGCAGGTGCTTCAAGAGGTACGCGCGCTCGATGCCGATCTGCCGGTGCTGGTGCTGACCGGACGGCAGGAAGTCGACACCCGGGTTCGCTGCCTCGACCGCGGAGCCGACGACCTGATGACCAAACCGTTCAGTCTGCATGAGCTGCGCGCGCGGTGCCGTGCTCTGCTGCGCCGCAAACGCGAAACCCGGCTGCAATTACGCGCTGGCGATCTTGAGCTGGACCGGCTGGACCACACGGCGCGGCGCGGAAGCCGTTTGATCGTTCTCACCAACAAAGAATTCTCCTTGCTCGAGCACCTGCTCCTGAATCGCGGCCAGTGTGTCTCGCGGGTCGAGTTGCTCGATTCCGTGTGGAATCTGGAGCCGGCGCAAACCACCAACATCGTCAACGTCTATATCAACTATCTCCGCCGCAAGCTCGAGGATCCTCCGCCGGGCCGTCTGATCCGCACCGTGCGCGGGCAGGGCTACATGGTGCCGTCGGAGGCTGAGTTGGCGCTTGCTGCGCCTGTGGCTCCGCCAGCTGCAGCGGAAATGGTCTCTCTTCCGCCAGCAGTCGCCGCTTCATAGCGCGCTCATCCGTCCGCTCTAAACCTTTGTTTCGTCTCTAAGGAGACTGCTCATGCAACTCTTTCCGGTTCCTCCTGTAAGCCCTCGCATGCGGCCGCGGACTGCTCTGGTAGCCAGCGCCGATCGCAGTTTTCGTCAACGCCTCGCGCACGTGCTTGCCGGCCTGCGCTGGCAGGTGCGTGAAGCCGAAGGCGGGGCGCAGGCCTGGGCCGAGGCCGAAGCGGCGCTGCCGGAAGCTGTCATCGTCGATTCCTGGCTGCCGGATCTGGACCTGGGCGAATTCCTGAGCGAGTTCAAGGATCGCTTTCCCGAGGTTGACCTGGTGACGACAGCAGGCAATGTTGCTGCCGAAAGCCCCCGCGGGCCCTATCGGCAGGAGCTGCTTTATGCGCTGCGCCATTGCCAGGAGACCGTCACAGCAGCGTGGAATACAGCCCCGGCTCTCGAGAAATCAGAACGAGAGATGGCGCGGCCGGAATCTGCGAAAGCACTCGATGCGTCGATGCTTGCGACCGCAACTGCACCCTGCAGTTTCGGCCCGCCTCTCCCGTCCTTGCCTGCGGGCGTTGCGAAAACGATCTCCATCCAGGCCGGGCGCACGGCACAGGCAATCGAACCGAATCCCCGCGACCGGCTGCCGGAGCTGGTGGGCAATGCGGCATGCATGCTCGAAGTCAGCCGCCGCGTGCGTCTGGTGGCCCCGCGCATGACCCCGGTATTGATTGAGGGGCCAACGGGGTCGGGCAAGGAGTTGGTGGCCGAGGCTCTGCATCGCCTTTCGGCGCGCAGCCGCAAGCCCTTCGTCGCCATCAACTGCGCAGCCATCCCCGAAGCACTGCTCGAAGCCGAGCTCTTTGGCCACACGCGCGGCGCGTTTACAGGCGCGGTGCAGGGCCGTACGGGGCGCATCGAAGCCGCCGATGGGGGCACGTTGTTTCTGGACGAAATTGGCGAAATGCCGTTGGGCCTGCAAGCCAAACTCCTGCGCTTTGTCGAATGCGGAGAGTTGCAGCGGGTCGGCGACAACGAAACCGTCAAGGTGGACGTACGCATTCTTGCCGCTACCCACCGGCCTTTGGCGCAGCAGGCGCAGAGCGGGGCCTTCCGCTCTGATCTTTACTATCGGCTCGCGGTCTTTCTCATCCGCACGCCGTCGCTGGCCGTGCACAGCCAGGATCTTCTTCCGCTCATCGAGCACTTTTTGCAGCGCATGGGCCGGGATACGCCGGTGAAGCGATTGGACGAGGGCGCTCTCGCCAAACTGGGCGCGCACGATTGGCCGGGAAATGTCCGCGAACTCGAGCACGTGCTGGAACGTGGCGTCATTCTGGCCGGGGAGAATCCGGTGCTGACTGCACGCGAGATCGACTTTGGCCTGGCGATGAACTAGCCGCTGCCGGACTCTTCTCGTGCAGCACGGTTCCGGGAGGTATGGCAGCGGAAGCTGAGTTTCGGGAGGGTGGAATGAGCATGCAGATTGCAACGGAATTGAGCGACCAGATCGCGCGCTATCTCGACCTGGCCACGGCGGAGGCCAAGCTGACGGCCGCGAACATGGCCAACGTGGACACGCCGGGCTACCGCACGGTGGGAATGGATTTCGAGGCTGAGATGCGCGGGGCGATCAACGATGTGGAACAGGGACATTCGCCGCGCAAGGTGCGGATTACGGAGGTGGATGGACTGGTGGCGCGCCCCGACGGAAACAACGTCTCCGTCGATCGGGAAAGCCTCAACCTGGCCGAGGCGCAACTCAGATTCCGCACCGGAGTGGCAATGCTCAGGCAGGAGTACCAGCGCGTCATGGACGCGATCCACGCCGACAAGTAAGACGTGGTTCGTGATTCGTAAATGCCGTTCACGGTTCGCGGTCCACGAGTCACGAATCACGATCCGCGAATCACGATGCAACATTGGAGCGTAGACAATGAACTTGTTTGGGATGATGGAAACCTCGGGTGGCGCTATGGAGGCGGAGCGGATGCGCGCCGAAGTGGTGGCCGCCAACATGGCGAATGCGGAGACCACGCGCACCGCGCACGGCGGGCCTTATCGACGTCAGGAGGTGGTCTTCGCCGCCGACAAGGGCGACCCCGGCTTTCTCGATTCCATGAACGCAGCATCGACGGATGGCACGGCGCCGAACGCTGCGGGACTCTCCATGCCTGTTCTGCCAGGCGCTTCGGCCGTCGCGCCGGGCGTGCATATCTCCGCCGTGGTTGAAGATCCCTCGCCGCCGCTCAAGCGCTACGACCCCGGTCATCCCGACGCCGGGCCGGATGGCTACGTCTCCTATCCCGACATTAATCCCCTCACAGAGATGGTGGATCTGATGGGGGCAACGCGTGCATATGGTCTCAACGGCGCTGCCGTGCAGGCGGAAAAGGGCATGATCACGTCGGCGCTGGAGATTGCCAAGTCCTGACCTGGGCGAGTGAGTAGGGGGCGGGGAACGAGGAGGCCTACAAGATGTTAGCGGCGGTACTTCCGGTAACGGCTGCGTCGGGTGCAGCCAGCGCTGGCATTACGAATCCGCTTGCGGCGCAGGCAGGTCAGAGCACCGCATCCTCTCCCTTCGCGGATCTGATCACTGATGCCGTGGGACAGGTGAATCAACTGGAACAGCAGGCGCAGACGGCTGTGACCGGCCTGATGACAGGCTCCGTGGTGGAAGTGCACCAGGCGATGATTGCCACCGAGAAGGCGGATATGGCCTTCGAACTGGTGCTGGCGGTGCGCAACAAGGCCGTGCAGGCCTACCAGAGCGTGATGGGCATGCAGTTTTAGCCCCGGGGTCTGGGCGTCTGGATATGTAGACCAGAGACGGGCACGGAAACAGGTTAGCGGGACATAACAACCATGGCCACGGGAACACAGTTGGAAAAGACTCCGCCGGCGCTGGGGCAAGTGCAAAAAGGCGGAAAGTGGTCCGGACTATGGGGCTTGGCGCAGGTGCGTTGGGCGCAGATGGCTCCTGCACAACGCGGCTGGGTGACGGTTGCGGCGCTGGTGCTGGGAGCGTTGCTGGGCGGGCTGGCATGGTACGGGATGCGTCCCGACTGGCGCACGCTCTACGCTGGCCTCGACCCGGACGATGCGCGGCAGATGGAGCAGACCCTCGCACAGGCACAAATTCCTTTTGAGCCCACCCCCGACGGCTCAGGCATTCAGGTTCCGGCTGCGCTGCTGGACAAGGCGCGGTTGGCCGCCGCGGCCAAGGGCGGCGTCAAGAGCGGCCGGCTGGGATTTGAGATCTTCGACAAGCCCAACTGGGTAGGTTCGGAGTTCGACGAGCAGGTGAATTATCAGCGGGCTCTGGAGGGCGAACTGGAGCACACCATCGGCACGCTCTCCGACATTTCCTCGGCGCGCGTGCATCTGGTGATGCCGCACGACTCGCTGTTTCGCGACCAGGAGCGCCCGGCCAAGGCCGCCGTGGTGATAAGGCTGCGCCGCCGTTCGCTGGCAGAAGGCGAGCCCGACGCGATCCGCAATCTGGTCGCGTCCGCCGTTGACGGGCTGGCGCCGGAGCACGTGGTGCTAGTGGATGCCGCGGGCAATTTACCGCTGGGGCCCAAGACTGCCGAGGCCATGCAATTGAGCGCCGAGCAGGCTCTTGAGGACAAATTGATCGCGACGCTTGAGCCGGTGACCGGCGTGGGCAATGTCCGCGCCTCGGTGACGCTCGATTACGATGCCGAAGCTGCCGAAGAGACTGACGAGAATTACGATCCGGCCAAGACCGTCACCCTTTCGCTCGAACGCAGCGAGCAGACGTCGGGCGCGCAGCCTGTAGCTGCCGGAGTTCCGGGCACCGCCTCGAATGCGCCCAACACCCAGGCCGTTCCCGTCTATCCACACGAGACCTCTGCGCCGCAGTCCGCTAAGACCGAGTCAGGTACCTACGGCGTCTCGAAGACCGTGCGCCATGTAGTGGATAATCCCGGGCGCATTCGCCGGCTTACAGCGGCCATCGTCGTGAACGACCGGCTGATGCAGGCGGAGAGCAAAAACCATGCTGCAGTGTGGCAGCCGCGTTCAGCCGATGAGCTGCGCAACTTGACGGCTTTGGCCCAGGCCGCGGTGGGATTCGACACCGCGCGTGGCGACGTAGTGACCGTGCAGGATCTGGCCTTCGACGACAATCGCCCGCAGCCGCCGGTGACCGTCGTTGACCAAACGCTGCACGCAGCCGAAGACTCGCCGAATCTGGTGAAATATGCTGCGCTGCTGTTGGGTTTGCTCGTCGTGGGGGCCTTCGGGCTGCGGCCTGCGATCCGCCACCTTGGCAAGGAGTTGGCAACCCAGAGCACTGCGAAGAGTGCGCGCCGGGAGTTGCCCGCGGGCTCGGGTGCTGCCCCGGCGCAGATTCCGCTCAATCCGCCTGAATCGGCGGAGATCGATCCGGAGCGGATGCGGTCGCAGGAGATTTTTGAGCAGGTGACCACGCATCTGAAACGCGAGCCCACGCAGAGTTCACGGCTGTTGCAGAGTTGGATTCACTCGGATTGATGCCGTGGGCTGGGCTCCGGAGGGAAAGTAAACGAGGCGCGAAAGAGAACGGACGAGTCTGGGAGAGAGCGAGAGGAACGGACATTGCCGGAACAGGGAATCGAGAGCGGGGCAACGCGGCGGCGTCAGACGGCCAATGTTTCCGGGGTGCGCAAGGCGGCGATCCTGCTGATTGCCGTAGGCGAGGAGCTGGCCAAGGAAGTGCTGCGCGCACTTCCGGAACCGGACGTGCAGCGCATCACCGAAGAGCTGGCCGACCTGCGCGGTATCACGCCGGAACTTTCTGCTGATGTGCTCGAAGAGTTCTGGCAGCTTCTCGACACCCATCACTTCATCGTGCATGGCGGTCTGGACTACGCGCGGCAGCTGCTGGTCGGCACCTTTGGCAAGGAGCGCGCCGACGATCTGATGGCCTTGATGCGGCAGTCACAGGAGGCGGCGCAAGGCAATCTGGCCAAACTGCAGCGCACCGATCCGCAGCAGTTGGGCAAGCTGCTCGACTCCGAGCACCCGCAGACCATCGCCCTGGTGTTGGCTCACCTTGACCCGCGCCGCGCCTCAACCGTGCTCGAAAGCCTGAGCGAGGACCACAAAGTTGTTGCTGTGCAGCGGCTGGCGGAGATGCGGCAATTCTCCCCTGAAATGGCGCAGAAGGTGGCGCTGATTCTGCACCGCCGCCTGGAGAGCGTGGGTGACACGGCGCGCCGCAGCTACTCCGGGTTCAAGGCCGTCGCGGATCTGATGAACCGGCTCAACGCTGAAGAAGCGAAGAAGATTCTGGAAGCCATCGAAGAAGGACAGCCGGAACTCGCCCTGGGCATACGCAATTTGATGTTCACCTTTGAGGACCTCATCACCGTGCCCCCGGCGACGATACGCGAGATCGTCTCCGGCGTTGATAAGCGGCAACTGGCGCTGGCCCTCCGCGGGGCCAATGAAGACCTGCGCGCGCAGATCTTCAAGGCCATGAGCTCGCGTGCGGTTGAGATGCTCAAGGAAGACATGGAAGTTTTGGGCCCGGTGCGTTCGCGCGAGGTAGCGCAGGCGCAACAGGAAATTCTGAATCTGGCGCGCCGGCTCGAGGCGGAGGGCAAAGTCATTCTGAAGCTGGAAACCGGCGACGAAATGATGGCGTAGTGAACCGGCGACAGCGGGGCGGGAAGGCCGGCGGGGAAGAAAGACAGATTGCGGCGGGGCCGATGAAGCTGTTGAGGGAAAGGGACGCTTGCAGCAGGAGCTGTCATCGCAGAGTAATGGTGGAGGCAGCAGAGCGGCGGAGAGCTTTGATTACCCCGCCTGCCCTAACGCGTCTCCGGTGCTTGCCTGGGATGGCTGGGCCGATGCTGCGGAAGATTCTGACGAGGAGCCGCAACCCAACGGCGCAGCGCGAGCGGGTGGGCGCGTTGCCGACGCCAACTTTGAGGAGCGGCTCGCTGAGGAGACGCGCCGCGCGTTCGAATCCGGCCGGGAACGCGGCCGCGAAGAGGGCCGACGCGCTGAACGCGAAGCACTCGCTCCAGCCGCGGCAACGGAGGCCGATCGCCGCCGCAGGCGAACGACCGAACTTGTCGAGAACCTTGCCCGCGAGCGCGACAGCTACCTCCGTGCTGTGGAGCAGGAGGTCGTGCGTCTGGCGCTGGCCGTGGCGGCGCGTATCCTGCGCCGCGAAGCACAGATGGATCCGCTTCTGCTTACGGGTGCGGTGCGTGTGGCGCTCGGGCAGTTGGCGGCCACTTCGGAGGTCCGTCTCCGTGTTCCCGCCAAGGAAGCCGATTTGTGGAAGGAGACCATCGCTCTCGTGCCCAATCTGGCCGTGAAGCCGCTTGTCGTGGCAGACGAGGGCATGCTGCTCGGGGATTGCGTGATCGAAAGCAAGGTGGGAACGGTCGACCTTGGGATGCGCGCACAGCTGGGCGAGATTGAGCGCGGCCTTTTTGACCGCGCCGGCGCGCCGGGGCACCCGACTACAACGATCACTGCGCAGGAAAACCAGCACGTCGAGGCGCATGCATGACGGCGCTGCTCGAACGCTACTTTTCCCGGCTGGAATGCCGGCAGCCCTGGCGAGGGCGGGGGCATGTCCTTGAGTCTGTCGGACAAACCATTGAGTCGGCGGGGCCTCCTGTTTCGGTGGGTGAGTGCTGCGAGATCGAAGACCACATGGGGCGTGCGCACCGGGCCGAGGTGATTGGTTTCCGAGGATCGAATGTGTTGTCGATGCCGATCGATTCCACCGCGGGAATCCGCTACGGGGATTTGGTGTGGGCCGAGGGCACGAAACCCGAGATCGAAGTCGGCCCAGCGCTGATGGGGCGGGTCTTGAATGCCATGGGAGCGCCGATCGATGCGGGCCGTCCCCCCGCCACCGCGACCGCGTTGCCTTTGGACGGCGCGGTGCGCTCCCCGCTCAACCGCGTGCCGATCAGCGAACCGCTGGGCACGGGGATCCGCGTCCTTGACGCCATGCTTACGGTGGGCCGCGGCCAGCGCGTGGGGATCTTCGGCGGATCGGGCGTGGGCAAAAGCACGTTGATCGGCATGATGACCCGGAATACGGAAGCCGAGGTCACGATCGTCGGCCTGGTGGGCGAGCGAGGCCGCGAGGTGGGCGAGTTTTTGCGTGATTCCCTGGGCACAGAGGGACTGGCGCGCGCAGTGGTCGTGGTGTCCACATCCGACCAGTCGCCTCTGTTGCGCATGCGCGCGGCGATGGCCGCCACCACGTTGGCCGAGTATTTTGCCGCCCAGGGAAAACACGTGCTGCTGGTGCTCGACTCGCTCACGCGCTTTGCCATGGCGGCCCGCGAGATCGGCCTCGCCGCCGGGGAGCCGCCCACCGCCAAGGGCTACACGCCCTCGGTCTTTACGCGCCTGGCGCGCCTCGTTGAACGCGCCGGCTGTTTTCAGACTGGCTCGATCACGGCGTTCTATACCGTGTTGATGGAGGGCGACGATCAGCAGGATCCGCTCGTGGATGCGGTACGTTCGCTGCTCGACGGGCACATTGTTCTTTCGCGCGCGCTGGCGGCCGAGGGCTGGTACCCACCCATCGAGGTGCTGGATTCGATCAGCCGCCTGATGCCCGCGGTGGCTGGAGAGGCCCACCGCCAGCAGGCCGCGTTGATACGCAAGTTGCTTGCGGTTTATGCCCGCTCGGAGGATCTGGTCCGTATCGGCGCGTACAAGGCAGGCGCGGACTCCGATCTGGACCGCGCTTTGCGTGCGCGCGATGCAATCCGCGCCTTTTTCACGCAGGCATCCGGCGAGCAGGTCCGCTTCTCCGAGTGCCTGCGCCGCCTCGCTGCCTTGACCGGGGAGGTTTGAGCCATGGCGGTTTCGCGCGCCATGCGGCGCCTGCTGCAGGTTCTCGAAATCCAGGAAGAAGAATGCCGTGCGTCTTTGGAATCGGCGCGTGCAGAACTGAAAGGTCTGGAACAGGCGCTCGTCCGGAGCATGGAACGCGGACGCGTCGGCCGGCGGCTGGTTGCGGACAGCGCTGCCACCAGTGACATCACCGACCGAATCGCTGGAGTCGAGGAGACGCATCTTGCCAAACGCATCGCCACGGCTCTGGCGCCGCGCATTGCGGAGTCCGGGTTCGCAGTGAACACGCGGCAGCGCGAGTTTCTCGGCAAGCGCATTGAACGCCGGCAGACGCGGACGCTCATCGAAGAGGCGGAAGCTCTGGAGAGCGTGAAGGCGGGGCAGCGGGCGCAACGCAATCTCGATGATTGGTTTCTAAGCCGCCGTGCGACATCCAGAGAGGCGCGCGACGACGAAATGCTGGAAAACGCTCATCGGCTATCGGAGTGCGCGTCGCAGCCAACCGGCAAAGCTTGAGAGAAGATGTGCAACACTTCAGTTCGCATCCTGAATTGGGAAAATCAGTCCCATCCCTGACATTCTTCTAACCCCTCCCAACCTCCCTTTGGCACGCCATCTGCACCTGACATCTGCATGACCGCAGTTGTTGGAATGGACCTTGGTGCAGAGATGAAAGCCGGAGGGCGGACTGGGTTGGAGCAAAGTCCGGCGGCTGCGGCTCGGCTTGGCAAAGAACTGAGTGCGAACTGGCTCAGGCCTACAAGCGGCAATCTCGCGACCGGTTTGGCCTCCGGGGCGCCGAGCTTTCGTTCCAGTTGGCAGATACAAGTGAATGCATGGAGGGGAGTTTCGAGCGGAACCAACGGCGTGGGGAGCGAAGATGCGGATGAGGCCGGTACGGCCGGCTCGACGAGTGAAGCTCCCAAGAGCCATGCCGAGAATCATGGGCAAACCTCCGTGTCCGCTTGGGCCGCAAGCGCAAATCTTCAATCAGCAAATGCAGCAACCTTGCAAGGCGTGTCTGCTAGGTTGACCGACCAAAAAGAGACCTTGCCTCAAACAAGTCGCTCCGCATGGGACGCCAAGCAGAGCGCCGACGCCCAGACGACATCAGCCGAGAGCGAAGAAGCAACTGCAATTGAGCGTCCAGGTCCAACGAATCGAAATCGCGCGGGCTCGGCGACTCAACGGGTTAACCAAGAAAATGCTGCACAGGGAGCGATTTCGGGCGCGCAAACCACCGCGCCCATCGTCGAAGCGCCCATCCAGATTCCAACCCCTGCAGTTCAATCGCAGATTCTCAAGCCGGCGCAAACTGCCGAGATTACTTCAGCGACTGATGCAGACTTCGCGCTAGTGAGATGGCCTTCCGCGCAGCCCTCACGATCGTCACAGTTGTCTGACGAAGCGACGATCGCAAGCGCCGCCGCAGGTATAGTCGCGAGCACCACCTCCGGCAACGGCATCGCAGCAAGGCTCCGGGCGCAGACCGTGCGTACGGGCGCGGCATTGATTCCGCCCAACGCTACCGAGAGCGCAGCGTTGCACGAGACCGCGGCGTCAACCCTATTAAATGATGCCGATGGGCTGGCCGCGAGCCCGCAGATGGCCTTGCTAGCTTCTTCAGAAATGCGCTCCGCAGAATCGCAGCACGAACAATGGACGGCTCGAACCTCCGTAGCCAACGAAGATTTGTCCGGGCAGTCCCTGCCAACGACTACGGAAAAGAGCCTCACTCATCCAACGTCCGTCGAGAGCGCTGCGCCTCCTGCGACGACTTTCGCCGCCGTCCCCGACGCGGTTGAAGCCAGCGCCGATACCGTGCAGAGCAGTTCGACGCAGATGACCGATCGCGTGACGCTGCGCGCAGCCAATCGCAATGCGGCTGGAGAAACCGTATCCGGCACAACGCCAGTTACAACAGTCCAGTCGGGCGTCGTCGAGGCAGCCGCATCTTCACAACTACGCAATCCCGGAGCACCGCGAATCTCCTCGGCATTAGCGCCGGACCGTCAACAGGCTGCGACTGCGAATTCGGGCGCAGCAAGCGCGCAGGATACATTCTCCGCGCTCGATTCGGGAACCTCTCCGGGCACACCCACATTGACACACGCGGGAAGCCAGCACGCGGAGGCAGGCTTTCGCGATCCTGCACTGGGATGGGTGGGTGTTCGTGCGGACCTCAGCGTCAACGGCATTCATGCGACCCTTGTGCCGGGCTCCGCGGAGGCAGCGCAGGCACTGAATGGGCACCTGGCCGGGCTCAGCTCACACTTGGTAGAACAGCAATCACCTGTGGCTTCGTTGACGATGGCGTCGCCGAACGAGCGCGGGATCGAAAACGGCATGGGTCAGCGCATGCAACAGGGCGCGGAGGGAAATTCTCAAGGAAACGCACCTGACGAATCGCCAGCTGGCTCACAGTTCAATGCACCGCCGGTCGCGAACGCTCTTGTTCAGGACGCCTCCGCACAAGCCGGCATTCGGGATTCGTTCACACACACGGGTGAATTGCGCGGCACGCACATCTCCGTGATGGCGTGAGCCAGGCGCGCACGTGCACGTGGCAGGAGCAAAGCAGGGAGGAATGATGGGAACAGCAGCGGGACTCTTTACTCATTCAATGACGGCGGGGCAAGTGCTGACGCGCAACACGGCAACACCCATGGCCAGCTCCACCACCGGCACGAGCAGCACCAGCGGTTCGGGAGATTCGAGCGATAGCTCGGCGACCATTTCGGCAAACGACTTCCTCACTCTGCTGGTGACCGAGATGCAGAATCAGGATCCGACCTCGGACACGGATCCCAACGAGTACATCAACCAGCTTGTGCAGGTGAATAGTCTGGAACAACTGATCGACATCAACCAGACGTTGAGTACGGATGTCGGGAGCACCTCCGGCACGAACGCATCCACGCAAGCGGTGGGGGCAGCTTCAAATCCGACCAACGCCGCCACGCCGGCGTCAGCCGCGGCCTCGCCCCACACGGCTGCGCACGTGGCCGGATCGCCGCTCTCGACTACGCCTGGCGCAACGGCCGCTAATGCATCCACATCGCCGGCGAGACGAACGCAGCACTTTTCGGGAGATTTGAGCGCTCCCAACACCAGCCCTGCAGCACAGCGGGTTGGGCATGCGCTGGCTGGACGAACGCATGCGGCCTCGGTGCAGGGAACTTCGCCCGCTACCCAATAAGCTTGTTCACCCGCCGGTCAATGATCTGGCGCAACCCCATCGCACCTTACGAGGAGATGAACCATGGCAAGTTTCTCAATTCCGCTGACCGGTCTGGAAGCCGACTCGACGGCTTTGAACACCATCGCGAACGATCTTTCGAACATGAGCACGACAGCCTTCAAGGCGCAGTCAACCAACTTCTCCGATTTGTTCTACCAGCAGGTCGGCTCCACGGGCGCAGGCGATCCGATCCAGGTGGGAGCAGGTGTGCGCGTGGCATCGAATGAGACTGACTTTACGGCCGGCACGCCCAATTCGACCGGGGTGGCTTCGGACGTAGCTCTGCAAGGCAGCGGCTTTTTTGTTGTCGATAACGGGAGCATGCAATATCTGTCGCGTGCGGGCAATTTTCAAACCGATTCAACCGGCAACCTGATCACCACCAATGGCTACAACGTGATGGGCTATCCGGCGGTCAACGGCGCGGTGGATACGAATTCCCCCTTGGTGGCGATCAACATCCCGATTGGCCAGGTGCAGGCGCCGCAGGCCACTACGACCATGAGCATCCCCACCACTCTCGACTCTGCTTCGACGCCAGGGGCGGCCTCACAATTTCCCGCCGAGATCACGGTATACGACTCTCTGGGCCAGCCCCACATCGCCACGGTGACTTACGAAATGACGGCGCCCGGCACGTGGACCTACTCGGCTCAACTGCCGGCCTCGGACTACTCTGTGGCGGGCGGCGATGTCGTTCCGGCAGCGATCACGGGGACCATGATATTCGATGCCAACGGCAATCTCGCCACCGTGAACGGCACCAACGTGGGAACCGGTGTGGGCGATGTCTCCTCGATTCCGCTCGACTTCACTCCCGCTGGTCCTCCTGTGTCTGCGCTGGCCGATGGATCGGCGGGTTTGACTATCAGCTGGAACCTGCTAAGTTCTGCCGGGACTCCCAATATCAGCCAGGTTGACGCGACTTCCGCGATCTCGGGAACAACCATCCAGAATGGCTACACGACCGGTGAGTATGAGGGCTTTGCCGTTGGCTCCGATGGGACCGTCAGCGTTACCTACAGTAATGGCCAGCAGCAAAACGTGGCGCAGATTGCGCTTGCCAATGTCGCAAACCTCCAGGGCCTGACCATGCTGGGCAACGGCGATTATCAGACCACGCAAGCCAGCGGTGCAGCGACCATCGGCACTTCAGGATCGGGCGGGCTTGGCACCATGGAGGGAGGCGCCCTTGAGGCATCGAACGTGAATATCTCCACCGAATTTTCCGATTTGATTGTTGCGCAGCGCGCCTTTGAGGCCAACGCGAAATCGGTAACCACCTTCGACACCGTTGAGCAGGACACCATCAACATGGTGCATTAAGATGCTTCTACGAATTTCAAAAATCATTGAGGGCGGCCATCCCGGGCCGCCCTTTTTTTTGCTTTTGGCTGGACTTCGATGAACAATCCCTTGGCTCGCGCCAGCGCAGTTTCCTCTGCGTCGACGATGACGGCTTCGGCCCAGTGCTTTCGCCCTTCGCTGCGCACCACGCGCCCCTCAATGCGAAGCGGTGCGCCGCTCGGCACTGGGCGAAGGTACTCCACTTCCATCTTTCGCGTCATCGATGGCTGGCCGAGGGCGCGCACCGCTTTGCTCATCGCCTCATCGAGAAGGGTTGCAATGATGCCGCCGTGCAGATAGCCGGGGTGGCCCTCAAAGGTGTCCGGCACAACGGGAAGGCTGACGACGGCGCCGTCGGATGCGATCAGGAACTCCAGACGCAGACCGGTTGCATTGGCCGGTCCGCAGCCAAAGCAACGGTTGTGAGCCGAGTGGGCGAGTGGCGTGAGCGGTTCGTGTGAGTGAAGCTGCATGGATTCAGCATACTTGCTGCGCATCGCATTAGCGGGACCGGCGGCGCGCGGGCTCCGCACGCCGCATTCGCTCCCTTGACCTGCCCACTGGCAGCCGCGCAGACTGAAGATGCGGATTTGGTTGAAACATCTGTGAATCCCCGGAGGACATTCCCATGTCAATCGTCAATCGCAGGACTGCGATCGCACAAATGAGCGCGTTGGCAGGCGCAGCAATCATGGCGAATCAGCTTCGCGCGCAAGGTGCGCCGGCCACGCAGGCAGCGCCTGCACCGGCTGCAGCGACCGCGGCACCTTTCACTCTGCCCGCCTTACCCTATGCCTACGACGCTCTCGAGCCGTATTTCGACGCCGACACCATGCATCTGCATCACGACAAGCACCATCAGGCTTATGTCAACAACCTGAATGCTGCGGTTGCCGGACATCCGGAAGTGTTCGGCAAGACCGTAAACGATTTGGTGGCCAACCTCACTGAGGTGCCGGAGTCCATCCGCACCGCGGTCCGCAACAACGGCGGCGGCCATGCCAACCACTCCTTCTGGTGGCCGATGCTGGGCAAGGGAAGCGCTGCGCCCAATGGCGAACTGGCCAAGGCCATCGATGCCAAATTCGGCACGTTTTCAGCTTTTCAGGAGCAATTGACCAAGGCGGCTCTCAGCGTCTTCGGCAGCGGCTGGGCCTGGCTGGTCATCTTGCCCGACGGCACTCTCTCCATTGAAACCACGCCGAATCAGGACAGCGCGTTGGCGCTCGGCCATCAGCCGGTGGTGGGCGTCGATGTATGGGAGCATGCGTATTACCTGAAGTACCACAATGTTCGGGCGGATTATGTGAAAGCATTCTTCCAGGTGGTCAACTGGGATTACGTAAGCAGCAAGTTTGCCGAGAAAGTGTAAGGAACGGTGCTCTTGAGATTTGGCTGGATGGCGAGCTTCTCTTTTGTCGTTGCGACGCTCCTGGCGGGCTGTCACGCGACGCCGAGTCTCACGCCACAGCAGGCGGAAGGGAAGCGCCTCTTCGACACGGGTTGCGCGCACTGCCACGAAGAAAACGACCTGCATCTGAAGAAGGTTCCACCGACTCTGCACGGCCTCTTCAACCACACGGCATTGCCGGACGGGGCCCCGGCGACCGACGCGGAAGTCGAGCGGATTCTGATGTCGGGCAAGGGAATGATGCCATCGTTCGCGTACCAGATGACGAAGGAACAGATGGACGCGGTGGTTGCTTATCTGCATACGGGAATGCGTGACGAACCCAATCCGCAATGAGACCAGTGGAAGTCCGCTGCGAGATCGATAGGAGGAATGAACATGAAGGTAGGAGTTCTTGGTTCGGGCACGGTGGCTCAAACGCTCGCGGCCGGATTTCTGAAGCACGGTCACGAAACCATGGTGGGCACGCGCGACACGGCAAAGCTGGCCGAGTGGCACAGCAAGAACCCAAAAGCGCGCATTGGCAACTTCAGCGAGACGGCAACGTTTGGCGAGGTTGTGGTGCTGGCCGTAAAGGGCTCGGCTGCGGCCGATGTTTTGGGCGCAGCTGGAAGCGCGAATCTTGACGGGAAGCTGGTGATGGACGCCTGCAATCCGATTGCGGACGCACCGCCGGTGAATGGAGTTCTGAGGTTCTTTACAACGCTTGATCAGTCGCTGATGGAGCAACTGCAGACGGAGTTTCCCGCTGCCCACTTCGTGAAGGCGTTCAACTCGGTGGGCGCACCGCGTATGGTGAATCCCGAGTACAAGGACGGAAGACCGACGATGTTCATCTGCGGCAATGACGACAACGCAAAGGCCGCTACGAGTAAGTTTCTGGATCAGTTTGGCTGGGAAATCGCGGACATGGGCAATGTGGAAGCGGCACGCGCCATTGAACCGCTGTGCATGCTGTGGTGCATTCTCGGGTTCGCGAAGAACGAATGGACGCACGCTTTTAAGCTCCTGCACCAATGACTGCACAGGCATTTACGGGAGGTTACCGGCGTGGGCTTGGGTCGCCGACCGATTGCGGCAGGGAAAACAGGAAGCACCGTATACTGTAGAGGTCTATGGCAACCGAAAAAACATTCTATTTGGAGACCTTCGGCTGCCAGATGAATGCCCATGACTCCGAAAAGGTGATCGGCACCCTGCGCCAGCAGGGCTACCGGCAGGTTGAAGCCGAGGAGGATGCCGGCCTGATCCTCTACAACACCTGTTCCATTCGCGATAAGGCGGAGCAGAAGGTCTTCAATCGCCTGAACGATTACAAAAAGCTTTACAAGGAAGGCAAGCGTTTCGCGGTGTTGGGCTGCGTCGCCCAGCAGGAAGGCGAGAAAATCTTCGACCGCGCGCCGTATGTCTCGCTGGTCTCAGGATCGGCCTCGTACCGCAAATTGCCTGAGATGCTTACCCGCCTGGAAGCAGGCGAAAGCCGTATCACCGGTCTCGACGACCGCCAGACGGACGAGACCTTCGAGACCGAATTCACGGCGCGTCAGAACCCTTACCGAGCCTACATCACCATCATCGAGGGCTGCGATAAGTTCTGCTCTTACTGCGTTGTACCGTACACACGCGGCAAAGAGCGCAGCCGAACCTCATCCTCTGTGCTGACAGAGGCGCGGCGCATCGCCGATCTCGGCTACACGGAGATCCAGCTCCTGGGCCAGAACGTGAACAGCTATCGCGACCCGGAAGGGAAGCGCAGCTTCGCTGAATTGCTGGCGGCCGTGGGCGAGGTGCCGGGCATCCGGCGCGTCCGCTTCACCACAAGCCATCCCCGCGACTTTACCCGCGATATTGTCGAAGCCATCGACAGTGTGCCCACCCTATGCGACCATGTGCACC
The DNA here is from genome assembly GCA_963729915.1 of uncultured Acidobacteriota bacterium. Lineage (GTDB taxonomy): Bacteria > Acidobacteriota > Terriglobia > Terriglobales > Acidobacteriaceae > Telmatobacter. The sequence continues at coordinate 32,181 of CAVSQE010000014.1, read as the reverse complement.
TGCCGGTGCAGTCGGGTTCGAGAAGGATCCTCGCGAGCATGGCTCGCGAGTACACGCCGGAGTGGTATCTCGAGCGCATCGCCTGGATCAAAGCGGCCAGGCGGCCGATCTCCCTTTCCACCGACATCATTGTTGGCTTCCCGGGTGAAACAGCCGATGATTTCATTCAGACCATGGACCTGCTTGCCAAGGTGGAATACGATTGCGTCTTCGCCTTCAAGTACTCGGCCCGCCCTAATACGCCCTCCCTGGTGATGATCGACTCCATTCCCGAAGCCGAGAAAGCCAGTCGGCTTCAAGTTTTGCTTGAGCGGCAGCGCGAGATACAAAGGGTCAATTATTCCAAACACATCGGAGAGATTATTGAGGTGATGGTGGAGGGTGCTCATCCGGCTCGCGGTCAGATCGCTGGCCGCAGCAGCCAGAACAAACCGGTCAACTTCGAGTGGTCGCAACCCATCGCGCCGGCGCCTGGCAGTTATCTTCGTGTCAAAATAATAGGAGCTTTTCCCAACAGCCTCGTGGGCCAAGCCGTCTAAGATTGCAACGGTTCTTGAAGAGGGAAGTCATGGACATCGAAGTGCGGATTCGCGGTCTGATGATGGACCCGGCAACTAATATGCCGATTGTGGTGCTGAAGGATGTAGGGTCCGACGCGGTGATGCCGATCTGGGTGGGCATCTTCGAGGCCAACGCCATAGCGCTGGAGATTGAGAAGATGGCCGCGGCGCGCCCCATGACGCACGATCTAACACGAAATCTGATCCGTCATCTCAACGGTCGGCTGGAACGCGTTGTGATCACAGAGCTTAAAGACGACACCTTCTTTGCAGTGCTGTGGCTGCGGCAAGGGGATGAGCCCGTAGTCATTGACGCGCGGCCGTCGGATGCCATTGCGCTCGCATTGCGCGCGGATTGCCCGATCTTCGTTGCGGAGAAGGTGATGGAGAGCGCCAAGCTCAACACCACCGGCCCACCTGAAGGGCCCACCGCGGAGCAGTTGCGCGGGTGGCTCGAGGGATTGAACGACGAAGATCTCGGCCGCTACAAGATGTAATCCAACCAAAGCCGCCAAAACTCTCTCGCGACCTCTTCAAGAGCAGGGGCATATCTGTGCGCATCCGCCCGTAACTTCCGGACGGAAATGCCTTTCTGGCGCAATTCGCAACTGTGCCCAACGTACCAACGTTCCAGCCCAAGCTCTGTCACCTCATGGTGAAATTGAAGCGCGAGGGAGGAATCGCCGACGGCGAAGGCCTGATTCTCGTAAAGCTCAGTTCCGGCCAAGAGGCGGGCGCCCTGCGGAAGATCAAAGGTATCGCCGTGCCAGTGAAACAGGGCCGGGCTTCCGTCCAGGAGAGGCGAAAACCATTCCGGAGCAGGTTCACCGGCTGCCGGCAGGAGCGGAAGCCAGCCAATTTCAACCCCGCGTTCGCCCGGATAAACGCGCGCACCGAGGGCAGCTGCCATTAACTGTGCGCCGAGGCAGATGCCCAAGGTCGGCTTGCGGGCAGCAAGTCTTTGGCGGAGGGCGTTGACTTCGCCGGCCAGGAACGGATAATCGTCAACGTCGTAGACGCCGATGGGACCGCCCAGAACCACGAGCAGATCCGAATCTTGAATCTCCGGCACAGGGAATTTTGCAGTGGACGCTTCGACAGTATCGATAAAGAAGCCGCGCCGGACGAGCTCCGGCTCCAAGGAACCTAGATCCTCGAAAGGGAGGTGCGAGAGAACAGCGGCCTTTAATATCCAACGGGTCATGGGTTTACGAGGCTTTTATGAAGGTATGCACTATACAGAATATCTGTTATCGGACATGGAGGGCAGGCAGAGAAAGGTGACCTGCCTTGGCGCTGTTCCTGGTTCCACGCCTTCCGGTGCAGCTTATTCTCGCTGGGATGGGCTCCCTGTTCGACTGCCCATCGTCCTGGCCGAGCGATGAGCGGGAACGTGAATTAAGAACCGGCCGCCAGTGGCTTCTAGCAATTCAGTCCTACTGCGAATACCGCGCCGGCCTGGCCTGGCGTTCCTCTGCCGATCGCTTCAGTCCGAATCGCACCTGGTATATGAACGGCATCCGCTGCGTGCAGGATGTTTTGCACGCGCCCGAGCCCGAGCTTCAGCCTTTTCTCCCTACACTTGACTGCATTCCTTGCTTCACTGATTACGAGCGGGAGCTTGGCGCTCTCGGCCGCGGCATTCTTGTCGATCGGCTGATGGCGGCAAGCTCCCTCTTCACTGATCGGCGCCGCCTGTCTTTTCTCCCAAAAATAAAACTGGCCCGAATGCTGGCCCGCGCGGAAGAGTCCGCGCCGGCGGCGCGGAGGCGCGCATGATGCAGCTCTCCCTTTTTGCCGGGATGCCGAGCCCCGCCCCGCTTACCGAGCTGGAACGTGGAATCGTCCGCAAGCTCTCGGAGGCCCGGTTTCCGCCATACACAGCATCGAAGCGATTCGCGCGCGATCTTGCCGCCGGCTACGTTGTAAATCTTTCTGACCGCGGCCGTGCGTTTCTGGCTTTCATCGTGCATCGCTTTCGTCGCCAATATCAGCTTTCAGAGGACGAGTGGCAATGGGTGCGTCAGTGGCTCAATCGGGAGGCCGCGTGAAAGGCCGCCCTCTCCAGCCCGGCGCGGCGCGCAGCTTCCGTCAGATCGCGCGCGAACTTGGATGCGCGCCGGCGACGGCCTACCGAATCTACCGCGGCGTGTTCGCTCGCATGGACGCGACGGGCATTCCGCAACCCCGCAGACGGCGGCGCCGAATGCGGGCTAGTGAGCTTGCAGCGGCCTAGGCAGCCGCGCAAGGGGCGAGAGGCCGGCGGTTCCTTGCCTGTAAGGAGGCGCAGCCGGCCGCCCGAAGGAGTTCCGGTGGCAAATCGAAGTCGATGCTGTTCTCCGGGATGTGAAGCGATATTGAGCCGCGGCTGCATCGCTTGCCAAAAGCACTGGTACGAGGTGGACGCTGAGACGCGCGCGAAGGCTCTGAAATTGTTGGTGCACGATCGCGAGCATTACTCGGCGCGGATTCTTTTGCAGGACTACTTTGAACGAATGAAAGGCCAACCATCATGAGCGCGACAGCTACGGAGCCGGTTTCGGTTCCCCTCTATTTGCAAGTGGCCGGGGCAATTCTCCGGCTCGCATCGGACCTTTTCTCTCAGCAGGACATGCGAAGAGAGCCCGAGTTCAATGCGTGGAAGACGCTCCGCCGCACGACGCGGCTCCTCTGCGAGCGTTACGCTTTGCAGCTCACCCTTAACGAAGCCTACGAGCTGCGCGAGGCGCTGAAATTTTGCCGCCGCGACGACGATCATGATTTTTTGCTGAAACAGGAATTCACCGAAAGGGGCTAAACCATGAAGCAGATATTCTTCGCAGTCGCGTTTCTGGCCGCGGCGTTCGCCGCCGGATGCGCCGGTGCCCAGCAGTCAGCGTCGCCCATCACCTACACCTGCCCAGCCGCAGCTCTAGGCGGCCCGTACACCGAAATCAACGCGCCCACGAACACGGGCGTCGCCGCGAGCATCACCGGATCAGCGTTTATATGGACGCCACCCGCCGCCGCAGCCTACTGCTTCACGGTTCAGACGTGGGCGCTTCCAATCGGCGCGACGGTGTACCAAACAAGCGTGCCCTCGAACGTCGTAGAGATCGCCATTCCCGCAAATGATCAGGCAAGCCTGAGCTGGGCGCCGCCGGGCGCCAACAGCGCCTTTGGTCCCTACAGCTACATCGTCAGTTACGCGCTGGCAATCCCATCGTCAGTACCCACCGCACCCACGCAGACGACACCGACCGCGGTGGCGTCGCTCGACAAGCCCGGACCCACGTTGGCGAAGAAGCTCCCTGCCCCTGGCCGGATGATTGCGACGGTGACACGATGACAAACGCTACCCGCATTCAAATTATCGAAAGCCTGGTGGACGAGCTTCGCGCCAAGGGGAATCTGATCGCAAGGGCTCATGGTGAGGGCGATGCCGGCGCGGCGCTTGCTCTCATCTCTCAATCGATTCTTCGGCTCTGCGAACTGAACGGCCAGCTCGCCGCCCTGCGACATGATTTGGGGCGCCGGCATGGCGAAGGGACGGCGGCGAGATGAGCTATCCAGGCGGCAAGGGCGGCGCGGGGGGAGTCAGGGAGCGCGAGTGTTGCGTGTGCCACGCGCGCGCATCTTTCAACGCGAAGCGGCCACCGGCCGGCGAACCGGAGATTTTATCGATCTCCTTTTCGGTTTACTTGCGCAGGAACGGCGTTCGTATTCTCAAAGCCTGCCCGCGGGTCATGATCTGTCTGAAATGCCTGCGCGAAATCGCTTCCGTTCAAAAACACGCTGATGCTCTCGAAGAGAGCAATCCTTCGCGAGAGTGGGCATGGCGCGGGGGCCGGTTTCAGCGCACCCTCATAGACTCATTACTCTCCAATCGTGCGCTAGAGCAGTGTCTCAGCGTTGGCGAGGGGGCAAAAATCGCATGATGGGCGTAGAAATGCAAGTCCGTTATGCCCCGTCTCGCCCCTACCGCCTGGGGACCCAGCGGAGGCGGCCCCTAGGGGCCGCGGCTTCGGAGCTGGGGGCCTCGCGGTCGCGCAAAGCGCGACCCGCTTCACTCGATACTGTGAAACAACTGTCAACAACTGTGCAGGAGTGGATGCAAGGCCAAGAGAATCATTACGATAGATTCGTTCAAAGATGGTCACTCTGGCGAACATTATGCGCAACGGTCTATGGAATCTGGCAGGATTACGCCGCTCAGAGCAAGGTTTTGCCCCACGATGGAGCCGAATGGAAGTGGTGGGCAGCGTATGAGGAAGAAAAAGCGAAAGTGAAGGCCGGAACGTCGGTCGGGTTCGATACTTTCCTCGATTCTTATAAGAAAAAACGGGCTCGCAGGGAGCTTCCCTGTGACGACGATGCTTTTGCCTTGGTGCGGTTCGATTGGCGTGAGGGGGGCGTGGGCACTAACGAAGAACACGTGCAATGGCTTTACCTCGACGAATGGAAGCGACGCAACCGCCCGGTGGGAATTTGCGCAAAAAGACTCGCGTGGGAGAAACAATATTTTCAGCTCCTTCACTGCCAGGCTGAATGGATCGGCTATCGCGCCTCGTGCTGCGGTGACAAAACCCAAGCCGTTGCGGTGCCGATAGGCTGCAATCACCGCCTCTGCCCTCTCTGCAATTGGCATCGCTCAGAGAAGGCCCAGCGCAAGGGCCGTCAGCTCTTCGATCGTTTTGAGTATCCGGTTTTTATCACCCTCACCGTGCCCAATGTGAAGCGGATCACGAAGCGTACTTATGAGTTCTTTCGCAAACGTGTCCGGCAATTTCTCGCGCAGCACAAGGAACTATTTCACGGAGGCGTGTACGCCGTCGAGACGACGTATAACCGCGAGGAGAAGAGCTGGCACATTCACGCTCACGTTTTGGCTGATGCTGCGCGGGCCCTGCCCACGAAGGGCGAACTGGCGGGCCCGCTCGCCGCCGTGCCATGTATGCCTTCACCCGCATCAAGACCGAGCTTGAGTTCGATTGGACGCGGCTCTGGGTGAAGAACCTCGGCAACATGCCGCGCGAAAATGCCAGCCGTGTGACGCTCGAAAACGATCGCGGAAATTTCGAGTTCTGGGCGCGGGCTTGCAACGAAAATCGCACGCGCGAATTTCGCAATGGTCAATGGCGGGACATCACATGGCTGCCCGCGGCGGAGATGGATCGCCGGCGCGCGTGGAATCGCGCGAACCGGCGCATCCTCGACATTCGGCCAGTTAACGATCGCGTGAAGGCGCTGAAAGAAGTCCTGAAGTACATCACAAAATCGAGCGATTTTATCGATCTTCCGGAATGCGTCATTGCCTTTTACGAAGGCACTCGCGGCGCGCGACTCATCCAGACCTGGGGGAGCTGCTACGGAATCGATCTTGCGGTGGAGTTCGATACGACGCATCCAGAGGATCACTCGAAATTGGAATGTGCATGCGGAGTGAATCACTGGGAGCGTTTCGGCGTGCTCTGCCGTCGCGACGTTCAAATGGATGCCTCCGGCCAATGGAGACCGCGGCCGGAATTTAACTTGAACCCGCGCGGCACTGTACCGCGCCCAACCATCCGGGCGCTTGAAGCTCCGGAAGAGAGAAATGGAGACCAACCATGGCGAGCGATTTGACGGGCGTTGAAATGAAGGAACAGAGGGAGCCGAAGTTTATCTCCTTCGGCAAGGACGGCGTGCGCGAGGGTGGGACGCTCGAGGGCGTTTTTCTGCGCATCGATTCAATCACGAACAAGGACGGCAAAAAAATGCCGCGTCTTGTTTTCGCGGAGGGCGAGATTCACGACGGCCACTTTGAATCGACGGGCGACCAGTTCGCATTCCTAGCCACCTATGATCTCGCGCAAAAGCTGCGCACCGATCACGTGGGGCACTTTGTGAGAATCCGCTACGAAGGGGAAGATGCCTCAGTCGGACGCGAGGGCAATTCAATGAAGCGGTTTCGCGTGGAAACCAGCACGCGGGAATTCATCAGCGAGCGCGGCATCAGTGACGCGGATCTTCCGTTCTAAGGGAGCCATGGAAACTCCAAAGGTAAATCTCCGATTTGAACTGAGCGAGCTGTTGGCCCTTCAGCGGCTCGCTCGCAAACATTCAACCGATCTCGGCGGTATTCTTCGCGTCGCGGCGCTCGCGGTGCTTGCGCTGGATGCGCGGGGCGCGCTTCACATCGAGCGCGTCGCTGAGGGAATCACAAAGCACCTCTCCGGAGGCAGCGATGGAAACTGAAAAGTGCCCCAAGTGCGGAACGGCCGTAAAGCCTTTCGTGAATCGACAAGCAAAAACGCGCGTCGGGTCTTGCCCGAAGTGCAGAAAGTTGGTGACCCTTGGCAAAGCCACTGAAAAAGAAATCGCAGCTCCCGCAGGAGCAGCCGGCGCCGGGGCCGGTTCCCGTTCCGGCAAAGAAAAAAAAGGCCAAGAAAAAAGCGGCCGGCCGCGGCAAAGCAAAGGCCGCTGCCTCCGCCCGTCGAGCCCCAGCAGCAAAGCCCGGATCCGTTCCGCCTGGCGGCGACGTTCGGCCAGGGCCACGCTTCGGCGCCGTTCGGAAGTTCTTCGATCTCTGAGCCCGCGCCTGGCGCGCCGCTCTCGCCGGAACAGGAGCGCACTCTGCGCGAGGGCTTCGACGCGATCGGCGTCGAAGATCACGCGCCCGATCCGGCCGCGCCCGGTCCTGTATCGAGCGATGGCGCCGCCGTCGCCGATATGCTTCCGGAAATCACTTTCGATCCCAGCGACGTGCAGGATGTTTTGCGCGAGAGCTTTCATTGGGTCGCTGAGCGATTCGATTCCGCACATTGGGAGCTGACCGAATCGCAGGCGCGCATGTTGGGCAAGCCGACAGCGCAACTGCTCTCGACGCTCTATTCCCGCCTGCCTGATTTCATCATTCGCTGGTGCGACTCGACGCCCGGCCTGGCCGGGCTTTGCGTGACGGGTGCGATCGTGATCGGTCCGAAGGTTGCCCAGCAAGCAGCGATCTCACGTGAGCGGAGGAAGAGTCCGAAGCCAGTGAACCAGCAGGCCGCAGACGGTTCCGATTCCGCGTCGGCCGCCGCCTGGTCCGGTGGGCGAGATTCACGAAGTAGAGCCGATCGTCGGTCGTGAGAAAAGTAGTTTAGTGATTCAACTATTTCGCAGCTCAACTAATCGGAGGAATTCAGATGTGGACTTATCACAGCGACACCGGAGTTTTGGAGCACAACGGCGTAGTGATCGGGCGCGGATACAGCGGGCACGCGCCGAACGGCCGCAGTGTGCCACCCGACGGCATCAACAACCCGCTGCTTGAGGCTGATCCCAATGTGGTCCGATCCCGCGTGGGCGATATACGATCGGCAAATTCTTTAACGATCGGAGAAGGGTCCGATTGTCGCTAATCTCATCCCCCTCCCCAGATACAGACCTTTGGGCGCTCTGGTTTCATGATGCACGATGACATGTGGCGATGGACGAGACCGCGAGCCTGGCCTACATCATCATGGCTCACGACATTCGTGCGAACGTTGCCAGCTCAGGCGACACCGCCCTCCAGGTGGTCTGATGCGCGGGATTGTTGACGGCGAATATCAAGACGGCAGAATCAGAGGGCTGCTCTTCGCGGTCGGGATGCGCAACATGGGCAAAACGACACTGATGGATCAGCTCCTCGGTGAATGCGCGGGCGGGGTCATTCTTTTTGACACTCTTTCAAAGCACGCAGAAAAATTTCCTGATTATAGAGTCACCACGACGATCTCGGAGTTGGAGCAATATCTTCGATTGAATCGCGGGCGCCGTTTTCACATCCTGCATCAACCGCGCCGCGGAAACCTCGACAAGATATTCCGCAAGGTGTGTCTACTGGTGACACTCTTTGGTCCAATGATTTTCGCTATCGATGAGATCGACAAGCTCTGCGGCGCACGGTGGGGAGACTTTCGGATGCCGCCTGAGCTTTACCATCTCGTCGAACTACGGCAGGCACGAGCAAGTTTCCATGGTACGCGACGGCCCGGAATCCGAAGGCTGTTGCGCGGGGTTACACAGCGGAGAGTGAGATATTCGCGTTTCGAGTGGAGGAAAAATCCTATCGCGAATACCTGATCGATCGCATGGGCGAAGATGCCGCCGAACAGCTCGCTTCCCTGCCTCGGTTCACCTACCTTCACAAGGTCGAAGATGCGCCCATTAAGCGGTGCGGCGGTCCCCAAAGTGGCATTCGGTGATCCTTTCGTTGCGTTAGAACAGTTTATTTTTGCTAAAAGCGGAATTAAATCGACTTCTCGTGGTTCGCTTAATTCAGAAGCGCCTTTTAGGTTGGTCTGGGGCGGCGAACGCTTCCCCGCCTTTTCCAGGGCGCAGGAGGAAAATATGACGAAGTTTTGGCATTGGGCTGTGATCGTGGTGGTCATCTTCGCCTGCATTTACGTGAGCAACAACTACACGCCGGTCTCGAACATCGTCGGCTAGTTGCGCTCACCAAGTAGTTTTCGCGGAAGAGCTTTTTTGAAGACACGGCCGCAACGCGGCGGGAGATTTTCCGATGGCATATCAAGACGAATTTGGAACGCGGGCACAGCAACCGATTTTTCAGGGCGTGCCCAAAGTGTTCAACATCAATCCCAGTCTCAACATCACCCGGATGTGGATTGAGATCGATGCGACGGTTACGATCACGAACGGCGGCGGCGCGGGAACGCCCATCGGCGATGCCGCGATCGATAACCTCGCAGCATCGCGGCTCATCCGCCACCTTCAGGTCCTGGCTTCGCCGGTCCGGGCTCGCGCTATCCGGAAGGGCCGCTGGTGACTTGCTCGCCGCGTTCCCTGCTCCGCTTTGCCATGGTGCAGCGCGAGGGCAAGCTCTTCGGCGATTTGCTCGGCAATGGCTCCCTCGGAGCCGGCGCCGCGCGCGTACGAAGTCTTTTTCACCATTCCCATCTATTTTTCGGATGAAGCAAAACTCAACGGCTCGCAGGCGAATTCCACCGCGCTCAACATGAACGCGCGTGACTCGCAGGGATTGCCGGTCAACTCGACAGTGCAGGTGAAGGTGGACATCGCCGCCGCCCTGGGCGAGATTTTCTCTGGCACTGCGGGATCCATGGCCGTTGCTGGCATGGTGCGCTACGGTGACAAGCGCCTCGATTTGAGCGCGGTGGACACTCTGCCTCTGAAGCAGGAAGACCACATCGCCCTGATCCGCGGCGAGCAGGAGCAGTTCCCCGATCAGCTCTTGCCGCAGGATGGCGCGTTCATCCAGTGGTTGATTATGGCTGAGCAAAATCAGCCCGGCTACACGCTGAGCGATGCGTTGATCCGGCGGCTTGAGATTCAGGGCCAATATCTGAATTTCAAGAAAAAGTGGCAGGAGATTCGTCAGGCCATGATGGATGACGGTTTCTTTGATCCCTCGCAGATTCTCACTGGCCTCTCGTATCTCGATTGGACGGACGGCATTCTGCAGAACGCGAACGCCGCCGCGGCCATCCAGGCTTACTACTCGGTCTTGAACCCGAGCGGTTCCGCCTCGACCAGCTCCGCGTTTACACGCGGCGCGTCTTCGGGCTGTCGTCTTAGCCGGGATTGAGGGCTCGATGTGCCGCTGCTCGTGCTCATCGCTGTATTCGTCGCTGCGTTGCTTCTTCGGGGCAAGGCGGGCAGCGAGAGTCCGACTACGGCGCCATCGCCAACGGCGATGGCGGCAGCCACTCTTTCCCGATTCCGTCCTGCTGGTACGCCGCCGAAGCGTGGGCGCACTTTAAGGGCGACGATCGGCCTGGCTCACTCGCGCAGCGGAACAATAACCCCGTCAACATCAAGGGCGATTGGACCGGAGTCGTCGGTCACACACCCGCGGGCTTCGCAGTTTTCAGCGATCCCTCTTTCGGATTTGGCGCAGGCAGGAAACTTGGGAGCAGCAACAGGCGCAGGAGCATCCCGATTGGACGCTCCGACAGTTTTTTGCAAAGGTACTCGGTTCGCTCAGTGGGCAGGACGTGAACAACGATCAGGGCAATTCGGCAGCGGAAGCGGATTACGTCGCAAGTCAGTTGGGTGTGCCCGACTCAACCAACTTCGCGGCGTATATAGGGGAGCAAAATTCATGACGAAGCAAGCCGCACCGCTGACTCCGATCATGGCGCTGCCAGGGCCTCCGCTCTATCAGCAGTTCCAGATCACTTTTGCGCAGACGAACGTGCCGCAACAGATTCCGGCGTTCCGGGTTCGGCCAGGCGCAAGCGTTACGCTTTTTCCGACAACGCCCCCACGGGAGTAAATCCGCATCCGTGCTTCGGTCGGCGACCAGCCTGATTTGCTCGGTACAACGGGATCGCGGACTTTGCCCGGCCGGGGCCGATGTTTCCATTACGCTGCAGCTCGACAACATCGGCAATATCTGGCAATGGGCACCGCGGATGATGGCATTTTGGTGATCGTGGCCGCGCCGCAGATCGGGTGAGGTGAAACATGAGCGTGAAGAGTAAACCGCGAAGTTTTTGGAGTTGAAGAAGTCGAGGCGACGCGGTGGAAAGGCAAAGTCGAAGCGCCAGAGCAAACGCCGGATGCCGCCTCGTAATAAGAACGGGCGGTTCCGGAAGCGCGGCTAGTCGGTCGCCCTGTGGTGAACGGCGACGAATTTTACCCGATTTGCTGGTGAGGAATCGGGTGAAATGCCGATACGGCTGTCATCGATGATGAGGTATCGATCGCTCGGGATGTTTCGGCAATCGAAATCGGTGGGGCCGTCCGAATTGCAGTTAGCTCCGTGGAGAGCGACCGGAAAATCCGAGGTCATTTTCACGAAGTCGTAATAAGGGTCGTACAGTTTGAGCGTCTGGCCGGGAAGCAGCAGGAAAGTGACGGTGACGGTTGCCGGCGTTGTTTTTGAATAAAGCGCGAACTCTCGTCGGAGGCTTGCTGATCGATGACGAATTCTGCGGAGGGTTTTGCCGAAGCCGATCTGCTTGAACCTGGCTGTCGTTTTCCGGCTGCTGTAAGAGAAGGTCACTGAGGTGAGAGAAAAAAGGAAAGCGCCGGCGAGAAAGAGCTTCAAGGGTTTCATGGGGGGAATTGTAGCAGGCGGGGCGGATATCAATGAAGAATATCGGTAGCGTGTTCCTGATCATCGTCTTAGCACTCGTGCTGCTGATAGTGGCCGGCAAATTGTTGCCTGTGAAGGGCGCGCCAGAAAACAGTTCCGGGCCGGATTCCGGCAATGCACTTCAAAAAGGAACAGAGCAGATCACGGAGGGCATCGTAGGCGGGACGGGCGGAGGCATTCTTAATGGAATTGGCGGTATCGAGGCCGATATTCTCGCGGGCCTCGGAGGCATATTTAAGAGCCTATTTGGTGGACCTCCTGCGCCCGGAGCTGCTCGCCGGGACGCTCGGCGTTCCGCCGGTCCGGTGCGCCTCCCGCGGGTTTAAATACGCCGTTCAGCTTCGGCAATTACAGCGGAGACCAGCCGGACTGGTCGCAGATCGCGTAAGGAGTGAAGGGCATCGATATGTGGAGCGTCATCGAGTCCGGGTGTGACCCACAATAGCGGCCTGGTGGGCGTGGAACTGGGTCTCGAACAATTTCGCCGGTTCGCCGGGCGGCGGAGGAGGCGAGCTGTATGACGCGCCCTATGCCGCGCCGCTTTATGGCAATTCGCCGGTGACGGCGTGGTCGCCCCGCTGGTACGGTCCGCGCCGCCGGCGTGGCCCGCGCCAACCGCGGCAGAGGGGAGGTAAGCGGTGACCGCAAGCGAAAAAAACACGCTTTTCTATATCGGCGTTTTCGGCGTGCTGGCCTATGTGGGCTGGAAGCTCTGGCCGGCATTGCGCAAGTCTTTGAACTCGGGAGCGACGGGCGGTGGATCGAGCGCGGGTGCAACCAACGCGGCTCCGTATTCGCCTTATGAATCTCCCTATGGTTCAAGTTCTCAAAGCCCGCTGAGCGCGGGCCTGAGTTTTGGCGGCGGCGGTTCGGGAGAGCGCCGGCTATGGCACAAGACGGAGGCGCCGCCACAGCTCTCGACGATCTGTCCTACGGATGGCATCAATGCGGCCGACCAGCTTGCAGAGAACAGCGACTACCAGGTGAGTGAGTCAGGGGGTGATTCTCCCGCTTGAGCCTATGCAGAATTTCGATGTGAATCGGCCCCGCGACTCCTTTGCCGACGGCGGATGGAAGTGCGGATTCCACCGATTATACGACGTATGACACGAACGACTATGACGCGGGGCAGATCGATGACAGCGGCGGTGGCGGCGGCGGCGGTGACCAGTACGATCCGGGCGCAAGTTATTGAGTGGACCTTGGCCGACGCCGCGGGCGAGACTCCCTGCCCTGTCGGAGCTAGCAGAACCACGGGTTCCGGCTCTCGATGTTCGGGAGCGTGTTAAACGAAGGGCGAGGGCGCGATCTTGATTTGCTGCTCTCGCCGTTTGGAAGTACCGGGCAAAGCGAGGTGAAATTTCTCGCCGAGTTCGGAGGGATTTTGAAAGGGGCCAGGCTGAACCGGGCGCACAACGTGAGGGCGTTTCAGGTGGAGCGGGCCGATAAGTTGTACGACTTTGTTTTTGGCGGATTCTGGCGTCCAAGGAGTGAGCATGAGTGACACGATGACGACAATTTTGCGGGTTGTCTTTTTGGTGGCCCTGATTTGGGTACTCGCTGCGGTGACCGGGCTGGCCGGTAGCGCAAGCGTGGGTCCGGCGGGCGTGCGCGCGCGCATCGGCAAGGGCGGCTCTTGCGGTGGCCGGCGCCGTCCACTAGGTTGGGTGCGAGGCGTCACGCGCGGCTCTAACGGCATGGTGGGCGAGTTGGTGCCGACAACGGCGCGGAACCTCAGCTTGCCGGCATGAACGAGTTCTAAGGCGGCGAGATGTGGGGAGTTCCGACAGAAGTCGCACTTTTCGGCGCCGCGCAGATCGGCTTGCTCCTCTTCGGCCTCGGTCGCATGTGGAGCACGCAAAAAGCGCACGGTGATGACATTCGCGATTTGAAGAGAGAGAACACCGATTTTAGAAAGGCATTTTCAAAGCTCGCCGCGCAAGTGGCGAGACTCGAAGGAGAGGTACGATTATGAGTCTCGGAAGTTTCTTTCAGAAGGTGGGTGTCGATCTCGAAAAAGTGATCGGCCTAGGGGCGAAGGTCGCAGCGGTTGCGGAGCCTGTCGTCGATATTCTTTTTCCCGCAGTCGCCACGCTGTACAACGGCGCGGTCAATGAGGCTGTGAAGTTGCTCACAGCCGGCCAGGCTGCAGCGAGCAGCGGGCGGTGGCGCCACGGTCCAGCTTGAGAACGTGGCCACGGCGTCGCTCCTCAGCTCGTGACCTATCTGGAGAGCCAGGCTTGCCCGCTCCCACGGCGGATCACATCAACGCCTTCACGCAATCGATCCTGCAGTCGCTTCAGGTGTTGGTTGCAATCGAGACCGGAACCGCTCTACCCACCGTGGCAGCGACCGCGGCGCCGGCGTCAACCATCACCGCTCCCAGCGATGCGGGCTCTACGGCGACGGTGCAGGCAGCTCCGTCACTGGCGGCGGCGTAACAGCATACCCCGACAAGGGCAAGGCCCGGCGCGGGGAGGCGGATTGCGATTCGCTTCCCCGCTTGCCGGTTCGGAGGAAGTCGCATGAAGTGGCGCATTCCGATTTTTACGCTGGTGCTCCTGATTGCAGCCGCGGTCTCGGCTCAGACTGACAACACAATCTACATACGCATCTTCCACGGCAACAATGTGGGCGCGAAGACTACAGCCGCGATGGCGACGTGCAACCCCAGCACGGTCGTGCCCTGCATTCTTGTGCTCGATCCGAGTCTCGCAGCCTGGCCCGCGGGAACTATGCCCACGCTCTGCTCGCATTGTTATTTGTGGGATTTCACGCACGGCATTCCACCGGCCGGTGGCGGCGGAAATACGTACGTCAGTGTGAACGTGGCGGGGAGCGGAGCCGCCCGGCCTGTTTCTTATCCGTGTACGGGGATCGGCGCAACCGACACCACGAATATCAATGGTGCTCTCGCGGCGGAAAATATTTATTTGACAATCGATACCACGGCGCACCCTTGCCAAAATCTCGGTTCGGTTGTTCTTTTCTCCGGCGATACCCTCGATTGGGCGGGGCAGTCCATCACGTCCGTTCTGTCGAACACTGCGACGGCCATGCCGCAATTTTCGATCACGAACAATGCGGTGCTGAATCCCACGACCACGCCTTTCACGTGCGCGCTCACTGCGGGGTCCACGGCGATTTCCTGTTCCTCGGCATCGTTCACAAACACTGCGTATGCTGGCGCTCCCGATGGCGACGTTGGCGAAAGTTTTTCATGCGCGGGCGCCCTCGGCGGCGGCGTCGATCTTGACACCGTGATTGCAAATGTCGGCAGCGGCACGGCTATCACTGTCGCGGCTCCTACGGGCGCAGGCATCACGGCCGGAAATTTCTCATGTGCGGAGCAGTTGCGCGATTATGATTTGCGGATTGTGGCCGGGGAAATTTCCATCACGAACGCCGGCGGCGCCGGATCGCAGCAGCCGGTGAAATTAGGCATCGGCCACGCGAACCGGGTAAGGGTGGAAGGCGGGAACTGGGTTGACCCGGATAGTACATCGAGTTGGCACATGGTTTTTTGGGACGTGAACGACGTGGATGTGGAGCACCCAAAATGCCTTTCGTATTCCGGCTATGGCAAGGACTGCGTGGATTTTGAAGGGCCGTGGAACAATGTCACGGCGCGCGTCGAATGCGACGTTACGGATGATTGCGTTGCGCTCAAGCCGGGCGAGTGGGTGTCGGGACCGGCGTCGCCTTTCCTGCTTACGCAGGGCGCGGGCTCGAGCGCGACAGTGGCAATTAAGGGCAGCGGCGAATCGCATGGCCTGGCGATTTATGCGCCAAGCTGCGTGAACGCATCGGGCCCCTGTATCAGTTCCTCGGTGACCGGCGTTGTCCTCGAATCGCTGATCTCAGATCCCATCCATGCGGGTAACGGATACCCCTCGTCTGTCGGTTTTCCGTTCCCGGTGTGGGTGGCCTGTTCGCCCGGTGCGGCCTCCGATTGCGGCACCCATTCTTACGTCGATCAACTGTCCTTTAACCATATCAAGGGCATCTCATATCCGAACGGGTACATCGCACAGGACCGGGTGACCATAGGGCAACCGACAAACGATACGCAATATTATCAGGGGATCACCGTCAACGACATCGACGGCGAAAATGCGACCTACTCGGGTAGCGCGGGAGTGTTTCTGCAAGGTCCGGCCAGCCTGAGCTATTCGACCAACGTCACTGGCCTGTCGATCTACGCGGCAAACTACAGCGGAGTTGCGCCGATGGTGGCGGCTAGTAACTCTAACGTGAATCTTAATGGGTTTTTTGCAGATGACCCGAATCCCGCTCACTATGTTTGGAACGGCGCGACGGTGACAAACGATTATAGCCCGCTGACGCTCCCGCGGTACGTTGGCGAGGTCAGCTTTTCCGGTACGGCTTCAGCCACCGTCAGCTCACCGCTGATTTTCTACGCGTCAAAATGCTTCGGGACCTGGCAAGGGACCAGCTCGCCAAACGTGGGCTTTTCAGTCGATCCGAATCCGACGCCGGGCTCCGCGGTTGTTTACCTTTACGGGACTGCGACCGGAATCATGGCCGTTTCCTGCACGCCCAAATGACGCGGCCAGGAGGCAGCTTGAATCTTTCAACGATCGTGAAGCTCGCCAAGGGCGGCCTCAATCCCGATCAGCTCGTGGAGCTGTTGCGCGGCATGGGCTGGCAGGTGAATTTTCAGGAGCTGATGCCAGGCCAGCGGCCGATGGCCTTCCAGCGTACCGCCGGCGCCGCGGTGGAAGAGGAATCGCATGCCATGGCTTTTTCGGGGATCAATACAAAGGGAGACCGGATCGAAGCGTTGCTGGTTGTGGTGCCAGCCGAGAGGCTCAAAAAAACCGCTTGACTTCCATGAGTTCTAACACTATTCTCATGCCATATCTAGCCCGCCCTTCCCGATCCGACTCCTAGGATCAACCCCGACTTAACGGGAATATCTGTTATCAGACATGATAGCCACCAAAATCAATGAGGGTCGTTGACCGGAGAATCCGAAAAATCTAGACTAGACCATTCGTTTGGAGGAGGTCGATTATGAGTTTGACTCGCCGCTTCTTTCTCGCCGGTCTGGGCGGAACGATCGGTTATGGATTGGGCCGCCAGGCACTGGCGTCTACGCCCGCCAAGCAGACCATCGTTGATTCCACCAACACGATCCAGGTCAGAGCCAAACCTAAAGCCAGTCAAGGCACACTGAAGTTCGCCGGCAACACGTACAAGTGCATGGTCGGTAAGTCCGGCATCGTGAGCTCGAAATTCGAAGGCGATGGCGGCACGCCAAGCGGGCTCTTTCATCTGCGTGAGGTGCGTTACCGGGCTGATCGGATCAGTGCGCCTTCGTCAGGCCTGCCGGTCTTCAAATCCAAGCCGACGGACGGGTGGTGCGACGATCCCGAAGACGTGGCATACAACCGGGTGGTCACGCTTCCCTATCAGTCTGACGCAGAACCAATGTGGCGGGACGACCAACTTTATGACGTGCTTGGCGTAATTGGTTACAACGATGCGCCGGTTGTGGCCGGGGCCGGGAGCGCCATCTTCCTGCACGTGATGCGGCCCCCAACCGACGCCTATCAGTACACGACCGGTTGCGTCTCGCTGAAAATCGAGGACGTTCTCGCTGTTCTGTCTAAATGCACTCCATCAACGACGATCGACATCCGGGCAGTTGCCTAGAGGTGCTCTGATCCGGGTGGGGGTTCGACGCTGGGCCAGGCAGACGGATCGTTCAGGGCGGCGGGAGGCCACGAATCTTTAGTTGCGGATTTCCGTCAGCAATGCCTCGACTTCGGCCTTCTCTCCGGCCGTCAAGCCCAACAATGGCGCTCTTGTATGGCCTCCGAAGTAGCCGTTGAAGTCGCAGGCGTACTTCACGCCGGCAATGCCAAAATCGCCGACGATCCGTTGATTCGCCTTCGCAATACGCTTCTGTTTTTCTGCAGCCAGTGCAAGGTCGTGATCCTTCCAGGCAAGGTAAATCTCCTGGCACGCCTGCGGCGCGAACGCGCCAAAGGCAAGAATCGCACCCATTGCTCCCGCCTCCAGCGATTCCAATACCGTGCTCCCCGAGCCGCATAGCACCTGGAACCCGACTTCCCTGCTGCGGGTCTTGATGGCAACGGCAGGCGCAGCCGTGGCAACTGCCGCGCCACCGGCCAGATCGCCCACAGAGACAAAACTACCCTCCGCCTGGGCGCGCGGCTCAAGCATCCGTGCCGTCGCCGCTTCAAACACCTGGGTCACCGGAACCATCCGGCGCGGCGCATTCTGTGCGGCGGCAACCTGCTCCCCAATGCGTTCCACTTTGCCGGACGAATCCTTGATCGCGATGATGTTGGGATGATCGGCGAGTTCCCCGACCAGCTCGACGGGAATCTGATACGGGACGCACTTGGGAATGTTGTAGAGCACGACAGGAAGAGGAGAGCGGTCCGCAATGCTGCGAAAATAGTGGAGCACGGCAGCGGAAGACATTTGCCCAGCGTAATAGCTGGGCGGCCGCACCAGGACCGCATCGTAGCGGAACTCTGCCGCCGCATCGGCCAGTGCGAGCGTCGCCTTCACGCTCTCCCGGCCAACGCCCGCAATCAAAACCTTTTCCGGATGGGCGGCTTCGGCGGCCACACGCAGAACCTCGCGCGATTCCGCATCGTCGACCAACGGCGCCTCGCCCGTCGAGCCTAAAACCACGATCCCTGCCAGCAAACTGCGCGAATAGCGCGCGATGTTGGCTTCAATCTTGCGGTAATAGATGCGTTCGTCCGAGTAAAACGGCGTGGTGGTTGCGGCAAAAACGCCTTCCAGCAGCATCTTTCTATTGTAGAACCCATCAGGGTCGTGCGACGCTCTTCCCTGCTCCGCGCCGCCGCAATTGTTTCGCTTGGCGACGGCGGTGTATGGTAAGTGGTTAGATACGGCGCAAACCAGACAGCAATTTTCCATTCAGGAGCGGCGATGGCGGGCTCGTCGGTGCAAACGGAACTCGAAGAACAGAGCACATCCAAACTTTCGGCGCAGGCGCTGTCCTTTTTTCTGCACGCGCTCCTGGCACTTGGCTCCTGGATCGGGCTGATGCTGCTCGGCTATCTGATCAATCCCGTTGGCGTGCCGCAACTTGCCATTCTACTTTTGTCGGCCGCCGTGCCGCTCGTCGTCGGGTTTCTCGTCGCTCGCGTCCACCCCACGGAAATGGCGACTTTGGTTTGGCTTCTCGGCGTGGTCTGGTTCCTGATCGTCTGCCTGTGGGTTCTGGACATGCCGACCGGGCCAAATCAATGCTTCCAATGCGAGGCCACGGAGAAACTGACGCGCACCTTCTTCAGCCTGCCTCGCCCCAGCGGACTCATTGATAATGACGGTCCGTTCATTGGCACTTGGCCAGCCGTCGCGCTCTTCGGCTACTCCATTGGCGCGAAGCTCGGCTTTCGACGGGGCGAGTAGCCCGACGCTGGCGAGGTCGACAATCACATAGCGTGTTGATCACTGCGAAATTCCGACCCTCAGGTTGTTATCGACCTTGGTCACTCCAGGCATGTACTTAACGATCTGCTCCGCTAATTCACGACAGGACTCGTTCGGCACCGTCCCGGAGAGAGTAACTTCGCCCTGAGCGATGGCTACGGTGATGAGACTGTCTTTCAGTGCGCTGTTAGCCTCGAGGGCGTGCACGACGTTCGTCTGGATCTGGTTGTCCGTTTGGGCTCCTGCGGGCGTGGCCTGCTCGGTAGGCGGCGCGGTCGGGACAGCGCCGGGGTTCCCATATTGGCTCGGCTGAGCAGGCGTCTGAAAAGGTGTCGGCTGTTCGCTAGTTGTGTTTGACGTGTCGGGCTGTTGTGTTTCGCCTTCCGTGCTAGGAATGGGATTCGCGCTGGGCGGAGTGGCCTCCTCTGGAGCAGCAGCTGGCTGTCTGCCAACGCTCACGAATGTAAATATGAATTCCGGCTCAGCCATGGAGCCTGCTTCGGTAACGCTCGACTCTTTGACATAGTCCAATCCGCTGGGGGCAAATCTACCGCTGAAGAACACCACGTCTCCGTCAGCGAGATTGGCAATTTGGTTATAAAGCGGGGATCCGTGAGGGATGAGGGTATCATCCTCGATGTCGGAGAGCGCGTTGTTCCACGTTCCAACCTTGATTCGACTTCCGCCTGGGAGGTCCACAGACAGGACGCCATTCCCGTCCGAATTGGTTTCCATCGACGAGATTCGGCCGACCCAGTTTTCGACCAAGCGGCTGGGCAGCATTGAAGCGAAGGCCTGGGCCCTACTTCTGCGAACGGCAGATTTCTGAAACTCATTCACCGCCTCGCCGTATCGTGTCTGAAACGACCCCACTGTTGAGATGAATTCACTCTCATCGCTGGGGAGCGCTTCCTGGCTACTGGGATTAGAGGCGCCGTTAGACGCGGATTGTGCTGGTTCGCCGTCTCCATTGCTAGAGCTAGAGGTCACAACTCTGACGAGAACCGAAAGCCCAAGCAGGCCCGCTGCGACAAATACGAACTTCTTCCATAGTGGCGTAGCTCTTCGCGCCGGTTCAATTTTGCTTGGGGCTATTCCAGCGTTGCTTCCAACCAACGCGGCACTTATGGGGCTGCCGCAGTTGGGGCAAGCGGAGGCCTGAGTGGACACAGGCCTCTTGCATTCCGGACATTCTATGAGCGCCATTCTTACCCCCTTCGCAGCTCAAGTAGGCAGTCAACTACTTTACCGCAATTCGAATGAGAGTACAGAGCTTGGCCTGAAATTGTTGCACTCCGGTCGTAGAGTTGTAAATGAGGGTGCTGACGGATCGCGATACGGTTCCCGATTGCACTGTATGTCCGCACCGAATCGGAGCCGAATTCTAGCGCCCGTTCGCGGAGTGCAGCGCCTGCAAGGCAAAGACCGTCACACGATGGCGTTGCATGGCGGCAATTCCTTCGGCCGCAGCCTGAGCGGCTGCGAGCGTGGTGATGGTGGGAATGCGCGCCAGTACGGCTGCGCGGCGAATGGCTTTCTCGTCGAAGAGCGCGTCCTGCCCACGTGGCGTATTGATGATCAGCTGGATGCGATCGCCCTTGATAAGGTCCACGGCATTGGGCCGGCCCTCCTCCACTTTGAACACGCGCTCCACAATCAGGCCCGCGCCTTCGAGTGCGTTGGCCGTGCCTTCCGTGGCCACGATCTTGAAGCCAAGATGCACGTAACGCCGCGCCAACGCAATGGCGGCCTGTTTGTCGTGATCGTTCACCGTAAAGAAGACGGTGCCACCCGTGGGCAAGATTTGACCAGCCGAGAGCTGCGCCTTTGCGAAGGCTTCGCCAAACGTGCTTGCCACGCCCATCACTTCGCCCGTGGATTTCATCTCCGGCCCGAGGACGGTATCGACACCCGCGAACTTCGACCACGGGAAGACCGGCGATTTCACGTAGTAGTGTGCGCCGGTTCCAAGATCTTTTCCTGACGCCAACTCGTCAGGCAGCAGTTCGCGCAGCTTGCGGCCCGTCATCAGCCGCGCCGCGATCTTGGCCAACGGTACGCCCGTCGCCTTGGACACGTACGGCACCGTTCGCGAAGCGCGAGGATTCACTTCGATCACGTACACGCTGTCGTTGCCTTGCTCGTCGCGCTGGATGGCGAATTGCAAATTAACGAGGCCTACGACTTTCAGAGCCAGCGCCAGCTTCCGCGTGTAGGCGCGCAGGGTTTCGAGTGTCTGCTCCTTGATGTCCACTGCCGGCAGCACGCACGACGAATCGCCGGAGTGAATGCCGGCCTCTTCAATGTGTTGCATGATGCCCGCGATCAGCACGTCTTCCGAATCGCAGAGTGCGTCCACGTTGACTTCGATCGCGTTTTCCAGGAAGTGGTCAATAAGAACCGGGCGTTCCTGCGAGTATTCGACGGCCTGGCGCATGTAGCGCGTCACGGCATCGGCGTCGTACGCAATCACCATCGCCCTGCCGCCCAGCACGTAGCTTGGCCGCACCAGCACGGGGTAGCCGATTTGCTCGCCTACGGCAAGCGCCTGTTCAACGCTGGTAGCGGTGCCTCCGCGAGGCTGAGGAATTTGCAAATCCTCAAGCAATTTGCCGAATTGCTTGCGATCTTCGGCTAGATCAATGGATTCCGGCGAGGTGCCGATGATGGGCACACCGGCTTCGAGCAAACGCTGCGCCAGATTCAGCGGCGTCTGCCCGCCGAACTGCACGATCATGCCGATCTTGGCCCCCGATTGCGCCTCGTGGTTGTAGATCGCCAGCACATCTTCAAGAACAAGCGGCTCAAAGTAGAGCCGGTCGCTGGTGTCGTAGTCGGTGGAGACGGTCTCAGGGTTGCAGTTGACCATGATCGTCTCATAACCGTCATCCTTCAGCGCGAAGGCCGCGTGGCAACAGCAGTAGTCGAACTCGATGCCCTGGCCGATGCGATTGGGGCCCGAGCCGAGAATGATGACCTTCGGCGTTTTGGTCGGCGGCGCTTCGTCCTCTTCCTCGTAGGTCGAGTAGAGGTAAGGCGTCATCGACTCGAATTCCGCTGCGCAGGTATCCACCAGCTTGAACACAGGCCGGATTCCATGCGCCTCGCGCAGTTCCCTCACCTGCTGGATGCCCGCATGGCCTTCGAGCTTCCACTCCTTTGCGATGCGCTCGTCGCTGAGGCCGAGACGCTTGAGCCTTCTCATCGCTTCGGCGCCCATATCTTTTGGAGGAGTATGTGCGATGGCGACTTGCGCCTGCGTAATCTCGCGGATCTGATGCAGGAACCAGGGATCCATCCTGGTGAGGCGAGCCACCTCGCGCACACTCATGGCGCGTTCGAAAGCGTAACGAATATAACCCAGCCGTTCTGGCTTCGGCGTCACCAGCATCTGCGTCAGGCGGCGCGGCTCCAGCACCTCTGCGCCGGTCTTCTTGCCGGTTTCGAGCGAGCGCCAAGCCTTCATCAGCGCTTCCTTGAAAGTACGGCCGATGGCCATCACTTCGCCTACCGACTTCATCTGCGGGCCGAGCGTGTCATCGGCGCCGGGGAATTTTTCGAACTGCCACTTGGGAATCTTGACCACGACGTAATCGATAGTGGGTTCGAAGCAGGCCGGCGTCTTGCGCGTGATGTCGTTGGGAATCTCGTCGAGCGTGTAGCCGACGGCAAGCTTGGCCGCAATCTTTGCGATCGGGAATCCGGTGGCCTTCGACGCCAGCGCCGACGACCGCGACACGCGCGGATTCATTTCGATCACGATCATGCGGCCGTCTTGCGGATTGATCGCGAACTGCACATTGGATCCGCCTGTCTCCACGCCAATTTCACGGATGCAGGCGATGGCGGCGTCGCGCATCTTCTGGTACTCGCGATCGGTGAGCGTTTGCGCCGGCGCCACGGTAATGGAGTCGCCGGTGTGCACGCCCATGGGGTCGAAATTTTCAATGGAGCAGATAATGATGACGTTGTCTGCGAGGTCGCGCATCACCTCGAGCTCGTATTCCTTCCAGCCGAGCACGCTCTCCTCGAGCAGGCACTCGTGTACCGGTGAGAGATCGAGACCGCGGGAGAGAATCTCCATCAGCTCTTCGCGGTTGTAGGCAATGCCGCCGCCGGTGCCGCCGAGCGTGAAGCTGGGCCGGATGAGCACCGGGAAACCGAGCTTGCCGGAGAAATCGAGACCGTCGCGCAGGTTGTTCACGAGCGCAGAGCGCGGCACATCGAGACCGATGCGGATCATCGCGTCTTTGAAAAGCAGACGGTCTTCGGCCTTCTTGATGGCCTCAAGCTTGGCGCCAATCAGCTCGACGTTGTACCGCTCCAGAACGCCGGTGTCGGCAAGATCGACGGCGAGATTCAGTGCCGTTTGGCCACCAACGGTCGGAAGCAGAGCGAACTTCCCCGGATTTGGCTTGGCAGACAGCATCTCCGCCTCAATGCGGATGATCTCTTCCACATACTCGTGGGTCAGCGGCTCAATATAGGTGCGGTCGGCCAGCTCGGGATCGGTCATGATGGTGGCCGGGTTTGAGTTCACCAGCACCACCTCGTAGCCCTCCTGCCTGAGAGCCTTGCACGCCTGCGTACCGGAGTAGTCGAACTCCGCCGACTGGCCGATGATGATCGGCCCTGAGCCGATCACCAGAATCTTCTGAATGTCATTTCTGCGTGGCATTTTTTTGTTTTCTTATCCGCTTGGTGTCTGTTCGGTCCAAACGATTCATTGCAGCATTGCATCGGGCAGCTTCAGGTCGCTCCACATTCTCACCTCTGGAATCAATCCGAATACCTTTGGCGCGTCCGGGCCGAGTTTTGGCTTGGGCACCGGCTCTTCATGCTGATTTACAAATCGCTCGAGGATTGACTTAAAGAACTTACCCTGTACTACGTTCCAACGCACTTCATAGGCCCAACCCGAGGCATTGGCTGTGTCAGCCCCTTCCTCTTGCGGTGAGCACCACTCGATTTGCTCGCCGTAAATTACTCCCCGATTGTGCAGGCAATACAATGTGCGGATCTCGTCGCCCGCTTCACTATCCATGTTCCATTCTTCAACCAAGGTCTTATCACCGGACTGCCAAACCTGGGCAGTTGCGAAAAAATCGGTCTCCTGTTCGTCTCGCGCATGTCCGAGATTCCTGACAAGCTTCCAATCTTCATACGGTCGATCTGCGTTATGGACAGTCGCGGCACTTGGATTTACGCCACACATGGCGGCAACCCGCATGAGCGCCGCCTCATGGCGACCGGATCGAATCCCACTCAGATAGCTGTCGAACGAGGAAATTTGGCTGGCCCCTTGGGCAATGGAAAAAGTGCTCCCTAGTCCTCCAAAAACTATCAGGACTAGGAGCGCTTGCCTCATCCCTTCCACTCCTCCATCATCTGCCGGAAGTCGCGGAACAAATAGTGCGAATCGTGCGGGCCGGGAGCCGCTTCAGGGTGGTATTGCACACTGAAGAGCGGCAGCGTTTTGTGGCGCAGGCCTTCGAGCGTCTGGTCGTTCAGGTCCACATGCGTCAACTCGACTTCGTTCGCGTTGATCGAGTCGGGATCGACGGCGAAGTTATGATTGTGCGCCGTGATCTCGACTTTGCCGGTGGCATTGTTGCGCACCGGGTGGTTGCCGCCGTGATGGCCAAACTTGAGCTTGTAGGTGCGGCCGCCCAGAGCCAGTCCGCAAAGCTGGTGGCCCAGGCAAATGCCAAACACCGGCACGCGGCCCAGCATCTGCCGGATGGAGCGTACCGCGTAGTCGACCGGTTCCGGGTCGCCGGGGCCGTTCGACAGAAACACGCCGTCGGGCTTGAGCGCCAGGGCATCGTCTGCGGTGGTCTCGGCCGGGACTACGGTTACGCGGCATCCCTCGCGCACTAACATACGTAAAATGTTCTGTTTAATGCCAAAATCATAAGCCACCACATGCAGGCGCTCGCGCGCTCTTGGGTCTTGGAGGTGTGGGTCGGCGGGGGGAAGGAGCGAATCGCCCATCTCGCTGCGTGGATCAGACGCGTCAAATTCGTAGTTCGACTTAGTTGAAACCACGCGCGCCAAATCGGTGCCGTCCATCTTGCGAATCTTCTTGGCCCTTTGGACGAGGGTCTCGGGGTCGGACTCGATGGTCGAGATCACGCCGCGCATGACGCCGTAGTTGCGCAGGTGGCGCACCAGGGCGCGGGTGTCGATCTCCGCCAGCACTGGCACCGAATACCGCTCCATGTATTCATCGGTCGCCTGTTCGGAGCGCCAGTTGGAGCTGATGGTAGAGAACTCGCGGACGATCAGGCCCTCGATATAAGGCTTGGACGCCTCATTATCGGCGCGATTGGTGCCGTAGTTGCCGATTTGAGGGTTGGTGAGGACCACGATCTGACCGGCGTAGGAGGGATCGGTGGCGATTTCCTGGTAACCGGTGAGAGACGTATTGAAAACCACTTCACCCTGGCATTCGCCCGGGTGCCCATGGCCTTGGCCGCGGAAGATGCGCCCGTCTTCGAGCGCTAAGATCGCCTGCATCGCCTCTCCGAGGAGTGGATTCAATCGATTCACATCAAGATTTGTTATCCTCTTTGTATTCAGCAAATTCTATCTGCCAGTTTCTGTTTTTGCAGAAGATTTGCAGAATGAGGAACGCGCCATGATGCCTTCAGAATTGATTGCCTCATCCACTATATCAGTGTTTGCAAGGCACTCTGTGGATTGTCCTAAACGCCATGATCCTCAATGGAAACGCTGTGATTGCCGCAAATCCCTATACATCCGCGAGGGAGGAAAGACCACCTACGTTTCCGCCAAGACGCGCTCGTGGGAGCAAGCGGAGAAGGTGGCCCAGGCCGAGCGGGACAAGCGCGACCCTGTCAAGATCGAATTGCAGAAAATTGCAGAAAAAGAGGCCGCCAAGGATGCTGTCGAGCTCAAGCCGTTGGGCGAAGCTCTCGAGCAATGGATAACCGGCATGAAGGGACCGGGAGAGACATCGATAAACATATACCGCGGTACAGTGCGCAAGATTCAGCGATGGGCCGCGCGAGTCGGCGTGGTCTACGTCAGTGACGTGACCCCGGCCCTCCTTGATCAATGGCGTGGATCCTGGGCGTCGGATGCTGGAGAAAGAGAAAACCGGCTCTCCCGCACGACCCAGGGGGCGTTGCTGACTCGCATCAAGGCGTTCTTTAGGTGGGCCACGGCGATGGAATACACGAAGCGCAATCCGACCCTGATGCTCAAGGCCATCACGCCGGATGAAAGTAAAACTTGGCCTCTCACCCCCAAGCAATTTGATGAGCTACTGGCCGCGACCTACAGGCTGGACACCGAGGCCCGGTACAAATCGGCAAAGGTGGGACAACACCTGCGGGCCCTGTTCCTCGTCCAGAGGTGGACGGGCCTTCGCGTCGGAGATGCGCTCATCCTCCCGAAGTCCGCTCTGCAGGGCAATCGTCTCAGCGCCGTGATGCGAAAGAAACGGAACCGGAAGCCTGCGGCCAGCCGCATCGAGTGCATCTTGCCGGACCACGTGGTAGAGGCTCTCAATTCCCTGCCCCTCCGCGCGGAGGAGCATCCCGACTATTTCTTCTGGTCGAGGACTTGCACTGAAGAGATCAACGTAAACAAATGGCTCCGCAAAGTTGACCGTCTGGATGACTATCTGTCCTTCAAGGATGAGGCCGGTGAACCCATGAAGTTCCTTTCGCACATGCTCCGAGACACGTTCGCTGTGGAGCTACTCCTGGCCGGTGTACCGCTTGAAAAGGTCAGCAAGGCGCTAGGCCATGAGTCCGTCACCATGACCGAACGGTATTACGCGAAGTGGACCTCAAGCCGGCGACAGCAACTCGAAGACGAAGTCCTAGCGGCAATGCGACGGATGGGTGCAGCTGTCACCCTTTAGCGCGCCCCTCGGAATGTGCCGAAGCGGGACAAAGTACACGTGGAAAACCCTGGTGCCATCCGTAGATTTGCGTGGATGTGTAATAAAGGGGTCGTGCCGAGTATTACAAAGTGTACGTGGAGATAGATGGTTGATCGGCTGAGACCTGTCCTTCGAAGAACATCGGCTAGTCGAATAATCACCCAGGGCGATGCATCGCTGTATTGGATTTCCTGGCTCAGCACCTTTTCCAGATCGTTCCCGCGCTGCTATAGAGAGCCGTGCGGGGCCCACGTCGGCGACTCATTATTGGACAAGAAACCAAACACGAACACTCTAATGCCTCAACATGGCAAACCCGGATCTTCAGCCTCAGTTGAGAGTCGAGACGGCATCGGATCGCCCCGTAATTCACGACCGATGGATCCGAGAGAAGCGGCCGAATATTTGCGTCTAGATGAGAAGACCATCACGCGGTGGGCACGGAAGGGGTACATGCCAGCTCACCCACTCGGTGAGGGGAAGCGCAAGTTTTGGCGCTTTCTTGAGCACGAACTCGTTGACTGGCTCTACGCGCATACTAACGGCGCAGATCGGAGATAGTGCAGTGGGCCAAAGCATCGCACGGGCCAAGTGGCTAGACCCTACGGCGTCTTTCGTTACTAATCCGCTGAGAAGCCCCAAACTGAAGCTGGATGAGCACCTTGGCCTGAACACTATAGCTGAGAAGCACTTCCGAGAAACCGTTCAATTGCCCCACTAGCTGTAAACCGGCCAGGAACCACTCCGGCTGCCCAACTTCAGTGGCAAGCCAGCGCCAAAGCGCTCGCCGTCCTCACTTTGTGCAAGCCAATTGGCTAGGCCTCGTCCCACCAAGGCGGAAATTGAGCCTACTGAACAATCACGAGCGAGGAACTGATGCAGCACTGGCCTTCAGCGCTTGTACCCGGCTTCGCGTCTGGTCAACGAACTCTTCGCTCCCGGCCGAATCGGATTTGATCGACTCGAGATTGATCTCCACGTTGGCGATTGCCCCAGCTACAGCAGCTCTCGCCAAGGCGATCGCAGTCGTCAGGTCCGACGCCATGTGCGGATTGGTAATCGGTTTCAAGGTCTTGGCGATCCGCTCTACTTCAGCGGATCTTTCGGCCACGCTCAGTGGCACTGCTGCTGCCTGCTGCAACGCAGCGTTAATGAGCCGTTGACCGTCGCCAGCCTCCTTTGCCGATTTATATGCCTTCGAGACCCCGCTGTATGCCTCGGCATCCTCGTCGATCGCCGATTTCAACTCCTCTCCCAGATGGGAAAGCCGTCCGAGCGCCTCGCTAAGCTGAGATTCATATTGCGCATAGGCTCTCTTGCCGTGAGACATGGATGCAACCATCGAAGCCAGACCGGCTGCCATGGCGCCGCTTGCAGCGGCAGCACTGCCTCCTCCGGGAATTGCCCTGGGCGCGGCCAGCTGCTCAATGAACGGCTCGATTCCTGAACGCAAGCCCCCAACAGCCACCTTGCCGCTTACGATCGTAGCCAGTCGGTTCTCAAGGATCAGCGAGGAGTCGAAGTTCTCCAACTGAAGAAACCACTCGGCGGCCTGTTCGATCGCTCGCTTCGGGATCAGGCCCACAATTTCGCTGGAAATGGGCAAGACACCATATCGCTCAGCTTCGCGCTTCACAAACTCAAACACGCGATGCAGCGGCGTCTGCTCAAAATCGGTCAGGTTCATGGAAACCTGCGCCAGACCGCGTACAAGAAAACCCGATGCCTTTACGAAGCGCATTCCGCCCGAGGAAAAACGTACTGCCTTAGCGATGCTCTTGGCGATGTCAACATTCGGCGAGTTCAGAAAGATGTTGTATGCGATCAAAAACTTCCGCGCGCCCACGACCGTCGCTCCGGCTGTCGGATGCAGGCGCGACTCGCCGAAGTCCGGTTTGCGTGCCGGGTTGGTAGCGATCTCTTCGCGGACTCTTTCAAACTGGCCACGACGGATGTTTTCGAGGTTCTGGCGCTCGGGCGTTGAGGCAGCTGCTTCGTAGAGATAGACCGGAATGTGGTAGCGCTTCCAGATTTCGGCTCCAACGTGACGCGCCACGGCTACGCAGTCCTCGAGTGTGACGCCTTCGATGGGAATGAAAGGAATCACATCGGCCGCACCCAGTCGCGGATGCGCGCCCTGGTGCCGCGTAAGGTCGATCAATTCGGCGGCCTTGCCGACGCCGCGAATGGCGGCTTCCTGAATTGCCTCGGGGTCACCGGCGAGCGTGATGACGCAGCGATTGTGATCGGCATCCATCTCCCGGTCAAGCAGATAGACACCGGGCAGTTTCATGGCTTCGACGATGGCATCGACCCTCGCAGGATCGCGGCCCTCAGAGAAGTTCGGTACACATTCAATTAAGGTAGTGGGCACGGCAAAAAGGATACGATTCGCGGCTCAATTCGGCAACCAGCACAGAGGCATCGGAGACTTATTCCTTTCGCGCCAAGCTCAAATACGCTTCCTGGGCGGAGACCCGTCACAACAGGTTTCTATCCGTGGGAGTATCCTGTGGATCAGTCTCCGGAACTGCGACGAAATGCGCCTTTTCGCTGCTCTCGCGGTATCTTATCGGGAGGAGTCTATGGCAACGACTGCAGCTCCCATCATTCGCGCGCCGCGCGGCACAGAGTTGCACTGCAAGGGATGGCAGCAGGAAGCGGCGCTGCGTTGCCTGATGAACAACCTGGATCCCGAAAACGCCGAGCGCCCCGCGGATCTCGTCGTCTACGGCGGCATTGGCAAGGCCGCGCGCAACTGGGAGTGTTACCACGCCATCGTGCGCGAGCTGGAGCGGCTGGACGGCGATGAAACGCTGCTGGTGCAGTCAGGCAAGCCGGTCGCGGTGTTTCCTACGCACGAAATGGCCCCGCGTGTTCTCATCGCCAACTCCAACCTGGTGGGCAAATGGGCCACTTGGGAGCACTTCAACGAGCTCGATCGCAAAGGCCTGATGATGTATGGCCAGATGACGGCGGGCAGTTGGATCTACATCGGCACGCAGGGCATCTTGCAGGGCACCTTCCAGACGTTCGCAGCACTCGCGGATCGGCACTTCGCCCAGGCGGGCGGGTCTGGCTCGCTTAAGGGCAAACTTGTTATCACCGGTGGAATGGGCGGCATGGGTGGTGCGCAGCCGCTTTCCGTCACCCTCAACGGCGGCGTGGCGCTGGTTGTAGAAGTCGATCGCAGCCGCATCGAGCGCCGGGTCGCGACGCGATATTGCGACCTCCTCGCGGGAAACCTCGACGAAGCTCTGCACTTTTGCGAGGAGGCTCGCCGCGAGGGCCGCGCTCTTTCTGTGGGCCTGGTCGGCAACTGCGGCGATGTGTTGCCTGAGATTGTGCGCCGTGGTCTGCAGGTGGATGCGGTAACCGACCAGACCAGCGCCCATGATCCCCTCAACGGCTACATCCCGCAGGGATTCACGTTGGATCAGGCTGCGGAATTGCGGCACCGCAATCCCGCGGAATATGTGCGCCGTGCGACGGCGACGATGGTTGTTCATGTGAACGCGATGCTTGCCTTGCAGCGCGCCGGAGCTTTGACCTTTGACTACGGCAACAACATCCGGCGCTTCGCATTCGACGCCGGCTGCACGGATGCTTTCCTCATTCCCGGATTTGTGCCCGAGTACATCCGTCCGCTCTTTTGTACCGGCCAGGGGCCGTTTCGATGGGTGGCGCTCTCCGGTGATCCCAGGGACATCGACCGAACCGACGAGCTGGCCCTCGAACTCTTTCCGGACAACGAGATTCTCACTCGCTGGTTGCGGCTGGCGCGCGGCCGTTTCGCTTTCCAGGGATTGCCCGCGAGAATCTGTTGGCTCGGTTACGGAGAGCGTGCCCGCATGGGAGCAGCGATCAACGACCTTGTCCGCAAGGGCAAAATCTCGGCTCCCATTGCCATGGGCCGCGACCATCTCGACACCGGATCGGTAGCCAGCCCCTATCGCGAAACAGAAAGAATGTTGGACGGCTCGGATGCGGTTGCGGACTGGCCGATCCTGAATGCGCTGCTCAACACTGCATCCGGGGCCACATGGGTCAGCTTCCACCATGGCGGCGGCGTGGGGATGGGCTATTCGCTGCACGCCGGACAAGTGACCGTGGCTGACGGCACGGAGCTGGCGGGGCGGAAAATCGAGCGCGTCTTGAATAACGACCCTGGCCTCGGGGTGGTTCGCCACGCCGATGCGGGCTACGAGTTGGCGCAACAAACCGCGCGTCAACGCGGCATCGCCATACCCATGGCGGAAAAATGACTGTGTCCGGATCACTTGCAGTTGTCAACATCGGGCAACTCGTCACGCTTGCGGGACCCGCACGTCCGCGCGTGGGCGCGGAACTCAGCGAGTTGGGCGTAATTCGAGATGCGGCACTTCTGATTGAAGACGGACGCGTCGCTGCAGCTGGACCTTACGTAGAGTTGTGTGCTCGCATTCCCGCCGAGACTGTCGTGGTCGATGCGCAGGGCCGCTGTGTAACGCCGGGTTTTGTCGATGCGCATACGCACCTGGTCTTTGCGGGCAACCGCGCTTCCGAGTTCGAGCAGCGCATTGCCGGCACCAGCTATCAGGAGATTGCGGCTGCCGGGGGCGGCATTCTGAGCACTGTGAACGCCACGCGCGCCGCCTCGGAAGACGATCTGCTGATAGAGTCGCGCCGTCATCGCGATTGGATGCTTCGCACTGGCACGACGACCACTGAAGCCAAGTCCGGTTATGGATTGGAGCGCGCAACCGAGCTGCGCATGCTTCGTGTCATGGCTCGCCTCAACGCCGAGGGCCCGGTGCGGATCGTACCCACGCTGCTGGCAGCGCACACGTTGCCCCCGGAGTTTGCTGGCCGCCGGGACGATTACGTTCGCTGGATCGCAGAAGAACTAATCCCCGAGGTTGCAAACCTCAAGCTGGCGCGCTTTTGCGACGCTTTCTGCGACGACCACGCCTTCACGGTCGAAGAAACGCGCAAGGTGCTCACCGCCGCGCGCGCCCATGGCATGGAGCTGCGCGTGCACGCCGAGCAATTCCGCCCCGGCACGGGAGCCGCTTTGGCCGCCGAATTGCGCGCGCGCACCGCGGACCATCTTGAAACTGCCACCGCGGACACTCTCAATGCGTTGCATGCCGCCGCGGTGCAACCGGTCTTGCTTCCCGGCTCGGTCTTCG
>CAVSQE010000013.1:0-213479 GCA_963729915.1 uncultured Acidobacteriota bacterium | reverse complement strand
ATGTGGGAAAGCACAACTCTCAACCCGTCTCTTCTAAACCTGCACGAACGTGGGTGCCCCACCTTCGCGGACGTTTTTGTCTTTGTCGCTAAGGTGGGATAGCACGAACCCCAACCACCCTTATCAACCCAGCACGAACCCGGGCGCCCACATCTCGATTTTGAGATGTGGGAAAGCACAACTCTCAACCCGCTCTTCTAAACCTGCACGAACGTGGGTGCCCCACCTTCGCGACGTTTTTGTCTTTGTCGCTAAGGTGGGATAGTACGAACCCCAACCACCCTTATCAACCCAGCACGAACCCGGGCGCCCCACATCTCGATTTTGAGATGTGGGAAAGCACAACTCTCAACCCGTCTCTTCTAAACCTGCACGAACGTGGGTGCCCCCACCTTCGTGACGTTTTTGTCTTTGTCGCTAAGGTGGGATGGCACGAACCCCAACCACCCTTATGAACCCAGCACGAACCCGGGTGCCCCACATCTCGATTTTGAGATGTGGGAAAGCAGAAACTTACGCGAGCCTCATCCCCATGCGCCGCGCGCGTTCGCGCGTCCGTTTGCTCAGCCTGTAGTCCCGCTTTCCCGCCGCGAGCCCGATCCACAATTTGCCCACCGGTTTCGCGCCCATCATCCCCGCTGCTAACTCCAGCGCACGCGGCGCTCCGGCGCCAGTGGAATCAGAAATCCCGGCATCCCCGCCACAGCCACAAGCACCGCTTTGCGCGGCTGGGCCTTGCTGCGCAGCTTGGGCCGATTCTGTCCCCACGGCGAATAAGTAAATCCCAGCAGCCGTTCCAGGAATCTGCGGAAGATCGCTGTCACGTTGTAAGGATAATTTACCGGCGAAGCCAGCACCACGGCATCCGCCGCTTCAATCTCTCTGAGCATCGGCTCCAGATCGCCCTCCCGCGGGCGCATCGCACCCGCTCCACGCCCGGCGTCTGCGTGCACGCGCGGCAGTTCTTGCAGAATTCAATGTGCTGATCTCTCAAATGGAAGATTTGTGTCTCAGCGCCCATCACCCGCGCGCCCTCCAGGACTGCTTCCACCGCCCTCTCCGTTGCTCCGCCCTCGCGGTAGCTGCCCACCATGGCCACAACGCGCTTGCCCATTTCGCCCTCGCTTCTTTGCGCGCAGATTAGCGGATTTCTCATGCGCTTCGCCGCGATGCGGCGCACGCCGTCTCACACTGCAGGCGCTCAACCCTGCGGCGCCCGTACGGGGTGTGCCTACTGCAGCGAGCGAGCCGCCGGGAGAATTCCTTGACCTGGTCCTCACTGCCAGATAGACTTCCTGACATTGAGATTTCTTTCAAGCCAGGATGTATGTATTCGCGTGTTCCTTCCCGAATCGATTGCGAAGAACTGCAATGCCCGATCGAAGGAATCAAGAGAACAGCCGTAACACCACGCTGCTTCAATTCTGAAACCATCATGGATATTGATGCCATCCGCTGATCCCATGCAAAATCCTACGGGGAGCTACTACCGCCCCGGATTGGATGTGGTGCGGTTGATCACTCCCTGTTTGTCTATCTTAGCCATTCGCTGCCTGTACCGCCGGACTCACGAATCGCCGATCACCTGGGTGCAGGTGTTGCGGCCCTCTACGAATGGACGTTTCCCTTTTGGCGCTTTGGCCTTTCCTTGTTTTTCACTCTGAGTGCGTTTCTCATATTCGAGCTCCTGCAGCGCGAACGGCACTCAACCGGTACGGTCGGGGTCAAGCAGTTTTATATTCGACGCATCCTCCGCATCTGGCCCCTTTACTATCTGGGACTCGCCCTTGCCGTAGGCTGGTCATTTAGCTTTGGCGATGGCGTACGCGAATTGCCTACGCTCGGCTGGTTCGCGGTGTTTCTTGCTTCCTGGGGCATAGCCGCACATGGCATGACATCTATCCCCGCAATACCCTTATGGAGCATCTCGGTGGAGGAGCAGTTCTACCTGTTTGCGCCATGGCTTGCGAAATATTGCAGCCGCAAACTGTTATTCGGTTTTCGCGCGCTTCTTGTGGCCGTTGCCAATGGCACTCTGTTCCTCGTGGCAACAAGAAAAGCGCCGGAGTTCGTAATATGGACCAATTCCCTTGTCCAATTTGAATGTTTTGCAGCCGGCATCCTTCTGAGCTTGTGTCTACACGGCAGGATTCCGAAGATGCACGCCGTAGCCCGCGTACTTGCGCTTGTGGGGGCGGTCGGCTCCTGGTCGGTTGCGACGAAGTTTTTTAACGCTTTCTACATTTCAAGCGCGAACCCCGGCAGCTGGCAGCTCATGATTACTTATGGACTGGCAGCGGTGGGTTCGAGCCTGATCGTCCTGGCCATGCTCGATTTTCATGGCGAACATCGTTCCCGCCGGGTCATTCATCTGGGGCGAATTCATACGGCCTTTACGTTTTCCACTATTTGGTCATCGCTCTTGTTGTGAAGATCGCGGGGGACAAAATGGAAATGATCGGACTGCATTCCCATGTTCTTAGAGCCGCAATCGACTTCGTCGTACGGGTTGTCGCGCCGTTGCTCATCACCTGGGTTCTTGCCGAGCTCTCCTACCGTTTCTTCGAGCGTCCTTTTTTGCGCTTGAAGCAGCGCTACACAGTGATCGCCAGCCAGCCGCGAGACGCCACCGAAACGCTGGCCGTTCCCGGCTCGCGTTAGGGCCCGTTCAAACCATTGGAGCGGTCGCGCAGCATGCGAAAAGCTGCCCATAATCGGTCATCGCGCCCTTGCTCCCTCGCTCCCTGTCTTCCTGATATTCTTGATCTCGTGATTGTCCGTTCGCGTCTCAGGGGAATCTTCGTCATGGCCGCGCTGCTGGCCTTTGTGCTCGCTGCCTGCCACAAGGAAGAGCAGCGCGTGGAAGGCGTGGTCCACAAAGCCGAGACCGCCGAGAAAAAGGTGCAGGCCAACCAGACCGAGCTCGACGAGGAACGCGCCCAGTTGGAGCAGATTCCTCTGCCCACCAAGAGCCTTTACATCGATATTCACGACCCGGCCGCGTGGGACAATCCGTTTCTCTCAGTCGGCCCCGAAGACATCTCGCTGCGCATCCTCTTGGCGGATGCCAATCCCAGCCCGGCTGGGCAGGGAAGCATGTTTCGCCCCGTGGCCGCCCGCCGCCAGGAGCTTCAGCTGCGGCCCTCCGAACTCGACGAGGCGGTCGCTGCCATCCCGGCGGGCGCCTGGCACTACGGCCGCGTGATCGCGATCGCGGAGTCGCCTTCCGCCTCGCCCAAGGACCGTCCCAAGGTCCGCCGCAACGTCGAAGCCGCCATCAAGCAGCTCAACGATCTCGGCGTGGTCGTGGAAGAGTGGCCTTCGCGCTGAACTCGTCGTGCTCCCTGCACGAGGCAGAGTTGGCTGTTTCAGTGCGAAAAGGTCGGCGGAAGCCGCACATCATAAATCCAGTTTGTGTGCGGCGCGACCCAAGTGCGATACATCACCGGCGGAAACGCCTGCGGGCAGCCGCACCCGTTTAGATCCTGCAAGACGGCAAAAACAGGCTTGATTGCCGGTGCCTCAGGCTGGTAGCCGAACTGCGTGTCGTAAGATGCGGGCGAAGCATGTGCAGGCGGCGTGTTGGCACTTTCAAATACTTTAATTCTGGGGTCGTGGATGTAACCGTCATTCTCAATTTGCGTCCACCCTTCGAACGCCCACAGCCCGGCGATCGCTGTAGCGGTGCCCCGCTGACCGAATCTCGTTAATCGCCGTCACATAGCCGCGATACATGGCAAAGTCGTCGTGCGTGGCGGCGACGCTGAAAACGCCGAATACGGCTATCAGTAGTGCGCACGCCAAAGGCAGTTTGGCGCGCACTCTTTCCTGGTAAATTCGGGTCAGCAAAAGTAGAAGGATAACGAGCAACGGCAGGAGATATCGATCGACGAACCCGAATGACCGCTTGACCGTCATCAAAAGGACGATGGTAGCCGCGCTAAAGGGTCCGGCAATGATCCAGATTTGCCGCCATGAACTTTTGGCCGTCGCTGATTTCGATGCGAGCTGTCCGCGCGCGTTTGCGAAAAGGCACGCGACGAGGCTCAGAATCCCGAGCACGACCGCAACTGTAAGCAATACACGAAGGCCATCGCGTGCAATCGCAAGATGACTTCCCTGGGCCGCGATGGCGCTTAGTCTTTCAAGAGTGGAATCGGTGAAGAAGTAGTCCGCAAAAAACGGAGCCAGCCAGTCAGGCAGTCTGCCGGCTCGAATTAGCGCCATTCCGGAAACTGCGAAACAGAGAATCCCGGCCGCGAAAATGGCTACCCCGCGTCGGTTCCATGAGCGAAAAAATCCAGCAAACATCAGCAGCACCGGCAATGACATCAGGGCCAACTGTCCAGCGGCTTTCAAGTCGAATCTTCCGAGATCCCTCAGGGTCTCCGCTTGCATACCGCCGGCGAGCGGAGATACCGGAAAGGTATATGGCTGCTTGGCAAACCAATGCATCGCGGCCACCACAAAGACGGCTCCAGCGATGCACGAAATGCTCCCAACCACGAGCACGCGCCGGTTTTTCCTGAGCAGCCAGAGCGTGCAGGGAACCATGACCAGCACGCCAAGCCAGGCGATCTGTCGCACTGTTCCTCCCGCCGCGTTCACCAGTGCAGCCGGCTGATCCAGACCATGGCGGAGCGTTCGCTCTCCGCCTGCACGGCGCGCAGGCACATATAGAAGCAGGCCACAATGCACAAGTGCGCCCGAAATATCGGTCATGAATGTAAACGCCAGAGGAAAATAGAGTGGCGAGAGCACAAAGGCCATCGTTGCCGAAGTTGCATTCCAGGTGTTCAGTCCAGCCCGTACGAAAGTGCGCTGCAGCAAGTAGGCCGTCGCCATGGCCTCGATCACCGTGGCGAAGCGAACTGCGGTGAAGGAGAAGCCGAAGAGCTTGATAACAATGCGCCAAAATAGAGCTGCCAACCCAGCATCGGCGCCGTCCCATCCGTTGTAGACGATGTGGCCGGTCTGGGCGAGTACCTGCGCCGTCTTGATATACGACCAGTCGTCGCAGATGCCGATCTCCGCGTACGGCCGAATCACGAAATAGCAGAGAAGCAGAGTCGTCGCGCAAGCCATCGCCGGCAGGTAGTTCTTCACCGTCGCTCGCAAGGTTGCGTCCCCCCTGGATCTCAAGCCCCAGGCCCGATCGTCGCCGACGCCCCCGGGGCGTAGAAACCTCAAGTCTAGCGCACAGGCCAGGATCGACCGACGGTCACTCCGCCATGCCCCGCGCGCAAAGCCCCGTCAACGCGCTACCATTTCAGTGTGAGCACTTCTTCATTTTCCATCCTCTCCAATCCCGCTCCGCTCGACCATGAGCGCTTCTCTGCGCATCGCGAACTGGAGAGTCTTCTGAAAAAATCTCTGCGCGGCCCAGACTCCTCCAGTCAAGCCTCCTCCGATCTCTTCCGCTTCGATCTTGGTTCGCGTGCTCTCTACGCTGCCGATGCTTCAAATTACCGCCAGTTGCCCATCGGCGTGGTTTTTCCGCGCGATGCTGCCGATGTTGAGGCCGCACTTGCGGCTTGCCGCGCCACGAGCGCAGCCGTTCTGCCCCGCGGCGCAGGCACCAGCCTCGCCGGCCAGTGCGTCAACGTGGCCGTGGTCTTTGACTTTTCCCGTTTCATGAATTCACTCCAAGAGCTAGACCCCGCGAAGCGGATCGCGCGCGTTCAGCCGGGCATCGTGCTCGACCGCCTGCGCGACGCTGCCGAGGTTCATCACCTCACCTACGCGCCCGACCCCGCCACGCATTCGCGCTGCACCCTCGGCGGCATCATCGGCAACAACAGTTGCGGCGTCCACGGTCTGCTGGGCGGCAAAGCCGTCGACAATGTGGAATCGCTCGACATTATTCTTTACGACGGCACCAGGATGAAGGTGGGCGCCACGCCGCCTGCCGAACTCGACGCGTTGATCCGCGCCGGTGGCCGCGTAGGCCAAATCTACGCAGGCCTGGCGCGCATTCGCGATCGCTACGCCGCCCTGGTGCGCGAAAAGTTTCCGCGCATTCCCCGCCGCGTCTCCGGCTATAACCTGGACGAGCTGCTGCCGGAAAATAACTTCCACGTCGCCCGCGCCCTGGTGGGTTCTGAAGGTACCTGCGCCAACATCGTCTCCGCCACGCTCAATCTCATTGCCAGCCCGCCCTTCCGCGTGCTCACCGTGCTCGGCTTCAGCGATGCCTTTCTCGCCGCCGATGCCGTCCCACTCGCCCTCGACCACAAGCCCATTGGCCTTGAAGGTTTCGATTATCTGCTCGTCGATTTCATGCGCCGCAAAGGTCTCGCGCTGCGCGATCTCGACCGGTTGCCCGAAGGAGTTGGTTTTCTGCTGGTCGAGATGGGCGCGTGGTCCCAGGAAGAAGCGCTGGCCAAGGCCGAAGCCATCGCCCGCGCCTCGCAAGCCTGGCCCTCCCCGCCGGTGGCGCACATCTGCACGCCGGAGGAAGCAGCTTCGGTCTGGCACGTGCGCGAGTCCGCTCTCGGCGCCATGGTTTTCGTGCCCGGCGAGCCCGATCGCTTCGAGGGTTGGGAAGATGCCGCTGTGCCGCCCGCGCAGCTCGGCAACTATTTGCGCGCCATCAGCAAGCTCATGGCCGAGTACGGCTTCCGCAGCCCGCTCTACGGCCATTACGGCCAGGGCTGCGTGCACACCCGGATAAACTTCGACTTCTCTACTCCAAAAGGAATACAAATATTCCGCGAGTTTATCGATCGCGCCGCAGACCTGGTGCTCTCCTACGGCGGATCGCTCTCCGGCGAGCACGGCGACGGACAGGCGCGCGCGGCTTTGCTGCCCAAAATGTTTGGCCCCGAGCTCATGGAGGC
Organism: uncultured Acidobacteriota bacterium; assembly: GCA_963729915.1. GTDB lineage: Bacteria > Acidobacteriota > Terriglobia > Terriglobales > Acidobacteriaceae > Telmatobacter. Next base: position 206,640 of record CAVSQE010000013.1, on the reverse strand, counting down.
TTTCCGCGAATTCAAAAGTCTCTGGGATCCCGACAACCGCATGAATCCCGGCAAGCTTTCTGACGCCGTGCGCGTCTACGATCCCACAGAGAATCTGCGCCATTCCGCAGAGATGGGTGCCCCAGGTCCGGGGTCCCCAGCGACAGGTCTTCGTCGCTGGGGTGGGGATCCCTCGCACTTGGGGTCCGGGGAAACGCACTTCGCCTTCACAAAAGACAACGGCTCCCTCGCGCGCGCTACCGAGCGCTGCGTCGGCGTCGGCTCCTGCCGCAACACCGTGGGCGGCGTCATGTGCCCCAGCTACCGCGCCACCGGCGAGGAGCAGCACTCCACCCGCGGCCGCGCCCACCTGCTGTGGGAAATGCTCTCCGGCGCACTGCGCGAAGAAGGATTCAAGAGCCGTGCCGTCCACGAGGCTCTCGATCTCTGCCTCAGTTGCAAGGCCTGCAAGTCCGAGTGCCCGGTGCAGGTGGACATGGCCGCCTACAAGTCGGAGTTTCTCGCGCAGCGCTACAAAGGCCGCCTGCACCCGCTGCACCACTACATCTTTGGCTTTGCCGACCAACTCGCCCGCTACGGCTCACTGGCGCCGGCGCTGACGAACGCCATCCTCACCGGCCCTCTTACCAGCCCGCTCATCAAGCGCATCGCCGGAGTCGCCCGCGAGCGGCAGCTGCCGCGTCTAGCGCCGAAAACCTTCCAGAAATCGCGAAATCCTTCCACAAATCTCAACCAAAAGTCTGCCCCACCGCAGGTGGCGCACTTGGGGACCGGGGATCCGACGACAGACGACCAACAACGCGCACTTCTCCTCTGGCCCGACACCTGGAACAACTACTACCATCCGCAATCCCTCCAGGCCGCGGAAACCGTCCTCAGCCTTGCCGGCTTCCGCGTGGAAACGCCCCGCGGGCACATCTGCTGCGGCCGTCCGCTCTACGATTTCGGCCTGCTTTCCGCGGCCCGGTCCTACCTCGCGCAGGTTCTCCGCCGCATGACTCCGCAGATCGATGCTGGCATGCCCTTTATCTTTCTCGAGCCCAGTTGCGCCAGCGTCTTCAAGGACGAGCTTCTCGAACTCTTCCCCAACGAGCCCCGCGCCCAACGCCTGAGTGAGCAGGTCTGGCTGCTTGCCGACTTTCTCGCCGCGCGCGCCCCGGGCTTCGTTTCGGGCCGTCTTGATGGCGCGCACATTCTCTTGCACGGCCACTGCCATCACAAAGCGGTCTTCGGTGGCCCGGCCAGCGAAATCGCGATTCTCCGCGAAGCCGGCGCCGCGGTCGAACTGATCCAGGCCGGTTGTTGCGGCATGGCCGGCCCCTTCGGTTTTGAAGCCGATAAATTCGAAGTGTCGAAGATCATCGCCAACCAGGGTCTGCTCCCAGCCGTGCAATCCGCGGAGCCGACGACGATTGTGGTTGCCGACGGCTTCAGTTGCCGCGAGCAGATCGACCAGTTGGCCCACACCAAGGCGCTCCACTTTGCTGAGGTTCTGGCGCACACCTGCCGCTGCGGCGGGTGAATCCGGCCTGCGCGCGGCCGCCTGCCCATCGCTTGCCTCACTCCGCGCATCCAAAGGTTGGAGTCCATGTGCAGGCGCGTCCTGCCCGGCCGGAAATGCACAACCCGCACGATGCCGGTCGTTTGCGGTAGACTTGGACTGTTTGGTACCCTCAGGCATTCTTTGTACGGTAGCGAAAGGAGAAATTCCGTCATGGCAGACGAAAATAAATCCTACGGAGTTGCGTGGTTTCTGGCTGGATTGGGCGTGGGCGCGCTGGTGGGCATTCTTTACGCCCCCAAGAGCGGCCGCGAAACCCGCGAGGACATTGCGCAAGGCGCCCGCGAGGGCACCGAGTATCTACGCGTCCGCACGCGCGAAGCCGCGGAGAACGTCAGCGCATTGGTCGACAAGGGCAGGGAACATGTGAGCGCCTTTGTCGACAAGGGCAAGGAGCAGGTGGGCGAATACGTCGATCGCGGCCGTGACGCCGTCGATCGCGGGCGCGCGCAATGGGAAGAATTTGTGGAGCGGGGAAAGAATCTTGTCTCCGACCAGACGTCGCGGGTAAGCGCCGCCGTTGAAGCGGGCCGCGAGGCGTACCACGCGTCAACCAGCGAATCCGAGAGTCACGAGGGCTGAGAGCGGGCGGTTCCGGGTCCTTCCCGGCCTCATGCGGCCGCACCATTTCTTCCGGCGCCGGGCGCGAGAGCAGGATCGATAAGCTCCTGCGCCGGCTCCGGGTACATCGCCGCTTCTTCCCCCGGGAGCGTGCTTGACCGTTTTTGCTTCAAGCCGCAGAACCCCTGCGCGAGGGCAACGCCATGCCGAAATTTGATAACCAGACCGTTCAGCTCGCCCTGGTCGCCGCGGTGGCGCTGGCCATGTTGATTCAGGCCATCGCTCTCCTTGCAGCACTCTTTGTCCTGCGCAAGCTGGCCAAGAACATCAGCGAACAGGTCGAAGACTTGCGCTCTTCGGTGATGCCTGTTATCGAAAACACGCGCGACCTCTTCACGCGTCTCGCGCCCAAGATTGAATCCACCACGTCCGACCTCGCCGTGCTCACGCGCGCCCTGCGCGATCAGACCGCCGATGTGCAAGCGGCGGCCGATGAGATCATTGCGCGCGCGCGGCGTCAGGCCAGCCGCCTCGACACCATGCTTTCCAGTGTCCTCGACGCTGTGGACCGCGCCAGCGCATTTATGGCCGACACCGTGGCCAAGCCCATGCGCCAGCTCTCAGCGTTCCTTGCCTCCGCAAAGGCTGTCGTCGAGTCGCTGCGCAGCACGGAGGGCGCGCCGCGCGCAGAAGCGAGTCGCAGGTCCAGCGATAACGACATGTTCGTGTAGCTCTCAGATTGAGCAATGACGAACATCTAGCGCCGGACCCCACAGTTTGCGGAAAAACCCTTCAAGGGGAGCAAGAAGTGTCAGGGCACGACTTCAGTCGTGCCGTAAGTGCAGCAAAGCTATCGTGGGCTTTAGCCCCTGTGCGATTCTTCAATTGCGAAGACGCCTTTTTCCGCAAACTGTCTAGATCGGCTGTAGTGCGGGCGTCCACGCCCGCACAGGTTAAGCAAGAAGACTCCGAATGCGCACCCTCGATCCCGCCCAAATCGCGCCCAACGATACCTACAAGCTCATGATCGGCATGATCGTGCCGCGGCCCATCGCATTCGTCTCCACCATCGATGCTGCCGGCATTCGGAACCTCGCGCCCTTCAGCTACTTCACCGCGTGCAGCTCCAACCCTCCCGTGGTCTGCTTCTGCACCTCCGTCCGCACCGGCCCGCGCCCTTACAAGGACACGCTACGCAACGTTGAAGCCACGGGTGAATTTGTCGTCAACATCGTTTCGGAAGAATTTGCCGAGCAGATGAACCTGTGCTCTGCCGATGTACCGCCCGAAGTCGATGAATTCGAGCTTTCGGGGCTGACGCCGATGGCGAGCGACCTGGTGAAGCCGCCGCGCGTGGCCGAAAGCAAGGTGCAGATGGAGTGCCGCCTGCATCAGATCATCCGCGTCAGCGATCAACCCGGCGGCGGCATCCTGGTGCTGGGCGAGGTTCTGCGCTTCCACGTCCTCGAATCGCTTCTTGACGGCTACAAAATCGATCCCGACCGGCTCAATGCCATCGGCCGCATGGGCGGCCCCACGTACACACGCACCCGCGACCGCTTTGAGATGCAGCGGCCGAAGTAGCGGAAGCATCTTAGGCTAATGCGTCAGAAGATCCAGCCGCCGCCAACCACCTCGTCGCCGTCGTAGAACACCGCCGACTGTCCCGGTGTCACGGCGCGTTGCGGCTCGTCGAACGTGGCCAGAATCTCGTCCGTCCCCGTTGGCTCGAGCGTGGCCCATGCCGGCTCATGCCGGTGCCGGATCTTGGCCCGCACCCGCATCGGTCCCGTCAGTTCGGCAATGCTGATCCAGTTCAGCCGCCGTGCGCGCAACGTTCGCGTCGCGAGTTCGGCATCCGCGCCCACCGTCACGCGATGGTTCGCCGGATCGATTTGCAGCACATAAAGCGGCGACGGCGACGACACACCCAGGCCCTTGCGCTGGCCCACGGTAAAATTCGAAATCCCGTCGTGCTTCCCGATCACTTCGCCGCTCGCAGCCACCAGTTCGCCCGCTGTCTCCGGCATGCGTTTGCCTTGCTCCTCGAGATACGCCGTCAAAAACTGCTTGTAATCGCCGCCGGGAATGAAGCAGATCTCCTGCGAGTCGGGCTTCTCGGCCAGCCGCAATCCATGCTGACGCGCCACTTCGCGCACCTCCGGCTTGGTCATGTGGCCCAGCGGGAACAGCGTCCGCGACAACTGCTCCTGCGTAAGCCCGAAGAGAAAATACGTCTGATCCTTGGCCAGGTCCGCAGGCCGCTTCAAAATCCAGCGTCCGCGCTTCTCGTCGAACTCATTCACCGCGTAGTGGCCGGTGGCAATGTACTCAGCGCCAATGCTCCGTGCCGTCTTCAGCAGCTGATCGAACTTCAAATGGTTGTTGCAGAGAGAGCAGGGAATCGGCGTGCGTCCCGCCAGATACTCGTCAACGAACGGTCGCACCACGTCGTGCTCGAACCGCTCTTCCTGATTGACGACATAATACGGAATGCCCAGGTCCTCGGCCACGCGCCGCGCGTCGTACACATCGTCAATGGAGCAACAGCGTCCTGCCTTCGGCGCATCGGGAATGCCGTGCCGTCCGGCCAACCGCGTCTGATCCCAAAGATGCAGCGTCAGCCCGACTGCGTTCACGCCCGAATGCGCGAGGATCGCCGCAGCCGTCGAGGAGTCAACCCCTCCGGACATGGCCACCGCGATTGTCATGTGCTGTTCCATTTGTTCGAAAGCTTTCCTATCCAAGAGCTCCTGCAACTTCCGGTGCCAGCGCCCGCAAATGTTCCACGGCCTGCGGAACCACGCGCAACACGTGCTCCACGTCCTCTTCCGTCGCCGTCCTCAACATGCTGAAGCGCAAACTCGCCCGCGCCGCATGCTTGTCCAATCCCATCGCCATCAGCACGTGGCTGGGCTCGGTCGAGCCGGAATGGCACGCCGACCCGCCGCTCACTGCCACGCCCTTCAAGTCCAGCGCGATCACCAGCGCCTCGCCCTCCACCTGCTCGAAACGAATATTCGTGGTATTGGCCACACGCGGTGCGCCGGCGCCGTTCACGCCCGTGCCCGCAATCCGCAAAACTCCCGCCTCGAGCCGGTCGCGCAATCCTGCAATGCGCTCAACGGTTCCATCCCCCAGGCTTTCCATCGCCATTTCCGCGGCCTTGCCCAGTCCCACGATTCCCGGCACATTCTCCGTGCCCGCGCGCTGCCTGCGCTCGTGGCTCCCTCCCACAATCAGCGGCTCCAGCGGTGTGCCGCGGCGCACATACATCACACCCACGCCCTTCGGCCCGTGCATCTTGTGCGCGCTGATCGAGCACAAATGGCAGCCGAATCGCCGCACATCGAACGCGACCTTCCCCGCGCCCTGCACGGCATCGATGTGGAAAAACGCACCGGCCTCGGCGGCAATTTTGCCGATCTCTTCCACCGGCTGCAACACGCCGGTCTCGTTGTTGGCCAGCATCACGCTGATCAGCCTTGTCTGCGGCCGCAATGCCCGCCGAATCTCCTCAGGATCGATGAGTCCATCGGCGCGAGGCGCAACGAACGTCACCTCCGCACCGCGCTCCGCCACGCGCTCTGCCGCGCGCAGCACCGCCGAGTGCTCAATCGCTGTCGTAATCAGGTGGTCGCCCGCGCGCACCAACCCGAAGATCGCCGTGTTGTCCCCCTCAGTCCCGCCAGAGTTGAACACCACCTCCGCCTCGCGGCAATGGAAAAACGTGGCCAGCTTCTCGCGCGCCCCGTCCACCGCCTTCCGCGCTCGCTGCCCCTGCAAATGGATTGACGACGCATTCCCGAAATCCTCCATCAAATACGGGCGCATCGCCTCCAGCACCTCTGGCAGCAGAGGAGTGGTGGCATTGGCATCGCAATACACACGGCGCATCGGGGAAGACTCCACCTCTGAATTGTACGGGGAATCCCGATTCCAAGCGAACTACCGTCATTTTGAGCGGAACAATCGTAACGCAGGTTCCCAGAGCCTGCTGAAAAATGCATTGTGAAGCACGAAGTGTCAGGGCACGACTTTAGTCGTGCCTTATAGGCCGCAAAAATGATGCGGGCTTTAGCCCCTGAAGGAAGGTTTCCTTGAAACTGATCTCAGTTCTAACGCAGCCATTTAGAATGCCAGCAGCACACTTCCACGATCTTTGGAGCTCGCCCGCATGAGCGAATCGCCAACCCCGTCCACGAATCCCCGCATCCTCATCGTCGGCAATGCAGGCCAACTGGGCCGCGAGCTCGAAAAAATCTTTGCTGGTATCGGCCCCATCGTCGGTGTCGATCGTGAATCGGTCGATCTCGCCGATGCCGGGCAAACCCGTGAGTTGGTTCGCCGCAACGCGCCCGATATCATTCTGAACGCCGCCGCTTACACCGCGGTCGACCGTGCCGAGACTGAGCGCGATCTTGCCTTCGCCATCAACGAGCAGGCGCCGCGCGTCCTCGCCGAAGAAGCCCGCAGGCGCAACGCCCTTTTCGTCCACTACTCCACGGATTACGTTTTTGACGGCGGCAAATCCTCGCCGTGGATTGAGTCTGACGCGCCGAATCCGCTTAATGTCTACGGCTCCAGCAAGCTCGCGGGTGAGCGGGCTGTCGAAGGCAGCGGCGGCAAATTCCTCATCTTCCGCACCAGCTGGGTCTACGGCCCCCACGGCAACAATTTTCTCCTCACCATGCTTCGCCTTGCGCGGGAGCGCGACCGTCTCTCCATCGTCGACGACCAGATCGGCGGGCCCACGACTTCCATCGAACTCGCCCGCGCCACGCACCTCATCGTCACCGGCATCCTTGCTGGCAGTTTCGGCGCGCCGCAGGACTGGACCGGCCTTTACCACATGACCTGCGGCGGCTCCGTCTCCTGGTTCGGCTTTGCCCAGGCGATTTTTGCCCGCGCCGCCCAGTTCCTCGCCGTTAAACCGCCCGCTCTCACCCCCATCGCCACCAAAGACTACCCCACCCCCGCCGCGCGCCCCCACAATTCCGTGCTGTCCAACGCCAAATTGCAAGCCCGCTTCGGCGTCGAGCTTTTGTCGTGGGAATCCGCCCTCGAAGAAGCGCTCCGAGCCCTCCGCAACGCCGGCTGATCCGCCAGGCGAGGTTTCATCTGACCACTGAGCACTGTTCACTGACCACTGTTCTGTGACGCCCGTCCTATGCACCCGCCCGAGGTGCTTTCTACACTATGGGCGCTCTACAGAGTCGAGGTGTCTCCATGCCTTCCAGGATCTCTCGCCGCGATTTCCTCGCCGCCGGTGTTTCCGCAGGATTACTCGCTCCGCTGGCCAGTGCAACCCCCGCCTTCGGCGTCCTCCAGCCGCAATCCGGCGATGCGCCGTCAGGCTCCGCCGTCAAGCTCAGTTACAAGATGCTTGGCCGCACCGGTCTCCGCGTCACCTCCGTCGGTTTCGGTTGCATGATCACCTCCGACCCCAGCGTGATTGAGCGCGCCGCCGACCTCGGCATCAACTACTTCGACACCGCGCGCAGCTACGGGCACGGCAACAACGAGCGCATGGTCGGCGCAGCGCTCGGCGCCAAGCGCAAGCAGATCGTCCTCTCCACCAAAACTCACGCGCCCGACAAAGCCGGCATGATGCAGCATCTCGATCAGAGCCTGCGCGAGCTCAATACCGACTACATCGACATCTGGTATTTGCACGGTCGCAGCGATCCTGCCGAAATTCCCGACGACCACATCGAGGCTCAGCAACTCGCGAAACAGCAGGGCAAGGTCCGCTTCATCGGTGTCAGCACGCACAGCGGCCAGCCGCAACTCATTCCCTGGATGATCCGGAAAAAAGTTTTCGACGTAGTGCTCGCGGCCTACAACTTCACCATGGATCCCACCATGGACCATGCCGTGGAAACTGCAGCCAGGGCCGGTCTCGGCGTCGTCGCCATGAAGGTCATGGCCGGGGGCTCGCGCAGCCACAAGCCGGGCGATCCCATCGGCGGCAAGCTTGCGCAACCCGGCGCCATGCTCTCCGCGCTCAAATGGGTAGTCAAAAATCCCAACGTTGCCACCACCGTTCCCAGCATTACCGACATGGATCAGCTGGACGAAAACCTCAAGGCCATGCAGTACGCTTTCTCATCCACCGACGCCGGCATTCTCACCGCGCGCCTGGAGCAGATTCGCCCGCTCTACTGCCGCATGTGCGGCGCGTGCGAGGGTGCGTGCCGCGAAGGTCTGCCCGTGGCCGACGTACTGCGCTGCCTCACCTACGCTGACGGCTATGGCCAGTTCGCACTGGGCCGCGAGCGTTATCTCGAACTCGCTCAGGCACCCACCCGCTGCGCCGATTGCGCCAACTGCACGGTACATTGCCCGCACGGCGTGCAGGTCGCCCGTCGCATGGCTCGCGCACAGGAGCTTTTCGCATGAAGGTTCGCGCGTTGCTGCTCTCGGCCCTGCTTGCCTCCGGCTCCGCCGCCGCGCAAAGCGTTCTCGACTGTCACCTCACCCCCGGCTGGGAGCAGTCCGGCGTCATCCGCCAGTACGACTCCGGCAATCTCTTCGAATACAAGGACGGCGGTGCGGAGGGCTACTTCATCTTCGGATTTGTGCGCATGAGCACCGTCGAGTGTAAATCCGGTGCCAATACGCTCACCATCGATCTTTCTGAGATGACCGATGCCGACGCTGCTTATGGGCTCTTTGCCGCCAACCTCGATCCCACCTCGCCCATCTCGCAGATCGGCATGGGCGGCCAGGTTCAGGCGCAAAGCGCAACCTTCGCCAAGGGAAATTTCTACGTTGAGATCGTCGAAGTTTCCTCCGATGCCAACGCCGACGACTCCTCCACACTGCGCAGCATGGCCTCCACGCTCGAAGTGCATCTTCCCGGCCGCGTAACGCCGCCCGCGCAGTTGCGCTGGTTCCCGCCAGGCAATGTTGCGCCTGTCCGCATGGTTCCGGAGAGCGTGTTAGGCTTGCGCGAGCTCAAGCGCGGCTACGTGGCCAAATACCAGGCCGGCCAAGCCTTCATCGTTCTCGAGGCCACTCCCGAATCCGCGTCCCTCGTGCTCAAATCCCTTCACCTGCACTTTCCCGGTGCGGTTCCGGCGCTGGTGGGCGACGAGGCGTGGATCGTCAACGCGCCATATCTCGGTGGTATTTGCATCTTTCGCAAGGGCCGCGTGTTGGCCGGCTACGTCAATCTGCCCACGCCGCAGCAAGCCGCAACGCTGGCCGCGGCGCTCGCCGGCCGCATTCCATAAACCATGTTTTGGATTCAATCAGGCAGCACGAAAGACGGGTGCCCCACATCTCGATTTTGAGATGTGGGAAAGCACGAACCTCAGCTCAACTCTTTCGACTCCAGTTTCACGATCCGCGCATATACGCATCCAGCAGCATCCGTGCCGTGCGAAACGACGTCGTGCGACCCTCCGCCACATCGCGCTCCAGCGCTGCCACGCGGCTGCGCACCGCGGGATGCGCGTCGAACTGCTGCCGCAGCGCCTGATCGATCATCTCGTGCATCCATCGCCGCTGCTGTTCGCGCCGCGCGTTGCCGAACCACCCATTTGCGCGCGTCCGTGCCGCATACTCCAGCGCGCACTCCCACAATTCGCGAATCCCCGCGCCCGTCCGTGCCGAGCACATCACCGCGCGCGGCGTCCATCCCGATTCCGCCGCCGGAAAAAAGTGCAGCGCGTTTTGCGCCTCGGCCCGCGCCCGCTCTGCCGCGGGCCCATTCGCGCCATCGGCCTTGTTCACGGCCACCAGATCCGCCAACTCCATCACTCCGCGCTTGATCCCCTGCAACTCATCGCCCGCTCCGGCCAGCGTGATCAGCAAAAAAAAGTCCACCATCTCATGCACGGCAGTCTCCGACTGACCCACGCCAACGGTTTCTATCAGGATGTTCCGGTATCCCGCCGCTTCGCACAGCAACATCGCCTCGCGCGTCCGTTGCGCTACGCCGCCCGCCATGCCGCGCGAGGGCGACGGCCTTACGAAGGCCATCTCGCTCGCGGCCAGCGTCGTCATGCGCGTCTTGTCGCCCAGAATGCTGCCGCCGGAGATCTGGCTGCTCGGATCGATCGCCAGCACCGCAACCTTCTGCTTCTGCTCCGCGATCAAGTACCCGCCCAGCGCTTCAATCAAGCTGCTTTTGCCCGCACCCGGCACGCCAGTAATGCCCACGCGGATCGAGTTGCCGCTGTACGGCAGGCAATCCTCCACGATCTGCTCTGCAAGCGCGCGGTCTGTCTCGCGCGCGCTCTCAATCAGCGTGACCGCGCGCGCCAGCACCGTCCGATCGCCGCGCAAAATGCCCGCAACATACTCCTCGCGCGAGAGCGGCCTGCGCTTCTGTGCTATGCGCGGCGCCTGTGGCGTCTCGCATCCGGCAATTTCGCGCATCGAGCTCTTCATGGCATTCGCCGATCCGTTTGGCTAAATCGTGACGCTGGCGCTCAGCATCTCCACAATCTTCTGCGCGGCCACGGGAATCACCGTTCCCGGCCCATAAATCCCAGCCACACCGGCCTTGTATAAAAAATCGTAATCCTGCGGCGGAATCACCCCGCCCACCACCACCAGAATGTCTTCGCGACCCATCCCGCGCAGTTCGGCGATGAGTTGAGGAACCAGCGTCTTGTGCCCCGCCGCCAGGCTCGACACGCCTACCACGTGCACGTCGCTGTCCAGAGCGAACCGCGCCACCTCGTGCGGCGTCTGGAACAGCGGCCCAATATCCACGTCGAATCCGATGTCGGCGAATGCTGTCGCGATCACCTTGGCGCCGCGGTCGTGCCCATCCTGGCCCATCTTTGCCACCAGAATCCGTGGCCGCCGTCCCTCCTCGCGCTCAAACTCCTCCACCATCCGCCGCGCCTTGCGGAACTCCTCGCCGCCCGCGCTGGCCGCCGAATACACGCCGGCGATGGTCCGCGTCGTGGCTTCGTACCGTCCCCACACGTTTTCCAGCGTCAGCGAAATCTCGCCCAGCGTGGCGCGCTTGCGCGCGGCTTCCACAGCGCACTCCAGCAAATTCCCCTCGCCCGCCCCGCACCTCTCCAACTTTGTGAGCGCCGCGCGTACCGCGCCGGCATCGCGTTCGCGCTTTAACTCCTCCAGTCGCTTTACCTGCGCCTGTCGCACCGCATCGTTGTCGATAGCGAGCACAGGAATCTCCGGCTCTTCGGACGCGGCATAGGCATTCACGCCGACAATCACGTCGCTCCCCGCATCGATCCCCGCCTGCCTCCGCGCCGCCGCCTCTTCAATCCGCATCTTGGGCAAGCCGGTTTCGATCGCCTTGGTCATGCCACCCAGTCCTTCAATCTCCTCGATCAGCGCCCACGCCGCGTGCATCAATTCGTGCGTCAGCCGCTCCACGTAATACGATCCCGCCCACGGGTCAACAATGTGCGTGATGCCCGTCTCCTCTTGCAGATAGATCTGTGTATTGCGCGCGATACGTGCCGAAAAATCCGTAGGCAGCGCCAGCGCTTCGTCAAGTGCGTTGGTGTGCAACGACTGCGTACCGCCGAAGGCCGCGGCCAGAGCCTCAACGCACGTGCGCACCACGTTGTTGTACGGGTCCTGCGCCGTCAGGCTCCATCCCGAAGTCTGCGAATGCGCACGCAGCGCCAGCGATTTCGGATTTGTCGCGCCGAAGCTCTTCACAATCTTCGCCCACAGCATGCGTGCCGCGCGCATCTTGGCAATCTCCATAAAATGGTTCATGCCCACGCCCCAGAAGAACGAAATCCGCGGCGCAAACTCGTCCACATCGAGTCCCGCCTTCACGCCCGTGCGCAAATACTCCAGTCCATCGGCCAGCGTGTAGGCCAATTCCAGTTCCGCCGTCGCGCCCGCCTCCTGCATGTGGTATCCGCTCACGCTGATGCAGTTGAACTTTGGCATTTTCTCCGCGCAGTAGCGAAAAATGTCGCCGACGATGCGCATCGATCCCTCGGGCGGATAGATATACGTGTTGCGGACCATGAACTCTTTCAGAATGTCGTTCTGAATCGTCCCGATCAACTGCTCCGGCGGCACACCCTGCTCCTCGGCAGCCACGATATAAAACGCCATGATCGGCAACACCGCTCCGTTCATCGTCATCGACACCGACATCTGCTCCAGCGGAATGCGATGGAAGAGAATCTTCATGTCGAGAATCGAGTCGATGGCCACACCCGCCTTGCCCACGTCGCCGGTCACGCGCTCGTGGTCGGAGTCGTAACCACGGTGCGTCGCCAAATCGAACGCCACCGAAAGCCCACGCTGCCCCGCCGCCAGGTTGCGCCGGTAAAACGCATTCGACTCTTCCGCAGTCGAAAACCCCGCGTACTGCCGGATCGTCCACGGCCGCGTGGCGTACATCGTAGTGTGCGGCCCGCGCAGATACGGCGGAAGTCCCGCCGCGTACTCCAGATGTTCGAGCCCCTTCAGATCCGCGCGCGCATAAAAACTCTTCAGCGCGACGTGCTCCGGCGAAAGCCACTCATCGGCTTCGCGCGCAGTCGTCTCCGCCGCTCGAGGCTTCCAATCGATCTTTGTAAAATCCGGACGCATTTATCTTGTTCTCAACTCACCAAAATGATTGGGTGCCCCAGGTCTCGATTCTGAGACCTGGGATACCACCATCTCACCTAACCGAAACAAGCCTGCGCAACGAGTTACTGTGCTGGCTTGATGAAATACCCCGACACACGCCACTTCCCGTCCTTGTCGAGCATGGGCGTAATCGTCTCGATGAATCGATTCTCGCCCGCGAACTCGGTCTTGTACTGAATGACGACGTATTCCCCCTTCGGCGCGTCGGGGAGATCGGTCTGATACATCGATCCCATCAGCGAACGATTACCGGCGGCTCCCAGCGGCAGGCGCACCTGCTGCAGCGCATTTTGCCAGTCCGCCTTCGATATCTTCGATTTAAAGAATGACGCGGCCTCCTCCCAGCTTTGGCCATAGTCGCCATGGTCGACAAACGCCAACCAGCTTTGCGCGCTTTGCTCCGCTGCGTTTCGTTTTGCCGTCACGTCCTGCGCAAACGCCGCCGAGCACAGCAGCCCCAATAGGGCAATCGATATCATCCGGTTCATGATCTCCCCCTTTCCATGAAGACATGCTTCTGACTTTTTGAAACTGAGTGCCCCGGGTCTCGATTCTGAGACCCGGGGTACCGCGAACTCCAACCTGCCGCTTTCAAACCAACAGTCTCTCCTGCCACTTCGTCAAAAACTCCACCGGATGACTGCGAGCGTGCACAAAATCCGCAATCCCCATAGCGCGTAATTCCTCCGCATTCTCGGGATTCCCGGCGACAATCACCGGCGTCTCGCGGCCCAGCGCTTTCAGCTTCGGCAGCAACGCCGACGTCAGTGCCGCATACTCCGCATCCGCGCTGCATAGCACAATCAAATCCGCATTCGCCGCGGCAATCTCCTCGGCTCTCTTGAAGCGCTGCGCTTGCATCTCGAATCCCGCGCAGGCAAAAAAGTGCGCCGCAAAAGTCGCGCGCGCCGCGCGCATCTTCACGTCGCCGATCTCCGCCAGCAGCACCCGCGGCGTTTTGCCTCCCGCGGCCGCATGGCGCTCGGTGCGCAACCGCAACTCTTCGAATGCACGCGCTCCGCGCAACTCGGCTTTCATGCGCCGTTCGTCGATGCGGTCGAGCGCCCGCTCCGCCGGATTGGCATACTGATTCGTGCCCACCAGCACGCGCTTGCGCAACGCCACCGCATGCTCGCGCGCCGTCAAACTCTCTTCCAGCGCCTGCGCAATCATTCCATCCGTTTGCGCTTTCCGGAATCCGCCGCACGCTTCAATCTCCTGCATCACTTTCCAGCCCTCCCGCGCCAGAAAATCCGTGATCGTTTCGAGGGCGTACGACCCTCCGCCGGCATCGGCCACGCGTCCCAGCCATGCCTCGTGCTTCAGCAGCAGTTGCGTGTTCCGCGCCAGTCGCCGGCTCGCTTCATCCGAAACCTTGTAGCAGGCATCGAACGGCGCCACCGTCACCGTGTCCGCTCCGCCCAGCACCGCGGCCATTGCCTCGGTAGTGGAGCGCAAAATGTTTACGTGGGGATCGTAGACGGTCATATTCCATTTCGACGTGCGCGCCGCGATCCGCACCCGTGCCGCCCTGTGCGTGCCGCCATAGCTCTCTACCGCCCGCGCCCACAGCATGCGGAACGCGCGGAACTTGGCGATCTCGAAGAAATAATTGGAGCCGACGGCGAAGCTGAACTCGAGCGCAGCCGCCGCGCGGTTCATATCCGCTCCGCGCTCCGCGAGCGCTGCCAGAAAATCCACTCCGGCCGCCAACGTGAAGCCGGCCTCTTCGACGGTTGTTGCTCCCGCCTCGGCAAACGCCGCACCGTGAACGGTGAACGGCACCAGCTCGACGGGTGCGGCGCAAATCGTCTCCGCGGCAAACTCCACGCTGGCCAACGCATCGCATCCAGTTGAAATCTGCGCGGCACACGGCGTTCCATTCCGCCGCTCGATCAGCATCCGAAGCAGCGATTCGCCGGCACGCTCAAAGTGCACTGGAATTTCGTCGAGATGTCTCAGCACGGTTTCAAGTTCACGCGTACTCTCAACCAAGAGTCTGCTGAATGCAATGCCCCCGGCGCCCGCCGCCACCGCCGCGCACGCCAGGCAATTCGCTTCTTCCGCATCCGCGGCGTCAATCTCCTCGCGAATCCGCCACCCGCCGGTGGTGCGCGCACTGCGCCGGTACGGAAAACCTCCCGGCTTCGTGTCCACACACACCAGCCCCGCCAAATCCTCGGCGCGATAGAAGGGCTTCACTCCCAGCCCCTCGTCCGTCCGCCAAGTCAGTCGTTTCTCGGGATCGACGCCCTTCAGGTCGCGTGCAATCGCCGCCTGCCACTCCGTTGTGCTCACCGGCGGGAACTCTTCAAGCAGGCGTTCAGTGGCTATAGTCTTCATTTGTTCGCGGTGTCTTCCACCATCTCGATCAAAACTCCGAACGCGCCCTCGGCCTTCGATTTGGGATGCACAAAAAACACCGTCGTTCCCCGCGAGCCTTGGCGCGGAGCCTCGTCAATGAGTTGGAATCCCTCGGCGCGCATCGCCGCGAACGCGTGCTGCGCATTCTCGACGCGGAACGCCACATGCGCCAATCCGCCGTGCCCGCCGTTCCTGTCGATCAGCTTCTGCACCGGCGAATCCGCCGTCAGCGGTTCGAGCAGTTGGATCAGGTTCGGTCCCTCGCCGATCTGCAACAGCGCCTCGCGCACCTGATCCCGCCCGTGCACCTCTTCGCGATGAATCTCCCTGAATCCCAAAGCCTCGTACGCCTTCACCTGGCCCTCAAGCTCGCCCTGTTTGACCGCGATCGCTACATGATCCACAAACTGGATCCCGGGAACATTCTTCAGCTCTTCCTGCACGCCGTTCCTTTCAACTTCTGAGGGCGATATCGAACCCTGTTTACTCAAATTCCACCAGCAATTGATTCACTTTCACAGGATCGCCCGGCTTCACATGCACGCTCTTCACCGTTGCCGCATGCGGCGCCGTCACCTTGGTCTCCATCTTCATCGCTTCCAAAACGAGGATCAGCGCACCCGTCTCCACAACCTGTCCCGGTTCGACGTTGACCGTGATCACCAGCCCCATCACCGGGCTGGTGCACAGCTTTTCGTCCGCATCCCACGTGCCGCCCGAGCTTTGTGCGTGTCCGGCCTGTGCGTGCCCGCCCTGTACATGTCCGTCGCCCGCGTCATGCGCCGCGTGGTGCGGCGAGTCGTCTGGCGTTTGCGGGCTCTCCTCATCCTCCAGAAGCTCTACGTCCACCGCGTACGCTTTGCCATCAATCGTGATCTGAAGCTTCAACGTGCCGCTTCCTTTCCATGTCTCTGACCTCTTGACCCCGTACCTTGCTTGGGTGCCCCAGGTCTCGATTCTGAGACCTGGGAAAACTGGATTCCAAGGTGCGAACTCATGCGGTCAGATAATCCGCAACATCTCTTCCTGCACTCATCCTCTTTACCGGAGGTTGTGCGAGGTCTGCACAATCACGCGTCCCTGCTGCGCCCACGCGCCTGCGCTATCCTGCTGCGGGCCAGGCAACGACTCTGCCGACCGCACGCGCGCCTTCCTGCCCAGGAATGCCGTCGCCGCGGCAGTCAGCGCGGCCACAATCTCCGGCTTGGTCTGTGCCTGCTTTGGCTGGCTCGCGGTTTCCGCCGGCGCCGCGATCACGGCCACTTCGCTCGCCTCGGGCCGCGCCGCCTGCAGCCTGCTCAGTTCCACCACGCGCGCCTGCAAAGCCTTCACCGTGGTCGCCATGGCATTCAACTGCCGCTCCATATCGCTCTGCCGTTCCCGTACCGCACGCCGCAGGACGCGCTCCAGCCCGGCATAGATCGCCACGCAGCCCGCGCCGGCAATCACCGTGATCACGGCCCAATCCGTCCCATGCAGTTTCATGCGCTTCCTTTCATGTCGCGGCACGAAGCCCTGCCGCCGGGGCCTGCAGCCTAAAGCGGAATCAATCCATGTTTCTTTTGCGGACGCAGTTCGCGCTTCCCGTGCAGCGATTCCAGCGCCCGCGCCACCACTCTGCGCGTCTCCGCCGGCTCGATAATGTCGTCCACCAGCCGTCGTCCCGCCGCCACATACGGATTCGCGAAAGTCTCGCGGTACTCGTCCACCAATTCCTTGCGCCGTATCGCTTCGTCCTCGGCCCCGTCGATCTCTCTGCGGAATACGATCTCCGCCGCGCCCTCGGCCCCCATCACTGCGATCTCTGCCGTGGGCCACGCCAGCACGCGGTCCGCGCCCAGCCCACGCGAGCACATGGCAATGTACGCGCCGCCGTAAGCCTTGCGCAGCACCACCGTAATCTTCGGCACCGTCGCCGCCGAATACGCAAACAACAGCTTGGCCCCGTGGCGGATGATTCCGCCGCGCTCCTGCTCCACGCCCGGCAAAAATCCCGGCACATCCACAAACGTAAGCAGCGGAATGTTGAAGGCATTGCAAAAACGCACAAACCGCGCCGACTTGTCCGAAGCATCGATGTCCAGCGCGCCCGCCATGACACACGGCTGGTTGGCCACAATTCCTACGGACCGCCCTTGCACTCGTCCAAAACCAATCACAATATTCGCGGCGAATCCCGGCTGAATCTCCAGAAAATCCTCGTTGTCCACCACGCGCATAATCACGTCGCGCACATCGTAGGCCACCTTCGGATCCACGGGAACAATCTTGTTCATCTCCGCGTCGGCCTTCAGTCGGCCGCTAAAAGCCTGGTGCGGCGGGTCTTCCAGATTATTGGAGGGCAGAAAACTCAACAGCCGCCTGCACAGTTCGACGGCCTGCTGATCGTCGCGCGCAATCAGGTGCACCACGCCCGAGTTGTTCATCTGCGAATGCGGCCCGCCCAGTTCCTCGGCGCTCACCTCTTCGCCCGTCACCTGCTTGATCACCTGCGGCCCGGTAATGAACATGCGCGCCTGCTCGGTCTGGATCACGAAGTCCGTCAGCGCCGGGCTGTAAGCCGCGCCGCCGGCGCACGGCCCGCAAATCAGCGCAATCTGCGGCACCGTTCCTGAGAGCATCACGTTGTTGTAGAACACACGCGCGTATCCCGCCAGGCTATCGATCCCCTCCTGCACGCGCGCTCCGCCCGAGTCGTTGATAAACACAAACGGACTGCCCGTCTTCAGGCTCATGGCCATCATGTCGGCCACTTTTTGGCAATGCGTTTCGCCGGCCGCGCCGCCAGCCACCGTGAAATCCTGGCTCGCCAGGTGCACCAGCCGTCCGTCGACGGTCGCGCATCCCGTCACCACGCCGTCGGCGGGCAGTTCCTTCTCCGCCATACCGAAGTACGTGGCCCGGTGCCGGCTAAACAGCCCGATCTCCTCAAAGCTGCCCTTGTCCACAAGCCGGTCCACGCGCTCGCGCGCCGTGAGCTTGCCCGATTTGTGCTGCCGGTCGATGCGCTCCTGCCCGCCGCCCAACTCCAGCTCCGCGCGTCTCGCCTCCAGCTCCGCAACCTTGTCGTCCATGCTTTTCTTCTGCGTGATTTCTTCCTGAGTCAGCATCTCTTCACCTGGGGAAAATTGCGCAAACTCCCACTTTCTGCGCCCGCGGCGCACACTATTCTTCTCGCACCGCCGTCATTCTATGCCCCGGGATAAGGGCCGGGATGTGACCCCGTTCACGCTCCACAAGCCCAAGGAAGCAGACGGGTTACCGGCCAACTGAGGCCTCTCCGGCAGGCCTTTCCGCCGGCTGCAAACGCCCGGCGGATGGCGACGGCCAGCGCATGACTGCGCGCCGTCCGCATCTGCAGCTCGGAATTCGCTCAGAACCCTGCGCTTTTTCAGTTGCATACAGAAAGGGCGCGACGCGGCTCGTAAAAGCCGATCACGCCCTTCGCATGGAAAGCCTTTCGCCGCTTCGGAAGCGGCACCAGATTCGTGCAGCTTTAAGAGAACCGCGTCCGTCTCCACAGCAACGTTCCGCACAACCCCAGCGGCACCAGCGTGCCCACAATCAGCACGAACATCCACGGGAAGTTGACGGTGATGTGCTGCGCGCGCGTGCCCACCGCCAGCCACACGAAAATGCCCGTGGCCGTCAGCATGATGAGCACCTCCCACCAGCGCCTCGGGTGCTTGTTGTCAGCCAGTGGATCGTTGCCGCCCACCACGGCGGCCACATTCACTCTGTCGAGTTCGTAGCGGTCGCACTCGCGATGCATGGCAGCGTCCCAGTTCTCCATCTCGGAGGGCGGCGGCTCGGCCATGCTGATCGATACCGCGCCCGCAATCATGACCGCCGACCCGGCGAGAATCAGCATCCGTCCGCCCGTGGCCAGTCCCACGAATTCGCCAAAGACCAGCGCGCCCCACGCCAGTCCCCAAAGCTGGTTGGTGTTCGACAGCGGAATACCGCGCCCGATGCCGATGTACTTGGCCGCGTACTGCTGGAACAGGTCGCCGATCACCCAGCAGAAGCCGCCCACAAACGGCCAGAACAGCATGGTTCGCGCCTGCTGCAGCTGCACCAGCACCGGCGCCATGCCGCCGCTGTTAATGGCCGTGAGCAGAGTGACGGTTCCCAGTTCGCCAAACGTGAAAATGGTCACGAATGAGAGCGGATTCATGCCGCTGATGTAAGCCTTGCGGTAGGGAATGTACATGGTGCCGAACATGCAGCCCGCGCCCAGCGCGGCGATGATGCCGGTGGCCGCCTTGCCCGGCGTGCCCGCATTCTGCTGCGCCGTAGCCACTGCCAGCACCGCGGCGCCGGCGACAATCGCCGACGCGCCGCCCACTACCTTGGCCCAGTTCCTGGCTGTCGATCCGTGCAGTTCCTTGAACAGCAGGCAGCCCCACGCCAGCCCCACCAGGCTGTTCATGTTCCACAAGCGGAAACGCGATCGCCAGGCCCACGTTGCGCACGCCGAAGATGGTGAGCGTGTTGCCCACCGCCCACAGCATTCCGGCCAGCAGCGCCCACACAATCAGGTGCGGCTTAGCGCGCAAATCGTCGAACAGAAATCCCGTGCCCTTCAGCAGCGTGGGAACCGTCCAGCGCGCCACAAACGCGCCCATCACCATCCCCATGGAAATGATGAACGGCGAGAATCCCGCGTTCACCAGCTTGGTGGGCGCCTCCGCGCTGCCCAGCCACACCGCGGCTGACAGTCCGCAAAACACGCCCAGTTTGTGCAACGAGATCGTCGACCGCGCCGCAACAGCGCTCTGGCTCATCCTGTCACCTCAGCGTCATCAGCAGCGCGGTCCCCAAAATCAGCACGACCACGGGCACCCACAGATGCACGTCGGTCAGGATGCAAATCAACTTCGATCGCTTCAAGCTTCCACCTCTGTCAGTTTCACCGGCCGGTTCTCGTCGAAAGACTTGCGCGCCGCCATCGCCATGATCACGGGCACGCGGCTATCGGCGCCCGTCACCGGCACAGGCTTGTCATCCAGCACCGCGTGAGTAAACTGCCTCAGCTCTTCCGCAAAACTGTCCGTGTAACGGTCCATGAAAAAGTTCAACGGCAGATCGCTGTAAACGGATTTTCCCGTGCTCACCACAACCTGGTTGGGGAAACGGTTTTCCGAAGCGATCTTGCCTTCGGTGCCCAAAATCTCCACGCGCTGGTCGTAGCCGAACACCGCCTTGCGGCTGTTGTCAATGGTGCCGATGGCGCCGCTGCGATAGCGCAGCGTAACCACGGCCGTGTCCACATCGCCCAGTTCGCCAATGGCCGGATCGGCCATCACGCCGGCTGCCGCGTACACTTCTTCCACTTCGTCGCCAGTCAGAAATCGCGCCATATCAAAGTCGTGAATCATCATGTCGAGGAACATTCCCCCCGACAAGCGCACAAACTCGATAGGCGGAGGCAGAGGATCGCGGCTCGTGATGTGCACCAGGCACGGCTTGCCGATCTCGCCGTTGATCACGGCCTTGCGCACCCGCGCATAATTCGTATCGAAGCGCCGGTTGAAGCCGATCTGCAGCTTCACGCCGGCTTTCTCCACCGCCGCAAGCGCTGCATCAATCTGCTTGAGAGTGTAGGAAATCGGCTTTTCGCAAAAAATGTGCTTGCCCGCCTCTGCCGCGCGAATGATCAGGTCGGCGTGCGTATCGGTTGACGAGCAGATCGCTACTGCCTCGATGCGCTTGTCGCCAAGAATCTCATCCACCGAAGTCGCCACGTTGGGAATGCCGCAATGCGCCGCCAGTGCCTCGGCGGCTTCGCGTTTCACATCGAAAACGGACACAATCTCCGCCTCCGGCATGCGGAAGGCAAGCGACTCTGCATGAACCCGCCCGATCCGTCCCGCTCCAATAATTCCGAAATGAAGTTTCTTCCCGCTCATGATCTCCCCCGAAAAAAGTAGCGCCGGTCTCCAGACCGGCTGTCGTGTGGGCGACCACGCCCGCACAGATTCGCCGAATCATTGCCAAGCTTCGCGTTCAAGTTCTAAGTGAACGTCGCCTCCCGCTTCCCCACGAAAAAACTGGAGGCTAGGAGCTAGAAGCCAGAAGCTGTTCTTGAACAAAATTTGCTTCAATCGAACGAATATACTCCCGGTTCCGCGCCGCACTTTCCTTCGGCGTGCCCATTCCCGGAAGAATATCCTGCTCCACCAGCACGTATCCCTTGTAGTCGCGGCGGGCGAGCCAGCGTAACAGGGCAGGGAAGTCCACACATCCTTTGCCCAGTTCACAGTACACTCCGTGCCGCATGCCCGTGAAGTAGTCCCACTCTTCCTCGCGGGAGCGGCGCGCCACCTTGGGATCGATATCTTTCAAATGGATGTACCAGATGCGTTCCTTGAAACGCTCGAGAGCCGCGACAAGGTCGATGTCCTCGCGGCCGGTTCCGTGCACATAATGGCCGGCGTCGAACACTAGTCCCAGCCGCTCCGGATTGGTTCCGTCGAGCAGCGTCGCAATTTCATCTGGCGTCTCCACGTAGCCGGCGCAGTGATGATGAAACACCGTGCGCAGCCCGGTCTCGTCAAACACCGCGTGCGCAATCCTATCGGCGCCGCCGGCAAAGGTCTTCCACTCGTCCTTGTTCAGTCCCGCGCTCGTGGGCACGCGCCCGGCGAGCTTGGTGCGTCGCGCATCGGTCCCGTTGTCGTCGGCCAGCACCAGAAACGGCGCTGGCGTTGTGGCCACTGCCGCAATCAGCCGCGCCGTCTTCACGGCCCTTGCCGTGCCCTCCGCGTGAGCCAGCGGATTCTTCAACTCCACCGGCACGAACGCGCCCAGCATTACCACGTTGTTCCGCTTCGTCAGTTCCTCGCTCAACCGCACCGGGTCAGTGGGCATGTAGCCCCAGTCGCCCAACTCCGTTCCGGTGTAGCCCGTCGCCACCAGCTCGTCGAGCATTTGGGCCGATGGAATCGCCTGACTCTGGTCCTGGTGCTCCAGCGTGCCCCACGAACAGGGTGCATTGCCAACCAGCAGCTCTTTCATATCGTCTCCTTGCTTCCCGCGGATTTTCAGTCTCAGTTCTTTACTTCACGGTTGACGATTTACACGTGTGCATACAAGATAAAAAGCTAATAGCTAGAAGCTAGTGGCTAGTAGCTGTCTTTTAGAACTTCCGGCTCCACTCCTTCGGCCACCGCTCCACAACGACCTTGGTTTGGGTAAAGAACTCCACTGCGTGGTGCGCCTGCGCATGCAGATCGCCGAAAAAGCTTTCGCCCCACCCGCTGAACGGGAAGGTTGACATCGGCGCGGCCACGCCCACGTTGATGCCCACATTGCCCGCTTGCACCTCGTAGCGGAAGCGTCGTGCATTGGCTCCGTCGGTGGTAAAAATGCAGGCCATGTTGCCGTAACTGCGTCCGTTCACAAGCGCAATGGCTTCTTCGATGGTCTGCGCGTGGATCAGGCTCAGCACCGGTCCGAAGATCTCCGTCCGCGCCGTCTCGGAATCAGGCGGCACATCGTCCAGCACCGTGGGCAGCACAAAGTACCCATCCTCGTAGCCGTCCACTTTTTTGCCGCGCCCATCCGCCACCACGCGCGCGCCAGCCTGTTCGCCCTTGGCGATCAGCCCTTCGATCCGCATCTTGCTTTCGGCTGAAATCACCGGGCCCATTTCCACATCCGGCAATGCGCCGTAACCCGTCTTGCGGCTCTTGGCCGCAGCCACAATCCGATCCGTAAATGTGCGCGCGTCGCCCACGGTAATCGCTACCGACGCTGCTAGGCAGCGCTGCCCCGCGCAGCCAAACGCGGAATCAGCGAGAATCCGCGTCGTCATCTCC
The DNA here is from genome assembly GCA_963729915.1 of uncultured Acidobacteriota bacterium. Classification (GTDB taxonomy): domain Bacteria; phylum Acidobacteriota; class Terriglobia; order Terriglobales; family Acidobacteriaceae; genus Telmatobacter. Next base: position 183,738 of record CAVSQE010000013.1, on the reverse strand, counting down.
ATGTCCGCATCCGGCATCACCACCACCGGGTTTTTCGCTCCGCCCTGGCACTGCGCGCGCTTGCCGTTGGCCGCCGCACGGCTGTAAACGTACTTCGCCGTCGGCGTCGATCCCACAAAGCTCACCGCCTTGATGCCCGGATGATCCAAGATCGCGTTCACCGCGTCGCGTCCGCCGTTCACCAGTTGCATCACGCCCGGCGGGAACCCCGCCGCCTGAATCAGTTCGAACAGTTTCTGCGACGTGATCGGCACACGCTCCGACGGCTTGAGCAAAAAGCAGTTGCCCGCCGCTACCGCGTAGGGGAAAAACCAGAACGCAATCATGCCCGGGAAATTGAAGGGCACAATCGCCGCCACCACGCCCAGCGGCTGCCGGATCATGTGCTCGTCGATGCCGCGCGCGATGTCTTCGCAATTCGTGCCCTGCATCATGATCGGCATGGCGCACGCCGTCTCCACGTTTTCCACGGCGCGCAGGATCTCGGCTCGGCTCTCCACCAGCGTTTTGCCGCACTCGTTGGTAATGGAGAGCGCCAATTCTTCGCGATGTTGCTCCAGCAGCGTCTTCAGCCTGTACAGTGGCTGAATGCGGTCCACCACCGGCGTCCGCCGCCACTCGACGAACGCCCGCTCCGCCACTTCCACCGCGGCATTCACGTCCGTCGCCGGCGAAAGCGGAACCTCCGCCAGCACCTTGGCCGATGCGGGATCGATCACATTCAGCGCATCCTTCGCGCTCGACGCGCGCCATCCTCCATCAACAAAATTCTGCAACCGCTCCATCTTGTTTCTCCTTACAGATGATGACGTTCGCGCATGCGCGCTTCTTCATAGCGTGCCCTCGCCTCGCGCACGCTCTCCAATTCCGAAACTTCCGCCACCGCAACATCCCACCAGGACTCGTATCCCGGCACGCCGGTCGACACATCTGTTTCCACCACGATCACCGTGGTGCGGTCCAGCGTCTTCGCTTCCTTGAGGGCTCGCTTCAGATCATCCAGCGTATCAGCTTTCAACGCGTATGCGCCCAGGCTGCGTGCGTTGGCTGCAAAGTCCACCTTCAGCAAATCGCCGTCCAGTTGTTTACTAGCTTCGCCGCGCGCGCGATATCGCGTTCCGAACCCGCCCTGCCCCAGCGAGCGGCTCAGGCTGCCGATGCTGGCGAACCCGTGATTGTCCACCAGCACGATGATGATCTTAATTCCCTCCTGCACTGACGTCACGATCTCCGTAGGCATCATCAGGTACGTGCCGTCGCCCAGGAAGACGTAGACCTCGCGGCTGGGGTCAGCCAACTTGGCGCCCATCGCGCCGGGTATCTCGTAGCCCATGCACGAGTAGCCGTATTCCATGTGATAGCCATTCGGCGTGCGCGTGCGCCACAGCTTGTGCAGGTCGCCGGGATGGCTGCCCGCGGCCGATAGCAGCACGTCGCGCTCGCCCGCTGCCTCCCACATCGCGCCGATCACTTCGCTCTGCGCGGGTTTGCCCCCGCCGTTCGAATCTTGACTTTTCAGATGGAAGAGCCTATCGACTTCCGCGTCCCACTGCTGCCGCAGCTCCGCAATCTCCGTCGCGTATTTCGCGCTCACCGTGTGACCCGCGAGCGCTGTGTCCAGTTGTTCCAGCGCCACGCGCGCATCGGCAACCACGGGAATCGCGCCCACTTTATATGCGTCGAATTCCGCAGTGTTGATATTCACAAACCGCACCGAAGGATTCTGAAACGCCGTCATCGAGGCCGAAGTGAAATCGGAGTAGCGCGTGCCAATGCCGATCACCAGATCGGCCGAATTCGCCAGGCGGTTCGCGGCCAGCGTGCCCGTGGCTCCGATCGCGCCCACCTCCTGCGCATGATCCCACGCAAGCGATCCCTTGCCCGCCTGTGTCTCCGCCACGGGAATTCCGGTCTTTGTCGCAAAATCATTCAGCGCCTGCGACGCCTCGCTCATCAGCACGCCGCCGCCGGCCACAATCAGCGGCCTTTGTGCGCCGCGGATGGCCGCCACCGCACGCTCCAGCGACACGCGGTCCGGCTGTCCGCGCCGGATCAGCCACACGCGCTTTTCAAAAAGTTCTTCCGGATAGTCGTAGGCTTCGGTCTGCACATCCTGCGGCAAGGCCAGCGTCACTGCGCCGCAGTCTGAAGGAGACGTGAGCACGCGCATTGCCTCAGGCAGCGCCGTGATCAGTTGTTCAGGTCTGTAAATGCGGTCCCAGTAGCGCGATACCGGCTTGAAGCAGTCGTTCACGCCCGTGTCCTGCGTTGTCGGCGACTCAATCTGCTGCAGCACCGGCGCCACGTTGCGCCGCGCAAAAATATCGCCCGGCAGCAGCAGCACCGGCAGCCGGTTAATGGTCGCCAGAGCCGCGCCCGTAATCATATTCGTCGCGCCCGGCCCGATCGATGACGTGCAGGCAAAGGTCCGCAGCCGGTTGCTCGCCTTGGCAAATCCCGCGGCCATGTGCACGCCCGCCTGCTCGTTGCGCACCAGGATATACGGGAAATCGGGATTCTGCTGCAACGCCTGCCCGATCCCTGCCACGTTGCCATGCCCAAAAATTCCCAGCATGCCCGCGAAGAATGCATGCTCGTGCCCATCCCGCTCCACATACTGCTGCTTCAGGAACTGGATGAGTGCCTGGGCCATCGTCATACGCCGCGTCTTCATGCTTGCTCTCCCCGACCCCGCGACTGCTTTCTTACATCTTCACTTCTTCACCTTTTCACTTCTTCAAGTGCCACAATTCACGAACCACGATCCACGCGTCCCCAGTCCCTATCTTTTCACCATCGGCAACCGCGGATCTTTTTCCTTCCAGCCGCCGCGCACCCACGCGTAGTTGGGATCGTCTGAAGCGGCCAGCGAGCGCGCCGATCCCGCGAGCGCGTTCAGATAGTAGACGTTATACCCGTGCGCGGCCACCACCGGATGATAACCCTCCGGCACCAGCACCAGTTCGCCGTTGCGCACCGTCATGGTTTCATCGATGCGCCCGTCCGCGGTATACACCTTCTGCACCGCATATCCCTCCGGCCGCTGAATCCGGTAGTAGTAAATCTCTTCCAAATCCACTTCGCCCGGCGGGTTGTGCACGTCGTGTTTGTGCGGAGGAAAGCTCGACCAATTCCCGGCCGGCGTGTACACCTCCACCACCATCAACCGGTGCGCCAGAAACTCCGGCGGCAGCATGGAATTGATCTGCCGCGTCGCATTTCCGCCGCCGCGAATCTCAATGCCCACATGCGCCGGCGTCACCAGCCGCGCCGGGTACTCGTCCTCGGCCTTCGCATAGCAAAACGCCAGGTCGCAGGCCGCATCGGCGCTCACCGTGAAACGCGTGCGGACGGGCAGGTAAAGCGTATAAGGCAGCCCATCAAAGACCGTGGCGCGCTGCCCGAATCCATGCCACTCGCCCCGCGAACTCGTTACCGAACAAACCCCGCCCAGCACCACAATGGCCAGTTCGCGGTTGGCTGTTTCGCCGCTGTATTTCTGGCCGGCTTCCAGTTTCTGTGTCTCAAACGACAAATATTCGTATCCGAAAGTATCAATCCGGTCGCGGAACTTCTCGGGCCGGACAAGCAAGTCATTCATCATCTCTCCTGGGGGGGAAGCTTACGCAAAACGCCGGCAAATTCAACGGGGGCCCGTGCCGGGCGAAAAGACAAGCAAAGTTGCACACGTGTGCACTTCTTCTATCATCTACGTGGTCAGTCCTCCTGTCAACAGAAATACCGGTCTCTTCGGTAACCAGTCTTTTGCCTGCATCTTGTGGAAACAAAAGTCACATTGCCACAACAAGTTACTCACCCAGCCCAGCGCATTGTTTCTGCTCCTTAGCAGAATGCAAATCATAGCATCCCGCTCGCGCACCAGGCACCGTCACCCGCCGCGTCCATCTTGACCCCGGCGAGGTCTTCAACCCACCCCGCTCAACCCAGCACAAAAGGGGTGCCCCAGACCCGGGGTCCCCGGGGACAGGTCCAAGTCCGTGGGGTGGAGATCTCGCTTCTGAGATGTGGGAAACCACAAGCCTCAACCCGTCCCGCTCCCTTGCTCCCTCGCTCCCTAGCTCACTTGTTCCCAGTACTTCTTGACCCCCGCCAATTCCCAGTGCTACGGTTTCTATGCACACGTTTGCACTCGCCGGAGGAATCATGGCTCCCGTTACCCCCTCGCTCCAGTTCAAAAGCCCGCTCCACAAAATGACGCAGACCACCCCCACCTGCCTCTGGAACGACTCGGCCTCCGTTGAAGAGCTCACCTACTCCATCGCGCACGGCGCGGTCGGCGCCACCTGCAATCCGTCCATCGCCGTCAGCGTCCTCAAGCAAGAGCTCCCCGTCTGGAAGCCGCGCATCCTCGAGCTCGCCGCCGCCGAGCCCACACTCACCGAGGACGGTCTCGCCTGGCGCATCGTCGAAGAGATCTCGGCCAAGGCCGCGCGCCTGCTCCTGCCCATCTTCGAGCGCGAAAAAGGCCGCAACGGCCGCCTCTCCATCCAGACCGACCCGCGCAACTATCGCAACAGCGCGGCCATGCTCGAACAGGCCATCCACTTCAGCCAACTCGCGCCCAACATGATCGTCAAAATCGCCGCCACGCACGCCGGCCTCGCCGCCATGGAAGAGGCCACGTATCGCGGCATCAGCATCAACGCGACAGTCAGCTTCACGCTGCCGCAGGCCATCGCCGTCGCTGAAGCTGTCGAGCGCGGCCTCAAGCGCCGCGAAGCCGAGGGCCTCGACATTTCCACCATGGGCCCGGTCTGCACGCTCATGGTCGGCCGCCTCGACGACTGGCTCAAAGTCCTCCACGACAAGCACAATCTCTCCGTCGATCCCGGCTATCTCGAGTGGGCCGGCGTCGCCGTCTTCAAGAAGGCTTACCAGATTTATCAAGCCCGCGGCTATCGCCTGCGCCTGCTCTCCGCGGCCTTTCGCAATCACATGCACTGGAGCGAATTCATCGGCGGCGACGTCGTCATCTCGCCGCCCTGCGTCTGGCAAAAGCGCTACAACCAGAGCGACATCGAAGTCGTCGACTCGCATCAATGATCCCGTCGATCCGCTCATCGTCTCCACGCTCCTCGACAAGTTCCCTGACTTCGCCCGCGCCTAGAATGAGAACGGCCTCACGCCCGCCGAGTTCGACACCTTCGGCAGCACCCGCCGCACCCTCCGCCAGTTCATCGCCGCCGTAGCCGAAATGAACGCCATCGTCCGAGACGTAATCCTCCCCAATCCCGACACCGAGTGAAAAAGACGGGCCATCCCGGAAATCGCTGCTTCTTCGCGCAGCTCCAAAAGCGCAAAATGCATCTTGACCGGGGCGGTCCTGTGCAATAAACTCGGTGCCTCGCGAGGACTCGATGAGAATAGCCAGGACTTCCACTTGGATTGCGATGCTCTTCGCGATCCTTCTGCTGTTGACCAGGGTTTCCGCCCAATCCACCGGCAGTCCGGCTGAGCCGAACCTGCTTTCATGGGGCGCGGGCGCGCTGGTTGTGCAGGCGCCGCCCTCCTATTCCGATACCGGCAACTGGTCGCCCGAATCTCTGCTGGATGAGTTGCCCAGCACAGGCTGGGCCACCCAATCAGGTGACCTGACGCCCAAGGTCTTCGTTATCGAGATGGCGGATAGGAGCGCAATCACCAGCCTGGTCTTCGACACCGCCCAGGTGGAGAATCCCGGGCGCGGGGCCAAAGATGTGAAGGTCGAGATCTCCGATCGCCAAGACGGAGGGTTCACCGTAATCGCGACGCCGTCTTTGGCGCAGACCAGGGACCACCAGAAGTTCGTGCTGAAGACGCCGGCCACCGGGCGCTATCTCCGGCTCACCGTTCTCAACAACTGGGGCGATGCGCAGTACATGGAGATCATGGATGTCTTCGCCTACGGCAAGCCCCTGGAGAAGCGGCCGCTGTCCGATAACTCCGGCATGTTCTCTTCCTCATATGGAAACTTCCACATGCAGCAAACCGGCGCGGCTGTGAACGGTTGTTATGAATACAACAACGGCCTCATCGAGAACGGCGGATTTGAAGGCAGGGTGCTGCGGTTCACGTGGACTGAAGGTGACATTCCGGGGCCTCGACATGGCGGGCCGGCCATGCTGATCTTCTCTGACGATGGGCAGGCCTTTACCGGGTACTGGTGGGCTGAAGGCAACAATGGCGCGCCCTCAGGCGGGTGGCTCGGCAAGCGCGTTTCGAAGGATGTTGGCTCGTGCCCGTATTGGAAGCCCGGCAGTGGGAACGGCGTGGTGGAGCAGTTGCAGGCCGAAGGGCGTGCGCGTCTTTACGGGATTCTCTTCGACACCGACTCCGACCACCTGAAAGCCGAATCCAAGCCGACTTTGGATTCTCTGATTGCCGCGGCTCGCACCCAGCCCACGTGGAACTTCGGCATCGAAGGATATACAGACAATGTGGGCGGAGACGCGCATAACCTGGCCCTCTCAGAGAAGCGCGCACTCTCGGTGAAAGCATACCTGGCGGCCGCGGGCGTGGATGCGGGCAGGCTCACAACCCAGGGATTTGGCTCGAGCCATCCGGTCAGCAGCAACGACACCGAGCTTGGCCGCTCGCAGAACCGGCGCGTTGAAGTGGTGAAAAAGTAAGCGGGGAAGCCGGTAGGTCGGGGATTCATCCCCGACAGCCGCACCCCGCCCAGTTCCGAAAAACAAAACACGCGGCGAAGCCGCGCCCACGCCCCACCATCCAGCCCGCGTAGCGGGCCTCAAACGATAGCCCCAGGCGCAAGCCTGGGGGAGCCCGGTTGTACCGGCGGCGTCCACGCCGCCAGCCACCACAACCGTCAAACGGAGGGAGCGGGGGGCTTCAGCCCCACGAATTCCAAATCGCCCAGTTCCGAAAAACAAAGCACGCGGCGAAGCCGCGTCCAGGCCCCACCATCCAGCCCGCGAAGCGGGCGTCAAACGATAGCCCCAGGTCCGGGGCCCCCCGCGGACAGGTCTTCGTCCGTGGGGTGGAGGTGCAAGCCCGGGGACCCCGGCCCACCCATTTTCCGAAAAACAAAGCACGCGGCAAAGCCGCGTTTCGGCTTCCCACCCCTCACCTGTAATCCCGAGCAATAAGAATCGGATGTCATCCTGAGCAATGAAAATCGCCTGTCATCCTGAGCAACAAAAATAGGATGTCATGCTCAGCAATAAAAATCGGATGTCATCCTGAGCAACAAAAATAGGATGTCATCCTGAGCGAGCTTTGGCGCATTTCATGCGCCAGAGCGAGTCGAAGGACCCGCATTTGCCTTTCGTCGTGTATCAGGGCTCGGCCGGTAGGTCGGGGATTCATCCCCGACATCCGCAATCCGCCCGCCCAGTTCCGAAAAACAAAGTACGCGGCGCAGCCGCGCCCAAATCTCGCTCCCTTGATTCCCGCTTTCTCGTTCCCTTGCTCCCTCGCTACCTGCCTTTCCCCCCGCCCTCATCGAACGAACTTCCGGAACTCCACACGTGAAAACAAGAAAGCGAACCGGCGGCGTGGGACTTCGCAGGCGGTAAGTAGACTTCTCAGGACCTTGGAGAGGTTCTTGGCCAAACGATCGAAATCTTTTGGCGGAACATGCGCTTTGCGCGCTCAGCGCGCATCAGGGATTCGATATTAGCAACGGGCCCTACGCGAACAGTTTCGACCGGATCTACGAAGTGCGCCTCGCGGTAGAAAACATCAGAGCCCTCAATGCGTTCATACTTTCTGGCCGTGCGCTCAAGGTTGATATAGAAGCGAAAACCATGAAGGGCAAAGTAGCCCATTATTAGGTTCGACCCGCGCGCCTTAGCCGTGTAATGGAATCGATCTTCGAGGGTGAAAGTCTCATTCTCGCGATAGGCAATATATAGGCCCCTTCCATCAGTGAACTCTTCTAATCCGAACGCAATCCTCACCAACTCGTCAGGAACCGTGCCCGCATTATGCGAACCAGCCCCGATGATGGTTTGCCGTCCAAAGCTGAAATTGAGCATGGTCTTGAGACACCATGTCTCCAGCCCACGTGCGTCAATGTTGAAGACCTGAGGCACCCAATTGAGTTGAGGCAATTCGCTTCGCTCATTTCGCAACGCTGTAAAACTGCGGAGTGCCCCGAAAGCATTTCCTGCAACCCAATCTACCGTTCTCCCGAGGAGGCCGTTGTGATCGACGCAGAGGATTTTCGCTGTCAACGATTCGCTTCGCAGCCTCTTGGGGCCGTCGAGACAAAAATCCAGCCCCTGCACGAAGATCGACTGGCTTGGGAACACACATTCGGAGACATAATGCTCGCGACTAATACCTCCGCCACAATCACCGAGACAGTTCGCCCAGCAATCTCGCATGATTAATCTGAACACAGGTCGGCAAATTGTAGGGTGGGATAAATCGGTCGTCGTAAATGCCGACTGGGCCGGAAACCGACAGCAGCGGTTTGGACCGCGAATTCTGAACGCAGTTCAGCATATCGATACCCACACAATTGGGCCGATATAATTATGCGAACAACCGCCTTGGAGGAAGATACGTGGCGTCTTACGCGTTCCTCAGCTACCAAACTGCAGACAAGAAGGCAGCCGCTCGGCTTAAGCATGTTTTCGACCAAGTTGGAATCAAGTCGTTCCTTGCACATGAAGACATCACGGTCTCAGAGGAATGGAGGCTGAAGATCATTGAAGAGATTGCGAAGGTCGATATCTTCGTTTGCCTTCTCAGCAAGAGCTATATGAAATCCGCGTGGTGCGTGCAGGAGTCGGGCGCAGCAGCATTTCGCTCAGGAATCGCAATCATACCGTTGTCCCTAGACGGCACTAAGCCCAAAGGTTTTATCTCTCACGTTCAATCGGTAAGGGTGGATGCCGACGAGATTTCAGTTGATGCTGTGATGCCGGCATTTGTGAAGCATGATTTCACGCTAGCCATTAAAATCCTCACTGATCAACTCGCGAGAGCAGGGACCTTCCGGAGCGCGGAAGCCCTGTTCGGAAAAATTATCCCACTCGTCCCCCGAATGAGCGACCCACAGATTAGAACACTTCTGGAACGCGCAGCCGCGAACAACCAGGTTCACCATGCAAATCTGTGCGCGCGAGAGTACATTCCACCAATCCTGAAAAGTCACGGGCGCCTACTGAAGCGAGACACGCGTGCCTTTCTAAAAGATATTTGCTCACAATATGCCTAATCCAAAGGGCGGGTGGCCCCGATCCCGGCAAGCTCTCTAAGTCAGGATGAGGGTGCCCCCGGTCCCTCGCCTTTGGGGACCGGGGATTCAACGCTTCAGCAGGCCAGCGCCTCCACGACCGCCTCCGGATGCCGGGAAATTACCGTCAGATAAGCTCGCGCCGCGCGATCCGGACGCCGCCGCCCTTGCTCCCAATCCTGCAAGGCGCGCGGGTCGAGGGCGAAGCGGCGCGCAAACTCCGCGCGGCTCAGGCCGGTGGCTGCCCGTACCGCGCGCACATCCACCTCCAGCGGCAGCGGAAACTGGTGAACAGCGGCGGGCTTGGCCTCGCCCTTGGCGATGGCGGCCGCCTCGCGCATGGCTGCGACAAGTTCGTCTGCAACATTCTTCCGCTTCATGGTTTGATCCTTTTCATGCTTTGATCCTGCGCACCTTTGCTGCCGCCTTCAGCGTGGCAGCAAATGCTGAAACCTCTCGCTTTTGTTTCGGCGTAAGGTTTGCCTGCTCATTCTTGCCGTAAAGAAAGATCGCGTAGAGCGGATTCTCCTCGTCGAAGAAGTAGTAAATTACCCGCACTCCGCCGGACTTCCCCTTACCCCGCGCCGCGAATCGCACCTTGCGCACTCCTCCGGTGCCCGAAATCTCATCCCCCGACTGCGGATGGAGAGCAAGGTAGAAGATCAGGTCCTCATGCTCCTCGACCGAAAGCAGCTTCTCTGCCCTGCGAGCAAAGGCGCTGGTCTCAACGATCGTCAGCATGGGAATGCTCACCCGAGCATTATGCGGCATTGCCGCACAGCCGTCAAGCCCTCGCGCAGCCGGCCCCGCCTCAAAATTTTCCCTCGCCGTTTTGCAGATAATTTCCCTCTCCCGGCGCACAATGAAAACAGAAAGACAGGGACCAAGGGGCCAGGGACTGAGGGACCAGGGGCTGTAGCCCGAGAAACACGATTCACGATCCACGGGCCTCCGCCAGTTAAGTTGTTTGAAATGAGGCCTTTCCGGAAGCCTCTCTTTTAGAATCACGAAGATACGGAGATCCCCCACCCCGTAAACCATTTCCTGTGAGTACTTTAGGCCAAAAGTAGGGGGGAGGGGTGGGGCGGGGGTACAGAAAGATAAACACCCGCCGCAGCCGGGCCTGCAGCCACCGGCACTCTGACCACTGACCACTGTCTTACTTGATCCACATATCCGGATGGCTGGTGGACACGGCGCTCAGTCCCTGCTCGAGCAGCGACTCGACTTCCTTCATGTTGGAGATCAGTCCGCCGCCCACCACCGGCAGGTCGGGGTTGATGGCGCGCACGCGGTCCAGCATCTTGGGCGCGACCAGCGCGGGCAGAATCTCCAGCGCGTGCACGGGCGTGTTGCGCAGCTGATTCGAGATGGTATCCATGGCGCCGCTATCGAGGAGAAAGGTGCGCTGGATGCCGTAGAGCCCGATGGCCAGCGCGTGGCGCAGCGGGTCAAGGTGCGTGGAGATGATGCCGCCCGCTCCCACGCGCTTGAGGTAATTGACCGCGTACTTGTCGCGCGAGAAGCCGTTGAGCAGGTCGAGATTGACGATGGGCACCTTGCCCGCGGCGGTGATCTTCTGGATCATGGGCTCGATGGTATCCGGATCGCCGGTGAGCAGATAAATGAGCCGGCTGCGCGAGGCGATGGCAAGCTCCACAAGCTCCGGCTTGCGAATGGCGGGGAGAATCGGCGTCTCCGCGCAGAAGACGCGCAGCGGCGTCAGCGGCGGCGGCGTTCCGTTTCTTACAGGGGCGTCAGACATGCGTCCCTCCGGAAGGGGCATGGTGCCCGTCCCGCTTCGACGCTTTTCCCGTTGATCCTCTTACAATCAATTCCGCCTCCACTTTCACCTGCACCACCGACTCCTGGCCCGACATCAGCTTGAACAAATTCTCCATCGCCAACTGTCCCATGCGCCGCATGGGCTGCCGCACCGTGGTCAGCGTCGGCGTCAGATACGCGGCAAAAAACAAATCGTCGAATCCCGTCACCGAAACATCCTCGGGCACCTTGAGCCCGCGCGCGCGGATCGCCCGCATCGCGCCCAGCGCCGTCATGTCGTTGTAGCAAACGACCGCGGTCGGCGGATGTTTCAACTGCAGCAGCCCCTCCATCGCCTTGCTCGCCGCTTCCGGCCTGCTGTCGCCCTCGACCGCCAGCTCCGGCGCAAAGCCGATTCCAGCTTTCGCCAGGGCCTCTTTGTAACCCGCGAGCCGCTCCGCATCCGATTGGTATCCGCCGCGATCGCCGAGATACGCAATCCGCCGATGTCCCAACGCGATCAGGTGCTCCGTTGCCGCGCGCGTTCCTTCCTGGTTCGCGATCATCACCGAGTGCACAAACTCGCCGGAAGCCTGGTCGTTCACCAGCACAATGGGAACGCCGAGCTCCTTGAGCAGCGGCATATACAACGCGCCCACCCGCGACGACGTGACAACGATTCCGTCCACGCGCCGCTCGGCAAACTCCTGCACCACTTTGCGCTCGCGCTCCGGGTCGGCGTGCGAATTGGCCAGGAACACCGCGTACCCGTGATCGTTGGCGATCTCCTCAATGCCGCATGCCACTTCGCTGGCAAAGGGATCGTCGACTGTGGTCACCACGAGGCCAATGGTCCGCGTCCGCCGCGTCACCAGGCCGCGCGCCACCGCGCTGGCGCGATAGCCGGAGTCTTCGGCGATCTTGCGTATCTTCGCCGCGGTTTCCGCGTTCACCAGGGGACTGTTCTGTAAGGCGCGCGAAACCGTGGGGTGCGAAACCCGCGCCAGCCGCGCAATGTCCTTAATGGAAGGCTGCCGCGAAGGTTGCCGTAGCACGCGCTTCATGCCCGCATGCGGAACTCCCGCCGACTTGCCTCCGTCCTTCTCCACCATGGCCCGAAACTCCTAATGCACACGTGTACGGTAGCACTCAGTCTCCTAGAACGCACGCGCCCTCGTCAATACATATCAATGGGCTTTTCGCTGTGCCTATCGCTTTGCCCTAGTAAGCTGGATACCGGCCGCCTCATGCTCCCATCCACCTCAACTTCCGCCGACCACCGCACCGGACACGCGCCACACGCCAGCGATTCCGGCGTGGGCGATTCGGGCGGGCTCCAGCGCCGCATCGGCCTTCGCTCCGCCGTGCTCTTCAACATGCTGGAGATGATCGGCGTCGGTCCCTTCATCACGCTGCCGCTGGTCATCGCCGCTGCGGGGTTTCGGCTGTCGGTCTGGGCGTGGATGCTCGGCGCAGCCATCGCCGTCGCCGACGGCCTGGTCTGGGCCGAACTCGGCGCGGCCTTCCCGCGCGCCGGTGGTTCGTATGCATTCCTCCGCGAGATCTACGGCCCCGAGGGCGCGGGCAACTGGTTGAGCTTTCTCTATGTGTGGCAGGTTGGATTCACTGCGCCGCTGTCGATCGCTTCGGGATGCATCGGTCTTTCTGGATTTCTCGCGGTCTTTTGGCCCGGCCTCGACGCCGCGCCCATCTCCGTGCTGCCGGCGCTGCACTACGCGAACTTTGCCGCCGCCGCAGCCTGCCTGCTGGTCACGGTGCTGCTCTATCGCAACATCAGCTCCGTGGCGCGCATGGCCTGGGTGCTCTTTGCCGGCGTCATGGCCGCGCTCACCGGCGTCATCGTCTCCGGATTCGCCCACGCCGCGGCTACCGGCGGCTGGCATATGCCTGCCGCGCCCGCGCTCTCTACCGCGCTCGGGAGTGTTGGCGCTTTGGGCGGTCTCGCCCAGGCGACGCTTCTGGCCACCTACTGCTACTGGGGCTACTACAACATCTGCTTTCTCGCGGGCGAGGTCCGCCGTCCCGAGCGCACCATCCCGCGCGCCATCCTGCTCTCCGTACTCTTTGTTTCCGCGTTGTATGTTTTGATGAACCTGGCCGTGCTGCCGTCGCTGCAAGGCGCCGCATCGCATGCCGGCGGGTCCGCTGTGCTGCGCTTCCAACTCGTCGCCGACATCGCGCGCTCGGCTTTCGGTCCCTGGGCCGGCTACACCATCGCCGCGCTCATCGTGTGGACCGCCTTCGCCAGCATCTTCTCGCTGCAACTCGGCTACTCGCGCGTGCCCTACGCCGCCGCCCGCGACGGCAACTACTTCCGCTTTCTCGGCGCGCTGCATCCCAAGCACGGCATTCCCCACCGGTCGCTTGTGGCGCTAGGCGTCGTGGGCGCCTTCTTCTGTTTCTTCTCGCTCACTCAGGTCATCACCTTGCTCGTCATTACGCGCATTTTGCTGCAATTTTTCCTGCAGCAATTCGGGGTCATCTATTTGCGCGTGCGCAAGCCCGATCTCCCGCGTCCCTTCCGTATGCCGCTCTATCCGCTGCCGCCGCTCTTCGCCATGGCCGGCTTCGGATTTCTCCTCGTTTATCGCGTCCACGCAGTGAAAGAGCTCGCAGTCGCCGCTGCAATTGCCGTCTCCGGAACCATCCTCTATCTGCTCCGCGCCCATCGCCTGCGCCAATGGCCGTTTGCGGGTGCGTCCCAACCTCAAAGCCAATAGCCAACTCACGGATTCTGTAGCTTTCGTTCTCAGGCAGGGCTAAAACGTCTTTCCACAGCTCAGGCAAGTCCACACCGTATTGCCGCTTCCGACATATCCGGCGTACCACTTCCAGCCACGCTTGCCAGCCTGCACTTGAGGGGAATGGCAGAACGGGCACTGAACGGCAGGGCTTTGGGGGACAGAGCCATACGTCGGTTGAGGACTTTGGGGTTGGGGAATCTGGGGTTGTGCCGTGGGCGCAGGCGGGGTTGCATTCTGCAGCGGTTGCCCACAAGCGCCGCAAAAGCTAGACGGGAGGGTTATCGCTGCTCCACAATGCGCGCAGTAGACAATCGAAGGTTCAGTCACGACGCTCTCCTCAGTGCAAACCCGATTTCGAATGGCCCCATGTTTCTCCGTTGTGTGCGCAATTATATCCCCGCACCGGCGGTTTTGCCCCAATCCAAATCCTCTCTATCGTGCGTACTTGAGGTGTGCATCTCAGAAACCCGCTTCGCACAAATTCTGTAACGTCCGCCGCGGTACGGTGTCTAATAGATGAAACAGGCCTTCCCCAAGCGAGGTCATCCATGCTCATCGGCAAGCCATCCGAGATTCCTTCGTCGGGAATTACCTCCCGCGACGATTACTTCCGCTATCTCTCTCGCCGCCGCTTCCTGAAAGGCGCGGCCGCAGCAGCAGGCGCCGCGGCCCTCGGCGCCAATCAATGGATCGCGCCGCGCGCCGTCGACGCGGGCACCAAGCTGCAGACCGTGAAAAGCCCGCTGACCACCACCGGCGAGCAGCTCACCAGCTACGACGACATCACCCACTACAACAACTTCTACGAGTTCGGCGTCGACAAGGGCGACCCCGCCAAGAACGCTGGCGGCCTGCCCACCCGCCCCTGGACCGTGAAAGTCGAGGGCAAAGTCGCCAAGCCGCTCACCTTCGACATCGACGACCTGCTCAAGCTCCGTCCGCTTGAAGACCGCGTTTACCGCCATCGCTGCGTCGAGGCCTGGAGCATGGTCATTCCCTGGGTCGGCTACTCGCTCTCGGAGTTCATCAAGCAGTGCAACCCGCTGCCCAGCGCCAAGTACGTGCAGTTCCTCTCCTACTACAACACCAAAGTGGAGAAATGGACCTACGAAGACGCCACTATCAACTGGCCCTACTCTGAGGGCCTGCGCATGGACGAGGCCATGAACCCGCTCACCCTGCTCACCTTCGGCCTCTACGGCGAAACCCTACCCAACCAGGATGGCGCGCCCGTGCGCGTGGTTCTGCCGTGGAAATACGGTTTCAAATCCGCCAAGTCCATCGTGACGGTGCGTTTCGTTGACAGGCAGCCGCCCACCACCTGGAACGATCAGGCGCCCAACGAATACGGCTTCTACTCCAACGTGAACCCCAACGTCGATCACCCGCGCTGGAGCCAGAAAACCGAGCGCCGCATCGGCCTGCCTTTCTACGAGCAGCGCCGCACCACGCTCATGTTCAACGGCTATACAGATCAGGTCGCATATTTGTACAACGGAATGGACCTGCGCAGGAACTTCTAAAACAGGGAACAAGGGACCAAGGGAACAAGAAACCGGGTGCCTCGTCCTAGCTTTGCTCGGGCGGGGTAGAGAACCCGCTAACTTGCTGACTCGCTAACCATGAAACGCACGACACTCATTACTCTCAAAACGCTCACCTGGATCGCGTGTCTTGCGGTCGCAGTCCGTCTTGCCTGGGGCATGGTCTCGAACGACCTCGGACCCGATCCCTCGGCCGCCATCGCCTTTGCCACCGGCAAAGCCACGATCTGGCTACTGGCTATCACCCTCGCCATCACGCCGCTGCGCCGCCTGTCGCCGCGCGTCAATTGGCTGATTAAGTTCCGCCGCCTCTTCGGCCTCTTCGCCTTTTTCTACGCCACGCTGCACATGCTCACCTACGTGGCGCTCTATTCCGGCTTCGACGTGAACGCCATGCTGGCCGACGTCGCCAAGCGCCGCTTCATCACCATGGGCGTCGCGGCGTATCTGCTGCTGCTGCCGCTCGCGCTCACGTCCACCACATGGGCCATCCGCAAGCTCGGCGGCAAAAATTGGAATCGTCTGCACAAGCTCGTTTACTTCGCTGCTATTTGTGGAGTGATTCACTATTGGTGGCAGGTAAAGACCGGCGTGATCACGCCGCTCACCATCACCCTCGTTATTGCAGTGCTGTTTCTGGCGCGTCCGGTCACCAGCTGGCTGCAGCGCCGCAAAGCCCGCGCCGCCGTCGCGCTCAAGACTGGGTCCACGGGCTAGCCAAGTGCTTTAGCCTTGAAATCCCTTCGGGCATCGTCCCTACGGGACTTAATTCGATTGAATCGCCGGAATCCCCACGCTAAAGCGCGGGGCTAACAAACACTGCGCCTACGGCGCGGCTGCCAAGGCATCACTTTTGCGGAACTGAATTTCACCGCAGGTTCCCAAGGCCGGGTCGTCGGGTTGACTTGCTGACTCGCTTTCTTGCCGACTTACTGCTTTATTCAAACAGCATTCTCTGCGCCACCGGACTGAAGCTCTTGCGGTGAAGCGGCGTCGGCCCCAGCCTCCGGAGCGCCTCCAGGTGCTCCGCCACGCAGTAGCCCTTGTGCCGCGCCAACCCGTAGCCGGGATACACCGCATCCAGTTCCACCAGCAACTGGTCGCGGTGCACTTTGGCCAGCACGCTTGCCGCCGCAATCGAAATGCTTCGCGCGTCGCCCTGAATCACCGCCTGCTGCGGGCCGGGCCAGTCGATGGTGTCGCGCCCGTCAATGAGCAAATAGTCGGGAAGCAAAAAATCAGGCGCGACGGCCAACCGTTCCACGGCAATGCGCATGGCCAGCAGCGACGCTCGCCGGATGTTGATGCGGTCGATGGTCTCCACATCCACTACCGCAACTGCCCACGCCACGGCGCAAGCGCGAATCGCCGTGTCGAATGCGTTGCGTTGCTTTTCCGTCAGTTGTTTTGAGTCCGTCAGGCCTTGCAGGCGGCAGCCTTTTGGAAGAATGACGGCGGCCGCGACAACCGGCCCGAACATCGGCCCGCGTCCCACCTCGTCCAGCCCGGCAATGCGCAGTGCGCCACGCCGCCGCGCGGCGTTCTCCAGCGCATACCCGCAGATTGGAGCCGTGGTCATGCTGAAAGTATAAGAATGAGCAGGGAACTGCCAAGTGGAAAAGCCGGCTGCAATCCTTTACCCGCGTGCGAAGGCGTAGTCGCGTTCCACACGGCAAATGCGCACCTTGAATTCCTCATACCAGGTGTCGCGTCCACGTTGCTGCGCGACCAGGTGCGTTGCATTCGCCTTCCAGGCCGCAATCGCGTCGAGGCTCGCCCAATAGGAAACCGTGATCCCCAGCCCGTCGCGCGCCGATTCGATGCCGAGAAACCCGGGCTGCTTCGCGGCCAGCGTTTCCATCGCTTCCGCCATCTTCCCGTAGCCGTTGTCGCCCGCGGTGCGCAGGGAAGTGAAGATCACGGCAAAGTAAGGCGGCGCGGGCGTGGCTGCAATCGTCATCGAGGGCCTCCAGAAGCCGGCAAGAGCTATCGACAGGAATGCCAGATTATCACCAAACCAGCCGGCCACTTAAGCACGCCGGGGAAGCATCTAAGCTGTCATGCGAACATGGCGCCTACGGATCACTCCTTCCACGTCTTGCGTGCTATTGCTGGCGGGGTTATTCCCAGGCATTTCGCAGGCGCAGACGCATATCGATCCGGCGCTGCCTCCGGTGCCACTGCCGCATGGGCGTTACTGGTCGCTAATCCCCAGCAACGAAGTGGTGAAAAATGCGCAACGGCCTATTCCCCGGCTATCCGTACGGCAGAAGTTTGAGATCGCCTATCTCAATACATTGACGCCGGCGCTGCCATTCGATTCGCTCGCGATCGCGGGAATCGGCCAGGCGACGAACGTCGGGCCGGCCTATGGGCAGGAGTGGGGAGGGTTCGGCAAGCGGGTCGGCTACAACGCCGCCAGCTTTACGACGAAATCGCTCTTCGCCTTTGGCATTGTGCCGGCAGCCTTTCACCAGGACCCGCGCTACTTTCGCCTCGGTTCAGGATCCATTCGCGCCCGGATGTGGTGGGTTCTGCGCAGCCAGGTGGTTGCCTTCAGTGATCGCGGCGCCGCGATGCCCAATTACGGAAAGCTCATGGGCTTCGCAGCCTCGACTTACTTGAGCAACGCCTATATGCCCGCGAGCAGCGTTTCGCTGGGGAATAATTTAAGGGGATACGGAATCAAATTCGGCGCCTCGGCCGCCATCAGCACTGTTCACGAATTCGACCTGACGCATTTTATCCGGAAGCGGTAGTCGCGTTCCCATCCATGAGCGGAAATTGCTCAATGAGAAACTGTCTGGACTCGACGAACGCTTATCCTCAGTGGGCAGCAGGCTGCGCGCCCGTCTTCCACGCCTTCCCCGGCCGCGAAACGGCATACATCTCGGTCGCGATCACGTTGAGCAGGCCTCCACGGTCCTCTTTGCCGTTGACCTGCATCGTGTACAGGTCGAAATGCGTGCGGTCGGGAATGTAGGTGAAATGCGCTCCGGCATTGAGCCCCTGCAACACCGCATCCAGCTTGTGCGCCGCGCCGTCCAGATAAAACGTATCCGCTGTGCCCACAATCACGTGAATCTTGCTGCGCAGCAGCGGTCCGCGCTGCGCCCACGTTGTGGCTACAATGTGCGCCAGGTCGTAGTGATCGCGCCAGTAAGCCACCACCGCCGGGTCAATGTCGCCTGTCGTGCGGTTGAACATGGGCAAAGGCCGCCCATCGCTGCCGCGCGGCGAAAACACCCAGTCAAACGACGTAAACTGCCCGCCATATGCGCCCTGCACCGTCTCGTCTCGCGCAAACTGCTCCGTCGTGCTCAATACCTTTTCGTGGTCGCGGACAATTGGATACGGCGTGCCGTCGGCGCGGTGATACATGTTGGCATGCGGCGCATACAGATCAATGCCGGTGAAGTCGTGAAAGTCGCTCGGGTCGGGCGAAGTTGACCACGTGCCGCCGAAAATCTCCGGGTAATTGATCTGCAACTGTAGCGTCGCCCAGCCACCCGAGGAGTGCCCTTGCAAAAATCGTCCGCTCGGGCGTGCGTCCATCCGGTATTTCTTTTCGAGATACGGAATGAACTCCGTCGTGAGCGCCGTGCCCCACGGTCCGTTATTCACGGAGTCGGCAAATTCGTGCGTGCCGGTTGCCCACGATTCGTCGAGCATGACCCAGATCATGGGCGGCATCAGGTCCCGCTCCATGCGCCGGTAGATCGATGCGCCGTTCATTTCTGCGAAATCAAGGTTGCCGCCGAATCCGTGCGTCCAGTACACGGTAGGGTAGTGCGCCTCGGCATGCTTGTCGTAGTCGGGCGGCAGCACCACCCAGGCGCGCATGTGCACGGGCCGGCCGAAGAATGCGCTGAGCGCGGGGCTGGTGAAATCCTCAAGGTGCGCGTGGGCCTCGAACTCGGGCGCGAGCGGCGGCGGCGGGCCTGGGGCCACGATAGTGTTCAGCACCAACTCAGGCTCGGGTCCGGCGCCGGGATGGTACGCCGCAAGCGGAAGCACTTCGCTCACCAGGTCGCCTACCGTGCGGCCGTTGTAGGCGTAGGTGTGGCCCACGTCGAGCAATGCCTGCGCCTGGTAGTCGCCGGGCTTGAGCGACGAAAAGCCTTCCGGATAGGCGACGTCGTCGGTGTCTACGTCGACCGATGCGCCTGGGGCGAGGTACGGCACTTCTTTCGCCGCAATGTAAACCGACGTTGGATGGAAGGGGTCCTCGTCGATCTTCTCGGCACCGCTGCCGGCCGTCAGGAGGATGAGCATACGGCCGGATGCTGGCGCGGTGAACTGCTGCCCCAGCGTGACGCGGAAGAAAAGATGCTGCGGCTGCTGCGCCACGCCACTGGCCGCACACAAGACCACCGCAAGAAAGGCGAGAAGCGGTCGGGAAATTCGCATGGAGAGAGTGTATAAGGAGTGTCGGCAGGACGGGGAGTGCGGAACTTGAGGACACCGGAACTGCGAATCCTGCCGCAAAGAAAAACCCCGGCCTGAGCCGGGGCTGTTGTCTTCATCAAAGCTTTTCGATTCGCACGGACCACTGCGAACTGAGAACTGCCTCTACGCCCGGACTTTGCCGGTCGCGCGATCCACTTCCTTCAGGCGGGCAGCCTTACCGCGCAATCCGCGCAGGTAGAACAGCTTGGCGCGCCGCACTTTGTAGCTGCGCACAAGGTCCACTTTGTCGACGACCCCGGAGTTGAAGGGGAAGATGCGTTCCACTCCCTGCCCAAAGCTCATCTTGCGCACGGTAAACGTGCCCTGAGGCCCTTTGTTGATGGCGATCACCAGGCCCTCAAAGGCCTGCAACCGCTCTTTATCGCCTTCTTTGATCTTCACTTGCACGCGAATCTGGTCGCCGGGCACAAACTCCGGCAAATCGGTGCGCTTCAGCTTGTCAGCCAGGCGCTGCATTACGGGATGGATGGACATGGGTTCTTCCTGCGATGGACTTTCTTAAGTGATTCCTGCGAAGAAACGCAGAATAATCAGTTTACCAAAGATTCCCGGCTGCGCCTAATCTCTCTGCCCTCAATCTCCAGCCGTCCCATTGAGCGATTTTTCATCCGCCGGTTGCCCCATCCTAAACGCGCTCACCGGGGTCCCCACGGTCAGGTCTTCGTCCGTGGGGTGGTTACGTATAGGGGGATCGCAATTTTCAGCCCTATGCGCGCCGTCTGCGCTATATTTTCCGCATGGACGAAAAACGCGAACTGCTCCGCCATGCCTTGGCCACGCTCGCTTACCGCACTGCCCGGGTTATCGAGAATGCCCCCGAGTCTTTCGCTGACTTCGACGGCGCGGGCCGCCGCCCCGTGGAGATCTTGGCGCACATGGGGGATCTGCTGCAATGGTCGCTCCACATGGCGCAGGGAACGAACCGCTGGGAAATCCACCTGCCGTACCCATGGCGTGCGGAGCAGAATCACTTCTACGTACTGCTCGGCGCCTTCGACGAGTACCTCGCCTCCGATGCGCCCATTCAGGCGCCCATTGAGCGCCTCTTCCAGGGCCCCATTGCGGACGCCCTCACCCACGCCGGCCAACTGGCGATGCTGCGCCGCCTTGCCGGTGCTCCCATCCGCGGCGAAAACTATTACGTTGCCGCGATCGCCGTGGGCCGGGTCGACGCCGCGCAGCCCGCTCCAGTTCAGCCGTTCAAGTAGCCCTTCGCGCCGCTCCATCCCGTCCATCCGCTGCCTGATCCCCGTCCCCAATCTCGCTGGGCCGCAGTCCCGCGCATGCCTTTCTTGTGCGCCAAGCCCTCTTGAAATTTCACTGTTTATTCAAGAACGAGTGTTTGTTTAGAATTAAGTCCTTAATAATCAGTTAATTCTATTTTATTCTTGACAATCGTATGTTTCTTGGATAAAAATAATGACGGTGACTATCGTCGCCATGGAGGTTTCATATGCGCCGTATACTCGTAGCCAGTCTTCTGCTCCCCTCACTGTTCCTTCCCGCAGTGGCAAAAGCCAGCACGCCCGTGGACGACGCTACTGCCCCAACCCCGGTGCGCGTCAGCACCGGCGTCATCGCACCTGTTCTCATCGGCTCTCCCGTACTCTCTCTCCCCGCCGGCTTCTCCTTCGACCTCGTCCCCGCGGACGCCCAGGTCCAGCTCTCCCTCACCGTCAACGCGAAAGGCGAGCCCGAGAACATCCAGGTCGTCAGGTCATTCAGCCCGTTTGTTGACGCACGCGTCATCGAAACCGTCAGCCAGTTCCACTTCCATCCCGGCACCGTTGACAACCAGCCAGTAGCTCTCGATCTGAACTTAACCGTCAACGTCACCCGCTAGCGCGCGTTTACCCCTGCTCGTACTTCTTCCCCGGAAGCAGAGAACGCCAGGGCCAGTTACATGACTGGCCCTGGCGTCTCCGCACAGCATTCGGCCTTCCGGGCAGCGTGAGCCCGCGGTCCATCCATCGTCCTCGGGTTCTTCTATTTGGCCTCAGTCTCTTTGCCGTTATCGTGCTCGTCGACAGGTCCTGCTATCAGATTGATCGGCACAGTCGCAGCCTTTGCCGGAGCCGACGCCAGATGTTGGAGGTTCGCCGGCGCAGTCGCGGTCTTTGCTGGCGTCACCGGAGCCCCCATGGCGTGCTTTAGATCCACCAGCGCCCCGCCGTACTCGACGTAGTCCTTGATGCAGCTGCCTTGCACGGCGCGGAAACGCGCCAGCGCCGCGGTGCGCTTTTGATGCGCCAGCGCATTCTCGCCAACGTAGAAATTCACCTCGCAAGCCCGGCCCACGTGGGTTTCCGGATCGGGATCGGCGGCCGCGGCCATCAGATCGTCATCCGTCATCTGCCCCAGGTAGTACTTCAGCACCGGCCCGGGCCAGTACGACAGGTTTGCCTTCTGCGCTACCTCTTCCAGTTCCTCGTTACCCGCCATATGCATCCGCCACTTGGCCATATGCAGCCACAATGCCGCGTAAACCGCCGTGGAAGTGGTGGGATCGGCGCCGATGGCGAGTTCGAAATCCGCCGTTGCCTGGCTGGACTGCCCGGCCAGAAGATGCGCGGTTCCCCGCTCCAGAAAAGCGTACTGCCGGTTGGGCTGAAGCTCCAGGGCCTTGTCGAAGTCCGAGATCGCCAGCGGGTACTGGCCCTTCTCGTAGTACTCCAGGCCGCGCACCGCGAATCCGTCCGAATCTTTCGGCTCCATCTGCGATGTACTTTCCCATGGTGGTGATTGCGGTATCGTATTGACCCTCGAGACCGGAGGTGAGGCCGAGATAGTAATAGGCGAGCGGATAGTCGGTCTTCACGCGCAACGCATGGCTGTATTCACCGATCGCCTCATCGTACTGGCTCTGGTGCCGGTAGGCGTTACCGCGACTTTCATACCCGTCAGGATCGTTGGGCTGGAGCGCAATGTAGCGCGTAAACCAGGTCACCGCCTCCGCGTACTCTTTCTTGTCGCTATTCACTACGCCGGTGTTGTAGGTTGCCAATGCGTGATTGGGATCGATGCGCAGCGCGGCCTGGTAATCCGCCAGAGCGTGGTCGTAGTCGGCCTTCGCCATGTAGGCGTGGCCGCGGTTGTTAAAGCCATCGGGATCGGTGGGCGCCTTCTGTATGTACACGTCGTAATCGGCGATGGCCTTGTCCCACTCTTTCTTGTCGCCCCAGCCATTGCCGCGGTTGTAGTAGGC
Organism: uncultured Acidobacteriota bacterium; assembly: GCA_963729915.1. GTDB lineage: Bacteria > Acidobacteriota > Terriglobia > Terriglobales > Acidobacteriaceae > Telmatobacter. Next base: position 160,785 of record CAVSQE010000013.1, on the reverse strand, counting down.
CAGCGCGTAGTTGGGATCGATGCGGATCGCGTCGTCGTAGTCGGCCATGGCGCGGTCAATCTCGCCCTTGTCAGCGTAGACATTGCCCCGCGTGTTCAGCGCGCCGGCAAAGTCCGGCTTCAACTTCAGGGCTTGATCCAGATCCTGCAAAGCCAGGTCGTATTGCTTCTTGTCACGGTAGGCGATGCCGCGGTCGAAGTAGGCGCTGGCCAAATCGACCGTAGATTCCTGACCGGCCTGGATAAGCGCAGTGCAACCGGCGATGCTGGTATCGGGATCGTCGGCCTTGCACTTATTCCAGTTTTCGTCGCGGGTTTGCCCCATGGCGGCCACCGCGGCGCCGAGCAATAGACATGCGAAGAAACTACCTCTGCGAATCATGTTTGCCGCCTCTCCGGTTTAAGAAAATTGAAGGCGAAATCAGGATACACCCGGCTTGATTTCCCAGAGAGTGCCTTTCTAGACGCCGGAGCGGTCGGTTTTCTCGGAGCGGCCGTTCGCAGGCCCTTAATTCGCAGGCCCTTAATTCGTAGGCCCTGGTCCCTGTTCTTGCAGGGCTTCCAGCGTCCGCCGATCCTCGGCGCTCAACGCCGCCCGCTCCAGCAGCTCCGGCCGGTTTCTCAGCGTCTTCTTCAGTTGCTGTTCGCGGCGCCAGCGCCGGATCTGGGCGTGATCGCCATTCATCAGGACTTGCGGGGTCTCAAGTCCGCCAAACTCCGCCGGCCGCGTGTAATGCGGATAGTCCAGCAACCCTCCCGCTCCATGCTGCGACCGCGGAACTCCTTCCACATCCGCATCGATCTCCGCATCCGCCGCGCCAAAGCTTTCAAATTCACCCGATGCCTCGTTGCCCAGCACGCCCGGAATCAGGCGCATGGTTGCGTCCACCACGACCGCCGCCGCCGGCTCACCTCCGCTCAACACATAGTCGCCAATGGAAAGCTCCATGTCGCAGTAGAGCTCGTTAATCCTCTCGTCCACACCCTCATACCGCCCGCAGACAAGCACGACGCGCTCCAATCCAGCCAGTTCCCGCGCCACCGCCTGCGTGAAGACCCTCCCCTGCGCCGACAGCAGGATCACGCGCATCCGATTTACAGAACGGTCATTCTGAGCTGAGATCGCGGGAGCGATCGAAGTGGAAGGACCTGCATTTGCTCCCTTGTCTCCGGCCTTCTTCGCAACGCCGAGACTTTCCAGCGCCTCCGCCAGCGGCTCCGGCTTCAGCACCATCCCCTCGCCGCCGCCAAACGGGCGGTCGTCCACCGTGCGATGCCGGTCGTGCGTAAACTCGCGCAAATCGTGCATCCGGATCTCGACCAATCCCTCGGTCTGCGCGCGGCGCACGATCCCCTGCGCAAATACGCTCTCAAAGAACCCGGGAAAGATGGTGACAATGTCGAACCGCATATTGACGATGATAGAGGCTCGACCGTCCGCTCGAATCCACCCGTTCAAGCACCGTCCATAAATGGAGTGATTTGAGAATGCGCGGTGGTCATGCGACGATGGTGCCCATAAGATACAGGGCTCCCGGCTTCGCCGTGAAGGCGGCCTCGTGTTCCGGCGTGACAGGCACTGGTTCCGGCGCTTTGCGCAGCAGGATCTGGAATTCCTCGGCCGTAACTGGGTGTCCATAAAGCCAGCCCTGGCCGTAGATTTTTTGCGTGACGCGGGAGAAATAATCGGCTTGGCGGTCGGATTCAACGCCTTCCACAACCACTTCCAGATTGAGCGATTTGGCCATGGCCAGGATCTGCGGCAGAATGGCCGCGGCCACCGACTCCGTGCCGATTACCCTGGTAAAGGTCTTGTCAATCTTGATGGTGTCGGCAAACAGATACAGCAGCTTGTCCAGATTCGAGGTGCCGGTGCCAAAGTCGTCGATATGGATGCTGTGCCCCCTGCTCCGCAGACTGCGAATCGTCTCCATGGCCACGACGCCGTTGGCCGCCGACCTTTCCGTAATCTCAATCACCAGGTTCTCCGGCCTAACCTGTGCCCGATCCAGGGATTCCTTAAGCATGGGTAGAAACTTTGCATCGACAAGGTCCGCCGCAGCCACGTTCACGCTTAGACGAAAGGTGGGATTGTTGTAGAACGTCTTTGCAAAATCGCGCAACGACCGATGCAATACGGTTTTAGTGATCTCTCCCACGATACCGAGCGCTTCGGCCATCACCACAAAGACATCCGGATCCACCTCATTGCCTGCTTCATCGGTCCACCGCGCCAACGCCTCTGCCCCCACGATGGTTCGGGTGGGCAGATCGACGATGGGTTGATAGACCACCTTCAATTCGTCGCGTCGCACGGCCCGGCGAAGCTGCTGGCTCAGTTCCTGGCTGCGGTCGTATAAGAACGAAAACATCATTCCGCCCAAAACGCCGAACAGACCTCCCGCGACAGAGCTTGCTGCTACCAGATTGGCTCCGCGATGCAATGCGTCGGAAACAGTAGTAGAAGCCGTCACGCAGTTGAAGTGAAGAGTCGAACACCGCGTCGCATAGAGTGTGTCGCCCACGCGGCCCGATCCGTCTGCGGTCCGATTCGGCTCATCGCTTTGGGACGCTCCATTTGCACCAGGGTTTACTTGCTTTCCGGCAGCGTCCTGCGTTGTGGCGGAGAATTGCATCGCGATGGGCTCCGGACTGGGAGGCAGGCTCGAACCCAACACCACCACATAGACACTGTCCAGTTGCAGGGCTGTCCTCTGCGCGCTGGAACCCCGCTCCGGGGCTAAATAGCTGTAGGCAATGGCGCCATCATTCCATTGCCTCTCCGACTTGAATGGCCCGATCGGCTGGCCCGGACGGCCCATAGCGGCAGAGCATACGATTTTCCCGCTGTTGATGCGTCCCGCATCTTTTACGTATTCCGAGTGGAAAATGAGCCCGCGAAAATAGCTTATTTCAGCTCCTGAGCAATAGGGGTAGGGCGAAGCCTTCAGGACATTCAGAAGGCTGCGCGCCTCTGCTAAGGACGCGTTGTCCTGTGCCACCCTGAGCTTTAAGTACCCATCGAGCCAGGTTGAGGCCTGGTTGAGCGACAGGGAGTAGCCCAGCAGAAAGCCGACCACGATCCCGACCACCACCATTCCGATGGCCACGACTCGGGCGATCAGGGCGCGACGCGATTGGATTTGGCCCATCAGAATCACCTGAAGATATCCCCCAGGGCCGTCTTCGGATACTTTCCCCTTCATATCTATACCTAAACTCTTGTATCGGAATGGGAAATACCCCTTTTGGGCACTTCGGGCCTATTCAGCCGCATTCTAGTGCTATTACCAAAGCGTCAAACGCCCGGCTCCCATACCGCGAGCCTCGACGCCTGACAGCGCGTTATGTCGTCCATTTCCGGCCAAAACTCGTTCGCGACGGCCTCATGCGCATAACGTACGGGCCGAGTTCTCACCCACAGACGTTCCAGGTTGGCGCGCCGAGGAACCGCTGCCTCCGAGCGGTACTTTCCTCGGAGAAATGCCGCCGGTCGTTGCCCTGAAAAAGGGCACGCGAATTCTGGAACCGCTTTAATAGCTGATAGCTGCCTTTCGCTTCCACAGCCGCGCCGTCGCCGACCCAAACAGAAGCCCCCTCACGTGCGCCATTTGCCCGTGTCGAAGCAGAAAGGAAGGATTTCGTCTATCCGATGCTCTAATTGCCCTCTGGCACTGGGCGTTCATTCTCGATTGCTCTGAGCACAGTCTTCATAGCTCCGGCCCATGCCGGGCCGAAATAGGACACGCGATAGTCACGCCACCACGAAACTGGTTTCGGTACCTGGATCACCTGGAGCATCTCCGTGGCAACAGCCGGGGTAGTGCCAGCGTCTGTAAGTACGATGATTTTGCCATCACCGAGAGCGGCTCTTAAGGTTGCCAGTTCCCATTCCACATGCGGTGTGTTCTCAGGCACGGAGATGACCGCCGCATCCACCACGGGAGCAAGGCTCTCGATCACGTCGCGCCAAAGGTCGGTATCCACCGGGCAGTTCAACACCACGCCGCTTAATCCCGCGGCAACAACAGAGCGGGATTTTCTCAAGCGGTCCAGCCTTTTCGTCCAGTCGGCGGGCTTCAATCCAACTTTCCCTTGGCGAATCCAGGTCCAGACCAGGAAGCTGCCAAAGCCAAGACCAGTGTAAAAAACTATCGGATTAAAAAGCCCCAGCGCCGCCGCCAAACCTTCAGCACCGACCAGGATAACCATCAGCCAAATGGCGCTGCGCGAACCTGAGGCAGAACGAATGTTGGAATCAGCCAGGGTAATCAGTTTTCCCCAGGGATTTACCGCGCCTTCGAGAAACTGCTGCTCCATGCGCGATTGCTCCCCACGATGGAAGCGGCGCACCCAAATCACCACCGACCGTCTTCGCTTGAGCGAGACCAGCGCGGGGATGCAGCCAGCAAAGATTACCAGGAATAAGAATGATCACTATGTACGTCCTTGGCGTCCTCATCGGCGAGCGGGAGAGCGATGAACAAAACGAGCAACACCGCTGTAAGCGCCATGGAGTAGTGGCGCAGCCTGAGGGAACCTGCTAACCGTTTCTGAACGCGCTCTTCGAAGTTTGGCGGCGGCATGCGAACAGCATAGCTGCTTTTCGTAATAGTTCGACCGGATTTTTTGGCGCTCGCAACGCCCACCACGCGCACGCCACAAGCTGATAGCTCACGGCTAATAGCTGATCGTTGCCTTTCGCCTCCACAGCCGCGCAGTCACCGCCCCAAACAAAAATCCTCCCACGTGCGCCAGATAGGCCACGCCGCCCGATTGCACATTCGCTACCGCACCCGCATTCCACAATTGGATGACGAACCACACGCCGATCAGCAATGCCGCGGGGATGTAGGTGATGCGGATAATAATCAGGATCCAGAGGAGTGACCGGATGCGGTCGCGCGGAAACATGACGATAAAGGCGCCCATCACCGCCGCAATGGCGCCGCTCGCGCCCAGGCAGGGAACATGTCGAACCGGGACTTCCCGCCACCTGCGCCAGCATCGCCACCACGCCGCCTGTCAGATAGAAAACTGAGTAGCGCACGCGGCCCATGGCGTCCTCGATGCGGGGCCCAAACGCCCACAGGAACACCATGTTGCCCGCGATGTGCAGCCATCCCGCGTGCAAAAACGTGCCCGTCACCAGCGTGATCAAGTGCTGGCCATGATCGATGTGCGCGGGAATCACAGCCCATCGCCGCACGAACGCGTTGCCCTCGATCAACTCGCGCAGAAACACGTACACGTTGGTCAGGATGATCAGCAGGGTCATTACGGCGAAGCGGTTCGGCCGTCGCGACACATCCCCAAGCGGGATCAGCGTTGCCATTTTGCTATCCTCAGTGATTTTCGGCGCCGGGGCAGGGAACACCTTGGGCGCCGGCGTCGTTGGTTTGTCGCGCCGGCGCATCATGACGCGCTTGCCCGCGCCGTTGCTTTCAGGCCGACTGGGAATGGAGACGCCTCGCTGCCGCCAGCACACCCAGGCGCCCACGCCGCTGAAGATCATGCTGACTCCAATCACTGTTCCGATGACCCACCCACTATTCGCCGGCCAGGTCCTCCAGATCAGAACGAAGAAAATCAGCGTCACCACGCCATTGAAAACCAGCCATGCTGATCCGCCCACCGGCCGCAACTTCCACGCCAGTGCAAATTCCAGAATCGCTTGCACAAAAGGTAGGCTCCCAGCATCAGGGTCAGCGCAGCCAATCCGGCCACGGGATGAATCAACGTGTAAAACCCAGCCAGCACGTAGATAAGCCCTAGAAGCATTGCCCAGGCCAATCCACCCATTTTGCGGGTATGCCAACCGAAAACAAGGTGCGCCACACCGCCGAACACCAGCAGCCAGCCGATCAGAATCGTTGCCGCAATTCCCGCGGCCGGGGGCACAACGATGGCAAGAATTCCCGCCACAATGATCAGAATGCTCAGAGCCTTCGACCACGCGATCGAATGTTTCTCCATGGTCACGACGGATTGTTCACTCGTACTGGAGTTGTCACTCATATGCGGTCTCCTTTCCTGGATTGCCGCATCGGGTTCCGCGACGCTGTCCCGGCGCAAATTGCCGTGTACCGCGCAATCCGTTGGAGAGGGGGATCGGGGCGCCCGCGTCGGCGTACCCGTAGTCTACTCGTTCCCCGCGCAGATCAGCCTCCGTATTGTTCGTCGCTCACGTGTTCCATCCAGTCGACCGTCTTGCCGTCGAGCTTTTCCTGGATGGCGATGTGCGTCATGGCCGTGGTGGGCGCGGCGCCGTGCCAGTGTTTTTCCTGGGGAGCGAACCACACCACGTCGCCCGGCCGGATCTCCTCCACCGGCCCGCCCCAGCGCTGCGCCCGGCCGCATCCCGCCGTCACAATCAGCGTCTGTCCCAGCGGATGCGTATGCCACGCCGTCCGCGCACCCGGCTCGAAAGTTACGCTTGCGCCCTGCACCCGCGCCGGTTCCGGCGCTGCCAGCAGCGGATCGATGCGCACCGTGCCCGTAAACCAATCCGCCGGCCCCTTGCCCGAAGGCTGCGTACCCGCTCGCTTGATCTCCATGTTTTTCCTCCTGGGTCTTTATCCGTTTTCTTTGAATTCGTAAGCGCACGCAAAAGCCGCAATCGATAAAGCGTTCTACTCGCACGGAGCGATCCTGATTGTCGCCGACCGTGCGCGTTTGCCGATCATAGGCTTGAGATACGGGCTGCCCTTGTACTTTGTGCGATAGGCGTCGTCGATTTGTTCGTTGACGACTCCTTCCACGGGCTCGAATGCAACTTCCTTCGTCATGCCCGCGGTGCTGATGCGCCCCGCCTTCTGCCGCAGCGCCGCCTGATACCAGCGCGAGTTTTTCCCGTTGTAGCCGCGCACGTAAAGAGCGTCGCCGACGACGACAGACCAGATCCAGGTCGGAGTGCCGTACGTCTTGCCGTCCTCGCGGAACGGCGAGATGTGCAAATCGTCAGCCTCGGCAAACTTACGCAGTTCGTCTTTGGACCATGCGGTCATTGCGGGTTCTCGCGGTATCATTTAAAGTTCCTGGCGCGTGGGCCGGAACAGAATTTCATTCACATCCACATCATCCGGCTGGCTCATGGCAAACACAACGGCCCGTACGAACGAATCGGCGGGAATCGCCACTGCCTCGTAGAATTTCTGGATGCCCGCGGCAACATCCGGTTCCGTCACGCTGTTCGGCAGCTCCGTGGCAACCGCACCCGGCGAAATCACCGTAGTGCGGATATTGTACGGCTTTACTTCCTGGCGCAGCCCTTCGGAGATGACGCGCACTGCATACTTGGTCGCGGAATAGACCACGCCGCCGGGCCGTACTTTGTGGCCAGCCACAGAAGACACATTGATGAAGTGCCCGGATTTCCGCTCCTTCATATACGGGAGAGCGGCTGCGATGCCGTACAGCACGCCCTTGATGTTGACGTCGATCATGCGGTCCCAGTCGTCAACTTTGAGCCGTTCCAGCGGCGACTGCGGCATCAGACCGGCGTTGTTGATCATCACGTCGATACGCCCGTAGGCCTGCACCGCCGCGTCGACCAACGCCTTCACTTCATCCGCTTTGGTAACATCTGTCGTTTTCGCGAGCGCTTTGCCACCCTTGCCTGTTAACTCGCTCACCAAAACGTTCAGACGATCGGAACGCCGCGCACCCAGCACTACCGTTGCGCCCTCTTCTGAGAGCCTCCGTGCCGTTGCTTCTCCCAGCCCGCTACTGGCGCCCGTAATCACCACTACTTTTCCTGCAATGTTATTGCCCATTACCTTGAATGCTCCTTCGTGTTTTGTTGAGTTCAGCGCCCCGTCATCTGCTCCAGTTTTTCAGGGTAGCGCGCGCCCTCGACGGTAATCTTCGCGGCAGCCTCGTCGATCTCACCGAGGTCGTCCGCCGTCAACTCCACGGAAACCGCTCCAATGTTCTCTTCAAGACGCGACAGCTTCGTCGTGCCGGGAATCGGAACAATCCACGGCTTCTGCTTGAGTAGCCAGGCCAGTGCAATTTGCGCAGGCGTCGCGTTCTTCTTTTTCCCTATCGCGCTCAGCAGGTTCGACGACAGCCTGATTCGCCTTCATTGCCTCCGGCTGGAAGCGCGGCAATGAGCTGCGGAAATCATTGCTTCCCAGCTTGGTGTTCTCATCGATCTTTCCCGTCAAAAATCCTTTGCCCAGCGGGCTGTAGGGAACCAGTCCGATGCCGAGCTCTTCGAGCGTCGGGATCACTTCCGCCTCCGGCTTCCGCCACCACAAGGAGTACTCGCTTTGCACCGCCGTCACGGGCAGTACGGCATGCGCACGACGAATGGTTCCGACTCCCGGCTCCGAAAGGCCGAAGTGCTTCACCTTGCCCGCCTCGATCAGTTCCTTCACCGCACCCGCCACTTCTTCAATCGGCACGTCCGGATCAACTCGGTGCTGATAGAAGAGATCGATTACATCCGTCTGCAGCCGCTTGAGCGACGCATCGGCCACCTGCTTGATGCGCTCGGGCCGGCTATTCAAGCCCTGCCAGCCGGGGCTGCCTTCGGGGTTCAGATTAAAGCCGAACTTGGTGGCGATCACCACTTTGTCGCGCACGGGCGATAGCGCCTTACCCAGAAGTACTTCATTCGTGAATGGGCCATAGACTTCAGCGGTATCGAAAAAGGTGATGCCGCGATCCACGGCCGCGCGGATCAGCGCGATCATTTCTTTCTCGTCCTTCGGCGCGCCGTACGAGAAGCTCATGCCCATGCAGCCCAGGCCAAGAGCCGAAACTTCCAAATTGCGTTTTCCCAATGTGCGTTTTTGCATAAGAATCCTTTTCTACCTCCTGTGTCGGTTTGGGACCGCGGCAGTTCGCTGATGTGGAGATCCGCGGCCCGGCCGTTACTCCGCTTTAAGCGACGCCATGTCGATCGAGAAGCGGTACTTCACGTCCGACTTCACCAGCCGCTCATAAGCTTCGTTGATCTTCTGGATCGGGATCACTTCGACGTCGGCAACAATATTGTGCTCGGAGCAGAAGTCCAGCATCTCCTGGGTTTCCGCGATACCGCCGATGCACGAACCGGAGAAACTGCGGCGCTTGAAGAGCAGCCCGAAGACGCCAACGGGCAGCGGCTTATCCGGCGCGCCCACCATGGTGAGGTTGCCGTCGCGGGCCAGCATGTTGATGTAGGCGTTGATGTCGTGCTGCGCGGCCACGGCGTCCAGAATGAAGTCGAAGCTGCCCGCGTGTTTCGCCATCTCGTTGGCGTCTTTTGAGATCACTACTTCATCGGCGCCCAGGCGCAGCGCGTCGTCTTTCTTGCCCGGCGAAGTGGTGAAGACCACCACATGCGCGCCCAACGCGTGCGCAAACTTCACGCCCATGTGGCCCAATCCGCCCAGTCCCACCACGCCCACCTTCTGGCCCTTGCTCACTCCCCAGTGGCGCAGTGGCGAGTAGGTAGTGATGCCCGCGCACAGCAGCGGCGCCGCACCCGCCAGGTCGAGGTTCTTGGGAACCCGCAGCACAAAATGCTCCTTGACGACAATGCTGTCGGAGTAGCCGCCGTAGGTCACGCCGCCCAGGTGCTTGTCGGGAAAGTTGTAAGTGAGCGTGAAGTTTGGGCAGTACTGTTCCAGGCCCGCCTTGCACTCGGGGCAGGTGCCGTCGGAGTCAACCATGCAGCCCACTGCCGCCAGGTCGCCCACCTTGAATTTCGTCACCGCCGGACCCACCCTGTTTACGCGGCCCACAATCTCATGGCCGGGTACGCAGGGATACACGGTAGGCATCACGTCATTCCACTCGTTGCGCACCTGGTGAAGATCGGAATGGCAGACGCCGCAGAAGAGAATCTCGATCTCGACGTCGTCTGCAGTGGGATCGCGCCGCGCGATCGTAGAGGAAGTAAGCGGCGATGTAGCGCTGGCCGCGGAATACGCTTTGGATTTGTACATGAATTCACCTCAGCCCTTCTGGTAAATGCTGTTGAAATTCAGATGCGCGGCAGAGCGAGCCGTCGCACCGAATTCTTCATCCCAAGGCTACGCAACGAGAGCCTTCCAGCGGTATCCCGATCCTGCTTTTTTATTGCCTATTTCTGCTGTCACGCAGATTTTTATGCACGATGGCGCGCTTTCCGGCGTAGGCTGAAAATGATTAAGCAGAGGTTACAAGTGGCAAAACAGAAACATGCCGTCCAGGAAAAACTCATCGAAGACCCACGCGTGATTGAAGCGCGTGCCGCGCTGGCCCGCAAAATTGCCGCACATTGCGGCGAAGGCGTGTTGGAAACAGGCGTGCCCGGTTTGAGCCTTTACCGCCAATCCACGCCCACGGCCTGCACTTCGTCCACCTACGATCCCAGGCTGGTCGTCTTTGTGCAGGGCCAGAAGCGCATCAACGTCGGCGCCACATCGTATCTCTGCGATGCATCGTCGTTCCTGCTTTCAACCATCGATCTGCCGGTGGTGAGCCAAGTGGTAGCGGCGACGCCGGAAAAGCCCATGCTCGGCTTGCTGATCGGCCTGGACATGCCTGCGGTGCGCAGCATCCTGAGCCAGGAAGAGTTCCTTTCGCTTGAGGAGCCGGCCAGTGCACGCGGCATTTCCGTCGGCGTTACTTCGCTCGAAATGCTGAACGCCTGTTCGCGGCTTATCGACCTTCTCGACGCGCCTCAGGACATCGCCTTCCTTAGCGGTCTCATCCATCGCGAAATCATCTACCGCCTGTTGCGCAGCCCGCAAGGCAAGCATCTGCGCGCCATCGCCACGCTGGGTGAGCAGAGCCATCGCACCGCCAAAGCTGTCACCTGGCTGCGCACGAACTATGCCAAGCCGCTGCGCGTGGAGGAACTCGCGGACATGGCGCAGATGGGCGTCTCCACGTTGCATCATCACTTTCGCTCGCTCACCGCCATGAGCCCCATTCAGTACCAGAAGCAGTTGCGCCTGCATGTGGCGCGCGAGCGCATGCTCAACGACGGCCTCGATGCCGCCAGCGCCGCTTTCGAAGTGGGCTATGAAAGCGCCAGCCAATTCAATCGCGAGTACAGCCGCTTCTTCGGCCAGCCGCCCATGCGCGACATCAAGGCCCGCCGGCTCACCTTCGCTGCCATGGTGAACGGCTGACCGGTGCGTCCGCATTCTGCGATCGCTGTCGCTGGTTCCCGCGCTTCACTCCTTCACTCCTACACTCTTTACTGCCCACTCCGGAGCGCCTATCATGTTCTCCACATCGCCATGAACGAAATCGAATCGTTACTGAAACGCTGGCAATCGGCCGGCGTCCTCGATGCGGACACAGCCGCCCGCATTCGCGCCCTCGAAGCGCAAAGCGTCGCACCATCCGCTGGGCGATCGGCTGTCCAGGCCGCAGCACCTGCCGCCAATCCCGCGGGCCTCAAGTGGCTGGCGGTCACAGGGCTCATTCTCGGCGCCATTCTTCTCGCCTGCGGCGTGGTGCTTTTTGTTTCCGCGCATTGGGACCAGCTCGGTCCCGGCGAGCGCTACCTGCTCGTTATCGCCATGGTCGCAGTCTTCCACATCGCCGGGGGGCTTACGCGGAGCAGTTTCGAAGGCTTCTCCACCGCGCTGCACGCTGTGGGAACCATCTCCACCGGCGCGGCCATCGCGCTCGTCGGCCAGATATTCAACATTCAGGAACACTGGCCGGCCGCGGTGCTGCTATGGGCGCTGGCCGCCTTCGCCGGTTGGGCGTTGCTGCGCGACCAGGCGCAACAAACGCTCGCGCTGCTGCTCCTGCCCGCGTGGATCTTTTCCGAACTCGCCTTCCGCATCGACGGTCACATAGGCGATTCCGTTTATATGGGCCGGCTCTACTTTCTCTGGGCCATCCTCTACCTCACCTTCTTTGCCGACTCGCGGCGCAAGGCGGTGCACGGAGTTCTCTTCGCGGTCAGCGCCATCTGCGCGGTTTATGGCGTGGTGCTCATGCTCGCCAGTTGGATTTCGTTCAACCCCGATCAGACATTCATTCCCTTCGGCACGCGCGTCTGGGCCTGGGTCGCGATCGCTGCCGTGCCGCTCCTCATCGCCGCATTTCACGGCCACAAGGGCCTGGTTCCTATCGCCGTGGCCATCGGATTCTCCATTGCGCTGCCGTGGTGTTACCACAGGTGGACGGAAACCGAGAACTCGGGCCGCGGTGTCAGTTACACCCTCACGGGCACGAGTGCCAACTTGCTCGCCCGCGCGCTGGTGGCGGCCTTTGCCGTCTTTCTCTGCGGGTGGGGCGTGCGCCTGCTTTCGCGCGCGCTGGTCAACCTGGGCGTTGTGGCATTCGCCGTTGCCGTGCTTTGGTTCTACTACAGCGACATCTATAGCGATCGCCATCGCGCCCTGGGGCTGATCGGCCTCGGCGTTCTCTTCCTGGCCGGCGGATGGGCGCTCGAGAAGATGCGACGGCGCATTCTGGCGCGCATGGGCGCATCTGCACCGCAGCTTGCGCCGCAACCTGCCGCTGCCGCGGGGAGGGGAGGCGCGCAATGAAGATCGGCCGTTGCACGCTCTCCGCTGCCTCGCTCGCGCTGCTCGTCATTCAATTGGCGCTCGTCTCGACCTTCGCCGCCAAGTATTTGTACCAGCGCTGGACGTGCCCGCGCGTTTGGACGCGCGCGGCCAGCGATCCCCTATTGCCCATGAGCGGCCGCTACTTGGCGCTGCGACTCACCGTCGATGGTTGCCAAAGCACGCTGCCCTCGGCCAGGAATGCGAATTTCCCGCGCGACGTGAATGGCGCAGTCACACCCGGGCCGTACGTTCTGCGCCCGCAGGACGTCATCTTCCGCGCCAACCTGAAGGTCAACCACAACGCGCTCGTCGCTGTGCGCGTCGAAGGCAGCGAAGACTCCACTGCGGGAGAAGAAGTGGTTGGCACTGCCGGCTCGCCCTGCGATCAGATGCAGCTCGAGTCCCCCATCGACTTCTACATCTCCGATACGGCGCAAAGCCCGTTGCCGCGCAAACCCGGCCAGGAACTCTGGATCGAAGTCACTGTACCGCCGAAAGGCGCGCCGCGACCCATGCAACTGGCGCTCAAAGACAACGGCGCGTGGAAGCCGCTGGATTTGAAATAGCCGCGTCGCGCGACGATGCGCGCGGCGGTTTGTGACGAGGTTGCATTGTCAGGAATCGGGCCAGCCGCCCGGCACGAATGGTCACACCTGCCGGTGCAAATGCGGGGGCCGGTTATACACTGCAAAGTGAGACTGCCCATGAAGCGGCCCATTTTTGAGGTAGTACCCGCTTTAAGGAGCAGCATGAAAGCGGCCAAAAGAACTTTCAGTCGTCGCAGTTTCCTGCGGCAGACGTCTTCCGCGATCGGAGCCGCCGTGGCCGCGCCGGCGATGCTTTCCGTTTCAGCTTTGGGCGAATGGGAAGTGCCGCCAGAGACAACGAGCAGTGCCGCCGTAAAATATGCAGTCTTGAAACCTGCCTCTGTCGATGGTGAAATTAATCCCGCTCTCGTTCGACGGCATTCCGTTCCTGAAGAACAGCATCTGGACATCGCTCCAGGAGGGCGGCAGCGCGAGCTTACGCGATCTGCATATCAAGGCAAGACACCTTTACCTTTTTGGCTGTCGCAACTCGGCCGATATGCCGCCCTATGCGGGAGGGGCAGACGATTTCAGGAATCTGTTTGCCGGCGACAAAGTTGGAGATCTGCGTATCCAATACCGGTCCGGAACGGTGGATGACATTCCCCTGCTCTTCGGTTACACGCTTTGGTGGCATGACGGGTATCATGCACCTCCCGAGCCTTTCAAGAGTGATCGCGGCAAGCAGGCAATTCTGGATCGGGCGTTGTATGTTGCCAATGGCGCCGGTAACGGAAGCGTGCCTTATTACTTGCGCATCGGCCTGCGCGGCGAAGCCGTGCTGGGGATCGAGTTAAGAGACGATGCCAGCCATGCAGGCCACCCGGTGATCGACGGTATTACCTTCGCGGATGTCCTTGACACGGCCCCTCTGGACGCCGCGCTTTTTCTCGCAGCCGATGGCGGCCCGATGCCCGACGCCCTTTCGGCATGGCTGGCGGCTCATTCCGTCGCATCGAATAACCCCATGCCGCGCAGCCGCCAGGATGCCTTGCGCGATTTGAGCCGGGTCATCTATACCTTCCCCGGCGACATCGACGCGCGCGTGATCAACCGTATGGAGCCTGTTGACCCGGAGCATACCTTTTCGGGGCCCCATGTGAAATTCACCGGCCCGATCGAAGCCGCTATCCTCACGAACGTATTCCTTGAGAATTCCATTGGCCTTCTGGGCCGTGTGGATGACGACACAGGAATGGTTCATGAGTCCGCGCTCAAGGCCGAGAACTACAAGGAGTGGGTGGGCTATCTGCCGGATGCGCAGGCTTATTACAACGACTCATTTACAAGGACACATATTATCGCGCTCCTGAGCAACATGGGTTTTCTTGCCAGGGCGGATAAAGCAATCGACTACTTCGACCGATGGATGATGTATTTTCCAAAGGCCTATCCGGCGATCCAAATGGGAGGCAAGCCTGTTCCGGGTCACGCGACCGTGCTTGCCAACAAGCCGCACTCCTATTTCGACGATTTCAGCAAGCACGGCTGGCCTACAAAGTTCAAAACCCGCGACTACGGCAATCCGGAAACGGACGGTCACGGGCTTCTGATGTTATCCCGGTTTCGCGCCTGGGCGAAAGCGGGGCGGAAGAAAGAGTGGATCGAATTGCGCTGGGAAGCGATTCATGAAGCTGCCGAGTGGATTCCATGGTGCCTGGACAATCCCCAGTTGTCGCTCTCCGAACATGGCCTGTTGTACTCCGAGAGCGAGGCCGGAATGGAAATGGAAAGTCTCTACTGTAACGTGCTCTGCTACTTTGGCCTGCTGGCCTATGTCGAGATGGCCGAGGCGGCGGAAAAGGCGGATTTCGCGGGCCGCTGGCGCGCGCAAGCGGGACGGTTGCTCGACGCCATGAATGCGTACTTTCCAGCCACGCTCGAACCTTGGGGAGATGTGTGGGATCGGGAGAAGGTCACCGGGAACGAAAAAGGATGGGGACCATCTGCAGCCATGGTTCCAATTCTCGAAGCCATGGAGCTTTACGGCTATGACCCGGCCAGCCGCATGCCGGCTGGTTGGGCCGAACGCACCAGGCGCACCTATGACCTGCTATCTGCCAAACGCAGCCCCCGTTACTGCGAGCCCGCGACGCTGGGATATGGCCAGGGCTTTATGACTCAATCCGCGCTTTTGTTGGATCGGATGAACGATGCGACACAGATGACCTCGTGGATGGCCCGGCTCTGTTTCGCTCCCCGGCAGCCGCATCCTTACAGGGTTCCCGAGTGCGTGATGATGAAGTCCGATGGCTCTATGTGGGCCAGACGCGGCGATCTGGGCAACGGCTTTCAGATGGGCGAGGTTCTCATGGCCTGCCACATTCTTCTTGGCGCAGACGACTATGATGCGGGCACGCTTAAACTGATACCGCGCCTGCCGATCGGCTGGACCGGAGTGAGCGTTCATAGGTGGCCGGTACAAGTTCTTTCCTCCGGCAAATCAGAGATGGTCATGTTGGCCATGGAGCTTACGCGCGACAAAGATTGCAACCGATGCGACTGTAAGCTATCCGTGGACAAGCCGGTGGACAATGTCACCGTCAGGCTGGGACCGTTCCCAAGGTCTGCAACACAACTTAAAGTTAGGAATCATCGCGGAGATGTGGGTGCGACACTGTTTGCGTCCGGCGATTCCAGGTGGGCGTGGGTTCAGATCGGCGCACTGCGCGATTCGTGTCTCATCCAAGCGCAAGCTCTATAAACAAAAATGCCGGGCTCCGATACGATTCCGGCAACGCCGAAGGTCTCGCGCCCTCACGCTCCCGACGCGTTCAAATCCACCAACCCCTCCGGCAGGGCCATTTCCACGCGCTTGCCTTCGAGGTCGATCCGGCGCAGGTAGCTTTTCGCAAACGGAATCAGCACCTCGCCGCGCGCCCCGCGCACTACCAGCAGGGGAGCGGCCCCGCCCGAACGGTCCACATTCTCGATCTCGCCTACAGTCGCCGCTTCCGCGCCGGCCACGTCCACCAGCACGCAACCAATCAAGTCGCCGACGTAGGACTCGTCTTCCGCGAGCGGCGCGCGTTCCGTTTGCGGAACGGCCACTATCAATCCCTTCAGCTCTTCGGCCGCGGAAATCGAATCCACGCCCGCGAAGTGCAGCACGATGCCGCCCTTGTGCAGCCAGTGATTAGCGAGTTCCACTGGGCGGGCCTGTGGGGGAACGGGCTTGGTCTCCCGGGTCCCTAAATGCGAGGGACCTGGGGCGCCCGTATTTGGGGCACCGGCTGCCGGCAGCAGCCACAACTGCCGCCGTTCAGCAAATTTTTCAGGAAAATCAGTGAGGATTTCGGCGAAGACTTCGCCTTTGCGGCCCTGCGGGCGTCGAATCCGCGCCAGCCAAACCCATGTTTTCGGCTGTACCGGCACGGGGTTACCTCCGCTCCCGGAAGAGTCGATCCTCGGAAGGATCTGCGTCGCGGGCTCGGACGACCTTAGACTTCGTCGTCCTCTTCCAGGATGTCGAGCGTGTAGCGGTGGTGCAGCTTCATGCTGACCGCGCCCAGGATGGTGCGCACGGAGCGCGCGGTCCGGCCCTGCTTGCCGATGACTTTGCCCACGTCCTGCGCCGCCACGCGAAGCCGGAGCACCGTATTCTCTTCGCGGTTCACGGACTCCACTTCAACGGCCTGCGGTTCATCCACCAGGGCCCGCGCGATTTCGCGAACCAACTCGTCGACTTGCACCATTTCAGCTTGGGTCATGATCTTGCACCTGACCTTTTACATTTCTGAGATTGGACACTCTGAAACCGTGCGCGAAGCATAACACGCATACCCTCTTAAAGCAAAGACTTGCGCGCCACCCCGGCCTGGTTCGCCGCGGGCAGCACGAAAGGTGGAGGTACGATCAGGCTGCGGCCGGGTCGGAAACTGCGGGCTTGTCTGCATCCACAGGCGCGGGCGTGCCCGGAACTGCGGGGTTGTTCTTGACCAGCTTTTCCATGATGGGCGACAGCTTGGCGCCCACGCCGCGCCAGTAGGCGATCCGATCGTGCTTCAGGTTCACCGTCGCCGGGTTGGTGCGCGGATTGTAGGTGCCGACCACCTCAATCGAACGGCCGTTGCGGGCGCGGTCCTTCTCGATGACGACGATACGGTAATACGGTTGCTTGGGGGCGCCAACGCGCGCCAGACGAATCATAACCACGGTGGGTACATTTCCTTTCCAGTTTGAAAGCTTTTCATGCGTTTTGGGGGAATCTCCCCGCCGGATCCTCACCCGCACTCGGGGTCCGCCCGGCAATCGGCGGCAGGTCTCCGACATAGCAACGGCCGGACAGATGCGCCCGGCCGCACACATCACAACATCTAAGTATCGCCGAAACCGGGCCTTCGAGGCAAATGCTTCTTTCCCCCTGCCGGCAGCCGCTCCGAACCGCCTCAAATCCCTTCCCTCCCGCGCTCCGCTCCCCGCGCTCGCTTATGATGACCTGTTAACCTCTGGTTTCTGTCAGAGGGCCAATTCCAGTCGAATCCGTGGGGCGCAAAGCATGAACCGGGAATATCACGAAGACGAGTCCAGCCAGCTGGGCCGCTCCATGGAAATGCTTGTCTTTGGCCACGCCGGCTTGCCCGTCCTGGTTTTTCCCACCTCCGGCGGCCGCTTCTTCCAGTTTGAAGACTGCGGCATGGTCGCCGCTCTCGCCGCCCGGATCAACGCCGGTGAGCTCCAGCTCTTTTGCGTGGACTCCGTGGATCGCGAGAGCTGGTATAACCGCCAGGTTCCTCCGCGCCGCCGCATCGTCCGCCACATGGACTACGAGGCCTATCTTCTCCACGAAGTCCTGCCCTTCATCCGCGAGAAAAATCGCGACCCGCGCTTGCTGGCGCTCGGCTGCAGCTTCGGCGGCTACCACGCGGTGAACATCGCCCTGCGCCATCCCGACCTTTTCAGCGGATTTTTCTCCATGTCCGGCACCTTCGATCTCATCGCTTTTCTCGACGGCTACTACGACGAAGACTGCTACTTCCACCTGCCCACGCACTACCTGCCCCGGCTTGAAGATTCGTGGTTCCTCGATCGCTTTCGCGCCCGTTCGTACGTGCTGGCCACCGGATGGGACGACCAATGCCTCGGGCAGAATCAGCAACTCGATCGCATCCTCAGCGAGAAGGGAATTCCGCACCGGTTCCACGTTTGGGATGCGCCAAACACCCACGATTGGCCTACATGGCAGCGCATGGTGCAGCATGTTTAAGACAGGGAACAGGGAACAGGGAACAGGGAACAGAGAACAGAGAACAGAGAACAGGGAACAGGGAACAGGGAACAAGGAAGCGAGGCGCGAACCGGCTGCGGGCCTGCCATGAGCGTTCGCATCAAAAACGCCCTGTCATCCTGAGCGTAGTTTGCCGCGCTCTTCGCGGCAAACGCAGTCGAAGGACCTGTGGTTGCTTTTCGTTTCCGAGATTGGGCACAGGAGCAAAGGGGCAAGAAAACGTCAATCCAATTCACGGAGGCATTGCAATGAGCCAGACGAACCCATACGACAAATTTCTCGACGGCCGGCCTTTGGAAACCATCTTGGCCGCAACGCCAAATGCCATCGCCAAATATCTTGACGTGATTGGCGCGCATCGGGCGACCGTGCCGCCGGCACCCGGCAAGTGGAGCGCCGCCGAAATCGTCAGCCATCTCGCCGATTGCGAGATCGTCTTCGCCTTCCGCCTGCGCCAGACGCTCGCTGAGGACGGCCCGACCATCCAGCCCTTCGATCAGGACAAATGGGCGGCGCAATATCCCGGCATTCCCGCGGCCCTGGCGCTCGAAGCCTTCAGCGCTTTGCGCAAGTGGAATTTGCAGCTCATCCATTCCGTAATGCCCGCCGCAGCAGGCAGAACCGTCACCCATCCCGAGCGGGGCGCCATGACCTTCCAGACTTTGGTGGAAACCATAGCCGGCCACGACCTGAACCACCTCGCGCAATTGCGCCGCATCGCCGAGCTGGCCTCCTGACTCAGCACGGCTATGGGTGCCCCACCTTCGCGACGTTTTTGTTTTTGTCGCTAAGGTGGGATAGCACGACCCCAACCCGAGCGGTCAGGCAGTCTACGACGAAGAACTTTCCTCAAAAATGCAAAACTGCCGGGAACCTTTTCGGGTTTCGCGCGGTCAAAGAGAATAGCGCCTGCACACACCAAAGCCGAGGATTCTTCGTGCAAGAATCGCAGGCACTCCCGTTCATCGGTCGAGGGCTGCCCTCAAGGCTCCCTTCAGGAGGAGTTATGCGCCGTTCTTTTCTTGCTGCTCTGCTTTTGGTTCTCCCGCTCACCCTTCCCGCCCAAAGCGCCAAAACCCCCGCTGCCAAAGCACCGCCCTCAGCCGCTCCCGCTGCGCTGGCCGCTATCGATCTGCCGGTGCGCAAGGTCGTGCTCTACAAGAATGGCGTAGGCTATTTCGAGCACGCCGGCACGGTCAGCGGCAACCAGCGCGTGAGCGTCGACTTCACCTCCGCGCAGTTGAACGACGTGCTGCAATCGCTCACCGCGCTCGACAGCAAGGGCGGCACCATCGGCGCCGTCGGCTACAACTCCACCATGCCCATTGAGCAGCAGTTGAAGACGCTGGCGCTCGGCCTCAAAGATTTCCCCGCGACGTTATCGGTCTATCAGGCCCTCCGCGGCCAGCGCGTGGAGGTGACGGGCGCAGGCGCTCCGCTTTCGGGCCGCCTCGTCAACATCGAATATCGCAAGGAGACCGACAAGAGCGGCGCTACTTCTGAAGATCATTACTTCCTGATTGTCGAAACCGATGCGGGCGCATTGCGCACTGCCGAAATCACCGATGCCGTCTCCGTGCGCATGATCGATCCCTCCCTGCAAAAACAGTTCGCTTCCTATCTCGAAATCATCGCATCGGCGCAGGACCAGCAGTTGCGCCATCTCACGCTTGAAGACCGCGGCCAGGGCGAGCGCCAGTTGCAGGTGAGTTACATCAGCGAAGTGCCGGTGTGGAAGTCCACCTATCGCATCGTCTTCCCGCGTGACCCCAACGGCAACGCCACGGTGCAGGGATGGGCCGTGGTTGATAACACCGTGGGCGTGGACTGGGACAATGTGCAGCTGTCGCTGGTAGCCGGCGCGCCGCAGAGCTTCATCCAGCCGCTCTCGCAGCCGCTCTACACGCAACGGCCGACAATTCCCATTGCCACCGCCGCGCAAAATGCGCCCATCACGCATGAGTCGGCGGAGGAATTCTTAGAGCAGAGGTCCAGGAATCTGCAACTGAACCAGTTCCATGGAGGCGGAGTTGTACCATCCGCCCCGGTGAATTCGGGTCCGATGGCGATGGCGTTCGACGGGACGACACCAGGCCAGTTGCCGAGGAATGGCGCCAATGTCATGACGGCCCGCACCGGCGGCGGAATGGGCTCGGGTTATGGATCGAATGCCGGCGGCGGTGTCTACCGCGCGTCCGATGTGATGCAGGCGGGCGACGTCTCCGCCAATGCCTTTGACGACTTTTTCGAATACGCGCTCACCCAGCCGGTCACGATCCACAAAAACGAGTCGGCCATGGTGCCTATCCTGCAGCAGGAGCTCCCCGCGAGCCACGTCACGCTGTGGAGTGATAGCCATCCCACGCCGTTGCGCGCCATCTGGCTTGAGAACACGTCCAAGCTCACGCTCGATTCCGGCAGCTTCTCCATCTTCGAAAGCGGCGAGTTCGCGGGCGAGGGCCTGCTCGATCCCATCCATCCCGGGGAAAAGCGTCTGCTCTCCTATGCTGTCGATCAGGCGGTGAAGGTGCGCCGCGGCGACTTTTCCCAGACCCGCACACTGCATCACGTCGCCGTGCACGAAGGCGTGCTGGTAGAAACTACCAGCTCGGTCACCGACACCACGTACACCGTGACCAACGCCGCTGATGAAACGCGGGCCGTGATTGTGGAGCATGCGCGTCAACCGCGCTCCGAGCTCGACTCCGATACAAAGCCGAACCGAGACCACGGCCACGACCTATCGTTTTCGCATGGCGGTAGAGCCGCACCAGTCGGTCGATCTCCACGTGCGCGAGCGCGCCAACATCAATGACAGAGTGCAGATTGGGACGCAATACCAAAACGGCGACTTCCTGATCGTGGTCGGCAAGTACTCGCCGGCGCTCGCCGATTCGTTGAAGCCGGCCATCGATGCCCAGATTGCGCTCGCCGATGTGAATCGCAGAATCGATGAGAACACCGAGAAGCAGAAGACGCTGGCCGACGACGAAAACCGCTATCGCGAAAATCTGAAGGCGCTGAAAGACAGCGCCACGGCCAAGCGCTTTGTGGACGAGTTGAACCAGGCTGAAGATGCGATCGAAGCCGCGCGCAAGGAGCAGACCGATCTGGAAAAACAGCGCGGCGCGGCCCAGGCGCAGCTCGACAGCATCATTGCCAAGCTCTCCTTCGACACCGATCTGGACGTAGTGCTCTCGAGAACGCCGTAAAGGCACTGAACAGCAAATAGCAAACAGCAGACAGCTAAGTGACTGGAGACGGTGGCCAACAGTCGGCCGCTGTCGGCTGTTTGCTGTTCGCCGTTAGCTCCCTCGCGTACACTGTTCCCGTGCGTAACGCGCTGCTTTTCCAGCGCCGCTGCGCACGGAGGACCGGCGCATGAAAAAGATCGGCATTCTGTTCGGCGTGGAGAACAGTTTTCCGAGCGCTTTGGTCGAGCAAATTAACGCCCGCAATCCCGCCGGCATCCAAGCTGAATTCGTCCTCACTGGCGCCGTCGCGCTCAATCAAGCTCCGCACTACGCGGTCATCTTCGATCGCATCTCCCACGACGTGCCGTTCTATCGCGCGTACCTCAAGCACGCGGCGCTTAACGGCACGGCGGTCATCAACAATCCCTTCTGGGCTTCGGCCGACGACAAATTTTTCAACTACGCGCTCGCCCGCAGCCTCGGCGTGGCCGTGCCGCCCACCGTGCTTCTGCCACACAAGCAACTTCCGAACGGCACTTCCGACAAGTCGATGCGCAACCTCGAGTTTCCCCTCGACTGGGACAGCGTGTTTGCCGCAGTCGGCGAGCACGGTTTCTTGAAGCCCATCGATGGCGGAGGCTGGCGCGACGTGCACGAGGTGCGCAGCCGCGACGAATTCTTCCGTGCTTTCGATCAGTCCCGCGACCTGTGCATGGTCTTTCAAAAGGCAGTCGAATTCTCTGATTACTTTCGCTGTTTTGTGGTGGGGCAAAAGAAAGTTCGCATCATGCCCTACGATCCGCGCCGTCCGCACGCGGAGCGCTATCTCAAAGGCGTCGCGCGGCCCCGAACTTTAGCCGCGCGGTTGCTTTACAGGAAGATGGAAGAAGATGCCCTCAAGCTTTGCCGCGCGCTCGGCTACGACCTGAACAGCGTCGAATTTGCGGTCAATGAGGGAACTCCCTATGCCATCGACTTCATGAATCCCGTGCCGGACGCTGATGTGCACTCCGTCGGCGAAGCGCATTTTGCCTGGATTGTCGACGCGGTTGCGGAGCTGGCCATCGCCCGCGCCAAGTCGGCGCCGCGCGTTGCGGGCCAACAAGGGTCGGCATATCTAGGCGCAGCGCACGGGAAAAGCGGCCCGCAAAAGCGACCTAAACGGTGAAGCGGTCATGTGCGGGTCAAGAGACCCGCGCGACAGCCGGTCTCGAGACCGGCGCTACTCCAAGCGAAGAATTCGTGGATCAGTCCTACGCCAGTGCCACCTTCAGCGTAATGCCGATGCCGGAAATCTTTTCCGCGGGCATCCGGACCTTCAAAGCAGCATCGTCCTGCTTCCAGTCGAGCGCGCCCTTGTATCCGAGCAGTTCCACTTTCAGGATCTTGCCGGGCTGCTGCGGGCTCGAGAGGCCGAGGGCCTCGACCACGGCTTCCTGGGCGGGCCAACCCATGACAAAGGCGTAAAGCGTGCTGCCTTTGGCGGTGAAGCGGACATCGCTGGCCGTGAGATCGCTCTGCTTGTCTTCGTTGAAGTTTCCACTAGCGATCTTCACTTTTGTGGAGGGGCCCTCGCCGTAGATCTTCCAGGGGCGCGTCGCGTAGATGCCTTCGCTGTTGACCTGCATCCACGCGGTAATGCCTTCCAGCACCTCCATCTCCTCGAAGTCCAGCTCACCGGAGTTGGGCAACGGGAAGTTGAGCAGCAGGTTGCCGTTCTTGCTCACGATGTCGGTGAGCAGATCGATGACTTTCTTCGGTGTCTTGTACTTTACGCCGCGCTTGTAGTGCCAGCCTCCGATGCAGGTGTCGGTTTGCCACGGGTTCTCCGAGATCAGGTCGGAGACGCCGCGTTCGTGATCGAGCACGCATGTGCCCACCGCGCAGTCGGAAGCCAGTTTGCTGGTGTAAATTGCCTCCGTCGCCCCGCCGTGGAGTTGCGCGCTCACATTGTAGAGATGCGCGACCATCTTCAACCCGTACTCCTCAAACGGAAGATGCCCGTCGGTATAAAGCAGGTCGGGCTGATATTTGTCGATAAGATCGGTCATGCGGTCGAGATAGTGCTTGCGCCACGAATCGGGAATGCCGTTGTCGCTCCAATCGACCTTGGGGCCCGCGAATTGCGCGCAGCCGGCGTCGTGATAGAGGTCGGCATATTGCGGGTCGACGCCGTCATAGGGAACGCCGGCGAGAGGACCGATGGCGTCGGCGCTGTGGCTCACGGAGAACCATTTGTAGCTGATCCACAAGTGCTCGCTGACGCCGAATCTGAGTCCGTGTTTCTGAGCCGCCTTCTGCCACATGCCGACAACATCTTTTTTCGGCCCCATGTTCACCGCGTTCCAGCGCGTGTACTTCGAATTCCAAAGATCGAAGTTGTCGTGATGGACGCCCATCGAGAAGAAATACTTCGCGCCGGCCTTTTTATAGAGGCCTATCAGATGATCTGGATCCCACCGGGCTGCCTTCCAGTCGTTGACGAGGTCCTTGTATCCGACTTTGGAGGGATGGCCGTACGTTTCGCAGTGGTAGAGGTATTGCGCCGAGTCCTGAATGTACATGTTGCGCGCGTACCAGTCGCCATCTTCGATGGCCGACTGCGGACCCCAGTGCGACCAGATGCCAAACTTCGCATCGCGAAACCAGTTCGGAACCTGGTATGCCTGCAGTGACTCCCGCGTGGGGGCAAATGGCGCAGATTGCGGAGTCGATTGTGCGGCACTGATTCTGCGCAGGGCAAAAGCGGAGTACGCGGCCCCCATGGCTTTCAGCAATTTTCGGCGGTCCATTTTCATCACGAAGTCCTCTTGCCGCACCCATTTCGTCGAGCGGCGGCGCACACTCGCTGGGTTGGAATTGCGGGTTCTACTTTGCGCCCGTAGCAGTCATTGCCTTGCGCATGCGGTCTTCCGCATCGCCGGGCCAGTACGCGCAGCCGAGCTCGAAGAAGACGGTGGTGTAAGGAATCGTTAGGTCCGTCTTGATGATGAGCACGCGAAAGACCTGTGAAACCTGGTCGAGCTTGGCGATGATCTCCTCGTGCGGCAGCTCCTTTGCGGAAGAGCCAAACATTGCATCGAGCTGCTTGCGGTATGCGGTGACGCCGGGCGAATCTTTTTCCGGCACAAAGGCCAATTCCTGGTCGAGGTAAATATTGGCGCGCACGTGCCGGCTGGCGTTGATCGCGTCGAGCACCCTCCGCGCCACTTCGACTTGCCCCGCGCCGGAAACGATGGTCTCAATACCGGGTTTGGATTGCGCGGGATACGCGGAATCCGCCACCACGATCCAGTTGCGGTGCCCGTAGAGCGGCAGCAGGGTGTGCAGTTCACGTTCCCAATCGGGTCTCGTCAGTCTCGGCGCATCGGCCATGGTGTCCTCGCTTGCAACAAAGCTAATTCAATTCTTCATCCGCGCACACGGCCACTTTGCCGCATTTGCCCGAAGCCATCAGGGCATACGCGTCGCCGGCGCGGTCAAGAGCGAAGCGATGCGTAATGATGTCTGCCGGATGCAGGTTCCAGCGCACCAGCCGCTCCACCAGTTCTTCCATCAGCCATGTCGACGTCACCCACGAGCCGTACAAGGTCTTCTGGTCGTGAATCATGTCGGGCGAAGGATTGAACTCGACGCGCCCACCTTCGCCCAGGAAAACGATCCTTCCCCACTTGCGCGTGGCGCGAATCGCAGTGGTGCGTGCGGCATCGTTTGCCGAGCAGTCGACGGCGCGTTCCACGCCCATGCCTGCGGTCAGCCGCTTCACCTCGGCCACGTTGTCCGGGCCTGACATGAGAACCTCGTCGCACAGCCCGAGATCCATCGCGATCTTCATCCGCTCCGGCACCACGTCAATGCCGATGATCTGGTGCGCGCCCAGTTTGCGGCACAACGCTCCCGTGGCCAAACCCACCGGTCCCAGGCCCGTGATCAAAACGGAGTGGTTGCCGTTGATGCCGATCTTCTCTAGGCCCTCGTATACGGTGCCGAACCCGCAAGCCACCTGCGCGCCATCGGCGTAGGAAAGCTCATCGGGCAGCGCGATCAGGTCCTTTTCCTCAGCGATCATGTACTCGGCCATGCCGCCGTCGCGTTGCCAGCCGTAGGCGCGGCGATACTTTTCGCTGGTGCAGGAAATCATGTAGCCCCGCCGGCAGTCGTTGCACACGCCGCAGCCAGAGATGTGATAGACAATCACGCGATCGCCCACTTTGAAGCGGCGGCAGCCCTCGCCCACGGTCACGATCTGACCGCAAGGCTCGTGCCCGGCGATCACGCCCTGGTAACCCTCCGGCCCCTTGCCAAGATGTTCGTGATAAATGCAGCGAATGTCCGACCCGCAGATGGTCGACGCCTTCACGCGCAATAGAACTTCACCATGTCCCGGCTGGGGCACGGGCACCGTGCGCATCTCCACCGTGGAATTGCCCGGCAGGTAGGCGGCAGACATGGTTGCTTGCATCGTTCGTTCTCCAGCTTCTTTAAGCTTCGAGCTCTCGGCCTTCAGGGCGATCCTTCAGGAATCAACTGCTAACTCGTCCAGCCAACGAAAATCAACCGCAGGTCCTTCGACTTCCTACGCTGCGCTCCGGTCGCTCAGGATGACAGAGTTGTGGATGTGCCCGGAATCCAGCTGATCGCTGACACCCGCAACCCGACACCTGATCTCTGTTTTTCACGGCGCCGTGATCTCCCCGCTCAGATCCCAGAGATCCTCCCAGGTCTGGCCGTCCTTCCACAGAAAAACCTGGCCTTTGATCAAGCGGCAGTTGCGGTCGATGGAGGCAATCGCGCGCATCGCTTCATTGGTGAGAGGTTCGCCTGCGGCAGCCGCAAGATTTTCGCGATAGTGATGCACCGAGAAGGGAATCGGCGTTTGTCCGCGCTGCACGGCCCACTTGATGCACACCGCCGCTGGATGAGTTCCACGCCGGCGTGCGATCTCCAGAATCACCGGATCCTCCGTGGGCGCGGTGTCTTCGGGTGTGCGGTCGCGTTCCGGGCGTCCCGGCGATCCAATTGGGCAATAACCGATGGGCTGCATGCCGTGTTCCATCACAAACTGGAACAACTCCGGCTGCTGGAAATGAGGATGCAGCTCCATCTCATTCACCGCAGGCTTGATCCGCGCATCGCGCAACAGGAGTTTGAGTTTCGGCACGGTCATATTCGATGTGCCGATGTGCCTCACCAGGCCCATCGCCACCAGCTCTTCCATCTTGCGCCACGTTTTCATGTAGTTTTCGTGGATGTACGGCTTGGAGTCGGGCGAGCGCGAGCTTACGTCGCATCCCGGCGGATGGAAGTTGGGGAACGGCCAGTGCACCAGGTAGAGATCCAGGTATTGCAGTCGCAGATCGGCGAGCGACTTGCGGCAGGAGGCAATCACATCGTCTTCGCCGTGCTTGTCATTCCACAGCTTTGAGGTGATCCACAGTTCCTCGCGCTTGATGCCGTTGCGCAGAATTGCCTCAAACGCAGCGCCGATTTCGGCCTCGTTGCCGTAGACCGAAGCACAATCGAAATGCCGGTAACCGGCCGCCGCTGCGCCCTCAACGGCCGCGGCAATTTCACGGGCAGAAACGTGGTCGGAGCCGAAAGTGCCCAGCCCAATGGCCGGCATGGTGGCGCCCGTGAAGAGTTTGCGTTTTGGAATCGCCGCCGGATCGATATGAGCGGGTGGGGAGGCGGCTGGGGCCGGATGTGCCATGCCAGATCTACCTTGCACGAATCAGAGTTATCGCTAACTCCCCGGAGAATACCTTTTCCCATAACAAGTGTCAACTTCGGTCGTGCAATTCTTGCAGAAAGGGTTATCCGTGATTGCTGAGGCAGCCTTTCCCCCAATCCGGGCCTGCAATTTCATTTGCAAAACCGGCTCCGCGAACGACAATCAAAGTCATTCAAGTAAACTGACGAATGAGCACAGCTACCAATCCAGCGCACAGCCTCGGCGTTTCGCGCGCCCCGAGCCCCGCGAGTGTCGACTGGCGGCCCTCGGTGAACCCGTGGATGGTGGCGCTCTCCGTGATGCTGTCCACCTTCATGGTGGTGCTCGACTCTTCCATCGCCAACGTCGCCCTGCCGCATATCGCCGGCAGCCTGTCCGCGTCCACCGACGAGTCTACTTGGGTCTTGACCAGCTACCTGGTCTCGAACGGCATCATGCTGCCCGCATCCGGCTGGCTCGCGCGTCGCATCGGCCGAAAGCGGCTGCTGATGCTCTCCATCCTCTCCTTCACCGGCGCGTCGATGCTCTGCGGCATGGCGCTCAATATGCCCATGCTGATCTTTGCGCGCATCCTGCAGGGCGCGGGCGGTGGTGGCATGCAGCCGCTGGCGCAATCCATCCTGCTCG
This sequence comes from uncultured Acidobacteriota bacterium, assembly GCA_963729915.1. GTDB lineage: Bacteria > Acidobacteriota > Terriglobia > Terriglobales > Acidobacteriaceae > Telmatobacter. The sequence goes on along the minus strand of CAVSQE010000013.1, from coordinate 132,908 downwards.
AGAGCTTTGCGCCGGAACAACATGGCAAGGCCATGGCCGCGTACGGAGTCGGCATCGTAGTGGCGCCGGTCATCGGTCCCACGCTGGGGGGATGGATTACCGACAGCTATTCCTGGCGCTGGATCTTCTACATCAATCTTCCCGTAGGCCTGCTGGCGCTGTTCATGGCCAACCTGTTCATTGAAGATCCGCCTTACCTGCGCCACGCGCGCCGCGTGGCCATCGATGGCATGGGCTTTGCCCTGATGGCGGTCTGGCTGGGCGCTCTGCAACTGGCGCTCGACAAAGGTCAGGAAGCGGATTGGTTCGAAGCCACATGGATTCGCTGGGTGACCGCGCTTTCCGTGGCGGCGTTTCTGGGTTTCATCGCTCGCGAGCTGCTCTGCCGCGATCCCCTCGTGCAGTTGCACATCCTCTTGGACCCTAGCTTTCGCACGGGGACGCTTATCACCGGGCTCTTCGGCGTCCTGCTCTACGGCGTCACCGCATTTCTACCTCTGTTTTTGCAAACCCTGCTGGGGTATTCGGCCATGGACAGCGGACTGGCGGTGAGCCCGCGCGGACTGGGCTCCATGGTGGCGATGCTGGTGGTGGGTGTGCTCATCAACCGCTTTGACAGCCGCGCCCTGCTGGCCGTAGGACTGCTCATCTTCGGCGTCTCCACGCTCATGTTGAGCCGCATCAACCTGAGCATCTCGATGAGCGCAGTGATCTGGCCAAATTTCTGGAATGGCTTCGGAGGCGGTTTTGTCTTTGTGCCTCTCACCACGCTGGCCATGGGCCGCCTGCGCAAGCAGGAGATGGGCAACGCCGCCGGCATCTACAACCTGGTGCGCAATATCGGCGGCAGCATCGGCATTGCCGCTCTCACTGCCAACCTGGTGCGCGGCACGCAGATTCACCAGAGCTACATGGGCGCCCACCTGAACGCGAGCAACCCGGTTGCCATGACTGCTATTCAAGGACTCGCAGTCCGATTCCAGACCGGAGGCGCGAATGCGGTTCTGGCGCATCGCGAAGCGATGGGCGCCATGTACCGCAGTCTCCAGCAGCAAGCCGCGGTTCTGGCCTACGCAGACAACTTCCGCCTGCTCGGATATCTCGCGCTGGGTTGCATTCCTTTGGTGCTTATGATGGCGCGGCCACGTCAGGCAGCGCAAAGTGGTCACACAGTAGCGGGCGAGTAGAGGGCAATTCGCGGCCGGAGCGCGCCGCAGTCTTATGCTTCGGCCCGCACCAACAGGCACGTGATATTGTCGTGCCCGCCGGCATCGTTGGCGGCCGCAACCAGGCGCGCGCACAGTTCCGGCAGAGGTAAATCGAGCGTCAGCACCGACTCGACAAACGGATCGGAGAGCTCGCGCGTGAGGCCGTCGGAACAAAGCATATAAAGATCGCCGGGCTCGGCTTCCAGCTCAAAAACGTCAGGAGTCACCGAGCTTTGCGTGCCCAGGGCGCGCGTAATCACGTTCTTGAAGGGCGAGCGTAGCGCTTCCTGCCGGTCCATTCGGCCCATGCGCACCTGCTCCTCCACCAGCGAGTGATCGAGAGTGATCTGCTCTAGATGAGAATTGCGCATGCGGTAGCCGCGGCTGTCGCCCACGTTAATCATCCAGCCGCTCTGGTCTTCCACCAGCAGCGTCACCAGCGTGGTGCCCATGCCGTTCAGGTTGAGACTGGTTTGCGCGCGCAGATAAATGGCTGCATTGGCTGAGGCAACGGCCTCTTCGGCGTCGTTTACCAGGGGATGAGCCGCGTCCCGGTTGGTGAGCAGGCGCATCATTTCGTCGAACGGCCAGGGAGCTGGCAATTTCGCCCGCAGCTGCGCCGCCCATTCCGTCGCAGACTACATAGACGCCGTTCTCGACGGAAAAGCCGAAGGCATCCTCATTCGAAGGGCGCTTGCGGCCACGATCGGTGACCGCCGCGGCCGCATAGTGTGCAACAGCCGTGGCCAAGAAAAAACCCCCGTCGCTCAGTGTACCTAAAAACAGGGACCTGGGGACCAAGGGAGCAGGAAAACAGGGACCAAAGGTACCAAGGGCGCGGAAGAGCAGGGACGCAGGGACCGACGGACAAAGGGCTGCGAACCGCGAACTAAAAACTAGGAACTGTGAACTACAAACTATGAACTACGGACGATGAACTGCGAACTACGGCCTGCCGCCCGGCACTGCCGGCGCCGGAGGCAAATCGAAAATCTGGATGGCGCCGGCGTTGAGCAGGGCGACGCGACGCCCCGAGGGAGAAATCGCCACGTTGCCGCCGGCATCGAGAATGGGGCTGAGCGGCGAGACCAGCGCGATGTCGCCGGTGGCGGCATCGAAGACCGTAACCGACTGCTCCTTCACGTCATCGGTATCCATGGGCGCAAAGGTACCAACCAGACGACTGGTGTCGAGCGTGGCCCAGGCCAGCCGCGAGCCGTTGGGCGCCATGGTCAGTTGCGGCCACATTTCGGTCTCGGGCGCCTGCGCGATCCACAGCGTTTTGCCTTCCGTCGTCATGGCCACCAGCTTGCGCGCCCCGTCCGAGTTGCACCCGGTGATCAGAATCTCATCCTGCGAAAGAAACTCGTCGTCCGGATCGCAGGCGGTGTCCACGTTGCCCAGCAACTTGCTGCCGCCGGTAAAGTAACTCAGGTTCACCATCCACTCCATGCCCTGGCCGCGCAAGTTCTCGAGATACCCCGTGGAATTGATGGGCAAATGCACGGCGGTACGGACGCGGCTGACCAACAGCACTTCGCCCGACTCGCGCCGCAGGATGCGTACCACTAGTTCGGGCCGCCCATCTTCGGCCGGCGCTTCGTCCTCGTCCGTGGTGATTGTGGCCTGCGCTGTAACGGGGCTGGATACCGAATCGGTTTTCGACCCCGCGGCAGCGGGCTCGCGCGAGTTCGTGACCAAATACTGCTGCGCGGGGTCTAATTCGACCCAAAGCAGGGAGCCGGGGAAGTCGAGGAACGGCTTCAATGCCAGCGTGGCGTCGCCCTGGAGGAGACTGTTGCGGTCGCGCAGAAGAAAATGGCCGTTCTTCAGCGGCCACAAGTAGCGCACACGATCGTGCACCGTCCACAACGCTTCGGCCTCGACCTGGGCCTGGTCCGCACCCTGCGGCAGCTTCAGCACCACGGCGCGAATCTCGCGCTCATTGCTTTCTTCGCCAGTCTTCAAATCGCGGTGGATCAGCCCCGGCACGCGAAAAGTGAACAGCAACTGGTCCTCATCGATGAAATCGAGCGAGACGAACGTGTTGCGTGCGCCCAGATAGTTGCTGCTCGGCGCCGTAAAGCCGAGGGGAACAAGGGGAATGCTCGCAATGGGCGCAAGCGATGGTCGATCGGGAAAATGATTGGTGAGGAATCGCGCTTTCACCTGCGTCGTCGCAGGAGACTGGGAATCGCCGCCGCGTTGCGCTGCCGCAACGGCCGTTGCCAGGCTCAGCGCAGCAGCCACGGCCAAAGCCATGGTGATTCCCCGCATCTTACGCGCCTGCCCGATACCCCGCCGATTCGCCATCGAAGAGTATTCTCGCCGATTCAGCCCAGACACTGAAAGCGCGCGCTTCAATAAGGAACCGGTTTACCCTGCGTGTGCGACAGTAGAGAAGAAATGGCACAGCAGCATTCGGCACGCGGGCAATTCAAATTTCTTGGGTACGGCGCATGCGCCCTGGCCGGAACCCTATGGGGCACAGGCTTCTACTTCGGACGGCTCGCGCTCAACGAGATGAGCGTGGAGCACATGGTGCTCTATCGTTTCCTGTTTGCCTGCCTGGGGATAGCGCCTGTCATGCTGCGCCGCCGCGTGCGCCTGACAGCCGGGGAAACGCGCATCATGCTGCTGGCCGCGACGTTCGGCATTCCCGTCCAGTTTCTTTTGCAATTTCACGGCCTGGCATTGACCACCGTGAGCCATGCCTCGCTCATGGTAGGCGCCATGCCGGTGCTGCTGGCGGTGGCAGCCGTGCTATTTGCCGGTGAGCAGCTCGACTGGATCGGCTGGGTGGCACTCTGCGCGTCCACCGCCGGCGCGGCCATGGTGGTTCTGGGAGGCGACCGCGCAACTACCGGGCACGAAACGCCCACCCTTGCCGGCGACCTGCTGGTGATTGCATCGCTCATCGTCGCTCTGGCCTGGATTCTCCTCAGCAAAAAGCTCCTGCAAACGCACAGCGCTCCGGTGGTTACCGCGTACACCATCTATTCGGGCACGTTGATGCTGGTGGCCTGGAACGTGGGCTCGTGGCTGCTCACGCCGCTCACGCACCAGAAGGTTGAGCCCATGCCGTTCGCGCATATTAGCCCGACAGCTTGGATGGCGCTTGCCATCAGCGGCCTGCTGTGCACGGCCACAACCACGCTCTTGTGGAACTGGGGCATTCATCAAGTGCCGGCTTCGCGCGCCGGAGTATTCCTCAACATCGAGCCGGCGCTCGGGTCGGTGTTGGGCGTGGAACTGCTGGGCGAACGTCTCGGCCCCTACGCGTGGCTCGGCGGCGCGCTCATCCTGGCCGCAGCGGTCACCCTCACCATGCGCGGCCACGAGGCAGAGCCGGAGGTAATTCTCGAATAGAGCACAGCGGAGCTAGAGGTATTAGTGGAGCTAATGTCCTGTGCCCAAAGTTCGCAATAAGAAAACTGCGGTCATCCTGAGCGAGTCACCGCGGCGACGAGTCGAAGGGCCTGCATTTGTACTCACATCGCAGCCTGAGGTCGAAGCCGGAAGCGAGTGTTCTAAGTCAGAAGTTCGCGTCATAATGATCTGTCATCCTGAGCGAGTCCGCTGGAGGCGGACGAGTCGAAGGACCTGCGGTTGTTTTTCATATTTTTTATGCCGGACAGCAATTCAATTCCAGCACCGGGCGCTCTTGAGGGAACGCCGCCCGTCCGCAATCGCAGCCGTCGCCGCGACGCTCTAGAGATCGCCATCGCCTACGGGCTCATCATGATGGTGGAATGGACGCCGCGTCCGCTGCAACGCGTGCTATGGATTGTGGCTGTGGCTGGCCTTGTCGTCATCGTGTGGAGATCGTTCGACGGCTGGCAAGCGATGGGCTTTCGCGCGGCCAACTTCGCGCGCTCACTGTGGATCGCCGGAGCCGCGCTGGCGCTGGCTGCAATCGCCATTGCGGTTGCCGTCAGGATGCACACGCTCCTCGTGCCCGACGGCGTGCTCGGCTTTCTTGCCACCTATTGCGCGTATGCCCTCTGGACCGGCGTGCAGCAATTGCTATTGCAGGGTGTTTTCCTATTGCGCTTTCTGCGCTTGATTCCGAAACCCGCAATGGCGGCGCTGACGGCCTCCGCGCTCTTCGCAGGGGCGCACACGCCCAATCCCGTGCTGATGCCCATTACGTTCATCTGGGGCCTCGCGGCATGCCTGCTTTTTCTGCGTTACCGCAACATCTATCCGCTGATGATCGCCCACGCCATCCTGGGTATCACCGTGGCCATGACGGTTCCGGGGCCGGTAGACCACAACATGCGCGTCGGCCTGGGCTATCTGACCTACGACCCGCACCACCATGTGCATCGCACGTTCCGCTTAACGCAACCATAGCGACCATATCGCATCCACCGTGGCATGCGTGACTGCGGAAGCGCCCACGCGCCGCTCGGCACGCCACGCGCGCCCGTAGAAGATTCCGGCCAGCGCGGCCAGCAACACGTAGCGCCAATTGAAATGCACAGTCTGTTTGTTGAAATGTGCGAGGCCGAACAGGCACGCCGTCAAAAACAGAGCCCCGTATCGCCCCAGGCGTTTCTCCAGAAGACTCTGCAGCCAGCCGCGAAAGAATAACTCTTCGGGGACCGCGATCAAGAAAAATGTGAAAACCCACGCGCCGGCCATTCGTGCAAATCCCGGCCACGCGCCGTGTAGATGCAGAAAGCCCAGGCTCAGGCCCAGCGCCAACGCAATCGGCGTGTAGAAAGCTGCCTCTCGCAGCCCGATGCCGAGATCGTTCAAGCGCAGGCGCAGGTCGAATCCGATTCCATCCAGTTGCCGGATGAGCACGAAGCCGTAGATTCCAGCATCGAGCAGGAGGATCTTATTGAAGACAGCCAGATGCGCCGGCCACGCCGGCTCAAACCAGCGCAAATCGACGGCCAAACCCAGCACCCCCAGCACCAGAAAATCGCGCCAGTTGCCGCGCTGGGCAGCATCCACGCGTGCCGCATGGCCCAGCAAGACCGCGATCGCCGCGGGCAGCAGCGCATAGAGCGCAAACCAACCCCAGCGAAAGACTCCAGCCCCACAGGCCACCAGCAGATACGGAACCGACAGCGCCACGGGGCAAGTAAACCGCACCCCAGTTGGCCATGCACGCACGCGCGCGGCCACGGCATCCGGGAAAAACGCCACGGCCAGATACGGAAACAGCGTGAGCAGCGCGGCAATCACGTTGACGGGAGTGATCAGAGCCATCTTTTCCATTGTGCGCCATGATGGGATTGTTCAGAGATTCCGCTGCGGGCCGGCCGGTCACCAGAGGCCGGGCAGGAGCCGAAAGGGTGTGCGGGCCGCATACTCCGCATAGCCAGAGAGCTCGTCATGAAGGAACAGGTCTTCCTGCGCGGTGCGCCAGATGATGAGAAGGACCATGCTCGCCGCCACGACCATAGCCCATCCTGAGCCGAACATGAGAGCGGTTGCCGGATACATCAGGATGGAGCCCACATACATGGGGTGTCGCACAATGCAGTAGGGGCCCGCGGTGACGACCGTGTGGCCGCGATCGGTTTGAAGGCGAACAGTTGCCTCAGCGAATGGGTTCACGAGGGGGGTCCAGGTCACCAGCGCCATTGCGGCCAGAAACAGTGCGACGCCCGGAATCAAGGTCCAGGGCGGCATCACCATGCCGTGGAATCGAACCACGTCCAGCCCCGCCACCAGGGCCTGAATGAAGGTCAGTGGCAAATATACCGACATAAAGATCCTGTCGAACGGTCGCGTATCCTTGCGCATGAAAATGCCACGCGCTTTAAGCAGAGCGGGGTTGAGCCGGCGAACAAGCGCGCCGACGAACGTCATGACCAGCACGTAGATAGCCACGCATATCCAGCCGCGCACCCAATTGATGCGTCCAGCGCCAGCAAACGCTGCTGCGGTCCAAAGGAGCGCCGGCGATACGCCCGGGAGGAGCTTTTTGAGCCGGCCAGAGATGATTAAAGCTGACCTCACTTTTGGCTCAGTTGTGGACTGGTCGAGCATTGCGTCTCCTCAGGGCGTCTATTCCGGCGCAACAGTCGCCGAGTCGAACTCGTTGCTGTAGACCAATTCTCGCCTCAACTTGAGTCGCCGGTATGTGACGGATCATACGAGGAGTTATGACTGCATGGACGAGGTATCGAGCCTCAGCTTTCGAACGACAACTGCGCGGAGACCCAGGCGGGTGCGGCAGGCTTCGGCTCCGAAGCTAGCTCGTACACGAGCCGCTCCAGCACCAGCCGCTTGTCGGGCGGCGAGGAGCGCAGCTCCAGATCGGCGCGAGCCACTAGGCGCAGCGCCCGCGTCAGCTCGCGGCGGCTTTTGTAGCGGCGCGCCTGGCGAATCAGGTCGTCGGCGGCAAACGGCGGCATGCGGAAACCTTGCCATAGCGCCTGCCAGATGGCGCGCGAATCGCGCACGTTTTTCTCAAGGATCACCAGCATTTGCCGGAAGGTTTTGGCCAGCATGTAAAGATGGCCGATCGCAGAGTCCTCGCCGGCGTCGGAGCTGTTCAGCAATCCCTGCAGCAGGGCCAGGGCGCGCACGCGATCGTGGGCGCTGATGGCGTCCGTCAGCTCGTACAGGGTGCGCTGCTTGGCGCTCAGCACCATGGTTTCCACGTCGCCCAGCGTGATGCGGCCGCGCCCGGTGGCGTAGAGCAAAAGTTTTTCCAGCTCCGATGACACGAGCATCATGTCCGCGCCCAGCGCGTCCACCAGCTCGCGCGCCGCATCGGGTTCCAGGCGCGTACCGGCTTCCTGCGCCGTCGCCACCGCCCAGCGCATGGCGTCTTCCTCGTTCGCGCGCGCCAGTTCCACCATACCGCAGTGTTCGCCCAGCGTTTCAGTCAGCCGCTCATAGCGGTTCTTGTCGTCCAGCTCCATGCGGCGTGCGTCGGAAGGGATGCGCAGGAAATCGGCCACAAACAAAAGCAGGGCTTGCGGATTCGGCGACTGGAAATAGCGGCCGATGGCGACAAATTCGTCCTTCTTGGCGCCGCGCGTATAAAGCTGCCGCACGTTGCGCACAAATATCACTTGAAACGGAGCCATCAGCGACGGCGTCTGCGTGCGATCGAGCACTTCGAAGATCGAAGTTGAGGCGAGGTCGAATTCCGAAAGGCAAAAGTCACGGAGATCGGCGGGAACGAAAGCTTTGAGAACGGCAGCGCGGCAGCGGTCGAGGAGAAACACCTCGTCGCCGGCGAGCACATAACCAGGCCGCAGCTTCCCCGTGCCGGCCTGGGCAGCCTCGATCTCCCCGACGAAGCGAGCGGCCGCGGCAAAACCCGCGCCCCAGCGCGCGCCGCTCACAGGCTTAGCCTCCGGCCATGCGGTCTAAAATGCATGCGGCTCCAGAATACCTTTCCTGCAGTCAACACACCAGCGCGGAAAACCGGGCAGGAATCACAGAAACATGGGGAAGAAGCGGCGAATTGCGCCCCAACTTCTTTCAAGATCGCTTGAAGGTTTCACAAGTAATCCTCTGGCTTGACGGAAGCACTGCATGCGGAACCTGGCGCCAGTGCTACATTCGGAACGTGCACTGCGCACGCGCCGTAGGCGCAAAGTTTGTTAGCCCCGCGCTTTAGCGTGGGGAAAGCGAATCCACCAATGAACTCCAGAGTCCCGTAGGGACGGTGCATGCCAACGCTCGAAACCCCGCGCTCAGGGGCCTTGTTATCGCTTCGTCGCAGCCGGATACGAGATCTCAAACTGGCTCACGACCACGCTGTTCCCGAACGGAACCGACCCCGTCCACGCCACGCCCGCGCCTCCGTAATTGTTGGGCGCAATGGTTGCTTTGAGCGACAACGTCTCCCCGTCCACGGTGTTCGATCCGGTTGCAGTGAAGGTGTTGCCGTTGACCGAAAGAACAATCGTCGCATTCGGCTTAAAGACTCCCGTCAGTTGCTGCTGTTCGCTCGCCGGATGCCCGACGCCGTCCACACTTTGATAGAGCTGGAACATGCATTTATCTGAAGCCTGGATGGTGCGCCAGAAGCGCAGCGAATAACCGTTCCGGGTGCGCGCGTCGTATTTGATAAAGATGTCGGCCTTCTGGTTGCGCGGGCCGGCATTATCGTCCGGCGAGCCGGCGATGCCGAATCCCTGGCCCGCGGTCTTTTCCGGCGTCATCACGATTTTCACCCTCATGTCGCCGGTGGGCTTGTCGTTCTGATACAAAAGCTGCGCACCTATCGATGCAATGCGCAATCCGTAGCCGTTGACGAAGTTGTCGCCGGCCGAGGAGGTCCAGGTTCCCAGCACTGTCCACATCCCGCTCACGTAGTCTGTGTCCGGCGTCTCCACAAAGTTCCGAAAATCGGGATTGACGACGAGGGACTTGATTTCGCCGGCGCGAACTGGCTTCGCGGAAATCGCCACCGTCTCCGGTCCCGGATCGCTGATGTTGTGCTTGGGACGGATGCTGGCTTCGATGTACTTGTCAGCGAAGCCCGGTAGCAAAGTAAGTTGCCGCAGCGGCGCGTTGCCCCGGCTCACTGCAACCTCGCGCCGCGTGGCGCACTGCGCATCGTCGCACACATACCAGTCGATGATCGACTCGTCCTCGCGCCCGCCGAGATTTAATGCGTATGTCACGGCAATCTTTCCATCCGCAGGAGCACCAATCGCCGGCTTGCGCGCAAACGCAGGCGGATCGATGTACTTGGGCTCAACGTAAATGTGCGATGTGACATAGAAGCCGTTCGCGGCCGTGGCGTTCACGCTTGCATATTCGGCATGGTTGGTAGCGTTGCGGCCCGTAACAGTGATGGATTTGCCGGTATCGGCGCTGAGCGTGATGAGCTTTGAATCGGTGGACCAGTGGATCACGGTGTCGGCCGCGCGCTGCGGCAGGACGGTTGCCGTCAGCGTCACTCCCGGCCCTCCCGTGCGAATCGTTGCGTTGCCCGGCGGTTCCGTATTGGCGAAGGGATCGCCGATTGATCCGGCAGGCCGCGTCGCGGCCCCTGGGATTGCGGCCGCGAGCGCCATGCGGAAAACGTCGCTGCCGGCATTCTCATATTTCTCGCGCGCGTCGGCCGGATCCCAGTCGTCGACCTTGCCGTCTGGTGTGGCCCGCAGCATGTTCCACGGGTTGAAGGCGCGCGCCTGCTCCGCCGTAATCTCGCGCGAAAGCGTAAATGCATGCGGGCCGACGATGCTGTCGTAAATCACCGCGGGCTTGCCGCTGGCATCTTTGGTCTGGTAAGTGAGTGCGTAAACATTCTGACGCACCGCAGCCTTCCACACCATCCACGCCACCGGCGACTTGGGAGTATTAACCGGCATGGTGCAGTGGATGAGTGCGACAGGATTGCGAAATCCCTTGTAGAACTCGAGTCCGCGCGCGGCCTTGAACACGGTATTGATGAAAGCGATGCCCGAAGACGACATGACCCCGTTGCCGGTTGGAAAATAAACTTCGGAATCTTCCCACACGCCCACCTGGCCGCCGCCGATGAAATCGTCCGTGCCTTCGATGTAGACATGCGTAAAGTAGGAGCGCGTGGTGCGAATGAACGTAGTGTCGAGGCGGCTGAGTAGCGCCACATGCGAATAAACGTGCTTGTCGCCATCAGCCTGCAGCGCGACGGCCTGCGTGATCACTGACGAGCGCATCTTCAGGTTCTTCGAGGCGTCGCCGGGATACTCGTAGTCGAGATTGCAGTAGTTCACGAGCGTCAGGTTCATCATCGTGAAGCCGGTGGCGTTCACCATCAGAATGTATCCGTTGTTCGACGCGCCTTCCTTGTTGCCGCGATTGTCGGCGAGCACCACCTTGCGCCGGTCGTCGGTGAGACCGAGCAGGGTGATGTAATTTTTCGTGATGGTCACGCTGGCTTCGGTATCGCCGCCGCGAAGAAAGTAAACGTCGGGCTTGATGCCGATAACGGTGGGGTGGTCGGGCGTCCCGGCGGGCGCGGCCGCATATGCGGCCTGCACGGTCTTGAACTTCTTCTGCGCGGGATCGTCCTGTTGCAGGCTGCTATCCACCAGGTAGTCGTAAGCGTAGCGCGTGGTATCGAAGGGTTCGCCCGTGTAGCCGTGATAGGGCGCGCCGCGCATGTTGTCCTGGGCAGGAGCAGCGGTTCCGGGCGCAAACCCAATCAAGAAAACGGCAAGAAAAATTCCCCATGAACCGCAGCGCATCCTCATTACCCGCCTCCGCTGTGTGGTCAGACCACCAGCGGGAACGATAGAAGGGCGGTACTGCGAGTGTCAATGCAAAATTGGAGCAAATCTGCGCGGAATGCGGCCGGATTTCAGAGCCCTTCGAGAATATCGGCCACAAGCTGCCGCGCAAATTCGCGCGAGAGGCGCTGAATGGCCGCAGGGTCTTCCTGAATGAACGTGGGCAGGTCGGTGGTCGACTGGTACTGCTCGCGGTAAACGTAATTTCTGTTCTCGTAGAGCACGCGGCCGTCGTGCGCAGTGAGCGTAACGGAAGCCACGATGGTAATGACGAAGCTCGACGACTGCTGCGTGGCAGCGTTGTAAGTGAGCGGCGTAACGTTCTGCTTGAGGATGGTGCCGTGTAGCACCGCGTCGGCATCGGCTCCCGAGTCGGTCGTCACGCGGAAGCGCGTGCGCGTGAGGAACTCGCGCACCACTGCTTGCGTCAATGCCGTTTCCGTGCCGTTGGACTCGGTGCGCGTGGCGAACACCGGCACCGCAAGCGTCTTCACGTTGGGGGGCAGATGCGTGGCCGCGCCCAGCGTGTGATAGCCGCACCCGCTTGCGAGCAGCAGTACGAGAGCGGCCAGGGCGGCTGTTAACGAACGCATGAGGCCATTCTATCTCGCGAGAATCGCACGCCGTCAGCGCCCACGCGGTGGTCGCTTTTTCAGATGGTCTTTAGTGGAGATGAGCAAGGTAGCCGGCAAGGGATTCGGCTATCCCCGGAACGAGGTCGTCGTGCACGATTTCAGCATCCCATCCCGGATGGACCCCATCCGGGATGGGGCTGTCCCAAGTCCTAGTCTCCGTCATTTCGTACCCCGGTTCAACTCCAAATCAAATGTCCGTCCGATTGACTCAATTCCGCCGAGAATTTGACTTGGAATTTCCAGGTAACGTCGCCAGTATGCTGGTTGATTTTGGTTCTCTCGCCAGATTCCTCAAGAATTGTGATCGCAAGCGCGCCGTCAGCCTTCGTCCCTTCATCTCCGGTAAAAATCACACCGGTCGAATGCAGATTCAACCGTTTCACCACATCGGTTCGTACGCTGTCGGGAAGCAGATGCTTCGAATCGGTGCGGTTAACGACAGTCACCGAAATCACATGCATATTACGAATCGGGTGCAACTGCGGCGGCCCCGGTTCCGCCGCGATCCATTTATCGATCCGCGTGCACCCCGTCGTTGCCAGCGCGCAGACCGTTGCAGAAATCAGAAGCAGCTTCTTCATGTGCGAATGCCGGTCCTCATTGTAGCTTCTGGCTCAAGCGTATTCTAGGAGCCATGAACTGGACCATGAGTTGGATTGGCTGGGCATTGCTTTCCGCTGTATTTGCCGCCGCCACGGCCTTGCTGGCCAAGGTGGGCGTGGCGCACGTTGACTCGAACCTGGCCACGGCTCTGCGCACCACTGTGGTTGTCGTCTTTGCCTGGGGCATCGCGCTCGCGTTAGGCAAGCACGGCGAAATACGTTCGCTCGATCGCCGCACCTTGCTGTTTCTCACGCTCTCAGGGATTGCCACGGGACTGTCGTGGCTCTGCTACTTCCGCGCCCTGCAGTTGGGCCCGGCCTCGCGCGTCGCGCCGCTCGACAAGCTCAGCGTTCCGCTGGTGATGATCTTTGCGTGGCTGCTGCTGGGCGAAAAGCTGAACGCCGCGGCGCTTGTTGGCGGCGCGCTGATTACCGCCGGAGCGGTGGTGATGGTGCTCGCGTGACATGCGAGTGAAGTGAGTGAATCAAGTGAAAGAGTGAATTCATGAGTCCCGTCGCTTAGCTAGTTCTTGTTCACCCCTTCACTTACTTCACTTATTTCACTTTTTCACCCTCGAAACCCCTCTTCTATACTGGAACCAATGACGGCGAGATCGGCGAGCGCGGCTTCAGAAGGCGGACACGAGACAGGCATGCGCGCGCGGCGCATTGTGCTCACTGGCTTCATGGGTTCAGGCAAGAGCACGGTGGGGCCGCTCGTGGCGCGGCAACTGGGCTGGAAGTTCGTGGATGCGGACGACGTGATTGCAGCCGAAGCCAGCTCGACCATTCCGGAGATCTTCGCGCTGGAGGGCGAGGTCGCATTCCGCGAGCGGGAGCGCGCCACCATTGCGCGGCTGGCCGGCGAAGAAGCGCTAGTGTTGGCGCTGGGCGGCGGGGCCATTGAGAATGACGCAACGCGTGTGCTGCTCAGCACTGCGCCGGAAACGCTGCTGGTGCATCTTGAGGTGGAGCTGGCCACGACGCTCGCGCGTTGCCGCGGCACCGAGCACTTGCGGCCCATTCTCGCTGACCAGGAGAATCTGGCCAGCCGCTACCAGCGGCGTTTGCCGCTTTACCGCACGGCGCACGTGTCGATCGCAGTCGATGCGCTGACGCCGCAGCAGGTGGTGCAGGCAATTGTTAACGCGGCGCGATGCGCGTGAGCGGCACGCATCTCGCCCGAAAAAGGAATCCTGACCGCCATACTTGATGGAATGTTTACGCCTCTCTAGGGCGAGAGCGATATGAACGGCGGACATCGAGAGACATCATGCACGGAGGGGTGATGCACAGCAAAGAGGTCGGCATGCGGATAAACGATATTGGTATCGTCCCGTGTGCGCGCGTCAGCAACCCGGACCAGGTGCGATTTGCCGCAGAGACTTTACACGCGGCGGGTATTCCGGTGCTTGAGGTGCCACTCACCGTGCCCAAGGCTGCGGAAGTGATTGAGGAGCTGGTCAATCGTTTTCCCGACTTCATCGTCGGCGCCGGAACCGTGCTGGATGAGGCATCGGCGCAACGGTGCGTTGATGCCGGAGCCCGTTTTGTCACCAGTCCGGGGCTGGTGCTGGGCGTGGTGGCCTGCGCCAAGCGAGCGGACGTATGCGTCTTTCCAGGAGCGTTGACTCCATCGGAGGTGATTGCGGCCTGGCAGGCGGGCGCGGACTTTGTGAAGATCTTTCCCGCGGCGACGGCGGGCGGCCCGCACTATATCCGCGCGCTCGAAGTGCCATTGCCGCAGATTCCCCTGATCGTGACCGGTGGCGTGAATCAGCTGACCGCGTTCGACTACATCCTTGCCGGAGCGCGCGCCATTGGCGTGGGCAGCGAGCTGTTGCCGCATGAGGCATTGCAGCAGCGCCAGGCCGATCGCGTTCACGAACTGGCGCGGCGCTTCCTGATCATGGTCAAAGAAGCGCGCGCCCAGCGCAACGCCGAATAAAGCTTCTAAGAGAAGTGCTCCCACCCCCGCGGTGCGAGGGGCTGATGGCCCTGCGCGGTAATGAGCGCGGCCCGCGGCCTGCCTTTGCGCGAGCGCAGGATTCGCCCGATGCACGTAACCGGAACGTCGGCAATACTGCGCGGCACGTGCGCCTCCGGACGCGCCGTGAACAGCAATTCGTAATCCTCACCGCCGTGCAGAGCCTGTTCGAGGGTCGCGCCCGAATGAACAGGCAACGCCGTCGCATCCACTTCGGCGGCAACAGCTGACTCCTCGCACAAGTGAGCAAGATCGGTGGAGAGTCCGTCGCTCAAGTCGATCGCGGCGCTCGCGAGGCCTCGTTGCGCCAGCCACAGGCCCTGCGCGATCCGCGGCTGCGGGTAGAGATGTGGCGCGAGCACGGCTTGAAGTTTGGCAGGAATCCGCGGCGGGCCAGACTGCGCTTTCCGACCGGCGGCCAACTCCGCCAGCCGGGCGAGCCCCGCAGCTGCGCCGCCCAGTGCGCCGGTGATGTAAAGCAGGTCGCCGGGCCGTGCGCCGGAGCGGAGCAAGGCTCGCCCACGCCGCACCGCACCCACGAGGACAATGTCGGCGACAGCAAGCGGCGATTCCGCCAGGTCGCCCCCTGCCAAAGGCGTTTGAAAGGCGTCGGCCAGCGCCAGGAATCCATCCAAAAACCGAACGATCCACGGCTCACGCCGTTTTACGCTTTGGACTAGAGTTGCGGGAACGCCAAGGGACAAAAACGCCGCGACGGGCCGCGCGCCCATGGCGGCTAGATCGCTTAAACCACGCGCCAGGGTGCGATGTCCGATGGACTCGGGAGTCTGCCATTCCAGGCGAAAGTGGCGTCCGGCGATGGAAAGGTCGGTGGTGACGGCAAGCTCCTCGCCGCGCCTGACGCGCAGCAACGCGCAGTCGTCGCCGATGCCGAGACGCAGCCCGCCGTGAGCCGCGCCGTGGGAGAATTGCGCTGCCCGTGCGCGGATTTGCTTCAAGACGGCCAGTTCACCCGGGGCCAATTCGCCCGGCTTGCCGCTACCGGAGTGCATGTTCTGAGGATAGAGCCTGAGCCTCCAGGCCGGTCCGTAGAGCCGAAGTGCCGCTCTGCCGGGGACACCTGGCGTCTGCCAATACCGGCCGCCCGAAGCCCAATCCGGGACCGCGCGCTGCTGATGCAGAAGGGGTTACCGAAGAAGCGAACGGCTAGGGAAAGCGCATTGCAAAATGGCACTTAGGGCATTGAAGGGCGTGGGTTTTGATTGACCCTGCGTGCAAGCGTCTGCTAATCTGAACGAACGTTATCGCATCTGCCCTGTTGGGGCGTACGAATTTTGTGTGGGCATAAACGCCCGCACGCGATATATTTTCTCCCCCGATTTGGAATTCACCGCGGCCCGCGGGCCGCCGGGGATCGCAGGCAAGATGTTGCGCAAGCGCTATTACATTGTTTTTATCGCCAGGGATGAGGACGGCCACCTACGGAAGATTCCGCTTCCGTTGAGGTACGCCTACGGCTTCGTGGCGGCTGCGATCGTGGGCGCGTTTACGATTGTGGGCCTGGCTGGCTCCTACACGCGCATGCTGCTCAAAACCGAGAGTTACAACCAGGTTCGCGCGGAACGCGAAACGCTGCGCCAGAATTACCAGCGCATGGAAGAGATTGCGCACAATCGCAGCGTGCAGGTTGCGTCACTCGGCGCTCTGGCGAACGAAGTGACGGCGCTCTATGGATTGCGCCAGAACCGGCTGGAAGCAGCCAAGCCCACGGCTCCTGCCAGCGCTGGCGATGCGGCCCCGGCTCCGGCCAGCCTGTCGCAATCGGGCGAAATGAGCCAGCAGCAAATTGCCAACTCCGTCGATACGTTTTATGCGCTGCGCAACGAGGCGCTTTCCGGGCAGATTTCGCGGGCCCTGGAGGGCGGACTGAATTCCAACTTCGCCGGCGACTGGACAGAGCTGGCAGACGCGCCATCCATGTGGCCCGTGGAGGGCCGCGTGGCATCCAGCTTTGGCGAGCGTGAGGATCCGATCAACGGCGAGGGAGCGTTCCACTCCGGCGTGGATATCGATGCTCCCTACGGAACGCCGGTGCGCGCGGCCGGCGATGGCGACGTGACCGGCGCCGAGATGGGCGCGGGATACGGACGCGAGGTAGAGCTGAATCACGGCCACGACGTGCTCACGCTGTACGGGCATCTCTCCGCCATTGCGGTCATTCCCGGGCAGCATGTAACGCGCGGCCAGGTGATCGGCTACGTGGGCCAGTCGGGCCGGGCCACCGGGCCCCACCTGCATTACGAGGTGCGCGTGCACAACGTGCCTGTGAATCCGTACAAGTACCTGCGCTTGACCTACGAGCAGGCCTCGAACCTGGAACCGGCTACGCCTCCCGGTCAATAACTGAATTTGAGTGCAGCAAAAAAGCTCCCGGTGACCGGGAGCTTTTTTGTGGGCATGAGAGCTCGGTGCCCTATCCTTGCGATCTGCTTGCGTCGCAAGGGTGGGAGGCCGGGTGCCCCACATCTCAAAAGCGAGTGTTCAGTCTCATGACATTCTTTACACATTGTTTCGGGACATGCTTTACACTTCCGCGCGAGCGTAAGCGAGCGCGGAGGTGTGTGGACGATGCCCTGGAAGACGATGGACGTACAGGATCAGCGCGTGCGGTTTGTGGTGGCCGCTTCGATGGAGTCGAGGCCGTTGTCGCGACTGTGCGCCGAGTATGGGATCTCTGGGCCGACAGGCTATGAGTGGCTGAAGCGCTACCGGGAGCACGGCGTGGCGGGGATCGCGGAGCAGAGCCGGCGGCCGCACCGGTCTCCCACGCAGACTGCGGCTGAGCTGGAGCAGCGCGCGGTGGAGATGCGGCGCCGCTATCCGGATTGGGGAGCGCGCAAGCTGCGCGTTCTTCTGGCGCGCGAAGGGGTCCATTTGCTGGCCACGACGATCCACCGCATCCTGGCGCGCCGCGGGCTGATTGAAGAAGCCGACCGTCATCGCGCGGCGGTAAAGCGCTTCGAGCGCAGCCGCCCCAACGAGTTGTGGCAGATGGACTTCAAGGGCCCGAAGAACTGGCCGCAGCCCTTGGGCCCGCTGTCGGTGATCGACGATCACAGCCGCTATCTGGTCGCGTTGGCGGCCATCGGCAGGCCCGACGGCGGCCTGGTCAGGAGCCAGCTGCAACAGGCCTTTGAACAGTGCGGAGTGCCGGAGGCCATGCTGATGGATCATGGCACGCCGTGGTGGAACTGGCAGTCGTTTTCAGGCCGCACCCATCTGTCGCTGTGGCTCATGCGACAGGGCATCCAGCTATGCTGGAGCGGCATTCAACATCCCCAGACGCAGGGCAAGGTGGAGCGGTTTCACGGCAGCCTGCAGCGGGCGCTCGACAAGCGCGGCATGCGCGGCGAGCCGCAACCCTGGCTGGACGCCTACCGCCAGGAGCACAACCACGTTCGTCCCCATGAAGCGCTCCGCCTCCGCACCCCGTCCGAGGTCTGGAAGCCCAGTCCGCGGCCCTACCTTCCCACGCCGCCGGCATGGCAATACCCGCAAGGCGCCTGGACCCTCAAGGTCAACTGCCAGGGAACCATCGATATCCAAGGCCGTCGCTGGAGGATCGGCAAAACCCTGGCTGGAGAGCGCGTGCACATCCAACCCGTCGAACAGCGCTACATGGTCTTCTATTGCAAAACCCTGGTCCGCGAACTCGACCCATCGATGAAGCGCTCGACGATCGTCGAACGCTTCATCGAAACCGAAAAACCTTCCCAATAATGTGTAAAGAATGTCCCGGAACATTCTGTAAACCATGTCACGGAACTTGACAAAGCGAGATGTGGGGCACCACCAACCTCAACCGCCCCCTCTCAACCTTCACCGCCGCACGGTGCATTGACTGAACGTCATGTTGAAGGCACCGGTACCGGCCATTTCCATGTCGAGCCGCGAGGGGATGGAGAACCCGTCGATGTTCTGGTATTGAACGGCCACATTCATCTGCTGCACGGGGGCAGAGGGATTCTGGATGGAGGCCACGAAGTGCTCCACCAGCAACCCCTGCGGCGTGGCCTTATACGATGGCTCGAACTTGACGGATGTGCCGCCCGAAGTCAGGTCGTAGTGCTCCAGAAGAAGATCGTTAGAGAAGACTTCGGTGATCGAGGTGCCGCCTCCCTCGGCAACGAGGGTGAAAGAGGTGGGCGAATGCGTTACCGTCATCCCGCTCGTGCTGTCCGGGATCACGGAGCCATCCACGAATGGCGTCCAGAACTGGATAAAGCCCGTCAGCGCCTGCTGGACTCCAGAGTGCTTCTGGTTCAGCAGGTCGTTCTGTTCGGAGGTGAGGGCGCCGGGCGGCGGAGTCCAATCCAGCGACGTGTTGCCGTTTGTCAGCCGCGCATGGAGCACAATGGCAACCTGGTTAAGCAGGACCACTCGCCCGTCGTTGCTGCTGATGGTGACGCCCGGATTTGCCTTCACGAAGGTGGTAAGCCAATCGGGATTGACCGTGCAATCGAAACCGGCCAGGCCCGCCTTCGCGGTCGAGTAATAGAGAGTTCTGGCCTTGTTCAGCAACGCATCGTCTGCGGCCTGCTCCTGCGTGGAGCGGGTTGCAGCAGTCGGAGCCTGCGCCCGACCGGCGGCCGGGGTCAGGCAAAACGCAGCAACGATGGCAAAGATAAATCCCCGCAGCCTGATGGAGAATTTAGGCATCACAGTTCCTGCTTTCTAAGGAATGCTGACATTGCCGTCCGGCCGCGCATATTGCGCAACAGGATTGCGTGGGTCGAAGCGTAGCCCCGGTCATTGGACCGGATCTAGCGCCGGTCTCCAGACCTGCACCAGTCTGAGCGCGACCACGAAATCACGGGCCACGGTATTAGCTGAAATCAGCGTTGCACAGTGCAGTTCTCAAAAGCGAAGTCCAAACCCGCAACGCTGACCACTTCCATATGGAGATGCCCGGGGAGGGGAAAGCCATCGATCCACTGGTAAACGACCGACACGTTCATCTCCTGCGCCTTTTGCGAATTATCACTCGGCTGGACAATGGCGTGGAACTGGCTGACCAGCAAGCCGTGATCGCTGGGGGAATAGGTGGGCGTGAGTAGAATCTTCGTGCCGCTCATGGTGACGTTGTACTGGCGCAAAATGTGGCCGCTGTCGAAGATTTCAGTCACTTCCACCTGGCCGGCGGCCACGTGAATCTGCTTGCCGCCGTCGGCGGTGGTCGTTATTTCCAGCCCGTCGGCGGAATCGGGAACAACCTGGGTCTCGATGAATGGCGTCCAGAACTGAACGAAGCCCTGGACCATTTGATTCACGGCACCGTGCATCTGGTCGAGCAGGGTGGACTGCGCGGGTTCGAGTTGCTGCGCAGGAGGGTTCCAATCGACGATCGTGCCGCCATCCATGCGCGTATGGACGGCAACCTTGACGGAGTTCAGCAAAGCCACCGCCGACGTGTCTGATGCGCTCACCGTTCCGCCGTCTCTTGAGGCAAAGAAACTCTGCCAATCGGGCTGGAGCGCGCAGTCAAAGCCTTTCAGACCTGCCTTGGCACTGGAGTAGTACAGTTTGGCCGTTTGCGCCAGCCACGCGTTGTTGTCGCTGGAAGCTGGGCTGGAAGGCGGACTCTGCGCCGCAGCCAGTGCGATGAAGGAACATGCCACGAGGAAGGCCGCGGAGCGTGCCGGCCCCAGGAAAGTACGACTTAGCATGGACTCGATCCTGCTTTCTGAGGGATGCTGACATTGTGCCCCGGCAGAGCGCGTTGCGCAACCATTTTGCGCGCGTGTCGCGCATGATATGGTGGGCTCGAGTTGGTCTGCGGGAGGGTTGAGGGTGCATTTTTCTATCGGCTTTATGGCAGTGGTGATTACGCTGGCGGCATCGGCGGCGGCGCAGGGCGGGGCGGGTGCGGAGATAGCTTTTGCGCGCGCCCAGCATCTGCGGCACGGCATCAACGCTTCGGAATGGTTTGCGCAGTCGGGCGATTATTCGGCGGCGCGCACCAACCGCTACACCGACGCCGCGGATATAGCGCTGATGGCGCGGCTGGGCTTCGATCACGTGCGGCTGAGCATCGATGCCACGGCGCTGGAGCAAGATCCGCGCGCGGCCGATGGATTGAATGCCGATTTCGTGGCGCGTCTCGACCGCGCCGTCAACACCATGCTGGCCGACGGCCTGGCGGTCGAGATCGATCTGCACCCCAGCGATGCGTACAAGCAGCAGTTGCGCAGCGGCGACGACGGTGTGGAGCGGTTCACTATGTTGTGGCGCAAGCTGGCCGCGCACTACGCCAATCGCGACCCCGAGCGCGTGTTCTTCGAGATACTCAACGAGCCGGAGGTGAGCGATCCTTACCGCTGGGCCGGGATTCAGGCGCATGTGGCCGCGGCCATCCGCCAGGTTGCGCCGCGTAACACGCTCATCGCCACGGGCGCGAACTACTCCAGCCTGCGCGATCTGCTCCAACTCGAACCGCTGGCCGACGGCAACGTGATTTACACATTTCACTTCTACGAGCCGCACGAGTTTACGCACCAGGGCGCGAGTTGGGGCGTGGCGTGGTGGAGCGAAACGCAATCGATTCCCTATCCGGCGGCCTCTGTGGACATGCGGGCGTTTCTGTCGGAGGTTCCCAACGCGGCCAACCGTTCGGACCTGGAAAACTATTTCCTCGACGGCTGGGATGCGCGGCACATCCGGCTCCTCATTGACGAGGCGGCGGATTGGGCGCGCGCGCATCACGTGCCGCTCGTCTGCAATGAATTCGGCGCCTACCGCGCCTACGCCGATCCCGTGTCGCGCGCCAACTGGATTCGCGACACGCGCACGGCGCTCGAGGCCGACGGCATTGGCTGGGCCATGTGGGATTATCGCGGCGGCTTCGGCGTGGTCACCAAGCAGGACGGCCAACCCGCGCAGGTGGATGAGACGACGGTGCGAGCGCTGGGGCTGGGCGGGCGGTGAAGCAGGGACTAGGGACTAGGGACTGAGGGACTACGGGACCGCGGGCCTGGTTGGCCCGGTTGCGGCGGGTGTTTATCTTCTAGTACCCCCCGGCCCACGCCCCTCCCCTACCCTTTTCCGGTAAAGTCTTCATTCCAGGCGGGTTAGCTCCTGGGAGGGTGGGTTCTGTAAGTGATTTAAAATGAATGAGTTAGTGTAAAGTACTCCATCCAGGCTACTTGCGCGACCGGGGGCTGTGGAACGTGGGTCGTGGATCGTGGCTCGTGCTCCGTAATTCCTGGGCCGTGTTTCGTGGGGCGTGATTCGTGGTTCGTGGACTACGGCCCCGGCCCTTGGTCCCTTGGTCCCGAGTCCCTTGGTCCCTGTCCTTCCGATCTCTGATTTCATTGTGCGCCGGGAGGGGGAAATTATATGCAAAACGGCGGCGGGAAAAGTTTCGGGATGCGGGTGCTTTCAGCTTTCGGGATTGAGGAGGGGTAATCCTGAGAGCTCGCGAACGAGGCGGACGGTTTCGAGGCTGACGGTTATGACCTGGCCGATGAGGCGCACGATGTACTCCTGGTCGTCCGCGCGGTTGGGGTCATTGACGATGCCGGAGCGCTTGTCGGTGGAGACGCGGTACTGATCGATCACCCATTCGAGGGCGCTGCGATTGCCGAGGCGGTATTCGTAGGCTTCGAGCGGGATGCCGCTCAGCGTGAGAAAGCCGTTGTACTTGAGTTGGGTTTTGTCTTTCGAGAGCGTCATCTTTTCGACGCGCCAATCAAGCTTGCCGGTTTCGGTGCGTTCCAGCGGGTATTCGCGCTGCTGCTCGTAGTCGAGGTGCAGCTTCATGAGCGCCGCGCCAATGCGGGCGTACTCGGCGAAATCAGGAGCGAAGGGAATGCGGGGCAGTTCGCGCTTGAGATTGGCGGCGTAGCGGGTGCGGTACTCGGGGTGATGGAGCAGAGCGTAGGTGTAGTGGAAGATGTCGCGCTTCGAAATGGATTTCTGGCCGTAGTGGCTTCGAAACTCGGCGAGCGCCCAGTCGGTGATGTTGTCGCGGCGGTGGGTGCCGTCTTTGCCGTAGGTATGGGAAGGGAAGACCTGCACAACGTCGGCGCTTGCGCACAGGTGCAGGTCACAGGGTCCGCGAACCGCAAGAGTAGCGAA
The DNA here is from genome assembly GCA_963729915.1 of uncultured Acidobacteriota bacterium. Lineage (GTDB taxonomy): Bacteria > Acidobacteriota > Terriglobia > Terriglobales > Acidobacteriaceae > Telmatobacter. The sequence goes on along the minus strand of CAVSQE010000013.1, from coordinate 110,174 downwards.
TCCCGAACGGAAGCCTATATCGCTGACTGCGATTGCGGGGTTCTCTTCATTCGATTGTTCGTACGAGCCGGTCTTGCTCAGCTCGTCGACAACAATATCCGCGAGGTAAACGAATCTCTTGGAATACGGGCGGTATGCGGCCGTGCGGATCGCAGCGTCAGTAAATTTGATGGAGTCACCCCATACTAGGTGTCGCTTTAGGTTGCGGCTCCATTTGAGGAGATCGTCGTTTACGAATCCGTCCACGTCTTTTGGCCGCCCAGATATCCGGTATCGTTCCGCCTCAGAGTTAAAATTCCGCGCGAATTTTTTGACCGCTTTTTCGAGAGTTTCCCTCTCGAATGCGTACGCAACGCGGTCGCGTGCTGTGGAAACCCCTAATGAGTGGTCGGCGAATAGGGACTCGGTCGTGCCGTTCGTAAAGGGCAAGAATGTTTCGTACTCTGCCTTCATTCCCTTTCGCAGCCAGGTGTTTCTTGCGTCGGGCGTAATCCGCTTCCATGGAACTCCATGAAGGTCTTCCCAATCGTTGAGCTGCCCGTATTTCTGCTCTTTCTTCCAGTCTTCGCCGACGGTGGCGTAGAGGATTTCCCCTTGCTTCGTAATGTCGTGTTCGGCTTTCTTCACCAGCAGCGTGATAGCGACGCCAACCTGGATACCGAAGACGTTATGCGTAGTGCCGGAGAGCTTGGGGTTCTTGCGCACGTTGCCGCCCAGATCGAGCACATAAATCTTGTCGAACTCGTGGGCGAGGTATTTCCGCATGCCGTCGAAGGCGATCTGGTCCACGAAGCTGTCGTTGCTGACGAAGGCCACCACGCCACCGGCGCGAATGCGGTCGCTGGCCCAACGGAAGGCCTTCACATAGGGGTCGCTCAGTTTATTGCGTAGCGTGGCGGTTGAGGCCCGGGTATAGGTCTCCTGCACGCGCGCGTCCATGTGCTTGTATTTGCGATTCTTGTTCTGGTCGTTTTCGTTGACCTGGCCCATGTTGTACGGCGGATTACCGATGACCACGAAGATGGGCGCCTTTTTCTGTTTCCGGATGCGCTCGGTGTTGCCCGCTGACATGAATTCGAAGCCGGCCTGGCGGGGTTCGGCCAGTTCGAATGTATCGACGAGGCAGATGCCCTCGAATGGCTCGTATTCGCCGGTGCGGTCGAGGTAGGCGTGCTCGATGTTCATGCTGGCGATGTAATAAGGCAACAGCATGACCTCGTTGCAGTGCAGTTCCCCCTTGTATTTCTGCGGCAGGCTGCTGGTTCTGATTTCGCGCATGACGCGGGTGATGAAGTTGCCGGTGCCGACGAAGGGGTCGAGGATATGCACGTCTTTGTCGCTGAGGCTGCGGCCGAACTCGGTCTTCAGGATTTCTTCGACGCTGCGGACCATGAAGTCGACGATGGGCTGGGGCGTGTAAACAATGCCGTGGGTATCGGCCTGCTTACGGTTGAAGCTCTGGAAAAAGCGCTCGTAGATGGTGTTGAGGAATTTTTGCTTTTCGGAGTAATCCTCGACCGTCGAAGCTGCCTGTTCGATGGCTTTGTAGAAGGGGTCGAGCTCGCGGAGGAATTCGTCGCGGCTAAAGTGGTGGCTGGTGAGCGAGTCAATAACCTTCTCAATCTCGGCCGCGATGACGTTGCGGCGAGTGAACTCCCGATTGCCGAAGATTTGGCGGAAGATGCGCTCGGTGAGGAGGTGCTGGACAAGCATCTCCTCGACGGCTTCGTCTTTGAGGTCGGGATTGATGGACTCGCGGCAGAGCTCGGCGAAGGCAGCGAAGCGCTCGACAAAGACGCGGTTGGTGCGCCGTTCTTCGTCAATAAGTTTCATTACGCCGTTGGCGATTTCCGGAATGCGCTCGGAGAAATCGCTTGCGGCGCGGTCCCAACTGTCGTGGTCGGGCTGACGCCATTCAAAGAAGAGGCGGAGGACTGCGACGAGTTTTTCCGCGTCCTCGATGGAGTCGTTAAACGCGATGCGGCCGTCCTGGAAGAGCAGGGCTCGGTCGGGGCGCTGGAAGAGGATGTTGGAGCGGGGATATCCGACCTCAAACTTCTTCTTCATCTCGGCTTCGAGCGAATCCTTGGCGTCCTTGGCTTCCCAATAGCCGCGCGGGAGATTGAATGCGTCGAGGAGGGCTCCGTCAACGCTGAGGGGATGGCGGTCCTTTCGCGGGATGGAGTACTCGGGGACGAGGGTCCAGTCATATTGGCGGGCGCAGTGTTTAAGCAGGTCCTCGAAGGCTCCGCGGATGTTGCCCTCCTTGTCGAAGTGGCCGCGGGCGAAACGCTGGAGGGTCGCATAGTATTTCTTGACCGGCGCGTGGGTCGGTTTGAGGTTGAGCGAGGACATGGACGTTACTCAGTAAGGAGGATAGCGCAGGCGGGGCTCTTCTCTGGACGGGGAATATGTGGGTGGATGCTTTTCAGGCACTCCCGGCCATAGGTTTGAACGCGGCTTCGCCGCGGACTTAATTTCCCGAAAAGCGGGTGGGCGGTTTGTGGCGTGAGTGAACTCGCGCCCTGATACAAGACTTTAAGACGACGGGAGAGCACGAACGGGCGGGTGCGGGGTTTGATCGCGGCTTCTCCGCGGACTTTGATTTCTCGAAAAATGGGTGGGCGGTTTCGTGGGTCTGAAGCCCCACGCTCCCTCCGTGTGGTGGGGCGGGGGCGGCATTCGGGGATGAATCCCCGATCTACCATCCATGCCCCGATACAAGACGGGGGACGAGTGCAGGTCCGTGCGATCCCGGGTCTCGGAATCGAGACCCGGGGCACCCCAGATCGGGGTGGGGCGAGAGTGCGGAAGGCACGAGCAAAGGCAACCGCGGGTTCCCATTCGACTTCGATCGCTGCGAAAGACGAAGAGCAACCGCAGGTCCTTCGACTCCCCCCTTCGACTTCGCTCAGGGTTCGGTCGCTCAGGATGACAATTCTGTGGGGGTATGAACTCCTAGCTCAGCGCGGTAGCTTTAGCCGAGAGCTGACCACTGATCACTGAGCACTGTGCGTGACGATGCGCTCGGAGACGGCTTCGAGGATCTGCTCGTGGACCTCGTCGATCGAGAGGTCACCCTCGATGAGGACGACGCGGTCGGGCTCGCGGGCGGCAATTTCGCGGTACTTCTCCCAGACGCGGCGGAAGAAGGCGTCCTTCTCTGACTCGAAGCGGCCTTCGCTGGAGCCGGTTTCGGCCTCGACGCGGTCGTTGCGGCGGCGCGCGCGGTTGAGCGATGCTTCAAAGCTGGGCAGGAGCAGGAGGGTGAGGTCGGGCTGCAGTCCGCCGCAGATGAGGCGGTGCATGTCGAGGACCACCTGCGAGCCGAGCTCGCGGCCGCCGCCCTGATAGGCCTCAGTGGAATCAGTGAAGCGGTCGCAGACCACGATGCGGCCCGCATCGAGAGCCGGCTGAATGACCTCTGCGATGGCTTGGGCGCGGTCGGCAAACATGAGGGCCATCTCCGCCATAGGCGCCACGGCAACAGAGCGGGAGTTGAGCAGGATCTCGCGGATGCGGTCGCCGGTGGGCGTGCCGCCTGGCTGGCGCAGCAGTACGGGCTCCTGGCCGCGGCGCGCAAGCCACGCCGCCAAGCGCTTGATCTGCGTGGTTTTACCCGACCCGTCGAGGCCTTCGAGGGTGATGAAAACACCGCGCGGCATGGGGTGAGGATAACACTGGAGACGGGGACGCAGGGACTAGGGACTAAGGGAACAGGGGTCAGGGACTGCCGGACTATGGGGTGCGGGTCGGGAGACCCACACGACAACCGGTCTCCCACCCCAGCGAGCAAAGATCGCTCGCTGGGGGCCCCGGTCTGGAGACCGGCGCTACATTTCATCCATATAGGAGGCGACCGGACAATAGGCAGCGGCAAAAGACAAGTGACTTCGGGCAGGAGACAAGCGCGTTCGACTTGTGTTACAAGTGAATGAATTCCCCAAAACTTTTCGGGATTCAGGCCTGCGAGGGCCTTTGTTCTGTTGGAGTGGAAGATGCGTTTGTCCGTCACGTTGAAGTTGATTCTTTGTGCCCTCTTTCTGGGCGCTCTGCCGGCCAGCCGGCTCACCGCGCAAAACCTTACGCTGGAGGGCCAGACGGGCGGATTTCTGACGCCGACCGCGTACGTGGTCTACGCCGAGAAGGGACAATTTTTCTCACATCCGGCCGTCGGCTTCCATTACATCGATGCTTCGGCGGTCATCGGCAATGTTGAAACCTTCAGCATCACCGAGAGCTTTGCCAGCCGCGCAGAGGCCGGCTACACCCGCAGCGTTCATCAGTTTGGAGACCAGCCCACCACTACGGCCACTCCGCTCGGACTGAGCAACCTGTGGAACTACTCCGGGATGAACGTCTTTCACGGCAAGGTGATCGCGATCAATGATGGGCAGTTCGGCGCGTGGATGCCGGGGATTGCGATTGGCGGCCTGATTCGCACTAACGACCATTTTGTCTCGGGCGCGGCCAACAAGACGCTGACGGGAACGGACAAATCTTACACCAACGGCGACGCGTACATTGTCCTCACCAAGACCTGGGCAAAACCACCGGTGCCGTTCCTGCTGAACCTGGGCTGGAAGGCCACAAATGCCACGATTTTCGGCCTCGGCGGCCAGAGCACTCGCTTTGGCGGGCGGTTCTTTGGCGGCTTGGGCATTCCGCTCCCCGTCGGTCATGGAATAGTGGCAGTACCCTCGGCAGGATTCACGCAGGAGCCCAAGACCTCGGTGAATCTGAACACCCTGCTGAACGCGGCGCTCTATCAGTGCGAGGCTGCACTGGCCTGCAATCCTGCGTCGTACCCGCTGATGAGCGCCCATATTCCTACAACGCTGGACTACGCCGTGCGCGTGACGCAGAAAGATAAACCTCACTTCGCTTTTGATATTGGCGTAGGGCAGGTGGCAGGGAACATTGGATCCATCTATGTCCCAAACCCCTACTTCAATCCGGTGAATCCTGCGTTTGGGCCTCCGGTTGTGACCACGCCGGTGAACCTGCAGGCGCGGCACGTGGTGGGCATGGGGCTTAGTTACAGGTACTAGCGGAGCAAGCGGGGTTAGCGGAGTTGGCGGAGCTAGACGCGCCGGCGCCAGTCAGCCAGTAAAGCTATTCGATTCAATGCGAATTGTGGAAAAACATGCCCCCTTCCGTGCAACTTCTCCGCGCGGGACGGGTTCCAATTGGCATAGACTGGATGCGCCGTCGAACGGCGGACCCCAGCCGGTCGAGGAAGCAGAAATACAGGAGGTTATTCCATGCGAATTTTCCAGGCGGTGCACGCGAAATCCCTGCGCGTGATGTTGCTGGCGCTGTTAGTGTGTGCGATCCCCGCATCTTCGTTTGCGGGAGTTTTCATCAGCGTGGGCTTTGCTCCGCCGGTGCTTCCGGTATATGTGCAACCGCCATGCCCGGAAGCGGGCTTGATGTGGACGCCGGGCTACTGGGGTTACGGCCCTGACGGCTATTACTGGGTGCCCGGTACGTGGGTGGCCGCGCCGCAGGTAGGTTTCCTCTGGACGCCCGGCTATTGGGGCTTTGGAGGGGGTCTGTATGTATGGCATCCCGGCTATTGGGGACCGCACGTGGGCTACTACGGCGGCGTGAATTATGGATTCGGCTACATGGGAGTCGGGTTTGCCGGCGGCCTGTGGGTAGGCGGAGCCTTCCGCTATAACACCGCGGTGATGCATGTGGGCCCTGGTATTCACAACACCTACAGAGACACGACGATCGTCCACAACACAACGATCATTAACAACAACCATGTGGCCTACAGCGGCGGGCCGGGCGGCATCAACCATCAGCCGACGCCGCAGGAGAACGCCTACTCGCACGAGCAGCACACGGCTCCGACATCAATGCAGACGCAGCATGAAGGCGCGGCCAGGGGTAACACGAACAACTACGCCAGCCGCAATGGCGGGCATCCGACGAATACGGCGATGGCCCGGCCGGCGGGCGGCAATGCGGGCGGTAATACACATGGTTCCATCAACTACAACGCCTCGAAGTCGAACACGGGCAACGTAACGGCGCCCCACAGCCAGAACGGAAACACAGGCAATGCGCCGAGGACTTACAACAGCTCGCACTCGAATGTAGGCAATGCGCCGGAGTCCAAGACCTACAACGCCTCGCACTCAAATACGAGCAATGCTCCAGCGCACACGGGAGGCGGGCAGCAGCATGGGCAGCCGGGTATGGCAGTCAAGGGCCAGGGAGTGCCGGAACCTGCCCCGCATCGGAAGCCGCACCGTTGAGGAGATGCTTCAAGAAAGGCTCGGCAGAGAACAGCAGGACTGAAAAGGCCCACGGAAACCGTGGGCCTTTTCGCGTGCGTTGATCGATCATCTCTACTGTTACTTGTCCGGGGTGGGTGCGTAGTAGCCCTCACGGGTGTATACCGTCAGGTCGCTCTTTTCGGTCTTGAGAACAATTTTGTGGAACTGGCCGTCGGTATCGACCTTGTCGGGTGTGTAGGTCAAGAGATACTGCTGGCGCAGCAACGTGGCGATCTGGTTGTAAATCTCGTCCAGATTGTCCTTCTTTTTAGCTTCAAAGAACTGCCCGCCGGTGCGTGAAGCGATCTGCTGCATGATTTTCTTGCCGTCGACTCCGGCTTCGCTTCGGGGGTTGCCGCCGTGGTGCCCGCCGCCGCCGGGATAGCCGCCACCACCACCGGGATAGCCACCGCCGCCCATGCCGCCGTGATGCCCGCCACCGCCGGGAAAGCCGCTGTTGGAGCGCTCTTCCTCGCCTTTGAAGTAAATGGTGAAGACCTGCACGTTGGCGTGGTCTGCGGCATCGATGGCGTCGTTCAGAGTTTCCTTGCTTCCGCTGTCGGCGCCGTCAGAGAAGACGATGAGCGCCTTGCGACCTGTTTTGGGCTTCATCAGCTCGTCGGAGGCGAGATAGATCGCGTCGTAGAGCTGGGTTCCGCCGCCGTGCGCGCCGTGCTGCCCGTAGCCGCCATTTCCGCCGCGGTCGTCGCCATTGGTTTCAGGACCCTGATTGTTGTGCTCTTGCGAGGTTGGCCCCATGCCGTCGAGCTCATGATGCAGTTTGTCGCGCGAGTTGGTGAAGTCTTCGAGGAGCTCGACCTCGCGGTCAAAGTGAATCAGGAAGGCCTCGTCGCCCTGGACGCCGGCTTTCGGGTCGGCAGGGAGCATGAGGTCGATGAATTTGCCGGCGGCCTTGCGTTCGCTGTCCATGGCCGACGAGACGCTGCGGCTGGTGTCGACCAGAAGGCCGAGGCGGAAAGGCAGGTTGCTCTGAGAGGTAAAGCTCTTGATGACCTGCGGGCGTCCGTCCTCAGTGAGGGTGAAGTCTTTGGCTGACAGATTGGGGACAAACGCGCCGTGCTTGTCGAGGACGGTCACGGGCAGCAGTACCTCGCGCGCCTGCACCTTGATGTTGGTGATGGGCTGTTGTGTGGAGGACTGCTGCGCAGCACCAGAGCCGCGCACTGCGAAAAAGGCGAGCACAGATGCCGCGGTGAGCGGAAGAGCAAGGTAAAACGCTGACTTGGTTTTCATAGAATTTCGCGAAATCTACAGGTTCAACCCCTTAGACGCTGCCGGACCGCTCTTCGATGACGTTTTTTGGGGATTCATGAGGGTGTGTATCAAAAACGCTATATGGATTCAGATTGCAGTCGATCGGGGGGCTAAAGCCCACGTCCATTTTGCTGCGCGAACGGCACTACAAAAGTCGTGCCCTGACACTTCGTGCTTCTCTGCGGCATTTTTCGTGTGCTGTGAAGCCCGAGCCTAAAGGCCCGTTCTTTAAGCCAGTTTTCAGGGGGCTAAAGCCCACTGCTCCCTCCGCAAATGTCATCGACATTCGTGATACTACGGTGCCGGCGTAGAAGGCGGCGGATTGTGTTCGGCCCAGTGGCTGGGCGCGCTGGCCATGGTGAGCACCAGCCGGCCTCCGGCGGCGATCTCGCGGTGACGAAGCCAGGCGCGGTCCAGAGGCTGGCCGTTCAGCGTTGCCGCCGTGACGTAGATGTTGTCGGCGGAAAGATTTCGTGGCTTCGATCACGAAGTCTTTGCCGCCCGGCGAGATGCAGCGTGGTCTGGGGATAGGCGGGGCTGCCGATGAGGTATACATCCTGGCCGGCGTTGGGAAAGATGCCCATCTGCCCGAAGGCGTACCAGGAAGACATGGCGCCGGAGTCGTCGTTGCCGGGCAGGCCGTTGGGACCGGCGTGATAGCTGGCGGCGATGATCTGGCGCACGCGGGCGTCGGTTTTGTCGGGGCGGCCGGCCCAGATGTAGAGATAGGGCGCGAGAAATCCCGGCTCGTTGCCGACGTCGTAGCGGCCGGGGACGTCGAAAAATGCGTCGAGGCGGCGCACGAAGGTTTCAGGCCCGCCGGATTTCTCGATGAGCGAGGCGACATCCTGGGGAACGAAGGTGGAGTAGGTCCAGGAGTTGCCTTCGTAGAAGGTGTCGCCGCCCCAGGTGCAGTAATCCATGGCCGTGAACGGCGTGAGCCAGGTTCCGTCGCGATGGCGGGGGCGAATGAAGCCAGTGAAGCCGCCTTCGCTGAAGTCCGGATCCCAAAGCTTCTTCCAGTTGGCGGAGCGTTGCGAGATATTTTTCGTACGTCGGCGGTGTCGCCGAGGCCTTTGGCGAGCAGGGCGATTTCGAAGTCGTCGGCGGCGTACTCCATGTCGGCCGAGGCGGGACGGTCGGAGCCCTCAATCGAGACGTAGCCGAGATTGTGCCAGTCGTCGAGGCCGCCGCGGCCCTCCTTGAAATGATCGGCGGGGGAAACTTCGGCATCGTGCATCTCGGCGGCCAGAGCGGTCTTCCAATCGACGCCCTTGAGGCCTTTGACGATAGGCGTCGGTGAGGATGAATTCGGCGTTGCTGCCGCCCTGGGTGCGGCCGTTGTAGTTGCCGCTGCGCGCGTCGGGCAGCCAGCCCTCGTGCCGGTAGAGATCGACGAGCGCGCGCACGATTGCGGTCTCGCGCTCCGGCGCGATGAGCGATGAGCAACGGGCTGGAGGTGCGGAAGATGTCCCAGATGGCGTAGTAGTCGTCGTAGTACGGCTCGCTCGACTTCCAGAGCGGGTTTTCGCCGGTGCGATCGGTGGGCATGAGCATGGTGTGGTAAAGCGCGGTGTAGAAGATCTGCGCCTGCTCCGGCGTTTCGCCCTTCAGTTCGACAGCGCCGAGCGCCTTATCCCACTTGGCGACTGCGGCGGCGTGCACGGCGTCGAAATCGAAGCCGGGAATTTCGGCGGCGAGATTCTGCCGGGCCTGCGCGATGCTGACGAAGGAGATGCCGATCTTCATGAGCACCGGCCGATCCGCGGCGGCGAAGGTGAGCCATGCGCCGGAGTTGGAGCCGGCTTCAGCATGCGCGGATTTGCTGCCGGGCGTGAGCTGGTCATTGAGCCATGTGCCCCAGGATGCAGCCGGCGTGTTCAAGCGCGCATAGAAATAGACGGTGTAGGAGTTGGGCTGCTTGTTCCATCCGCCGGTGACGCTGGTGGATCCGGCGATTTCAGTGGGAGAGAGAATCCTGACCGTGGACCCGGTGAACAATTGATCTTCGCCCTGCTTGGCGCCGGAGATGAGGCAGTGGCTGACATCGAAGAGGAGATTGGCGGGCGCGCCCTGAGGGTAACGAAAGCGGTAGATGGCGCTGCGGCGCGCAGCCGTGATGTCGACGCCGATGTGGTAGCGGGCGAGCGTGACCGAGTAGAGGCCGGCCGAAGCATGTTCATCGGCGCGCGGCGAAGAGGCGTCGAGCGGCGCGAGGCGCGCCGGTGGTGGGCATGACGAGGATGTTTCCGTATTTTGCGCCGCCGCCGGTGCCGCTGACGTGGGTCTGGCTGAAGCCGCGAATGTCGTCGGTGGCATTCCAGCCCGCGTTGGGGTCGTGGCCTGCCGGTGCTGCCATGTCGGGGCCCGGCTTGATTTCGCCGAAGGGCACGACGGGGCCGGGAAAAACGTTGCCGCCGCCCGATGCGCCGAGAAAGGGATCGACGAGCTTGGCGATTGAGCGTGCGCCGCCGCGAAAGGCAGAAGAAGAAGGGGCAGGGAGAGAAGAATGCGGAGAGGAGGCTTCATTTCGGTGGTTTTCTTGCAGGAGAAGGATAGCATCGGCGAGGTGCAGCCCGGAGATTTTTGCTGGGTTGAGAGAGGCAGGGTGAGGTTCGTGCTGTCCCACCCTAGCGACAAAGACAAAAGCGTTGCGAGGGTGGGGCACCCACTTTTCGTGCTGGGTTGAATTCGCAAAAAGCAACCGCAGGTCCTTCGACTCGTGGGCCGCGCGAAGCGCGGCCCACTTCGCTCAGGATGACAGTCTAATTCTGTCGCTCAGGATAGCAGCTAGCATTTGTCGATCACTTTGGTCGTTCGCGCGCAGCGACTGTTTGGCTGTCTTGCAGATGCGGGCCTGGAGACCCGCACTACAGCCGGTCAGGAGACCGGCGGTACTCGGACCTAGCGTAGCAATTCTTCGAGGGTGGTGCTGAGGTCGGTTTTGTCGTCGCGGTACTTCACGATGGCGGGGGCGTAGAGGCTTAGGCCCCACTCCTGTCCTTTGCCCTTGTTGATGGCGCGCGCTCCGGGGACGACGACTGCGTTCTCGGGAACGATGAGCGGGGTTTCGGCGCCGGCGCGCAGCACCTCGCCTTTGACCAGATCGAAAAGGGGGGTTCCGCGGGTGAGAATGGTGCCGGCTGCGAGCACCGCGCCCTTGCGCACAAGAGTTCCCTCGTAGACACCGCAGTTGCCGCCGACGAGCACATCGTCTTCAATGATGACGGGGCTAGCGTTGACCGGCTCGAGCACGCCGCCGATTTGCGCCGCGGCGCTCAAGTGCACGCGTTTGCCGATTTGCGCGCAGGAGCCCACGAGGGCATGGGAATCGACCATGGTTCCCTCGTCGACCCAGGCGCCGGTGTTGATGTACATGGGTGGCATGCAGACGACGCCGCGGGCCACGTAAGCGCCGGCGCGCACGGAAGAACCGCCGGGCACTACGCGCACACCGTCCGTAGCCGTGAAAAGCCGCGCGGGGTAGGTGTGCTTGTCGACAAACGAGAGCGCGCCGGCATTGGAATTCTCGAGCGCGCCGAGGCGGAAGCCGAGCAGGATGCCTTGCTTTACCCAGGCATTGACGCGCCATCCCGTGGGCGCTGCGGGGTCGGGCTGGGCGGCGCGCACTTCGCCGCGCTCAAGGCTGGCACGGAGCTCCAGAAAAGCCTTCATCGCCGCCGGGTCGCCACTGGCTGCTGCTCCTGCGGCAAAGTGTCGCACAATTTCTTGTTCGAGCTGGGTGAGATTCATTTCCTTCCGAGTGTAGCAAGGCAGGGAGCGAGGGAGCGAGGGAGCAAGGGAGCGGGTGAAAAGAGTGAAAGAGTGAAACGGATGGGGTCGGGGTCAGGCGGGGTGGATGGGAGCTAGGGTGGGCTTGATCCTTGCCCGCGCATGCGCGCCGACGGGTTGCAGGCGGAAGCAGTTCTTGCCGGAGGGAATGAGCGCCAGGGGAATGGGCGAGTCGCCCGGCCGCCCGTGAAAGTTCTTCGACTCAAGCCACGCGCAGAGACGGGGATCGCAAATCTGCGTCTGGCCCTGCCAGAAATCAGGCTTGAGCCCGAGCTGAATGAGTAAATGGTCCAGGTGCAGCTCGATGAAGTTGGCTTCCCTGGGAAAATAGCGACGCACGTTGCCCGCGCCTACTTCGACGCCGGTAAACTCGCGGCCCTTGCACTGAGTTTTGACGACCATGGAGCCCTGTCGAACAACGAGAAGAAAAGTCCTGTTGGAATGAGCCCAGTCTAAGAAGAACTGCGTGGAGGGGGATACAGGCAGAAAGAGAAAAGCGGCAGCCGATTCCTGATTTGAGACCGGCGAACGGGCAGCCCGAGTTTGGGAAACCGTGCGCGAGGGGCTGGGACGGGCAAAAACGGTCCAGGCAAGACGCGAGCAGCGGCCCGTATGCGATACTCGAAACGGCATGTACAAACGGATCGTATTGAAGCTATCGGGCGAGGCCCTTGCGGGAGATCGGGGCTTTGGCCTGGATGCCGAAAAGGTGTCCGAGATTACCGGCGAGCTCGCGGAGATTCATGCGCTGGGCGTGGAAATCGGCCTGGTAATAGGCGGCGGCAACTTTTTCCGCGGCGTGGAAGCGCAGGCAAAGGAAATGGACCGCGTGAGCGCCGACAACATGGGCATGCTCTCGACGGTGATCAACGCACTGGCGCTGCAGGACGCTCTGGAGCAACGCGAGGTGCAGTGCAGGGTGATGAGCGCGGTGTTCATGAACCAGATTGCCGAGCCGTACATCCGGCGGCGGGCGGTGCGGCATCTGGAAAAAGGCCGCGTGGTGATTTTTGCGGCGGGCATCGGGAATCCGTTCTTCTCCACCGACACGGCGGCCAGCCTGCGCGCCATGGAGATCAAGGCCGATGTGCTGCTCAAGGGCACCAAGGTGGAGGGCGTGTACAACGCCGACCCGGTACTGGTGAAAGACGCCGTGAAATACGACGAGATCACTTACATGGACATTCTGCGCCAGGGGCTGAAGGTGATGGACCTGACGGCGGTGAGCCTGTGCAAAGACAATAACCTGCCCATGATCATCTTCAACATGAACCGCCCGGGCAACATTCGGCGCGTGGTGCTGGGCGAAAAGGTGGGTTCGCTGGTGACAGCGTAAAAACAGGGACTAGGGACTAAGGGACCAGGGACTAGAAAAGGCAGCGAGCCTGAAGGGATTGTTAGCTCTGAAGCCCACTTTGAAAAGTGCGAGTCGCGGAACCTGAGAACATTCCTGCGAGTCCCTCAGTCCCTAGTCCCATAGTCCCTGCTTTCGGAGCGTCTAACTGTAGGTGGAAACTCGCAAGCCAGCGCCGCTGAAGGCATTGACAGGGCTGCGCTGCTTCGCGGCCATCAACATCGTTCTCTTCCATTTCTCCAATCCCCAGTGGTTCAACTTCGATTTCTACTTTCCCGCGCCTTTTACGGCGCGCACGATTCATGTTCCCGTCGTCTTTGCGCCGGTGGTGAATGCCGGTTTCATCTCCGTCAGCTATTTCATCCTGCTTTCGGGATTCGTGCTCGGCTACAACTACAACGCGCGCGCGCGCAACGGCGAACTGGATCGCAAGCGCTTCTGGGAGGCGCGCTTTACCCGCATCTATCCCATTTATTTTCTGAGTTTGCTGCTGAGCCTGGGGAACTTGAAGTCGGAATACGCGACGCACACGCACGCCATGTTCTGGACGGGAGTGGCGCTGACGCCGCTGATGCTGCAGGGCTGGGTTCCGGCGGTGGCCACGTTCCTGAACACGCCGGCGTGGACCATGTCGGCGGAAGCCTTCTACTACTTCATCTTTCCCTGGCTGGCGCGCGGGAAGAAGCCCGCGCGCATGGGGCCATACCTGAGGAAGATGGTGGTTGTGTGGGTGCTGGGACTGACGCCGGGCGCTCTGTACATGGCCTTCAACCCGGACGGCATTGTTCGTCCCGACCGCTGGAGTTACGGGCCATGGCTGTGGGCGCTGAAATACACCCCCTATTCGCACATTTTCAGCTTTGTGTTCGGAGTGATGCTGGCCAACCTGGACGCGATGATTCCGCGCGCGAACCGGTTGCGCCTGTGGCTGGGCCTGATCGGCTTTGGTGGAATCTATGGGATTCTCAGCCTGGGACCGCTGGTGCCTTACGCCATCATCCACGACGGGCTGTTGATGCCGTTGTTTGCCTTCATCGTTCTGGGGCTAGCGGGGGAGAATCCGCTGGCCGCTGCGCTGGGAGTGCGGCCGCTGGTGTTTGTGGGCGAAGCCAGCTATTGTCTCTATCTGCTGCACTTCACGCTATGGAACCTGATTCACGACTCGCATGTGCTGGTGACGCTGGGACTGAGCCGCTTCGATCCATGGCTCAGTTACGTTCTGCTGATCGCGCTTTCGCTGGTGGCGCTGTACTTCATTGAGAAGCCGGCGCAGCGCAAGTTGCGCGAGTGGATGCACGCGACGAATGTGGTGAAGGAGTCCGTGAATCGTGAATCGTGACCGGAGCGGTGAAAACTCCGATTCGAAAAATATTGCGCAGCAAAAAGCCCAGCCGGAGCGGCTGGGCTTTTCGTTCTTTTTCACTCTTTCACTTCTTTACTCGGTTCACTTCTTACGGAGTGATCGACTGCGTGGCATGGTTGCCATGCGGAACCGCGATGACCGCCGTGGGAAGTGCGCCGGTGGGGTAGGGCGTGGCCAGCGTGGCGGCCAAAGCGCCGGTATCAGGATTGAGCTTGAAGCCGGAGATGGAGTTGTCGAGATGGTTGGCAGTGTAGACGAAGCGGCCCAGCGAGGGCTCGACGGCGACCGCCACCGGGTCGGTATTGGTGGTGTTTCCGACCGTCGCACCTGAGCCCACAATGGTGGAAGGCGTGCCGGTGGGCAGAGCGATCGAGTACGACGAAAGCGTCGAATCCAGCGAGTTGGTTACGTACATATAAATGCCGCGCGGATCGATGGTGATGGCGGTGGGCTCATTGCCGGTTTTGAACGGCCCGTTGATCATGGAGCTGAGCACGTTCGTAGACAGCACTGAATAGCCGATGAGCTCGTTGGAGGCGTAGTCGGTGACAAAAATAAAGCGGCTGGTGGGCTCTGTCGCCAGCGCGGAGGGCTTGACGCCGGCCTGGTAGGGGCTGCCGGAGACGGCCGTAAGCGCGCCGCTGGTGCCTACCGTGTAGCCGTAGATCCAGCCAGGGTTGGCGTTGCTGGTTGTGGTCCCGCCCGGGTTGTAAGCCGACTGGTCGTAGGCCGTCACGTACACCGCATTGTCGTTGAAGAGGACGGTGACGCCAGTGGGAAGGATGGTATCCGTGGGATAACCGGGAAGGGTGAGCGAAACCGTAGAGGTCGCAGTGCCGATGGTGCCGCTGCTGAGGGGATATTCCGTCAACGTGGCGGAACTGGTTCCCGAGATCACGTAGAGGTAGGTGTTGGCCTGATTGACCGCGATGGACACCGGGGTATTGGCCAGGGTAATCGAGTCCTTCACCGTGAGAGTGCCGCTATCGGAGGTCGTGAAGTGCACCACGGTTTTGTTGCCCTGGTTGGCGACATAAATGTTGTTGTAGTCCGAAGTCATGGCCATGGCCACCGGACTGGTTCCCCCGGAGGAAATGGCAGGCACTGCTGAGCGGATGGCGCCCGACTGGGCGTCGACGGCGTAGCCATAGATCTGGCCCGCGCTGCCTGTAGAGGGGCCCGCGGAAGCGGCCACATAAACAAAGTCGATGGTGACAAGCTGGCAGGCCGTCAGGAGTGTGGCCACAATGAGGCCAATCGCAGAGACCAGAGCGAGCTGGCTCAATTTACTGAACTTCATGCGCTTCCTTCGTCATGGGCTCTTTGGTTCAAAAGCCCTCAAGAAATCTCGTTTACGTTGCCCCGTGTTTATTGTAAAAGCCGCATACGGGGTATTGCCAGAACCGGCTCTGTTACGCGAGCCGGACGATTGCATTCTCTCACTGCGACTTGATGCCGCTTCCGGTGCCGTTGTGTGGAATGGCCGCCGCAGCCACAGGCTGGGCACTGGTGGCAAACGGCGAGGACTGGGCGTCGAGCAGCGTTCCCGCCGTCGTGCTCAGCTCGAAGTCGGAGACGTTATTGTCGAGAAAATTGACAGTGAAGAGAAAATGGTTTGTCGAGGGATCGATGCCGATGGCGACCGGCTGCAGGCCGGTGGCGTAGCTACCGATGCGCGTGAGCACGCCGCTCGACATCGAATAGGCGGTCACGGTGGCGTCGGTCATATTAGAGACGTAGGCATAGGCATACGTGGGATCGACGACTATTCCGCTGGGCGCGTTTCCAGCTGGGTAGGGACTTCCGCTCAATGCGGTGAGCGTGCCACTGGAACCGACCGTATAGCCGAGCACGTCGCCGCGCACGGAGTCGGTCGCGTACACGTAAGCGCTCTTGGCATCGCTGGCGATGGCGGAAGGCTGATCGCCGGCCGCGAAGGGTGAGCCGGGCGCGGCCGTCAGCACGCCTCCGGAGCCGACAGAGAACGCGAAGATATAGCCCACGGAAGGCGTCACCGACGAGTCATACGCTGTGACATAGACATAAGCGCCGGAGGCGAGGACATTCACCGCCGTGGGCACGATCACATGCGAAGCATTGGGCCCGGTGAGCGTGATCGGCCAGTATTGACTGCTATTGGCCGGATTGATGGCCGGCGTTCCCAGGCCAATGGGCGCGCTGCTGGTTGCGGCGGTCAACGGGTATACGGCGACGGAACCCGAGCATGGAGCGGCCGGGGAGCAGAGCGGTAGCGGTTGGTAGGTATCGACCACGAAGACATCGGATTTGCTGGCGGCGACGGCCAGTGGGTAGATGCCCGGCGTGTTCACAGTGTTAAACGGGTAAAGCTTGCCATCGCTGCCGATGACGAACTGAACAATGGTGTTGTCGTCATGATTGACTACGAAGAGGTTCTGGTAATCGGCGGAGACGGTCATGGCGACGGGGTTGCGGCCTTCGGAAGGGAACGGCGAGGTGGGAATTTGGCGCATGCGGCCGGACTCGGAGTTGATCTCGAAAGTGTCGATTTCGCCATAATTGTCGGCGCCGGCGGCTTTGGAACTTGCCACGAAGACGAAATCGACGGTGAGAGTCTCGCAGGCGGTGATGAGCGAAGACGCCGCGAGGCTGGCCGCGGCTACCAGCAGGAGAGCAAAACCAGAGTGCATGCAGCCATTTCTTGCAGCCTTCGCAGCCGCCGCTTCGCGCTCAACCACCCCACGAACGAAGACCTGTTCGCGGGGGCCCCGGTGCTCTTCGCAGCGACCCGGCTCTTGTGACTCAGCGATCGTCTCACTCTGATTTTGCGATCGCTTGCTCGATCTTGAAAACTTCATGCGCATCTTTCGTCAGCAGGGCCACCCAAGGGCCTCAAGGAGAAATCTCGTTTTAGATCAAGTCCCGGCGCGAGCAGCGAACGGCCGTGCCGGGATTCGGACAATGTTTTTGCAGACTCCGAAGCTTCCGGAACCTGCGAGAGGCGCCTCCGGCCCGTCGCAATCGGGCCTGCGGACACCGCCTGGCATTAGTTGGTGCGCCCATCAACCAGGCACCATGACGGCTGACCCGGAAGGGTGTAGGTTTCCGTGGAGCGCATCGTATTCAGATCGCCGGTATTGGGATCAATGGTGCGTCCCGTGATGGTGGAGTCATATTGGTTGGCCTCGTAGACGAATTGATTCGAGGGGTCTTCAACGATACACTGCGGACCCGATCCCGAGCCGAACGGTTGTTCGGGAATGAATTGCAATTCGTAGGAAGGCGCGGTGAAGATGGTGTACCCGGCAATGCCGCTTTCCGGGTTATTGCCGGTGGTGTTGTTGCCCAGAGTAGCCACGTACAGATACTTACCGTTGCTAGCGACCAGAACTTGGTAGGGATTGGCCAGCGTAGCCGTGACGGGGAAAACGCCGCTCGGTTCCGCCTGCAACGCGCCGCCGGTGCCTGTGGTGAAGGGCAGAATCTTGCCGCCGGGGTAGAGGCCGAGAGGAAATGCGGTGCCGGAGGTGATGGTGATGGGCTCGTTGTCAAGCACGTAAATCACGCTGTTGGCATTGACGATGGCGTTGCCCTGAGCGATGCCGAGGGGCTGCACACTGTTCTGGCTGAGCGTCAACTGGCCGCTGCTGCCGGCATAGGCGTACGGCCAGACCGCGGTGCCGCTGGTGTACGGGTAGGATGTGGGCGTCGGCGCACCGGTGAGAGTCAGGACGTATCCGCCAGTGAGAACGAGATCGACAGGGTTGGCGGGAACTGGGAAGTAGGTGAGCGCGGAGCCGTTGGCCGCGGTGACCTGGGCATTGACGACCAAGGACAAGCGGCCCGTCGTCGAATTGATCTGGAAGACCGTAATGTCGCCGCAGGTCGTGATCCCCGATCCCAGGGCGCGCGCGCAGTTGTCATTGCTCGACGGGTTGGCGTTGTCCGGCGCATCGTGGTCCAGAACCATCAAATAGCTGCCCGAAGAGTCGACGATGAGCCGGAACGGATTCAGGCCCTGCGTGTAGAAGGTTTCCTGAGGCGTCAAGATGCCATTGCCGCCTACGGCAAACTCGGTGATGTTGGCGTTCTGGCACTCGGCACTGCCGGTGCCATAGCAATCGCCGTTACCTGCGTTATTGACGCCGCGATTGAGGATATACATAAACCGACTGCCGACCGTGAGGACGGCGCGAACCGGGTTGGCGCCCCCCGTAGAAATAGGCAGTCCGTCAATGGTGTTCAGCTTGCCGGTGTTGTGGTCGATCGTATAGCCGGAGATGATGCCGCTGTTCCCGGACGAGGCGGTCACGTTTCCCGTTACATACAAGTAGCCGACTGTATAACTCTCAACGCAAGACGTTACGCCAAAGATGACGCCCGCCGAGAGGACGCCCATAGAAAGCGCCTTGCCGAATTTCGTGAACCTCATGCTATTCCTTCATCCTGGTCAGGCGTGCGCCGCCAAGTTTGGTCGTTCCCGAGCAATGCTGGGTTGGGATGGAATCCCTGATGAATTGTAAAAGGCGAGGGCAGGTTATGCCTAGTTTCCGCCGGGGACCGGGCAAAAGCCGTGATTTCCAACACTTCACCGCCCTTGCTCTCGCTCCTCGGCCACTTTCGTGCCGGGCAAACCAGCTCTCTGGATGTAATCGCAGTATAGACGTTCGGAGGAGTGAAATTGTCAGCGAGGGGCTGCGAGAATTTTGCCGGGGCTGACCTCGGAGGATTTTCCACGGAGCGGCGCGGGGCTCGGGGCGGTCGGGCGGCGGTGGCTCCCGGGTCTCAAAATTGAGATCCCCCACCCCATGGACGTGGACCTGTCCATGGGGACCCCGGCCCCCCGGGGCACCCCATGCTGTGGTGAGTTTGCATCCTGACGATCCGGGCTGGCCGGTCTACCAGACGCGGCAGGAGCTTACAGGGGCCATGGGCTGGCCCTTTTTGCAGCCAAAGGCCTTGGCGAAGGCGTCGAAGTTCTGGACGGTGCCGTTGACGCGCCAGCGGCCGGGCGAATGCGGGTCGATGAGCACAAGCTGGCGGGCGATGGCTTCCGAATGGTTTTCGCACCATACCTGTGCGAAACCGATAAAGTAGCGCTGCGCCTCGGTAAAGCCGTCGATCTTATCGTCGATGCTCTTGTGCTGCTCGGCCAGGGCGTCAAGCAGCGCCTGGTAGGCGATGCGCAGCCCGCCATTATCGGCGGCGTTCTCGCCCAGCGTGAGATGCCCGTTGAGATATGCGGCGGGTGTATCGCCGTGCGCGGGCGCGGCTTGAAAGCCGCTGTATTCGTCGGCTTCGCAATCGGTGCGCTGCTTGAATGCCGCGCGATCGGCGGGCGTCCACCACTCGCGCAAATTGCCTTTGCCGTCGAACTGCGAGCCCTGATCGTCAAAGCCGTGTGTCATCTCGTGCCCGATGACCACTCCGATGCCGCCGAAGTTTACCGCGGGATCGATGGTGAAATCGAAGAACGGCGGCTGCAGGATGCCGGCGGGGAAGTTGATGTCATTGAACGCGTCGCTGTAATACGCATTCACGGTAGGCGGAGTCATGTGCCACTCTTTTTCGTTCACAGGCTTGCCCAGCTTGGCGAAGTCGTAGTTGCGCTCGTAGATGGCTGCTTGCTCTTCATTCTCAACAAACGCGCCACGGTTCACTTTCACGCTTGAGTAGTCGCGCCACTTTTCCGGATAGCCGATCTTGTTGCGGATCATGGCGAGTTTCTCTTCGGCAGCCTTCTTAGTCTCCTCGCTCATCCACGGCAAATCGCGCATGTCGGCCGCCAGAGCATTTTCGAGGGCGGCCACCAACTGGTCCATGCTGGCCTTGGCCGCAGGGGGAAAGTTCTGCTTGACCCAATCCTGGCCGACGGCCTCTCCCAGCGCCGCGTCGGTGGCGCGAGTGCATTGTCTCCAGCGCGGCTGCGGCGCCTTTTGCCCGCTGAGGATCTCAGCGAAGAAGCGGAAATCCTCGTCAAAAAATGGACTAGAAAGACTCGAGGCCTCACCGTGCAGCCCCTGCCAGCGCAGATAGCTCTTCCAGGCATCCAGCGGTTCGCTCGATAGAAGCGCGTTGAGCTCTTTGAAGAAATCGGGCGCGACCACGTTGAGCGTGTCGAAGTGGCCGATGCCGATGGTGCTGAAGTATGCATTCCAGTCGAACTCCGGCGTCATCTTCTGGAAGTCGTCGACAGAATAGATGTGGTAGATCTTCTCGGGATCGCGGCGGTCCACGCGGGCCATGGAGGCTTTGGCCATCGCGGTCTCGATTTCCATCACCCACGCGGCTTCCTTGGCGGCCTGCTCGGGCGAGTCGCCGGCCAGAGTGAACATCTTCTTCATGTGCTCTACGTAGGCGGTGCGGAGTTCGGCAAATTGCGGGGAATCGACGAGGTAATAATCGCGATCGGGCAGCGAAATGCCTCCCTGGTCGAGGGCGGCGATCTGCTGCGACGAGTCCTTCTCGTCCTGGCGGACGCCGAATTCAAAAAAGCCGTCGGGCGTGCCGCGATCCTCGAGCCAACTGAGCAGGGCGGGAATTTCGCGCGTGCTCTTCAGCGTGGCGATCTGTTTCCATGAACCCTGGATGGGCGCAAGTCCCAGCTTTTCGACGGTGGCCGTATCCATGCAGGAGGCGTAGAAATCGCCGTACTGCTTTTGCAGGGGGGAGTTGGGGGCACTGGCTGCAGATTCCAGGTCTTTCCAGAGCAGATACTGGTTGCGCAATTGCACCTGAGAGAAGGAACGGGCCCAGCGCGTCTGGTCAGAGGGAATTGGATTGTTCTTCATCCAGCTGCCGCAGGCGTATTGGTAGAAATCGACGCAGGGATCTGCGGTGGTATCCATTGCGGAGACATCGAAGCTCTTGGTCTCGGGAGGTGGAGTCGGTTTTGATGTGACGTCCTGGGAGATGGGCGGTTGCCCGGCAGCGGGCGCAACCGGGGCTTGTGCGAGCGCGGTTCCGGCCGCAAGAATGAGAAGGATGGGAGCAGTACGAAGGCTGTGCATTATTTACCTCGGAAGAGCAGCTTGAACCGGGCGCTTCCGTGAGCGAAAGCCGGCCGGGACAAATGAATGTGGCCCGTGGCTGCGATGCTGATCAGGCTACCACAGGGTTACGGCGGCAATCGAACAGGAGAAAATAGGCGTATGACAAATCGATGGCCTATGGCGGTTTGGGTTCTCGCGGTATGTTGTTTTCTGATGGCGTGCGGCGCTGCCTACGCGCAGGACGTGCACGTGCGGGTTTCGCCCGATGTGAAGACCGGGGTGGAGGGCACGACTGAGTTTCCGACCATTCAGATGGCAATGGACCACCACCCCTTTGCCGGCAAGGGGCCGGATGGGAAGCCCGGCCGCGTGTATATCGAGATTGCGCCCGGCGTTTACCACGAGCGGGTGATCGTGACGCAGAATCACACCAATATCACGCTGGTGGGCATGGGAAAGTCGCCCGCGGACGTGGTAATTACCAACAGCCTGAACGCCAAGCAGGCCGGCGGGACATTTTTCACGGAGACCGTAGAGATCAACGGCGACGGATTTGAGGCCGACAACCTGACTTTTGAAAACGCGGCAGGCAACACTGGCCAGGCCGTGGCTGCGGCCGTGCGCGCGGACCGGGCGGTCTTCAAGAATTGCCGGTTCCTCGGTCATCAGGACACGCTCTTTGCCGATTACGGCCGCCAGTATTATGTCGACTCCTACATTGAGGGCGGAGTGGACTTTATCTTCGGCAATGCGGCAGCGGTCTTCGACCACACGGAGCTCCACGCGAATGGGCCGGGCTATTTGACGGCGCAATCGCGCACTTCACCGGATCAAGCGACCGGCTATGTGATCATCCACAGCAAAGTGACCAGTGGTATCCCGGCGGGCGCGCCGCGCGACACCGTTGGTTTGGGAAGGCCGTGGCGGCCCTATGCGCGCGTGGTGTACATCGATACGGAGCTGCCCGCCCATGTCATTCCTCCGGGCTGGAGCGCGTGGGGAAGGACGAGCGAGACGCCGCAAGCGTACTACGCAGAGTTTGCGTCGAAGGGGCCGGGCGCGAATGCGGCGGCGCGGGTCGCTTGGTCGCACCAATTGACGGCGCGCGAGGCAGCAAGGTACCAGCCGCGGGTGTTTCTGGCGGGGAAGGACCATTGGAATCCGGAAGCAGCGGCGGCGAAGCTGCCGTAAGGAGAGGGAAACGGCGGCCTTGACTTACGTACAGGAAAGCTGTACGTTAATGGAGAGGGTATATTCATGCCGACCGAGACCACCTACACAGCGCTGCGCGAAAACCTGGCGTCGTATCTAGACCGCGTAGTCGACGACCGCGAGGTCGTCGTCGTGAAGCGGCGCGGTGCGCCCGACGTGGCGATTATCGCGGCCGATGAGCTGGCGGGGCTGGAGGAGACGGCATACCTGCTGCGTTCGCCCGCGAATGCGAGGCGGCTACTGGAGTCTCTGCGCGAACTGGACCGCGGTAAAGGAACGAAGACGACAGTGGAAGAGCTACGCCGTTCCGTTGGTCTAGAAGATAAACACTGAGTCGAAAATGACCAGGCAAGAGGCAAGAATCGCCATTGTTTCGACGCACTTTCGCGAGGATCTGCGGCGCTGGATCGAAACAGACCGCAAAACCGCGCTGCGGGTTCTTGATCTAATGACGGCGATTCTCGCCGATCCATTCCAGGGAATCGGCAAACCCGAGCCTCTGCGGCATGATTTCTCCGGTTGTTGGAGCCGGAGAATCAACCAGGAACATCGCATTGTCTATCGGGTGTTTGCCGACCGGATTGAATTTGTCCAAGCGCGGTATCACTACGAGTGATGGTGCTCACCTTAACCGACAAGAAATATGACCAGGAGTAAGATATTGGACGGGTTCCTTCCATAGAGAGTTACGCGTGGGAAGCACATACGCGCAGCCAGGAGCCGTCTATGATCGCTATTTTTTCTGTGCCTAATTGGGCCTTGGTTCATCTTTGCATTCCACGCCGTCGCGGCCGCGCAGCCTTTGCGCTGGCAATGCTGTTGGCCGCCTGCATGCTTGCCTCCGGCCAGACGTTGACCACCACGATCAGCGGTACGGTCTTCGATCCGCGCCTTACATCGAGCGCGCTCCCGCTACCGCATGTTCTGGTCTATGCCACTACTGAGCCAGTAGACCCGCTGCCGCCGGGAGTCCAATGCCTGACCTACCAGGCGCCGACGGGGGCGGTGAGCTATGCCTATACCAATTTCGACGGCACCTTCACGCTCACCAACGTACCGCAAGGCGACAGCTATACGATCGTGATCCAGGCGGGGAAATGGCGGCGCCAGTTCCCCAACCAGGTGGTCGGGACCACACCGCTGACCGGGCTTGCGCTGCACATGCCGGCCGACCATACGCAGGGCGACATTCCGCTGATTGCCGTCGCCACCGGCAACCTGGACGGCTCGGAGTGCGTGCTGCGCGATATGGGCATTGCCGACACGGAGTATACCGACGATAACGGCACGGGCGGAGGACGCATTCATCTTTATGTCGGCACCGATAATGGCGGGACAAGCTTCAATGGAGGAGCCGCAATCAATGCTTCTACCCCGCTCGATCCTGCGTTGATCCTGAACCCGGCGACCCTCGCCAACTACGACGTGGTGATGCTGCCGTGCCACGGCATTCCGTCGGTTCGGACGGCGACCGAACTGACCGACATCCTGAATTACACCAGTGCCGGCGGGCGCATGTTCACGAGCGACTACGGATACGAATGGCTCGATCCGGGCGATAACTATAATTCGCCATTCCCGCCAGTTGCGAACTGGAATCTCTTCGAGAACAACGGAATTGGCACCGCGACGACCACGGTTAATACGCATTTCGACGACAGCGAAACCATGGCGCAATGGCTGCAGCTTGCCGGCGCCACGAACCCGGGAACGAACAATCAGATCCAAATCAATACTGCGTATGTTCGCCTGGACACGGTGATCGCGCCCACGCAAGCCTGGCTGACCCTGAATAGCAACACATACAGCGGCCAAAACGGCAATCCCGTGATGCAGTTTACCTTCAACACGCCGGTGGGTGCGACGGCGGCTAACCAATGCGGACGGGTGCTGTTCAACGACTATCACGTGATCCCCGTTCAAGCTCACGGCAAGATGTTCCCCGCGGAGTGTCCGCCACTTCCGGCAGTCATGAAGCCGCAGGAGGAGATGCTGGAGTACGCGCTCTTCGACCTATCCGCCTTTGTGCAGCCGGTCGTGACGCCTACGATCTCGATTGCTTTTGCGCCCAGCCCCCTGACCGTAAAATCGGGCGACACCGCCGACCAGCTCGTTGTGAATGTGACCAACACCAGCGCCACGACCCCCATCGATAGCTTCGTCACTTTGACGTTTGCTCCGCCGCCGCTGGTGACGGTAACGGGCATCACAGATTCCACGGGCGGCTGGATTTGCACAGTGGCGACACTGAGTTGCACGCGCACGACGGAGCTGGCTGCCAACGCCGGCGACGCGGTGACGCTGACATTGAACGTTGGGGCGTACACGACGGCGCCGAGCGCCGGGCAGTTGACGGCAACGGTTTCGGACGCGACGTTCTCGACCAACCCCTCGGCCTCCGATACCGTCATCTACCAGCAACAGCCGGTCATCACCTGGGCCACGCCCAAGGCAATTATTTTCGGCACGCCGCTGAGCGGAACGCAGCTGGACGCGACCGCCAACGTGGCGGGCAGCTTCGCGTATTCTCCGGCGGCCGGGGCCGTACTGCCGGTTGGCCAGCAAACTCTGCAAGCCACGTTCACGCCCACCGATGCCCTCGACTACACCAGCGCAACGGCCACCGTGAAGTTGACGGTGCTGCCGGCAACTCCGCTGGTAACGGTAAGCGCGAATGCCAATCCCGTCTTCCTGACCAACGCGGTGAGCTTTACTGCCAGCTTCCCGGTCCTGCCGGTTATGCCCACCGGCACGATTGCTTTCATGGATGGAGGGACGCAGATTGGCACGGCGACGATCGCCTCCGGCACGGCCACGTTCACGACGACGGCGCTGACCACCGGACCGCATTCCATCACCGCGGTCTACTCCGGTGACAACAGCTATATGGGGGCAACGAGCCCCGCGATGGCGGAAAACGTGCAGGACTTCACGCTGACGGTGACTGGATCGAGCGGGGCGAATGTGCCTGGCGGAGGCACGGCGACCTATACGTTGATGATTACGCCCGTGGGCGGACCAACGATGCCGGCAGGGATCAGTCTGAGCGCGAGCCAAATCCCGCTGGGGGCGACGGCTACGTTTTCTCCGGCTACCGTGACGGCAAACTCGGCCGCTTCGAGCGTGACCATGCAGGTGAAGATGCCGGGCTCAGCCGCGCTCGAGCCTGCCCGCGGGCTGTTCGGCGGCCGGGGCATTCCCGTGGCCCTGGGGCTGGTTCTGCTGCCCTTTGCCAGGCGATTGCGCAAGCGTGGCCGCCGTTGGTGCATGCTTGTCCTGCTTGCCGTTTCCGTAACGGTGCTGGCGGCGGGCGTCAGCGGGTGCGGCAGTCCGCGTCCGGTATCGTACCCAATGACCGTGACCGCAGCCTCGGGGTCCTTGTCGCATTCGGCGGCTGTCGAACTCACCGTGCAATAAATTGCGGTCTTTACACCGCTCCATGCCCCCTGCCACACTGGAGCGTGGACACCCAAACCGTCGTCATCCTCGATTTCGGATCGCAGTATACGCAACTGATCGCGCGCCGCATCCGCGAGCAGAATGTTTTTTCCGTGGTGCTGCCGTGCACTGCGCCGCTGAGCGAAATTGAAGCCTACAAACCTATCGGACTGATTCTTTCGGGCGGGCCGTCATCGGTGTACGACGCCGACGCGCCGGATGCAGACCCGCGCGTGCTGGCCATGGGCATTCCCACGCTCGGCGTGTGCTACGGATTGCATTACATCGTGCATCACCTGGGCGGCAAGGTCCGCTCAGCGCCGAAGCGCGAGTACGGCCATGCTGAAGTGGAGATTGAAGACCGCGGATTGGAGTTATTTGCCGGGCTGCCGCCGTCGATCCAGGTGTGGATGAGCCACGGCGACGAAGCGGAGGCGCTGCCGGCGGGTTTTCGCCGTGTGGCCGTGACGCAAAACGCGCTGGCCGGAATCGCCAACGAGGAACGCCGCATCTGGGCGGTGCAGTTTCATCCCGAAGTGCACCACACGCCGCTGGGCCCGCAACTGCTGGGGAACTTCCTGCGAATTTGCGGAGCGCGCGGCGACTGGACGCCGGCGCATTTCATCGAGTCGACAGTGGCTGCGATCCGCGCACAGGTAGGCACGGGTCACGTGATCTGCGGCCTTTCCGGCGGCGTGGATTCTTCAGTGGCTGCGATGCTGGTGCACAAGGCGATCGGCAGCCAACTGACCTGCATCTTTGTGAACAACGGCGTGCTGCGCAAAAACGAATTCCAAAGCGTGCAGGATAATCTGCGCGACAAGTTGGGATTTCATATTGTCGCAGTGAATGCCAGCGCGCGCTTCCTTGAGAAACTTGCCGGGGTGACCGATCCGGAGACCAAGCGCAAACGCATCGGCGCAGAATTCATCGCGGTGTTCGAGGAGGAGGCGCAGCGCATCGCGCAGGAGACAGGCGGTGTGGATTGGTTGGTGCAGGGCACGCTCTATCCCGACGTCATCGAGTCCTCGAGCGTGAAGGGTCCGAGCCAGACCATCAAGAGCCACCACAACGTGGGCGGGCTGCCGGAGCGCATGAAATTGAAATTAATCGAACCGCTGCGCGATCTTTTCAAGGATGAAGTCCGGCGCATCGGACGCGACCTGGGCATGCCGGAAGAAATCCTGGCCCGGCAGCCATTTCCCGGGCCGGGGCTCGCGGTGCGCATCCTGGGCGAGGTGACGCCGGAACGCGTGGCGCTGCTGCAGGAGGCCGACGAAATTGTCGTGGCCGAGATCAAGGCGGCCGGGCTCTACAACAAAATCTGGCAGAGCTTTGCGGTGCTGCTGCCGGTGATGAGCGTGGGCGTAATGGGCGACCAGCGCACGTATGCATTCACCGCTGCCATCCGCGCCGTGCATTCGGAAGACGGCATGACCGCCGACTGGACGCCGCTGCCGTATGAGCTGCTGAAACGTATGTCCAACCGTATCGTGAATGAAGTGCGCGGCATCAACCGCGTGGTGTACGACGTGACGTCGAAGCCGCCCGGCACCATTGAGTGGGAATAAGGACTGGGTGGACTCATGCGGCGAATTCACGGCAATTGGCCTGGCCGCTAGTTCTTTAGAGGCGGATTGGGCGGTCGCTGAAAGAGTTCCGCATACGCCTTTACGAGGATGTCGTAATCGGGCATCCAGTCTAGCTCAAATAATATTTCGCTGTCAGTTGGAACTTTGAATGATGCCCTTGCGAGGCGCACAAGCAAATAGCACGCTGCGCAAACCGTGAGAGTAGAGACGAAAGTCAGACTAATTGCCTCATTGTTGTAGACGGGGCCGTTGCTCTGCCAGAGCGCGCCATCGCTCGAGTCTGGTCGTGAGTGAGCATAATTGCACAGGTTTTGGTACACAGTGGTGAGCAGACCGCCGTCTTCGAAGAGCCACCTAGACTGATCAGCGCGGAGCGTGCCCTTCAGTCTGCGACGGCAACGCGCAAAGTTCAGCTCCGAGGCTCCTCCCTTCCACGACAGATAGTCCGGATCAGCTGGATTGAGGCTTCCGTAGGTGCCGATCGTGATGAGTTCAAGAATGGTCCTCAGCTCGGCAAGGGCGCCTCTGTAAAAGCCGTGGATGAAATTGAAGTTAGCGCATTGGAGACAATCCGCCGCGTCAAGCATGCAATTGAAGATTTCGTCGGGGTTATCAGGATCGCCAACTGCCTCGATCCAATCGCACCATAGGCTATAAAGCAGTTTCAGACGCGTACCGTTGTGATCGGAGATTCGTATCGAAACGTCCTCCGGCAGGCGCACGATTCCATTCCAGACCTTGGACTCGATCAAGTCGGAGGGGGCAGCGTCCTGCCCCTCGCTAATAGCGAATTCGTGTGGCTCTAGCTTCCACCGCAACGCACGAAAGTCAGAGAGAGGCAGTTTTTTTGCCATTCGTTAATGCTATACACACATGGTAGTTCAGGTGTATGGGTTTTTCTACCGTCCGCCCTGAGTAGCTTTGGCGAAATGGAAGATGCAGTTGACTTCGTGCGTGGCTGGGTCGGGCTGTACGTCGTAGGAATTGATGACGGTTTGCATCCATTTCGCCAGGGAGCGGTCCTGTTTTTGGGCGCGCGCCGCGAAAGTTGAGACGTAGCTTTCGTCGAAAGGCTGGCCGGGCGCCATCTTCCAGAGACGGGTGAGTCTGGCGGTCATGGCGTCTGGTGCGCCGTCGAACTGCACTGTACCCATCTGATAGATCGGGCCGGGAGCAATGTCGAGCGTGTAATTCACGATGTGCGTGGCCTCGTCGAAGGAGGGGTGCGAGACGATGGAGCACTCGAGATAGCCGCGGGCGTGATAGGCGTCGCGGGCGGCGAGAAGAAACAGATCGAGCGGCCTTCCGGAGCCGGCGGGGTATTTGGACAATACTTTCTGAACGTCGGCGCGGGAGACGAGCGCGTCGGCCGGATAGGCGATGGCGCCGAGCTTGTAGACTCCGCCTTCTTTGATCGCGATCGCAAAGGGTATCGCGACGGATTGGTCGGAGAGCTGGGGCGGCGCGATTTGCGTGACAGAGACTTCGACAGCGGCGTAACCCTGGTCCTGGTAGAGATCCTCGAAGGAGTGCTGAAGACCGATGGCGGTGTTCTCGGTATCGAACGCGTTTCCGGTTTGGCCGGCGATGAGGAGATTGGTCTTGGACAGCATGGCGGGCGAAACGCCGGAGAGCTGGACGGGTCCGATGCGTACCGCCGGCGAGGTGATGGTGAAATCGATGGCCGTGATTTTTTGCGGGCCGAGGCCGCTGGTGAGAGCAGCTTTCACCGTTGCTTTGACGCCTTCGGCTGCCAGCATTTCTTCGAAGGTCTGGCGGATGCCTTCGAGCACGGAGCCACTGGCGGGCACGAGGCCGTGATAGAGCGGGAAGCGCGCGTGAAGTTTGGCGTCGAGATCTTTGCCGGGCTGGAGCGGCAGATTGTCGAGGTGTATGGGGAAGAGTTGGCCGGCGGGCGCTAACGAGAAGAGCAGCCCCTTGCTGTCGCTGCTGAACCTGACCACCGCGAAGAGGCCGGTATCGTTGAGCTGTTTGGCGCGAGCTTTCACTTCGGCGGCGGTCAGGCGCGCGCCTGGTTTGAAGCCGGCGGCCGCAAGCAATTCCTCTTGCGTGTATTGGGGCGCGCCCTGAAAGCGGATGGTCCAGGCCGGCGTCTTCTTTGGCGCGGGCGAAGCTTTCTTTTGCGCAAGCGAGGGAAGAGTGCAGAGAAGAAGAAGCGCGGCAATCGGTGCAACCTGTTTGATCATGCTGCGCCAAGATTAGCAAAGGACTGGCCGTCCAGGCAGCCGCGGCCTTGGGCCGCCATCCGTGCCTGAGTGAGTGCTTCAACTCCTCAAAGCCCTTGAGCACATAGCAAAGATTGCGGAACGGCGCGTCTCAATTGCTCGCGGGACGGGCGTTCAGCGCGGCGATCTGGCTTTGGAGATTGTCGAGGCGCGCGAGCAGTTCCTCATGCTGCTTTTCGCCGAGGGTGGGCTCGAAGGCTTCCACGTAAAACGTGCCGTTGGGCTCGAGCTCACAGCGGCGCACCGTGTGGACTTCGTCGAATCCCTGGCGGTGAATGACGTCGATGAGTTCCTCGCGCGTGAGCGACTCGCGCTGGAGGGCCTTCATGTCGATCTGGCCGTTGCGGACGAGTACGGTGGAGCGGCCCTCCATCATGCGCGTGAGTTGCGGGGAGCGGAAGAGCACGCGCACCACCAGCCAGTTGACGGCCAGCAGGCCGAAGGCGCCGATGATGCCGCCGGTGACGGAGTTGTCGTCGCCGATGATGGCGTTCTGCACGGTGTTGGAAAGCGAGAGCAGGACCACCAGGTCGAACGGGTTGAGCTGCGCAAGTTCGCGTTTGCCGAAGATGCGCAGCAGCACCACCAGCGCCACGTAGACGATGGCGGGACGAGCCAGCTTTTCCAGGATGGGAAGCGGCATTTGAAACATGCTGTCGAAGATCGCGGAGTGCGGCATGAAAAAGAGGATAGCCCGAGGAGTGCCGGTTTGCGCGCAAATTTCGGTGCGCAAGATGGCCCTTCCGGAGCGAGAAGTAGAGATTGTGCCGTCTGCTAGAGTGAGGATGGCACGAACGGGAAGACAAACTTGAGGAGTAATTCTGTGGCAGAACTGACGCCGTTTGGTATTGAGCCCTGGATTTCGCCGCGCCTATGGGGGTTCCGCGATCTGCGTCCCTGGTACGATCGCGTGGCCGAGGGCGAGCCCATCGGCGAGGTGTGGCTGACGGGCGACGATTGCGTGATTGCGACCGGACCGCACGCGGGCAAACGGCTGGCTGCACTGTTTGCGGAGGAACACGCAGCACTTTTGGGCGAGGATGCACCGTCGGCGGATTCGCCGCTGCTGATCAAGACCATTTTCGCGCGGGAAAAGCTGAGCGTGCAGGTGCATCCCGACGACAAAATGGCGCAGAAGTACGGCCAGCTGCGCGGCAAGACGGAGTGCTGGTACGCGCTTGCGGCGGAGCCGGGGGCAGAGGTGGCCGTGGGCGTGAAGCCCGGGACTACGCTGAAGCAAATTGAGGAAGAGATTCAGGCGGGCACGCTGGAAGCGAGCCTGAACGCCGTGCCCGTGGAGACGGGCGACTTGATTTTTGTAGATGCGGGGACGATCCACGCCATCTGGCCAGGATCGATTCTGCTGGAGACGCAGCAGAACAGCGACATCACCTATCGCATGTTCGATTACGGACGCGGGCGCGAACTGCACATTGAAAAATCCCTCGAAGCAACGAAGCTCACGACGCGCGCGGGCAAGATCGTGCCGCAGGCACTTGCCGATCGCTTTGTGCTCATCGATTCGGAGTACTTCCGCGTCGAGCGAGTGCCCGTCGAGGGCAGCCGCACGAGCGCGAGCCTGCGCGGTCGTGAGAAGCCCGGTCTGGCTTACTTGTTTGCCGCGGCGGGAGCGGGGCGGCTTACGGGCGCAGAATTCGAGCCGGTGGAGTTGCCGCCGCGGGGCATTGTGGCCGTGCCGGCGGCCTCACCCGAGTTCGTGCTGGAAGATTTGGGCTCTGCGGAAGGGAAACTCGATCTGATTCGGATCACGCCGAATTGGCCGAATTAAGACAGGGACCGAGGGAACGAGAGAACAAGGGAGCGATAGATGCCGGCCTTCGTGGTTCCCGGGTCTCAAAAGCGAGACCCGGGGCACCCCTTGTCGTGGCGGGTTCGCGCGATCCCACCCTAGACCCAAAAAGCGCGTTTAGGATGGGGCACTTAAAGCTCGGACGGGTGCGCATTTTTTGGATTCTTTGCCCTGCAACCGCCTTTTTTGAGGGAGAATCTATAGTCATATGAGCTTTCGACTCGCAATTCCATCTGAACTGCGCGGGGCCGTAGATGCGGCGACCGCCGACTGGCAAGCCAACCACAAAATTGAGCGCTTCTGGAAGAAGGACCCTTCGCTCTGGACTCGCGACGGCGAGGAGCAATGGATGGGCTGGCTCGATATTGTCGAGCGGCAGCAGAAGGACCTCTCATCGCTTGCGGTGCTGGGCGGCGACGTGCGCAGTGCGGGCTTCAAATCGGCTCTGCTGCTGGGCATGGGCGGGTCCAGCCTGTGTCCTGAGGTTCTGGCCAAGACCTTCGGCCCTCAGCCGGATTTTCCCGCGCTGCACATCGTCGATTCCACGGATCCGGCACAAGTGCTGGCTGCGCGGGAAGCGGTGGACCTGGGCGAGGCGCTGGTGATCGTGGCCAGCAAATCGGGCACCACGCTCGAACCCAATATTCTTAAGCAGTTTTTTTACGAGCAGGTGCGGCGGGTAGTGGGAGCCGAGAATGTGGGCACCCATTTTGTGGCCATTACCGATCCCGGCTCGAAGATGGAGCAGGTAGCGAAGGACGACGGCTTCCGGTACATCTTTTATGGCGATCCGCAGATCGGCGGGCGCTACTCGGCGCTTTCGAATTTCGGCGTGGTGGCGGCTACCGTGGCCGGCTTGAAGGTGGGCAGGCTGCTTGAAGAGGCCGCCAAGGGTGTGGCCAGCGCGAAGGAGCCGATCCAGAGCAATCCCGGCGTGCAACTTGGATTGCTGCTGGGATCAGCGGCCAATGCCGGACGCGACAAGATCACCATTTTTGCTTCGCCCGAGATTTACGATCTGGGCGCATGGCTGGAGCAACTGATCGCCGAATCCACCGGCAAGCAGGGCAAGGGCATTACGCCGGTGGATCGCGAAGCCATTGGCCCGCCCGAAGTGTATGGCAAGGACCGCGTGTTTGCTTATGTGCGACTGAGGGGCACCGCGGACGCGAGTCAGGACGACAAGGTTGCGGCTCTGGAGGCGGCCGGTCATCCCGTGGTGACCATTGAAATCGAGGACCCGTATGAGATCTTCGGCCAATTCTTTACGTGGGAAGTCGCCA
This sequence comes from uncultured Acidobacteriota bacterium, assembly GCA_963729915.1. Classification (GTDB taxonomy): domain Bacteria; phylum Acidobacteriota; class Terriglobia; order Terriglobales; family Acidobacteriaceae; genus Telmatobacter. The sequence goes on along the minus strand of CAVSQE010000013.1, from coordinate 77,548 downwards.
CAGCGGTTGCCGGCTCGGTGATGGGCATCAATCCCTTCAATCAGCCCGATGTGGAGGCGGCGAAGATCGAGACGCGCGCCCTGACGGATGAGTACGAAAAGACCGGCAAGCTGCCGGAGCGGCAGCCAGTGCTGTCGGAGGCCGGAATTGAATTGTTCGCGACGGAGGCCTATGCAGCGCAACTGCGCGCCTTGGCGCCCACCGATTCGCTGACCGGCTTTCTGCGCGCGCATCTTGCCCAGCTGCGCGCGGGGGACTACTTTGCGGCACTGGCGTTTCTGCCCATGTTTCCCGAGCACGAGGCGGCAATCCAGGTGATGCGGCACGGTGTGCGCGACTCTAAACACGTGGCTACCTGCCTGGGTTTCGGACCGCGCTTTCTGCACTCGACTGGGCAGGATTACAAAGGCGGACCGAACACGGGCGTGTTTTTGCAGATCACCGCAAATCACGCCGAAGACGCGGAAATTCCAGGCCAGCGGTACAGTTTTGGAGTGGTGATCGACGCCCAGGCGGCGGGGGATCTGGCGGTACTGGAGGCGCGCGGACGCCGCGCCCTGCGGGTTCACCTGGGAGCCGATGTGGCCGCAGGCCTGAACACTTTGAATGCGGCGGTTGCGGCGGCCCTGGCGTAGGTCTCTGACCGCAGGGATTCGCACTTTGGCATCCCGGTATCCCAGGTCTCAGAATCGAGACCTGGGGCACCCAGGATATTGCTGGGTCTGGCGGTCAAGAGCCGGCAACTTTTTGCTGAAAACTGGGTTATACCGGGTAACAGGCTCCAGGCCAGGCTCGTCTAACGGTTTGAGCAGTGGAAATGGCTTTGAAAATCGTTCTCCCTGCGCATCTTTTCCGGGTTGAGAATGATCGTATCGAAAGAGGAGACATCGAAAATGAATCGTAGCTTGCTGAAAAAGGGCTTTCGACCGCTCGTGGCATGGACCGGGGTGGCCGTGCTGTTTGCCGTGGTCGCGATTGCGCAAGATGGCGGCGCCCCGGCGGGCCAGTCACAAAGTCAGGCGCAGAGTCAGCCGGTGGCTCAGCAGGGACCGCGCACCGACGGACAGATTGAGATGGATGTGGTGCACGCCCTCGACGCGTCGGCGGCACTGAAGAACGACCTGATCACGGCAGCCACGATCCAGAGTGAAGTGACGCTGTCGGGAACGGTTTCGACCGATGCGTCCAAGCAGCTGGCAGAGTCGATCGCCGCGCATGTGAACGGCGTGACAAAGGTGCACAACAATCTGACGGTGGGCAATCCCGGCCCGGATGCGCAAAACCCGCAGCCGGCCCCCGACGCACAAGAGATGCCGGGCCCCGATCAGTCGCAGGTGCAACAGCAAACGGCAGGTCTGCCGCCTCCGGGACCCGATCCCGCAGCCGTGAATCAGGCACCAGCGCCTTATCCACAGCAGCAAGGGGCTTATCCGCCGCCACAGCCGCGGCCGCAGTACCGGAGCCCGCAGTATTCGCAATATCCGCCGCAGTATCCTCAGGCTCCGCCAGCGCCGCAGTACGCGCCCGCCAGCGGCCCTGTGACACTGCCCGCGGGAACGCTGCTGCAGCTTCGCACCAGCGAGCCGGTCGATAGCAAGCGGGCCAAGGACGGCGAGCCGGTGCAGTTCATGGTGATTCAGGATGTGACCATGGGCGGCGCGCTGGCGATTCCGCGCGGCGCCGTGGTGCACGGCGTAATTTCGGAACACAAGAACGTGGGTTCGGGCAGCATGGGAGGCAGCTCCACGCTGGCGCTCACGCTCACTTCGCTCGATCTGGGCGGGCGCAATTATCCGCTCGCGAGCGACCAGTTCAAGGTGAAGGCCCCAAATAAGGCCGGCCAGACGGTGGGTAGCGCGTTGACGGGCGGCGTGATCGGCACCATCATCGGTTGCGCAGTCGGTCGCGGCGCAGGTTGCGCCATCGGCGCCGGCGCCGGTGTGGCTGGCGGTACGGCAGTGGGAGCGGCTTCGCCCGGTTACAGGGCCTGGATTCCTGCAGAAGCGCTGGTCACCTTCCACCTGGCGGCGCCAATTACCGTGCAGCCGGTGAGCCCGCAGGAAGCGGCAAGACTGGCGCAGGGTCTATATCCCGGCGGCCCCGCGCTTTACCGCCGTGGCTACCCCTACGGATCGCCCTATTACGGCTACGGATACGGCCCTGCGTACGGATATCCGGCGCCTTACTATCGGCCCTACTTCCTGGTGGGCGGAGCGTACTACTGGCGGTGAAAAAGCAGGGATTAGGGATCAGCGAACAGGGAATAGCGATCGGGCATCCGCCAAAGCGGATGCCCGATTTGTTTGTGGGGACGTGGTGGCATCGGGGGCGCGCGGGCACGTGTGGGTCGCGGCTGGCCGTCGTCTATAATGGCAGAGTCGCAACCAGCGAGAACTGCGCCTCGCCAAGCCAACGGAATGCGGTGGAATTGCCGCTGCTGCCCAGCCTGTGAGCGCGAGCGCGCGTAGAGAGTTGAAGGTCTAGATCCATCCATGATTCGTTTCCTGCAATCAGACAATCGCATCACCAAAGCGCTGTTCGTGGTCGTGATTGGCGCCGCATCGGTCGCCATGGTGGTTTACCTGATCCCCGGACTTACCGGGGCCGGCGCTGCCGCGCCCGACACGTTCGCGGTGGTGTACCCGCACTGGTACAGCAAGATTCTGTCGGACGGCGACACCGTGAGCCAGACGCACGTGCAACAGGTTGCGGAGAACGAGCTGCGCCAGCGCGGTCCGCAGTACGCCAACAATCCGATGATCGTGCAGTTCTTTGAGCAGCAAGTGGGCCAGGAACTGGTGCAGCAGCAGGTGCTTTTGCAGGAAGCGCACAAGCTTGGCGTGCACGCTACGAACGACGATGTGCGGCAGTACTTGCGCACCGGTCCCACCGGGCAGGTTCTTTACCCCGACGGCAAATTCATCGGCGAAGATGCGTACAAGCAACTGATTGACGACCGGCTGCACGAGTCAGTGGACGAGTTTGAGGGGCAGATCAAGGACGAAATCACGGTGCGCCGCCTGCAGGCTCTGATTACCGCGGGTGTGACGGTGAGCGACCAGGAGGTCCGCGAGAGCTACCTCAAAGAAAACATCAAGATCAAGTTCGACTACGCGGTGATTTCGGCCGACGACCTGCGCAAGACCATCAATCCTTCCGACGCGGATCTGGAAGCGTTCTTCAAGAAGAACGCTGCGCAGTACGCCCAGGCAGTGCCCGAGGAGCGCAAGATTGCTTACTTCGCGTTCACCCAGGAACAGGTTCCGGGAGGCGTTCCGCAGCCTTCGCAACAAGAGATTCAGCAGTACTACAACGACCACCTGAGCGATTATCAAGTGCCCGATCAGGCGCGGTCGCGGCACATTCTCATCAAGGTGCCGGAAGGCGCAGACGCCAAGACCGATGCCGCGGCCAAGGCCAAGGCGGAGAGCGTTCTGAAGCAGTTGCAGGCCGGCGGAAGCTGGACCGCGCTGGCGAAGAAATACTCCGACGACCCGGGCAGTAAGGACCAGGGTGGCGAGCTGGGATTTGCGCAGCGCGGCAAGATGGTGCCGGAGTTCGACAAGGCCATCTTTACGCAAAAGGTCGGCGACATCGCCATTGTGAAGAGCAGCTTCGGCTATCACATTATTCAGGTGGAAGAGCGCCAGAGCGCGCATACGCAGCCGCTGAGCGAAGTGCAGGCCAACATCGTGGCGGCGCTCACTCGCGAAGTGGGAGCGCAGGCGGAGACGCGGTTTGCGCAACTGTTGACCGCTGAGGCGAGCAAGGACGGTCTGGAGAAGACCGCGGCGGCGCATCATCTCGAACTGGTGACTTCAGAGCCGGTGGGACGCGACGGCGTGATTCCCGCTTTGCCCGACAGTTCACAGCTTTTGACCAAGGCTTTTGAAGCCAAACAGGGCGATCCGCCGCAGGCCGCGCCGACGGGCGAGGGCTATGCCATCTTCCAGGTGACGGGCGTGATGGCTGCGCACGCGCCGGCCTTTGCCGACTGGAAGACGCACGTGCTGGACGACTACCGCGATGAACAGTTGCCGGCGTTGCTCGGCCAGAAGACCAAGGACCTTGCCGACAAGGCGAAAGCGATGAACGATCTTGCCAAGGCGGCCAAAGCCGTAGGCGCGACCGTGAAAACCAGCGACCTGGTGGGCTCGAGCGGACAAGTGCCGGACTTTGGCGAAGTGGGCCAGGTGGCCCCGCAGCTGTTTGAAATGAGTGTTGGCTCGTTTAGCGGCCCCATCAACGCGGGCCGCACCGGCGTGGTGGTGAAGATTCTCGACAAGCAGGAGCCTAGCGCCGACGATATCGCGAAGAACTTCGACCAGACGCGCGATGAGATGCTGCAACAGAAGCGTAACGAGGCTTTCAGCGTGTTCATGAGCGGGGTGTGGAACGACTACAAGAAGCACAACCTGATCCGCTTCAACGCCAAGCCGCAACAGACGCCGGGGACGTAGAGTAGATTGATGCAGGAAGTGCGAGGCCCGCAGCCGGAAGGTTTGCGGGCCTTGTTGTTTGCTTAGAGTTCTTCGCGGACTGGCTTGCTTCACTCATTCGGTCTTCAAGTCAGAGTTTGCGAAGTTGTTACGCTAACATCATGGTTTTCGAGTAGTTCTTCCACTCGCTCGCGTGTGAATCGCCAATTGTCAGGGATTTTGTCCACCGTGCCAGCTCCATAGGCGCGTGAAGTCCATTCTCGGTTCTCGTAGAGAATAGTGTCGCCGCGCCCTTTGGCCGTCTCGTGCATGCGTTGCGCCATTTCCTTCGGAGTAGCTAAGTAAAGTCTGGGAAGCAGGCCGCTGGGGACGCCCGCAAATTGCACCAGGCAAAACACGGTGCGAGATCCATGCCTTTCCAGCCAGATATCGATGGCGCCATGATAATCGGTTTTCTTGCCGCTTCTCCTTGCAGCTTGCTCCAGAAAGCTCTGGGTGAGGCCCCAACTTCCATCCTGACTGCCTTTCACCGATACCTTCAGCAGGCTAGTTCCTCTCGCGACCATCAAATCGTATTCCGGTTGGTTCGCGTCGTATTGCACAGAAACATCGAAACCGCATCGAGCGAATTGCCCCGCGGCAAATGCCTCGGCAGCGACGCCGACGTGGTGAGGTGAAATCAGAGCTGTTTCGTTCCCTTGATTCTGCATGAAAAGCCTCCTTCGAATTGTTCATCGCAGCCCGGTCGTCGCGAAGGGCAATCCCGTGGTGGGCCAGTGGTCCGGCTGCGCGTCAACGTTGGGCGCGACGGACAAAGAGCCGAATGAGGCCGGCGCTACGGTCACGTTCCAGCCATCGACGACAATAAGCGGATCTTCTCCGTTGAAGTCGCTTTGCGCGGCTTCGATGGCGATCGTCTTCGTTTCATCGGGCAGCAGCGTGACGTAATTGTCGCTGTAGAAGACGGGCAAAACGCGCTCGCCAGATTTCCGGCGCAGTTGCACGTGCGCCATGAGGGCGACGCTGTGCGTGGGATTGTGCAGCGTGATGGCGAGAAGCCGCTGGCAGGCGATTCTTCCATTGAGTTCCTCCGCCGTTGCCGTCAACGTCACCATGGGCAGGTTGTTGAGCGACGTCAAATCGTCGGGGTGGTCCGGTGTTCCAAGCCAATAGAAGTTGCTCGACAAAAGTTCTCCGGCAGCGTCGTGCAGGGCGAGCTTGAGAAAGTGCACCGCCGAAGGATGGGCAGGAAAATCCACGGTTCCGAGATTCGTGGCCGCGTCGGGCGCAGCCGTTAGCTTCGTCTCGTGCTCGTAGACGAGCGCCCCGTCGAGGTTGTAAACGTCAGCCCGCGCGATGGCATTGGTGACAGGATCCGGCTGATTGTTGATGACCTGCACCTGCCCGTTGGCCTCGTTGAGCTGGATGTGCACCATCTCCGATGCGTGCCTCACCGCGAACAGGGAAGCGTTGGGTTCGAGATCGTAGTGATAAAGCTGCCAGACGAAACTGGGCTGCGCGGGATTGCTCATCCACGTAATGACGGCGGTGGTGGGATGAAAGAGCTGCGCATTGCGCCCTTCGTACATGGCGCGGAAGGCCTCATAGTTGGCCAGTTGCGCCTTGCGTGCGAAGTCGGCAAGATTGGCGATTTTTCCGTAGCGTGCGGCCAGGATGCCGGGGTAGAGATCGCCGTGCTGCGCGCCTTTGGCCATGTCGTGCGCGGCCCAGTCGTCGTCGATCGTCTCCCAGTCTTTCTTTGGCATCATGCCGTGGATGGATTCGAGCGTGGGCACGCTCATGCTGCCGGTTTCAGTCTTGAAGTAGTCGTCGGTGACGGTGTAAAACTCGCGCGGGGCGCGCCAGTAATACGGTCCGTGCGAGCGCACGCCGGCGCCGTCGGTGGAACTGGGCTGATAGCGGCGCGTGGGCTCCAGCTCGGCGAGCAATTTGCGCAGGGCCGCGTCGATTTCGGGCGGGGGATACCCCTCATTGCGCGCGCACCACAGCACGATGGAGGGATGGTTGCGGAAGCGCAGCACCTTATCGCGCACGTTGGCGACGTAGGTGTCGAGATCGGTGGGGTCGGGCCCATCCCCGGGATTTGGCTGGAAGAATTCATCCCACACCAGGATGCCGTACTTGTCGCACAACTCGTAGAAATCCTCATCGGTGCTCTGGCCCACCCAGTTGCGGATCATGTTGAGGTGCGCGAGTTGATGCAAGTGAATTTCGGCATCGAGGCGCTCGCGGGGAATGCGCTTCATGGCTTCGTCGAGGCCCCAGTCGCCGCCGCGGATGAAGATGGGCACGCCGTTGACGGAGATGGTGAGCGTGTCCGTTCCCGGCACTGAGTAGGTGATTTTGCGGACGCCGAAGTCGACGTCATCGGCGTCGCTGACGGAGCGGCCGATGGTGAACGCGAGATGCAGCCGGTACATCGCCTGCGCGCCGTAGCCGTTGGGCCACCAGAGGCGCGGATGGTCGATGTGCAGCGCGGGCGTGGTTTTGGTGTCGAAGACGATTTGTTGCGTGCTATGAGGGGCGAGCTCGACTTGCCGCTCGAAGGTAGTGTTCTCGATGGTCCCTTGCAGCAAACCCGTCACCGGCTGGTCGCTGACGTTTTCGACCGTGGCCTGCACGGCAACGTCGGAGGAGTCAGTGCGCGGCAACGGCAAGTCGGTGGTGACCAGCGGATCTTTGAGCACCACCGGCCCGGTTGCCGAAAGAAATACTTTTTGCCAGATGCCCGTATCGCGGTCGCGCACCGCGTTGAGCCAGTCCCAGCCGATGGTGGAGAGGAAGGTGGGCCCGTCGATGGCGGTGATGCCGCCGTTCTTGCCGACGCCATTGCGCAGTGCGTGTTCGTGCGGTATACCGGGATGCGGCTGCGGCGCGACCAGCACGGCGACCACCGCCGGACGGCCCGGCTTGACCTGCGCGGTGATGTCGAAGATGCCGCGGATGAACGCGCCGCGGATGCTGCCCACTTTTGCGCCGTTCACCCACACGTCGGCCGCGTAGTTGATGCCGTCGAAGTTGAGCCAGACGCGATGGTTGCGGTAAGCGCGCGGTACGCGGATCACGGTGCGGTACCAGTACGAGGTGTGGCACAGGCTTTCGGGAATGATTTCGGGGCGCTCGTTCTCGCCATACAACGGCTCGGGATAGACATGGTCGTTGACGAGCGAAGTGAGCACCGTGCCGGGAACCGTGGCCGCGTACCAGCCGCGCGCATTGAAGTGCGCGCTTGCCACCTCAGCGCTCGCTTGCGGGACTTTGGCGACGTCTTGCAGCATCCAGCCAGCGGCTAGTGTGACGGGTTGCGGAGCGGAAGCGGCCGCGGGCGAAGGCGAGAACGCGGCGGGAATCGAAAGCAAAGAAAAAATGCAAGGGTAGAAGAGATGATTGCGGATCTTCAACGGAGAACTCCCTTAGCTTGGAAGCCGATCAACAGGCTGCGTGGGGACGCGCCTTCCAGTGTCTCAGATCGGGCGGCATTCTGCAGGTCCGCCATTTATCCGTAATAATGGCAACATGCAATTTCAACGTTCCTCGGGAGTCCTGCTGCACATCAGTTCGCTGCCTTCGCTGGGAGGCATCGGCGATCTGGGTCCGGCCGCGCACGAGTTTGTGGCGTTTCTGGCCCGCGCCAAACAGCATATCTGGCAGGTTCTGCCTCTGTGCCCCACGGGATACGGCAACTCTCCCTACGCGGGGTCTTCGGCATTCGCGGGCAATCCCGCGTTGATCAGCCTGGAGTTTCTTTGCGACTGGGGATGGATCGGCGCGGACCGCATTGCCGGACTTGCCAGCAGATCAGGGCCAGTCGATTTTGAGGATGTGGAAGCGCGGAAGTTTCCACTGCTCCACGAGGCTGCGGGAAATTTCCTGGATCGCGCGCTGGACGAACCCGCGCTGGCCGAGCAATGGGCGGATTTCGAAGCGTTTTCCCGCGACCAGGCTGCGTGGCTCGACGATTACGCGCTGTACGCGGTTTTGCGCCGCACATTCAACACCGGCGCGTGGACGGAGTGGCCCGAGCCGCTGCGACGCCGCGATGGGCAGGCCTTGGCCGTGGCTGCTGCTGAACACGGGCGCGAACGGATGGTCGAGAGAATTTTGCAGTTTGCATTTTCGCGCCAGTGGAGCCTTCTCCAGGAGGCCGCGGCACGCAGTGCAATTCGGATCCTGGGCGACGTGGCGATTTTTGTGAACATGGATTCCGCTGACGTGTGGGTTCACCCCGAGATTTTTGAGCTCGACAACGACCTGAAGCCAATCCGCATTGCCGGCGTACCGCCCGATTACTTTTCGGCCACGGGGCAGCGCTGGGGCAATCCGCTTTATCGCTGGGACGTGCTCGCCACGCGCGGTTTCGACTGGTGGATTGAACGCATCCGGCGTTCTGTGGAGATTTACGACATCGTGCGCCTCGACCACTTCCGCGGCTTTGAGGCGTACTGGGCGATCCCTGCCGAAGAAGAGACCGCCGTGAAGGGCGAGTGGATCAAGGCGCCTGGGCTGGAGCTTTTTCGCGCGCTGGAAGCGGCGCTGGGACCGCTGCCGCTGGTTGCCGAAGACCTGGGCGTGATTACGCCCGAAGTGACCGCGATTCGCCAGGCGTTGGGCATGCCCGGCATGAAGGTGCTGCAATTCGGATTCGGCTCAGGGGGTGATTTTGATCCCAGGGGCGCGCATGTGCACCTGCCGCACCGTTTTGTGCCTGCCACCGTGGTTTATACCGGCACGCACGACAACGACACCACGCAGGGATGGTGGAACGCCGCAGGCGAGTACGAGCGCGCGGCCGTGGAGGCGTTGGTGGGGCCGGTGAACGGCCGGCCGGTGTGGCCACTGATTCGCGCGGCGCAGGGCAGCGTGGCCGAGATCGCTGTTGCGCCTGTGCAGGATCTGCTGGAACTGGGCTCGGAGGCGCGCATGAATACGCCCGCGGTTGCGCAGGGCAATTGGAGTTGGCGCGCGCCGGAAGGATGCTGGACACAGGAGTTGGCGGAACGACTGGCGGCGCTGGCGGAAGTGACGGATAGAGATAACGATCCGCTCGGCAAGGCGAAAGAAACAACTCCGGGAAACGGTTAGCGGTAGCTGGAGTCGTCGAAGCGGCTCATGTCGACGGAGTCGTCGAGAACGCCTAGCGTGATAACTGCAAAGGTGAAGACGGTGGTCTCCGGCTCAAGATGGCCGCCGAAAGCCTTGTCGGCATTGGCGAGCACGATGTGCGAATGCACGCGGCCGTTCATGACCACGCCGCTCATGCCGATAATGTCGGCGGGCGCGGTGGGATTTTTGATGAACATGTTTTTCGAGGGCATGTCGCGGTTCGAGACCTGGTGAATCTGATAGCCGCGCACGGAGCCGAATCCGGAAAGGATCACGGCGTTCTTGATCTTCTCCTGATCGATCATCTTCTGGAGCCCGGCCAGCAGATCGGTGCCGAACTTAAAGCGCAGCACGACGATGCGCTGGAGATGGCCGCTGACGGCAAACACATCGGGCACGTCGGGGCTGTTGGGTTTGGAGTCAACCGCGGGATTTCCCGTGGCGTGGCTGACCTCGCGGCGCGTCTCCTGCGCGGGCAGGGCAAGGCATGAGGCGAGAAGAGCGACAACGAAGAATTTCTTCATGGGTGTCCTCCGTGGTGAGAGCGAACGGGAACGCGGGCTGGGTTCGCGTTATCCCGCGCCCAAAATCGGGATCCTTCGGTTTCGCTCAGGACAGGCTCCGGGGCACTTAATCCGTGCTGAGTTGAAGTTGAAAGAAACCGACGGCATTCTCGGCCCCTTGGTTCCTTGTCCCCTCGGGCCCTGCTTTTAGAACGGGATATCGTCGTCAGAGATTTCGGCTGACTGCGCAACGTCATCGATGCCTGCGGGTTGCCGCTGATCCATGTTGGAAGTCGCATTCGACGAGCGGCTGTAGCCGCCGCCATCCTCACGGCCCGAAAGCAGAGACAGATCGTTGACGATGATCTCGGTGCGGTACTTCTTGGCGCCGGTTTCCTTGTCGTCCCAACTGCGGGTCTGGATCTTGCCCTCGACGAATAGCTTTGAGCCCTTCTTCACGTAGTCGCGGACGATCTCGGCAGTGCGCTTGAACGCGACCAGATTGTGCCATTCCGTGCGGTCCTGCCAGTTGCCCTGGGCGTCCTGAAAGCGATCGCTGGTGGCGAGCGAAAAATTTGCCACCATGGTGCCGCCGCCGGTGGAGCGGATTTCAGGGTCCTTGCCCACGTTTCCCAGAAGAAAGACTTTATTCACGCTTTTGGCCATGTTCTTGCTCTCCTGTTCCAAACCGGTCTTCGGCCGGTTGTTGCTCGAAAATTCGCCGCGCGACGCCGCGCGTGTGCTGGAAGAATCTTAATACACGGCTGCGGATGGCGCGCAGCGCTTCAGCTCATCCGGCCCAGTTCGCGGAACTGGTGGGCGACAGCTTCAAGGAAGGTTTCCACGCTGGTTTCCGGAGGGATGGCGAGTCCGGACTTCGCGCACAGGGCCGAGGCAATGCGCCCGGCCAGTGCGCCGCGCGTCGCGAGATCCATGTCGAGCCTTCGCAGGAAAAAGCCTTCGAGCACTTCGAGGTCCAAGGGGGCGAGCCGGGCCAGAGCCGGCGCGGGCAGCAGAACACGCAGATGAGGCGGCGGAATGGGCGACTGCGGGGCCAGCGCCGCGGCCGTTAGCGTGCGCGAGGTGCTTTCACCCCACATCGGCGCTTCCACTTCGCGCTCGCGTACCACCAGTGTTCCCGCGACCATGTCGCCCAGGCGCTGGGATCGCTTGCTCATGAAGATGGCCACAACGCCCACGCCATAAAAGCCCGGCAGATAGTCGATGAATCGCACCAGATTGCGCGCCAGCGCTTCGACAAAGTTGATACCGCGGCCCGATTGATGGATCACGCGAATCTTGGCCACGCGCTTGCCCAGGGTGCGTCCGTTACCGAAGGCCTCGGACAGTGCGAAGTAGCCCCAGAACAGCAGAAAGACGATGAGCAATAAGATGCCGACGCCCCAACTTTGGGCTTTTTCACCGATGGCGCCCAGAGCCGGGATGATGTAAGCAGCAAGAAAAATGAGAAGGATGAGCGCCGAGCCGAGGAAGAGGGAATCGACGATGGCGGCGATGAAGCGGCTGCCGATGCCGGCCAGCGGCAACTCGATGGACACGAGTTCCGGGGTATCGATGTTAAGCTGGTCTCCAATCGGCTCCATGGCCATCATTCTCTCCAATCAGTGGCTGCAAAAGCGTCGCCCGTATTGGGACCGTCTCAGCTGGCTCCTGAACCAGGCTGCCGCAAGCGGCGTGCGCCAGCTTTCGCGGGCGGAGCTGCGCGAAACCGCGCTTCTGTACCGCCAGGCGGCCAGCGACCTGTCGGCTCTGCGCCAAGACTCGACTGCGCGCGCTTACGCTGAACTCGTCAACCAGTTATTGGCTCGCGCCCACCATATCATCTATTCGAGCCGGCGCAAAGGCTTCCGCAGAATCTTCGATTTTCTGTACGACGGCTATCCGGCGATTGTGCAGCGCCAGTTCCGCTACGTACTGCTGTCGCTCATCATCTTGCTGGCCGGCGCGGCGCTGGGTACGGTGCTCACGCTGGCGCGACCCGAGTTCATGCGCCACATGCTGGGCCCGCAAATGGTGGACACCATCGAGCACCATAAAATGTGGACCGAGTCTCTGGTGTCGGTTGCGCCGGCAGCCAGCAGCGCCATCATGACGAACAATATTACCGTTTGTTTTATCTCATTCGCCGGCGGCATCGTCTTCGGCCTGGGCGCCATCTGGTCCATGTTCAACAACGGGATGCTGCTGGGCGTGGTGGGCGTGGCCTGTGCGCAGCACGGCATGGCGGTGGACCTGTGGAGCTTTGTGGCCCCGCACGGCTCGCTGGAGCTGCCCTCGATCGTTCTTGCCGGGGCAGCCGGCCTGCGCCTGGGGCGCGGCGTGGCCTTTCCCGGACTTTATCGCTGGCGTGACTCCATCGCTCTGGCCGGCGTGGAGGCCACACGCATGGTCGCAGGCACAATTCCGCTGCTGATTATTGCCGGCACGCTGGAAGGCTTTTTTTCGCCATCCGCGGCGCATGTCTGGCTTAAGTTCACGGTGGGCGGGACGCTGTTCACGTTGCTGCTGGTGTGGCTATTCCGGCCGGTGGCGGGCGTTAGGCAGCCTTCGGAGTCTTTGCGGTGAGCTCGATGCCGAGAGCTCTCACAACCGCCAGGGTGGTCTTGAGGGTGGGATTTCCGTCGGCGCTGAACGAGCGATAGAGCTGTTCACGCGACAGGCCAGTCTGGCCCGAAATTTGCGACATTCCTTTGGCGCGTGCGGCCACTCCCAACGCATGCGCGATATAGGCGGCATCGTTGGTTTGCAGCGCTTCGGCCAGAAAAATCGCAATTGCCTTTTTCGATGTCAGATCTTCCGCAGGATCGTAGTTTTTCAGTTTCTTAGCCATCTGTTTCGCACCACTCCTTCGCGAGGCGTTTCGCCGTTTTGATGTCCCGTTCCTGCGCGCGTTTGTCTCCACCGCATAACAAAATTGCGATTGTATTCCCGCGCTGCTGAAAGTAAACCCGGTAACCTGGACCGTAATCGATCCGCAACTCGCTGACGCCCTCGCCCACCGGACGCACATCGCCAGCGTTTCCAAACGCGAGTCGATCCAGTCGAGACGCAATCAAAGCACGCGCGCGCTGGTCACGTAGCCTGGTTCGCCACCTACGGAACGTTTCGGTCTGCTTAAGTTCGATCATTCGCGACCGTAGTTTATAAACTACACACTTCTGCGGATCCAGTCAACATGTGAATTGCGCGGGACATGGTCGTCTTAAAAGCATCAGACCATCGCCCGTTCCTTCACCTTTAAATATTGGTTTAGCACCGCCGAGGTGAGTTGATCGGGATCGAGATCGAGGGTGAGCGCGCCCTGATCGCGCAGCCGCGCCAGCAGCAGCTCGCGGCGCATCACCAATTCCTGCGCCGCCGACGCGCGAAACATCTGTTCGACATTCTTCGGGCGGCCTTTGGCAATCGCCTCCACGTCCGGCTGTGCCATGGCCACAAACAGCAGCACATGACGCCGCAGCAATTGCATGGCGCCGTCGATCACCTCTGGACGCATGGCGGTTTCAGCCAGATCGGTGATCCACAAAATCATCGCCCGCCGCGGCTGCCAGCGGTTCAACGTGGCCGTAGCGCGCAGGTGATCGGCCTCGCTGATTTCGGCGCGTGCCTGGGCCAACGCTTCGACAATCATCCGCAAGTGCGCCGGGCCGCGGCCGGGCAGCACACGCTGCTGCACATGCTGGCCGTAGACGAGCAGGCCCACGCGATCGCCGGAATAGAGCGCGAGTTGCGCCAGAGCGACTGCGGTGGAGCACGCGTAATCGAGCTTGGAGTAGCCGCGCCGCTCCTCATCATCGGTGTCGCGCAGGATGCGGCCCTGCAGCAGCCGCCCCGCATCGAGAACGATCCAGACTGCCTGGCTGCGCTCGGTCTGGTAGCGTCGCGTGATCAATGCTCCGCGCCGCGCCGTGGCCGTCCAGCAAATGTCGCGCAGGTCGTCGCCTTCGAGATACTCGCGGAGGCTCTCGAAGTCGCGGCCCAGCCCGCGTTCGCGCACCTGGCGCAGTTCGAGATCGATTTGACGGCCGCGCGCGAGAAAGATCTCCTGGTCTTCACCTTGCCGGAGCGCGGGATAGACGCGCACGGTCTGCTGGAGCGGCGCCATGGCCCATTTATCGATGAGGCCAAGCAACGAACGGTAGCGCAAATAAACCGATCCCGTGGTGACATCGCCGCGTTGAAGCGGATCGATGGCGTAGCGCAGAGCGGCCCGCACGCGCGGGTAGACGCGCAGACTCCTTGTCGAGGGCACGCCCACCAACGCTTCGGGCAGGTCGTCGACGATGCGGCAATCCAATATCGTTCCGCCGTTGAGTTCCACGGCGATTTCGATTTCAGTTGTGCTGGAGAGAGAGGGCGCGTTGCTCCACGAGCGCTCCACGGTAATGGCTTGCGGAGCGGGCAGCCGCATGCCATCCAACAATGCGGCGACGAGCACCAGCGCGTCCCAAACCAGCATGCCGTAGCCGAGACGCGCCGAGAAAAATCCCGGCAAGGCCAACGCGAGGCCCGCGACCAGCAACCAGATGGCGCGCGGAGTAAGTCCGAACGCAAAGCGGCCGCGCGGTTTGCAAGCCGCACGCACGGGTTCGGGATGGAGCGAAGCAGAGATCATTTAAGCTACCGAGGCCCGCGGCACCGCGACCGCCGCAACCACGTCGTTCAGCACGCGATCGGCATCGAAGCCCTCCAGCTCCGCCTCCGGCTTGAGCAGGATGCGATGGCGCAGCACGGGCAAGACGGCGCGCTTTACGTCGTCTGGAATTACGTAGTCGCGGTCTTCAAAGGCGGCGAAGGCCTGGGCCACGCGCAACAGGCAGATGGCCGCGCGCGGGCTTGCGCCCAACGCAAGCATGGGCCACTCGCGCGTGCGGCGCACCAGATCGAGAATGTAGCCGTAGAGGTCCGCTTCCACGCGGATGGCGCGAATCTCGTTACGCGCGGATTGCAGGAGGTCGGCAGCGAGCGGCTGAATGTGCGCGTCGTCAAGCAGG
The DNA here is from genome assembly GCA_963729915.1 of uncultured Acidobacteriota bacterium. Classification (GTDB taxonomy): domain Bacteria; phylum Acidobacteriota; class Terriglobia; order Terriglobales; family Acidobacteriaceae; genus Telmatobacter. The sequence goes on along the minus strand of CAVSQE010000013.1, from coordinate 62,467 downwards.
TTTACGCTCGTGCCGTGATGCCGCTCCAGCATTTGCCGTTCTTCGTCCGCGCTGGGATAGCGAACTTTGATCTTGAGCAGAAAACGGTCGAGTTGCGCTTCGGGAAGCGGATACGTGCCCTCGAAGTCGATGGGATTCTGCGTGGCGAAAACGGTGAACCACTGGGGCAACTGCCGCGCGACGCCGTCGCTGGTCACCTGGCGCTCTTCCATGCACTCGAGCAACGCCGCCTGGGTGCGCGGCGGCATGCGGTTGATCTCGTCCACCAGCAGGAGATCGGTGAATACCGGGCCGGCGTGAAATGTGAAAATGTCGGAGCCAATTTTGAAGATGGTTGTGCCAAGAATGTCTGCGGGCATCAAGTCGGGCGTTCCCTGCACGCGCTGGAAGTTGAGTCCCAGGAGCCGGCCCACCGATTTCACAATCAGCGTCTTGGCAATTCCCGGCACGCCTTCGAGCAGGGCATGTCCTTGAGTGAGCACGGCCACGAGAACTTCGCCGATCACCTCGTTTTGGCCTGCTATTACGCGTCCCAGCTCCGCGCGCGCACGGGTCAGCAGTTCCTGCGTGGCCTTGAGGGATGTGCCTGACGCCTGCGCGTCCGGCTGCAACGCATTCTCTTCGCTCATTCCGATCTCCTTGCTTGCCGTCCTGCCGTTGTATCCGATTCCTAATTCAATTTCAATCGTAGATTCTCACTCTCGCCGCTCGATCCAAGGCTTCGCCGTGGCGGCTGAGGGTTTGCACCAGCGCCAGCGCCTTCTTGGGCTGCAAGGCGTCGCTCCCGATAGCTTCCTCGCATTCCGCCAAATCCTTCTCGAGTGTTTCGGGGGCCTGAGGAAAACGCCGGCGGAGGGCAAAGCCCAGTTCCTCCGCGCTCATCCTGGCCCCCTTCAGTCCGCACAAGTCGCCCATGCGACGGCGGAAACGCTCGTAGGCAAGCTCAACGGAAGTTGCCGAAGCGCCAGCCTCGGCGTAAAGCGAACCCAGCGCCTCGAGAAACTCCACGGGCGTGGCGCGCACCGGCGCGGGCAGGTCGCGCACGGGCCCGCGCCGCCGGCTAAAGCTGAAAATCACGAGCAATGCAATTCCGAGAAGGCCCGCTTTGAGCAGGTTCAGAGCGGCGCCGCTGGCATAGAACCAGTCCGAGTAAGTTTCCCCGTGTAGCGATTCATCCCAATAGAAGTGATGGTTCTGGGACGTGCCCAGGGAATTCAAAAACAGATTCAAATTGTCGGCGCGCTGAATGGAGCCATTTTCAAGCGGCGTGGAGCTGGCCCACCAGATCACCTCGCCCTTGCCGCTCGTGTACTCCACCACGGCTGGCGAGCCCGCGCAGTTGTACTCGACGCGATCGAGCGGCCGGTTCGCTCCCCATGCAGCCTCAGGAACCATCCACACTTCGCCCGATCCAGCCAACGGGTCGAGTCCCTGCGGCGTGAGCTTGCAGGCGGTCTCGAACCGTACCGGCGGCAAGGCGTTTCCGCCGGGCGCCAGAATCCCTCCCGACCATCCTGTCAACAGGACGCGCCCACCCTGGGCAACGATATCCTTCACGGCCTTCAAATCTTCAGGTGACGTGGGGTTGGGCGCGGCGAAGATCACCACGGTTTGCGCGTCAGTCTGGGCCGCGAGGTCGCTGAGTGGCCGCTCCCACCGCTCGACGTTGTAACCGTTGGCTTGGAGCAATTCGTAAGCGGCGCGCGCGCCATGCTTGCCTGTGCGATAGGTGCTGGGCACCGGATTGTCATCGCGGTCTTCGTTGCGCGCAAAGAACGCCGTGACCACTGCGAGTACGGCCACCGCGCACATGCAGCCGATGAGCAGCTTGCGATCCTTGGCGTCGAGTGAGGCGAAGAGTTTCATTCCGCTTTAACTCCCAGCTCCGCAGCGAGTGCCATCGCGGAATTGAAATCAGCAACCGCAGCGTCGCGCCCGCCATACCAAGTGCGCTCAAAGCTGCGCGTCAGGGCCGTCAACGTGGGCTTGCGCGGGTCATTGCCGCTCAGTAGTCCGAGATATTCCCGCGGCGTGCGCGCGCGGTCGGCCGGCCACGATCGAGCTGACTCCATGCGCGCAATCGAGGCCCAATACACAGAATGAATGGCCTCACGCCACGAACCGCTTGCTGCCGCAGCCTGCGCGTCCTTCATCCACACCTGCCATTCGCGTGATGAAGGCGCTCCCGGCCCGGGCTCGACGTCGGGAATCAAGCGCACCCGCGCGCTGCGCTCGAGGCGGATGAAAAACCAGACCAGCGCGATGCAGATTCCGCCCAGCAGCAAGCCCTCCAGCAATCGGGCAGCCCAGGGCGCACGCGCCCCCATTCCCGCGAGCTTCATCACGATTTTGTCGAGCAGGTTTCCGAGCCATTCCAGGACGCGGTCCTTGACCGAAACCTTGGTCACGCCCTGGTATTCGCGCTGGGCCAGAATGGTGTCGAGCGACTTTCGCTGGGCAATATAGACGGGATTTGCGGAAGCGGGATTGGCTGCGAGCGTGCTCTCGGCCTGGCGTTCGTCCGTCTGGAGGCGCTGGTGCGCGTCGTTGAGTAATTCATTCGGGTCTGCCGGTGGTCCCTTGGCGTTGGCGGGCGCTCTCGCGACAGCGGGCTGCGCAGCTCCAACTTTACTTCCAGCGAGGGTGAGTACAGCCCGCAGCCAGTCGTAGCGAACCTCGCGCGGCTCGGATCCCGCTGCGCCCTGACCTTGCACACGGTCGTTGGGGCCAACACGATTGGGATCGCACGCGTTGTTGTTGGCAGGTGCGGGTTTTTTGAGCTTGAGCTGCGCCTGGCAATCGGCAACCACGCTGTCGAGGTCTTCGAGATGCTGGCGGTATTCGGCAAGATTCACATCGCGCCAGCCCGCGTTGGAAGAGGACTGCTGGGCGTGCGCGTGCGGCACCGCTGTCGCCAGTACGAGCAACGCGGCGACAAGCGAAAGCGAAGCAGCGGGGGCCAGCCTCGCCGGTACCCCGCCGCTACCCCCACGCGACCCGAACCGCATCCAATTCATCGCCCTTCCAAACTATCAGGTGGCGTGACCGGTCCGAAACCTCCTGCGGCGTCGCTCGGCGATCCTGCAGATGGTGGCTGCGCGAGCCCGAGAATCCCTGTCGATCCGCTTTGAGGTTGCGGCTGCGTGAGCCCCGCCCGCTGCATCATCCACTCGATGTCGAAGCCTTCCTTGCGGATGCGCTGGTCGTAGTAGAACAAGACGGAAGCGATCATGATGATCGGCGCCAGCAGCACCTGCGTAGCGAAATTCATGACCACTCTCACGATCTCGGCCACCACGAATGCTGGCGATGAAAACGCGGCGCCATTTCCCATGGAAGGGACCAAGGCAATCACGATCAGCATGGGAATGGACAAGGCCATCGATACTGCAAATGCCAGCGCAATCACCAGCAGATAGGTGACAAAGATGCGGCCGCGGGTTCCCTTGCTCAGCTTCCAGGAACGAACGAGCGCCTCCCATGCGGTGGTTTTCTCAACAATGCACGCGGCCATGCCCAGCATGAAACTAAACGTCAGCCAGAGCATGACTCCGAGGGCCGCAACCGCAACCAGAAACACCAGGAAACCAAGAGCAAAACGCGAGGCAAGGTCATCGCCGGAACGGGACATGAGAAAGATGAGCGGCGCGATGATGGCGACGGCGACTGCAGCCGGTACGAGTGCCACCATGATCCCTTGAAGGACCAAGTACCAGAGGTAGGTCCAGAAGCGGGGCCGCACACTTTTGAGGGTGGCGCGAATCGTAGGCTTCTCGCCGAGGTGCACGCTCACCGTGGCCTGCGTGACGCCGGCGTAGGAGTACACGTACACGGCAAGGTAAACCGGCACGACGATGAGACAAAGAAGAACGATGGCAATGATTGTTGCGGGAGTATTGTCCCAAACGCCGTGATTTGCAATGCCGGGAAGGACGAAGATGGCCCCCGCTGGAATGGCGAGCGCGAGGACAAACAGCAAAGGCAGCGCCGCAGTGCCGACAAACAGCCAGAAGTTGCGCCGGTAGAGTTGCGCCGTGCGGTCAAGAATTTCGCCGAGATTCAAAGGCCGTAATTGGTTGTCCATACCACCCCTTGCGAGCACGGAACCACGGGTGCGGTCCGCGCTGCAGATCTCAAGAAAGGCGTTCGCCGTGAGCGGCGCGGAAGACATTTTTCCGGCCGCGATTCTGCGCAAAGAATCAAGTCCGTGAACGCTTGCACGGATCGTAGCATAAGGTGCGCGCCATGAACGGTTTGATCTTGGTCTGCATTTCTCACAGTTAGACGGCGAACCAGAATTTGAGTTCCGGCCATGCCTCTGAGGGCCAGGAGGCCCCCAGGTACAGTCGGTCGGGAGACCGGCGCTACGGTTTCCGTTGATCTGTGAGAAATCTGGCTTGCCAACTCGCGTTGACACCTTGAAAAATTCTTGAAAAATTAGAAACTAATCGTTTAGTTGTTCGTCTATAGAAGTGCAGACAGCCTTAGGACGCGACAATAAGCAAGCAGAATCAACAGGTTAAGATGCCGCCAAGGAAATCCAACACGCTCACCGAGGCCGAGCTCAGGCTGATGAAGATCCTGTGGCGGAGGGGCGAATCGGCCGTGACCGACCTGGTGGCTGCGCTGCCTGAGGACGAGCCGCTGGCCTATAACTCGGTGCTGACCACCATCCGGATCCTCGAACAGAAAGGCTACGTGGCGCACCGCCAGGAGGGCCGCGCGTTCGTGTACCGGCCGGCGGTTGCCGAGGACGAGGCCAGCCGCTCCGAGGTGCGCAACGTGCTCGGCCGATTCTTCGGCAACTCGCGCGAGCAACTGGTGTTATCACTTTTAGGCGATGAAGAGATCGACGCCGAAGAGTTAGAGCGCCTGAAAGACGCAATTCGCAGCGCAAGGGCTGAAAAGGGGAGCGAGAAATAGATGTTCCCGATGCTCATGACCGATGGAGCACACGCGGTGCTGGCAGGCGCCGGCAGCTGGCTGGTTGCCTTGGCCGAGAGCGCTGCGCCCATAGCGGTTGCGGCCCTGTGGCAGGGTGCGGCGATAGCCCTGGTCCTCGGGGTTTGCCTCTGGCTGACGCCGCGCGTTCATGTTCATATAGGTGCAGCGCAGCGCTTCGCCGTGTGGGCTGCGGCCTTCGCGGTGGTTGTGGGTCTGCAGTTTCTGCCCTGGTTTGCGCATAGCACCGCAACCGCGATCGCCGCCAACGCGGTGCCCGGCGCATCGGCGCCCACGCCGTGGTTCCGGCTCGATAGCCGCTGGGCCATCGCCATTGCTGCGCTTTGGCTGGTGGCATCGCTGGCACGCGCTGCGAGCTTTGCCGTCCACTCGTTGCAGTTGCGCAAGCTGTGGAATTCGGCAACGCCCATTGAAGTAGAGGCACATTTGCGCGTTCTGCTTACCGCTGTTTCCCCCACGCGACATCCCGTGGAACTTTGCACGACCGGCAAGCTCGACCGCCCCAGCGTGATCGGCTTCCTGGCGCCGCGCATTCTGATTCCCGACTGGCTTTACGCTCGCCTCACGCCCGGCGAACTGGAGCAAGTGGTTCTGCATGAGGCCGAACATCTGCGGCGGCGCGACGACTGGACCAACCTTTTCCAGAAGCTGGCCTTGGTTCTGTTCCCGTTGAACCCTGCGCTGGCCTGGATCGAAGGCCGCCTTTGCCGTGAACGCGAGATGGCTTGCGACGAGGGTGTGGTGCACAGGACACAAGCGCCGCACGCTTACGCGGAATGCCTCACCAGCCTGGCCGAGCGCGGATTGCAGCGACGCCGCGCCCAAGCGCTTTCGCTCGGCGCATTCGAGCGCCGTCCTGAGCTGGTGCGCCGCGTCTACAGCATTCTGGCGCGTAAGCAAGTGCTTCATCCCCTAGCGGCGCGGGCACTCGTGGGTATTGCCGGGTGCAGCCTGCTGATTGCATCGGTGGAATTGGCGCGTTGCCCGCAGGTGGTGGCTTTTGTTCCCGCCGCGCGGACGGCAACGATCGAGGCTCAGAGGACGCAGGCAACCGCAGCGCGCGGCAATTCCAGGTTCCACGCGATAGAAACCAAGGCGATTTTGCCGGCGGGGCACGATTCCGCGGCATTGACTCCGACGTCATCGCGCCGGATCCCAACCACATCGGCCGTGCCGGATGGCGTGTCGCAGCGTCAGATTGCGTCGGCGAGCGAAGCGCCGCGTGAGGTGCTGACAAGGGCAGAAATGCCGAATGCGGGCTCGGACCCTGCCGGGCAGCCTGAGTATGTGGTGCTGACCGCATGGGAAGAGGTGCGAATTTCGCACTACCATCACAGGCAGATTTCCGATTACGACACGGATGCCAATGCGCAGCCGCAATCTGCGGATGCGGCAAGTCCAGCCGGCGGGCAAACAGTCACCCGGATCACCGTGACGCGACTGATCCTTGCCGTCTATCCCGTCGATACCAAGACTGCAGGCGCCGGGCCTGGCGGCGTAGTGCCCGGCTCGAAACCGGCGCATGCAGAAGACTCTGACCGGGCCCCCGCTCCGCAGCCTGAGAGCGGCTGGCTGGTCTTCAAACTGTAACTAGAAACTTCAACCCCCAAATGGAGATGAACATGTCCACTACAACTAATTCATTAGTAGCAAGAGCGAAGAGGCTGGCGGTGCCTGCGGGCATTCTGGCCACGCTTCTTTTTGTCTTTGCGTTCTTTATCGACCACAACAAGGCGATGGCAGCCGCGTCGGGACCGCTGGACGACACGAGCGTGTCATCGCTGGTGGCGCTTGACAACGCGGTGGAAGCAGTTGCCGCTCGCGTTACACCTGCCGTGGTCAACGTCTCGGTAACCTCGCGTGTTTCGCACGATGAGCAAGGCGAGGGTGACGGCGAGGGACACGGCCGCGGACGCGGCCAGGACTTCGGCGGCATCAACCCCGAGGATCTTCCACCGGGATTCCGGCAGTTCTTCTTCGGACAAGGCGGGCCGGGCGGACAGGGCATGAAACCGCAACCCCAGATTGAGCATGGGGTGGGAAGCGGCGTAATTATTTCGCCGGATGGATACATCGTAACCAATGACCACGTGGTGGACGGTGCGACGGAAATGCGGGTCACACTCAACGACCGGCGGGTGTTCACTGCGAAGCTGGTGGGCGAGGACAAACTCAACGACCTGGCGGTCATCAAAATCGACGCGCACGACCTGCCCAGCATCCCGTGGGGCGACTCGGCGAAGCTGCACCCCGGGCAGACGGTGCTGGCCTTCGGCAGTCCCTTCGGCTACTTCCAGTTCTCAGTGACGCGGGGCATCATCAGCGCGCTGAACCGTCCCAACCCATACACCGACGATGCCCGCAAGCCGGGTGACTTTATCCAGACTGACGCGGCCATCAATCCCGGCAACTCGGGCGGGCCGTTGGTGGATGCGTACGGCGAGCTGATCGGCATCGACACCTTCATCATTTCGGACAGCGGCTCGTTTGCGGGCGCGGGTTTTGCGATTCCTTCGGAGATTGCAAAGGCCTCAGTAGACCAGATCATCAAGACCGGCACGGTGCACCACGGCTACCTGGGCATCAGCATGAACGACGTAACGCCCGACAACGCGCAGTTCTTCAACTTGCCTGACGCCAGCGGAGCAGTCATCAGCCAGGTAACGCCGGACTCGCCCGCGGGCCACGCCGGACTGAAGAGCGGCGACGTGCTGCGCGCATTGAATGGCAAGAAAATCCTGGACGGGCGCGAACTGCAGGTTGCGGTGAGCGAGACCGCGCCGGGAACTGCGATCGAACTGGGCATTCTGCGCGACGGCAAACCCGAGAGCGTGAAGGTGACGGTCGGCGAGTTCCACAAAGAGGCGTCCGAAGAAGCCAGTAATGCGAACGCGGGCGAGCAGCGCGGCCGGCTGGGACTGACGGTCGCGGACCTGTCGCCTGACGTGCGCCAGCAACTGCATGTGCCGGAGCAGATGCATGGCGCGGCCATCCAGGAAGTGCGGCCGGGCAGCGCGGCCGACGATGCGGGTCTGACGCCCGGCGACGTGATTCTCGAAGTCGATCGCCATCCGGTGACGGACGCCGATAACTTCGTGAGCCAGATTCACGCGGTGCCGCAGGACAAGGACGTTCTGCTGCTGGTGTGGTCGAACGGCGGCGCGAGCTATCGCGTGGTGCATCCGGAAGAGAACGCGCAGGGCGGGATGTAGCTAAACGGCGGGAGAACGCCGAAGACGTTGCCCGGGGCTGGATCGGAGAGACTCGGGTAACTTAGAGCGGTTCCAGAGTTCACGTGCTCTAGGCGCTTCAGCGAAAGGTGGCGTTTTCTTAGGGAAAACGCCACTTGGCAAGCCGGTTCCTGGGTGAAGCAACTCTGGAACCGCTGTAGGCGCCCAACTCAGGGTCGGGGGACGAATGGGTTGGGCGCCGTGTGTTTATGGGCGAGTGAAAGAGTGAAGGGGTGAGCGGGCGAACAAAGGAGCAAGACACCCGAGCGGCGGCGGCGCGTTCTTACGAACATTTTCAATTGACTCGAAAGCATTCATTGTTTCTGAGGATGGGGTTGGCTATAATTGCCGCAATTCTGCTCCCCCCTTTGAATCGAATCACGGGTCACTGGATTTCTAAACAGCATCCACGGCGCACAAAGCGCAGGCGGCGCAAAGCGCGCACCTGCGTACGGGGACGAAGGAGAGCCCATGGCCAGCACAGTGGTGGGACCGTTGGTTTGTCCGCAGGGACACGGGCCAGGAGTGCCCGGCTCTCGATTCTGCACCCTGTGCGGAAGCGGGTTGATTGCCGAGTCGCAGACCCCGCCGCCGCAGCCCATGGCCGTGGGAGCACCGCTTGCAGCAAACGGCCAGCCGCCGTGCAAGGTATGCGGCGTAAACGGAGCCGGACTGAGCGCCGCGGAGTTCGTGTGCCCGCAGTGCGGATGGCTGCGGCCGTTGCTGCCCGGATACCAGATGGACCGCTCGGTATTTTTATGGGCGCAAGACGGCCAGGCCATGTCGAAGCTGCAGAGCATTTCAGCGCTGCAGGCAGTGGTGCGGAACGTGTCTGACAAAGTGGGCCGGCCGTGGATCGAGTTGACCTTCAACGCTATTCGCCTGGGCCCGAGGCAGTTTCCCGATGTCTGGAACCAGGCGGTGCTGGCGGCGCGCATCATGGGCCTGCCCCATATGCCTGACGTGTACATCTCCGGCGACCAGATGTGGAACACCTACACCTACGGCACGGAAAACAGCTCTTTTATTGTGCTCGGCACCTCGCATCTGATCAATTTCGCCGGGGATGAATTGCTGTTTGTGCTGTCGCGCGAGATGGGCCACTGCCGCGCCGGTCACGCACTGTGGAACACGGTGCTGCGTTTTATCGCGGGCGATGTGAGCGTGCATACCGGCCTGCTCTCGAATGGCTTGATCAATGCGATCAATCCCACGAAGCTGATTCAGGGGGCGATTGATTTGCCGCTGATGGCGTGGTCGCGCCAGTCGGAGATTACTGCCGACCGTGCGGGATTGATGGCTGTGGGCGACGAAGCGCTGGTGCGGCGTGTGCTGCTGGCGTGGTCGATTCGCTCGGCGCGGCTGCTGCAGCAGGTGAACATCGAGGAGTGGCTGAAGCAGGAGTCGGCGAGCGACGACTCGATGACAAAGTTCTCGGAGATGACAACTTCGTCGTCGATGTATACCACGCGGCGGTTGCGGCTTCTGGGGCAGGCGGCGCACGAAACGGAGCTGATGCGCTGGAGCCAGAGCATCCAGCCGGTGCGCAAGAAGCTGGCGCCGGTGCCGACCCAGGCCATGCCGGGATTGGGTGTGGGCACGGTAAAGGCGGTGAAGGTGGCAGCGGTGGTTGGAGCGGCGCGGCCGGCGGTTCCGAGTGCAGGTGGGACTCAGGCGGGAGCAGGTGCGCCGGCTGGCGCGGCGGTGCAAGCGAACGCCGGACAGACAGCGGTGGCGAAACCCGCAGTTGCGCCGACGCCCACGGACTCGATCCGCGTGATTTGCAACAAGTGCCAGGCCGCGATGCGGGTTCCCCTGGCCGTGCTGCGGGGCAAGACGGTGTTGAATGTGCGCTGCCCGCAATGCCACAACGTGGTCACATTGCGGCCAAGAGCGGCGACGCCGGCGGCAGGCGCGACGGCAGGATCGGCTGCTCAGACGGCGACGCCAGCGAGCGCAGCGACGAAGCCAGTTGCGCCGACGCCCACGGCGGGCGATGCAGCGACAAAGACAGCTGCTCCGGTGGCGCCCGTGAGTGGTACAGCGAAAAAGGCACCTACGCCGCCGGTAACGGCGGGCGGTGCATCAAGAAAGTCAGTTGCGGCGCCTGCACGTGCGGGCGGGAAGAAGTAATCGAGAGATTCAGGAAAGGGAGGATACGCCATGCCGGACGATAGCAGCAGCCAGGGAAACGAAGTCGAGGAAGTCGTGGTGGTTATGCCGGAGGAGACGGCCGCGACTAGCACGGCAAGCACGAGCCCCGGAGATGGTACGTCTAGTTCAGATTCGGGGTCGGTGACGGAAGAGATTATCGATGTTGTTCTGGATCCGTTAGGGAGCAGCGGCTCGTCGGACGGGAACGTAGATGTGGAAGAAGTAGTGGTGGAGGAAGGGATCGTCGATCCGGATACGAGCGGCGTAGGGACGGCGACAGACCCGACAGATCCGACCGATCCGAGCGGGACGGCGACCGGCGTGGCGGAGCCAGGTGGCGTAGATCCGAGTTCTCCGGACGGATCTTCGGGCGGGATGTCGTCAGATGACGGGCCGGGGCTCGGCGGCGGGTACGGACCTGACGGCTCGGGTTCCACCTTAGATGACGGACCGGGCGGGTCGGGGTACCCTGGCGGCGACAGTGGATGGACGGCGTCGGACGCGACGGATCCCCTGGCGGGCGGGACGGTTGGCGACGATTCGCCGATAACTGGCGAGCCGGACGACACCCTTACGGGCAGCACAGACCCGGATGCAACGACTGATCCAACTGCGGATCCGGATGCGTCGAGCACGAGCGATCCAACGGATAACTCGCAGTTGCAATCGGACCAGGCAACGTTGCAACAGGATGAGCAGGCGGAGAGTCAGGCGGTGGCGTCGGGCGATTATTCGGCTGCGTCGAGCGATGCGACCCAGGCTTATCAGGACTCGGAGACCGTGGCCGGCGAAGGCGGTCCGGACAACACCGACGAGACCTGGACTGCGCAACTGGACGAGAGCTGGGCCAACTCGGACCAGCAGACCGCCGATCAGGACGCACAGACAGCCGATAGCTACGCCGCAGCAGGGTTTACCGATGACGCCCAGATGTACGCCGGCGACGCCCAAAGCGAAGAACAGACTGCCGACGCCAGCGCAGAAGAGGGCCAGTACGGCGACCCAGTAGGCCCCGAGGCAGACGCGCCGGCGGACGAAGCACCTGTTGACGATGCGGCGGTGGACGATGCGGCCGTGGACGATACTGCGGCAACGGACGACACTACGGACGTTGACACGTCGAGTTGAACGGAGACAGGGACTTGGGAGTAGGAGCTAGGAACTGAGGGGCGGCTACTCTCGCGCATCGCTGGCGCGGGCGAGGCGGCGGTTGCGAAGCCATTTGGCGAGGCCCAGGGTGAGGAGCAGTGCGCCGAAGGGCAGACACATGAGGGCAACGATGAGCGCGAACCAGCCAGCGTTGGTGCTGGCGCCCAGGCGCGAGTAGCCGCCCAGTACAGTGACGAGTAGCAGAACGCAAAACAATCCTGCGCCGACCATCGAGCTGCCCCATTGGAGAAGCTGGCGGGTGCCGTCATCGGGTGGAGTTGCGTTTTTCGGCAGGCTTGAGGGCATGGGATCAATTTAATGCTAATGGTACGACGGGGTTCTTACGCCCGCTGCGCGGGCTAACGGAGCGGTGAGGTTCAACTTTGCCCCAGGCTTGCGCCTGGGGCTACCCTCTTTTGCCCGCTACGCGGGCTTCATCCTTGCGCGAGGCGCAGCATGACGTAGGTGATGACGCCGGTGACGGAGACGTAGAGCCACAACGGAAAAGTCCAGCGGGCGATTTTGCGATGCTGCGGGAAGCGTCCCGAGAGCGAGAAGAAGAAAGTGATGAGGATGAGGGGCAAAGCCACGACGGCGAGAACGATGTGGCTGGTGAGCAGGCATAGATAAAAGGTGCGGAAGGTGGCGTGGAGCGGGTAGCGCACGTCGCCATGCAGCGCATGATGCAGGATGTAGCCGACGAGAAAGAGCGTGGAAAAGATGAAGGCCGTGATCATGGCGGCGCGATGTCTTGGGATTTGCCGCGCGCGGATGAAGGTGTAGCCGATCGAGAGTGCGATGGCGGCTAGGCCGTTGAAGATGGCGTTGAGCGCTGGGAGAAAGGCGTATTGGGAACTAGTGGCCGCGGCAGGATGAATGTAGATGAGCCAGAAGAGAAAGAGCGAGGCGGCGGCGCTGATGGCCAGAATTGCGGCGATGGCTGGGCCCGTGCCGGATCGGGGAGCGGAAGTAGGTGCGGTGGTGGTCATAGCGTGCCTTACGATTTCGCGATGGCGCAGAGCATGAGCGTGGTGAAGAGCAGCGGCAGGTACAGCACGCTGACCTTGAGCAGGTCGCGGGCCAGCATGCGGCTCTCGTCTTCGGTTTTGGCGTGGAGAATGCGCGCGAAGCGGAGCGTGTAGGCGAGATAGACGAGGCCGAGCGCGGTTGCGGGGACCACATAGAGAACGCCGGTCATGCCGAGACGCCAGGGTGCGAGACTGACGGGAATCATGAGCACAGCGTAGAAGACGGCTTCAACGACGGTTGACCATCCATCGGGCTGAACCACGGGTAACATGCGGATGCCGGCACGCGCGTAGTCGTCGCGATACAGCCAGGCAATCGACATGAAGTGAGGGAACTGCCAGACGAAGAGAATGGCAAAGAGCGCGACGCCGGGCCACTCGATGCGGTCGCGAGCAGCGGTCCAGCCAAGGAGGGGGCCCATGGCTCCCGGAAATGCGCCGATGAACGTGGCGAGAGAAGTGACGCGCTTGAGCGGCGTGTAGATGGCAACGTAGGTGAAGGCCGTGAGCAGCGCCAGCGCGACGGTGAGCATGTTGGTGTAGAGAGCGAGCCAAACGGCTCCGAGACCGAGCGCGGCCAGTCCGGCGATGATGCCGCTGGCCAGCGAGAAGCGTCCGGAGGCGAGAGGGCGGTTGGCGGTGCGCTTCATGCGCGCGTCGGTGGTGCGCTCAAGGCACTGGTTCAGCGCGCCGGCGCCTGCGGAGACGAGGCCGATGCCAAAGAGGGCATCGAGCAGGCCGCGTTGCAGGGTGGAGATGCCCCACTGCATGGAGCCGAGATAGAAGCCGCCCCAACCCGTAACGACGACGAGGCCGACGACTTTGACTTTGAAGAGCTCGCGGAGATCGTGGATGAGGGTTGCGGTGGCGCCGGGGGATGGGGCGTGAATTCCGTGCGCGTGCGTGGCGTCTGCAACGCGGTCGGCGTCGAGATTGGCAGGGACAACGGCCTGGGAGGAAAGAGTCATGAGGATGGCGGAAGATTCACTAGGCAGCGCGAGCGACGGGACAGCGGCCTTGATTCGATGATAACAAGCGCGGAGCGGGGCCCCGGAAACGGTGTGGAATCAAACTGTTGACGGAGGTAATCTGCCGGTTTTCCACAATTCGGCGTACAATTTGCGGAAACCGGCCCCTAAGAGGACTTCCTGAATGCCCAGAACGCTGTCACTAGTACGCAAAGAGAAGACAAGTGGAGTTGTGTCTCCACTCGCCTCGAATGCGGAACTGGCAACTTTGATGGAGGGCACTCATGATCCCATGTGGTCAGTGGGCCCGGATCTCCGCCTGATCGCGTTTAACAGGGCCGCGTCCTCCTATATGGAGGGAGTGTTTGAAATAACTGCGGCGGCCGGCGCGCTGGCGTACAACCCGCTGCGGTCCGAGCAGGCTTTCGTATGGCGGGATCGTTACGCGCGCGCTCTTGCGGAAGGGACGTACCGCACGGAACAACTGATGCTCGATGGACGCTGGTTCGAGTTCCAGTTGAATCGCGTGGTGCGGGAGGGCCGCACGATCGGAGTGTCGGTTTTCACCAAGGACGTTTCCAGGCGAAAGCATGCGCAGGATGGGCTGGTCGCAAGCGAGGCGCGCCTGCGAGAGGCAGAACGCATCGGCTTGTCGGGAAGTTCGAGTTGGGACGCGGATAACGACATCACGACCTGGAGCGAAGGGATGTATCGCATCACGGGCCGCGATGCGAAATTGCCGGCTCCGAGCCACGCCGAGCGCGCGCGGCTTTACACGCCGGAGAGCTGGATGCGCCTGGATGCGGCGGTGCGGCACTCCCTGGCCTGCGGAGAGCCCTACGATCTGGAATTGCAGATTGTGCGCGCGGATGGCGAGTTGCGCTGGGTACGCGCGCGCGGTGAAGCGATCAAGGATGAGCAGGGCCGCGTGCGCAGTTTATTCGGGACGTTGCAGGATACGACCGCGCAGAAAGAGGCAGAGGCCAGCCTCCGGAACAGCGAGGAGCGGTATCGCGCCACCTTTGAGCAGGCTGCGGTGGGGATGGTGCACACCGGGTTTGACGGCCGCTTTCTGCGCTGCAATCCGCGCTTCTCCCAGATCGTCGGATACCCTGCTGAGGAACTGCCGGGCATGACCTTCCAGCAGATTACCTACCCCGAGGATGTGGCTGTGGGCGTGAATGCCCTCGAGGAGGTGGTAGCAGGAAAGATTGAATCTTTGGCTTGGGAAAAGCGCTACCTGCGCAAGGATGGCAGCATTACCTGGGCCCGCATCACGCTCTCGCTGCAACGGGACGCCGCGGGGAACCCGGCGCATTTGATCGCTGTGGTGCAGGACATCAATGCCCGCAAGGCCGCCGAACAGGCGATGCGCGATGCCGAGCAGAAATTCCGCGACATCTTCGAGGACGCTCCGGAGGGCATCTTCCAAACCTCGCCGCAAGGGAAGTCGCTGACCCTGAATCCGGCCGGAGCGAGAATGCTGGGATACGAGTCCGCAGAGGAGGGCATGGCAGCCGTTACCGATTCCGCGCGGGACGTGTGGTTGGACGGAGCCGAGCGCGCAGAATACGCAAGGCTGCTGGAAGAGAATGGCGCGGTTCGGGATTTCCAATGCCAGTTCAAGCGGCGCGATGGATCGCTCATCTGGATTTCGATGACGGCAAAGAGAATTGCCGGTCCGGATGGAAAGACGCTCTGCTATCAAGGATTCTTCGAGGACATTACGGAAGAGAAGCGGCTGGCGGTCGCGCTAGGGAACAACTTGCGTGAGGTGAAGCTGCTGAGCGAGATCAACTCGGCGCGGCTGAATGCAAAAACGGAGCGGGATCTGCTGCAGGAGTATTGCCGGATCGTCGTAGAAATAGGCGGCTACAGAATGGCGTGGGTTGGATTCGCCGAGGAGCGCGAGGACAAGCGGATCGTTCCCGCAGCTCACTACGGCCATGAAGACGGCTACTTGCAACAGCTGAATCTAACGTGGGCCGATACCGAGCGCGGAAAAGGACCGACGGGAAGGTCGATTCGCACCGGCAAGATACAAGTGGCGGAAGACATTCTGGCCGACCCGATCCTGACGCCCTGGCACGCCGAGGCCGCGAAGCGCGGCTACAAGTCATCGATCGCGCTGCCCCTCAGGCTTGCGGATGGGAGCGTGGCCGCTCTGACGGCCTATGGAGCATCGAGCAGCGTGTGGACGGAATCGGAGCGCAAGCTGATGGAGCAGATTGCGCTCGATCTGGGCTTTGGCATCAGCTCGCTGCGCAATGAGATTGCGAAGAAGCAGTACCAGGACGATTTGCGCGAGAGCCTGGAGCAAACCATTCTGGTGATCGCGGGGACGGTGGACCAACGCGATCCGTACACGGCGGGCCACCAGCGGCGGGTTGCGGACCTGAGCCGGCGCATTGGCGAAAAACTTTCGCTTTCCGAGGACCGCATTCATGGGCTGCACCTGGGCGCATCGATTCACGACGTGGGGAAGATCGGCATTCCGGCGGAGTTGCTGGCCAAGCCGGGGCGCCTGAGCAGAATCGAGCTGGATCTGATCAAGGAGCACGTGGTGCTGGGCTACGAGCTCATCAAGGATGTGCGCTTCCCATGGCCGATAAGAGACATCGTGCTGCAGCATCACGAGCGGCTCGATGGCTCCGGCTATCCGCAGGGGCTGAAGGAAGACGCCATCAGTCTGGAGTCCAGAATTGTGGCCGTGGCGGACGTGGTGGAGGCCATGGGCTCGCATCGGCCGTATCGCGCGGCGCTGGGCGTCGCGATTGCGCTCGACGAAATCGAGGCGAAGAGCGGCACCCTCTTCGATGCCGCAGCCGTGGAGGCATGCCTGCGCCTCTTCCGCAAAGAGGGATACAAGTTTCCGGACTGATGCAACCCTGCTGAACGGCCGGCCCGAAACCTGCGTGGTGTCCGCGCGCAACGCACTCACTGAAAATTCTTTTGACACGGTTCTCTCGGGTGCTGTAGCGTCCGGAATTGGCGCCGCCTGCCCCCAAGGCAATTTCGAAGCGCCCGGAGGTGCAAGTATGCGCATGATGATGCTGGTGCAGTGTCCCATTGAGCCGTTCAATACCTTGGTTCGCAATGGAACTGCGGGTTCCACGATGAAGAAAATCCTTGACGACGCAAAGCCGGAAGCAGCGTATTTCGGCGAGCGCGAAGGCAAACGCGGCGGCATCCTGATCGTCGATCTGCAAAGTCCCTCGGACGTGCCGCGGCTGGCCGAGCCGTGGTTCCTCTGCTTCAACGCCGAGGTGGAATTCAGGGTTTGCATGTTGCCTGAGGATCTGGGCAAGGCAAATCTGGAAGCGCTGGGCAAGAAGTGGGGCTGAGTCGGGTGGTTCAGCAAGTCGGCGGGTCGGCAGAGCCTGGCTGGTTCTTTCGCCCGCTAATGCGAGCTTGTGGGTGTGATTCTGCGATTGGCCCCCAGGATTGCGCCTCCACCCCGCGGACTAAGACCCGTCCGCGGGGATCCCGGGCCTGGGGCTACCATCTTTTGCCCGCTGCGCGGGCTGCGGCGCCGCGGGCGCGGCATGTAAAATGAAGTCAACCGGATGACGCATTCCCCACCAGCGGCTGCCCCACAGGCATCCCGCGCCGCGCGGGAGAGGGAGTCGCGGGCATCCGAAACCCCGGAAAAACCAGTTCCACTCGACGAGAATCAGGCTCCGCTCATTCGCGTGGAAGGACTGCGCAAGTCGTATCGCACGGCGCGCGGGGAGCTCTGCCTTTTCGAGAACCTCGATCTAAGAGTCGAGGTTGGCGAGATGGTGGCAATCGTGGGCCAGTCGGGAGCGGGGAAAAGCACTCTTTTGCACATTCTGGGCGCGCTTGATGCGCCTTCCGCGGGGACGGTATACTGCGCGTCAACCAACCTAGCATCGCTCTCCCCGCGAGAGGCGGCAGCTTTTCGCAACCGCGAGATCGGCTACGTGTGGCAGTTTCATTATTTGCTGCCGGAGTTTACGGCCGAGGAGAACGTGGCGATGCCGCTTTTGGCGAGGGGAACGCGGCAGTCCGAAGCCATGAAGACCGCGGCTAACTGGCTGAGAGAGGTGGACTTGGAGGATCGCGGAACGCACAGGCCGGGTGAGCTATCGGGCGGCGAGCAGCAGCGCGTGGCGCTGGCCCGGGCCCTGGTGTGCGGCCCGCGCTTGCTCCTGGCCGACGAGCCCACCGGCGACTTGGACGGCACCACGGCGGGCCGCGTCTTCGAGTTGATTGAACGGCTGCACGCAAGTCACGGGCTCACCTCGATTCTGGTGACGCACAATATGGAACTGGCGCAACGATGTACGCGGATTCTTCGCCTTGCCAATGGACGGTTGACGGCGCTCACAGACGCCACGCAGCCCGCATCTTAACGTGTAACCCGATTGCGGAATTGCATCATTTTCCGCGATTTGGGAGTCTTATAACTATCAGCCCGGAAAAGGGTTTCCCCAGGCGGGCTGCCGAGGTCGGGATGGAAGTCAGCCGGGCAAGCGAGGCCGGCGGACGGCAAGGGTGGAAGTAGACCCCAGGACCATCCAAAAGAGCTGTTCGGAGCGTGCATTCGGATTTTGAGTTCTCCGGCGGCGAAGCAACGGAAAGGGCGCGCGCAGCCGGGCCGAGGCCGGGAGAATCACCGGACGGCTAGTGGAGCGGGCAGCCCGGGACAAGCCCCGATGACGGGGGGGAGCACATCATGTTCGAACGGTATACGGAGAAGGCACGGCGCGTGATCTTCTTTGCGCGGTATGAGGCCAGCCAGTTCGGCTCGCCTTATATTGAGACCGAGCACCTGCTGCTGGGGTTGCTGCGCGAAGACAAAGCGTTAACCAACCGCTTCCTGCGTTCGCACGCCTCGGTGGAGTCGATCCGGAAGCAAATTGAAGCGCACACCACGATCCGCGAGAAGGTGTCGACGAGCGTCGACCTGCCGCTATCGAACGAGTGCAAGCGGGTGCTGGCCTACGCCGCGGAAGAGGCGGAACGCCTGGGCCACAAACATATTGGAACCGAACATCTGTTGTTGGGATTGCTGCGGGAAGAGAAGTGCTTTGCGTCGGAAATTCTGCAGGAGCGGGGATTGAAGCTGGCGCAGATTCGCGACGAGCTGGCGCGGGTGACGCAGGAGAAAGCGCCGCCGCAGCAGCGGCAGCGGGAGTCGAGTCTGCTGGCGGAGTTCAGCCGCGACTTGACTCAGGCCGCAATGGACGGACAGCTTGATCCACTGGTGGGGCGCGAAGGCGAACTGGAGCGCGCCATTCAGATTCTTTGCCGGCGGACCAAAAATAATCCAGTGCTAATCGGCGAGCCGGGCGTGGGAAAGACAGCCATCGTTGAAGGCCTGGCCCAGCGCATCGCCGATGGCGAGGTGCCGAGCTTCCTCGCGGACAAGCGCGTGCTGGGGCTGGATCTTTCGCTGATCGTGGCGGGAACCAAGTACCGCGGGCAGTTCGAAGAGCGGTTGAAGACCATCATGAAAGAGTTGATGGAGAATCAGAACTCGATCGTCTTTATCGACGAGCTGCACACGCTGGTGGGCGCGGGATCGGCAGAGGGTTCGCTGGATGCGGCGAACATTCTGAAGCCGGCGCTCTCGCGCGGCGAAATCCAGTGCATCGGCGCAACCACGCCGGCCGAGTACCGCAAGTCGATTGAAAAGGACCGCTCGCTGGAGCGGCGCTTCCAGGCGGTGAAGGTGCCGCCGCCGAGCGAGGCTGACGCCATCAAGATCATCATGGGCATCAAGGATCGCTACGAGAAGTTCCACGCGGTGAGCTATACGGATGCTGCGGTGGAGTTCGCGGTGGCGCACTTCGAGCCGTTATATTCCCGACCGTTTTCTGCCCGACAAGGCGATTGACTTGATCGACGAGGCCGGGGCGCGCGTGAAGCTGCGCCAGACCTCGCTGCCCGAAGAGATCACCGAGGTGCAGAAGCGGATCAAGTTCATCGTGCATCGCATGGACTCGGCGATTGCGAACCATGAATTCGAGAAGGCGCGGTTCTACTCCGACGAGGAGCGCAAGGAGCGCGAGAACCTGCGCGCATTGCGCGATAAATACCACCTGGACGACTCGGCGGCAGGAATCGTGGGCCGCGAGGACATCGAGGACGTGGTGAGCCGGTGGACGGGCGTGCCCGTGACCAGCATCAAGGAAGAAGAGACGCAGAAGCTGTTGCGCGTGGAAGAGGAGCTGCACAAACGTGTGATTTCGCAGGACAAGGCGATCAGCGCGCTGGCGCGAGCAATCCGGCGCAGCCGCGCTGGATTGAAATCACCGAACCGGCCGATCGGTTCGTTCCTTTTCCTGGGACCGACAGGCGTGGGAAAAACAGAGATGGCGCGCACGTTGGCCAACTTCCTGTTCGGGTCAGACAAGGCTTTGATCCGCTTCGATATGTCGGAGTTCATGGAGAAGCACTCGGTGTCGAAGCTGATCGGTTCGCCTCCGGGATACGTGGGCTACGAGGAGGGCGGGCAACTGACAGAGCGTGTGAAGCGCTCGCCGTATTCGGTGGTGCTGCTGGATGAGATTGAGAAGGCGCACCCGGATGTGTTCAACATCCTGCTGCAAGTGTTTGAGGACGGGCAGCTGACCGACGGACTGGGCAACACCGTCGACTTCAAGAACACCATCCTCATCATGACGTCGAATATCGGCGCGCGGCACCTGCAGAAGAGGCAGGGGCTTGGCTTCCAGAGCGAGCGCG
The DNA here is from genome assembly GCA_963729915.1 of uncultured Acidobacteriota bacterium. GTDB lineage: Bacteria > Acidobacteriota > Terriglobia > Terriglobales > Acidobacteriaceae > Telmatobacter. The sequence goes on along the minus strand of CAVSQE010000013.1, from coordinate 42,262 downwards.
AAGACCTGGTAAGCGAAAAGGTCGAGGAGTTGGTGAAGAACGAGGTGAAGAAAACCTTCAACCCCGAGTTTCTGAACCGTCTCGACGAAGTGATTCTGTTCCAGTCGCTCTCCGATGCGGACCTGATCCAGATCGTGGAGTTGCTGGTGCAGCAACTGAACGGCAACCTGGCGCAGAAGTCGATCACGATCTCAGTGAACGACGACGCCAAGAAGTGGATTATGGAGAAGACGCTGACTGATCGCAGCTATGGGGCGCGCCCGTTGCGCCGCGCGTTGCAGCGGTACGTGGAGGATCCGCTCTCGGAGGCGTTGATCGCGGGGCAGATCCAGGACCGTCCGGCGTTCCTCGAAGTCTACCTTGACCAAAACCAGCTCTTCTATCGCCCCGTAAGCGCGGACGAGAACGCGAGCGACGAGAAGGCGGCGGGTGTACTGCTGTTCAGCAACTGAGCCGGCTGATCTAAAGTGAAATGAAGAGCCCTCGGCTGAGAAGCCGGGGGCTTTTTGTTGGGGGCATTGCTGAAAAACCGAAGCGCTTCGGTATCCGGCGAGCTGAAAACCATGGCACTCTTACACGACCTATCAAGGCGGAGATGATCGGTTGACTTACGATTCCTGTGGTTTTTTACTTCCGACCTATGATTACATTCGAACTGGACGCACAAGCGAGGTGTTTGAATGATCGATGAAGAGGCAGTTTCTGGACTTTGGATACTGAGTGGTTTATTGGCGGAGATTTGCCAAGAGGTCGAATTCGCGCAACAGATTAAAGGTCGGTTGCATTTCTTGACGGGAGAGACGATTGCACTTCGGGCAAGCGATTCACCATATCTCGGATACAAGCTGCATAGGGAGGGAGAAAACTCCACCCGAAACTTGCGAGTGATGTTCGATCGAAGAACGACTGATGAATCATTGCGCCTGAAGGCGAAAGCGCAACTCAGGAGGGCCTTAATAGGTTTCTTCGGTCCTGAATGCAATCTGCGGACCGATGCTGTGTGGATCGATTACTGACTTTCTACCAACACAATCGAGAATTCGGCACGAAACCCAAGCGCTTCGGTATGTGACGTATACTTCTCCTTTCCAGTCACTCTAGAATTCATGCCAATTGCGGCCAAGATCGGCGTCTCTAACCTCTCTCCACCCCGCGCTGTCTGCGCGCGCTACGACCGCAGGCGGGGGCGCATCGTTATTCACTTCTCGACGGGGCTCGAAGTTTCTTTCTCGCCGCGCGATGCTCAAGGACTTGAGCAGGCAACAGCAGCACAGTTGGCGAAGATCGAGATTTCGCCGTCGGGTCATGGCATTCACCTTCCAAAAATCGACGCAGATTTGTACCTACCAGCACTGCTTTTGGGATTCCTTGGGTCACGCAACTGGATAGCGGGGCGCCTGGGCGCACTGGGGGGCAAATCGCGAAGCGCGGCCAAGATTGCGGCGGCAAAGAGGAATGGGCGTAGGGGTGGTAGACCTCGAGGGAGCCCGCGCAGCGCAGTCTGAGCCTAGTCCCGAATTCATTGAAGATTTGTGGCGGCGATAACCAGCCAAATGTAGCCCAGGACGAAGCAAATTAGAGCGCTAAAGCCGAGGGTTTCATTCAGCGCATAGTTGTTAGCCGTGTGGGGGTTGCCATGCAAGGCCTCCTCAAATGTCAACACCTGACAGGCCATGAAAGCGATGCCGTAGACCACGCTGGCGGCTATCAGTAGGAGCGGCGAAGCATAAAACCAAGCCAGCTTCCCTCCGCCCCCATGCAGGGCTGAGGTACCAACAAACAAGACGATTGATCCAGATGCTGCTCCAATCATGAACTCAGCTAGCCTTATATAGCGGCTCATGATGGGCTCGTAAGCGCGAGGATCGCCGCCGGGGCCGAGGTTGTATGTAGGATATTTTTTGACAGCGCGGCGAAAGAACCACATTGCGCACACCACACCTAAGGAAACCACGCAGCCACTGAATCCTGGAAACGGGTGCCACATGGGCGGCCTCCTACAAAAGCATCCTAGCTCCGAGTCTAATGACCCGAGAGTGCCATGATCGTAGCGTAACCCTCGCCATTTACACTGGTAAGCGGAGAAACCTGTGTTTTTCGATAAGATCCTAACCAAAATTTTTGGCACGGCGAATGAGCGGCTGCTCAAGCAGCTTAGACCTATCGTGATTGAAATCAGTGCGATGGAGCCGGAGATTAAGAAGCTCTCGGATGAAGAGCTGAAGGCCAAGACGGCCGAGTTCAAAGCACGGATTGCGGCGCGGCTCGAAGGCATTACCGACGCGGACGAGATCAAGAAGGCGGAGAAGGACGCACTCGACGCGATTCTGCCCGAGGCTTTCGCAGTGGTGCGCGAGGCGGGCTGGCGCGCGGTGCAGATGCGGCACTTCGACGTGCAGCTGATCGGCGGCATGGTGCTGCACCAGGGCAAGATCTCGGAGATGAAGACCGGCGAAGGAAAAACGCTGGTGGCGACGCTCGCGTGTTATTTGAACGCGCTCGTCGGGCACGGCGTGCACGTGGTGACGGTGAATGACTACCTGGCCAAGCGCGATGCCGAGTGGATGGGCAAGATTTACGAGTTCCTGGGGCTGACGGTGGGCGTGATCGTGCACGATCTGGACGACAACGAGCGCCGGGCCGCATACGCTGCCGACATCACGTACGGAACCAACAACGAATTCGGCTTCGACTACCTGCGCGACAACATGAAGTTCGAGATCAAGGACTGCGTGCAGCGCGGGCACTACTACGCGATCGTGGACGAGGTGGACTCGATCCTGATCGACGAGGCGCGTACGCCGCTGATCATTTCCGGACCGACGGAGCAGACCACGGACAAGTACGCGCGGGTGCGGCGCATCATTCCCCAACTGCAACTGGGCGAAGAGATCGAGTGGACCGACACCAAGCGCCAGGCAGAGCTGGGCATCCGGCTGGCCGAGAACGAGAAGCACCTGACCGGCGACTACATTGTGGACGAGAAGCAGCGGACGATCGGCGTCACGGACGACGGATGGGTGACGATCGAGAAGGCGCTGGGCATCGGCAACATTGCCGACGCGGAGAACTGGGAACTGAAGCACTACGTGGAGACGGGGATCAAGGCGCACGCGCTCTACAAGCGCGACGTGGATTACGTGGTGAAGGACGGCGAAGTAATCATTGTGGACACCTTCACCGGCCGCCTGATGCCTGGACGCCGCTGGAGCGACGGGCTGCACCAGTCGATTGAAGCCAAGGAAGGCGTGAACATCCGCAAGGAAGACCAGACGCTGGCCACAATCACCTTCCAGAATTATTTCCGGCTTTATCAAAAGCTGAGCGGCATGACGGGCACGGCGGAGACCGAAGCGGCCGAGTTCGAAAAGATCTACAAGCTGGAGATCGTCGTCATCCCGACCAACAAGCCGATGCGGCGGTTGGAGAATCCTGACGTGGTGTTCCGCACCGAGAAGGAAAAATACAAGGCGGTGGCGGACAACATTGCAGAGCTGCACGAGAAAGGGCAGCCGGCGCTGGTGGGTACTACGTCGATTGAGAAGAGTGAGCGGCTGTCGGCGATTTTGCAGAAGAAGGGCGTGAAGCACGTGGTGCTGAACGCGAAGTTCCACGAGCGCGAGGCGGAGATTGTGGCGCAGGCGGGACGGCTGGGGATGGTGACCATCTCGACGAATATGGCCGGCCGCGGCACGGACATTCTGCTGGGCGGCAACCCGGACTTTATGACGCGCAAGGAACTGGTGGACAAGAAGAAGGCGCGCGCCATCAGCGTGGCCGAGGGCGCGATCAATCCCATGGCGCCGCCGGGATTCCAACGCTTCTATTACCAGGGGCAGGAGTTCGAAATCTCCGACGTGGAGTGGGCGGAGTCAAACGTGGTGCACGCGGCCGCCGCGCAAAAGGACCACGAGGCAGTGATCGCTGCCGGTGGATTGTTCATCCTGGGCACCGAACGGCACGAGTCGCGGCGCATCGACAACCAGTTGCGCGGACGCGCCGGACGCCAGGGCGATCCGGGCGAGAGCCGCTTCTTTCTTTCGCTTGAAGACGATCTGATGCGCATCTTTGCCAAGCAGTGGGTGAGTACGCTGCTGGAGCGGCTGGGCATGGAAGAGGGTGTGCCCATTGAGTCGAAGATGATTTCGAAGCGCATCGAGGGCGCGCAGAAGGCCGTGGAGGCGCAGAATTTCGAAGCCCGCAAACACTTGCTCGAGTACGACGACGTGATGAACAAGCAGCGCGAGGCGGTGTATGGCCTGCGCCGTCAATTACTCGAGGGTGTCGAACAGCGCGAGCTGATTCTCGAGGATTACGTCGGCGGGGTTTTGTCGAGCCTGCTCGACGAATTCTGCAACGAGCGCGTACGCGAAGACCAGTGGGATCTGAAGGGACTGGGCGAGAAGCTGGTCGATCATTTCGGTTTCAACCTGGCGACATCGGGCATCAAGCCCGAAGAGCTGAGCCGGCACGAGCTGGGCGAGGCGATCTTTGACAAGCTGTCGGAGAGCTACGAGGCGAAGGAGAAGATTCTGGGCGCCGGGACCATGCGCTACCACGAACGCATGGTGATGCTGAGCGTGATCGACGGGCTGTGGAAGGATCACCTGCTCTCGATGGACCACCTGAAGGAGGGCATCAATCTGCGCGGCTATGCGCAGAGGGATCCGCTGGTGGAATACAAACGCGAATCCTTCGACATGTTTGAGGCCATGATGCTGAAGTTCCAGGAAGACACGGTGCGGTTCCTCTTCCGGATGCAGATTCTGGGGCCCGATGGTCAGCCTGTGACAGAGGCGATACAGCCACGCGGTCCGGTACCAAAGGCCCCGCCGGTGGCGAGCGCGGCGCAACCGTTGGCAGGGAGCGACGGCGCTCCGCGCGAGATTGCGATTCCCCCGCGCCCGCCTTCAACGACCATCGATCAGATCGAGAAGGAATTTCATCGCAAGAAAGAGCGGGAATTGGCCGCGGCGAGCCGCGCGGGCGCCGGAGACAGCAGCGAGCCCACGCAGCGGCGCACCGGCGACAAGGTGGGACGCAACGATCCCTGCCCCTGCGGCAGCGGGAAGAAGTACAAGAAGTGCCATGGAGCAGCGGGTTAGCGAGTGAGCAAGTTAGCGAGTTAGCGGACCCTCGCGAACGGATGCAGCGGCGTAGAATGCCTAGTTATGAACGCGCCTAGCAACGTTTTCACGCGTACAGATCCGAATCTGCAGCCGGTACTCGAAGAGCTGAAGCCCCGGGAGCCAATTTTTCACACGCCGGAGTTTGGGACAACACGCGCGGAGTTCGAGAAAGTGGTCGCTCCTGAGTACTGGGAAGCGAGTGCCTCCGGCCGCCGCTACAGCCGGGAATTCATTCTGAACGAGTTGGAAAAACATCCTCCCGTGGATGCGGCCTCCGTCGGATGGACGAGCGAAGACCACGCCGTCCGGCAACTCGGTCCCGATACCTATCTGATGACGTACACACTGCGACAGCTTGAGCGCGTGACGCGGCGCGCGACGATTTGGCAGCGGACGCCCGAGGGCTGGCGGATCGTTTTTCATCAAGGGACCATCGTCTCTGCCGAAGAGGACGACGCGTTTCCCGCGAGCTGGCTGCAATCTCCCCCATGGCGCGAGGCGGTAAGAAACAGGGAATAGAGAGTAGTCAATAAAGAATAGAACGAGGGGCGTGCTCTGCGCGAGCACGCCCCTCGTTTGTATGCGGAATCTCGCGTCCTTCTAGTCTCTGCTGGCTACTCTCTAATCCCAGTTTTTCTACCGCAGGAAGCGGAAGAAACCGCGCTTTTCGCTTTTTTCCGCGTGCAGGCCGGCGGCGGTTTTTGCCATTTCGCGAATGGTGCGGGCGATGGCGGAGTCGCCTAGCACCATGGGCGTCGCGGTCTCACGGGTGCGACGGGCAGCGGCGTAGTCGTCGGGGACCTTCCAGTGCGCGGGCCGAGTGAGCGCCTCGTCAATTTTTCTCTCGTCGAAGAGCAAATCGCTGGGCTTGAAGCGGTTGAGCACGATCTGCAGGGTCTGGTCGCGCGTGAAGAAGAACTTGGTCACCATGCGGTTGGCGTTAAACAGCTCAGAGATGCCGACCTGCGTGATGAGGTAAAGGACGGCCGACTTGTTAAAGAGCGAGGTACCGAGCAAGTCGATGCGCGAGCCCACGTCGGCCACCACGAAGTCGTAGGCATCGCATGCCACCGCGACCAGCTTGTCAATGGAGTGGAGAGGCAACGGGTGATCGCTGAACTCGGAAGGCGAAGCCAACACCGAAAGTCCGGTGCTGTGCTTGACCGCCATCTGGGTGAGCATCCTGGCGTCGAGTCGGTCAGGTTGCTGCAAGGCATTGACCACGGAATACTCGGTCTTGATGCCGAGATTGATGGCCGCGTCGCCTAACGGAAGTCCGAAGTCCATCAGAAGAGTTTTACCTTCGGATTCCTGAGCCAGCGCGAGCGCGAAGTTGGCGGCGAGCGTGGTGGTGCCGCAGCCGCCCTTGGTTCCGAGAAACACGAATAAGCGGCCGGCCTCCTTCGAATCCTGGTTCGACTCGGCATAGCGCTCGGCCGCGCGCTCCATGGCGGCGGCGAGCTCGGCAGCGTCAAGAGGCGTGGTGAAGAACTCACGTGCGCCGGCACGCATGAGGTGGACGGCCAGCTTCATGTCGGCTCGCGACGAGTAGGCCATCACATAGGTGCGCGAGATGGCGCTGAGGTTCTCTGCCATTTCGAAAGCGAGGTCCGGGTCGCAGTCAACGTTGAAAAGCACCACATTGTAGGGATCGGGAAGAATCTTCGCCAGCTCGCCAGCCTTTTCGGGGAAGAAGGGGATCTCTGTAATCTCGAGATTCTCCAGCCGCGCGAGTGCGGCAGCCGCGGCTTTGCGGCGCTGTTCATCGGAGTCGAGAATCGCTACGGTCAGGGAAATGCTGTCCGGGGCGCCGGAACCCTTGCTTTCATTGGGCATAGTCTTTGAAAGTACTCCAAGAGAACATGATATTCCATTGCAATCCACTCAAAGGCCGGCAAGAGTGTACCAACGGTATTCCGCCCGGTGGGAGGCGCGGGCCATGGTATGCAGGTTCCTGCATGGGATGGGTTTAACGCCTTGGCGCAGGGCCATGGACGAGGCGTATTTGTGCCTGCGCAGCCGAAAAAAAGACCGCCCTGCAAGGGATCGGAGAGCTTATTGCAGGGCGATTCTCATGGTCCGCGTACCGGCCTCCCGGCCTCCCGGCGCGGGACACCAAGCAGCCTGAGGACCGCGCGACACGGCGGTTCGAGGCACGAGGGTGTCCGGCATTTGCTGCGGACCGATATTCGATGGTTACTGGTTGAGGGTAAAGTTCACCGAGACGGTCACCACTGCGTCTCCGTCGCCGGGCGCGAATTTCCATTGGCGCACGGCGTCCTCGGCCGCGACTTCGAGCATGTGGTTGCCGCTCACTGGCTTCACATCCTTGACCTTTCCCTGGGCGTCGACCGTAGCTTCAAGCCGGACCTCGCCGCAGATGCGCATGCGGCGGGCGATCTCAGGATACACGGGCGACACGCGCGACTTGACCGCGCGATCGTCGCCCGCGCGGGCCGGCAGTGCCAGCGCCACAATGACCGCCAACGCGGCTGCCTGCAAGAGTCTGACACCCATCGTTCGCCTGACACCAGCACCGGCCGCACGAAGAAGTTTGTGCATGGGCCCCCTCCGAGTTTAAGAAAAACTCAACAGAGTTATCGGCAGTAGGCGGCCGGGCATGAAGGGATTCTCAGGGTCTGGTTACGAAAGGCATGGAAAGGCAGGGACGTAGGGACTGAGGGACTAGGGATCAGCGGACTGAGGGATGGCGGCGAAGGTTAGGTCCTGGGCGGTGCTCGCATGTTCTTCGCGCCAGGCCTCGAAGAGACGCCCGTAGCTGAGGGTCACGTACTGGGCGGGATCGACGCCGAGCCGGGCCGCAGTGCGGTCGATCCAGGCGGAAGAGCCCTCCAGCTCGGCGTAATCACCGATTGGCGTTTCGTCGATGACGCAGTGGCCCTCGCCGTCGGTCCACTCCGTGCGCCACTTTTCGTACCGGAACGCAGCAACGAGTCCAAGACTAAGGAAAAGCTCGGCAAGCGAGGCGCCGTTTGCGAGGCCAGTCTCGGTTTCGACGCGATGTTTGTGCCGGTCCTCGCCAGGGCCGTCGTTGGGCAGGCGCTTGTGGGTCAGCGTCCAGCGGCCCGCGTAGCTGCGGATGCGGAGAATCTCAGTGCGCGCGCGCATTTGCCGGTCCGGCGTGTCGTAGAGCACGTTGCTCTCGAAGCTGCGCGGAGTTTCCAAGCGGAAGCCAGCGGATTGGAGGCAATCGATGAGGGCGGCAAGATCGGCGACGCGAAACTTGATTTCGGTTTCAATCGGCATGGGATGAATGAAGTATAAGTGCGCAGAGGGCCTTCGGCCGCTCACACTTCGCCTCGCGGCACGAGTCGTATCGCGGCGGGATGGTAATGCAACGTGACCGCGTCCCCGTAGCCGAGGCCGGGAATTGGCTCGGCGATGGCTTCAACGATCGTGGGAGGCTGAAAGTGGTCGGGCTTGGTGGCCGGGTCGGGAATGTACAGCATCGCTTTGTAAAGCCGCTCTCCGAAGCTGATCTGCGCCGCGCTCAGGTGGAAATTTTCCGCGGGCATCAGATCGGTCCACTCGACGGAGCTGAGAAAAAACTCGGGCTGCAGGATTTGCACGCGATAGGGCGCCAGGTCCAGATTCAGCGTGGCGGCCCGGAAGTTGCCGGAGAAGTACGCGTCGAGATCGAGCCCGCGCGCGGCAAAGAATGGCAACTGCAGGCGGATGGTGCCCTGGGGAAAGCGCGTATCGGCGGTGGATTGGCCGGAGGCAACTCCGTGGCCGCGGGCAACGACGGCCGAAACCTGGCGGAGTGCGGAAGATGCTTCGGGCATGGCAGAAATCTTACCGCAAGGCGCCTGGCGCGCGGTGGCTGGTGCGCGCCGCGCCGAACGGCGACAATAAACAGGTGAAGACACTGCATCTGATCGTAGATCCGGCACGCCTGGCGACGCATGAGGCCGGCGAAGCGCTCGATCGGGCGGCCGCGATTTTACGTGCCGGCGGATTGGTAGCGCTGCCGACCGAAACGGTTTACGGTCTGGGGGCGAACGCGCTCGACCGCGCGGCTGTGGAGCGCATCTTTGCCGCCAAGTCGCGGCCGGCATGGGATCCAATCATCGTGCACATTGCTTCAGAAGCGATGCTCGAGGGCCTGGTGGAGGAGATTCCCGCGCCGGCGCAGCGGTTGATGCAGCAATTCTGGCCGGGGCCGTTGACACTTTTGCTTCGGCGCAGGCCGGCGGTGCCGGACGTGGTGACCGCGGGTCGTCCGCTGGTGGGCGTGCGGGTACCTTCACATCCAGTCGCGCTCGAGCTGATCCGCCGCGCAGGCGTCCCTGTGGCCGCACCCAGCGCCAACCGCTTTGGCCACATCAGCCCCACGACCGCCCAGCATGTGCTCGACGATCTCGATGGGCGGATTGATGCGGTAGTGGACGCGGGACCGTCGCAGCGCGGCGTCGAGTCCACGGTTCTCGATCCCTCGGCAATGCCGATGATGATCTACCGGCCGGGTGCGGTGACGGCAGAGCAGATTCGCGCAGTGGCAGGGCCGGTGGAGTTGTATCGGAGCAGCGAAGCGCTGCGCGAGACTCCCGAGGAAGCGCTGCCCTCGCCGGGAGTGGGCTTGCGCCACTACGCGCCGCGGGCACGGCTTGTGCTGGTGGAAGCGCTGCTGGAGGAGCTCGGAAAGCGGCTGGCGGAGACGGCGCGCGGAATTCGTGGAGAGAGGATCGGCGTGATGCTCCCGGACGGTGTGAATGTTCCGGGAGGGTTTGCGGAATGCCGCGTCGTTGCGTGGGGAGCGTGGTCGAAACCTGAAGAGATGGCGCACGATCTCTATGCGGGACTGCGAGCGCTTGATCAGCAGGGGTGCACGGTGATCCTGTGCCCGTTGCCGGCGGCAGAGGGAATTGGCGCGGCGATTCGAGATCGGTTGAATAAGGCAGGGACGAGGGACTAGCAAAAACCGCTAATCGAATCCGCTGGCCAATGAGCAGAGTTCACTCATTCACTTCTTCACTCTTTCACTTTCTCAATGACCACGGTCTCTCGATCCCTGCTTATCCGTTGTCGCCGAGCTTGTACATGTACTTGATGGCGGATTTGTAGATGAGGGTTCTGGTGCGGCCGCGGACCTTGATGGAATTGCGGTCGTACCAGTCGATGCAACCGTCGATGCGCTCGCCATCTTCGAGCACGATGACCATGGGCGTCTGCGACTGGATCTGCTTTTGCAGATAGAAGAGTTCGGCGTGGCGGTTGGGCGCGTCCAGCTCGGTGGTGTGCGCAGGAAAACGGTAGGGAAGTGGCGCGGCGAAGTTTTTACGGTTGTGCGTGGGAAGGCGGCTAGGCTCAAAGCCTCGGGCTGGCGGCAGAACTGAGTGGATACTCATGGGGAACGACCCTCCCTCCAAAAAAGAACGAAAACGGCAAACCCGGGCTCAGTGTTCCTGGACTTCCCGGAAGAACCTGTGCGCCCACTCCTCCATGCGACCCGAGCCGAAGAAAACCGAGCTGCGCAGAAGCATCATTCAGCCACTTGGGAGAGGCAGACGAACGTCCCGCTTGGGGGGAAGATGGCGTCCCGCCGCCCTTCTCTTCGTGGGAGTGCTCTTATCTGAAAAGATGCCTGGTGCCGATGTGGGGTTGCACCTCTATTCTGCGGGGATTGTGGTGGCGCGTCAAGGGGGAAGAAGCAGGGACCAAGCCACCCCAGCGGGCAAAACCGCCCGCCGGGGACCCCGGCAGTGACCGAGGGAACAAGGGACCAAGAGGGCTGGGAACAGCCAGCAGCTAGTAGCTAGAAGCTAGAAGCTAGAAGCTGGAAGCTGTCGTTACTCCCTGGTTCCCAGGCTGAGGGCCATGGCGTCGAGCGAGAGGGAGCGCAGCAGGTTGCGGCGCATGCCCTGCTCCACTTGGACGAGGGCGCGGGCGGCCCCGTCGATCCAATCAACGGAAAGGCCTTCGGCGAGGCGGACCAGTTCGGCGGTGAGATCGATATTGCGGATGAGCGCGGGCGTGCCGGCCACGATGAGCAGGAGATCTTCCAGGAGACTGCCGAGGGCGCGGAGCAGATTGATGGTCTTCTCCTGCCCGTCGGCGCCGGCGCGGTAGGATTCCGTGGCGTGGAAGAGCTCGGAGTAGTCGGGCTCCCGTAAGGCGGTGCGCAGAATGACCAGCGCATCCTGGCGGCTGGCGAGGTAGGCGTCGAGATCGAGTGCGAGAGCGCGGCCCACTGCGCCCTGAGCCAGACGCGCGGCCAGCGCGCGCTGCTGCGGCCTGAGTTCCGGGCGGCGCTGGGCGAGGAGGGATTCGAGCTCGGCAGCGGGCAACGCGCCCAGGCGATGGATGACGGCGCGCGAGCGGGTGGTGGGCAGCAGTTCCTGCGGGATTTTCCGTGAGCAGGATGAGCGAGGTGTGCTCCGGCGGCTCTTCCAGCAGCTTGAGAAGGCTGTTGGCCGCCTCCTTCATAAACGCCGAGGAGGTGAAGATGGTGAAGGCGCGCTTGGCTTCGGCGGGCTGCCGGTAATACGCCATGTGAATCGCCTGGCGCACCTGGCCGAGCTTGATCATCAGCTGCGGCGGGTCGGGCGGAACGACGAGCACGTCGGGATGGGTCTGCACGAAGATGCGCGTCTCGCGCTTGTCGGTGTCGCGCATGTCATCGCGGGCGGCAACGGCTTCGGCCACGAGCGCGTCGAGGTTGGCGGACGCGGCGATGCGCGTGCAGTTGCGGCAAACGCCGCAAAAGTCGGGCAGGCCATCGGATTCTGTGGGATTGAGGCAGTTGACGGCCTGGGCCAGCATGAGGGCGAGCGTGTATTTGCCCGCGCCGCGCGGGCCGGCCAGGATCATGGAGTGAGGAAAACGGCCGGCGCGCACGCTTTCGCGCAGGTGCGTGACGGTGGCCGTGTTGCCGAGGAAATCTTGAAAGCCCACGGAATGAGAGTAACAGGGAGCGAGTGGAAGTCAGGAGTCAGCAAGTCAGCGAGTGAGCAAGGCCTTAGATCCGGCTCCCGAATTATCGCGTCCGTCCCCATCCATTTCCGCGTCTTTGCGGAAATGGGTGGGAATGTGACACTATTTGGGCCGGCTTTAGAATGCACTTCTGGATCTTTCGCGGTGATTTTTGTGGCAAGATTGCGGGGCGGATTGCGAACGAGTGGGGGCGAGAGACGAATGGGGCGACAGGGGAACGAGAGCTTTGGTTTATCGGCGGCGGATTTGCGCACCTTGCGCGCGCTCAAGACGCCGGCGCGCATTCAAAAATTCATTGACGCGCTCGAGTACCAGTACGCGGACACGGCAGGGTCGCCGCGGCGCGTGCTGCGCGAGCGCAAAGGGCATTGCCTGGAAGGGGCGCTGGTGGCGGCGGCGGCGTTGCGCGTGATGGGCATCCGCCGCTGGTGATGGATCTTGAGTCAGTGCACGATGACGATCATGTGGTGGCCCTCTTCCGCGAACGCGGGCTGTGGGGCGGCATTGCCAAGTCAAACTTTGCCGGGCTGCGCTTTCGCCCGCCGGTTTACCGCACGCTGCGCGAACTGGCGCTGAGCTACTTTGCGAGCTACTACAATTTGCGCGGCGAATACACGCTGCGCGCCTACTCGCGGGCGGTGAACCTGGCGCGTCTGGACCGCTGCCACTGGATGACCGCCGAAGAGGACGTGTGGTGCGTGGCGGAGGCGCTGATTGCGGCGCGGCACTACCGCGCTCGCTCCCGACAAGGTGACGCGGGCGCTGCCGCGGCTGGACCGCCGCAGCTTTGAGGCGGGAATGCATGGGTGGGTGAGGCACTGAAATGACAGCGGGGTTAGCGGAGCTAGCGGAGTTGGCGGAGTTGGAACGCCATGTCAAGACCCGATCAGCCCCTCATCATCCCAACCCGCTGAAAACACTCGCAAAAAAACCTTCACCAACTTTGCCGATAATTTTGCCCTCTTCCCGCATAATCACTACATAAGTCCAAATCCAGGCATTCGTTTCTGGCGCCGGCTCCTAACTGGAGCACTTCGAACTTTCCCGTCGAATGCGGGGAACTCGAATGAAATGACGACTTTACGAGGGTCTGCCCTTTTAGAATCAGGAACTTACAGAAGCCAGCGCCAGCAACCCCTTTACCTCGACGACTTTGGCAAAAAGGGGGGAGGGGGGGGGTAATCGAAAGGTAAACAGCCAGGTGCCGCACCCAGGCACGAAGCGCCCAGATTCCTTGCCAGGGACAGCAAATAGAAAAGATCGCACAATGTGTCAATGACACTTGACAAGTTTTGCCGAATGATGTAATGTTTCCTTGTCATTTAGTAAAGGAAATTTATTATGTTCTGTCCAAGCAAGAGTCCGGCGCAACGCCGGTTTGTGCACGCCTGCTGGATGAGCGGCGGCTTGGTTTCATTTTTCGCGCTGGTTGCTGCCGCCGCGTTTCGCTTATGGCATTTGAAAGGCTTGCCGGCTTATCCGGTGGCTGTGCTGCCCGCCTTGCCGATCTTGTGGATGCTGATCGAGACGGGCCGGTACCTCGCCGCCGAGAAGGACGAGTTCCTACGCAATCTGCTGGTGCAGTGCCTGCTGGGCGGCATTGGCGGCACGCTGGCGGTGACCACGGTTTGGGGCTACATGGAGGACTTTGCGCGCGCGCCGCGGCTCGATTTGGTCTGGGTGTACCCGTTCTTCTGGCTCTTTGTGGCGCTGACCTACCCGGTGGTGGTTCGGAGGTACAGATGAAAAACCGCCTGAAGGTTCTGCGCGCGGAGCGGGACTGGTCGCAGGCGGACCTGGCACAGCGGCTTGAGGTTTCGCGGCAATCTGTCAACGCGATTGAGACGGGGAAATTCGATCCCAGCCTTCCGCTGGCGTTCAAGCTGGCGCGGCTGTTCGAACTGAGGATTGAGGAGATATTTCTCGACGAGGAGCAACTGGGCTAGCGAGTCAGCAAGCCGGCGTTTTGGGGTGGGTCCCTGGCTGTTCTTCATTCACGCAGTGTTCATACACGGTCGCGAAATCTTGCCGCCGGCAGTTCCGGCGCTATACTCTTGCCATACTGTACGACATACCATTGAGTATGATTTCCGTTGGGCGGCGCACACTTCAACGCTGGTTGTCTGCGATCGTGATCTCCGCAGTGACGGGATGCGGCGGCTCCGTATCGTCTGGCAATTTCATACATTTCTCGATCCTCAATACCCTGAGCCTGCCGACCGGCTACCAGGGCAGCGGAATCGACGTGCAGGGATCGCTGGCATACATTTCGATGGAGGCGATCGGCAGCCAGAGCGGGACCAGAAGCCTGGTGATTGTCAGTCTGGAAACACCGGCCGCTCCCATCATTCTGAGCGCGACTTCATCGGGGCTGGCCAGCGACATGGCAGGCATCGTGGTCAACGGCAATTATGCTTATGTGCCTTTTGAGTCGGCGTCGGGGACCAACTTCCAGGTCTGGGATGTGAGCAATCCGCGGAGCCCTTCTGTGGTGGGCAGCACAAGCATTTCCTGTCCCGCCGGGATGGTTCCAACCCAAAACCCGGCCCTGTACGGGAACGATGTCTATGTTTCGTGCTGGGAGAGTGAAGTAACGACCACCGGCGCGTTCGCGATTGTCGATGTGTCGAACCCGGCCGCTCCTGCGGTGGCTGGTTCCGTTTCTGTCACCGCCAATTTTCAGCCGGTCTCGTTGGCCATTTCGGAACAGAATCTCGACGTGGTTGCGACACAAGGCGGCTCCGGGAGCGATTACGTTCTGCTGTATTCGATCGCAGATCCAACCGCTCCTCAACTTCTATCGAAGGTATCGGTTCCGCACTCCCCGCAGTGGGTGACGGCGCAGGGATCAGAGGCCCTGGTGCCGATTCACGACGGCGAGGAGTTGCAGGTCATCGACTTCTCCAGCCCATCGTCTCCGCAGAGTTATAGCGCGAACCTGGGATCGTGCAGCCCGACGAGTGTGGCAGTCTACCAGGGAAATCTAGCCTTAGTGCCTTGTGACTTGCCGGGCGGCGTGGCCGAAGTCAGCCTGACGACCGTCGATCACCCCGCCTACCTTGGAACCGCGCTCAGCGGCACGGTGTTTAACTTCCTTTTTGCTTCGGGCAGCTACCTGTATGGAGTCGATGCCAGCGGCAACTTCGAAACGGTTGGTTTCTGAGCCGCGGAGCAGCGAAAAGCAACCGCAGATCCTTCGACTCGCCCCGGCGTGCCGGGACTCGCTTGACAGGATGACATCCGATTTTTATCGCTCAGATGACAATGCAGAGGGCGCCGCGGTCACTTGCCGGTGTAGATCACGTGCCAGATCGACCGCGAGCCATCGTCGGAGACGAAGAGGGAGCCATCTGGAGCGACGGCGACACCGACGGGACGGCCCCAGACATCGCCGTCGCCGTTGAACCCACAGTGAAGCCAGTCAGGAAGTCTTCGTACTCGCCGTTCGAGTGGCCGTTATGCATGGGCAGGCGGATGACTTCGTAGCCGGTGCGCTGGGCACGGTTCCAGGAGCCGTGCTCGGCAGCGAAGCCGTCGCCGCGATACTCAGGCGGGAAGGCATGTGCGGGCGCGGGAGGGGGCGGACAGGGAAAAGGCGCGGGAATGGACGCGCAGGCCGGATTCGTTTTAAGCGCGGCGGTTGTCGGATAGAACGTCATCTCCAGCGAGGCGAAGTGCGGGTTCAAGAGAATGTCGGGGGTGATGACCTTCCCTTGAGCTCGGGATGCTTGCCTTCGTGACGCGGATCCTGTTTGCCGCCGCCCACGCCCATGTACCACCACGGCCAGCCGTAGAAGCCGCCTTCCTGGACATGAGTCACGTAGTCGGGGACGAGGTTGTTGCCGAGCGCGTCGCGCTCGTTGGTGGAGCACCACAGCTCGCCGGTCGTGGGATTGATGGCCTCGCCCACACAGTTGCGCAGGCCTGAGGCGTAGACCTCGAGGAATTTGCCCTCGGGCGTGAACTCGAGCACGTCGGCGCGGTGAAATTCTTCAGGATGCGTATCGGAGTCGTCGACATTGGAGTGCGAGCCGACGGAGGCAAAAAGTTTGCTGCCGTCCAGCGAAAAGGCGAGATCGCGCGTCCAGTGGCCGCCGCCGCGCAAGCGCCCGCCGCCGGGCAGGTCGGCGATGTGCTCCATGGGACCGCTGGCCGTCAGGTCGCCATTCTTATACGGGAAGCGCACGATGGCGTCGGTGTCACCGATGTAGACCCATTGCGGATGCGCGCCGTTGGGATAAAACGCGATGCCGAAGGGCTGGTGCAGGCCCTCGGCGAAGACGGAGATTTGCTTGGGATTTCCCTTCGCGTCGACGCCGCGGAAGACCTTGATTTTTCCGGACTCGCTCTCGGCGAGGAAGAGGTCGCCGTTGGGAGCAAAACGAATCAGCCGCGGATTGTCGAGACCGGTGGTGTAGAGCTCCACCTTGAAGCCTTTGGGCGCGATGGGCCAGGCGTTGGCAGGGCGGGGAACGATGTTGGGGCCGTTATCGGCGGATTGATCGGGCGCGGGATCGGGCAGATCGGCGACGGTGAGATGGCGGCGGATGCCGGGTGCTTCGTGCGCGGCGTCGGTAAACGCGGCCTGGCCGGTGAGAACGGGAGGTTGCGCGTTTTGCGCTACGGCGGCGGCGGTGCTGAGGGCTAGCAGCGCGCCGGCAAAGATGAAAAGGCGATGAATGGCAGAGATCTTCAGATTTTGGTGCAGCATCTTCATGCAACCTCTCAGGGGATTTATTCAAAAATGCGCGCGGGGAGCGGGATGCGCGCGAACTTTTCATTCGATGCGCCGGGAGCGGACGGCGCGTCAGATTTCACTATAGCTGTGAGGCTGGAGCTCGTGGAAGACTAGCGCGGATGGCCGTTCGATTTCGGTCGTACGAAAGACAAATGCAAAAGCAACCGCAGGTCCTTCGACTCGCCTTGGCGCATTTCATGCTCCAAGGCTCGCTCAGGATGACAGCCGATTCTTATTGCTCAGGATGACAAGATCATTGTGATGGAAATTTATGACTCACCGCACTATAGCCCGGTGAAAAAGTTGCCCGGCACCGCGGCCGTGACTACGACGCGCTCGCCGTGTTGTGTAACTTCAGCGGATTGGAGCAACTCCTTGAGGCTGTTGTTGGCGGGATTCGCGCCGAGCTGCGGGGTAACGCCGCGGGCCAGGGTGACCAACGTGGCCAGATCGGCGGCCTGGCTGGTGGCCGTTGCTTCAGACGGGGCAATTTCTTCCACGCGCAGGTGGAGCGATCCGGTCCAGCGCAGGCTGGCGATGATGGTCGAGTCGGGCTCGAGGGGCAGCGCCAGGCCGAAGATGTGGATGGAGCCGCTCTCGCTGAAGGGAAGGCCGATTTGGCCCACGCCCCAGGCGAGCGAAAGCAAGGGTACGTCGTGGTAATGCTGCTGGAGCAGCGTGGAGCCGGAGAGCGGCCACGCGGCGGTGCGATGGCGGTCGAGGATGGAGTGGATCTTTTCCGTCGTCGGAAAGTTGGAGGCGGCGATGGTGTCGTAGCCGATCTGCGCGACGCGGACGGTGCGGCCCTCAGAGGGAATGCTGTAGACGGTGTGCCCATCGTAGGACTCGCGCGAAGTGGCATGCGCGTCGAGCCACGCGTTCAAGCGCTGGCCGGTAATTTTGCCGACGAGAACCATCGAATAAGCAACCGGGCCGTTGGGTCCGCTGGGGTCGGGCATGCGGTGCAGGGCGATGGCCACCTGGTCCAGGTCGCGCTCGGGGTCGATGCCGATGGCGTCAATGAACTCCTGGTACTCGGCCGAGTGCTGCGGCGGCTTGAGCTCTTTGTGGAGGACGGCGCGGATAGGCCGGAGATCGATGTAGATGATGCCGTCGGACTCGGGCAGCAGGCGCGCGGCCTCGGGCGGAGCTTTGGAGCGCAAAAATACGGCCAGGGCCACCAAAACCAGGAGGGCGGCGACAATCAAAAGCGTTTTGCGCGTGCGTCGGCTCATGCGGGAGGCGCCTCGGCCAGGAATTTCGGGCCCGCATTCAGCATAGCGGACCGGAACCGCTATTTGACGACCGAGAAGGTGTACAACTTGGCGGAACCGGCACTGCCTCTCAGATCGAGCGCGTCATTCGGAGCCAGAAAAGCGTACTCCCCCGCACCTAATTCGCGGCCAAGAGAGATCTGAAAAACATGCGGCGCAAGTTGCGTGCTGCTGAAATCGACGGAGTCTTTGGCCTCACTACTGGAACGATGGAATTCGCCGCCCGTCTCCAGGCGAAATTCGCGATTTTTTTCATGCGCACGAAATCGCAGCAGGAGATATTCGCCGACAGAACTGCCTTCGGGCGTGTAAAGAATGAAGCTGGCCGGGAGCATGAGCGTCAGGGTGCTTGACGATCCGCTGACGATGGCGTTCACGTCTCCCTTGATCTTTCCTTCCGTGGCGACGGACTTGACCACGCCGCCGGCCTTTCTTGTTACCGTCTCCACCAGTACCGGCTTCCAGCTTCCGTCCCTGGCCTGGAAGTAGACGCCAACGCCGTCAACGCCGTGCGGAATCTTCGAGGCAGGCTCAGCAACGTCCCGCGATGCAATGGGCGGAGCGGGTGCAGGCGGCGGCCCGGGTGCGGACTTCATGAGCACGGCTGAGATCACTTTGCTGTCGGCGCCCGCGTTCCTCAGCGCTTCCAGAGCATCCGCAGAGGTGTCGTACTTGCCGGGAGACGCGTCGATGGTGGCAACGATGAGGTCGTCCGACAGGCCCGCCTTCAGGAGCTTGATGACGGCGGCGTTGTTCATGTCCTCTTGCGCGAAGAGCAACGAGGCAATTGCCAGCAATGCCAGGGCTGGAAGTCTCTTGCGCATGCAGCTTCTCCTTGAGGATGGGGCGATTGGGTTGATGAAGCGCCGGGCATCAGGCACTCAAATGATCAACCCAAACGCTTGCTGCGGCAAGAGCGATTTTCTTCGGATGTTTCTTCAGATGCCAGTCGCAGTCCGGACAATAAGCGCCTCTATCAGGCAAGTCCGGACCCGCGGTGGCATCCGCCCTGGGATTACTGCGGCGGCGCGACGGGCGCCGACGCTGGTGTTTGCGCTGGGGCGGGAGCAGGGGCAGGCGCGGCCGGTGCCGTTGCCTCCAGCTCAGCGTTTAGATGCACGCTGCCGCCGGTCACGTTGAGGGTCTTGGTCCAGTCGGCAAAGCCCTTTTTCTTGACTGTGATTTGATGGTTACCCGGAGCGACGGAAACCGTGGACGGTGTGTTGCCGACGAATGCGCCGTCAACTTCAATATCGGCGCCGGGCGGGGTGGATTCGACGATGACGCTTGCCTGAGCTGCAGCGGCCGCGGTCGGGGGCGCAGAAGGAGCCACAGCGAATCTCGCCATGTCCAGGTGCATATCGCCTTCAACAAACGCGGTAACTTCGGTGCCCTGCGGAAGAGTGATGTCTTTTCCGTGAATAAAAAGAAAGAGCGGAGCTGCGGGGAAGAAAACGATCGAGGTAGCCACGATGGCTCCAGTCATTGCGCCTACATGGCCGCCGCCTTTGTTGTCCTGGATGGCCCTGAGCGCCGCTTTTTCCTGATCCGCAAGGCGCGCGTAGGTGATGCTGATGTCCAATTTTCCGGCCCTGCCCATGCTTTTCCTGGGGTTGCAGTCGGTGACGGTTCCTATTGCGGTCGCGCCTTTGGGGAGCACGACCACGCCGTCAACCGTTAAGTCTTCCGTGACCTCGAACGGAACCTCCTGGCCGACCCTGGCAGTCGCCGAGGACATGGTTTCGCTGAGGCGGAGCTTCACTGGCGTTCCGTCCATCAGCGTATGGGGCTGCGGCGGACGCGCGGGCTGCGGAGGGGCCACGGTAACAGGACCGGAGTCCGGATTGGCGCTTGCAGGAGTGGGTGTGGACGCTTGCTGCGCCATCAGCAGGGGGCAGCATATCAGACAGAAGATTGCGGCAAAATTTTTATGCACAGAGCTTCTCCTTACCGTTCATTGCGAAAAAACCGGTTAAAGGGAAGCATCTGCATCATCTACCTTGGCGGGCGATTGCGCAAGGGGCGGAGTGCGAGCGTGGGGTACTTTCGGAGTGGGCGCAGGCTCTGGCGCCGTACGTTCCGTACGCGATTGGCATCTGGCTGTTTTTGATGATTACGGCGTTCCACGCGGCGCTGTTGCGCTCGCAGGAGGAGCTGCATATTTCTGTGGTGGAGGCGTAGTTGCGGCAAATCGTGCGCAAGAAAACGCCCGCCGGGCAAATGTGCCGCGGCGGGCGTTCGAGCGTTTGCGAAGCGAGCACTACTGCGGGCTACGCACGTGATCGCCTTCCTGGAAGCCGGAGCCTGAGACGGGAACGCAGACTGAGGACTTGGCGTTCACATCGGTGGCTTTGACGAAGCCGACGGTGGTGGTGAGGCGGCGGATGACTTCGCCGGTACTGGGATCCTTGATCTCCTTGGTCACGCGGATGATTTCGAATTGATCGCCCACTTTGACGCCGGCATCGGAGCCCAGATTGAGGATGATCTGGCCGCTATCGACCGCGGCAACAACGCCGTCGATCTTGACGGCCGTCACGGTCAACTTGGGAGCGTCGGCGATGATGTTCCCGGAGAGCTGGTCCACGGCGGCTTTGGTGGCTTCGCCAATAATGGTTTCCTGAAAGTTGCTGGAGCCGAAGTTGACGTTGCCGCCTCCGGAGCCGCGCCAGTCGCCGCCGCCACCGAGGAGCGAAGTGGAGGAGCGAGAGGACTGGCCGCTGCCTTCGGCCACAGCCACGATTTCGCCGGTATTGACGTTGACGATGCGGGCGCTGATGCCGACTTCGGCCTTGGAGTTGGAGTGGCCGAAGCCGCCCACGCCATAGCCGTGCCAGGTGCCTCCGTTTCCGCCCACGCCCTGCTTCTTGGTCTCGTTGCCGAACTGGGTGATGGCGCCGATGATGATGTAATCCACGCCCGCCATTTTGCCCAGCTTGGCGGCAGTGGAGGGATCGGCGCGATTGGAGTTGGAGAAATTCTGCTCGGCCATGAGCTTGTCGAGGGTCTGGCGCTCAAACACCGAGAAGGTGCCGTTGTTGACCAGGCCGGTGATGAGCAGGTCGGTGATGCCCTTGCCCACGTTGACATTGCTGCCGAACATGGCGGAAGTGGAGCTTTGCACGGTGGCGTAATCGAAATCCAGCACAGCCACGCGGGGTTTGCGCACGGGGGCCTGAGCGGAAGCGGGTAGCAGCGCCAGGGTTGCAGAGAAGGCGAGCAGGACGGACATTGCGGGAGCCAGGCTTTTCAGATTCATCGTTCGACCTCTTGAAAAATTGTGGCTTGCGCCTGAAAAAAGCGTCTGTTTTCAGCACGCCCGCTGTCAAGGCAAATCGGCAGTCCACGGCAAAATAACCGGCGAAGGATTGGATTCAGTAGAGCGAAAACGGCGGCGAGAATTAGGAAGTGTGCTTTGCCAGTTTCTGGACTGATTTCTGGTTTTTTCCGCGTTTGCTCCGGGTGCGGCGGTGTGCTAACCTTGATTTCTGTGCCGTGTACGCGGAAAGTTGGAGTGTGTCCGCGCACTTTTCGGCGCCTCGGGCAGGTTTCCGGTGGGAAACGAGCTGGCGTAGCTCAGCTGGTAGAGCATCTGATTTGTAATCAGAGGGTCGGGGGTTCAAATCCCTTCGCCAGCTCCACAAAAAGGAAGCCGAAACGAGGGAGCCGAAGCGGCGAAAGTTTTCCGGCGCAGGTTGGATGAGCGCCGGGCCTGACCTCCGCGGTGATCCCCACTACTGGCGCAGGCTCGTGAGTCCGGAGTCCTCCGGAGGTTGCGGCGTGCGCGGAAGCGGGAAGGCGTAGCGGTTTTTTTGAGCGCGGTACGGCGGAGAACAGTTGAATGGGCACAGGTGGCCGAGCGGTTAATGGCAGCAGACTGTAAATCTGCCGCTCCTTGCGAGCTACGGAGGTTCGAATCCTCCCCTGTGCACCACGACAGTTTTCAGTGAACAGTGATCAGTGGTTCGTTGGCTGGGAACTGGGTTTGAGAGCGGAGATGGGAACGGGCGCGGAGAACGGGAAATTGGACCGCTCCGGCGCGGATCTGGACCGCAAGTTTTGGGCGGCCATGGCGATGTTTGCCGTTCTGGCCGTGTTGGTTTGGCTGACCATGGGCGAGGGCTCGGTGCTCGTTTTTGGGAGGCCGGTGGAGTTAAGGCTGATTCCGCTGATCGTGATTGGCGGGATGGCCTTGCGTGCGGTGTTAGCCCGGCAGGCGGAGAAGATTCGGCGGTCGGGGGGGAAGGACAGCCAGTAGCCAGTAGCCATTAGCCAGTAGCCAGTAGCCAGTAGCTCCGGTATCGGCGGGTTGAGTGATTGAGGCTCGCGATGGAAGGTTGGAGCTAAAGGCTGCGGGCTAGAAGCTGAAAGCTGTTTTTAGGTTTAGCGGGCTGATGTAGCTCAGTTGGTAGAGCACTCCCTTGGTAAGGGAGAGGTCACCAGTTCAATCCTGGTCATCAGCTCCAGATAGGCCGTGGATCGTGGACCGTGGTTCGTGGATCGTTCATGACGCCCGGAGCACGGTTCACGAAACACGATTCACGGCGGTAAAGGGCGGGAGTAACTCAGTGGTAGAGTCACAGCCTTCCAAGCTGTTGGTCGCGGGTTCGATCCCCGTCTCCCGCTCCAAAGGCTAGCTGAATCGAGAAGTGAGGGCCGGAATCGATGTTTGAGCAGGCGGAGATCGCGGTTCAGGATGTGCAGGGATTTGCGCAGTTGCACGCGCTGATCGACTCGGTGTTCGATGCGCGCGACGTAGAGGTTTTTCTGAATCGCGTGAAGAAGTCGAAGCTGCGCGTCCGGGATTATGAAGGCATTCTGGAGCGCGGGCTGCTGGGCAAGGAAGCGATTGCGCTTTACCAGGCGCTGCCGGTGAGCGACCAGGGCCTGACGCGCGAACGGTATCTGCGGCTGGTGGAAGCGGTGCCGCTGGAGTTACGGCAAAGGTACTTGAAGGTGTACGCGTACTACTGAGAGTGCGAGTGTGAGCAGGGAAAAACTGATCACTGACCACTGAAAACTGTTATTGGGGCTGGAGCCGGACCGCCGGCGCCCCAAGGTTCAACAAGCAGTAAAGCGATGAAAGGGATTTAGGACTTTTATGGCGAAGGAAAAGTTTGATCGCAGCAAGCCGCACGTCAACGTGGGAACGATTGGTCATATTGATCACGGCAAGACGACCCTGACGGCGGCGATTACGAAGGTATTGCAGAAGCACAACCCGAAGAACCAGTTCCGTTCGTTCGACTCGATTGACAACGCGCCGGAAGAGCGGGAGCGCGGCATCACGATCGCGACAGCGCACGTGGAGTACGAGACGGCCAACCGTCACTACGCGCACGTGGACTGCCCGGGCCACGCCGACTACATCAAGAACATGATCACGGGCGCAGCGCAGATGGACGGCGCGATCCTGGTGGTGGCGGCGACCGACGGTCCGATGCCGCAGACCAAGGAGCACGTGCTGCTGGCTCGCCAGGTAGGCGTGCCCTGCATCGTGGTGTTCCTGAACAAGTGCGACGCGGTGGAAGACGGCGAGCTGATCGACCTGGTGGAGATGGAAGTTCGCGAACTCTTGTCGAAGTATCAGTTCCCGGGCGACGACGTGCCGGTAATTCGCGGCTCGGCGCTGGGCGCGCTGAACGGCGAGCCACAGTGGGAAGCGAAGATCGACGAGCTGATGGATGCGGTGGACAAGTACGTGCCGCGTCCCGACCGCGCCGTGGATCAGCCGTTCCTGATGCCGATTGAAGACATCTTCTCGATCTCGGGCCGCGGCACCGTGGTAACGGGCCGCATCGAGCGCGGCAAGGTGAAGGTGGGCGAGAACGTGGAGATCGTAGGATTCCGCGAGACGCGCACGACCGTCTGCACGGGCGTCGAGATGTTCAAGAAGCAACTGGACGAGGGCATGGCTGGAGACAACGCCGGAATCCTGCTGCGCGGCACGCCGAAGGAAGACGTGGAGCGCGGCATGGTGCTGGCCAAGCCGGGCTCGATTACGCCGCACACCACCTTCAAGAGCTCGGTATACGTGCTGAGCAAGGAAGAGGGTGGCCGTCATACGCCGTTCTTCAAGGGCTACCGGCCGCAGTTCTACTTCCGCACGACAGACGTGACGGGGGTGGCGGAGTTGCCGGCGGGCGTGGAGATGGTGATGCCGGGCGACAACGTGGAGCTGACGATTGAGCTGATCACGCCGGTGGCCATGGAGAAGGGCTTGCGCTTTGCCATCCGCGAAGGCGGACGCACGGTGGGCGCAGGAGCCATCTCGGAAATTATCAAGTGAAAGTTGTCAGTGGTCAGTTGTCAGTGATCAGTTAGGGCGCGGGCTGAAAAAGTGATGAGGTCTGAGCCGGCACGAAACGAACTGAAAACTGACAACTGAAAACAGAGAACTAGCGAAGGGACAGAGCAATGCGGGAAATCATCACGTTGGAATGCACGCAGTGCAAGGAACGCAATTACTCGACTACGAAGAACAAGAAGACCGTCACCGGCCGTCTTGAACTGAAGAAGTTCTGTAATCGCTGCCGCAAGCACCAGGTACACAAGGAAGCGAAGTAAGGCAGCTTCTAGCTGCTGGCTTCTCGCCCCTAGCTTATGTATCGGGAAGTTGAGATCTTGGCCTTCCCGCGAACGAGCTAGAAGCTAGAGGCTAGAAGCTGAGAGCTGCTTTTACAGGGGCGTAAGCTCAATGGCTAAACTGTCGGTCTCCAAAACCGAACTTGGGGGTTCGAATCCCTCCGCCCCTGCCAAAGAACTTGGGAACAGGGATCAGGTTTCAGGGATCAGTTACGACAGTGCCGCGGTAAGCGAAGTTGCTGGCATCGGCAAAACGAACTGACACCTGGCACCTGAAACCTAAAGAAGGATTGGAAGTATGGCCACGAAAACAGCAGTCGAACGAAGCGAAGAACGGTCTGCCAAGCGGCAAGAGCCGGGCGCCCTGGCAGAGTTTGGGGGCGGTGCCATGAGCAAATGGACGGAGTTTACCGACTTTCTGCGCGACGTGCGCGCGGAGATGCGCAAGGTGGTTACGCCCTCCTGGAAGGAAGTGAAGTCGACCACGGGCGTTGTCATCATCGCCGTGTTTCTGTTCGGCTTCTACTTCTTTATCGTTGAACGGACTGTTTAAGCAGGGCGTGCACGTGTTGCTGAAAAGTCTGGGTGGATTGCAGCAGTAGTAGAGAGCAGCCCGGAATCGAGAGGGTAATGTCAGACGAATTGGAACAACCCGTGAACGAGCAGGCCGAGGCACAGGAGCCCACAGTGCAGGCCGCTGCCGCAGAGCCCGATGCCCCCGCGGACGGGTCTTCGACCTTGGCGCCAGAGCCCGGAACCACTGATGCAGCACCTGAGGCCGCCGCTGCGGAGCCGGTGCGCAATCCGCTCTTCAAGTGGTACATCCTGCACGCCTACTCGGGCTTTGAGCGCAAGGTGCGCGAGTCCATCGAGAGCCGCGTGCAAGCGTTTGGATTAAAGGACCGCGTGGGCCGCGTGATGATTCCCACCGAGCCGGTGACGGAGATCGTCAACGGCAAGAAGCGGACCGTGGAGCGGGTGTTTCTGCCCGGCTATGTTCTGGTCGAGATGGATCTCGACAACAACCTGTGGCACGTGTTGAAAGACACGCCCAAGGTGACGGGATTTCTGGGCACCGGCGACAAGCCCGTGGCGCTGAGCGAAGAAGAGGTAAGCTCGATACTCTTCCGCAGCGAAACCGCGAAGGAAAAGCCGCGGCTCAAGATCAAATTCGAGAAGGGCGAACAGGTGCGCATCACCGATGGGCCGTTCGCCAACTTCAATGGCGTGGTGGACGAAATCAATGAAGATCGCGAAACCCTGAAGGTAATGGTGACGATCTTCGGCCGCTCCACGCCCGTCGAACTGGAGTTCGGCAAGGTAGAAAAGATTGAGTAGTCGCAGCTTTCAGCAAGTAGCTTTCAGCTTCTAACCGGTCGGGTTTTCTAGCTGCCGCCGGTTGCGAGCCAACGCGAAAGTTTCGACACCAAAATTTGCATCAGAACAGCCAGCGAAGAGCTAAAAGCTAGAAGCTAAGAGCTGGTTTTGAAGGAATCCTACGATGGCAACAACCAAGAAGATTACCGGCTACGTGAAACTGCAGATTGAAGCCGGCAAGGCAACGCCCGCGCCGCCGGTCGGTCCCGCGCTGGGTCAGGCGCAGGTCAACATCATGGAGTTCTGCAAGCAGTTCAACGCCAAGACGCAGAACAAGGAGATGGCCGGGCTGATTATTCCGGTCGTCATCACGGTATACGCGGATCGCACTTTCAGCTTTATCACCAAGACGCCTCCGGCGGCGGTACTGCTGAAGAAGGCGGCGGGAATCGACAAGGGATCGGGCACGCCCAACAAGGAAAAGAAGGGCAAAGTGACCGAGAAGCAGGTGCGCGAGATCGCCACGCAGAAGATGCCGGATTTGAACGCGGCGTCGATCGATGCGGCGGTGAAGAGCATCAAGGGTACGGCGCGCTCGATGGGGATTGAAGTGGTGGGATAACAACCGCAAGTCGGCGAGTCAGCGGCAGCGTCGGTGATCCGGCTTGGCGAGGCTTTCCGGTGCTGCAGTTTCGAAGAGGATATATAAAGGCTCTCCGCGATGCGGAGGGCCTTCGTTTTTGACCGGGGAGTCAACGCTCATGAGCGGCTGGGACAGTCGTTAGCCGGATCAGTCAAAGAGATGGAAAGGCAAGCCAGTTGGGACACTTGGCTGCCAGCTGTAGAAGTGGTTCACGGCCGTCAATGAGGCCCCAACGCTCAAAGAGTATCAACGTTCGCATTCAACCTTCGGCGAAAAGTTGTCGTCCGATGTCGCAGTCAACTTTCCGTTCTCAATAGTGAGTACGACCGTCCACGGTGCAGAATTGCCTCCCGAAGCCGATAAGACCGTGGTCGAGATAGTCGCTCTTGAAGAGGCGAGCCCAATGTTAAATCCGTCGTCAACGTATGCAAGAGTGAAATCCACAGAGCACAATTCGTTCCGGTCTTGATTGGATACAATCAAGAACTTGTCCCAGGTTCCACAGTCGTATAGGGACATTTCACTTTGCGTGCCCTCAGCTAATTCCGCAGTGACAGTCTTCACATGGGGGTCGACCGTGCAGTTCCGAATAATGTCGTGAGGTGTCGGAGTTGCATCGCCTCCTTGAGCAGGGGCAGGGGGAGAGTCTGGCGTGAAAACTTTACATGCGGGAGACAGAGCCACATCGTCAGCAGGCGTCATGTGGTCGCCCGGTGCGCCCTCGAACGCGAGTACAGGAATCCCTTGTTTGCATAGGGCCTGAACCACAAGCGTCTTCTCCGTATTGGGATGTTCTGGCACGTAACGTTCCCATTCCCCTATATTCAGGACTTCGATTACCAGATAATCTCGGCCCAAATCTGTCATGGGGTAGATACGTTTGGGGTCATCTGGAGAAGCCAGATAAGTCGTCTTGCCGTCCGTATCGAGATATACCCCGACCTCAGTGAGCTCGCCGTACTCGCCAGAGCCAGGCTGTCGAAGAAGGGGTTTCCCCGGCTCTCCTAGCCAAAAGCCAGTAGACGCAATTGGGTGAAAGTTGACCTGCCGCCCTGCTGTGTCTGGAGCAGCGGTCGAGGGAACGCTCTGAGAATTCGGGTTCAAATGTTTGGCGGCGTCCTTTCCAGCACTAGGCATCCGTCCTCTTGACAACCAGATGACGAAAAAGGCAATGACAAGGGCAACGACTAAGCCCACGCCGATGACGCCATACTTCAAGAATTTCGGGACCGGCTTCGGGGTGAGTTCTTGTTCTTTCAATTGGGGCTTATCTAGTGTCACTGCGTTCGTGCTTGATTTTGCAGGTTCTCGTGACTCGGGCGGTGACGTCGGGCCGGTTCGGATACTCATCGAATCCCCAGAAGTCGTCATGATTTCAGCGGAGATTGGAGCAGGGCGCGCCGAAGTCGAGGTCGCCAACGATGTAGGAGTCTGCGCTTCGGGACGGTCTGACAGCTGCTGTTGTTCCTTTATCTCTTGCCCAAGATATCTAAATGGCAATTGATTTCCGCGTTTTCGCATCCGCACGAACAGATGGGCAATGGTCGCTGCCACGCAGAATATGATAAATCTAGTCAAAAGAAATTCTGTTGAAGGCATACCGGCCTCACGCCACATTCCCTGTTCTGAGAGCGGCGTTACCGACTGCCAATGTTCAAACTCCTTGGCCGCAATAAAGGCCTGCAGCTCGACGCCCGCTAGGGCCCCAAAGACCCAAGCGAGCGCGTGGCCTATTTTGTTGACTCTCCCCTCTTCATCCCACCCGAATATTCTCGGAATTAGCCACATCACGATTCCGGCAGCAATCCAGTCGAGCACGTTACCGCGGATATAGGCTGGCAAGTTGGCGACGACCAATAGAGAACTAATGAGAACGCCCACAGCACAGGCCCAGCACATGATTTGCCAAAGCCGCTTAAACCCGCCTTTCTGCCCAGTTGCTGCAGCGATCAGCAAAGTCCAAAGAGGAAGGTAGAGTGGTCCGTGGAATGCGGCGAGAAGCAGCAGAAACAGACAAGCTATAAACCTCGCCTCGCGAAGCCGCTGTCTTTCTGGCCGTATCGACCCCGGACTGTCAGGTTTTGGTTCGGTCGAGTTGTTGCAGGTTGGAAGGGGGATATTGGTCGGCATAGGTTGGTTTCTTTCGAACCGCAGTCTTCAATCGAGCTAGCCACCCATTAAGCGGAATCTCAGTGACAGTGGTCACGGCTGCCAGTGATGTGCAGTTTACGCTCACGGTGGTTCGCGCGAGAAGAAACTTCCCGAGTTTTGCATAAAAAAAATAACGCATTTTGCCGTCTGAAAAGCGGACCCTTCTCCGACCTCTAGACGTTTCTGAGCCTCTTTCATCGGTCCTTCTCGTATCACGCGTCGGCCGCCTGCATGCCCAGGATTTCGATTTCGAGGCCACCAAAGTCGGGGTGGTCGTTTTCGCGGATGCGATAGGCGAGGTCGATGCGGCTGCCCTCGGTGAGCTGGAGTTCCATGGCGCGCTGGGCGAGGTTCCAGCCGACGGCACGAATGGAACTGATGGGCGCGGGGCTGCCGGACGGACCAGCAGAGACGGCGACGGGCGATGAATTGGAGGAGCCGTTCGACGGCGCTGCTGGTAGCGCAGCGGAGTCCTGCGCGAGGTCGAGCGCGAGATGGCGGGCCTTCATGATGCGCGGCGCTTTGAGCAGGCGCGCGTTGCGGGCGAGGAAGAGCGGCTCGGGATTGCCGTGGCCGAGCGGCTCGAGTTTCTTGAGCCATCCGGCGAGCACCGGCGTGATGCGGTCGAGCGGCAACTCGGCGTGAATGCGCAGAAGGCGCTCCGGCTCGCGCGCGGCGAGGTGCTGCTCGGAGTAGGTGCGCAGGCGGCGCTTGAGTTCGGGAAGTTTTTCCGCGGGAAGAGCGAAGCCCACGGCAAAGGCGTGGCCGCCGAAGCGCGTGAAGAGATCGGCGCAGGTTTCGATGGCGGCGAGGAGAGCGAAGCCGTCGACGGAGCGGCCGGAGCCGTGGGCCACACCGTCTTCAATGCTGATGACGATGGCCGGCTTGGCGGTGCGCTCGACGACGCGCGAGGCGAGAATGCCGATGACGCCGCGATGCCAGCCGTCGCCGTCGATGACGAGGAGGCGATCGGCGGCGATTTCGTCGTCGGATGCGAGGCGGGCTTCGATGGTGGCAAGCGCGGCGGCTTCCACGTCGCGGCGCTCGCGGTTGAGGCGCTCCAATTTATTCGGCCAGCTCGCCGCAGCGCGGTGCGAATCGCGCGTGGAGAAAAGCTCGACGACTTCGGAGGCGATGTCCATGCGGCCAGCAGCGTTGATGCGCGGCGCAAGGCGGAAGGCGACGTCGAAGCCGGTGAGCTGTTTGGCCGCGGGATCGAGCGCGGCGGCGGCAAAGAGCGCGCGCAGACCGGCGCCCATGGGACGGCGCAGTTCCCTCAGACCAATAGCGGCGATGGTGCGATTTTCGCCGCGCAGCGGGACCGCGTCGGCGATGGTGGCGATGGCCGCCATTTTGAGAAAGCTGGGCAGGGTTTTTTCGCGCGCCCGCGCCGGCTCGCGACGCTCCAGCAGCGCCTGGGCGAGCTTGAGCGCGATGGCCGCGCCGCAGAGCGATTTTCTCAGGGTATGGGCATCCCGGTTGATTCGGATTGAGGATGGCGAGGGCGGCGGGGAGCGCGTCGTGCGCATCGGGCAGGTGATGATCGGTGATGATTAAATCCAGTCCCAGCCGCCGCGCGGTTTCAGCTTCGGCAAAAGCGCGCATGCCGGTGTCGACGGTGACGACGACGCGAACGCCCTCGGCGTGCGCGGTTTCAAGCACGCTCGACTGCATGCCATAGCCTTCGCGGAGGCGGTGCGGCACGTGAAAACGCACTTCTCCTCCGAGCATCTCGATGGCGGTCTTGAGCAGGACCACGGCGATGGTGCCGTCCACGTCGTAGTCACCGTAAAGAAGAATCGGCTCGTGCGAGGCGATGGCGTGTTCGAGACGGTTGACGGCAGCGGCCATGCCGAGCATCAAGAATGGATCGTGCAAATGCGCGGGCTCGGGATTGAGGAAGGCAAAAGCCTCGACGGCTTGAGTAATGCCGCGGGCGACGAGCAATTCGGCGAGAACCAAGGGGAGACGGGCTTCGCGTGCAAGAGCGGCTGAGACTTCGTCCTGCGGCTCAGCGACGATCCAACGCTGGCGCGGCATCGTGCGTTGCGGCATTACAGGTTGTGCCGGGCCAGGCCCATTTTCGGCGCGGGACGTGCTCACGCGCTTTACTCGTCCTCGTCGTCGTGCGAGTGCGTGTCGTCGATCACGATGTCGTGAAAGGCTTCGAGGTTTTCCAGCAGCGACTGGTAGCGCTCGTACCACTCGGTAGTGGTTTCGTGCATGAAGACGATGCCCTGGTAGATGAAGCCGAGCTGAATGTAGCCGAGCTTGCCCGCGTACTTGCGCAGCCACTTGGCCTCGACCAGTTCCGCGGCCTCTTCATCGGGGAAGTTCATCTCGCCGGCTTCTTCGATGAGAGCGTCGAGCTCCTCGTGGTCGAGCGTCATCTCGCTGAAGGTGACGAAGGGAGAGCCCACGTGCTTGGCCATCTCCACAAAGTCCTTCCACGCGTCGATATTGCCGTGGCCCTCCCAAAGCACTGAAGGAATGTCGTCGGTGACATAGCCGGGGAGGCGGTGCATGCCATGACCCTCGATGAAGGCCACCATATCGTCTTTGAGCGAAAGTAGATTATCCGTACTCATCGTTAGACACCCATTCTCGCAGATGGGGCCGGGGTGGGCATACGGGTTGTGGAAAGCGCAAGGGCGCGCTCTGACGTAAAGCCTGCAGGTTGGGGTTTGTGCTTTCCCACACCTCAAATTCGAGATGTGGGGCACCCACGTTAGTCTGGAATCAGCCGGACCGAAATTGATTGGACCTAGGAGGTTTTCCGCTTGCCCCCATTTGAACGTCACGTTTTTGTCTGTCATAACACTCGCCCCGCCGATGCGCCGCGGCCCTCGTGCACCCGCGATGGAACAAGCGCGCTGCACGCGCGCTTGCAGCAACTTTCGCGCGAGGCCGGACTGGGCGCCAAGGTGCGCATCAACAAGTCCGGATGCCTGGACCAGTGCGAGCATGGGCCCACAGTGGTGGTGTATCCCGACGCCGTTTGGTACGGGCACGTGCAGCCGGAAGACGCGGAAGAGATTGTGACAGAGCACCTGGTGGGTGGGCGGCCCGTGGAGCGGTTGCGCCTGGCTGACGCGTGCGTGAATACCAAGAGCTGTCCGCATAGGGCAGGGACGTAGGGACCAGGGAGGAGTGTGGAGTGAGGGTGTGCGCGCGCCGGACAGATGCAAGCACACTCGCACTCGCATTGGCCACAGGCGGCCGAGAACTTCTCTTCCCTTGGCCCCTGACAACTGGCGGGTTGATGCGGTATCCTGACGTTTAACCCATGATTTTTTCTCGTGACTACATTGGGTATCTCGCCCGCCGCACGGTCAAGCACCTGATTGACGCCAAGATGATCACCTCCAGCGATATGAAGGTGACAGAAGAGCGCGTCAATGCAGCGCTTGTTCGACGAGCTTTCGCTCGAAGACCGCATCAACGATGAGGTGCGCGTAATTCTCGAGGCGTACTCCGAGGAGATGCGCAAGAGCGGCGCGCAATATGCGGAGATGTTCAAGAAGGTGAAGAACGAGCTAGCCAAGAAGTACAAGGCGGTGCTATGAGGATCAGCCGCGACAAGCTCAACAAGCTGGCCCACACCGTGGCCGACACGCTGGCCGAGATCGACCAGGTGGGGTTCCTCGAGGATCGCAACACCATCCGGCAGGAGGCGCGCAAAGAGCTGGAGACGCTGCTCACGGAAGAGGCGAGGATCGACACGGCGGCGCGGCTGAAGATCGCCAACCAGCGCAAGATCATCATGGAAGGCTCGCAGGAGTGGGACATTCTGTACCGCAAATACTACAACGATGAAGTGCGCAAGCTGGGGCTCTGAGGCGCAGTTTTTCGTTTGGGGCTGACCTGTTGGTCCCGATCCCGGTTTTTGTTAAAATCATGAAGGCACCCGCATTCGCGGGCCTCCCCGCACAAGTTGTGGCGCTATCGTCTAGGGGTTAGGACGTGAGATTCTCAATCTTAAAACCCGGGTTCGATTCCCGGTAGCGCTACCAAGTCTCTTCCATCCTTCTGATCTGTAAAGCCTTCCCAAACCGATCTCGCCTTTTGAACTGCGCTGGGACAGTCTTGTCGCGGGGGGGCCTTTGTGCGCCCGGATATCCAAGCATTGGTTCCCACGTAACATGGGCACCTTTGTACGCGGATACGCCAGGAGGAAGCTCAGTGTCTTGCGTCCTATTGAGGCAAGTTTCAGAGCGTCGGTAAAAAACGCGGAAGCCGATACCGGGGCAGGCGTTCGTGTGGGACAATGTATTTCACTTGGGGAAGTTCGATGGCGCGCTTCTTCAGCCGCTCGCGCAGGGTATCGGAATCGTAACCGGCACTGGCGAACATCTGCTTCTCAATCCGGCCTCGGATGGAACGACCGCTCGAGCATACTATCTAAATGACAACACGGTTCCTCCAGATCGACAGCCCAAAGGCAGCATTAAAGATGCTGACGCCGCCCGTTCTCTGGCAAGTTGCGCACTGGGTAAGATCGCGTATGGCGCGGAGATCGGGTCCAGGGTTCGAAGGGTTGATTCCCCCATGGGCTGAATTTGAAGGGCCGTTTCCTTCATGGGCTGATGCCGTTTCTGCCTCCCACTCTGAAGGCTGGGATTCGCCCAGCGTGCTCCATAGAACCCTTGACGCTGCGCTGAAAGTCAGAGATGGCTTAGCTGAGTTTCAGCAGGATAGCGTCGTAATGACGAACATCATTTATTCGCCGACAATTTTAGCTTTTTTGTGTCTAATACTATCGCGATACGATTCTGTGAATGTCGTCGATGTCGGTGGCCAGCTCGGAACGAGCTACTTCCAAAATCGCCGCATTCTTCGAAGCCTCGGATCGATCCCGGCCACTTGGAATATTGTTGAGACAGAGGCTTTTGCAAGGCTCGGGATGCAGCATTTACAAACCAGCGAATTGAAGTTCTTTCCCTCAATACAGGAAGCGCCGATATCCAATGCTGTTCTATTCAGTGGCTCCCTTCAGTATGTTTCGAATCCGTTTGAAATCCTCGAATATGTCATCGACGGCGGCGCAACGGTCATCGCCCTGGATCGGGTCGCGCTCCACCCAGGTCGAAGAGCACGAAATATTCGTCCAGCATGCGCCAACCATATATGGGGCGTCGTTTGCGGTATGGCAGTTCAGTCGCGACACTCTTGTCGGGTGGTTCGAGGACAGGGGCTTTAAGCTGGTTGGTCAGTTTGCGATGCCCTACGCGCACGTCGATAACAGTGGGATGATTTTTATAAGGTAAATTGGGGCCGCCGGGGAATGTCCCGGATGTCCGACAATTGGACTAAGATTTGGTAGCAATCCCAGCGGCACTTCAAGGAGGAATTCATCTTGGAAACATTGGGCGTCAAGATTGAGTCTGGTGTGGAGCACATCCAAAACGGTAGCGAACTATTGGCGATCATCATCAGCTATCGCTACCGGGAGGAAGGAATCAGGTTCTTCACACCGGATGAATTCTCCCAGCAGCTCGCCTTCATGCGGCATCCCGCGGGCAAGCTCATCGCACCGCATGTCCATAATCCGGTGAAGCGCGAAGTTCAGTTCACGCAGGAAACCCTGTTTATCCGCAAAGGGAAGCTCCGCGTCAACTTCTTTGACGCGGAGCAGCGGTATCTCGAAAGCCGCATTCTTGGCGCCGGCGATGTGATTTTGCTGATCCAGGGCGGTCATGGCTTTGAAGTGCTGGAAGAACTGGAGATGATTGAGGTCAAGCAGGGGCCTTATGCCGGCGAGGGGGACAAGACGTGCTTCGAAGGCCGGCTGCCGTCGAACATTGAGAATGGGGCCCGGAAATTGACCGATAGCGTTTTTCGCGAATACGGGCGTTACTACGATCTTCTCTATCGTGACAAGGACTATTCGGGCGAAACTGCCTACGTCCACGATTTGCTGGTCCGTTTCGGCGTACCGGCGGGCGCAGTCCTGGAACTGGGGTCAGGCACAGGCAGGCACGGCCGCCTGCTTGCGAATGCCGGGTATACGGTGTTCGGTCTCGAACGGAGCGAAACCATGATCGCGTTGGCCAGCGCGGGCGAAGAAACGCCCGGGTTCACGTGTCAGCGCGGGGATATCCGGTCCGTCCGGCTGGAACGCCGGTTCGATGCCGTCATCGCCTTGTATCACGTGATCAGTTATCAGGTGAGCGATGAGGATCTGATTGAGACCTTTCGCACGGCGCGTGCGCATGTCGCGGCCGGCGCGCCTTTCCTCTTCGATTTCTGGTACGGCCCCGCGGTGATCGCGCAAAAACCTTCGGTGCGGGAAAAAACCTTCGAGGACGAACATCTCACAGTGCGGCGGCGATCGGAGCCGAGCTGGGATGTGTCGCAGAATCGCGTCGATGTGCATTTCCGGGTTGCCATCTCTGACAAGACAGAGGGCCGCTCCTACGACCTGGATGAAATCCATCCCATGCGCTATCTCTTCCTTCCGGAAATTGAGCAGATCGGACAAGCCACAGGTTTTGCATTTGCAGCGGCAGAGGAATTTGTAACGGGCGCTCCGCCATCGACGGAGACCTGGGGCGTCTGCGCCGTGCTGAGGGCGGTCTGACCATGCGGATACCCGTCAACGAACCTCTTCTCGATGGCAACGAAAAGGCCTATCTGGCGCAGTGCATCGACACGGGTTGGATATCGTCGGAAGGACCGTTTGTATCCCGCCTGGAAGAAGAGTTTGCTCGGCGCGTCGGACGCGCTCACGCGGTGGCTGTCTGCAATGGCTCGGCTGCCCTCGATCTTGCCGTGGCCGCACTCGGCATTGGCCCAGGCGACGAAGTGATCCTGCCGGCCTTCACGATCATTTCCTGTGCGGCGGCCGTGGTACGGGCGGGCGCCAAGCCGGTGGTCGTGGATTGCGAGCCCGATACCTGGAACGTCTCTGCCGCCAAAGTTGCGGAGCGTATTACTGTGCGTACCAAGGCGATCATGGTGGTTCACATTTACGGTTTGCCGGTCGACATGGATCCTGTGTTGGCGCTCGCGGCAAAGCATGGCCTGAGCGTGATCGAAGACGCGGCAGAAATGCACGGCCAGACCTACAAGGGGCTGCCCTGCGGCAGTTTCGGCGATATCAGCACCTTCAGCTTCTATCCCAACAAGCTGGTTACGACCGGCGAAGGGGGGATGGTGCTCACCGACGATAAGCGACTGGCTGAACGGTGCCGCTCGTTCCGAAATCTCTGCTTCAAGCCAGAGCAGCGGTTTGTGCACGACGAGCTGGGCTGGAATTTCCGGATGAGCAATCTGCAGGCGGCGATTGGCGTGGCGCAACTGGAGCGGCTGGACGAGTTTGTGGCGCGAAAACGAAAGATGGGGGCGTACTATACGCATCGCCTCAAAGGAATAAAAAGTTTGCAGCTTCCTTTGGCGTCCACTGATTACGCCGAAAACATTTATTGGGTCTACGGAATTGTTCTTGATGATGGGGTGCCTTTTGATGCAGCGGAGGCGATGCGGCGACTTGCTAAGGTGGGCGTTGGAACCCGTCCGTTTTTCTGGCCGATGCACCAGCAACCAGTATTCAAGAAGATGGGTCTGTTTGCCGGCGAAGCACATCCCATTGCGGAACGGCTCGCCCGCCGTGGTTTTTACATTCCGAGTGGGGTGGCTTTGAGCGAGACCCAGGCGGATGCGGTCGTCACTGCTATGAATGAACTGGTGTTTTAGGAGTTAATATTCGCACATGCGTGTGGGCATAAGAGCCGGCAATATCAGCGCGACGAGCGGCGGGGGCATCGCGTACCAAAGTGCAATTCTGGGCGCAATAAGCGCCGTATCCAGTCCTCACGAAATCGTCTTACTGAAAGAAATTCAAGGCCAGCAACGGCCTGCGTCTCTTTTTCAGCGGGCTGGGCGACGGGGTCAGCGCCTTGTCCAGCAATTAACCAATACTCAACCGAAACCGCAGCCGGAACAGGACGCAGTGGAACAGGCCGTTTTGCAACAGGAGATCGATGTTCTCTGGCATATGATGCCCATAGCGCGTCCCGTGCCGGTGCCATATATCGCAACGGTTTGGGACCTGGCGCATCGCTGCCTTCCACTTTTCCCAGAGGTCAGCATCACTGTGTGGGAGTGGCAAAAAAGGGAGGACAATTATCGCAGGCTGTTACCGCGCGCGTGTCGCGTCTTGACAGGAACGAATGTAGGCAAGAACGAAATTGTCAGCTTTTACGGCGTATCGCCGGATAACGTGCGCGTTATTCCATTTCCGGTCGATGATCGCTTTCGGAAACCGACCGATCCTACCGAGAATGTCAGGGCGAAATACGGAATTCCCGGACGTTTTGTCTTCTATCCGGCACAATTTTGGGCCCACAAGAATCACGTCAACTTGCTTCTCGCTCTTCAGCGTTACAACAACGGCCATCCTTTGCCTCTGCACCTGGTCCTCACTGGCAGCGACCAAGGAAATCTAGATCATGTCACGAGCACGATTCGCCGGTTAGAACTCTCAGCATTTGTTCATGTTCTTGGCTTTTTGCCGCATGAGGATTTGCGGGCAATCTACGCTCAAAGCGAAGCGATGGTCTTCCCAACGTTCTTTGGGCCGGACAACCTTCCGCCGTTGGAAGCCTTCGCCGTGGGATGCCCGGTGGTCGCATCGCACGTGCAGGGAGCTGAAGAACAGCTCGGCGATGCGGCGATCCTTTTCAATCCGGCAGATCCGGCCGATATGGCTCAAGCAATGGCGCGCGTTGTCGACGATCCGATCAAACGCTCGGAGTTGATCGACCGCGGCCTGCGAAGAGTGGTCGGTCTGACTCCGGAGAATTATGTCAGAAAAGTGTTTGAAATCTTTGATGAAATTGAGCCCATGCGGCGATGCTGGGGGAAGAGTTCGATTCGCACGTGAGGTCGAGCGTGTCCTCGGGATACTCTGGGTAGGACGCGGGCGTTCTCGTCCAGAAGTTTGGACGTGAGGTTCTTAATCTCAAGGTCCCAGTTCGATTCCCGGTAGCGCTACCATATTTACCATATTCTCTATCCTATTGATTCAAAAGGAGGCGATATGGCTTCGAAGTTGTATGGACGCGATCGCGCGCAATTGCCAAACTATGGCAGAAGGTCGCTGCAGCGCAAGGGCCAAGTTACGCGAGCCTGACGACCTTACGGGCCCCTACCACCAAATTTTCGCCAGATGAGGCATGAAAACCGTGTCGCTCTCTCTACTCTGCTTACGCAAAGAATCGTGCCCGGGGGAACCTCTTCGCGGCACGAGTCGCGATCAGCTGTCCGGCTCCAGGGCCGAGGCTGCAGTGCTGCCATTCGATTACTTTATTATCTGCCTTCTTTTGAGCCTCACCTTTCCCGCGCTGAAGATGGCTCGCCTCCCCTTTCAATTCGACTTCGTGGCGCTCGGCGGCGGCTACCTTTGCATGCTCCCCGGTGCAGTTTTCATAGCCATTTTATTTGCCATCATAGGACTGCCGTGGGGCGTCACGGTGGCACCCCTTCTTGGGCGACTGCGGCAGAAGCCGTTCCTGGCGCTGGTTCTGGTTAATGCGGCCGTCACCATTTGGGCGTGGGGCCCTGGCCTGGGCCTGATTGTGTTGATCGATGGACTGGCGCTGGTTGAATTCTTGCGGCGTCGAAAGGGTCGTGCCCGGTCGAGCCTGCTGGATATTCTTGTGCCTGCTTTTTACCTTTTTTGCGGCCTCGTCGCAGTTTTCGCGTTCAATCATGCATCGGTCGCGATTCGTTACGGAGGGACCTATGACGCAGCCTTCCGCAGTTTCGATAACGCCATCTTCCACACCGGTGCCTACAGAATCTCCCAATGGAGTTTGGACCATCTTCCGCGGTTTGTCTTTGAGCTCGAAAATCTCGCCTACTTCAGCATTTGGAGCCGGATTGGCGCGTCGCTCATACTATGCGGATTACTAGGGGGACGAAAGTACGCAATGAAGCTTGTGCGCACCTTCCTGTTGTGTTACACCATCGCACTGCTGGTGTTTTTCGCATTTCCGGCAAAGGGTCCGTATTCAATTCATCCCG
This sequence comes from uncultured Acidobacteriota bacterium, assembly GCA_963729915.1. GTDB lineage: Bacteria > Acidobacteriota > Terriglobia > Terriglobales > Acidobacteriaceae > Telmatobacter. The sequence continues at coordinate 3,445 of CAVSQE010000013.1, read as the reverse complement.
TCAAGGCGCCGACGTACGCACATTCCCTGGGAGCCTTCGAGACGCAGAAGGTCCTTACAGCGAGGATGAAACAGTTGTGGGCGCACAATCTCACTTCAGATGTGCGCGATGTGGGAATTGGCGATTATTACATTAGTTTTCCCAGTCTCCACGCTGCGCTTCCGCTTATCTCCATATGGTTCCTGCGCCGCTGGAGGAAGATCTGCCTGGTCGCGCTTGGCATCTACGTGACTTTGCTGCTGCCCTCTCTCATCCTGCTTGAGTGGCACTACATCATCGATGTTTTCGGCGGGTTCGGCGTCGCCTTGATCTCCATTTGGTTGGGCGAGAGAATCCCCGGCAAGGTGGAGCGCAGGGAATTCAATGTCGGAGAGCTCGCCTATGCCCTATCCCGGCCGTAGTCAGACAATTTCGTACGGATGCCGTTGGTGCCGCGCGAGGAGACTTGCGGCGATGTCGTCACCCAGGATGGTTTCGGTTTTCGGATCCCAGTAGATACGATGCTGCGTTTTCATGGCGATCCAGTGCAGCAGGCAGGTGGAGCAGGCGCGATGCCCAATCTCGGCTGTCGCCACGGGCGCTTTACGCGAGTGGATGCAATCGAGCCAATTGCCATGCTGGTCCTCGGATGTGTAGGCGTGCCATTCCGACGGGCCGATCACTGAATCGAGAATCTTCGGGTCGCTCGCGCGTAGCGGAAGGATTGGCGCCGTTGGAGCGCCGAGCGATGCTGTCGGTGTCGTGCCGGTGTCTCTGCAGACAAAAATCCAGCCCTTGTCGCCGATCCACTTGATGCCGTTTTCAAAATCGCCGGAGGTGGTCATCACCACGCCGTTGGCGTAGCGGCCGTAGGTTTTGAAGGGACCGTGCACGTTCCAGAGGCCCTCGGTGGGGAACTGCGCCTGGCCCCAGATTTCGACGGGGCCGGTGAGCTCGGTGTCCATGCCCCAGTGTGCGGTGTTGACATGATGCGCGCCCCAGCCGGTGATCATGCCGGCGCCGAATTGCTCCATGCGCAGCCATCCGGGGCGGTCAAAGCCTTTCTCGGGCATGACGCGATCGACGGTGTATGGGACTTCAGGCGTTGAGCCGAGCCAGGCATCGTAGTTGAAACCCTTCGGCACGGGCATGGGCTGCGGATTACCACCGGAGGGGTCGCCGGGAAGGCCGACTTCAACGCGCTCGACCACGCCGATGCGGCCGTTGCGCACCAACTCCACGGCGCGCGCGAACTGCTTCCATGAGCGCTGCTGCGATCCGACTTCGAGAATGCGGCCGCTGGCCTTCACGCGATCGGCCATCGTGCGCCCTTCGCGGATGGTGAGCGACGCCGGCTTCTGCAGATAGACATCCTTGCCCGCGGTCACGGCGGCGACGGCCAGCCGCGCATGCTGATGATCGGGTGTCGAAATCAGTACGGCGTCGATCTCATGGTTGGCGAGGAGTTCGCGGTAATCGGAGTAGCCGCGCGTGCCGGTGTAAGGCTTGGCCAGCTTTTTCGTGTACGCGTCGTTCACAAATTTCTGGCCGAGCGCGACGCGCTCCTCACTGAGATCGCAGACGGCCACGATGCGATTGTCGCGGCCGGCGACGCCGGTGAATTGCAGCACTCCCGGCATGTCGTGCCCGCGCGAGATGCGGCCCACGCCGATGGCGCCGATGGTGATGCGATTGGAAGGCGCGGTCGCGCCGAAGACCGAGCTGGGAACGATGGCGGGGAACCCGGCGGCAATAGACGCCGGAGACGGAGGTCTTGAGGAATGCACGTCTTGAGGCAATCACGGAAATCTCTTTCGCCACTCGAATTTAATGCCAACTCAATTTACACCAGCGGGGTAGGGATCGTCAGCGGGGGCCGCGCAAGGGCCGTATTAGAATTGGGAACAATAGCCGTCTTTGGAGGATCTAGTGGGGCTGATTGCCAAGTGCTTCAAGGCTTTCACAGCGCTAGCATTCAACCACCCAAATCCGGGAGCCTCAGATTGGGTCGCAACGGGGGTAATCTTATTTGTCGTCTCAATTCCCGTGATAATGCTCGTTGATCCAAAAGACTTCAATTCTCCCACAGATACTAGTGAGGGAGGCGCCTCGCGGTCCCATGCCAGGGATGAATCCTACTCTAGGGCGCAACTAAACTTCGCAGGTGGGGCCAACGATCCCTACGACTGTTCGATTTCTACGGAGAACCAAACAATTGTTTCGTTCGATCACGGGAAGTTCTGGTGGAAGGATGACGGAAGGTGCGCTGAGCAGGAGCAGAAGAAACGAGACGAGGACGCAAAAACCCACAGCTATTGGTCAACTACGATCCGAGTGGACACCGACATGGATTCGTCCTGGCTACCCGACGAAGAGCGGACCTGCCAAACATATCCAGATCTCAAGGGTCGGGTAAGCGTTGTCCATTGTGACGCGACGGCAAATGCGAGGCACAACATCCCGGTGGAGTTTTGGGGCGGTGTCAACCGGAACACGACCTCGGACTGGAAATGCCGACGGGAAAAGGACCTCTTGTCGGATCAATTTGTCTGTCGCGCGATTGACTGAGGAAGTCAGCGACGCCCATTCCGCAGCGTTTGGCCCTGCTCGATGTCCCACGCGCGAAGCATGTTTCTCATGGCACTGAAGTCGGCTCGAAATACGACCCCCTGAGGGATCAGCCTGTTTTATGCCACGGGATCAATCAGTTCAGAGAAGCGAAGGCCCTTGGGTAGTAGCACGTAGCGGTTCTGAAAGTCTGCCGTGATATTTAGATTGTTCGGTGGAGGGATGCGGGCAACTAGGCCATAGCTTTCCAACTTGCTGAACACGCTATCAATCTCGGGGTCGATTTTAGTCCCCCAGCGACCGCGCTCCCATAGCTTGAATGCGTCATATCGTCCGATTCGGCCATTGCGCCTGAGAGCATCGCCGTTAATACCAACAATCTCCCTCAGGTGAGCGATATCCTGATTGCCGAGTTCTCCTGCGATGCGCATCATCTCTTCGATCTCATCCTCGTCAACGTCTTTCGGCTCTGTTACTCCGTGAGCAATAATGACGGCGATGCGTTTAACACGTTCGATCGATCGAGTAACTGACGCTCTCCGGGCTCCGTCCACCAGCAGCCTTGCGGAAGTATCCGTGCGCTCATTTAGCTGCTCGGGGGTCATCTGCGCTCGGAACTCTTGGATTTCCTTCCTCGTGCCTAATCGGGCTATTTCCTCGCAGATCGTTTTAAGTAGTACTTCTCTCCGATGCTCTGAATCCGTCGCCATGTTCTCCGAAATCTTATTCACTGCGGTGTTGAGTGGCCATGGCAACGGAAGAGATTTGACGAGATCGATCACGGCCCTCGTGATAGGAGAGGCCGAGGCGTCCTCTAGCTCAAGCTGCTTGTTGAGAGCTTGGATCGGATCGTCAATCGCCATACAGGAAGCATAAAGCCACCGGCGTCCTTGGTGTT
>CAVSQE010000012.1:0-106788 GCA_963729915.1 uncultured Acidobacteriota bacterium | reverse complement strand
CTTTGAGCTGCAGCGCAGTAGATGTGAGCGGGACGTGCTCGTGGAAGAAGCGATCGGCTGGGAACGGTATAGCGCTGGAAGGGTCGTACAAGTATCGCTTGAGATCGCGGCTCGATTTGAGCCAACGGTTGGGATGCCCGTAAGCGGCAAGGATTTTGAGTTGCGCGCTTTCGGAGTTGAGGTCGAACAAGACTGGAGCCTGAGTCAGGACGGTTCTGGTTGGATCGATAAGGAATTGGCCGGATTGAAGCAGGTAGTGGAGATTGGGGGGTAGGATCGTTTCGACGAAGGCGAGGGGATTGAAGGCCGAAGAATATCCCCATATCGTGATGGGGCGAATGGGATCGTCGAAGATGGTCATGGCCGCCTGGGTATATTGCGGGATTTGTTCCGCATGCGCGGGCGTTCGTGAATTCTGGTCGGGATTGCACATGGTGAACTGAGGCAGAAACTGCTCCGTGAGAGCGAATGCCATCTGTTCTTCGGTCATTTTCTTACCGGCCCTCTGTTTCGCGCGTGCGGGTCCTGACGTTCTGGTGCACGCCCCACTGCGTCGCCTGGCGAAGCTGGACGACCCGGTCGATGATTTCCTGGCGCCTTCCATCATGGACGGAGACTTTGAAGGTGCGTTGACCTTGGGAAGTCGCGAGAATCGTCAGGGTAAGGTTCCCAGCTACGTTGACTTTTGGGTCTGGAGCTTCGGAGGTTTTCAGAATCTCCAGCATTTGGTGAGCATGAGCGGCTGGCTGGAGGCATGAGAGCAGTTCCTGAACCTCGGTTTCATCGGTGAAGAGCAGATCATCGGCTTCATCTGTCCTGAGCCTGGTTTCGATCGAATGCAACCGGGCAGCCCGAAGTTGAAGAGGATTGGCCATCTGCCTCTCCCAGTCGAGGGCGCGTTGCATATCCGGATCGGTGAATTGGACGAAGATGCCGTATTGGACGGCCGCTCTGGCTACTGCCTGATTCCATTGGTCTGTTCCGGTACAGGCAATTCGCGATCCGTATTTCCGGACGGCCATCTCCAGCCCAAAGACGATTGCTGCATCGTCCTGGTTGAGAACGGTCACAAGGCGCCCGCGGTCGATGACTGAGACTCTGCCGTTGAGCAGGTACGACACGTCGCCTGTTTTGCGGTCGATCGTCCAGATGCGTGTCGCGGCGATCTGTTGGGCGAGATTCTGTTCCCTCCGTTGAGCCGCAATCCTTTGCTGCACAAAGTCTGCCCAGTCGGATTTCTGATTGTCCTCTGGTGGCGGCCCGATATGAAGCGCACTTGCTTCCAGCCTTGCATCGAGTTGTCGCTGATTACGCTGATCCGCATGGCGCCATCCTCGAAGTTGGGCGGCAGCCCGTGCATCTCCTTCGCCGGCGCGATCAGCAACCCAGGTTCGGAGATCTCTCGGGAATTGTTCGTGTCGTCTTTGCTGCACGGTCGCCTTCAGAATCCTCATCTCTATGACCGATTGAGCTGTTACCTGCGACAACAGTATTTTCTTGGCTGCCCACGGCACAGCCATCGCGCGAATTTCCTTCTTTCTCAGGCGGAGATTGAGAATGAGTTGCTGACGTGCCTCTCTCCCCTGTGCGGTCAGGCCCTTGCACACTTCCCGTTGGCGATTACGATACTGGTTATAATCCACCATCAGGGAATCTCGGTCGGCGCGTCGTTGCGCCTTGCGTTCTTCCCTCAGTGCGCTATTACGAACGGGAGTTCGAACAGTCTGTTGATCGGCCTCATAACCGGAAGCTGAGGCGGGAGTCCAGGCCCCAAGAGCCGCCTCAGTGTTCTGGCGATTGATTTTTCCCGCAAAGTTGTTGCGGAATACGTCGGACGCCTTTACCCGGATGTCGTAATCGACAGCGAGGACGGTATATCCGCCCTTCTCCCCCTTTTCGAGTCTGAGGTGGGCCTTCGACAGAAGGCGATGGAGGTCATCCCAGGCGACATTCTGTCGCGTCAGGAGCTTCCCGACAGTTGGGGCCACTTCCCGCCGGACGTAGGTTTGCAGAGATTCCTCATCGTGATAATGTTCAAACTTTGCTGCTGCCCCTGTCGGCTGTTGCCGGGCCGTTCGAAGCGCATTACGTTCGGACCTTGAAATGCGCACGGCCTGTTTCGATTCCTCATCCCACCGTGTCGGACCATCTGTGTGCGCCCAACCATGTTTTGCTTCAAGAAAGCGTGCTGCGGCGTCGAGAGTCAGCCAACTGAAAGATGGCGTATGGGCTCTGTAGGTTATAGGGTGAATCTTGTTCACCATGATGTGGATATGGAAGTGCTTCTTGTCGTCGTGAGCGACGATAACGTACAGGTGTTTGTCGAACCCAAGTTCCTTCAGTGTGTGTAAGGCAGCATCGGTCCACTTTGCACGAGACGGACGTTCACCTGGAGGCCATGCCAGTTCGTAATGGAACACTGCATCGTGGCAACGTGGGTTGAAGAATTCAAGCGCTTTCATCTCGGCTGCTGCTGTGTCGATACCGACGAGGTTGCCGGATAGTACGACATCTCCTCTCAGCCGGGTATCGCCGGTAGTTGCGTCGCGCTCTGTCGTGAGGTAGTTGAGCAACCTCTTGAAACTACTTCTGGACCTGCGCTTGCTCGGTTGGACTTTGGCAATCATGTTGGTGCCTCAGTACATTTCAAAGTGGTCACTGATACAAGTCGTGTTTCTGTGAAGTGCTGAGCTGTATTGCTCCTGATGTGGGAGAGAATTGCTGCGCGCGTATGTCAAGGATTGCGGGCCATTCTGTCGCGCTCGGGACAGATTCGGTGCTCTTGTACGAGGGGAGTAGTTGCGTTTGTACGAAGCCGGTTTGCCTCCCGATACATCGACCACGATGTTGGTTAAGTCGTCCAATCGTCGGAAATTACTCGCTGAATCATTGTCGGAATGTGCCCGTTTGGCGATCATTCCGAGTCTTCGTCATTGCGGACAACCGCTCGTAGTGTTGCGGTGATCCTGGCAAGAATCGCATTCAGTTCGCGCCTGAGTTCGTCCTCGTGTGGATGGTCCACAATTTGCATCAGCAGATGCTTCATGAGACCGCATAGGGTGCTTAAGCGGTTGATCGCCTTGTCGTCTATTCGCGAATGAAGCCGCTTGTTGAGGGAACATCTTCGCATGTATTCGCTGACTGTTAGGCCGGCTATGTACGCGTTGCGTTGAATGATCTCTTTCTCTTCCGAAAGAAGCTTGATGAGCTGCCCTTGGCGATGCTCTTTCTGCTTCGGTCTGGCCATTGCAGGATTCCTCTGGGGTCTCGGGGCGAAGCCCTGAGCAAGATGCGCAGGCCCAAACACGAGTAGCGAAGCGGATTGTGTTTAGGCCGGTGGATATGCCGAAACGACCGCAGGGAGTTTTGGTATATACAGCGCGCACCTTGCCGTGCCTCTTAACGATTCCGACTTTACAATATTACACATCTGCTGTCAATTCTGTGTTAGAGTTTGTACATCCTGTTGGTAAGGACGGGAATGAGGAGAGGTGATGGAAAGGGAGCGACGCAAGGCGCAAATACTTACCGCGGAACAGCTTGAGATTTTGCGCACACGTCTGGCTCAGAAGGGTAATGAACCTCCCCCGCAACCTGAAAAGTTCATGATGGGCGAGATCGTACGAGCCGTATACCCGGAGTTGAAGAAGTTGCGGGAAAACGGGTACTCGCTTAAGGTGCTGGCGCGTGTGTTTGAAGAGAACGGCATTGTAATCACGAGCAACGCCCTCTCAACCTACCTGACGAAGCTGGGGCCGAGAGGGGAAGAAGCGCAACCAAAAACCGCTCGTAACAGAACATCGGTCTCGTCACCAACTGTTGAAGTAAGGCGTGGGCAATTCCAGATGAAGCCGGACGTAACCCTCTAAGAAAGGAGTGAGGTGTATGGCAAGGGTGTTCTTCGTAACGGGCAGTAAGGGCGGCGTGGGGAAGTCGGTGGGCTCGATCGGTCTCCTCGACTATTTTGAGATGAGAAGTCGAAAGGTCTCCTTGGTAGAGACCGATACAGCAAACCCAGATGTCGGCAAAGCCTACCAGAAGGATGTGAAGTCGTTCTCGCTTGTAAACCTGGATGAGAACGAGGGCTGGCTGGATCTTCTGGACATAGTGGACGCGAGCAAGGACGATGAGGTTGTCGTCAATACGGCCGCACGAAACAATGAAGGGGTCAGCCGCTACGGTTCAATGTTCGATGAGAAGCTGGATGAATTTGGCTGGCCCTTCATCTCACTGTTCCTCATCAATCAGCAGCGAGACAGTTGTGAAATGCTGACCGACTACATGAACGTGGTGACGCACGGACGAATTCATGTGGTTCGTAATCAGTTCTTCGGAATCGCTCCATCTCTGTTCGAGTTGTACGACAATTCGCCTTTGCGGAAGTCAATAGAGGCGAAGCAAGGACTGTCGTTGTACCTTCTGTCATCAATCATCTGAAAGCGTAGTTTTCTGAGCAGTTGCCGGTATAGAGAAGGTTGATATCATCCGCGCCGAAGGCGCAATCATCAGTCGCTCATCGTCAGCAAGGCCGGAAGTTGTAAGGTGTTTCCGGGAGAAGGCGGTATCAAAAAGAACCCCGCTGTATCGAGCAGCGGGGTTCTTTATGGGCGGCCTTCATGCCAAAGCGAAGGCAACCTGGAGTTGTTTTTACCTTGGCATGAACTGGCGCCGTTGTCAAAAGCCGCCTATAAGCGCGGATGGCGGTTCACGGAGAAGTGATTCTCCGGCAGCGGTTTTGCCGCAACCCGGAGTGCCGGTCGATATTTTGGATTTGCGTGTGCTGCGACCGCGGGCAGCAGTATTGCACGGCAGCGTGTCGCGGCCAGGTGCGGCGCCGGCAGCATCGGGCGGCCAACCGGCGTCATCAGCAAAGCGCCGAGGGGCGACTGGATCATCGCGACCGTCAGAAGCGGTATCGCCGCCACCGTCACACAAAAAGTGTGACGGATCAGGGTTCTCAATCGGCTTCATCTCCTTCACCATCGGAGGGTGGAAAAGCGATCACGACGCCGGAGGCGGTTCGGTTGCGTGTCCGGCCGAGTGAGCGGCGAGGTTTTTGGCTGCGCTGCATGGTCTGCGGCCGCAGTGGCCACCTGATCGATCCTTTTCCGCGCATATCGATTCGCAGATGAGGGAGAGATGATCGATCCGGAGGTGCGGGTACAGATCCGCCGTTACTTTTATGCCGAGCACTGGAAGGTGGGCACGATTGCTCAAGCGCTCGGTGTTCATCCCGATACGGTAAAGCGCGCCATCGAGGTAGAGCGATTTCATCGCGCCGAACGGCTGCGGGCCACCATGCTGGATGCTTATCTACCCCTGGTACGCCAGACGCTGGAAACGCACCCGCGTCTTCGCGCCACGCGGCTGCACCAGATGCTCGAGGATCGCGGCTTCCGAGGAAATGTCCAGCAGGTGCGGCGTGTGGTGGCGCGGTTGCGTCCGCAACCGCAGGAAGCATTTCTGCGCCTTCATGTCTTCGTCGGTGAACAGGCGCAAGTTGACTGGGCATCGTTCGGCACGGTGATGGTGGGCCGCGCGCGGCGCGCTCTGAGTTGCTTCGTGATGACCTTGTCCTGGTCGCGGGCGCTGTATCTGGAGTTCTTCTTCGACCAGACGATGGAGAACTTTTTGCGCGGCCACGTGAACGGGTTCGCGTCGTTCCATGGTTCAGCTCGAGTGCTGCTGTACGACAATCTGAAATCGGCCGTGTTGGAGCGGCGCGGCAGTCTGATCCATTTCAACCCGCGGCTGCTGGAGCTGGCCGGTCACTACCACTTCGAGCCGAAACCTTGTCAGGTGCGAGCCGGCAATCAAAAAGGGCGCGTGGAACGGGCGATACGTTTCGTGCGCGACTCGTTTTGGGCGGCGCGCACGTTCACCACTCTGGAGGAGTGCAACCGCCAGGCGCTGAAGTGGCGCGACGAGGTGGCGCACCAGCGGCCCTGGCCGGACGATCGCAATCGCACCGTCGCCGAGGCTCTTGCCGAAGAGCGTCCGCGCTTGTTGCCGTTGCCGGCGCACGGGTTCTCGACCGATCGCGTGGTGGCGGTGCGCTCGGCCAAGACCATCTATGTGCGCTTCGACGGCAACGACTACTCGATCCCGCCCGAGGCGGTGGGCCGCGAGCTGACGCTGGCCGCATCTGATACCGAGGTGCGCATCCTCGATGGTGTACGCCAGATCGCCCGCCATCGCCGCAGCTATGACCGGCAGCAGTTGGTTCTCGATCCAGAGCATCAGCAGGCTCTGTTACGCACCAAGCGCAAGGCGAACGAGTCGACGCGCTCCGGCCGTCTGGAGTTGGTTGTTCCTGAGAGCGCGGAGTTGCTGGAGCGGGCCTTCGCCGAAGGCGAATCGGCCCCGCATCAGATCGCGCATCTGCTTCAGCTGCTCGATCGCTACGGCGCCCGCGCCATGCGCGGCGCTGTTCGCGAGGCTCTTGATCGCAACACGCCGCGTGCCGCCTCGGTCGAGTTCCTGCTGCGCCAGTCCAATCGCACCGCACCGTTGCCGCTCGACCTTAGACGCCATCCGCAAGCTGAGAGTGTCGAAGTCCGCCCACACGATCTGGAGACCTACGATGAACTCGCCCAACGACACGACGAAGACCCCGAGCCAGAATCCTAACCTGCGTGAGCAGTTGGAACGGATCGGCCTCACCGCCGTGGCCGCGCAACTAGATGACATGCTGGCTTACGCGTCGAAACAGCGCTGGTCGCCGCGTCAGTTGCTCGATCATCTGGCGCAGATCGAAGTGGCCGAACGTGCGCACCGCAGTCTCGAACGCCGCTTGCGTGCGGCCGAGATCAAGAAGTTCAAACCCATGGCCGACTTCGAATGGTCCTGGCCAACGCGTATCGAACGCGATGTTATCGAGCGGGCGCTTACGCTGGACTTCCTCCCCGAGGCCCGCAATCTCGTCTTGGTCGGCGCCAACGGCCTGGGCAAGACCATGATCGCCCAGAACATCTGCCACGCCGCAGTACTGGCTGGCCACTCCGTCCTGTTCCGCACCGCCTCGAAGCTGCTCACCGACTTGCATCGCCAGACCCCGGAAGGCCGCCTGCGCAAGCTGCGCTCCTACGCCAACGTAGGGCTACTGTGTATCGATGAGGTCGGGTATCTCAGCTTCGATGACAAGTCCGCCGACCTGCTTTACGAGGTCATCAACCAGCGCTACGAGCAGAAGTCCCTCGTTCTCACTACGAACAAGCCGTTCAAGGAATGGAACGAAGTCTTCCCCAACGCCGCCTGCATCGCCACCATGCTCGACCGCCTGCTGCACCATGCCGAGGTCACCGTCATCGAGGGCTCAAGCTACCGCGTTCGCGAGAGCGAGCAGGAGGCAACAGCCCGCCGCAGGAGAAAGAGATGAACCATCCAGATCCGGTGACAGCCTATGTGACGGCGGTTGTCACCCTCTATATGGATATGCCCGACACGCCCATGCGCATCAGTGCCTCCGACCAATGGCTGGCCCGTCACTTCTATCAGGATGGTGTGCCGATGGAAACCGTCGAAACTGCGCTGTTGCTCGGCTCGCTGCGCCGACTGATCCGCCCGGCTGACTCCCCGCGTCTGGCGCCCATCCGCTCGCTCGCCTACTTCCGCCCCGTTATCGAGGAACTTCAGGAGAATCCAGCCCCGGAAAACTACCGCGATTACCTCCGCCTCAAGCTACGAATCGCCACTCAGAAACCGCCGGCAGATGCTCAGAAAAATACGTTTTCAGATGAGCGCTAACACCTTCCTCAGCTTGCTACGCGCGTTACCAACCTTGTGCAGAGCAGTCGCTTGACGCTTGAAAGAGCCTGGCAAACGGCAACATTGGGGAGCCGGGCGGAGATCGAGCGGTGGCGCCGGGAATGCGCTCTGAACATCTTTGACAAGGTCTGTGGCGATGATCCGGCCGAGTGACGATCTGTACAGCGTCTTGCTGGCGGATCTGTCTGAAACGGAACGCGAGCGGGTGAGGTCGCATGCCGACAAGTTCGGGATCGAGCCGACAGATGCCGTGTGGGCTTTGATGATCGTGCTCGGCCACTACAGCGACCTGTACGAGGCCGTTCCGGAAAAGATCAACGTAACCGTGCAGGGGATCCTGGAGAAAATCCGGTCGTCTGCCGCGGCGGAAGCAGAGTCGTCCAGGGTTCGCTTGCAGGCGTCTTTGACGGATGCCGTGGTCGGTGCGGCCGAGTCCGTGGCGGCGAAGAAGGGCCTGCGTGATCTGCTGAAATGGGCCGCGATTGCTTCAGCGGCTGGGTTGTTCATGCTCGCGGCCGTCTTTGGTTTCGGCTATTGGCTGGGTTTCGATCACGGTCGTGCTCGTGGCTTCAATGCTGGCGTCGAGGGGCATCTCGCAGCGTCATGGGCGCTCTCTGCGGATGGTTTGCGGGCATACGAGCTTTGGGAAGCCGGCGATTTGGAGCATTTGGCCGCCTGTGATCGCCCTGGCTGGAAATTGGATTCCGGGGTGTGTTACCCCAAGGCTGAGGAAGGGAAGCTGTATGGTTGGCGCGTTCGGTGAGACCGGGCGTAAATCAAGTGCAACTCAACAAGTTGGAAAGGTGAATGGCTCATTATGGAATTGTCTCCACGTTCTCAACCATATGCTGACAAGAAACCGCCAATTCGCGCTGAAGAGAAGTTGCTGCTGAGCCGGCGGGATGCCGCGCAATTGCTCTCTATCAGCCAGCGTGCGCTGGATTATCTAGTAGCCACTCAGCGCTTGCCGACCAGGAGAATTGGCAAGCGCGTTCTGATTCCGGTGGCTGACCTGCGGAGGTATGCCCGCGCCGACCATCCAGAACCGCTTGCCGGGTGATCTCTGGACGGAGCAACCCCATCCGGCCGACTCGGGACGCCGATATTCCCTCCACAGGTCTTGGCCAGTGGCGAGGCCCTTGGCAGGATTGACTACGTCCACTACAGCCAGAGCCGTCATGGGTGCCCAGATTCCGAAAATGACTGCGGCCATCGATGAGTGGACCGTCAGTTTTGCGCAAAGCAACAGTCCCTCCCGGCGACATGGGCGTCTGTTGGGACTGATAGGCTGCGAGGTTCTGATCCAGCAGCGCAGTCTTATGCGTGCCAATGGCTCAGATCAGGAAGTTCGAGGCCCAACGGGTCAACGCGGAGTCGCTTGGCTTGATCAGGATGCTCGGAATGTGATTCGGGCGTTGAAACTCGTAGAGTTGGACTGCAGGAATCATTGTCGGGTTAAGCTGCTGACCCACCACGACGGCGCCGGGAGCAGGCCCGGCGTAGAAGATGTGCCAGCGGCCAGATTGGGGGTATCTGGTTGAGGCTAGCTCAAACATCTCCCTGGCTTTTCGAGCCAGTTCGTCGAGTTGTGCCTTGCATTTCAGCCAAGCGGTTGAGGGATCTGAAACTGAGCATCTATAGACGGCCTGTTCTCCGCCGATCCTCAATCTTGCTAAGGACGCGTCAACTGGCGCTGTGAGTTCGAAGAGGAAGAGTACCTCCGCGGAAGCGGAGGGTGACTCCTCGATCTCTAAAAAAGTGGGGCTCGTAGGCTGCCGGGCATCCTTAGGCCAGGCCCAGGTCGCGTCGTCTCGATGGTACTGAAAGGCGCGCAAATTCAATCTGTTTGTGAGGAGGTACCCGGAGAAGAGGCAGGCTGAAACAGGAGCAAGGGGAAACACAGCGATTCGCGAGGACGTGGAGTCCTGCTTCAACAGTTCTGTCTCAATTAGACGGCGGAGATTGTCTTGAATCGACGCCCAGGAGCCGCGGCTGGGGGAAGCGCTTAGTTGTAGTTGGTCTTTCTCCTGGTCAGGAGAGAGAGCTTCGGCAATTGTGGATGGATCAAAGGCAAAATCTCCCTGGAGCTTGACTACGCTCCATTGAACCCTGCTAAAACCGCGCTCAGGGAGAGCCGTTCTAACCCAAGCTTCGTGATCTTCCTTAATTCGCTGCAAGCGCTCTGCCGGGTAGATTTGCTTCAGACCATCTATCCTTCCATGGCAGTTGCTACAGAGCAGAATCAGGTTCTCATATTTGTCTCGGTCGCGTAAGGACAGCGCAGGATCGCTTCGTGGGCCGCCATCGCTGGACGCTGCGATGTGTCCCATCTCTCCGATGTTCCAGATCGGGTCGTAGCCGGGCTCAGTGATGAACACTTCAATGCGGCAGTTCGGCATTGCACATCTCCCAGCCGCCCTGCCCCAGAGGAGTTTCAGTGTCCTGTCTGAGTAGCTTCGCGCACTCTTCACTGCTTTCGGTCGCTTCTTGGGCGAGTGATCTTCGTTGGTGAGATCTGAACTCAGGATTTGTTCCCTTGCCTTCCCAGCTTCCGGTTTGTTCCCAGTATTCATAGAACCTCAGCCATTGAGATATCCATGGCATAATCGTGTCGGCGATAAGAAGCCTCGAATTCCATTCCTCCAACTCGTGCACACAGATGTCAAACTGACTATTCATATAAGTGTGGGGCAGCTTGATTTTGCCATTGGCGAGTTTCAGGGTAGGACTGAGGATCGCGATCACCGGCCGTCTTCGGTATGCATAGGTGACCCGAATCAAGTATGTGTCGCTCAGATCCGAGGGGCACCAGCTTCCCTGCCAAATAGCCGTATTTCTCCGCAAAGTGAGCTTGAGTTGCGGATGCTTGGACTTCATCCGGAATATTTGAGCTGCCATCGAGCACGGCGCGGCGGTGGGTAACGATCTACTCTTTCCCATGATTCGTATTTCGCAACATTGGAGTCAGCGCAGCAGCGACGGGAACTATGCGTCCAGACTCGCGAATTCCGAGCCCGCCCCGTTCACGAACTTCTTGTAGGCTACGTGCTTGTTTGATCAGGGCGGTATTGACTACCTCGCCGAACAATCGTTCCAGCTCGCGGTTGGGGTTGCCCTGGCCAAAGCAGATCGCCCGCCACGCAGCGGTGAATCTACGTATCCCGGAGTCGAAGTCTGCATAAGCTTTGAGGTTGCTGTTCCAGCGCTCGCTGAAATCCTCCTGCCGGTGGACAGGATTCGGAACCTTGAGGCGTTGCCCAATTGCTTGCGCTGCGTTCAAGCGCTCGACGATTTGTTCGAGGACTAGCAATAGGGACTGAGAAAGGAGCGCCTCTCCCCGATAAATGTCCGCAGCGAGGGTTGTCAAAACAATTGAGATTGGGGGAAAGGTCGAATCTGCATAATGAACGTCGCGCCACCGCTTCAGCAGCTGGACAGCGAGTTGCAGAACGGTCTTCTCCTCCGCGGCCTCTAGGGTCGGGATCGGTTGGATGCTGGCAGCCTTATCCATGGCATGCGCACGGGCGGAAGGCTTTTGAACAAGTACATGGCGCGTAGCGTTCTCGAACCAAATTGCGTAGGTAATCGGATTGCTCGGCGTCCAATTCCTGAGGTCGCGATCCGGGACCTGGATGCACGTGCCGCCATTTCCGTGATCTCGGCAAGCCGGCAAGATATCGAGGTAGAATTCGTCTTTATAGACGATACGCACGCAGCGTTTCTTGAGCTCAACCATCCCACCGTATACGCCGCGCTCCGCGAAGACTCCATACATTGCATTCAACAAGTCCATCGGATTCACGCTCGTATGCGAAACGTTAAACTCGCAGACGAAATCGAGATCGTGCGGGCCTTCGATCGGCTTCACAGTCGTTCCAAGCCTCATTGACCCCTGTGGGTAGAGATTCGATTCAATTTGGTTGAACGGCGAATCTGGGCCGTCGAGAGTTCGCGCGATCGCACTGTAGCGATCAACGGCCTTCTGATGCTGCGTAGGGGTTAGTTGCAGATCCTCGCATATATCGAATAACAAGCTGTCGAGACCGACAGCTCTCTGACGTAGTTGCTCGTCCATAACCGTCTCACTCGTTCCTCGATATGAGAACACGCGTTACGATATCCCTCACCCGTGTGTGCTCGCCTCGACGTTCCAGTCTTTAGTAACCGCTGATTTTGAAACACTACACCACTTATAGAATATCACATTACGTGAGCCCATCATATTGTGGTGGCGTGTGGAAAACATGGTTCTTTTGGTCAGATAGTGGGAGTGGATGGGGATTGACTGGACCGCCGGCCGATCCCGAAATGTATGGTCCGCCGATTTCCGCCGGCAAGAATTTTGGCACGTGCCAACAAAAGGTTAATGCGCTCAGGGAGTCGTTCCGCCGTTCATTCTTCGTTCCCGGTCGGTTGGCCGGCGACGCCTTAATTACCATCCGACAAGAAGGCGTCGTGGACCGGGAAAAATTTTCGATTTCGGCGCTCGTCGCATAGGATTGCACCGGAATTCTGGTAGCCAAATAGTAGCCACTCTGTACCGTATCCCATGCGTTTCAGTGCGACGATATGCAGCGTCAATTCGTGGTATATATCGTTTAATTTAAATATGTTATACGTCTAAAGTGATGTTTCGTCAAGCCTTCGATTTTCGGTCAAATTCGGATTAAAAGGGCGTTGCTCTACCAACTGAGCTACGAGCTCGTATAAGGCTGCTCCTTCAAAATTACCACAGCGAGAGTTGGCCCGCACGCACCCAAACACAGGGTCCATGCGCATCCCGAGAATCCCCCACTCCCACCGTCTGGATCACCCCATCGCTGCAACATTTTCGGCTCGCTCCTGGTCGTCGCAGACGTTGATCTTTCAGGTAACTTTCGGCGCTGGTACCATGGTAATCGCAGGCCCCGGAGCATTCGATTACTGATGGGGGATGAATTCCCGCATCACTCAGAAAATGAGGCATTTCCCGCCTTTTTCATGGCAAGAAAGTGTTAGCAAGGTGGCCTTGCAAGTGTTATTGTTCTGGCAACAGTAGCGCCGCTAGGATAACCGGTGAGGATACCCGCCATCCGGGTGCGCATTCCCAGTTTTTTATATGCAAGAGCCGCGCTACGCGCTGCCATCTATGGGGACTCGGAAGAAGGGCAAATGTGCAGGGGTAAAGAATGACTGAGCACGCGCCTCCCGACCCGAATGAGACGCCGGAAGATGTGGCGTCGCTGTATTCGTGGGCGAATTTGCACGGTGGCAAGTATCGCGACTTCTCAGCCTCGCGCGCGCAGATGCGCGAAAAAGCCCGGCAGCGCATGGAACAGGCCATTGAAGAGGAACGTCTGCGTGCGCATCAGCAAACCGACGCGCAACGCGCAGCCGAAGCCGCTCGCATTGCCGAAGCTGCTCGCGCCGCGGAAGAAACGCGGCGGCTCGAACTAGCCGCACAGCAGGGCGCCCAACAATTAGCTGCTCACGAAGCTGCGCGACGAGCCGCCCAATTATCCACACAGGAAGCTGCGCAACGCGCCGCTCAGGAAGCTGCTCAGGAGCGGGCGCGCCTGGCCGCGGAGTTGGCCGCGCAACAGGCCGCGCAGCAGGCTCAGGCCGCGCAACTCACCGCACAACAGGCACAAGCTGCCCAGTTGGCCGCTGAACAGGCGCAAGCTGCGCAACAAGCGGCATGGCAACCGCCGCTGCAGGATCGTTATCCTGTACCGCCCGCTTTTCGCCAACCCGCGTCACCGCCTGCGCCTGTGCAGGAAGCTGATTTTTCTCAGCCGCGCGCGCCGTGGCTGTCGTCCGATCCGCGCGAAAATGCTGGCCGACCCGCCTGGTTAATGCCGGAGCGCCCGGAGACCTTGGGCCAGCCGGCGCTTCCGCCTTCGCCTGACGACACATTGCAGGGTTCCCGCGATCGCCTCGTCTCGCGCTGGTTTGCCCTGCGCAGCATCTTTGAAGACAATGTGCCCACGCAGTCAGCGCCGGCCCCTACGGCCGCGCGCGCTCCGGTTCTGGCCATCTTTTCGCTGGCCGGCGGCGTTGGTAAAACCAGCCTGGTGGCAACCCTCGGCCGCGTGCTTTCTGCGCGCGGTGAGCGGGTTCTTCTGGTCGATACCGCGGCCTACGGCTTGTTGCCTTTCTACTTCGGCGCCCGCGATCAACGCCCCGGCCTGATCCGCACTTTCAGTCCGCCAGTAGCCAGTGGCGACGCGCCCATCCAGATGATCACGCTCGATCCCGAGACGCTGGGTTCTGAGGCCGCCACATCCGAAGCGTTCACGGCAGAGGTTCTCAAACACGCTCGCGGCGTCAGCCGCGTCATCGTCGATCTGGCCACGGCTTCGGGCGCGACCACGCGCCGCGTCATGCGCTTGGCGCCCCAGGTGCTCGTGCCTCTCGTTCCCGATATGTGCTCCGTGGTGAGCGTCAGCTCTATCGACGCTTTCTTCGAACACAACCACAACGGCAACGCCGGCAAACCGGCGCTTCCGTACTACGTGCTCAATCAGTTCGATCCCTCGCTGCCGCTGCATCTTGATGTGCGCGAGGTGCTCCGTGAGCAGTTGGGCGATCGCCTGCTGCCTTTTGCGGTGCGCCACACCCCGGCCGTCAGTGAAGCGCTGGCCGAGGGCATGACCGTAATGGATTACGCGCCCAATTCCGCTGTGACCGAGGACTACGCCAGCCTTGCCGGATGGGTCAAGAGCCTTTCCGCACCCGCGAGCACCACCTTCCGCGGCGTGCGCTGGAGTGAGCGATGACGGTATCGGATGTTTGGCAGGACATCGGGGCGGGCGAGAATCTTCTTACAAAAATCCTTCGGCTGCTCTTCCTGCTTGTGGCCGCGGCCATTTTTCTCTTCATGGCGGCCTTGCCACTCACCTGGCCGCAACAGGGAGTCCTCGGCCTGTTGTGCCTTCTCATGGCCCTGGCCATGGCGCGCGGCTCTGATTCCTATCTCATCACCCTCGCCCTCATGATGCTGTCCATGTTCTGCACTTTTCGCTATGGATATTGGCGCATCGATCAGGTCATTCGCTTCTTTCAGGACCCCGCAAGCCACCCCGGCGCCCTCGATGCCTTTTTCATCTTTTGCCTCCTGGGTGCGGAAATCTACGCGTTCATCATCCTGTTCCTGGGCTATTTCCAAACCATCTGGCCGTTGCGCCGCGCTCCCGTCGCTCTGCCCGACAATACCGAGGAATGGCCGCACATCGACGTGCTCATTCCCACCTACAACGAGCCTCTTGACGTGGTGCGTTACACTGCATTGGGCGCGCTCAACATGGATTGGCCCGCCAACAAGCTCCACGTCTACATCCTCGACGACGGCCGCCGCCCGGAGTTTGAGCAGTTCGCCTTCGATGCCGGCATCGGTTACCGGACGCGCCCTGACAACAAGCACGCCAAGGCGGGCAACATCAACGCCGCCCTCAAGACCACGCATTCTCCGCTGATCGCGATCTTTGACTCCGATCACGTGCCT
This sequence comes from uncultured Acidobacteriota bacterium, assembly GCA_963729915.1. Taxonomy (GTDB): domain Bacteria; phylum Acidobacteriota; class Terriglobia; order Terriglobales; family Acidobacteriaceae; genus Telmatobacter. The sequence goes on along the minus strand of CAVSQE010000012.1, from coordinate 91,538 downwards.
ACGCGCAGCTTCCTGCAAATGACCGTGGGCTGGTTTATGCGTGATCCCAGACTTGCGGTGATGCAAACGCCGCACCACTTTTATTCTCCTGATCCCTTTGAGCGCAACCTCGGGCAATTCCGCGTCATTCCCAACGAAGGCGAGCTCTTTTACGGCGTCGTCCAGGACGGCAACGACTTCTGGAACTCGGCCTTCTTTTGCGGTTCCTGCGCCGTTCTAAGCCGCGAAGCGCTGGACCAGATCGGCGGTATCGCCGTCGAGACCGTCACGGAAGATGCGCACACCGCTCTGCGCATGCAGATGAACAAGTGGAACACGGCGTACATCAACATTCCCCAGGCCGCAGGGCTCGCCACCGAGCGCCTCTCCGCGCACGTCGGCCAGCGCATTCGCTGGGCGCGCGGCATGATTCAGGTTCTGCGCACCGACAATCCGCTCTTCGCTCCCGGGCTCACCTTCGCCCAGCGCCTCTGCTACTTCAACGCCATGGGGCATTTTCTCTACGCGGTGCCGCGTCTCATCTTCCTCACCGCGCCGCTGATCTATTTGCTTCTGAATCACACCAACATTCCCGGCTACTGGGCTGCCATTCTTGCCTACGCGTTGCCTCACCTCATTCTTTCCAACCTCACCAACTCCCGCATTCAGGGTGAGCACCGCCATTCCTTCTGGAACGAGATCTACGAAACCGTGCTCTCGCCCTACATCCTGTTGCCCACCATGCTGGCGCTCATCAATCCCAAGCTGGGCAAGTTCAACGTCACCACCAAAGGCGGCGTCGTCAAGCGCACCTTCTTCGACTCCAAGATCGCCCAGCCCTTCCTCATTCTGCTCATCTTCAACTTCGCCGGCCTCATCGTCGCCATTCCGCGCTTCTTCATCTGGGACCGTGACCGTCCCGGCACGGTGCTGATGAATGTCATGTGGTGTCTGTTCAACGTCATCATTCTGGGTGTTTGCACGGCTGTTGCGCGCGAGCTCCGTCAGCTGCGCACCACGGTGCGCATCAATGTCGTGACTCCGCTCGTGGTCAAATTCCCCGATGGCCAATCGGTCGCCGCCGAAACCATCGACATCTCCAGCGGTGGAACCGGCATTCGTCTCTTAGAAGCCCTCGACGTCGTGCCCCAGTCGCAGGTGCGCCTGGCCTTTCCCGTTCCGTCGGTGGCCATCGACCTGCCTGCTACGGTTGTTTCTTCGGAGGGATCGGTGTTGCGCGTTAGTTTCGAGAACTTGACGATTGACGAACAGGAAGTACTGACCATCGCTCTTTATTCACGGGCCGATTCATGGCTCGGCTGGGGCGAGTCCCGCGAGAGTGACAACGTGCTGGGCAGTCTGGGGCGCATCATCCAGATCTCCCTGCACGGCATGTGGGTCACCTTCCGCAGCATTTTCAGCGACCGCGACTCATCCGATCGCAAATCTAGTTTGCTCTCCATCGCCCGTCCTTTGATTCTTCTCTCCCTGGCCGCGGCGCTGGCATGGGGCGGTCAAAGGATGCACGCCCAGGGGATGCACGCCCCGCCGCAGGGCAATGCCGGCTCGCCGCAAACTCCCGCCATCGACATCAATGCCCCCGTTCCTCCCGGCGAGTATCACGATCACTTCACGCTCGCCGATGCCGGCGAATCGCAGATCGAGCAGATCGAGTTGCACAGCATCGACACCCAGCACAGCGTCTACTTCACGCTGCCTGAAACCCATGTCGTCGGCACCGCGATGATTCACGTTCATTACGCGTTTTCACCCAGCCTCATCCCGCAGTTGAGCCATCTCAAGCTCATCATGAACGGAACCCTATTCGCTACCATTCAGCCCACGCCGGGCCAGAATGGCGGTTCCGACAGCCGCGATGGCGAGGCCGAGTTCACCATTCCGACTGAGCTCTTGGTGCACAACAACACCTTCACCATCGAATTCATCGGCCACTACACCATGGTCTGCGAAGACCCGGCCAGCACCGCACTGTGGGCGAGAGTGTTTCCCAGCACCTACATTGACATCCGCGGCACACTGCTGCATCTGGCCGACGATCTCAAGCAGTTGCCCGAGCCTTTCGTCGATCCCGCCGTCATTCAACCGGTCAGCATTCCCGTGGTCTTTCTCAGCGCGCCCTCGTTGAAGGCCGTTCAAGCCGCCGGCATCGTCACCAGCTACTTCGGCATGATCTCTGAGAATCGCCCGGTCCGTTTCCCGGTGCACATCGGAGCCATCCCGCCCGGCAACGCCATCCTTATTGCCGAGAATCCATCCAGTCTTCCCGCGGTCCTGAATCTATCGGGCGTTACTTCGCCCACTGTGGCCATGCGCGACAATCCCAACGATCTCTTCAGCAAGCTCCTGATCATTACCGGCGGCAGTGCCGACGATCTCATCAAGGCGGCGCAGGCCGTGGCTCTCCATAGCGAGATGCTCGACGGCCCACAGGCCGCGATCGAAGGTGTCACTCTGCCCGGCAAGCAAGCGCCCGATGGCGCTCCGCGCTGGGCGCGCACCGATCAGACCATCGCGCTTTGGGATTACGCCAGCGCCGAGCAGATGCAGGGCGACGGCACCGCGCCGCTCAATGTCTACTTCCGCATCCCGCCCGATATTTATTACGCCACGGAAGGCCCCAATACTAAGCTCCACGTGGTCTACCGCTACAACTCCGTTCCCATCGGGCCCATCTCCAGCATGCAAGTGCGCGTCAACGACGCGTTCATGGGTTCGATTCCGCTCATCCCGGGACAGGAAACCTCGCGCCGCATGCAAACCGACATCGCCGTTCCTGTCGTCAACTTGCGTCCTTTCTCCAACTCGTTGTCTTTTGATTTCACATTCCAATTGCTCAAGAAGCAGGGCTGCGAAGACACCACGCCCATCAACATGCAGGGCGCCATCCTGCGTGATTCTTTCCTGGATCTGCGTGACTATCCCCACTGGGCTCCCATGCCCAATCTCGAACTCTTCTCGAACGCTGGTTTTCCGTTCACGCGGGTTGCCGATCTGAGCGAAACCACCGTCGTGTTGCCGCCCACGCCCACGGAGCAGGAGATCGAGACCTTCGTCACCCTCATGGGCCACTTCAGCCGTCAGACCGGTTTCCCCGCGTTGCGCGTTACCGTGGCCGGCCCCGATGCGCTCCATGAAGGCGCCAACTCTGACTTCCTCATCATCGGCTCCGGCAACGATCAGCCCGGCTTTGACAAACTCGGAACGCATCTTCCCGTCTCCCTGGGCAGCGGACAGGTCCAGGTGCGGGATACGCAGGGCTTCTTCGTCAACCTGCTGCACCACGCCTGGTGGAAGCTCGAAAACGACGACCACACCGAATCCGGCTCAATGACCATCGGAGGCACTCCCGACGCCATCATCGAAGGCATCGAATCTCCGTACGACATCGCCAGCAGTCGCAGCATTGTTGCCATTCATCTCAAGGACGGCACCACCTTCCTGCCCTTCATGGATACCTTCATGCAGGTGCAGCAGTCGAGCGACATTTCTGGTTCCGTCGCGGTTTTCCACGGATCGCAATTTCAATCTTTCCGCGTCGGCGCCGAGGTCTATCATGTGGGTGTGCTGCCGTGGTGGACACGATTGATGTTGTGGTTCACGCAGGTGCCATGGCTGGCGGCAGTGATCGTAATTATTCTCGCTTTCCTGCTCGCTATCTGGACCCGGCAATGGTTGCGCGCCAGGGCTAGAGCACGTTTAACCATGATCGAGGACTAGAAGCGGTTTGCTCGGTGGCTTTGTAGTAGGGCCTTATTTGAGTCATGCCAAAACAAGCCGTAAGAGTCATCGGTCTTCAGGGATTGCTGGAAAAAATGCGTCTTGGGGCACGAAGTGTCAGGGCACGACTTCAGTCGTGCCGCCGATTGTAGTTAAAGCTGGGGGCTTTAGCCCCTGAGGGATGTTTATTAAAGCGCGCCAATGGAGAGTTTCGCGAGGGGCACGACACTAGCTCCGCAAACTCCGCTAACTCCGCTTGCTTCTGGAGACACGAACGATGGGCCTTACGACATCCCGAGCAGGGAAACGCGTCCTGCTGATCGTGGCTTTATCCATGTTTTCCATGACGGGCGGCTGCAAGGAAGGCCCCTGGCAGCTCTGGGGCTCTTACGCGTCCCGCTTCATCGATGCGCAAAGCGGCCGCGTCTTCGATCCCAACGGAGATCAGCACACCACATCGGAAGGCCAGGCCTACGCCCTCTTCTTTTCCCTGGCCGACGACGATCGCCCCACCTTCAACCGCGTCCTCGCCTGGACTGAGAACAATCTCGCCGGCGGCGATCTCAACACCCACCTCCCCGCCTGGCTTTGGGGCAAGGACAAGGACGGCCAGTGGAGGGCTCTCGATCCCAACTCCGCCTCCGACGCCGACGTCTGGATGGCGTACACCCTTCTTGAAGCTGGGCGCCTTTGGAAATCCAGTGCCGACACCAATCTAGGCCGCGCCATGCTCACGCTCATCGCCAGCAAAGAAGTCGTGAATCTTCCCGGCTTCGGCCCCATGCTCGTTCCCGGCCCTGCCGGTTTTCAGAACGGTAGCAACTGGATCCTGAATCCCAGCTATCTGCCCATCTTTCTCTTTCAGCGCCTCGCGACTCTCGATCCCGCCGGACCCTGGCAGCAGATCGCGTTGGGCATTCCCCGCCTTCTCGCGCAGAGCTCACCCCACGGTTACGCCATGGATTGGGTCGAATACGTTCCCGGCGACGGCTTCTATCCCGCGCCCAAGCCCTCGGACGCCAGCCAGAACGGCCCCGATGCCTCGGGTCCCGGCGGCAGCTACGACGCCATCCGCGTCTATCTCTGGGCCGGCATGATCGACTCCCACGATCCCTCTCGCGAGATGATCCTTCAAGCCGTCCCTGCCATGAGCGGCTATCTTGCTAACCATGATGCCCCCCCGGAAAAGGTGAGTGACCAGGGCATTCCAGTGGAGCAAGATGGACCTGTAGGCTTTTCCGCGGCCGTATTGCCCTATTTGCGTGCCTATCCCGATTTGTCCCGGGTCGTCGCCCGGCAGATGATTCGCCTAAGCGCACAGAAAGACGCAACTTCGGGATTGTATGGAAAGGACATAGCGTATTACGATCAGAATCTTGCCCTGTTTGCTACTGGATTTCTCGATGCCAGATTTCGGTTTGGCCCCGGGGGCGAACTGAACGTAGGATGGAAGCGCCAATGAGGTTGGGCTGGGGAGCTTGGAAAGCAAGTTTGTTCGTGGCGGTCTGTCTGATCGGGACAGTCCCGGGAGTTCATGCCCAAAAATCCTCTGGATCCGCCTCGGCTGACGCCACGCGGGCCGGCCTGGCGCTCAAGGCTCGTGACCTTGAAGCCCGTGGCCGCGCCGACCTCGCCGTCCAGATCTGGCAACAAATTCTTCTCTCCACGCCCGAAAATGCTGAAGCTCTTGCCGGTCTCGCCCGTGACTACAAACTCACAGGCAACGAAGAAAAGGCCGATGCAGCTCTGGCGCGCTTGCGCCGCGTCAATCCCAACGATCCCAACATTGCCAAAATCGCATCCATGCCTACCACCAGCGGCTCGGTCGAGGAATTGCGCCAGGCCGGCGACCTCGCCAAACAGGGCCGCAACGACGAGGCCATGCGTATCTATCGCCAGCTCTACGCCGACCATCCCCCCGACGGCGACATCGGCCTGGCCTACTATCGAGACGCTCTACGGCACCGCCAGTGGCAAGCAGGAAGCCATTGCCGGCATGCGTGGCCTGGCCGAGCGCAATCCCGGCGATCCGCGCTATCCCATTCAGCTGGGCATCATGCTCACCTACGACCAGCGCACGCGCGCTGAAGGCATCCGCATCCTCCGCGCCCACGCCAACGATCCCGATGCATCAGGCCGCCTATCGCCAGGCGCTCATCTGGGACTCCTCCAATCCCGCCTCGGCCGAGGAACTGCGCGATTATCTCAAGACCCATCCTCAGGACCAGGAAATTCAGAAGGGCCTCAGGCTGAGTGAGTCACGGCTGGCGCAGATGAACAACGGCATCGCGCGCACGCCCGAAGAGCGCGCCGCCTTTACCGCGCTCAATGCGCACCGCCTCGACGAGGCCGAGCAGCGTTTCACCGCACTTCTCGCCGCCGATCCCAACAACGGACGCCTCGCCGCCGGCATGGGCTTTCTGCGCATGCAGCAGAAAAACTTCGGCGGCGCCATCAGTTATCTCATGCAGGCCGAGCAGAACGGCTACAAGGTCAAGACCGTCGAGACCGCTCTGGCCACTTCGCGCTTCTGGTTCACCATGGGCGAGGGCACGCAGGCTCTCGACGAGAATCAGCTCGATCTCGCCGCCACCAAGTTCCGTGCCGCGCTCGATATGAACCCGCGCAGCGCCGATGCGCTTAACGGACTCGCCGGCGTCTACACCAAACAGCAGCAGTACTCCGCCGCCGCCACCGCCTATCAGCAGCTTCTCCACATTCAGCCCGCTTCGCTCGAAGGCTGGCGCGGCCTCTTCCTCGCCTACGCGCACGACAATCAGAACGCCAAGGCGCTTGCCCTCTCCGCGCGTTTCCCTGCGCAGGTCAAGGCCTCGCTCAATAAGGATCCCGAGTATCTGCACGCGCTGGCAGGCATCTATCTGGCCCAGAACCGCCCCGCCGAGGCGCAACGCGTCCTTGCCCTCGCGCTTTCGTTGCCGTTCCCCGATAACGGCGGCACGCTGCTGGCCGGCACCAAGCTGCAATACGCCGGCATCCTGATGGACGCCAAGCACTATGACCAGGCTCTCGCGCTCTATTCGCAGGTGCTCCAGGGCGATCCCTCCAATGTCTCCGCGTGGGAGGGCCTCATCAGCGCCCAGCATGAGTTGGGGCAGGACACAGAGGCTATCGCTGACGTCCAGAAGATGCCCGCGGCGACCTACGAAACCGCGCTGGCCGATCCCGGCTTCCTGGCCATGCTCGGCGCCATCTATCAGCAGGCCAATCAATTCGAAGTCGCGCAGGGGCTGCTGGAGCGCTCCGTAAAGCTTGAAATCACGGCCGGCGGCCAGCCCAGCGTCGCCTTCCAGTTGCAGTTGGCGGGTATCTATCTTCTCCGCAACAACACCGATCAGGCCTACGCCCTTTACCGTCAGGCGCTCACCGATCACCCTGACCGTGCGGACGCGTGGAAAGGCCTTATCGCGGCGCTCACGGCCACGCATCGCGATCAGGAAGCCCTGCAGGAGATCGCGCAGATTCCCGCGCCCGTACGCAAGCAGCTCGATGGCGACATCGACTTCCTGCAGACCGAGGCCAGCCTCTACGCCACCACCGGCGACACCACTCACGCCGTGCAATACATGAGCCGCGTACAGGCCTACTACGCCAGAACCAAACTGCCGCTGCCACCTAATATCGAGATTCAGAGCTTGTGGCTGCTTTACAACATGGGCAACGACCGCGCGCTCTACGCAGCCTTGATGCGCATCGGCAGCCGCGGCGATCTCACCGTCGCTCAGCGCGAGACTGTGCAGAATATCTGGGCCAACTGGAGCGTGCGCCGCGCCGGCATCGCCATGGACAACGGCAACGCGCAACGCGCTGTCGACATTCTTGAAGCCGCCTCGCAGGCCTTTCCGAATAACCTCACCGTGCGCAAGGCCGTGGCCGGTGGGTTTGCGCGCGTGGGCCGCGCCAAGGAAGCCTTGGCCCTCTTCAAGACCGTCCCCATGCAGGACGCATCTGCAGGCGACTTTGAAGGCGCCATCGGCGCCGCCCTCGGCGCCAACGACAAGACGCAGGCCGAGCTCTGGTTGCGTCAGGCGCTCGATCGCTTCGGCACCGATCCCGCCATCCTCGCTCTGGCCGCGCGTTATGAGCAGGCCCGCGGCGACAACGAGCGCGCCGCCGACTACTATCGCGCATCGCTAGCGGCCATGCCCAAAGTCTCACCCGTCGACCGCCTCGCCCACGTTCTCGTCTACCCCGAGACGGACACAAAGGTCCATCGCGCCGTCACCGCGGCCGATCTGCAACGTCTGCTCGATCCCGACTACGAGCCCTTCGCCAAAACCACCAAGCTTCCGGCGCTGCCCGCCTACGGCCCCGATCCTTATAACCCCGCGCCAGTCGTGCTGCCCAGGACGCAACCCAACGAATCGAATCCTGCCGTGCCTCCCGCCGGCACTTCCGGCCCAGCCCCAGGCTCCGGCGCCCGAATGGAGCCTCGCCCCAATGAGACGCGATTTGTCCCCGCGCGCTCTCCGCTGCCGCATCGTGCGTACTACGCGCGCCCCTCCATGCAGGGCGCTCACCTGATCCTCGCTTCGTGGACATTGCCGCGCACGCGCGCGCCGTTCGTCGGAACTCGCGCCTCCATGCGTTTCGGATTAGGCCGTCCCGCCGTCATCCAGTCTTCCGTTGAAGCCTACGGCCAGGTCGACATCGTTCCCAATCCGCCGCATTCTCTCGCGTCCGATGCCTGGAAGGGCCTCGTCTTCTCGCTCATGGCCGGCAATCGCAACGCGGAGGCGCTCGCCGAAATCGGCCAGATTCCCAACGACGTGCGCCGCCAGCTTGAAGCCGACATCGAATGGGTGCAGGGCATCGCCAGCCTCTATTTCGCCGTGGGCGACACCCCGCGCGCCACGCTCTATCTCAATCGCGTCGAAAATTACTACCTCGTGCATCGCGCGTCCACGCCGGGCAATCTCGAAGTGCAACACGCATGGCTGCTCTACAACCTCAGGGACGACGCCGCGCTCTATACGCTTCTCGAGCGCCTGGATGCCCGTCCCGATCTCGGTCCTGATCAGCGCCAGCAGGTGGAAAATATTTGGGCCGATTGGGCCGTGCGCCGCGCCAGCGATGCCATCGAACGCGGTCATCTCGTGCGTGGCGTTGAACTGCTGCAGGCCGCATCGCAGGATTATCCCGAGAACATGACCGTGCGTCTCGCCGTTGCGGGAGCTTATGCGCGCGTCGGTCGTTCGCAGGAGGCCGTCGTCCTCTTCAAGTCGCTCAACATGAACGACGCCAGTGCCGGCGACTTCCAGGGCGCCATCTCGGCCGCCATCTCTTCTGCTGACATGGCCCAGGCTGAAGCCTGGCTGCGCATCGCATTGGCCAAATATCCCAACGACCCCATCGTCCTCGGCCTCGCCGCCCGCTTTGAGCAGGCGCGCGGAAACAACGAACGCGCCGCCGCCTTCTGGCGCTCCGCCATCGCCGCCATGCCTCCCGGCTCCAGCGTCAAGAGCCTCGATTACGGTCTCGTCATGCCGCCGGGCACCACCTACCACACGCCCAGCCCCGGCGACACCAAGCACCTTCTCGACCCGCGCCTCAATCCGCTGCCCAGCGCTGACCGTCTGGCACCGCTGCCTTCTTTCAAGCCGCAGACCACTATGCAGGCTCCTATGTCCGCGCCGAGCCAGCCCGTGCCGCCTCCGCAGATCACCGCGCCTTCCACTGAGCCGCTTCCGCTTCCGCCCAGCGCCAACTACATCCCGAACGGGCAGGGAACTCCGCCTTCGAATCAGCCCATCTACGTTCCCCAGGCTGTGAATCGCAATCCGTCAACATCCGGCCCGGTTCTTATTGAGCAGAGCAATTCCGAAAAGCAGCCGTTAACTGGCCGAATGAATCTGCCGGCCAGCGAAGAAACCGTCAACACCACGGACGCTGCCGGGAACTCCCGCCTGCCGCCTCTGGCGACAAATGGTTCTGCGCCGCAAACCCCACCCGCCAATCTCCGCATTTCATCGCAGCCCATGGCGCCCGCGGCTGCCCAAACGCAAGCCCTCTTCGCCGACCAAACCGATAATCAGCTCACCCAAGGCTCGGAAAATCGGATTCACAACGTGCCCAACGCGCCCGTCACGCCGATGCCCTCGGTGCAGTCGCCGCCTTCGAATAGCAGCGGCCAGGGCACCTACGACATGGCGCAATATACTCCCTCCGCCCAGGAAGCTGCCACGGGCGCTTACTCTGCGCCCCAGTCGCAGACCCAGCAACAGCCGCAGGCCGCGCAGCAGCCGCCGGCCAAGCCGCAAGCTGGCCCCAGCACGCGCCGCAAGCGGAAGAAGACTCAGCAGGAACAGACTCTCGGCAACGCTCCCATCACCGGCAATCCGCCGCCCGTGGCCACTGCGCCTTCCAGCGAATCCGGAACTTCAGCGGAGGGCCAGCAGCCCATTCCCGCGCCGCAAGACAATTCGAGGGAAGGCACCAAAACCACCGGCCTCAGCGACGAAGAGCTTGAGCAGCGCAATCTGCCGCCGCTGCGTGGTCCCTGGATCCGCATTCAGCGCCAGGACAATACCCTCGGCCCACGCGACCTGGCCGAGCAGCAGTTACAGGCCATCGAGAGTGGCTATAGTGGCTGGCTCGGCGGCAGCACCGTGCTCAACTACCGCACCGGCGATCCTGGCTTCAGTGAGTTGGCCGCCATCGAATCGCCCTTTGAGGCCACCGCCCCACTCGGCTACGGCGCCCGTATTACCGTAGTCGCTCGGCCTGTCTTTCTCGACTCCAGCCAGGCTACCGGAAATTCTGTAATCAGCGTGACCGAGTCCACCATCTCCGGCAGTACGCTTACCGCCATTCCCGAGCCCATCGGCACTCTCGTCGCCACCAACGTCACGCCGCCCGCGCAGCAAAACGCCGTAGGCATCGGCGGCGAAGTACAACTGGCGTTTCCGCATTTCGCCATCGCCGGCGGCTACACACCCTATAACTTCCTGGTCTCAACGTTCACGGGGCGCGTGATGTGGAAGCCGGGCAACGGTCCTTTCACCTTCTCGCTCACCCGCGACTCCGTGAAGGATTCGCAGCTCTCCTATGCCGGCCTCCGCGATCCCGGACAGGCTACGCTCGGCACGGAAGGTCAAATCTGGGGTGGCGTGGTTTACAACCAGGGCCAGGTGCAGGTCGCGCATGGCGACGCGCAATCCGGCTACTACTTTTCAGCCAGCGGCCAGTACATCACCGGCTACCACGTTCTCAACAACAATCGCATCGATGGCAACGGCGGCGCCTACTGGCGTGTCTTCACCGATCCCGAGTTCGGCAGTCTGAGCTTCGGCGCCAACTTCTTTGCCATGCACTACCAGAACAACCAGAACGCTTTCACGCACGGCATGGGCGGTTACTTCAGCCCGCAGGGCTACTTCCTGGCAAACGTGCCCTTCACTTGGCAAGGCCACTACATCAATCGCTGGCACTACAACATCATGGGCGCCATCGGCGTGCAGGCGTTCCAGGAAGATTCCGCGCCGCTCTGGCCTCTAGCCGGCGACAAGCCGCTTGAGGTTGCACAGAACAACCCCATGCTGCCCAATGTCACCACCGTCAGCGGCAACTACGATGTGCGCAGCCAGGTAGCCTATCAGTTCAGCCCCCACTGGTTCATGGGTGGCTATCTCTCGGCCAACAACTCCCGCGATTACACCTACACCTCGGTCGGCTTCTTCGTCCGCTACATGTTCCGCGAGCAGCCTTCGACGGCTACCACCCCCACAGGCCTCTTCCCGTGGGATGGCTTCCGCCCCTTCAGCGTGCCATAATCGCACGCCGCACCCCCCCAATCCGACTTTGAAAGGGCACGACTTCAGTCGTGCCGTGCCATCGATTCGCCGTCACGTCTGTCATCCTGAGCCCGGCCGTCCGCTCCGCGGACGGCCGGAGTCGAAGGATCTGCGGTTGCTTTTCAGAGGTCCCACCGGAACACGTCCGGGATACAACGAACTCAATATGCTCGCTCTGATCCCAGAGGGCTGATTTCGTTTCTGAAGTATTCGAATATGGATTACGCAATATCTTCAATTTGTTATCGACATAACTTAAAAATATTAACTATTGTACTTGACAATCTAAATAAACATGATTAATCTAGGAATCGAAGTCAACATTCTCGATTCCGCCCATGCCCACCGACCCCAAGCTCGTCTCCGACTGGCAAGACCTCCTCCGCATCGCCCAGGGATCGTCCTTCGTCATCGAGCGCGTCCGCCTTCCCGAAAAACAGATCGCGGTGGAAGGCCAGTTCACCCTGCCCGATCTGGCCCGCCTCAGCCTGGAAGACCAAGTCTTCGTCGTCGCCTTTCTCCGCTCCCACGGCACCATCAAGGAGATGGAGCAAATCTTTGGCGTCAGCTACCCCACCATCAAGGCCCGGCTCAACCGCATCTCCAGCCAATTGGAGTTTGTCGAGACCGATCCTTCTCCCCGGAGCACGGACGTCTTGGATCGGCTCAACAACGGCGAAATCACACCCGCCGAGGCCATCCGCGCATTGGAGGCTCTCAAATGATTCCAAGTTTCGCAGTCCTCCAGATCGAATCGCCGCAATGCCATATGCCTCGTCTCTGGCTGCCGCTCTTTCTGCTCTGGATTCCGGTCATCCTGATCTCGCCGCTCATTTTCATCGTCATTTTCGGACTGTGCATGGCCGGCCGCATCAGTCCCTGGCGCGCGATTGCGGTCTTCTGGTCGATCCTTTGCGGTCTCTCCGGAATTCACGTTCACGTCAGCACGCACGACAGCAAAGTCCTGGTGCGCATCCTGTAGGCATTTTTCGTCTATGGATGTCGCGCCGCTCATTCACTTTTTTCACTTCTTCACTTTCTTCATCTGCACTCTCGATAAGGAGAACCCCATGAACGAAAATCGCCGTCAAATTCTGGAGATGCTGGCTGCGGGCAAGATCACCGCCGATGAGGCCGAGCAGTTGTTGGCCGCTCTTGAGCCTGACACCGCCGCAACCGCAGGTGGATTCACAGGCAGATTCTCCGACTCCGGTCCCGCAGCCGAATCCACCGTGAAGACGCACGCAAAGTATCTACGCGTGCTCGTCGAGGCCAATGAAAAAGGCGAGCCGACCACCGTCAACGTGCGCGTGCCCATGCAGTTGCTCCGCGCCGGCGTGCGTCTCGCCAGCCTCATCCCCGCTCAGGCGCACGAGCAGTTGGACGCAACCCTCAGCCGCCACGGCATCCCGTTGACTCTCTCGCAAATCAAGCCGGAAAACCTCGAAGAGCTCATCGACCACCTTGAAGATTTAACCGTCAACGTAGACGCCAAAGAGGAAAAGGCCAAAGTGCGCGTCTTCTGTGAATAGGAACGGATGCGCCGTGGTCTTAAAGCGACTCGAAATGCGAGAACATGCGCTGAAACTCCGGCAGGTTGGACGGAGTCTCGTAGAAACAAACCGCCTCGAAGCGTTTCCATAACACGAGAACCACCGGGTTTTGGTGCGCACCAGCGATGGCTTCCTGGGAAACCCACTCGAAGACTTCGATGATGGTCCCATCCGCGGTGCGCATCATGATCGAAGGGCGCTCGGTGACGAGACCCTCGGCGCGGAGCGGCGGCAGGTGGTTACGAACCAGTTCCAGCAGAGCTTCCTCGCAACCTGCGCGCGGTTTATAACAAGCTACTGAGATCGACCCCATGAGACCACCTCGACGGATTCTGCGCGAGTATACCAGCGCCGCATGGCTCCGTTCCATAGTTTCCGGAATCACGATTGCCGGGAAATTGCCAGGCGCCATTGCCCAATCTTCCCGGTCCCCAGACCTTCGACCTATTCACAGTTCGACCGAATGCGGGGCAGAGATCAGCTCAATGGGAAAGGTCCGTAGGCCTTATACAAGTAAATTCCAATGCAAACAAGACCAGCAAGAAAATATATTGCGACTCCCCACCAAAACTGAGTCAGATCTTCGGCGCGGGAGACCCAACCTGTGCGCCCACCCGTTTTTCCGCTTAGCGCCGAAGCCGCAGCCACAATTAAGAAGATGACTGCGAGCACCAAGTAAATAGACGGATCATTCACTGGCAGCGGCCCCCCTCCCCACTCCCTCGCTCCCTATGTTTTTCGCGCCACCTTCGCCATCGGCACCACCTGCACCGTCACGTCGCGCACCTCCGACAGAAACCGGTTCAACACCGAGCCGCGCCACAGGATGTCCCAGCGCGAGCGCGCCGATTGCCCAAACACCACGTGGCTGATGTTCTCCTGCTGCGCAAACCGGATCAACGCGTCAGAAACATTCCGGTCGGTGAGCGAAACCACCTGCGCGCCCAGATCGCGCGCCATGCGCTGGTACTCCTCCAGCCGGTGAAAGGCCTCCGGATCGCCGTGGCCCTTGTCGTCGGGCCGCGTCACGTACACCGCGTACCAGTTGCTCGCCAGCCTCCCGGCAATCCGCGCGCCCACGCGCAGCAGCCGCTCCGTGCCGGGACGCGTGCTCAGGCACACCATCACTTTCTCGGGGATCGGCGCTTGTTCCAGGCCCTGGGTGCGGCGATACTCCGCCGCCCGGTTGCCCACCTGTTCCGCGGTAGTGCGCAGCGACAGCTCGCGCAGCATATTCAGGTTGCCCTTGCGGAAGAAGTTGGCCAGTGACTGTTCCACCTTCTCCGGCGCGTAAATCTTTCCCTGCCGCAGGCGGTCGCGCAGTTGGTCCACGGTCACGTCCACGTTCACCACTTCGTCGGCGCGCTTGAAAAAGCTGTCGGGAACGGTCTCGCGGATGGTCGTGTTCGCCGAGCGGTTCACGGCGTCGTTCAACGTTTCCAGGTGCTGGATGTTCACCGCCGTCATCACGTTGATGCCTGCATCCAGCAGATCCAGAACGTCTTCATACCGCTTGCGATTCTTGCTGCCGGGCACGTTGCTGTGGGCCAGCTCGTCCACCACCACTGTATGCGGGTGGCGCGCGATGATCGCGTCCACGTCCATTTCCTTCAGATTCACGCCGCGGTAGGGAATCACTTTCTGCGGAATCACCTCGAGATCGCGGATGCGCGCCTCAGTGTCTTTGCGCCCGTGCGGCTCCACCAGCCCGATCACCACGTCCACGTTCTGCTGATGTCTCATGTTGTAGGCGTCGTTCAGCATGTCGTAGGTCTTACCTACGCCGGGCGCCGCGCCAATGTAGATGCGCAGCTTCGCGGGTTCCGGGGTTTTCTCGAGCTGAATCTCGGCCATCGCGCTAGCCCACCTCTACGGGATGATGGACTTCCGCAGCCACAGCCACCGGAAGCGTGAAGCGGAATGTCGTTCCGTGGCCCAGCCGACTCTCCACGGCAATCTGCCCGCCCAGCGACTCCACCAGCCGCCGCACCAGCGCCAGGCCAAGCCCGGAGCCTTTCTCTGAGAAGGGATTGAAGCGATCGAAGATGGCGCTCAATCGTTCGGCCTCGATACCGCGTCCGGTGTCGCGCACACTGAACTGCACAAAATTCTTGATCTCCTCCGCAGCCAGAAGGATTTCGCCATCTGCGGGCGTGTAGCGCAGGGCATTGGAGAGCAGGTTGTCCAGAATCGAACGCAGCGCACGCCGGTCGGCGAGCACCATGGTCAGATCGGCGTACGCCTTTACTTCGACCCGAATATGTTTCCTCTGAGCCTCATCGCAATAGCGGTCGCGCGCCTCGTTCAAAGCTGGCAGCGGGCGAATCCGCTCCAGCTTCATTTCGCGTTTGCCCGTGTCGATTTCCGCCACGTCAATCAGATCGCTCATCAAGTCGTTCAGGTTCTCGGCGTCCTTACTGGCAGAGGCCACCAGCTCCGTCTGCAATGGTGTCATCTCGCCACTGAAGCCCTGGGCCAGCGCATACAATCCGCGCCGCAGTTGCAACAGCGGGTCGCGCAGTTTGCGGCTGGCCACGGTAATGAATTGGGTTTTGAAGCGATCGGTGTCCTGCAGGCTGGTCACGTCTTCCAGCGTCGTCACCGCGCCCAGCAAGCGGCCGTCGGAGTCCCGCATGGGCGTGGTGCGCAGACGGTAGCTCCGTTCCTCCTGGCCGATGCGCATCGGCAGCATCGACGCCTCGCCCTCAGCAGCTACGGCCTTCTGCATGGAAACGGCATCGCGAATGGCGCTCAGGATTTTCTCTCCCCCCGGCGTATTCGCCAGAGCCATGCGGTCGCCCGCGGCCTCGCCCAGCAACTCTGAAGCTGCCTGATTCACCTTCAGCACGTGGCCTTTGCCGTCGGTCACGATAATGGGCTCAAAAATCGACTGCAAAACGGCATCGGAAAGCTGAAACTCCATCTGCCGCCGGCCGGCCTCGGTGTCGCGCAGCTCCCGCAGCCGCACCGCAATCCGGTTCAGCTCGCCGGCGATCACGCCAAAGCTGTCGCGGCTGCTCCAATCAACGCGGTGTTCAAGATTTCCCTGGGCAATGCGATGCGCATCGCGCGCCAGACTCTGAATCGGCCGCAGTACAAAGAAAATCGTGGCCGCAGCAACCACCACTGCCACCACGCATATCGCATTCGCCAAATGCAGTTGCCCGGCGGCAGCCAGCGCTCGGTGCGTTGCAACCACCAGGCCCACGGTCAGGCAGCCGAGGAGCACACAGCCGAGAATCAGTCGCTGGGCGAGATTGAGCATGTCCGGTTTCCGTGCCAGTGAAAGGTTGACTCACTCATTCTCGCGGATGCAGCCGCTCCCTGCAAATCGCTCTGCATGAGGATCTCTGGGCCGTCAGGGAATCTGGCACACGGCGAGTGCATCATTGTGCCACCGGCAGGCACCGCCCGGCTGCGGAGTCGGCCACCAGCACCCAATCCACGCCGAATGCTGTCTTCAGCCGCTCAAAATCCGCGAGCTTGAAGTTGCGCCAGCCTTCTTCGGCCGCCACCTGGCTCGCCCACACCGGCCCCAGCTCCGGCACTTGGGTCACCACGGCAGCATCCTTCACCGCATCCGCCAACTGGCTGCGCTCGGCCAGCGCGCGAAACCCGTGAAAATCCTCGCCAGGCGCTTCCATGTAGTGCGGATCGAGTGCGAAGTACGCGTTCTCCGGCGTATTCACCCGGATCCACGCAAAGGCCTGCAGCCAAGGATTCGCCGGCGCGCACCCCGGCAGCTCCAGGTGCGCGACGCCGCCAAACTCCGCCCGCTGCCACAGAAACATGCTGCCGTTGACTACCAGCAAAAATGCCGCCCAGCGCCACACGCTCTTCTGCAACACAAATCGTCCCAGCATCGCGCCGGCAATCATCATGAACAGGAAATACTCAAGGTGCAGGTAGCGCATGGGCTGTAGGGGCGTCAGCCGCACCAGCGACAACAGGCCACAGCATGGACCATAGCCAGCGCCTGCTGGAACACGCGCATAGAAAAACACCGCCGCCGCAAATCGCGCCAGCAGAGTCTCTCCGCGCTTCTGCGCGAAACGCCACAGCAATCCGAACAGAACCAGTGGCGCCAGCGCTCCCAGCCACTCGTACCAGGTCCATTGGTACAGGTAGAAATAAGTCCGCGTGTCCAGAGCCTTGCGCCATGCCGGATTGGCCGGCGCGAAGACCCATCCCAGCGGCACAAGCACAGCCGTTGAGCTGCCGTAACGCACGCATCCGCAACTGCAGCGAGTCCAAAAGGGCCAAAGTGAGGAAAGAGACAGAACGAAATTCCCATGGCCGCCATCAGCGGATGCATCAGAGAACGCCACCAGCAGCAGTGGCGCAGCCTGCCAGCGCTTTCCGGCAAGAATGCGCCACACCGCCAGCAGGATCATGGCCGTGGCCAGGTTGCGCGGATGCAGATGCTGGTCGGCCATGTAGAGCGCCGTCCCTGCAACGGGCAGCGTGAACATCGCCGCCACCATCGCGACCCCCGCCCATCGCGCGCTTTCCTCAAGAAACAGCAGGTTTGCGATCTTCTTTACTGCCCACAGAATCAGAAACAGCGCCGCCAGTTGCCAAACCAGCTCTGCCCACGCGAGCGGCATCCGGGTCCACCGCACAAAATCCGCCATCCAGCCATCGAAGACGAGTGGCCTGCATTTGCAGGCGGAAAAAATTGGCGTTGTACGGGAAAAGTGCAGGATTCAGGTCGGCTTTTACGGCGGGCAGATAAATTCCATCGTCTTCAAGGCCGGGATGGTAGCCCATCACCAGAAATCCCAGCAGCCGTGAAAAGCAGAACGCCCGGCAACTCGAAAGAAAAGCGCTTGCGCCTCAACCGCGATTCGCCACCGCATCCAGAACAGGTGCTACGCAATGCGCCACAGAAAATAGAATATAGCCTTAATCCGAGGCGGCGCGGGGCAGGGAACTTCTCAGAGTTGCGGCAGCAACATGCGCAGCAGCAGGAATCCGGCCACGCCGGCAAAAAACACCAGCGCCATGCGAATGCCCGGCTCGCGGTTCACTTCGGGCACCAGGTCGGTCCCTGCCACATAGAGCGCCACGCCTGCCGAGACCGGCAATCCATACGGCACCCACTGCGGCACCATTTGGATCACGAGCACTCCGGCCAGCGTGGCTGCGGCCAGCAAGACTGCGGAAGAAAACGCCTCTGCCCGGCTGCGCCCGCTGGCCAGCATCACGCTCGCCATGGTGAATCCTTCCGGTGCCTTATGCAGCAGAATGGCAAGAAAGATCAGCCAGCCAAGCCAATTGGAAAGCGCAAAGCCCGAACCGATGGCCACGCCGTCGAAGAGCGCATGCACGCTCAACCCGCCGAGCACGGAGTAGCCCGTGCGCTGCGAGACGAACTCGCTGGCATGCGTCTCTTCGCCGTAGTGAAAATGAGCGTTGATGGTGTGTTCCAGCAGATGGATCGCGCAATATCCGGCCATAATCAGCACCGGAGCCAGCCGTGCATTGAGCCGGAAGCTTTCGGGCGTCATTTCGAGCAGGGCCGTAGCCATCAGAAATCCCGCGCCCAACGCGACAAAGTAGCGCAGATAGCGCTCGACACCGCGCGCGCGCACCAGCACCAACCCGCCGGCCACGTCGGCCAGTGCGGCAATGGTTCCGAGAATGAGTGAGGTCGTGAGCATTTGACCGAAAAACGTGAGCCGTGAATCGTGGACCGTGAACCGTGGTTCGCGACTCGTGCCTGCCTTCCACGAATCACGAAACACGACTCACGAATCACGAATTCTTACCCGGAATGCCGAATGTGCACCACATCCCCGTCCTGCACAATGTACTCCTTGCCTTCCAGGCGCAGTGTACCCTTGGCCCGCGCCGCTGCTTCGGAGCCCGCGTCCAGCAACTGATCCCAGCGAATGGTCTCGGCGCGGATGAAATGGTGCTCCAGATCCGAGTGAATCGCCCCTGCGGCCTGCGGCGCTTTCGAGCCGGTCGGCACCGTCCACGCGCGGCATTCGTCCTCGCCTGCGGTGAAGAAACTGATCAGCCCCAGCAACTCGTAGCTCTTGCGAATCAACCGCACCAGGCCGCTCTCATGCAGCCCGTAGCTGTCCAGAAAATCCGCGGCCTCGGCGTCATCCATCTCCGCCAGCTCCGCCTCCACTTTGCCGCAGATCGCAGTCGCGCCGGCGTTCGGCCGTGCGGCGAGCTCATCGAGTTTGTAGAGGCTCACCGCCGCCTCCAGATCGACGCCCAGTGTGGTGCTTTCATTCACATTAAGTACATACAAAATGGGCTTTTGCGACAAAAACATGAAGCCGCGAATGAGCTTCTTTTCGTCCGCCGTCATCTCCAGCTCGCGCAGCGGAATCTCTTTCTCCAGCGATTCCTTCGAGCGCAACAGAAGCGCCTGCTCGCGCTCCAATTCGCTGGTGCGCCCCTTCTTCATGTCTTTCTCAACGCGTTCAAGGCGCTTTTCCACCTGCGTCAGATCGCTCACCATCAGGTCGAATTCGACACTCTTGACGTCGCGCAGCGGATCGATCGGCCCTTCCTGCGGAACCGCATCGTTGTCGAAGGCGCGCAGCACATGAATCAGCGCGTCCACGTTGCGCAGATTGGTCAGGAACGCGGTTTCCTTCAGCGCCTCCTGCCCGATAGCCGCCACGTCGACATACTCCACGGAGGCGTAGGTGGTTTTCTTGGGCGAGTACAGCGCCGACAGTTTGTCCAGACGTGCATCGGGCACGCGCGCCACGCCAATGTGCGCTTCGCGCGAGAATCCGTGATCCTCAATCTTGGCTTTGGTCAGAATCTTGAACAGAGAAGTCTTGCCCACCTGCGGCAGGCCGATAATTCCGGTTTTCATCGTCGTTCCATCATAGCCCTTGCAAAATAATCAACAATCATCCGGGCATCTTCGATGATACAGGAAGTGCTCTCGTTCGCCTTTGAGCGGTAACGGGTCGGTTTGAGTCCTCTCGCGTTACTTACGCAGCGGTGGCACGGGAACCTGCTTCACTGAAAGCCATGCTGCCGCGATCAAACACACTGTAATCAGGGCTGAGAAGACGATGGGAGTGGTGAAGGCGTACATCCAACTCAAGGCGGTGATTGCTGCAAAGCAAATGGCGAACGCCCACGCGATGCTTCTCACGCGAGCCAGAGTTTCTGCCGGAAGCCCGCCAAGCAGCCACGCTAATATCGCCGAGAACAAAAGAAACACGGAGAAAAAAAGCCCGAACGCGCTGAAGAAGTCCCAATAAGTCCGAGTAAACCCTTGCGCGTCAAAGTGAACGGAGCGCATGATCCCGAGAACTGCGTCCGCTCTCCATTCCGGAACATTCTGGCGAAACCCAAGCGTATGTCCGGCGGCAAATAGCAGTAGAAGAACAGCAGCGACTCGATGAAAGATAGATGCTTTCATTCTTGCCTCCAGAGATCGGGACAATGGGCGCCACGATCCCGCCGCGTGATTTCAAACTGTACCACTACCCCTGGGAAGGCCTCACGAGGGCGCGCATCAAACGGAGTGGCTCAAGCTCGCGTGGTTTCCGCCCACGCCACCTGCACCACCGTCGCCAGTCCCAGCAGCAGAACCGTTTCCTCCACAAACACGCTCCGGTTGTGCAGCTTGTTGAAGTGCACCGTTGTGGGATTCGTGATGTCGGTGGTGTCGATCGCGCCGCCCGCAGCTTTTAGGTCACGGTCCATCGCGCGGATGATGCCGAACTGGGAGTAGAGCGTTCCGCCGATCATCAGAATCAGCAGCACCATGGGCGCCAGCACGGCGCGCGGCTTGTAGATGCGCCACGCCGGCGCCAGCGCCAGCACTGCCAGCGCCACAATTCCCGAAACCAGCCCCATGCCATGCATGATCCGCAGCAACTGGCCGACGATGGTACCCGCAGCATGTTTATCAGGCGCCAGGGTATTGAAGGTGATGGCGGCAACGACAGGGAAAAAGATCTCCGCCCCGATCCAGACAATGAGGGATAAATAAAGAAGGGTGCGCAGCAGCGTCTTCATTGAGGAAGGATACACGAGAGGTTTCAGGGTTCAGGTGTCAGGTTTCAGGCGAGGCGAACGTCGCTGCAGATCAAAGTTTCGCGCTCGATGCGCCGCCGCGCTCTATGCGCGGATTGCGCGAACCGTTCGGTCCGCATCGCACATCTCATCCCTGACACCTGATCCCTGACCCCTAGCTTTTTTTCAACGCCCGTTTCAGCACCGTCTCCAGAGCTGCCTTCTGCTCGGCATATTCTTCCTGCGGCAATGTGCCCGCAATCCGTTCACTCTCCAGCGCGAACAGCTCTTCCTTCAGCGCGTTCAGCAACGCAGCATTTTTTGCTGCCGGTGTAGCCGGCGTTGCGTGAACCGCGGGAAGTCCCGCGGCCGTTGCTCCGACCGGTGCTCCCGCTCCGGCCCCCGCCGGCCTGCGCAGCAGGAAGGCTGCAACCGTCGCCAGCAGTAACGCCAGCCCGGCGAGGATCCACCATTTGTATTTCGACAGCGGATCGGGCGTGTTGATGGGCTCGCCAATTCCGCCTCCCGGCTGGCCGCCCTGCGGCGCGCCTGCCTGGCCGTTATCGCCTTGCGCATTCTGATCCTCACGCGGAAACGATCCCGTGCCCGAAATCAAAAACGTGACGTCCTTGCCCGGCGTGACATTGCGCATCATGAACGTCTGCACGGTCGGATCCTGCTGCGAAGGTTCAAAGCCCGTGCCACTGAACGTCATGGACTTGGCCAGCACCACCCACATCGTGTCCGCCGGCAGTGTGACCAATGAGTGAAAAGTGTATTTGCCGCTGCTGTACGGCAGGTTGTACTGGATCTGGAACAGCGTGCCTTTGCCGCCCTCGTCCGGCTGGATAGGAAAGTTGAAGGAGTAGTGGCCTTTGGGCCCGTCAGGATCGAGCGTGACGCTGGTCGGCAGGCTCTCCGCACCTGGCCGCTGTGCCGAAACTCCGCCCAGCACCGCGTCCTGCGGCAGAATCACTTCAAACGAGCGCTTGCTCCACTGCGTGCGCGGCGGCGTACTCTCGTTGTGCACATCGTAACGCTCCACCACGCGGAGCTGGCCGTTGTCGCTCTCGATTCCGACTACGCGCTCTGAAATCATTACGCCGTCCACTTTGGACGCCACATCGTACACCGAGACGTCGCCCGTTCCACCGCCCTGCGGCGCAGCAACGAAATACTCGGCTCCCTGGTGCATCACGCGGATCAGGTAAGGGTTGCTGCCCGGCAGATTGAACGAGTAGTGTCCCTTTGCGTCCGTAGTCGCGTGGCCCACTTCGCTCATGCCCGACATGGGCTCAACCAGCACCACGGTATCGCCCGCGGCAGGCTTGTCGGTGGTCTTGTCGGTCACGGTTCCAGTCACGGTCGCGGCCTGCGCCAGTGCGCCGGCAAACAAAAAGCTCAATGCAAAAGTACGAAAAGCGAATAACGTCGATTTCATATGGGTCAAACCGTTCCTTTGTTCAATCGCTGCGCGGCATCGCGCTGGATTCTCTAGCCCTGCAAGTGGTCGATCTCCGCCATCAACTGTGCGGTCTCATGTTCCAGAAGCTCGCGCTGAGCGGCAAAATCCTCTTCGGGATACTTGCCGGCGCGATATTCAAAGTTCAAATCGCGCAGGTTTTCGTAAAGCTGTTCTTTGCGCTCCAGCAAATAGTCCAGCCGCGTCTTCTCCCTCTGGCTGGCAAACACGTTCTCCGGCCAGAAGGTGTAGATAAAGAGAGCAAACAGAAGCATCACTCCCGCGATCAATCCGTCGGTTTCCGTCATCGCTCAGAATCCTCCTTCGCCGGTTTCGCGGCGAATGCGTTCCATCCGCTCTTGTTCCTCTGGATCGATTGCTGCCGCTTCTCCCGCTATCGCTGCCTTGGTCTTTCCACGCAGCCCGCCCCAGCGGCGGATAAGCAGAATCGTTCCCAGCAGCGCCGCGGCAAACACCGCAAACGGAGCAATCCACGCCACAAGATCAAATCCTTTGGTAGGCGGCGCGGCCAGCACGGTGGCGCCATATTTCGCAGAAAATGCATCCAGAACCTGTTGGTCGCTCATGCCCGATGCAATGGCCGCGGATAGTTCTTTCAGCTCATGGCCCGACTCCGGGCAGCCCACGTGATTGCACTCGCCCAGCAGTTGCGCGCACCCGCAGGTACACATCAGCCTGTGGCCCAGGTTGTTGAAGCGTGCGCTGTCGTCCGAAGCGCCAAGCGAAAAGCAGATCGCCACGGCCAGCACCGAAATTTCCACAAATCTAATCCAAAAAGCAAAACGCGACGGAGTTGCCATTAGGCGCCTCCCTTCAGGGCCGGCTCAATCGGCGTTGTCTGCGTAGCCGGTACCCTGAGAGCAGCCGTTGCCGGCGTCAGGCTGGGTACAAGCGCCACGAAAGTGCCCGCGACAATCACCACCAAGCCAAACCAGATCCAACCCACCAGCGGATTCAGAAACGCTTTGATAATCGGTTGCCCGGTGTCGGGATTCGCCCCCTCATACACCACATACAAATCCCATTCAGGCGTCGAATGAATCGCCACCATCGTCTGCGGCTGGCCGCTCACCAGGTAGACGCGCTTCTCGGGCGCCAGCTGAAAAACTTTCTTGCCGCCTTTGTAGACGTCGAGCAGGGCGTAATCCGAGTCGTAATTCAGATTCGAGTCCTGCGTGGCCCCCACCTGCTCCAGCGTGTACGGGCCGATGTTGATCTTGCTGTGCAGGCCCATTTCGCTTTCGATGTTCTTGTTGAAGGCGGCGCCCGCCAGCCCCACCACCACAATCACCACTCCAATGTGCACGAGGTAGCCGCCATATCGTCGCGTACTGCGCCGCGTCAGCAGCCAGAGCGCCGCGAAAAGATTGCGCCCCGTTTGCCGCATGATCACAGCAGCCCCGCGCAAAAACTCCGACAAGATCGCCGTGAACACGGCCGCCGACAACGCGAACGCCACGATCGCGTAGAAATGTCCCTGGCCGAACGCGCCGCCCTTCCACGGATTCGCGCCCGCCAGGAAACAAACAATCACCGTCACCCACAGCGCAATCGACGGCAGCACAAAATTCCGCTTGATGGCCTTCAGAGAAGTGGAACGCCAAGGCAGCAGCGGTCCCACGCCGGTCAAAAACAGCAGAAACAACCCAATCGGCACGGCCACGCTGTTATAAAACGGCGCGCCCACCGTCACCTTGCTGCCTTCCACGTATTCCGAAAGAATGGGGAACAGCGTGCCCCACAAAATCACGAAACAGGCCGTGAGCAGAACGAGATTATTGAACAGGAAGCTCGATTCGCGGCTCACCAGCGATTCCAGTTGATGCTCGGTCTTCAGGTGATTGCGCTGCAGCACGTAAGTAAAAATGCACACCGCCAGCACGATGCACATGAAGACCACGAACCAGTTGCCGATCGACGATTGCGCAAACGCGTGTACCGAGCTCACCAGGCCGGCGCGAGTCAGCAGCGTTCCCAGCAGCGTCAGCAGAAACGTGGAAAAGATCAGCCACACATTCCAGCTCTTCATCATGCCTTTGCGTTCCTGCATCATCACCGAGTGCAGGAAGGCCGTTCCGGTCAGCCACGGCATGAAGCTCGCATTCTCCACCGGATCCCAGCCCCAATAGCCGCCCCAGCCCAGCACCGCGTACGCCCAGTGCATGCCCAGGAAGATGCCGCAGGTCAGGAATAGCCAGGTCACCATGGTCCACGCCCGCGTAATCTTGATCCACTTTTCGCCGGGGTAGCGCATCATCAGCGCGCCCAGTGCAAACGCGAAGGGAACCGAGAACCCCACGTAGCCCAGGTAGAGCATCGGCGGGTGAATCACCATTTCCGGATACTGCAGCAAAGGATTGAGCCCATTGCCGTCTGCGGGAACCGGGCCCCCGGCAACATACCCTGGAAGCAGCGAAAACGGCGGCGCGGCAAAAACCAGCACCGCCAGGAAGAACACCTGCACGCCGG
Source organism: uncultured Acidobacteriota bacterium (assembly GCA_963729915.1). Taxonomy (GTDB): domain Bacteria; phylum Acidobacteriota; class Terriglobia; order Terriglobales; family Acidobacteriaceae; genus Telmatobacter. The sequence goes on along the minus strand of CAVSQE010000012.1, from coordinate 66,501 downwards.
CCAGAATCGTGCCCGCGTAGGCATAGAGCTTCACATCCGTCTTGTGCCGCAGCCGCAGAACGAAGCCATACGTCCCCAGCAGCCACGCCCAAAGCAGCAGAGAACCTTCCTGCCCGCTCCACAGCGCCGCAAACTTGTAGGGGATGGGCAAGGCCCGGTTGGAGTGCTCAAGGATGTAAGTAATCGAGAAATCGTTGGTAAAGACCGACCAGACCAGGGCAAAAGCGGCTCCGGTCACGGCCACAAACCCGGCAATTCCGGCCCGGCGGGCAGTATCGGCCAGCCGCTCCGGCGAAATCCGCGTCGGCTGCCCCGTAGCGATCAGCCGCAACGCCAGCGCGCCTGCCAAAAGGTTATAGGCGGCCAGGGCTAAGGCAATAAGAAGACAGAAACTTCCGAAGGCTGCCATTAGAACTCCACAATCGATTTTCGCGATTCTCGCCGGCGCACGTAAGGGGAACCGGAGACCTCCCCGATGGAGCTATTCTCTATCCATCATAGGCGTGTGCGGTGTGATTTAGCTCACACTATGGGCCGCGTGGCTTCGACTCTGGCAGCTGGGAGGGTTCTTCAGGCTATGGCGGTTCTGTTGATCGGCAAGCATCTGGCTGGTAAGGGCAAGCATTCTTTCCGCGGCAAAGGGCTTGGCGAGGAAGACAGCGTGCGCCTCCGCGTAGTCAGTGGACGTTTCCTCGGCCATGCCCAGAACCAGCACCGGCAGCTCGGGCATCCGGGTGTGCAACTCGTTCACAAACGCCGGCCCGCCGATTCCCGGCGTCTGATGGCCAGAGATCACCAGGCCCAGCTTGCTCGTGAACTCAGGCTGCTCGATCAGGCAGAGAGCTTCGGCTGCGTCGGTCACCCGGCGCACGTCGCCGAAGCGCTGCCCAAGGATCGAAAGCATCAAGGAAGCCTGAAGTGCGTCGTCGTCCACGAGGAGGATGGTTGTCATGGAGCCCGGCTGGCGCGTCCTAACCCCGGTTCGGCGCACCATTTCTATTAACTAACTGAATACTAAGATGGCGCATTCGAGCCTTCGGTTGTCTGCGCTGGAGCAGAATCCAGTCCTAGCCGAACAGAAATTCCTTCTCGCGCAGCTCCTTGATCGAGTCGCGCAGCCGCGCCGCCTTCTCGAATTCGAACTTCTTCGCCGCCTCGCGCATGTCGGCTTCGAGCTTCGCGATGTAGGCGTCCAGCTCTTCCTGGGTGTTAAATTCGGGCACGCCCACCGTCTCCTCCTCGTCAATCTCGCCGTATTCCGCCTTCAAAATGTGCGCCAGGCCCATATCCACTTTGCTCAGGATGGATTGCGGCGTGATGCCATGTTCCTCGTTGTAGGCGCGCTGGATCACACGGCGGCGATCCGTCTCGTCTATCGCCCGGCGCATGGAGTCGGTGATGCGGTCGGCGTAAAGAATAGCTCTACCCTCGACGTGCCGCGCCGCGCGGCCCATGGTCTGGATCAGCGAGCCGGCCGAGCGCAGAAATCCCTCTTTGTCCGCGTCGAGAATCGCCACCAGCGACACTTCCGGCAGATCGAGTCCTTCGCGCAGCAGGTTAATGCCGATCAGCACATCGAACTCGCCCTTGCGCAATCCGGCCAGCAATTTCACCCGCTCCAGCGTCTCAATTTCGGAGTGCATGTAGCGGCAGCGCACGCCCACTTCGGTGTAATAGCCGGCCAGGTCTTCGGCCATGCGTTTCGTCAGCGTCGTCACCAGCACTCTCTCATTGCGCTTGCGCGCGGTCGCGAATCTCGGCCAGCAGATCGTCGATCTGACCTTTCACCGGGCGAATCTCCACCTCGGGATCCACCAGGCCCGTCGGCCGGATTACCTGCTCAACGACCACGCCGGCCGACCTTGTTAATTCATACGGTCCCGGCGTGGCTGAAACGTACACCACCTGGTGCACGCGGCTCTCGAACTCGTCGAACTTGAGCGGCCGATTGTCCATGGCGGACGGCAGCCGGAAGCCATAATCGACCAGCGTCTGTTTGCGGCTGCGATCGCCGTGCCACATGCCATGCACCTGCGGAATGGTGGCGTGGCTCTCGTCGATAAAAAGCAGAAAGTCGCGCGGGAAGTAGTCGAGCAAAGTCGGCGGCGGCTCGCCCGGCAGGCGTCCGCTAAAGTGCCGCGAGTAATTCTCGATCCCGTGGCAGTAGCCCATCGACTTGATCATTTCCAAATCGAAGCGCGTCCGCTGATGCACGCGTTGCGCTTCCACCGCGCGGCCTTCCGACTCCAGATAAGTGACCCACTCGTTCAATTCGGTCGTGATGGAATCGATGGCTTCGGCCTTGCGTTCCGGCTGCACTACGTAGTGGCTCTTGGGATAGATCGGCAGGCGCGAGTATTTCTGCTTCACGGTCCCGAACAGGGGATCGATCTGCGCCAACGATTCAATCTCGTCGCCGAACATTTCGATGCGGTACGCGTTTTCGTCGTAGGTGGGATAGACCTCAATCACATCGCCGCGCACGCGAAACGTCCCGCGCCGGAAATCGGTGTCATTTCGCACGTAGAGAATCTCCACCAACCGTCGCGTAAGGTCTTTGCGACTGATGTGCTGGCCCTTCTCGAGCAGCAGCAGCATCCCGTAGTACGCCTCGGGCGACCCCAGGCCGTAGATGCAACTCACCGAGCTAACAATAATCGCGTCGCGCCGTTCGAAGAGGCTTCGGGTCGCGGACAAACGAAGTTTGTCCAACTCCTCGTTGATCGTGGCTTCCTTCTCGATGTAGAGGTCGCCGGCCGGAATATAGGCCTCGGGCTGGTAGTAGTCGTAGTAGCTCACGAAGTACTCGACCGCATTCGAAGGGAAGAACTGCTTGAACTCGTGATAAAGCTGCGCGGCCAGCGTCTTGTTATGCGCCAGGATCAGCGCCGGCCGGTTGGACTGCTCGATGACCTTGGCCATGGTGAAGGTCTTGCCCGAACCGGTCACGCCCAGCAGCACCTGGTGCTGCTCGCCGCCCGCAAGCCCCTCCATAATCTGGTCGATCGCCCGCGGCTGATCGCCCTTCGGCTTGTAGCTGGTCACGAGCTGGAAGTCCATGGAACGATTCTAGCAGAATGGCGAAAAGAAGGCGAAACATCGAGACCAAGGCCGCCGCTGCCTCAAAATGCTCTACGAATCAGTTCTCAATGGGCAACACGGAGTTGACCTTGGTCAGCTTGAAAAGCTTCGAGCACGCGGGGCGTGCACCCCGTGATCGACATGCGAATGCCCTTGCTGCGCGAGCTCACATAGAGACTGACGAGCATGCCAAGACCTATCGAATCCATGTAGGGGACGCCGGAGAGATCGAAGATTTGTGCGGAGGGCTGCTTCTTTTTGGGCAGGGTCTCGAAGATCTGCCGGACCTGGTTAGGCGTGAGGGAGCTGTACATGTCCCGCGCGGTAAAGGGGCCGGCGAGGCGGAAGATCACGGCGTCAGGCACAACACCGGCATCTGCCGCGATCGAGAAGTTGTGACTTTTCCAAATCTGGGCTTCGGAGTTGGACAAGGGCGTTCCTCCGGGCAATCGCGTTCCGACGGGGAAGTCAGTGGATTCATTTTCCCTGACGAAGGCGAATTTGGAAAGAGAAATCGCACACGCTGGGAACCCGTAGCGCCAGTCTCCTGACCGGCTGCCCTGTGGGTCTCCCGCTGCACCCACGCTCGCCACGGCAGAAATCGTCGGAAAGCTCAGTGGTGTGCCCTAAAGATTCGCTAATTGGAAAAGCACGGGAAGTGTGTGTCACTTTCCCCAGCCTTGAAGTAAAAGCTGTCAGTTCCGATGACGCATAAGCGCCAATTATTCGAATGAAGCACGCTGAGCGAAGAGCCATCGAAATTCTGCGAACCAAGCAGCTCCCCGTTAACGAGCACAACGTCGGGATCATATCGTTCTATGATTGTCCGCATATCGCCGGTGATGTCCTGGCTCTCCGTGCGCCCTAGCGCGCTAATCGGTTCAATCGCCTCCACCTTATCGTTCCCCAGGTAGTCTGCGATCCAGGTCGAACCAATTCCCGCCAGCTTCATCCTCTTGTTTGGCCACAACTGATTCAACTCAGAGATCTCAGAAAGTGTGTGACGACCTGAATCTTCTACGGCATAAGGCTTTGGCGAAAGCACAACGGAAAGCACGACGAGAAGATTCAGAGCAATTAATACCCGCCTGCCGAAACGCGGAGAATTTGTAACCTCCAGCGCTTCCTGACAGACTAGGCCTGACCAAAACAAAACGAACGGAACCGTTATGAGAACATAGCGCGGCAACGGGTAGCCCAACTGAACCGGAATCAAGGGCAGCAGGCTCATGGCGGTAACATAAAAAATCGTTTTTTTATTTCGAAAAGCGATTAATAGGTTTTGAGTGAACTTTCCGCTGACTGATGCCAGCAAAATTACGGTCATGAAGGATCCGATTAAGACCCCGCGCATAACTAACAGTAATGGGGTCTTATAGGGAACAGCGAGGATCAGGAGCGCCGTTTTCGCTGTTATGGGAACATTGCTTGCGACATGCATTGTGAAGGCGCGTGGATTCACCTCGAATGCTTGGCGTAATGAAGTTGCGCCCGGAAAGTTGACCTTCATCACCAGGTTGTAATCAATAAAAGGGTCTAGGTGAAAGCGACCTGCTCCAACCTCTTGCGCCGCATACAATTGACTGAATGTGAACCAGGCATGTTGGCCACCCTCGCCGAAAGCACTCACGTGAAACAACACGTAAACAACTACAAATGTGAGAAGCGAGGCTAAAGTGTACTCCCAGGCCCTCATGCCGGTTGCCTTCGGAACGCTCTCGGCGGATGACCTTCTGCCGACTCCGATCCTCAAGCTTTCCCAAGCCAGGTAACAGGCCAGGGGAATGAATACAAAAATGTAATCCAGTCGCGCCAGACAACAGAGACACAGCAACAACAATGCCAAGATCCGATGTCCCTCAATGCAGGCTAGCGCGAGCAGGAACAGCCCCAAAGCAACAAAGTTGACGAGTATACCTGCATAGACATTGACGCCGCAGACAATCCAAATCGTGGTGAGCAACAAGGCCATCAGGCGCGACTTCAATTGTGCAGACAAGAAACAGAAAAGCGCGAGTGAAACGAATGTCTTCACGAGGTACTGCGCGCAAAAGATGCTGGCTATCCTTCCAGCAGCACTTATGAGGATTGCGTAAATCAGCGCGTATAGGGGGGAGGTGTCGAGGGGCCCCAGATTGCCTCCGTGCAGAAAAATATCGCCCCCACCCAAGTATTGTGCTTCATCCCATATTGGGATATCCATTGTCTTATGGAGTGGATAAAGAACTACGACCTGGAGGAGGCCGACGAATAAGTAGAAGCCAAGTGCAACACAGATCGGCTTCCATTTCGCGGAGATCACTTTCAGGCGCAATCTAGTTAGCCGAGGCTTGGGCACTAACAAATCCCGTTTCAATGCCAAATCCTCCTGATGCAACTCCCCACATGCAAGCACCGTCAGGCATTTGACACACGGCATAGAACCGGTCTGCCCAGCAGTTTGTGCTACGGCGAGTGCCAGTCTAGCATAGCGGAGGATTGACTGAGCCCACCATCAACTCAGCTTACGTCGGCAAGTCGCTCGTGAACTGGCATGGCTGTGCGCCCCATCTTGGCGACGTCGTTTTTCGAAAGGGCGACAGACCGCGACTCTGAATGCGCGGGCCGTCCGCACCTTTCGGGGCGCAAACCCAGCACGAAATAGAGCCGCGGGCGTTTTATTCGGAGCTACGGCGATTCTTCACTTTGAGTGACAGCAGTTTGCGATGAGTCAAACTGAAACTGCAAGAGCCACGTGCTGGTGGCAGCGCTGCCGTCCACCTGTGCGGGGGTGAACTTCCAGTTCTGCGCCGCGTGCAGGGCCTGGTCGGCGAAATAGCGGCTCGGGCCCGGCGAGTCGATGGAAGCTTGAGAGACATTGCCTTGCGCGTCGACCGCGACACGGATTCCAACTTTGATGTGGCCTTGAATGGTGCCAAGGATATTGCTTGGTATGTCGGGCAGGGCTTGGTGCACAACCGATCCCTTGACGATGCCGCCCCTCGGTGAGCCCGACGCTGGTGCAGGTATCGATGCTGGTGCTGGTGTCGGCGCCGGCTCCGCAGTGGGCGCAGCCGACGGCGCGGGGGCAGTTTCTGCAAGTGGTGCTGGTGCCGCGGCGGTGTCTTGCACCGAAGGTTGAGGCGCCGGCGCAGAGGACCACGGGGTTAAGTCCCAACCGAATTTAAAAGCGCCAAGTAGCAGGAACAGGAAGACGGCTGCGCCGGCGAAAATCTTTGCGCGGAATCGATAAGACGGCTTCGCAGCTCGGTCAACGACCGCTTCGTCGGCCTCGACGGCGGGTCCAACAGCCTGACGAGGATTGAGGCGCGCTTTGATGCCGGCAAGGGTGCAGCGGCGCTCAGGGTCAATGCGCAGGCATTCTCGGCAGATCGTGAAGAAGGGCTCGGGGACGCTGGCCGGTATCTCCGGTTCGCCGCCTTTCCATCGGTCCAGGACGGGTAATTGCTGTGTCAGGGCTTCGACCAGAAGTACGCCGAGCGACCAGATATCGGCCGGGGGGGCCGGGTTTCCGAGTCCGGCTTCCGGCGGATCGTAGATGTTCCGCGTGCGCGAGCGCCAGCCGAAATCTGGCGAGAGCTTCAATTGGTCGTTGACGACCATGATGTTCGTTGGCCTGAGATGACCGTGCGTGAGACAGCGATTGTGAAGATACGAGAGGGCGCCCAAGACGGGGCCGAGCATTGCCCTGGCTTCCTCCGGCGACAAGGGACGCTCGGGAAGAATCTGGGAGAGGGTTTCATCGGCATACTCGGTTACGACATAGAGCAGATCTTCGCTCTCAAACTCACAGCGTCCGGCATAAAAAAGCGGCATCAGGTGAGGATGGGAGAGGGTCCTGGCGACGTCCCACCGAGCGGTGGTGATGCCGGCATCCACTGATTCGAACGGGAAGATTTTAATGGCAGCTTTTAGCGTTCGGCCATCATCGAGCACGGTTAAATAGGCAGAGCTCCACTCTGTCTCTCCTAACTTCTGGAGAAGCGGGAATCTTCCGTCGATGACGCGCTCGACAGAGATGGCGCCAGCCAAGGTTGCACTCATCGTGGACCCAATTTAACCCCGTCTTCGGCACGCGCCGCTATGCAAAAATGACGCACTTGTGACCGAAGTACCCTATCCGGGCGCGATAGCACGAATCTCAACCCACCTTTCCCAACCCAGCAAAGAAATGGGTGCCCCACATCTCGTCTTTGAGATGTGGGAAAGCACAAACCCGGGAGAATCCGTCCGCGACGTCACACCCTAACAGTCCGCGGTCCACGGTTGTCAATCGCCCACCCACGCAAACCCATCAAAACAATCGACAAATTCTTCCCTCGGCATTGCAGAGAATTAACCGTATCCGGCGCACAATCGTTCTATGAGCAGCCCACTGGCCAAGGCAATCCGTCCGCGCGCCCTGTCTTTCCACTCCCTATTGCTTGGTCACTACTCTCAGCCCCCACCCCGGGCACGAGCCAGAAGACGGGAGCTGGAGCTGGTTTTCCGGTCTCGAACTACGGAGAACGGCACCCGGCAGCAATTCGCAAAAAACGATTTGTGAAACTGTGAAACCACAAAGGCTAAATGAAACCAATCACTTACGCGAAACAATTTCGCAGCCTCACACTCTGTGCGTTTCTGCGAAACTGTGAAGCGTCGCCGTGTAGACTTTCTCAATGACCAAGCGAATCGGCGTGCATCTTGGAACCGCAGGCGGAGCTTCCAACACCGTGGAACGCGCCAAGGAAATCGGCGCCAACACCTTCCAGATTTTTTCCTCAAGCCCGCGCATGTGGCACGCGCCCAAAGTCGATCCCAAACAGGCCGAGCGCATGCGCGAGTTGCGCGCCAAACACGACGTCGGTCCGCTGGTCATTCACACAAGCTATCTGGTCAACGTCTGCAGCCAGTCGCACGAAGTGCGCGAGAAGAGCGTGACAGCCTTTCGCGGCGAGATCGAGCGCGCGCTCCAGTTAGGCGCTGAGTATCTTGTCCTTCATCCTGGCTCGTGGAAGGGCCTCACGCGCGACGAAGGCCTGAAGCTGGCCGCAGAGTCAATCCAGCGCGCCATCGAGGGCCTTGCGTGGCAGGGAACTCCGTTTCACATCCTCATCGAGAACACGGCAGGAGCGGAATTCTCGTTAGGCGGCAGCTTTGACCAGGTAGCGGAATTGGTAGCGCGGCTGAAGCATCACGCGCCGGTTGCTGTCTGTCTCGACACCTGTCACACGTGGGTTTCCGGCTACGACCTCGTGAGCAGCGAAGGCTACGCCGAAACTATGAAGCAGGCGGCAGCAACCGTAACTTTCGAGGCGGTTCGCGTGTGGCACTGCAACGACGCCAAAGCCGCGCGCAGTTCGAAGCTCGATCGGCATGAGCACATTGGGCAGGGAACCATGGGTCTGGAGCCTTTCCGCCGTCTTCTCAACGATCCGCGCTTTCATCACTCCGCGTTCATCGCCGAGACGCCGGTGGACGAACCGGGCGATGAGGAGCGGAATGTGCGCGTGCTCAAGAGCCTGGTGAAAGTTTGAAGCGGGTGATCATTCCGCGTGCTGATGCGCGTGTTACTTGCCCAGATTGACCCGGAATGCCTTGAGCGGTTGCCCATTGTCGAGCGCGATCGGATTCGGCGAAAAGCTTATCTTTTGCGGCGCCTTCCGAAGCAGTTCGGGAGTGAGGGCTTTGTAGGAAGCGGATGCGGCAGCCGAAGTAAACGGGCTGTTCCGGTCGGACTGGAGCGCCGTTACGCCGTAGGCTCGTGCGCCGTCGAAGTATACGCAGATTGCATTGTCCTTGGCGGCGGAAAACAGGCAGGCCATGCTGCGCGCGGTTCCCGCCTCCTGAGCCTGGATGAAAGGCCCGAGATCGCTGTCCGTCGCAGCGGCCTTCCAATCTTCCTCATCGATATAAATCGCGGTGTATCCGTCGATCGAGCCGGTCTGCACGTTGCTTGCGACATCCGCCGCAATGCGCAGGAACTTCTGCGCGTCCTTGTCCTGGGCTGCGGAAGTTGGGAGCTGGACCGCCAGAATCCCCAAAGCAAGCAGCAGCGGAAACGACGAGCGGATTCTCATGGGCTTGAGTATAACAATTCAGGCAATAGACAAATCGTCGCGGTTGGGAGAAGGGAGCAAATGAGAAGGCGGCGAATCGCTCTCACCGCCATAAACGCCGCTCCCATTTACACTTGAAGTGATGGCGGACGATAAAGAACTGCGTTACGACCCGACAACAATCGAACAGAAGTGGCAGGAGCGTTGGGCCGCTGATCCCAAGCTCTACGCCGCAGAGCCGGCCACAAGCAATAAGCCCAAGTACTACGTGCTCGAGATGCTGCCGTATCCCAGCGGCCAACTGCACATGGGACACGTGCGCAACTATGCGATCGGCGACGCGCTGGCGCGGCAGATGTGGATGCGCGGTTACAACGTTTTACATCCGATGGGTTGGGACGCCTTCGGGCTCCCCGCAGAAAATGCCGCGCTCAAGAACAATACGCCGCCACGCGAATGGACGCTGGCGAACATCGCCGCCATGAAGCGGCAGATGCTGCGTCTCGGGTTGGGCTACGACTGGGCCACCGAAGTGACCACGTGTCTGCCCGAGTACTACCGCTGGAACCAGTGGTTCTTCCTGCGCATGTACGAGAAAGGGCTCGTCTATCGCAAGAAGAGCAAGGTGAACTGGTGTCCGGAGTGCGCCACGGTGCTGGCCAACGAGCAGGTGGTGAACGGCTGCTGCTGGCGCCACGAAGACACGCAGGTGGAGCAGCGCGATCTGGAGCAGTGGTTCCTGCGCATCACCGTCTATGCCGAGGAACTACTCCAAGGGCTTGAAACCCTGGAGGGGTGGCCGGAAAAAGTGCGCACCATGCAGCGCAATTGGATCGGCCGCAGTGAAGGCACGGAGGTGGACTTCGGCCTCGAGGGTGGCGCGCAGAAGATTCGCGTATTTACCACGCGCGTGGACACAATCTTTGGCGCGACCAGCGTGCAACTGGCGCCAGAGCATCCTTCGGTTGCGACGTTTTCGGCAGCTGATGCCAAGCTGCGGGCACAGGTTGCGGAGCTGCTGGATGAGCAAAAGAAGGCCAGGGAAGCCGGCGACGTGGGCGCCATCGAGAAACACGGCGTAGCCACGGGCCACTTCGCCATCAATCCTTATAGCGGCGAGCGCGTGCCCATCTGGGTCGCCAATTACATCCTGATGGATTACGGCACCGGCGCCATCATGAGCGTGCCGGCGCACGACGAACGCGACTTCGAGTTCGCGACCAAATACGGCATCGAGATCCGACAGGTGATCAAGCCACTCGAAGACGAGGACAGTGCAAAGCACCTCCCATTTATTTCCGAAGACGGCGTGCTGATCAATTCCGGTTTGTACGACGGGTTGACCTGCGTCCAAGCCCAGAGACAACTCCAAGAGGCTGCCGCACACAGCGCCTTCGGAGAAGGAAAAGTCATCTTCCGCCTCAAGGATTGGGGCGTGAGCCGGCAACGCTACTGGGGCACGCCGATCCCGATGATCCACTGTGAGCGGGACGGCCTGGTTCCGGTGCCAGACGACCAGTTGCCCGTGATTTTGCCGGAAAAGATCGACATTACGCAGCAGGGCGGTTCGCCGTTGGGGCGCGTCTCGTCGTTTGTGAACACCACTTGCCCCAAGTGCGGCGGGCCTGCGCGGCGCGAGACCGACACCATGGATACCTTCGTCGACTCGAGCTGGTATTTCTACCGTTACACGGACGCTCGCAACAATAAGGCGCCGTTCGACCCGGCGACAGTGCAGTATTGGTTCCCCATCGATCAGTACATTGGCGGCGTGGAGCACGCTATTCTGCACCTGATCTACTCGCGTTTCTGGACCAAGGTGATGCGCGACCTGGGGATGGTGACGAACGATGAGCCGGCGCGGCGTCTGTTCACGCAAGGCATGGTCATCAAAGACGGTGCCAAGATGTCGAAGTCTAAGGGCAACGTGGTTTCGCCTGACGACATGGTGGCCCGCTACGGCGCAGATGCCACTCGCATGTATGCATTGTTTGCGGCGCCGCCCGACCGCGACCTCGACTGGCAGGAAGATGGCGTGGCCGGCGTCAGCCGCTTTCTGGCGCGCGTATGGCGGCTGGTCAGCGCTCACCGTTCTCGCGCATTGGATCAGCGCGCGGATACTGCGACGGCGAACCGCCCGCTGGAGCAAAAGCTTCAGCGCAAACTGCATCAGACGATCGCCAAAATCACGCAGGATTTTGAAGGCCGCTGGCACTTCAATACCTGCGTGGCGGCCATCATGGAACTGGTAAACAAGCTGCAGGACGCCGATGCGCAGTTGACGGCGGGTGAGATTTCTGCGCCGGTGATGCGGGAACTTTTGCAGACCCTGGTTCTGCTGCTCGCGCCCTTTGCGCCGTTCCTTGCGGCGGAACTGTGGGAAGAGCTAGGCGGCGAAGGTTCGGTGCTGCGTGCGCCATGGCCGAAGAGCGATCCGGGGTTGGCCAAAGAAGACGAGATTGAGATTCCGGTGCAGATTAACGGCAAGCTGACGGCGGTGGTGCGCGTGGCGGCAGGGGCCGACGCCAAGAGCATAGAGACTGCGGCGCTGGCTGACGAAAAGGTGCGCGCCCGCACGGCTGGCAAGAACATTGTGAAGGTGATCGTTGTACCGGGCAGAGCCGTCAACTTGGTCGTGAAGTGAGGTCACGCGCCATGGCGGAGCCGAACGCGACGCGGCCCGTGCGCGGAACTCAATTACTCGTGGAGCACATGGGCGGCATTTTCCGTCGCCCTTCGCTCATCGCCATCGAGGTTGGCTGGCGCTGGCTCTTCGGGATTCCGTTTCTTCTCGTTTGCTGGCAACAGGCGCAGCAAATCCTGGCGGCGAATCCGCTCGAATCCTCCGGCTTCAATTCCATCGACACCCAGAATCCATGGGTCGCCGCGATACAAATTTCCAATGTGATCGCGTTTTATGAGCCGCATGTGCTGCTCGTGTTGCGCTGGCTGCTGCCGGCGGCGGCAGCGCTTTGGATCGTGTTGTCGGGCCTGGGACGCGGGTTTCTGCTCAAGCGCATGGATGCCGGTATGCGCTTTCGCCCCTTCACCACGATGGTGGCGCAAGGTGCGTGGCTTGGCCTGTTTGCCCTTGCCGTTTGGGGATGGCTGCGCTCGATGCGATGGGTCGCGGCGACGCATATCAACGTTGCTGGTGAGCCGGACCTGGTGGGCTACTTTATCTGGGCGATCTTTCTCTCGCTCGGATTCTTCACCGCGTTTGCGCTCACCAGTTGGCCGTTGTCGATCGCGCCAATCCTGGCGCTGCGTGAAAAGCGTTCGCTTGCTACTGCGCTTCGAGAAAGCCTGAAGCTGGGGAAATCATTCACCGGCAAGCTCGTGGAAATCAACCTGGTGCTGGGCATCGTGAAGCTGGCCCTGATCGTTGTGGCTATGGTGTTCTCTGCCGCGCCGCTCCCGTTCAGCGACGAGTTGGGCAGTGGTTCGCTGCAGATGATATCGGCCGCTTCAGTTGTCTTTTATTTCGTCGCCAACGATTTCTTCCAGGTGGTGCGGCTTGAAGCCTTTCTTGCATTCCGTGAGAAGTTTCGGCAGGAATCGCTGCTCTAGAACACCTTCATCTGGATGACGAGATACTTCTTTGGATCTTGGCGGATAGCCTTGATAAGTTGTTGCGCCTGGTCCATGGTCTGATTCGCATGGTCGTAGAGCGCGGTGTTCTTCACAAACTGCCCGGCCGACCCTTCACCAGCGTTCACGCTCTTCAAAATGCCATCGAGGTTTGCGATTGCGTCGTTCAACTTTTTCGCTTCATCCGGATCTTTGATGAGCTGCCCCATGGCGCCCTTGCCGGAATTGATTGAGGCCAGTACGTCGTTCAGATTCGATACCGCGGAGTTGAAATTGTTATACATCGTTTCGTCTTTGAGCAGTTTGCCGGCGGTACCCTTGCCGGCGTTCATGTCGGAAACGATCGCATTCAGCTGATCGACGGTCGAATCCATTTTCGTGTAGAAAGAGTCGTCGTTGAGAAACTTTCCGAGCGATCCTTTGCCATCGGCCATCGCCTGAGTGATGGTTTGCAGATTCGCCGCGATGGAGACCACGTTCTTCTTCATCGCCGGATCGTTGATGATCTCTCCGAAGGTGCCGCGCGTCGTGTTCAGCGTGTCAATCAGCGTCCCAATTTTCTCCATGAGTTGATCGATTTCATCAATCGAGAGTTTGCTGCTGCCGATCACGTCTTCAATAGTGGGCGATCCGGAGATCGTGAGCTCCGAATTGTCGGCGGGCTGCGGCCCGGTTGCGTGCCGGGAATCGATATCCACAAAGCTGTCGCCTAGGACGCCGGCCGGAGCAATGCGCGCCGTGGAATCCGTGTGCAGGTCGGGCCAGTATTTCTCTCCTACCTGCATGGTGACTTCGACGGGATAGGGATTTCGTTCGGGGACCACGCGGGTTTTCTTCACATTGCCGATGGTTACGCCATCGACTGAAACCACGGCGCCATCCTTGAGGCCTGCGGCATTCGCGAAATAAGAGCGAAGAACAAGTTTGCGTCCGAACAGGCCACCCGTAGTGCCGCTCATGAGAAAAATAAGTCCGATGAGCACGACCATGGCGGCCAGTACCAGCGATCCGACTTTCAGTTGTGACCACTGAATCTCTTTGCGGCTTGGCACGTTATTCCTCTTACGAAAAGAGCCGGTTCAGGCATAGAGAATAGCAGAATCGGGGAAGCTACTGCCCGTCCTCCAATACTACGCTGGCGACGGCGAGGAGGTCCGTGTGGGTAAGTGAAAGATTGGAGCGCACGACCCCCTGGCGCTGGGCGATTTCGGCGGCGCGACCATGGAAACGGAGGCTCGGCCGACCGCTCGGCTCCCGCACGACTTCGATCTCAAGCCAGTTAACGCCAAAGCTGATGCCTGTGCCGAGCGCCTTGGCGGCAGCTTCCTTGGCCGCAAAACGGGCGGCAAAACTCTCGGCAGATTTGCGCTTGCGCAGGCAGTAGGCCTTCTCCGGGGCCAGGTACACGCGGTCGAGAAAGCGCTCGCCGTAACGATCCATGGCATGCTGGATGCGGCCGATCTCAACAACATCGATTCCAGAACCGGTAATCATGTTATCTTCCACGCTACAACAAGAAGCTTTTGCTGTGTGCACCGATGCCGGGAAGCGCGGGAGTTGTGCCAAAGGCGGTCATGCGCCGTTCGAGTCCGCGACAGCTTTGATGCCGTCTCGTTCGCCACCGATAAAAGCACTGTGAGAATCCAGATACCAGACCAGGGCCGAGCCCAGATGAGCAGCATCCCCTGGGCGATGCAGATGAAGGCGGTGAGCACCGAGGATCCGTCGCGCCTGGTGCAGTGCCTCACCGGCGCCATCCTGGGTTGCGGGGGCTGGGTGCTGAGCCGCGGCGCCAACGACACGGGCATGATCAACATGCTCTTCGAGTTTGAGCGCCAGCTCTGTGTGGAAATCTACAGCATTCTCATCGCGGCGGGCCTCGAGCTGAGCCCAAACGGGCACTTGCGCTTTACCGAACTTTGCCAGTGCACGCGCAGTCAGCAGCGCGACTGCGGTGCGGAGATCGCCAGCGTCGATCTCGAAGTCCAGACATATCCGCCAGAAATCATCAGCACCGCGCCCTATGCAGGTCCGATGTAAGCCGAAATTCTGATATCGCCGGAATCGTTCTGCGCGATCAGCCGGCTTCAACCAATCCGTAGCGCCGTTGCCAGGCCTGTTTCAATTGGGCTCGCACGCGGGCCCGTTCCTCCGCGGTCACCTCAGCGCCGGGATCGACGGCAAATCGTGCCGCTTCCTGCTTGGCCAGCTCCAGCAACTCGCGGTCGCGAAGCAGATTGGCCACGCGAAAGTCGGGAAGGCCAGCCTGCCGCGTGCCGAAGAACTCGCCGGGGCCGCGCTGCGCAAGATCCAGCTCGGCCAGTTCGAACCCATCCTGCGTCTGCACCATGGCATTCAGCCGCTCCTCGCCAACCTCGGAAATACGCTCGCCGGTCATGAGGATGCAGTAGCTTTTGGCTGCGCCGCGGCCTACGCGCCCGCGCAGTTGGTGCAATTGCGCCAGCCCGAAGCGTTCTGCGTGCTCCACCACCATCACCGTCGCGTTGGGCACGTCGACGCCGACTTCGATGACCGTTGTCGATACCAGCACATCGATTTCGCCGCGCTGGAAGCGGCGCATGATGACTTCTTTCTCGTCTGCGTCCAGCCGCCCATGGAGTAGGCCAACGCGCAAACCGGCAAGGGGACCGGTGCGCAGCTTCTCGTACATCTCAACTGCTGAACGCAGACCCGATCGGGCGCTGGGGCTTGCTTCCTGCGCAGCTTTCGGAAACAGCAACTCTGTTGTTTTGCCTTTCGGAGTAGATTTTCGGGCAGGGGGCTGGATTCCTGCCTGTGGCTCCTCGTGGGAAAAATCCAATTCGGGCTGATCGTCTTTGCTGCCTTCGATCACGGGATAGACGATGTAGGCCTGCCGGCCCTGCGCCACTTGCTTGCGCACGAATTCCCAAACCTCTTCCGCACGCTCGCCGGGGACGCGACGCGTGGCGATGGGCATGCGGCCCGGCGGCAATTCGTCGAGAATGCTCAGATCGAGATCGCCATAGAGCGAGAGAGCGAGCGTGCGCGGGATGGGTGTGGCCGTCATCACCAGCACGTCGGGCTCGGGCTGATTGGGCTTCTTCATCAACTTGAAGCGCTGCAGGACGCCGAAGCGGTGCTGTTCATCGACTACGACTAGGCCCAGGCGGTCGAACTCTACCTTTTCTTCGATGAGCGCGTGCGTTCCGATGATGAGATTCGCCTCGCCGCGATTGATGAGGCCGCGGTTGTGGCGTTTGCGGTCCTCGTCGAGTGAGCCGGTGAGGAGCACAATGCGCGGCTTGCGCGACGATCGTTCCAGGAGCTTGCGCGCGGCCAGGAAATGTTGTGTGGCGAGAATCTCCGTGGGCGCCATGAGGGCAGCCTGGTAGCCGTTTTCCATGGCGACGAGCATCGCCTGAAACGCGACAATCGTTTTGCCCGAGCCCACATCGCCCTGCAAAAGCCGTCGCATGGGACTGGGTTCGCGCATGTCAGTGACAATTTCGCCGAGCGCCCGCTTTTGCGCGGCCGTGGGATGGAAGGGAAGCACCTCGCGAATGGCTTCGCGCACCTTGTCGTTCGTGGCGAAGGCGATGCCCTGGCGTTCTTTCATGCGCCGCCGCTTGAGCTCGAGGCCCAACTCGAGAAAGAAAAGCTCTTCGAAGATGAGCCGCCGGTGAGCCGGGGTCGAAAAGCTCTGCAACTGAGGAAACGGCGTGCCTTCAAGCGGGAAATGAACTTCGTTGAGCGCAGTTTCGCGCGCGGGGAGGCTGAGACGATCGAGCATCGATTGCGGCAGGCAATCGGGCACCGCTCCGCGCATGGTTTCGAGCAGATTGAAGATGGTTTTGCGCTGCCAGCGCGAGGCCAATCGGCTGCCGCCCAGCGATTCATAAACGGGTGTGATGCGGCCTACCTCGAGAAGCCGGGTCTCCGCATCGTCGCTCGCGTCGGGCAGGATCTCGAACTGCGGCTGGATCATCTTGAAGTTGCTGGTAGAGCGGGAAGCCTCGACCTTGCCATAAACCGCAACGGTTTGTCCGGCCTGGAATTTGCCTTCGAGGTAAGCCGCGTGGAACCAGAGGCACTTCATCGCGAACCGGCCCTGGCCGAGAGTGATCTCGTAGATCGGTCCGCGCCGGGTCCGCATCAGCATCGCCCCGCGGACTTCGGCGATCACGCTCGCCACTTCCCCGGGCACTAACTCGTCCAGGCTGCGCGGGTTTTGCCGATCTTCATAGCGAAAGGGCAGGTGGTAGAGCAGGTCTTCAGCAGTCAGGATGGATTTTTCGGCGAGCATCTCCGACACGCGCGGGCCGACGCCGCGCACAAATTTCACTGGAGTATCGAGAGCTGGCACGTATCGATGCTACAACTGCGCGCTCATTTTTCGAACACCACGCTCCGCAAATTCAAGGACGATGAGCTGCATTCAGGCGCGGGAAAGCTGTTGGGGTATCCGTGTATCGTTCGTAGTGGTGAAGCGCCGACAGTTTCGGGAGGGTGAGGATGCCTGGTTACGAACGAAGGGATTTTCTGAAGATGGCAGGTACGGCCACGGCCGCGACGCTGCTGAGCGGTAGGGTACAGGCGCTGGCGGCACAGGCCGAACCGACGCGGACCGTCGCCGCGAACGATTACATCCAGATTGCGCTGATCGGCGCGGGCGGACAAGGGCAGGGCGATACGCACAATGCTGTCGAGGTTCCGGGCGTGAGGCTTGTGGCCGTGGCGGATTGTTATAACGGACGCTTGGAGCACTGCAAAGAGCTTTGGGGGGACGATGTTTTCACCACCCGGGACTACCAGGAGATCCTCGACCGTAAGCAAATTGACGCGGTGATCGTGGCCACGCCTGACCACTGGCACAAACAGGCTGTTGTAGACGCGATGAATGCGGGCAAAGACGTGTATTGCGAAAAGCCGATGATTCACCTCTATGCAGATGGGCCAGAGATGATTCAGACCGCTCAGGCGACTGGGCGAATTTTGCAAGTCGGCAGCCAGCGTGTGAGCTCGATCGTATACGCGAAGGCCAGGGAGTTGCTGAAGTCCGGCGCGATCGGCGAGTTGAACATGGTGACGGCCCGTTGGGACCGCAACTCGTCGATCGGTGCGTGGAACTACACGGTTCCGCCCGATGCCTCGCCGGAGACCTGCGACTGGCCGCGATTTCTCGGAACTGCGCCCAAGATCCCGTTCAATCCCGAGCACTTTTTCCAGTGGCGTAAGTGGAAGGCTTACGGCAGCGGCGTGGCCGGCGACCTGTTTGTGCATCTCTTCAGCGGCGCGCATTTCATCACGGGCTCTCATGGGCCAACGCGCGGCATGGCAACGGGCGGGCTACGCTTCTGGAAGGACGGGCGCGACGTGCCCGACGTGATGCTGGGACTGTTCGATTACCGCGAGGGGTTCAACCTGAGCTTGCACGTGAATTTCGTGGACGGTGGCGAAGAGAGCGAGGGGCTGATCTTTACCGGATCCGAGGGCACCATGGAAATTGCAGGAAATTCCGTAAGCGTGAGCCGCGTGCCGCGTGAGAAGGAGCCGGGGCTTTCCGTCGAGAGCTTTGCAGAAGCGACCCAGAAGGCAATTCTGGCGGAGTATGCAAAAAAGTATCCGCAGAGGCACCCCGAGGGTGGCGTGTCAGCGGGGAACGAGAAGTATGTTGTGCCACCGGGGTACAGCGACAGCTACGACCACTTCAGGAATTTCTTCGCTTCTGTGCGGACGCGCAGTTCGCCGGTGGAGGATGCGGTGTTCGGCTTCCGCGCCGCAGGCGCTGCGCTGTTGAGCAATCTGAGCATGGAACGCGGCGCCTCTGTGAACTGGGACCCGGATGCGATGAGGCTGATCTGATTGGGTCCCAACTTGTCTCGATGAGTCGCGTCGCAACAAGTCTCAACTGAACCCGAGCACTGGATGTGGCACGTACGGCTCTTCGAGCGCCATCATCTCCTCAGGCGTAAGGTGGACAGAGAGCGCAGCAACCGCGTCTTCAAGGTGGTGCGGCTTGTTTGCACCGACAATCGGAGAAGTGACGCCCGGTTTTGCCAGCAGCCATGCCAGTGCGACCTGCGCGCGGGGAATGCCGCGCTTCTCCGCGATTTCGCCTAGCCGGTCGATCACTTTACGGTCGGCGTCTTCGGTGCGTGCGTAGAGTGTTTTGCCGAAAACGTCAGTTTCAGAGCGGTTGGTGGTTTCGGCATTCCATGCGCGCGCAAGCCGCCCTCGGGCAAGCGGGCTCCAGGGAATGACGCCAATGCCTTCGGATTGGCAAAGACCCATCATCTCGCGCTCTTCTTCGCGATAGAGCAGGTTGTAGTGGTTCTGCATGGAAACGAACCGCGTCCATCCGTGCTGGTCGGCGAGATACAGGGCCTTCGCAAACTGCCAGGCGTACATCGACGAAGCGCCGATGTAGCGCACCTTGCCGGCCTTGACGGCGTCGTGAAGTGCCGCCAGCGTTTCTTCGATGGGCGTTTCGTAATCCCAGCGATGCGTTTGATAGAGGTCCACGTAATCGGTCTGGAGGCGCTTGAGACTTTGATCGAGCTCGAAGAGGATGGCCTTCCGTGAAAGTCCGCGGCCGTTGGGCTCGTCGCGCATCACGCCCTGCACCTTGGTGGCGATGACGACAGCTTCGCGCCGGGTGTTGGCCTTGAGGAAGCGGCCGAGGACCACTTCGCTGTCGCCGCCGGAGTAGACGTTGGCTGTATCGAGGAAATTGATGCCCAAATCGAGGGCCTGGTGCAGAAAAGGCTGGCTTTCTGCCTCGTTCAGTGCCCACGGCTGCCGGCCGGGGAGCAGTTTTCCTGAGGCCGGACTGCCATAAGTCATGCAGCCGAGGCAAATGCGCGAAACCTTCAGGCCGGTGCGACCCAGATGTACGTATTCCATGGTTTCTCCTTTCTTAAGTGTATTGCGGTCCATGGTTCCGATTCGAATTTCTAGGTCGATACCCATTTTGGGATGCGTTTACTCATGGTGAACCAGGCTGTGGAATAGCCTAAACGGCGGATTGGCGTGTGGATCGCTCTCAGGGTATACATGAGAAAGGGCGGGGTACTTTGGTACATTGCGCCCTATGCGGTTAAAGTGATTGGATTTGAGTTGGAAGGGCTTTGCCGGACAACTTTTCGGGCCGGCGCAGGGTCTAAGCAAGCATCGCGTCGTGGGCGTGATGTGGATACGTATCTTCCTCAGGGCCATCCGTTTACGGGAGTTGTCGAGCGCGCGCGGAATGCGTTGTGAACGGGGAAGATGGCCAGGAAGGGCCCCCACGGCGTGAGCCAGAAAACGGATGGAATGACAGAACGTCAAAGACACGCCTCAAAGCCCGAGGGCCAGCGAAGCAAATTTCATTGGTTGCGGCAGTCGCCCGGGCGCATGCTTGCGAGCGCAATGTTGCCCGCGTTGGTTTTCCTGGCAGGTTGCGTCAGCGGCGCGTCGAGTGGCGGCTCCTCGAGCGGCACTCTCTTCGTTTCTCCCGGTACGGGAACCATCGACACCAATTGCACGGGGTGCAACGCCACCAACTCGTCGGGCGGACCGGCGGAGCAATTTGCGGCCACATTCGGCGGCGGCGCGCCCAACGTGAATTGGACAGTCTCTGGCGGAGATGCGAGTGCTGGCCCGGGAACTATTAATTCGAACGGGCAATACACGCCGCCCAGCTATATCACGGCAAATAGTGTCTCGGTAACGGTGACCGCGACTCTGACCTCCAGCCCCTCGACAACCGCAATCGCAACGCTGACCGTGACCCCGGGATTCCTGCAGCCGCTGACACCAGAGAATGCCGCTGTGGGCGCCAACGGAACCGTTACGATCACCGGTTATATCGCGGAAGCAGGCGGCACAACCGGCATCAACTACGCTGTAGCGAGCTCATCTACCGGCTCTAGCGGCGGACAAGGATCGGTGGGCAGTTCAAGCTGCACGCGCAGCAGCAGCACATTCACCTATTGCACGGCTACGTATACCGCCCCAGCTTCTGTGACGGCCACCGCATCCACCTACGTGGTCGCGACCATCGGGACATCGAACTCGAAAGAGGCGACGGACGTCCTGTTGAACACCGAAGGGATTTCGAGCAGCCCGGCAGCGCACCAAAAGCAATGGGCGACGCCCATCCTGCTGGGCAGCTCCGGCGGCAACAACAATGACTACGACACCAACAAGAGCAACCAGATTGTGGATTGTTGCGGCGGTACCCTCGGTTCTTTGATCCAGAACAGCGGCGGAACGCAGTACTTGCTGAGCTGCAACCATGTGCTCGCGCGCAGCGATCAGGCCGTTCCGGGCGCAATGGAAACGATCATCCAGCCGGGACTGATCGACAACAACTGTACGCCTTATGGAGACGGCGCAGGGACGACTCCTGTGGGGACGTTGACTGCCTGGCTTCCGCTGAGCTCAAGCTCAACCAACGTCGATGCGGCAATCGCCCAGGTGAATCCGGGGATGGTGGACCCGAGCGGAAGAATTCTGGAGCTGGGCACGTCGCCGCAAGGCGGAGTGCTTCCGGCTGCAGCTCCCGGCACCTCGTGCACAATCGCATCTTCAGGCACTTCGTGCACCCCAGGCAAAGGCGAAACCGTGATAAATACTGGTCTAACCGTGGCGAAGAGCGGACGCACCACCGGCCTTACCTGCGCCAGTATTCAGACGCTCAATCTTATCGTGCAGGTGGACTACTACAAGAACTGTGCGGAGACCGAGCCCTATCTGACCAAGACCTACCAAAACCAAATTGAGATTGAAGGCAACGAGTTCAGCGATGCCGGCGACTCGGGATCACTGGTTGTGGATGCGAGCAACGCCGAGCCCGTGGGACTGTTTTTTGCCGGCGGGGTGAATACATCCGGTGTGAGCATTGGCATAGCCAATCCCGCGCCCACAGTCCTCCAGGAACTGGGCTCGCAGACAGGTGCGTCCTACACGTTTGTCGGCACAACCGACCATCCTGTGAGCTGTTTGAACTACGGCGCCGCTACGGCAACGGCTGCGCAGGGCGCTACGCTCTCCGGCCCACAATCAGAGCTGGCGCAGCAGGCTCTGGGGCAGGCACGGATGCTGATCAATCCCTCGATGGGCATCCTGGGAGTGGCGACAGGCAAGAGCAGCGATCATGCCGGTGAAGCGGCAGTGATCTTCTATGTCGACGAGGGCATGAACGTCTCCGTGCCGCAGACCGTGAGCGGCGTGCGGACGGAAGTCATTCCCGCGACGGCGCAGGCGGTTGCGGCGGGTACCGCGCCGCAGTCTGCCGCAAAGTCCGGTGCGCCAACGTCTCTGCCGTCCGCGGTGTTCAGCCAGGCAGTTGCGGCCAAGGAGCAGGTGGCGCAGAACCTGATGCAGCAGAATCCTGCGTATTTTGGCGTAGGCGTGGGCCAAAGCCTTGACAATCCACGCGAGGCGTCGCTGGTCGTCTACGTCGATCGCAGACAGGTTCCGGCGACGCTGCCACCAGTCATCAATGGCCTGCGCACACGGTATGTCATCATGGACCGGCTGCACGTAACACGCTCCTATCTCAAGGGGCCGGTTCGCTCCATGGGGCATTGCATGTCGCATCCAGTCACGCACCCGGCGAATGGCATGGGCGTGCCACTTCTCCGCAAGCAACTGGGTTTGCAGCCGTAAAAGCAGAACCAATTAGATTGGGCGTCGGTTGCCGGAGGCTCCCGGTTGAGGCTTATGCTGTGGCCGGAGACGAAGTCCGCGCATCGGCTGCCGCAGAGGCTTCCCTGGCAAAGCTCGGATTGTCGGGGATGAAAATTTCGAAGACAGTCCCTATGGTCGTCGGCGTCTTGCCGTTTTCTTGAGTGGCGGCGCGACTGCGCACGCGCACCGATCCATGATGCTTCAGGATGATCTCGTGGCTCACCCAGAGTCCGAGGCCGGTTCCTGTAACTTCCTTGGTCGTGAAGAAGGCTTCGAAGATGTGCTCGCGAATCTCGGGCTCCATGCCTGCGCCGTTGTCGGCAATGGCGAAGCGGATACCGGTTTGCTCTGGATTCTTCCAGTCGCGGGAACGGCGGGCACGCAACAGCAAGCGGCCACCTGCGCTGCTGGCGTCGATGGCGTTGCCCACCAGGTTAGCGAACACCTGGCGGATCTCTCCGGCAAAGCAAAAGAGGCTCAACTCCGGCTCATAATCGCGCTCCACACGAATGTCGAGCGCGTTGATGCGTCCCTGATAGAGGCTCAGCACAGAGTCTAGAAGCTCAGAAAGCGTGGTGCGCGCGGGCTGTGTGGGCTGGCGGTAGAAGCGCAAGGTTTGCTGCGTAATCTCGGCAATGCGGCGCACCTCGTATTCGGCCATGGTCACATATTGCAGGGCTCCCTCGGGAAGGTCGCTGAAGTTACGCAGCAGGAACAGCAGGTTGGTAATGGCTTCGAGAGGGTTGTTGATCTCGTGGGCGATGGAGGCTGCCAGGCGGCCGGTAACGGCAAGCTTCTCGCTCCGGCGCAGAGCCTCTTCACTGCGCTTGCGATCGCTGGCGTCGAGCGCGATCACGCCCACCCAGCGCACCTGCGTCGGAGTGGTCCGCACCGGATAGGCGCTGATGAGCCAGGTCCAGGGCCGGCGTGGCTTGCCGCCCACACCGTTCAATTCGAGATTGCGTACCGGCTCTTCGTTCGTAAAAACCTGCTGCACGGCGTTTTCGACTCCCTCAGCCACACGCGTAGGGAGCAGATCGGTAAGCGTGCGGCCGAGATGGCGGCTGACGGTCACTCCAGTGAGGTCCGCAAAGATTTGATTCACCCGGACAAACCTGCAATTACGGTCGACAAATGCCAGGCCAATCGGCGCATTCGCGAGCATCGAATCCAGCAGGGAGAGCGTGTCGTTGAGCCCGGCCCTTTGCTCGGCCAGCGAGGCGACCATGCGATTGAAGGTCTCAATCAAGTCGCCGATTTCGTTATGAACGGCGACCGGCAACGGGAAATGGCTGACGTCTTCCGGCGAGTTCATGAGGGCGACGGCGCCGCGATGCAGCACGGCCAGCGGCTGCGCGATGGACCGTCCCATGAGGAATACAAGGATGGCCGAGGCGATCACCCAGATCACGCCAAAGATGGCCGTGCTGCGCAGGATCGAGTCAATCTGTACATTCATCCAGTGCTTGTCGAAGGTGACCCACGCAAAACCGCGCAATGTGTCGGCGGTGTAGATGGGATAGACGCATTCCCAGCGATCGCCGGAGAGCGTGAGACAACTGGCGGCATCGCGCTTCATCAGCGGGATCTGCTTCAGTTCAATCGGCTCCAGGGTGGATTCGTCGGCTTCGCCTTTGTCGATGAAAAGCACATTTCCGGACGGATCCGTGACTTTGGCTTGGGCGATAGTTGGAGCATCGCCCATCATTTTGACGGAAAGGCCGACCCATCCTGGCCGTTGCTGCAAGAGCGCCTCGCGTGACTGTAAGGCGAGAGACATGGCTTCATAGGCAAGGCGCAGGTGAGCGCGGCTAGAGGTTTCCTGCTCCTGCTGGCGAAACAGGAGGAGCGCAAACAGACCGATGGAGAGCAGTTCCAGAGCCAGTAAACCAGCCAGCATTTGCCAGCGAATGGATCGAGGCCACCAGCGTATGCGCAATGCTCTACCCTCGGGAGAATTCTAAAACCCTAAGCTACCGGATCGCTTGCGGCAACCGGCTGACGCGACTCGTCGCGCACTGGCAGCTTTGCCAACAGCGAAGCCGCGATCTGGCGTCCGTGGAAGCGTCCGTTCTCAATGAAGATCTCGTTGGTGCGCGAGCCCGCCACAATCACCCCTGCTAGATAGATGCCGGGAACATTGCTTTCGAGCGTCTCCGGATTGCAGACCGGCAACCGGTCAGGGCCCTCGAAGCGGACTCCCAGACGCTCGAGAAAGCTGAAGTCGGGATGATACCCCGTCATAGCGAAGACGAAATCGTTGGGCAGGATCTCGGGGCCTGCAGGCGTTTCCACCACGATGGTGTCGGGCGTGATCTCCACAACCCGCGACTGGAAATAGGCCTTGATCTCGCCGTTCTTAATGCGGTTTTCGATATCCGGCTTGATCCAGTACTTTACGTGCGGATGCATGCCCGCGCCGCGGTGAATGAGCGTGACCCGCGCGCCGTGACGCCACAGTTCGAGTGCGGCAATGGCCGCTGAATTCTTGCCGCCGATTACAGCAACATCCATCTCGTAGTAAGGATGGGGATCGTGGTAGTAATGGTGCACCTTGCTCAAGGTTTCGCCGGGAATACCCATCCAGTTGGGCAGATCGTAGTAGCCGATGGAAAGGGCGAGCTTGCGCGCCTTCAGCTCCCCATGGCGTCCAAAACGATCTGTGGTCTGCACTGTGAAATCGCCGTCGACGCCGCTGACGCGCTCCACGCGGTGGTATTGGCGAATGTCGAGTTCGGTAATAAGCCGCGACCTGGCGATAGTATTCGAGCGCTTCGTTGCGTGTCGGTTTGGCGTTGGGGCTGGGGAAGGGAATTCCACCGATCTCCAGCAACTCCGAGGTGGTGAAGAACGTCATGTGCGCGGGATAGTGAAAGATCGAGTTGCAAACGCAGCCCTTGTCGACCAGCACCACGCGAAAGCCAGCCTTCTGCGCCTCGATGGCCGAGGCCAGACCGGTCGGCCCTGCTCCCACCACCAAGAGATCGAAGACAGCGTCCGGCGCTGCATGTACCGTTGCATCGCTCATCTTTCTAGATTAGAGCCTGGCCTTCACTTTCGCACGCGCAGGCATTGCGTCGGCAAGAGGGCGGTGGAACGAAAAAGCTCCAGCGAGCGCTGGAGCTTCGTCGCATGACTAACGCGGATCGAGGACTTACACGAATGCGGGCGCCGGTTCCAACAGGGTGATCACCGGGGCTTCAGCCGGCGCCGGTACCGGGGCGACCGCCTGCGTCTGCGCGTGTGCGGGACGAGTGAGCTTGTGGACGAAATGATACGGCGGCCACGGGCCGGAAAGCTGCATCTGGCATTCGTGCATGAGGGCGCTGGTGGTAGCGAATTTGTTCTGGTAGCGCTCCACGCACTTGCGGTCGATCAGATGCGCGATATCCAGCAGCATCTTGCCGTTGTCCATCAGCCGGCAACTGACCTCTTCATCGAGAGGCAGGAAGAGCCGATGCATCTGGAAGCTGACGGCACGCGCACGCGTTTGCCGCTCGCGCGCCCGCGATGCATTCTCGCGCAGATTGGTCAGATAGGCCCGGCCGACACTTTCACTGGCCAAGTGCTTCTCAATCTCGCGGCCGCAGCAGTCGTCGACAAAGATCTTCAGGTGCATCTCAGTCTTACCGCGCAGCTTATCGATATTGCCGAGAAATTGGCGCTGATTAGAACGGATGGACTTGCGCAGAATTTCGTCGTCGGTAAAAACAGTGCCGAAACGGAAGGGAAGGACGGTGGAGTGACGGAAGCAATCCGCAATCACCCGCGCGTGATCCACGCCCGACTTCTGGCTGAAGGCCTCCTGAGGATTGTGTTCGCTCACAACCACCGCAAGATCGCTGGCCGGATAAAGAAAAACCTGATTGCCACTGACTCCAAGAACTGACTCCATAGGAACCGGTTTACGATGACGTGCTAAAGCAGGAAATGCTTGTTTTTCACCGATGCAGTAGGCATACCATGCCATGACGAGACACTCCGTCCGCGTACGCCACTATGGTCAGGCGCCGCTGGTTGATGAAGCTCTGTGAACTTGGGAACAACTGCATGCATAGTGGTACGAAGGCGGGACCGTGGTCGCGGCTTCATTGAACTAATCGGAATACTAGTCTTCTGAAAATACGACTGGCAACACCTCAGTGGAAAAAGTTAGCCAGCTTGCGCAAACTATGCGAAAGTCGTATTGATAATGTAAACTTATCGATTGATGTTATGAACTTTGTGCGCCAGCACATTCAGAGGCGGCCCCACCCGGCCAGATTCCTCAAGTTGCGCGGAAGAGGGCGTTGACCCGATTCTGGCGTTTAGTCGCATGTCGCCAGCCCTCAGCCAGGGCCGTGGGGCCGGTTGCGGGGCGATTCGGTAGCTCTTCAGGATCAGCTCTATGGGCCAAACTCTAGTAGACTCAACGGAAGAATGTCTGTCCCTTCCCGATCCACTCACCGCCCTCTCTCCGCTCTCGCCTTTTTCGCGCTTCCGCTTGCTATTTGTCGCAGGATTGTCGTCCGGCTCCTCATTTGCCGCTGCCCAGGGAACGCACCTGTGGACGCAATCGCAGATGGGGGAGTTTGAGAAAGGCACTCCGGATGGGGTAGCCATTGAGAGTGACGGGCAATTGCGTCAAGGACCGGGGCTGACCGAGCAACTGACCACGCCGTCGACTTTTGTATGGGCGTTGGTTACCGATAAGGCAGGCCAGGTCTTTGCAGGGACGGGCACGCCGGCTTCCGTACTGCGGCTCGCCGGGCGGAAGGGCGAAAAGCCATTCACACTCTTTGAGACCAGGGATCTGAGCGTTCAGGCTTTGTGCCTGGGGCCGGACGGCGCGCTCTACGTGGCAACGCTACCCAGTGGCAAGGTCTACAAGTTGAATCCCAATGCTACCGAGAAGCAGGACGAAGCCAGCGCCACGCTGGTCTTCGATGCCGCCAAGGTTGGTTCGGCGGCAGGCGGAGAGAACAAACCGGCTTTGTCGCAGCCGAGCACTCAATCCCGCTACGTCTGGGCATTGACCTTCGACGCTTCGGGACGGCTCTATATCGCTACCGGCAATCCCGGCGCGATCTACCGCGTCGATCCCGCGAAGCCTGGCGCGGCGCCGGAACTGTTCTTCAAAAGCGATGAAGCCCATATTCGTACTCTTGCGTGGGATGCAAAAGGGAATTTGATTGCCGGTTCCGATGGCTCGGGGCTGGTCTACCGCATCGATCCCCAGGGCAAGGGATACGTGCTCTTCGAAACCCCGCGGCGCGAGATTACGTCCCTTGCGATCGGAGCCAACGGCACCATCTATGCAGCGTGCGTCGGCGACAAAAGCCGCAACCCGCTGCCTCCGTTGCCGGTGCAGGGAATTGGCTCGGTCAGTATTACGATCATGCAACCGGAATCTCTGCAGGCGGCAAACGTCAGCGCTTCGGTCCCTGAGGGTACCGATATTTACGCTTTGACCGAGGGCCATGCGCCCCGCAAAATCTGGTCCGGCAAGGATGAGATTGTCTATGCGCTGGCTGCCCGGGCCGATGGCTTATTGGCGTTGAGTGGGAACCGCGGTCGCGTTTTCCACATTCGTGACGACGGCAGTTATGCCGATGTGGCGCATCTACAGGCGCAGCAAGGCCTCAGTCTCGCCATCGCTCAGGACACGGAAGGGATGGGAGGGGTCCTCATCGGAACCGGCAACACCGGAAAGGTGTTTTTGCTGGGTGCATCGGAGAATCACGAATACGCGAGCGATGTTCTTGATGCAGGTGCGTTTGCTCGCTTTGGCCGTGTGGAGGTTGAGCCGGGTTCAGCCGATTATGAAATCCTGACGCGCTCCGGCAATGTGGAGCAGCCGGTGCGCGGCTGGAGCGACTGGCAGCCCTTGCAGGAGGACTCAGTGGCTTCGCCTCCGGGACGTTTTCTGCAATGGAAAGCCGTGCTGCACAAGGACGGTGCGCTGGGAAGCGTGGGCGTCTACTATCTGCCGGTGAATTCCGCCCCTGTCGTCGATGATCTCGTGGTGGTTCCCGGGGCGCGTCTGAATCCGCAGAGCTCTGCTACCCAGAATCAGACGGTGAGCATTTCGTTTAGCTCGCCCAGCCAGGGGTTGACGGTTAGCTTCGACGCGGGATCGAGCAGCACCCTGCAGGCCAACAAGGACCGGACCGCGGTGACCGTGCGCTGGGCTGCACACGACGACGACGGCGACGATCTGATCTATTCTCTCTATCTGCGCGGTGACGGTGAGACCGTGTGGCGGCTGCTCAAGGGCAAAATTACCGAGAAGGCCTATAGCTTCGACGCCACGCTGATTCCTGACGGTGGGTATCGCATCAAGGTTGTCGCTTCCGACCTACCCTCGCATACGCCCGGCGATGCGCTTACCGGAGAAAAGGTGAGCGACCGCTTCGAGATCGACACCACGCCGCCGGCGATTACGAACCTGAAGACGGCCGCTCAACAGGGAAGCTGCGCCGGGGCCGGCTGCAAGAAGCAGTTGCTCGTCAGCTTTGACGCTGAAGATGCTTCTTCGCCCATTGCCCACGCCGAGTACTCGCTGGACGCAGGCCCGTGGCAGTATGTCGACCCGGTGGGCAAGCTCTCCGACTCGAAGCATGAACGCTACGAATTTCACGTGAGCCTGGACGCAGGGGCCGGTGGAAAGATCGGCGAGCATTTGATCACAGTGCGCGCCTACGATCGCTACGACAACGTGGGCGTGGCCAAGACGGTGATTCCCGCCCAGGAGCAGTAGGCGCCATGCGATTTGAGCTCTACGTAGCGGCGCGGTACCTGAAGGCCAAACGGCGGCAGGCCGTGGTGGGTCTCGTCACCGTGATTTCCGTCATGGGCGTCACGGCTGGCGTAGCAGCATTGATCATCGCATTCGCCATCACTAACGGCATGCAACGTGACCTGCAGGATAAGCTGCTCGGTTCGAGCGCGCAGGTGCAGTTGATGCGAGTGGAAGGGGACGGTATTCCAAACTGGCGGCCGCTATTGGCGCGCTTGCGCCAGGTGCCGCACGTGACCGCGGCCTCGCCGGGCTTGTACGAGCAAGTGGTTGTGGCGCGCGGCGCACGCGACGGTTACGCACTGATCGAGGGAATTTTGCCCGATGATGAGCGCACCGTCAGTGATTTGCTGTCGACAGCCACACCGGGGGCGGTGGGGGAGCTGGAGCCGAGGCCTCAGACGAACGGCGCAACCAGCACGATGCTGCCACCAATTGTTCTGGGCAGCGACCTCGCGCAAACGATCGGCGCGGTTGCCGGCGATTCCGTCATGGTGGTGAGCCCGCAGGGGGAACTGTCGCCTATGGGCGGGCTCATTCCCAAGTACATGACCTTTCGCGTTGCGGGGACCTTTCACTCCGGCTTTTATCAGTACGATGCCCAAATGGGTTTTCTTCGCCTCGCCGACGCGCAGCGCCTGTTCGACGAGCCCGATCTGCTCTCGGTGATCAGCTTCAAGGTCGACGACCTCAACCGCGCTCCGGAGGTTGGGCGCGTCATTGAGCAGGCCGCCGGCCCCGGTTACATGACGACCAACTGGATGGAGCAAAACCGCGAGCTGTTTCGCGCGCTCAAACTCGAGCGGGTGGTCACGATTATTGTGATTGCGCTCATCGTGATCGTGGCCGCTCTCAACATTCTCATAGCGCTCACCATGATGGTGATGGAAAAGACGCGCGACATTGCCGTGATGATGAGCTTCGGCGTCACTCCCGGCCAGATACGGCGCATCTTTCTATTTCAGGGATTGTTGATCAGCGTGATCGGTACCGTGCTGGGACTCGTGCTCGGCTACTTCGCATCGTGGGCCGGCGGGTACTATCACTTCATCCATCTTTCCGCCGAGGTCTATTCCATCGATACGTTGCCGTTTGCGCCACGCGTTCTCGATGGCGTAATTGTCTCCGCGGTTTCGATTGGGATCTCGCTGCTGGCGACGCTATATCCCTCGTCGGCGGCAGCGTCCGTGCTCCCGGCTGCAGCGCTGCGCTACGAGTGAGCCGGCTTACTGCGGCGTAATGATGCCGCCCAGCGCGTGACGCCGCGGCAGAACGATGCCGCGATGATCCACCTCCACTGCGTGGGGCAGCTTTTCGGGCAAGCTTTTACGCTCGGTGAGCGCGCCTCCACAGGCAGGGCACCAATCCGCTTGCGTGGTCTCGGCCAGCACCGCATGGCATTGGCTGCAAATTCGTTCCACGTTATGAGCTTATCGCACGAATGCTCTAACATGCCGCCTGGGTCCCTTGGTCCCTGCCGGGGTCCCCACCGAGCGATTTTGGCTCGATGGGGTGGCTTGGTCCCTGCCTTTCGTACACTGAAGATATGCCCCTTCTGGTTCGCCCCGTGCGTCTCGTCGCAATCGACATGGACGGTACTCTGCTGCCCGCCCATTCACAAACCATGAGTGAGCGCACCGCGCGGTCGCTCCATGCCGCGCAGGCGGCGGGCGTTACGGTGGCGATTGCGACGGGTCGCCGCCTAGCCTACACCCTGCCGTTGATTGAAGGCCTTGGGCTGCGAGCGGATACGCCCTTGATTACGTCGAATGGCGCAGTGACGTGTACGCTGGGAGGCGAGATCATCGACATGTGCCACATGAACGCGCGCGTCGCGCGAGGCGTGTGCGGGGTGCTTCGCCCGTTTGGGAGCGTGGTTTTCACCTTCAACAGGCCAGGGCGCGGCGAACTGGTTCTCGAGGATCTGAGCGAGGCGAACGGGCGCTTCGCTTTGTGGGTTGAAGCCAATCGGAACGCGATTGAGGTGGTGAAACCGTTGGAACTAGCGCTGGTCGATGGTGAGGATCCGATTCAGGGCATGGCGGCCGGAAGTATCGAACGGATGCGAGCAGCAGAAAAAGCGCTGAAGGCGAGTGAGTGGAGCGCGGAGTGTGACAGCGCGCGCACCGAGTATCCGGCACGCGATTTGTCGATTCTCGACCTTCTGCCTCTCGGAGTTTCGAAGGGATATGCGCTGGAGCGGCTTGCGGCGCGGCTCGGAGTGGAGCGGCAAGAGACCATGGCGATTGGCGACAACTGGAATGACGAGGAGATGCTGGAGTGGGCAGGGCAGGGGATCGCGATGGCCAATGCGGCTCCGGAATTGCGCGCACGGGCGAAGATGCGCGGTTGGAAGCAGGCGCCGTCGAGCGATGATGATGGAGTGGCTGTAATTCTGGAAGCAGTGTTAACGAAGATGGCGACGGCAAAAGCATGAGCAGCGAGTTCCAACTCGGGTGCAGACTGCGAGCAGACCGCATTGTTGCGATAGCGGCGGTCGCGGTGCTCTCGATCTTTACAGCGCGAGCGCACGCGGCCGAACGCGTGACACTCCGCAACGGTTTCGTCGAACTGTGCGATCATCATGCGCTTGTGAATGGGCGCGTACGGCTCTACCTCAGTGCCGGCGAAGGCAGCTATATTGACTTCCCGCCGAATGAGATTGCGGCTTTCGAAACGATCCCCGACCCGCCGGAAGCCGCAGCGCCGGTTACTTCGCAGACTTCGAATCACACCGCAAAGCTGACCCCGGTTGACTTGCGCGAGATGCTGGTGCGCGCGGGAACAGAGCACAACCTGGATGTGGACTTGCTGGCCAGCGTGGTGAAGGCGGAGAGTGACGGCAATGCGCGGGCCGTGAGCCACGCCGGTGCGCAAGGGCTGATGCAGCTAATGCCGGATACCGCCGCAGGCCTCGGAGTGCAGGACAGCTTCCAGCCGGAGCAGAACGTGCGCGGAGGATCGACGTATCTGGATTCACTTCTGACGAAGTACCACGACAACCTGGCAATGGCTTTGGCTGCGTATAACGCTGGGCCGGACGCCGTCGACAAATACCACGGTATTCCGCCATACAGCGAAACCCGCGCCTACGTTGCCCGCGTGATTCACGAATTCAACCGCCGAGTTCTGGCCCGCGAAGCCGAGGCGAGGCGTGCTGCGGCTGCTGCTCCAGCGGTGCACCCAGTGGCCTCGCACTGAGCGCCGCAGAGAGCGCATCTCACATCTTCCAAATTGAAGCGCAGTCCGTTACTGGATAGGGACTTTGGTTAAGATTCCAGACGCGTTCGATGCATGGCTGCGTGAGAACATAGTCGTTGGGCCTTTTTGTGGCTTGTAGAACGGAGTTTGCTTGAAGAAGAGTCAATGGATCGTGGGCATTCTGGCGCTGGTTGCTCTGATCGCGCTGGTTGTTTGGGCTCGCGCTCACGTCCAATTCGATTTCCACGTTTTTGCCTCGCAGGTAGCGTTGGCCGACTGGCGCATGATTGTGTTTGCCGGCCTGTGCATCTACGCCAATTTTGTTTTTCGCGCATTCCGCTGGAGCCAG
Source organism: uncultured Acidobacteriota bacterium (assembly GCA_963729915.1). GTDB lineage: Bacteria > Acidobacteriota > Terriglobia > Terriglobales > Acidobacteriaceae > Telmatobacter. The sequence continues at coordinate 33,806 of CAVSQE010000012.1, read as the reverse complement.
CTCGTGCGGCACATGCAGAAGGTTCCGCCACTGTCGCTCGTCGGGTCGCAGGTGATCGGGTTTACCGCGGTAGCGTTGATCGGGCGCGTCGCGGACCCGGTGCGGCCTTACCTGGTCGCGAAGAAGACTGGGCTCTCGTTGAGTACGCAGGTCGCCGTATACATTGTCGAGCGATTAGTAGACGCGGGATCGGTGGCCTTGATTTTTTCGATCGCGATGATCTGGGTTCCGGGTGACGCAATTCTGAACGCAACGGCGCACACGGGCCTGTTGGCACGCCTGGCGTCGCATCACCGGCTGCTGGCCCTGTTTGTTGCGCGATACGGCGGATTAGTCCTTACGCTGCTGGGAACGCTCTTTCTGTTTGCAGTGCGTTTGGCCGGCGGGCCCGTCGCAGCGTTTTTCGAGCGCGGCTTCGGGCTGGTTTCAAAGAATCTCGGCCAAAGCGTTGGCCACAAGATCCGCATGTTTCATGCCGGCCTCGATACCATGCGTTCATGGCGGGACTTTGCTGTCGTAGTTGGCCTTTCGCTCAGCATGTGGATGCTGATCTGCTTTGCCTATTTCGAGACGTGCAGAGCCTTCACCGCCAGTCCGGAACTGGCTGGAGTCACACCCTCGCAGTGCGTTTTGCTCATGGTGGCCAGCGGCACGGCCAGCATTATCCAGCTCCCAGTCATCGGCTGGTTCTCGCAGATCGGTCTGGTCGTGGTGGCGCTCACGGGCATCCTGGGCGCGAATGCTGAAGCAGCAACCGCCTGCGCCGCGACGCTGCTGCTGGTCACGTTCCTTGGAATTGTGCCCGTAGGTTTGATCTGGGCTCGCTTCGACCACGTGAGCCTGCGCAAGGTGACCACGGAAAGCGAGCAGGCGGAAGAAAGTCTGGAGGCAGGCGAGGTCGAAACCGATCCCAGAGAGCGCGACAAGGATGACGCATCGAGCGAGCGCTGATGCGCTTGATTATGGCGTGAAGAGCGAGGCTGACGCGTTTGCTTTGCCGTCCGCTTCGGACAAATAGCGAATGGTCTCCGGTCCCACTGCTCCGCCGGTCATGATCATGCTCATCGCCTGTTCCATGGTCAGGTCGGTCTCGATGACGCGTTCGATAGGCAGAATCTGCAGGAAGGCCGAAGTAGGGTTGATGGCGTTCGGCACCAATACAGCGGCTAACGGCCGGCCGCTCGTCGCGTCGCTGAGCGTTCGTGTGAGAAATCCGATGCTCTTCTGGCCGGCGATAGGGAAGTCGATCAGAACCACGCGCTGACTGGCGCCTTTCTTGGCCATCATGGAGTCCAACAGTTGCCTCACGGATGTATAGACCTTGGCGACGAAGGGCAAGCGTTCAAGCACGGACTCAAAGAGGCCGAACATTTGCCGTCCGATTACAAGGGAAGTCACGCGTCCGACCACGTAGAGAACGGCCAGCGTGAGCAGGACGGCGAGCGTGGGCTGCAGCCATGGATTGCTGAACCATCCCCGGGGAAAGGAAGCCGCGAGGAACTGGACCGCAGGCAATCCCGCCTTGGCGAGGGATTCCAGGAGGAAGCTGAAGATCAGATACGTGACAAAAAGTGGGCCGATGGTGATAATTCCGGCCAGGATGTTGCGCTGCAGACTGCGCGTCGTGCGGCTGATGGGTCCTTTCACGAGCGTCACCCCTTTACGACCATTGCTACGAGCATACCCCGGGCCGGGCGAAGCGTGGAATGCAGCGGAAAACACAAAAACAGTTTCCAATCGGAGCAAAATCAGCTATACATGGGGATTGCCGTCTCTCGTAACGGCAGAAAGAATTGCATGAACGAATCCGAGCGTTTCGACCTAAGCGATCAAGACCAAGCCGCACCGCAAGCGGTTGCGCCGCGCCAGCGCGCCGTGGGATCGCCTTTATCCACGGGTGTCAGCCGGCATGCACCGTTTCCGTCTGCCGAGAGTGGCGTCAAGCGGCTCACGCCGCCTCCGCCGGGGCGCCCACTGGGCGGCGCACCTGAAACCAATGAAGAATCCTCGAGCCTGCAACGCACCGTATCGATGCTTCGCTCTGCGCTTCCGTTCGTGCAGCGCCTGTTGCCGTTGCTCGACGGAAATATCGCCTCGGCCGTCAGTAATCTGCTTACGCCTCACCCGCACCCGCAAACGCCTCCGCCTTCGGCCAAGCTGGACCTGGTGCCGATCGAAGATGGATTGGCCGAGTTGCAGACTCAGCACCAAAACTTACGCGATCAGGTGACGGAGCAAAATGATTCGCTCAAGCGGGTTGAAGATCAGTTGGAGATGGTGCGCGAAGCCACCGATCGGAACACGCTGGAGCAGCAGGAACTGCTTGAAGATCTAAAGGCCTTCGGGAACAAGGTTAAGGTCGTGGTCATTATTGCGCTGGCGCTCGTTGCCGTGGGATTCTTTATGACTCTGGCGCTCTTTCTGCACATTCAGCGCGTACTGCCGTAGGAATCCTTAATCGGCAGGGCAACGGCGCTGCCTACAATTCCAGAACGTTGTCTTCGATGGCGAGCCGGACATTGCCGTCGGATTTGGCCAGGCGACGCACCGCTTCAGGCTTATCCACTTTGGCTTTCAACATCACGAGCGCCACGGGAACGCTGCGCCCGGCGCTCTTGATGGTGTCGACAGCGGTCGCGCGGTCGATATTGCAGGCGCGCATCAGGATGCGAATACCGCGCTCCACCAGCTTCGAATTTTGCATATGCACATTGACCATCAGGTTCTCGTACACATAGCCCAGCCGTGTCATGGCGCCCGTAGTGATCATGTTCAGAACCATCTTCTGGGCGCTGCCGGCTTTCAAGCGCGTGGATCCTGAGACGACCTCGGGGCCGACTTCGGCCACGATGGTGATGTCGGCGGCGCCGGCGAGCGGAGTTCCCTGATTGCAGGTAACGGCTGCGGTGTGGGCTCCGCGAGCGCGGGCGTAAGCTACTGCCGCGACGACGTACGGCGTGCGGCCCGAAGCCGAGACTCCAATCACCACATCCTTGCGCGTGGGACGTCGCCGCGCGATGTCACGCTGACCCAACTCTTCGGAGTCTTCATTTACTTCGACCGCGGAGGCCAGGGCCTTGGGTCCGCCTGCCATGATGTACTGCACTTGGCCGGGGGCGGTCGAGTAGGTGGGTGGACATTCTGAGGCGTCCAGCGCGGCAATCCGTCCGCTGGAGCCAGCGCCGATATAGATCAACCGGCCGCCGTCGCGCAGGCTTCGCGCCACCTGGTCGATCACGTCCGCGATTTCAGGGATGGCTTTCTTGACCGCCGCTGCGACCTTGGCATCCTCGTGGTTGATGATGCGTGCAATTTCGAGTGCGGATTTCGTGTCGAGGCCTTGGGAGGCTTCGTTCTGGCTTTCCGTCGTCAGTTGTTGAAGCAGTGCGGCCTGGTCGTGGTTGGTATCTCTTATCCGGGTGCCAGCCGTTTCCTGCATCGTGGTGCTGGGTAGCATCGCGTCAGTCCCCAGCTTTTATTGTATCTATAAAAACACGCAACCTAAAACATTTGTTCTGCTGTACCCCGTTTTGTAACCCCAAAGAGGCATCCTAAAGGGCTTCGCGCACGGCGTCATGAAATCGCGGCCGGACCTGGTGGATCAGTTGGTTCTGCCGATCTGGCCAAGTGCGGTTGGTCAGCAAAACCACGGCGACCGCCGCGTCCAGGTCGATCCATAAGGAGCAACCGCTGTAGGCAAGATGTCCAATGGAATGCTGCGCAAAATGTTTGCCGGAAGACGAAGGCTGCGATGGTGTATCCCACCCCAGCGCACACGAACTGCCCTCGGGCGGTTGTCGTTTAGCAAATCGTTTCAATACGGCTGAGTCGAACAGAGACGGATTCTGCTCGGAGCCGGCGGATTTTTCGCTGCGCAGGATTGCGCCGCCAAAGCGCAAAAGGTCAGGAACATTGGAGAAGACTCCTGCATGTCCTGCCACGCCGCCCAGGACCCACGCGTTTTCGTCCTGCACCTCGCCCTGAATGCGGCCATGACGGAAAGTGGAGTCTTCTTCTGTCGGCGGGATGGCTGGCCACGCCGCCGGCGATGGGCAGAATCCAGTGGCTGCCATGCCCAGCGGTTGGAACACCTCGCGGTGCGTCCAGGGGGCAAGGTCTGTGCTGATCAGGACTTCAAGCGCCTTGCCAAGAAGGATGAAGCCAGGGTCGGAGTACTCGGCGCGTGTGCCCGGCGCGGCCTGGAGAGGCAATTCGAGGCAAGCTTCGAATAACGCGGTGGGAGTGGTCGCAGTCCGGAAAAACTCAACGTACCCCGGTACGCCGGAATTATGGGCCAGAAGATGGTGCAATGCGACCGTGCGCGCCAAATCTCCGGGTGCGCGCCCGGCCACAAAACCGGGCAGCAATTCGCCCAGCGGCGTTTCCAGATCGAGCTGTCCGCGCTGGACGAGGAGCATGGCCGCAGCCGTAGTTGCTACGACTTTGGTCAAGCTCGCCAAGTCATACACGGTGTCGGGAGCCACGGCAGGCGCGTTTTCTTCATAGGTGAATCGTCCCCGAGCCCCTTGAAGCACGACGTCGTCGCCCGCCAGGACGCCAAAGGCGCATCCCGGGAAGGCCCGCGCCGCAATGGCGTCCTCCAGGATCCGGAGAGCAGCGGCAAACCGGCCTGACTTTTCGAGAGGCGAGGCAGTAGATGGACGGCTTTTCGCGGTCATCGCTTTCTCGTAGGGTAACGCGCGCGGCTCTGGCGCGGTAAAGGCGCCGCACTTTTCGTCGCCTTGGCTGAAAATTCGGGCTATCCTTGTGTCCGAGAGCGCCGTCTATTCCATAGGGGGTTATATGGCACCGCTGCGCGGATGGTTGCGGGCAGTCTGTTTTGTGGGCCTTATCTCCATTGGCGCCGGCTACGGCATCGCCCAGACCGCGGGACAGCCTGAACCAACTTCTGACGTTCCACCGCCGGCCGCGGCACAATCACCGCCTGCCGAGGAACCGGCATCTCCCGCAAAGAAAATTTACACCGTTCCTGCGGGCACCAAGGTTCTTTTGCAACTGAAGAGTTCCATCAACACCAGGAGCGCCAAGCCGGGCGACGGTGTGTACCTGATCTCAATTTTTCCCGTCGTGGTGGGGAATCGCGTCATGATTCCCACGGGAGTCTACGTGCAGGGTGTTGTCGATCGGGTTCAGCGCGGCGGGCGCGTCAAGGGCAAAGCACAGCTCGACATGCATTTTACTTCCATCATTTTCCCGAACGGATCGGTAGTGGAGATTCCCGGGGTCGTGGACAGTGTACCGGGAGCGAAGAACCAGACCGTGAAGAACGACGGGGAGGGAACCATCGAGCAGAACGGCAATAAAGGCCGCAATGCCGCCCAGACAGCCGAAATCGCCCTCCCGACCGGAGCGGGGGTGGGCACGATCGGCGGGGCTGAGTCGGGGCATCCCATTGAGGGCGGACTGGCCGGTCTGGGCGCGGGTCTCGCCACGGTGGGCGTGGTTTCGCTCTTTACGCGCAATGCCGATGTGGATATTCCTACCGGTACGCAGGTGGAGATGGTGCTGCAACGGCCGCTGCAACTTGAGGATGAGAATCTGACAGGTGTTGGCCCGCCAGGAGCCGCACCGTCGTTTGTGCCCGCCTCCACCCAGCCGAGGCCCATCACGTCGCATCGTCCGCGAATCATGTGCCCGCCGGGAAGTCTCGGCTGCGAGTAAGCCAGTTCGCCGTCCATCCGGCCGGGGTAGCCCAGTTGTCTGCAATTCCCGACGCAAGTCTTCCTAAATCAGCCGTGCATTCGGCGCGACCGCCCCTGCGCGCGAAAGTGCGCAGTTTCCAGTCTGGCTGCACCTGTAGTGCAGGTTTGAGTGATACTCGCCCCAAGGGGTCACATTGCTGGCTGCTACTGTGGTGCCGACGACGAAGGTTCTGCCGTCGCTGGTCTCAATCGTCCCTGCGGTGGCGTCGTAGTCGACCACATTAAAATCCCCTTCGATGTAGAAATTCGAAGGCTTCGCCTCATCCTTGAGGTTTAACGGCTCATCCGCCTCAATCAGCAGCGGTTGGCTGGCAAGGGAATCGTCGGTTGTTACGATCAGCGCCGGTGTCATGAAAGGGTGTGTGACGGTCCACCCTGCAGAGTGATGCGCCTTATAAACGGTCCAGGGCGTCGGAGTTTTTCCGACCGAAGGCGCTTTGGCGGGAATCAATTGGGGACCAGTCGAGCGCGGCGCATCCACCACGAGCATTGCTCTGGGAGTGCCTGTCGCCGCCTCGTTCGCTAGCTGATGGCTTGCATCCGTGGCGCTTTTGACGGCGTCGGCAACCAAAGCCGGGGCAGTCAAATGAGCTTGTTGCGTCGGGCCGTAGGCTGTGTCGTGGCCAGGGCCGGTCGAATCGGCATTTGCCAAAACGGCGGGAATTCCGTTAGCTCCAGCCGGAGTGCCAAGAATCGCGACGGCAAGTCCTGTCAAAGTGCCTAATGTGATCCCCAAAGCGGCAAAGAGCACGGGCGCTGCCGAATGATATTTCCGGACGCCGAGCACTTTCACCCGCCTGCGGTCCTCTGCGGCAATCATTTTGAGAGATGGTTCGTGTGTCGTCATGGAATCTGGGTCGGCCAAGACTGCGGCCTCGCTTTCGTCGAGGATGGCTTCATTGAACTACCCTTCCGGTCCGGCCACCATCCTCCAAAAGGGGCCAAGCCAACTCCGAAAGAGTAATTAACCTGTTTGGTTCGGAATTCTTTTCGGTGATTTCGCGGGCAGCCAGGGAGGGTCAGCTCCCCGGATCGTGGTCCGGCGTCTGTTTACGTAGAGTTCGATTGACTGCGAGGTATCAATTCTTGAAGCGCCGTTGCAAGCGGACAGAGTGCAGCCGGCCTCAATACCGGTTAATCTGGAATGGATGCAGATGCAATCCGAACCTGGCGATATCTCTAATTCTCAAGCAGCGGCGGATTCCGGCTCCAGCCAGCCGGTTGCCGGCACCGGGCCCGCGCGGCGCAAGTCCATGGGCCTTACGCTCTGGTTGCGCGATCTGCTCATCTCAGCTACCGCCTCCATTCTCATCATCACTTTTCTCTATCAACCGGTGCGCGTGGAAGGCACCAGCATGTTGCCGCGCCTGGAAGACCGCGACCGTCTCTTTATCAACAAGTTCGTCTACCACGTCTCTGCCATCGAACGCGGCGACGTAGTGGTCTTCCGGCATCCCGCATCGTATGACCCGCAGAGAAGCTACATCAAGCGCGTCATTGCTCTGCCCGGCGACACGCTCCGCATCGATCATGGTCGTGTCTATGTGAATGGAAAGCTATTGCACGAGCCCTACGTCCCGCTGGAGTATCGCGACGAACAGTCCGTGCCGGAGATGATTATCCCCGCCGGTTGCTACTACATGATGGGCGACCATCGGTCGATTTCGCAGGATAGCCGGTATTTTGGGCCGGTGGACCATTCGCTCATCTACGGCAAGGCCGTCTTCGTCTACTGGCCGGCTCGCGATGTGGGCGTAGTGCATTAGGGTGAGCAGACTGACCCTAGGTCCGTGGAAAACGCGGCAAAATCGGGCGGCAAAACCTGCTAAAATCGATTGATTTATCAACACCACGTTGATGCAGAACAGATGGTATGATTATAAACAACTTAATGATTTCATAAAGTTCAGCAAGTGCCCTGAATGACGGGTTGATTCTGCAAATGTTCTGCAAATATTCTGCAAAATGAAGGGCGACCCACGAAGGAGCCGCCTCGGTTGAAGGTAGTGCCGTGGTTGATCAGGCCGCGCGGCGAAGAAAGTGCCGCTCGTATATTCTGATCGCCGTTGACTGCGGTAGTGCAGTTTATAGAGTAGCGGGATTCAAGAGGCGCAGTTTCCTGATCGCAAAAACAGCATCCATTTCAGGTGGCGCAGTTTTTGGAGTGGGGAGCAGAGCTTGAGCGGGAACCGGGAAGGGACATGGGGCAAGCCAAGCAGGAATATAGGGCAAAGAGCCTCTTCCGAAGGGGTTGACTGGCATCAGGCGGCCATTTATTGGAGCGGTTCCTGAAGGCGGCGAATAGGCGGGAACGAAAGAGAGCCCTGGTTTAGCCTGCATCTCGGTGACGGCGTCGTCGATGGAGATGCCCATACCCTCGTTGAGGATCTCGAGGCCGAAGATCTTGGCTGCGCACATGGCGCATTACTCATTGGCGCCGGAGAGCGTGACGTCGAAGGGCAGCACCTGGTCGGAGTACCAGGGTGATGCTGGTTGAACGCTCTGGTCTGTGGAGGTCAGTGTGGTGACCAGCTGGTCGATCGTCGCACTGGCGGGGATGCCTGCGGAATGCGCGACTGAGGACTGGAACACCGCGCCACCTTGCTGAACGCTGGTGTACTGGGGCCAAAAATCGATGTGGGCAACGAAGGTGCCGGCGCACTGTTGAATCAAGTTCAGGAGAGAGTGACGATCGAAGTTGACCCAGATCAGGCTGCCGGCAATGCCGCGCTTGTTGCGGGAGTACGCGCGTGCATCGGGGCTGCCCATCGTGTAAATGGGCGCCTTCTCACGAGTGACCGAATAGTTGATGGCCTGGAGCTATGGTAGGTATCCACATACTTACATACTTATCGTGTAGTGCAAATTAGCTAAATGGACCGGCTTACTTGACAGGACGGTCCTTTAGGAGCGATAAGTATATGAGCTTAACAGTAAGATGCCCAAATTCCTTTCGCCTTCCTATCCATCCGAACGACACCACACGGTCCAGAGCCGCCTGTTCGGCCGTTTTATCTGCGAGACCCGCAAGGGCGCCGGCCTTCCCCTCGAAAAAGCCGCCCGTCTATCCGGCATGCAAGCCTGGGAATGGCTGGCCGTCGAGGAGGGCCATGCCCCTGAGGATATAAATAGGCTGCGTGCCATGGCCGACGCCATGGAGATCAGTTTCGACCGGATCGCCATGGTGGCCCTGCTCTGCCGGGATGTGTGGGAACTCTGAGGCCGCGCCGCCGCTGGCGCGCCTTACTCATAACCAGATAAGCTCACCTCTGAGAAAGGAGGTGAGTCGGATCATCACTGTCAACAACGAGGAAGTCAAACGCATGAATCTGAACGTTCCTGTCGAGTTGCACAACGCCTTCAAGGCGGCGACGGCCACCCGAGGCCAGAACATGACCGACGAGCTGCTGAAGTTCATCCGCAGCTACGTCGATAAGCACTCATCGAAACCAACAAGGCGGCGCAAGTGAAGCGCGCCGTCCTATATATGAGGGTTTCCACCGTTGACCAGCACCCGGAGACCCAACTACTCGACCTGCGCCAGATGGCCGCACAGCGCGGATACGAGATCGTCAAGGAGTACACAGACCGCATCTCCGGCGTGAAGGCCCGGCGGCCCGGGCTGGATGAGCTGATGCGCGATGCTCGTCGCGGCCGCTTCGATGTGGCCTTGGTCTGGGCCAGCGACCGGATCGCCCGGTCGGTAAAGCACTTCCTCGAAGTACTGGACGAGTTGAACCGGCTGGGCATCGAATATGTCTCGCTCAGAGAAAACATCGACACCGCTGGACCGCTTGGCAGGGCCATCATCGTGATCGTCGCCGCGATCGCCGAGTTGGAGCGTTCCCTGATCATCGAGCGGGTGCGCGCCGGCATGCGGCGCGCCCAGCTCGACGGCACGCACATCGGTCGCAATCCACTCACCCTGGACCATGAAGCCATCCGGCGTGAACGCTGCCAGGGGCAGAGCCTGCGGCAGATCGCCAAAGGCCATCGCATCTCAACGGCCACGGTGCAACGTGCGTTGCGGAAACACCCGGCCACAATCTCCGTCGAGGAACTCCAAAAAACGGCCTGAACCTGGCCGCCTTGGCCTGTGACAAAAGGGCTCCGAAAACCCGCCCCGTAAACCCCTCAAAACACATGGCCGGATCTCACCGATCCGGCCGTTTCAAAAGGTGTGGGCTATGATACAGCCTTTTCGGAATGCTCAGTCGTAACTTCCAGCTTGACTCGATCCAGTAGGAGCACGCCTGAGACCACTCGGCCCCGATTGAGATGCGGCTGCCACATCGCGTAGCCTCAGTTCATGGTGAGGGATTCTTACTCAACCTGCCCTGCGGGTAGGTGGAGCCTTAGCACCGTTTGGAAGGACAATTGCGAAGTGAACAACACCGCCGCTGCAGTTAGAACGCTCCCGAACGTGTCAGGATCAAGATCGGCACGAAATTGCTGCACTCCATTGGATCTCCATAAAGCGATTATCCTGCCAAGTCCCTTCACGGTTTAGTGCAAATCGCCGTATCCACAATGCTCCGCACTCGGAGTCCTGCGCGAGCGCACGGTATGCGCCAAACCGCCGCTGTTACGGCTGATCGGCCGCTTCGCTTCACTACGCTGACAATTCCGGTCGCGGCAGGGACAGCTCTTTCGAGCTGTCCCTGCCACGACCGATAAGTCCTCTGCTAAAAGGCCGCCGGCCTGCGCAATCTCCTGCTGCAATCGTCCTATACCCAGTCCATGGCGTGAATTCGAGTTTGCCTTTCACCAAAGACTCGCCGCAATCACATCGCATCTCCCTCTTACGGCAATCATCCAGGGCTGCAACGAAAGCAGTAACACCTTGAATGTGAAGAGCCCATCATTAGAACGTTAGGCGCAAACCAAGCTGCAGCTCACGCATGTTGCCTTGTTGTGACGTAATTTGGCCGGCAGTAGCCGAGCTGAGTGTGGAGCCTGGGTTGCCAAGACTGACCAGGTTGAACACATTGGACGCTTCGGCGCGGGCCTGCAGCTTCATCCGCTCAAAGACAGTAAAGTCGCGGAATAGAGCTGCGTCGACATCCCTGTACCCTGGACCGTACAACTTATTGCGCTCCATTGAGCCATCCGACCCGCCAGGACCAGCGCCTACGCAGTCGCTGGGCGCCTTCGTGCTGTATCCACAGAAGGTCTGCGTGGTGGGTACAGCGCCGGTAACATTACTGGGATTGTAGAATTCCTTGGCCAGCGCCGCGCGGCTGCTTCGGCTGGCGCCAGTTGCCCACGGATTTTGCAGGAGGACGGGCCGGTCGGTTGTGTTGCCATCCACATTGTTGTCGGAGCCGGTGGTGACATTGAATGGTGTTCCCGTATGCATGGAGATAACACTCGAGACATGCCAGCCATCCAGGACGCTCGCCGCAATGCGGTTTGAGTGGAAGTAATTTGGTTCCCACACGACGGACATTCCGAACATGTGGCGCTGATCGTAGTCGTTTGGTCCCTTTTCTATCTTTGAGTTATCGTAGTCAACTGGAGCGCTGCTGCTGTTCAGGCCGTTGCTGTCGAGGTTTTTACCGAGCGTGTAGAATCCATTGAAGCTGACACCCTTGGCGACGTGCTGCGAAAAAGAAACCTGCATTGCATTGTAATTCGATGTCTGGTCAGAATCGATGGCCAGAATCGTTCCGAGTGTACCCGTATCAATCGGTCTGCGATCAAGCAAATTGGTGCCGGTCGAATTGGATGATGGCGAGGCGGTGTTGAAAACGGGATAATTCTCGTCGGTTGTGTATGCAATATCGCGTGACAGCGATCCCACATAGGCAACAGAAAGCGCAAGTGTCGAAGTCAACTGCTGCTGTATCGATGCAGTCAGCTGGTAGGTGCGCGGCCACTTGAAATTCAGCGGAGCGCCTTCCACGGAGCCGCCGGTGACAATTGCACCTACAGACCCCGGAGTGTAGATATACGGAAACACATTTTTCGTATTCAGATACGGATTGGTGAGTGTTCCCTCGGCCGGGAATGTATAGCGCAACGAGAACGGATAGTAGTTGGAAGACGCGTTCCACTCGTTGCCGGCCACACTGCCCCAGAAAATTCCAGCGGCGCCGCGGACGGACGTTTTGCCCTTACCGAATGGATCCCATGCAAAGGCGAGGCGGGGTGAGAAATGATTATATTGAGTGCCAACCGTACCACGAGTTACCCCCTTGTCGCCTACAACCAGTACGCCAAGAGGCATGGCAGGGTTGACTGTGGACTGCTGGCCAAGTACAAAGGTCGATTGCTTGTTCTGTGGATCTGTTGGCGGTGTCTGAAGATCCCACCGTAGCCCGAGGTTGACCGTCAGATTGCGGCGGAGCCGCCAGTCATCCTGGACAAATGCAGAATAGAAGAATGAGTTGTCGATTGCGGTAACAGGCGCATCCTGTTCGGTTGAATTAATCTGGCCCATCACAAAATCCGACAGCGCGTTGCCGGTTCTCGCCGTGGTGCTCGCACTAAAGCCGAACACACCATAGTTGTCCAGGTCGGTTGCCTGCTCGTCCTTATTAAGAGCAAACTCACCGCCCAATTTGAGCGAATGAGCCCCAATATTCAGAATGAAAAGATCGCGCGACGAATAAAAGTCCGTGCCCGCCTTGGGGCCGTCAATCGTATTCGCAAGCGTAAAGTAGCCGGTCACTGTAATCTGCGAAAGACTCGGCGGTCCCTGGATCGTATAGCCGGAGCCAAATGCAGAAAGCGACTCCCGGCCGGAAACTCCGGCGTTCAACAGGTTGAAACGCCCGCCGACCACGCGCGTAAAGGTGAACCAGGTCTGGTTGATCATCCTGGGGTTAATGGTGAAGGTATCGCTCAGGTTCATAACGTGCTGTGTCCAGATTTGACTCTGGGCAACCCAGGGAATACTCGGGCTGCCGGCAGGAATTTGCCGGATGCCATTGACGTAAAAATAGGTTCCTTCGAGACGCTGCCTCGCTCCCAATTGGTGGTCGATCTTTCCCATGAACTCGTATGTGTCGTACGGCTGTGCCTCCTGGCCTACGAACGAAGGAAGCGTAAAGCTGCCGCTGGTGACAGTAGAGTTCTCAAAGCTCTTGATGTACTTCATGATGTTGACTGCCGTCGGGTCCAGCGGATCGGTGATGATGTTGCTGGCATAGCCGTTGGAGCCCACATAAGGCTTGTGAGTGGTGGGGCTGCACACCACGAAAGCAGTAGCAGTTCCCCCGCAGGCTGCTGTGGCTGGGGTGGTTGCACTTGGCAGGAACGCGCTGAAGTCGCCGGCGGCCTCACCACCGCTGGTTGTCCCACCTGAGAACGTCGGCAGGGTAGCTCCCGAGAAAGAATATGGTGTGATCTGACGGACACCTGCAAACTCGCCGAAGAAGAATGTTCTATCGCGCTTTATTGGTCCGCCCGTGGTTACTCCGTACATATTGCGATGAAATGGCGATTTCAAACCACCCGCATAGAAAGAATTGGATGCATTGAAGTCGGTGTTACGGTTGAACTCATAGGCGGATCCGTGAAATACGTTGCTTCCCGACTTGGTCAGCGCCGTGACGACCCCGCTCGACAATCGTCCATAAGAGGCGTCGTAGTTGCTGGTTTGTACGTTAAACTCTTCAATCGCCTCAGGATTAGGCATATCGTTGCCGGTCTGGCGCAACCAAGTCATATTCAGGCCGCCATCCAGGTAATAGGTCACGGTGCCATATGGTTCGCTACCGCCCACCGTACCGCCATTGATCACTAGAACTTGCTGGTTGTATCCGAGAGTATTACCACCGACGGTGTTGTTCTGAACACCCGGGATCAGACTAAACAAGTTGTATATGTTCCGGTTCAGGATCGGCAGGTTACCCACCTCTCGCGACTCCAGGGTCCGCACGACTACGGCACTTTCCAGATCAAGCTGCGGGGGTTCTGATGTGACGGTAACAGTTTCGGTCACAGAACCCGCGTTCAACGTAGCATCCAGGCGCTGGTTCTGACTCACCGTGAGAGTAATGCCGGGCTGCACAAACTTCTTGAAACCGGGGGCAGTCACAGCCATGGAATACGTGCCCACCGGCATCAGGTCAAAACGATATTCGCCGGCTTCGTTGGTGGTCTGAGTGGTAGTGATATTCGTTGCAGTATCTGTCATGGTGACGGTTGCGTGTGAAACAACTGCACCGCTGGAATCAATCACGTTTCCATAAATGCTTGCAGTGGTCACCTGCGCTTTCAAACTGCCCGTCTGCAAACAGAGAGAGAGCAGTGCGAGCGGCCAAACGAAGATCTTACAGGTTGACCATAACTTCTGAAGATTGCCTAACCCCATGCGCATGTCTCGCCTCCTAAGCGAAAAGTTCGTACTACGTTGTTCACGCCCTGTGTATCCCGTCTGATTTGAATCTTGCCTCAAAATTGCCCGCCGATATTCAAGCGATTCAGGACAGTCAAGAGCCCTCATTTCCTATCCCATAGATGGCTTGCTGTCCGATCGGGGGTTCTCTTCTCAAGGATGTGTTAACGTTAACTCACAAACGGACATCACTGAGGTTAGTCATAGTGTCGAAGTATTGTCAAGTGGTTTTTTGGGGAAGCCGCTGCTGCCCTTTAAGCGGCAAGTGGCCTTGATCAAATTCATGAATCGATGTGCGTTGCCGTCATTTACGGGCGGGGCGAAGTGGCCGTGTTAACGGTCTGAACGCCGCTAAGCGCGTGTCATTCTTAGGAATGTGTGAGGCTATGGAGTGGGGATTGCACGGTCAGAGACTTATGGTAACGGCGGCACGAGCACGAACCCATTCAGAACGGGACGGTTGGCTCCATCGGAAACGTGGTTGCAAGGGGATCGGTTAACTCGCGGACGATCAGCGTGCAGGGCATACAAATACTTCTGCGGGCTCTGGATCGATCACCTGTGATGCGGTCCAGCAGGAACTGCGCGGCGGCAATGCCTTGCTCAGCGATGGGTTGCGCGACGGTTGTCAAAGATGGCGTGGTGAAGGTGGTAAGCGGGATGTTGTCGAACCCCGCGATTGCCATATCCCTCGGCACGGCAAGTCCCAGTGTATGCGCGGCCCGCATGGCGCCGATTGCGGTAAAGTCGTTGCGGGCGAAAACTGCCGTCGGAGGTTCTGGCAGCTCGGCCAAGCGAATCATCCCCTGATAGCCGTCTTCCTGGGTGGCGAAGGCTGGAGCACCTGGCGGACCAACCGTGTACTCCGGACGCGGGTCGATTCCCGCCTCGCGCAACGCAGCTACATAGCCGCCATAGCGGCGCAGCGTCTTGCTGTCCTCTGGCGAAATGCCGATGAAGCCGATGCGACGATGTCCCAGGGAAAGCAAGTGTGCCACGACATCATGAGCACCCTGGGCGTGGTCTGCCGTTACCGAATCGACCCTGGCTATTTGAACCGGGCGGCCAATGGTTACGAGCGGAATGTTCTGGCGTGCCAGGCGCCTCAGCGCAGCGTCTCCAATCTTCGTGCCGCGCGTGGCCACGATCAAGCCATCCACCCGATGATCGGTAAAGGCTTGCAGGCCGGCCTTTTCCCGATCGACACTGCGGCTGGTAACTGCGATGAAGGATGTGTAGCCAGCTTCGTCGAAAATCTGATTGATTCCCTCCACCAGCGCGGTCGAGAAAGGATTGGCGATATCCGGCAAGAGGATACCGATGGCGTTGAGCCGATGCCCCTTCAACTGACGCGCTAACACGTTCGGTCTGTAACCCAGCTGGCTCGCTGCCTTCAACACCCGTTTGCGAACATCATCGCTAACATATCCCGAGTTGTTGATGGCTCGCGAAGCCGTCATGGCAACCACGCAAGCGACGCGCGCTACATCGAAAAGCGTGGGCGGCCGCGAGACCTTCTTATGACTTGGAGAAACCATGGGCTCTAGCTTAGCCTCTGCGCTGCTGGCAGGCGTCCAGTAGCACGTTCTGAGCGCTCAAATGCAGATTGAAAATACGATTGTACTGGATAGTGTCAGGCAGCGCTTTTATCGTCATTGTGCTTTCCATTACTCTTGCCATTACCTTCCCTGTGGCCTGTTTGTTGGGACTTCCAAATTATGGTGCAATCGGGAAAATCTAGAAGAACAGTTCCCATAAGAACTGCTCGGAAAGAAGCGGCGCCTTTGTTGTAACAACCACGCGCTGGCCTCTGGTTTCCAGTGTCCCGTTCTGCACTGAGCCCGGAATCCCCGGCCCCATCACAACGTTGTCTTCGATGGTCTGCGCAACTTCCTTCGGCTTCACCAGCTCCGCTCGCATCGAGCCGCCGAATCCCTGCAGCGTGAATGCGCGAGTTCCGCGTTCCGTGATTGCCTTGTCCGCATGGAGCACTTCGCTGTACAGATTCGGTTTCGAGCTCTCGATGCGGTCCTGCACCGTAATATGGCCTGCGCTCGACATTTTGAGCTCGCGTTGATAACGTGTCAGGCCCAGAGAATCGCCGTAGGCTCCCGCTCCCTCTCCTACCAGATCGAAACCCCTGGCGCTGAATTCGGCTTTGACAATGTGCGCCAGGTTTTGGCGGTCGTACGGGAAACCTGCCCACGCGTTGTGATCGTTGCCCTCGACGCCCTGCCCATGTCCATCGACAAGCAGCGTGTTGTCGCCGTTCGTCTTGGGCACGCCGGCATAGCCTGAGGCTCCGGTCAGGTACGTTCCGTGGGCCCAGACGATGAAACTATTCACGTCGGGATGATCGTGTCCGGCTTCCATGCGCCAGTCGGGCAGTTCCTGCATCAACCGGGCGGCGGCATGCCCTTCCGCGGGGCCGCATTTGAGAGCGACTGCCGTGGCATCTGCTCCCCACCCGCTGCGCCAGTAGACTACATCGTGATCGCGAAACCAGTGCCACGGCTGAACCTGGTTCATCGGTTCGGATGCCAGCTTCGGATCGCGCCACGCCAGGGTCCACCATTCTTCCTGCGACACGTTGCCCAGGCTCCGCATCCAGTCGGCTACGCCCTGAATCTGCGCATCGTGGAAGCGCGCGGCCAGGTCGTAGAGCAGGTTGTAATTCGATTCAAGATGCCCGCCCGGATGGCTGCGCTCATAGTCTTCGCCCTTTCGAGCGCGGGAGATCGGCCCATCGAACACATCGCCAAAATCGAACATCATTTCTCCGCCGGGAAGCAGGCTGTGCGCGGCATAAAGATGGGCATTCCGCAAACCCGGTTGATCGAAGAGATCTTCTCCGGTTGCATGCTTCAGTGCGTCAAGGTAGTGAATCAGCCACGGCGTTGCGAATGCCCAGTATTCAAAGCCCTCGTAGTAGTACCCGTCCCTGGAGTAGGTCAACAGAACGCGGCTGAAGATAGCACGCGCAAGCTCCGCCCATTTTTCCGCCTCAGGAGCTTCGCCATAAACGGCATAAGCCGCCACGCCGAGACCCGCGATGGGAATGAAGGTGTGATTTTGGCTATAGGTCCAGGTCCGTCCCGGCTTGGGCTCGAATGCCTTGTAGAGCAGGTCGCCATGACGCACAATGCAGGCGCGATACTTGTCGCGTTCCGCCGGCGTTAGATCGTCATAAAGCAGGTCATAGGCCAAACCCATGCTATACAGCAGATGACCGGCGGCTAGATCGACATTTGGCTTGCTCCAGCTATAGCCCCATATGGTGTAACTTACAGCCGCATCCATGTACTGCTTCGCGGCGGTAAGATATCGAGGGTCGCCCTCGATGCGGTAGGCGAAGGCAACTTCGGCCATGGCAAGAGCTACATCATTCTGCTCGCGCCTCTTTTCTGCCGGCGGAGGCGGCGGCGGCGCCTGGAGCGCGCGCAGCGAGGCCAGTTGCTGATGCCACCATGCTGCGTCCTCGCCGTGAGCGCGCGCACGCAGCACGCTCAACTCGGCGTCGGTGAAATAAACGCGCGGATGAACGCCGGCAAGCTCCGGTTTCAACTGCGAGTGCAGCGTGCGCATCTCGTTGACCAGGTAGATGCTTTTGCCGGCGGTGTCTCCGGTGCCGAGATCTTCTCCCTTGCCCTGGGCTTTTGCAGGTGGCGCGGAACAGGTCAGTGCCACGATGAGCACAACGAGGACGGCGGCCCATGAATGTCTAGTCAACCCCACTCTGTTCCTCCCCGAAAATGGATACTGTTTCACGTCCATAGAATATGTTATCGTTAGCACACGCGGAACAGTATCACGCCCTGCGCTCGATAGTAAAGCCCGAAAACGGGAAAATGCCCTTGAAAACCGCAGCCCCCAACACGATTCTCCGCGATTTGGCTCCTCGTCGTGCTGCAACTTTTATTCACGGGCTTCGCTGGTACATCCTCGGCCTCATCTTTCTCGCTACCTGCATCAACTATGTGGACCGCAGCAGCGTGGGGTTGCTGTTTACGCGTTTCGGCCCTGAGATTGGCATTTCCAGGGAGCAGTACGGCTGGGTAGGCGCAATTCTGCTCTTCGCTTATACCGTCAGTCAAAGTGTTTCAGGCAGACTGTATGACCGCTACGGTGCGCGCGCCGGCTTTACGCTGTCGATCGTTGTGTGGTGCGCAGCCGCCATGGCGCATTCGGCAATTGTTGGCTTCGGGAGCTTTGCAGCTTGCTCGTTTTTTCTGGGCCTGGGCGAGGCTGGGAATTGGCCCGGCGCCGCCAAAGTTATAGCGGAGTGGTTTCCCCAGCGGGAGCGCGCCATCGGAATGGCCATCTTCAATGGCGGCGCATCCATGGGCGCTGTGCTCGGGCCGCTGCTCGTAGCCGGATGGCTTGGCCCACTATTCGGGTGGAGGCGCACATTCCTGATCGTCGGTGCGGCTGGATTTGTATGGCTGGCTGCATGGCTGGCGGTTTACCGGCCCATCGCAGATCATAAGCAGCTCTCTTCGCATGAGAAGCGCTACATCCAGGAGGATCAGACCGCGAAGGAGCTCGCCGCTCCTCCACCATCACTGGCTCAGCTACTCTCATTTCGCGAGACATGGGGCATCCTCCTGGCTCGCTTCCTTGTCGACCCCATCTGGTGGCTCTATATGCTTTGGATGCCCACCTATCTAAGCGATGTGTACCACTTCAGCCTGCAAAAAATCGGCGTGTTTCAGTGGGCACCCTATCTCTGCGCCGCTCTCGGCAGCTTGTTCGGAGGATGGCTCTCCGGAAAGCTGATTGCACGCGGTACAACTGTGAACGCAGCGCGAAAGATCGCGATGAGTGCTGCTGCCTGTCTCATGCCCTTTGGAATCCTGGCCGCACGCGCATCGAATCCCATGTTCGCACTGGCTTTGATCGCCGCTGTGCTCTTCGGCTTTCAGATGTGGATAACCAATGTACAGACGCTGCCCAGCGATTTCTTCCCATCTTCCGCCGTTGGCTCCGTGGCCGGCATGGGCGGAACCGCTGCGGGCATCAGCAGCTTACTTTTCAACGTGGGAACAGGTTGGCTGGTAACTCATTTCGGCTATGCCGTGGTGCTAACGCTGGCCGGCATTCTCGCTCCTATCGGCGCCGTCGTACTCTTCGTGCTGGTTGGCGTCATTCATCGCATTCCAGCAGCTGATCCAAAACTGCAACCAATGTAATCCGAGAAAGGAAATGTGACTTATGCCTGACTATAAGAACAAACTGGCGGTTGTTTTTGGCGGAGGCCGCGATATCGGCGGCGCCATCGCAATCGATTTAGCCGAGTGCGGCGCCCAGGTGGCTCTGACCTACAACAGCTCAAATCCGGCTGCGGTGATCGCCGCCATCGATGCCACAGGACGAAAAGCGATCTCCGCGAAAGTCGACGCTCTCGATACGGCAGCCGTGCGGCGCTTTGCCAAGGACGCGGCGCAGCAAGCTGGAAAGCCCATCGACCTCCTGGTGAACGTTGTCGGCGGGCTGGTGGCGCGCAAGCGCATGGAAGAGATGGACGATGCCTTCTGGGAACACGTATTCAACCTCAACGTCCGCAGCGTCTTCGCCATGACCCAGGCCGTGCTGCAGCTCATGGCCGATGGCGGCGCAATCGTAACCGTCTCGTCGCAGGCAGGCCGCGACGGCGGCGGACCCGGCGGTATTGCCTACGGCGCATGCAAAGGTGCATTGATGAGTATGACGCGGGGTTTGGCCAAGGAGTTGGGACCGCGCAGAATTCGCGTGAACGCCGTCTGTCCGGGCATGATCGCCACGAAGTTCCATGACGATTTCACCAAGCAGGAGGTCCGCGCCAAAGTGGCTGCAATGACTCCGCTGGGGCGTGAGGGAAAGGCCGAGGAAGTTGCCAAACTGGTCGCTTACCTGGGCAGCGATGAAGCGTCATTTGTCAACGGCACAAACGTTGACATCAACGGCGGCATTCTCTTCAGCTAGATATCACTAAACCTCGAACCAGCGCATCGTTCCGAGAGTAGATAGTCCACCGCGCAAGCTTGCCGCGACTTGCAGGAGCGCACCATAAGATTTGCATGAGATATGCAGAACCAGCTGCAGTATGCAAAGCGTAACCGCGGGAGATGAATCTCGTCGCAAGGAGATATGAAAGTGCGAGCTAACTACCCTCTGGCTGCAATCGTCCTGTTATCGCTTCTCATTTCCGCCGCCCAGGCGAATGGCCTGCAGGTGGCGTCGCCCCCGCAGAAGCCATGGTCTGGAGACACGCCTGACATGGCCGGCCCGATCGCTACTGATTTATCCCCAGCGTTTACGCCCAAGGCCATTGCCAAAGCCATGCGCAAGGTAGGGGATTGGGAACTGGTGGAAGCGCGCCCGCATTTCAGCCAGGATTGGACATTTGCGGCGCTCTATCGGGGGTATCTGGCAGCGGCCAGATCTCTGCATGATCGCCGATACATGAATGCAATGCTCGAGGTCGGAAAGAGATTCAACTGGAAACTCGGACCGCGTCAAACGGAAGGGGACGATCAGGCGATTGGATTCATGTATCTGGAGCTCTATCGCTTATATCATGATCCGCAAATGCTGGAACCCACGAAGGCACAGTTTGATCGCGTCATGAGCATGCCCGACGTGTGTACGGAGTCCTGCCCTCCGGGTTCCGATCAGAACACGCCGTTATGGTGGTGGGCAGACTCAGCGTTTATGGCGCCGCCGGTATGGGCGGATCTCTACAGTGTTACCGGCAACAAAGCATATCTCGATCATATGGATCAAGAGTGGTGGGTTACCTACAAACTTCTCTACGATCCGCAGGAACACCTCTATTCCCGTGACGCTTCCTATCTTGATAAACATGAATTGAACGGCAAGAAGATTTTCTGGTCGCGAGGTAACGGATGGGTTATGGGTGGGCTGGCTCTTGTACTCCAGGACATGCCATCGGACTACGTGAGCCGGTCGCAATATATTGAAACCTTCCGTGCCATGGCAGCGCGCCTGATTTCCATTCAGGGAAACGATGGCCTCTGGCGGCCAGGTCTGCTGGATCCTGACGCCTATCCGTTGCCTGAAGTGTCAGGATCGTCGTTCATCGTCTATGCACTCGCCTGGGGCATCAATCACGGTATTCTCGATCGGGCCACGTATCTGCCGGCGGTTCAAAAGGGATGGGCGGGTCTGGTGTCGCATATCTATGCGGATGGCCGCCTTGGCTGTATCCAGCCGATCGGGCCGGGCCCCGGGCCTTTCAAAGCTCAGTCCAGTTATGTCTTTGGAGTTGGAGCGTTTCTATTGGCCGGCTCAGAAGCTCGACATCTTGCGCAAAATAAGTATTGAGGGCTGTTCGTACCGTCGCCGGGCCACGTTACTGCAATTGGTGTGCATTCCCACCGGGCCGCCGATAAGGTAGCGGGCACTGGTACCTGGCCCGCTCCAGAGCTCTCTCAGTCGTAGCTTCGAATGCACACTTCCGCTTGCTCGGACTACCTTCACAGTTCGAGAACCACTAGCCTAACTTCTCGAACTGCCGTGTACGGCTCCGTTCGCAAGGTGGTGTGGCAGCGGCCGGCAGGGAACTGCCGCCCCTATGCTGATAAAGTCGGCATGTCATTGCTAATCATGCTGCCAGTTACAGTGGCAGTTGGTTTATCTGGGTTGCCCTGTATCCGAAGGTATACCTTGAGAGACAGGACGATAAAGAGATCAACAGCTAGTAGTTGCTCGAAAGATTCCTCAATCCTACAGAGTCTCCGGACTGATCCGGCGCCGCCTCACTAGCGGCAGATCGGTGTCAATGAGTGCTTTGGCCTTCTCATGGAAGTCTTAAGCATGATAAGCATGAACTGAGGCGCTCGTTGGGCACCTGATCGTAGCTGAATTGGCCAACTCATGGTTTGTCGCCAATCCTTCGCTAACGCGATTTAGCTCACGTCACTTCTGGTTGGGCGGTTACCCGCCCATAACTCGGAAATCACGGAGGGGCCGGTGGCTGTCGTTCCCACTGAGTGATAAGGTGACTTACCAACATTTGAATCAACTTCAGATTTGCCACCCACCCACCCGGAACCCCAAATTCGAATGGAAGCCCCCGCACATCCAAAGCCCTCCTGCAGCAAGCAAGTCCAGCGCGGCACGGAATCGCCCGACTTTTCACCGCCAAAGCTGCGTTGCTCCCCGATATCGCTCACAAGTGGTACACTCCGTGCGCGTCGATTATCGGATAAAAGGAAGATTCCTAGTTTTAGAAGAACGGGAACAAGAGGGCTAAGCGTCGAAACACGAAAAACGCTCAAAAGGAGCACGACCAAATGAAACCAATCAGCATGATTATCGCAACGATTCTGTTCTTGCTCTTCGGAGCCACAGCCATTGCCAATGCCCAGCACAATCAGCAGGGTAATGACCAGAACAGGTCAAACCAGGGACAGCAACATCAACAACAGGCGCAACCCGCACAGCAACATCAGCAGGTGCAACCTGCACAGCAACATCAACAACAGGTGCAACCAGCGCAGCAACATCAACAGCAGGCCACGAGACCGGCGCAAAGTCAGGCAAAACCGCAACAGAGCTATGGCGGCGCCTATCACGGCGGCGTGCAAGCCAACAGCCCCACGAACGGTGGAGTCCACCCTAGTGGCGTCCCGCAGCACCAAGGGCAGGTGCGCAGTGGATTTGGTCAGTCTCGCGCCACATCGTGGCAAAACGAGCATCAATCCTGGACCCAGCGCGGAGGCTATAACGGTTACCGGATTCCCGACAACCGCTTCAGGCAATACTTCGGCCGCGATCACTTCTTCCGCATCTACGGTCTTCCTTTGGTCTTCGTGGGTGGAATGCCGCGCTTCCAGTACGACGGATACTGGGTCACGATCATGGACCCGTGGCCGGAAACATGGGGGCCGAACTGGTACGAAACCGACGATGTGTATCTTGACTACAACGGCGATGGGTACTACCTGTATGACCGCTTGTACCCTGGTTTTCCGATAGCCGTCACGATTACGTTTTAGCTGAGGCTGAGGTTTGCTCTGTTAACGGGCTGAATGGCCACAGAGACGACTCGTGTGCCCGAAAAGCTGAAGTTGGAAATCAAGGACTCCAGACGTTTTCGTTCCCCCAAAACAACGACGGCCCAAGCAATGCGCCTGGGCCGTCGTGACCAATTGCGGGTGCTGAACTAGGGCTATCGCGCTGCCGCGAGTGCCCGAGCATTTTCACTCATGCTCCCAAGCCACGATCGCTTGTTGGCGTTACCCGGTAGACCGGGCTCCTTGGGCGACAGAGTCATCGCTCCATTGGAAGAATCGCCACGCTGCACATCGGGTCGAGGGATGCATCTTTACGTGAAAGGATGTAGTAGCGTCCCGTGCAGTCAAATCATCTCTGCAGAGGCTACCTTGGGGTCTGGGCGCAATGCCCTAGGCTTCAAGCACCTCGTGTGCTGTAAAGCTGAAAAAGTATCTCTGCATCTTTTGGACAGACCTCCTTCCCCGTACGAGATCAATGTACCCCCGGATTCGCGCGGCGTCAACAATTGCCCTTGCCGGGACCAAAAAGCCACGACTCTCCCTATTTTTGAGCACTTTCCCGGATACTTCTTCGTTGGAGTGCCCCGCACTTTTTGTGTCAATTGCTGTAAGAGGAACTGAAAGGGAGCATTGAATGGCACGAAGCAGGAAGCAGGCAACGGAGGAGATCGTAGGATTGCTGCGGCTGATCTGGGTGGGTACTGCGAACGGTAAGACGGCGACCTGCGCGCTATGGTTCGGGCATGACTCCGATTCAAGCAGGCTGGTTGGCCTTCGCGGAGGGCCCACTCCGTGTTGTTGACAAAGACTTCGCCACGGGCCTATTGTGATTGCGTTTTTATGAAAGGAAGGAAGTCGAATGGTTGCCTATTTTCAGCTTCAGCCCGCGGAGTCGGAACTCCAGCAGTTGGCAGAGCAATATTGGCAGAAGTCCGGCGAGAAAGATCATGAGTTTGAAAAGGCAGCGTTCGAAGCCGGAGAAGCGATTCGCAATGGGGACTATTCGCTGGCCAATTTGGAAGCGATCGTGCGCTGGAAGTCGGAGCGAGCGGTGCAATACTTGATCGGCAACAGCAACGAGCAGATCCGGCACGTGCTGGCCGTCGCAGCCGCGCCCGAGTCGTCCACCGAATTGGCCGTGAAGGCTTTGCTCCAACTACACGGCGTAGATATCTCCGTGGCATCGGCGATTCTGGCCGCCATCTATCCTGAGCGGTACACGGCGCTGGACTACCGGGTTCTGGAAGCGGTAGGGTACGCCCGGCACGACGCGCATTTCTATGAGGAGTATCTGGCCTTTTGCAAGCGCTTGGCCGACAGCAACATCGTCAAGCCGCAGAGCGAACTCCCCGGTGCCACACCGCTGCGCACGCTCGATCGTGCGTTGTGGGAATGGTCGCGTAGCCACAGCGAGTAGCGCCGGTCCAGGCTGCGCGCCGCGTTCCGGTTTCGCTTCTTCCTGGAGCCTTCGCCAGAACTCTCAAAACCGTTTGTGTCTTCGGCTGCAGAGGAAGGTTGAGTCTTCCGATAGAACTCGAGAGCAGCCTAATCTTGGGTGCTCAGAGCTTGAACAGGAGGTTCCTGCAAAGAAAGGGGTACTTTCCATGTCCGCAAAGCGAATTGGCATTCTCACGGGAGGCGGCGATGTCCCGGGCCTGAACTCGGTCATTAAGTCGGTGGTCTACGGGGGAACTGAACTCGGATATGAGGTCGTTGGTATCCGACGCGGCTGGGAAGGATTGACGCACGTCGATCTGAGAGATCCGGCCAGCCGTTCACGGTACATCCAGCCCCTTAACCGCGAGAACACACGCACGATCGATCGCACAGGCGGCACCTATCTGCACAGTTCTCGCACCAATCCCACCAAGATGCACGAGCTGCCGCAGGCGCTCAACGGGCAACAGTTCTCAAGCAAGCAATCCACCAAGAATGGCGTAACCAGCACGCTGTTCGATGTGACGCCGGCGGTGCTGAAGAATATCGAAACGCTGGGGCTTGATTACGTGGTAGCAATCGGCGGCGATGACACCCTTAGCTATGCCGCCGAACTTGATCGGCAGGGCGTGCGGGTGATCGCGGTGCCGAAGACCATGGATAACGACGTTCGCAACACTGAGTATTGCATAGGGTTCTCAACCGCCATCACGCGTGCCATGGACGCCATCGAGCGGCAGCGGACGACGGTCGGCTCGCACGAGCGCATCGGTATCTTCCGGGTGTTCGGACGCGACGCCGGCTACACCGCTCTCTACACCGCATATGTGACATCCTTGCGCTGCTGCATCCCCGAGTTTAGGGTGAACTTGCAACGCCTGATCGAAATCCTGGTCGCTGACAAGCACAACAATCCCAGCAACTACTCGCTGGTGATTCTTTCCGAAGGTGCGGAGTGGGAAGGATACACGGTAATGGAATATGGCCCAGCCGATGCCTTCGGCCACCGCAAGAAGATGAGCGTGGCGGAAGACCTGAGTAACGAGATCAAAGCTGCCACGGGCGAAGAAACCATTGTCAGTGACTTGACATACGATTTGCGCTCCGGTAGTCCGGATTTCATCGACCGCATGGTGGCCATCACCTTTGCGGGAATGGCGATGGACGCCGTGAAAGAAGGAAAGACAGGCTTGATGACGGCGATTAGCAGTGGCTGCTACACAATGATGCCGATCCCCGATCCCAAACTTGGGCCGCGCAAAGTAGAGGTCGCCACTATGTACAACACAGAGCGCTACAGGCCAAAATACGATCTCAAGCAGGGTCTGCCGATTTTCCTGACGCGGGTCTAATGCAGAGAGCCGTGGTACGCGAGGAAGCCCGGGGACCCGCCTCCGGAGGCTCCCCATCACTGAGACCGCCGATTCCACTTGAGAAGCTCTCGAAAGATCCAGAGCCTGAGGTTCGCTGGACGGTGCAAGACAGGCAAGAGCTTGGTGACGCGTTGCCCGCCTCATCAGGGCAGAGTGTACCAGGCACCGCGCCCGCGGCCGTGTAGAACAAGGTGCCCTTTCTTGAGCAAGTGGCGGAAATGCGGCTTCAGCGTATTCCGGCTCGTGCCGGTGACTGCCACAATGTCGCCGATGGCGACCCGCCCATGTTCGCGTGCATATTCGACGATTTCCAGGGAAAGCTCCGGTAAGACGGACAGTACGATCTTCTCCCTCTCCACTTTCCCGGCAAGTCTCTTCATCTGCTGCTCGAGGGCGCGGAGAAGGTACAACACCCATGGCTGCCAGTCAGGCGCATCGGTTCTGATGGTGTCTTGGGTCTGTCTGAGGGCGAGATAATAGTTTTCCTTGCTATGCTCGATGACGCTCTCAAGTGAGCTGTACGGTACGTATGCGTAGCCGGCACGCAACAGGAGCAGTGTCGTGAGGATACGGCTGAGCCTGCCGTTGCCATCCTGGAACGGGTGGATCTCCAGGAACGCAACAACAAAGATGGCAATCACCAGCAACGGATGGAGCTCCCGGCTCTCCCAAGCTTCTCTGGTCCATTCGACGATCTCCTTCGTGAGTCGCGGCGTGTCGAATGGTGTAGCGGCCTCGAAAACGATCCCCACCTGTTCGCCGCTTTCATCGAATGCTGCTACGTTATTGGGTTGAGTCTTGTATTCGCCCCGGTGATGCTGATCCTTTTCGCTGTAGCGGAGAAGGTCGCGATGGAGCTGCTTGACGTGATTGTCGGTAAGGGTGATCTCCTGCCACGACTGGAAGGTCAACTCCATGCTTTGGGCATATCCCGCCACCTCCATCGCCAGGAAGGCACCGGCTGCCGCAGAAGTTCAGAAACTGAAAGCGGCTTGATCGTTGGTTGTATACGTCGTAAACTATATATACATTGAACACTAACTAAGCCCGCCTGATGCAATGGCCCGGCTGGCCGGGAGGACTGAATTGGCCTCTGTCACTTCAATAGAATCGCGGGGCAAGTTCAAGGCTGGTGACGACCTGCGCCGTCGGCTCCTCGAGACTGCCAACCGCCTCTTCTGCGAATCCGGCTACGAGAACGTCTCCATTCGTAGCATCGCGCAGGAAGTCGGTTGTTCTCAGATGGCGATGTACCGCCATTTCCCCGACAAGGAATCTCTTGTCCGCCATCTGTGTAATGCACTATACAAGCAGTTCACCGCTGCCAGGTTCGATCGTCTTTCCGATCCAAAAGAGCGCGTGCGACACGTACTCCTCCATTTCGTGCGCCTGGCCGCGACCAATCCGCACCACTATCGCTTTACATTCCTCGCCCGTATCTCCGACCAGAAGAAGACGCAGAGCCTGCGCGCGGCAGCCGCTGAGCCCGTAATCGCCCATATCCGGCAAACTGTCAGCCTTGCGCTCCCGCCGGGCAGTTCCGACGAACTCGTTGACGAACGCCTGCATCAGATCCTCGCCCTCACTCATGGCTTGATCCTCATGCTCATTACCTATCCGCGAGCATATCGAATTACTCGCGAAACAGCCCTCGCGTGCCTCGACTCCGCGCTTGCCATCCTGCTGCAATCGCATCCGCCCCAGGGGGCAGCGGCATGAGTGCCACATCGCTGCGCTATTGCTGTCATCGAAAGGTCTTCTTTTGAACTACCGCATACTGACCGTAAATAGAGAGTTCGGGAGTGGTGGAGGCAGAATCGCCCAGACCATAGCAAAAAGGCTGGGCTGGAAGCTCCTCGACCGCGACATCATCGATGCCATCGCCTATGCGGCTCACGTCGACCCCGGGCAGGTCGTCCACTACGACGAGCACGTTGAGTCATGGCTGCACCGCTTCAATCAGCACGCCATGCGCGGAGCTGCTCTCGCCGCCGGATTCAAACTCACCGAAGGCTCTTTTTTCAACGCCGACGAAATGGTCAAGATCACTGAAAAGGTGGTCAATGAAGCCTGGTCCGCCGGCAACTGCGTCATCGTCGGCCGCGGTGCACAGTGCATCCTCCAGAACCGTAAGGATGTTTACCACGTCTTTGTCTACGCGCCTTACCGCGAGCGGATCAGTCGCCTTCGTCAGCGTCTCGATCCCGGGGTCCATGTCGCGCAGCGCCTTCGCAAGGTCGATGAAGAGCGCACCAGGTATCTTCAACAGTACTTCGGCGAGTGCTGGAACAACCCGCACCTCTACGACCTGATGATCTCTTCCAGCGGAGACGAAGACGCGACGGCCGAAAAGATAATGTTTGCCGCTATGGGCCACGTCCCTGAGATGGCCGGCGCCACAGTCTAGCTCCGCGCATGTCACAGCATCATCTCTTGCGCGTCCTCTGCCGTTTCGCACCGTTATGATCTCATTCATCGTCACTCACACGATTACACCGTCATCTCCGGGGGAAAATTGAGAGCCGCACAGCTGAACTCGCACGAAGCCATTCACGATCACGTCTGCTCCACCGACAGCGCGCGCATCGGATTCACGCGACTCGGTTCCGGTCCTCCCATCGTCTTCGTGCACGGCAGTCTCTCTCAGGGTCTCGATTGGCTCCCCGTCGCCGGCTACCTCGCACAGGACTACACCTGCTATCTCATGGATCGTCGCGGCTATGGCCTCAGCGACTTCGGCCGCGACCCCTACTGCATCGATCGCGAATACGATGACGTGATGTCAGTGCTCTCATTCGCCGGCCGCGACGCCGCCCTCGTCGGACATTCCTACGGCGCCATCTGCTGCCTCGGCGCGGCCATGCTCACATCGGTGCCACGGCTCGTCGTCTATGAGCCTCCGCTGCCCCTGCACGGTCCCATTGCCGGCCAAAACCTTGCTCCGTACTGCCACGCCATGCGCAACGGCCGTTTCGACGAGGCGCTAGAGATCGGGTTGAAGGAGTTCATTCGCCTTCCGCTCGATCAGATCGAATCCATCCGCGGCACTGCCGCCTGGTCGCGGCTCTTCTCGCTCATGTCAGCATGGGCGCGCGAACTCGAAGCCTTGGACGCCATCGCTTCAGACGTCGAGGTGTACGCCGCCATCAAGTGCCCCACGCTCCTCGTCCGCGGAACCCGCAGCCCCACGCATCCATTTCAGAAGGCCGTCTCCGCGCTCTCCTTCTCGCTTCCTAACGCCTCCATTGCCAAACTCAAAGGACAGGGCCACCTCGGCCTGCGCTCCGCCCCCGCCCTCCTTGCCCGCCAAATCAAGCAGTTTCTGTGCGATTAGCCAAAGGCACGATTACCGCTTTCGAAGCACTCCCAGTGTTTCGCGCGACTCTCCATCGGGACGAAACTACGTACTCGCCCAAGAGGGAGAAACCCAAGTCTTTTATTTTCAATTGCTGATGATGGTCACCGAGTCGCGTTTCGGGGCCAGTGCGATGCCAACGAGGTCTTCATTCGTCCACGGACGGTAGGCTTCGTCCGCGTCGAAGTGGGTAACACCCCTCTCTGCTGTGACGCGGATGCCCATTGAAGTGAGTTCGTGGCGGCGCTTGGTGATCGGGTTCCAGACAAGGATGTCGCCGTTGAGACCGTGCGTGTTCTTGCCGGTCTCGGAGCTCGTGTCGGTTATCCAGTCGTCGTAGTCGGCGGCGCGCATCTCGTGCGGGTAGCCGTCCTTCAAGGGCCAGCCGATGCCAATGATGAAGATTGCGGGATGGGTTTGCAGGATTTCCGTCTCGCGCTGTTTGCGCGGGAGCGTTGGATACATGTCGAGGATGTCTTCGGCGTGGAGGAACTTGAGTTCCTCAGGCAGATTGGGAAAGCGCGGGTCCCTGAGTTGCGGGAAGAGCGATTGTGCGAACTTCTCCGCACCGACGATCACCCTCCAGATTCCGCCGACGACTTTTTTGAGAAAGTTCAGGTTGCGCTGATCAGCGGTCATTACGCGCTCCCAGTCCCACTGATCGACGTAGGCAGAATGGTCGTGATCGAGGAAGTAGTCTTTGCGGACGGCTCGCATGTCGGTGCAGACGCCGTCTCCGACGGGGCAGCCGAATTGTTTGAGCGCGACTCTCTTCCACTTGGTGGCGGCCTGAACGACCTGTGCGTCCACAGGATGCAGCTCGCGATCGTTGGAGATGTGGAATTGGATGGGCGTGCGCGAGCCGTCGCGGTCGAGCATGTCGTTGACACCGCTTTCGACGTTGACGATGAGCGGTACCTCGACCATCATTAGATTGAGTTCTTTACACAGGTTGTCTTCGATGTAGCGCTTAACGTGGAAGATGGCCTGCTGTGTTTCCTTGGGAGTGAGCAGGGAGCGGTAATCGTGCGGCAGGATCTTTTCGAGCTCAGTGTAGTCGCCGATTCCGGGGCCTGCCAGGTCGGCCTTCTTGTCGAGAACAGTCGCCATGAGATCTCTCCTTAATGGATGCCGTCAAGGTCGGCGGAAGGATGAGAACGGCGAAACGGCACCCGAATGCCGCCAATGATGGTTGACCCCATCGGCGGGCGACGCTGTGACTGTAGTCACGTTCGCGTGTAATAGTCCGAGCCGCGGGCCGAGAGGGGCAGGACTCCACGCAACGGAGCCGGGATCGGGCACCCCTGAAGCCGCCCTCACCGCTTGAAATTGTCGATCGGCTGCGTGAAGGCGGTGACGCGGATGTGGCGCGCAAGCAGTCTTGTTGTCTCTTTGGTTCGTTCCCGACAAAGAGACTCGGGAACTGGTGGGAAGCATTTGTACAAACTGGTTGGCCGGCGTGGAGAGGGGAAGCCTACAGGGGGTCCGTTGACCCTGTGTCATAGTGTGTGTCATAACCATACCCCAATTGGACATACCCGAAGTGTCGGGTCGGGATGACGCTGAGAAGGCAACCATGGAGCGGATGAGGGCGATGAGAGCGGGCGGGCTGGCTTTTGACAGCATCGCGGAATGCCTCGATTCGGAGGCCGTACTCGGCCATGAAGATCGCGGGACCCTTGCCGACATTCCAGTACTAATCGCCGCCTCGAGGAGTGACTCGGCGATCGTGTACTCGTGGAGTTCGGCGGACATCACATACGCCGGCGTTGAACGGTCCTCCAGTCCAATTGCGGGAATTGCCATGCGCGGAAGATAGCAGGTGGTTCGATTTAACCGCGCCGGGGATCATAACGGGCTCCAGTGACCACCGGAAGCTGAAGAGGCGTGAGCGTCCGGAAGGTGTGCTAGACTTCTGGGCAGATTCCAGCACTCCATTTGGAAGTACGAATATGAGGGAAGGGCCAGGATCGGCGGTTCTCCTACTGCTGGGCTTTGGCTGCATGCGCAGACTGGACCCGATCATTGCTGGCTGTCGTTATGCTGCGCATCGTGTTCCAGCTTCTTGCTATGTTGGTGGCTCGATCCGCGCTCAGATCGGCAACCTACGACCGCTGGCGCATGCAGTACGGCGGGATTAGGACTGGCCAGGCCAAGCAGTTGAAGGCGCTGGAGCGGGAGAATACCAGACTGAGGCGGCCGATAGCAGAGCTGAGCTTGGACATGCCGTGCTTAAGGATATCGCCTTCGAAAACTTCAAAGCTCGGACCGGCGGTGCGTTGCGGTAGATCATGCGTTCGAGCATGGGACGCGTGAGCGGCGGACACTCCATCCAAGGGCACTTACAGCGCTGCAAGTGCCGATGATTTTGACCGGAGCGATTGCACCGCTGGGATTCGAGTGCAGCGACCGCTCGCAGAACCTGACGGAAAGTCTCCTTGCCGCACGAATATTCGGCACATGTGCGTCTGTTGTCATCGACGAACAAGTTTTCCTAGTTGATCGGGTATGCAAGGATAGGGATCTGGGCACGTTTGCGACAATAAAGGATTCAAAATGAATCACGAAGCATCACCGTTGACCTCGAGGCGCAATACGAATTCGCGGCAAGGCTCGGCGAAGCAGATTGAGATTATCGGTGTTCCACTCGACCTGGGGCAACAACGCCGCGGCGTAGATATGGGACCGTCAGCATTGCGTGTCGCGGGCCTGGAAGCCAAGCTCGAAGCGCTCGGTCATACCGTTACTGATCGCGGCAACGTGCAAGTGCCCGTTGCGGAGACGATGCACCGCGGTGACGCGCATGCGCGCTTTCTGAAGGAAATTGCGCAGTGCGACCAGGACATTGCCGATTGCGTGCAGCGGACGCTCGCTCACCATGCTGTGCCGATCGTACTGGGCGGGGACCACTCTGTCGCTGCAGGCACCGTCGCCGGCGTCGCAAACCATTTCCGCGCGCTAAAACAGACTGTCGGCCTTATCTGGATTGATGCCCACTCCGACATCAACACACCGGAGACATCAGCTACGGGAAATGTGCATGGCATGCCGCTCGCAGCCTTGCTCGGAATGGGCCCGGCTGAATTGAGTCATCTGCTCGGATGGTCGCCGAAGGTTCTTCCACAGCACACAGTCCTCGTGGGCATACGCGATGTGGATGAGGCCGAGCGCGAGAACATTCGGCACGCCGGTATTACGACTTACACCATGCGGGCCATCGACGAACTCGGCTTGCGCGCGGTAATGGAGAAAGCCGTTCAGGTAGCTGCCAACGGCACTGCCGGCTATCACGTCTCGATTGACATGGATTGGGTTGATCCTGAGGAGGCGCCAGGCGTCGGCACGCCTGTTCCCGGCGGAGCAACCTATCGTGAAGCCCATCTTGCGATGGAGATTCTCGCCGATCACGGAGGCATGCTAAGTCTCGAATTAGTTGAAGTGAACCCGATTCTCGATGAACACAACCGTACTGCAGAGCTTGCTGTACAGCTCATATGCTCTGCGTTTGGCAAGAAGATCTTCTAAACCCGCTCAAGAGTTGCAGCGTTGCCCCTATCGCCGCGTCGATGTTTCTGAAAGAGCAATTCGGAAAATCAGACATTTGACAGGTTGCAAGTGAGGCACTCGATCGCTTATTTTTCCTCCCGGGAGTCTTCGGCGTCGTCTGCAGCCGGGTTTTCTCTTGCGTGCCATCCTCTCAACAAGGAAGAAGCGGCCGGGTTAACCGCTGTTGAAAGGTCAGAATGAATCACTCAGCGCCACTTTTGCTCTCAGGGAACAATCTCAACTTTGATGAAATTCACCAAGTAGCTCGCGGAGGGCGTCAAGTGGGCCTCGCGCCATCCGCCCTGGCGCGCATAGACGCATCCCACCAGCTCATCGAGAAAATTCTCGAAAAAGAAGTTGCCGTCTACGGCGTCAATACCGGCTTCGGCAAGCTCTCAGACGTCCGTATCCCAAGCAACCATCTTTCTGAATTGCAGGTGAATCTGTTGCGGAGCCATGCTTGCGGACTGGGCAGACCTTTGCCGGATGCCGTAGTCCGAACCATGCTCTTGCTGCGCGCAAATGTCCTCGCCAAGGGCTTCAGTGGAGTTCGCAGAGAAGTCATCGAGATGCTGATGAGCCTCCTCAATCTAGAAATTCATCCGGTCGTGCCGGAAAAGGGTTCCGTGGGGGCGAGTGGCGATCTTGCTCCATTGGCGCATCTCGCGTTGGTCCTCATTGGCGAAGGAGAAGCTTTCTACGATGGAGCGCGCCTGAGCGGCAGTGAGGCATTGCGGCGGGCCGAACTCGCTCCACTGCGGCTCGAAGCGAAAGAAGGTCTTGCGCTGCTGAACGGCACGCAAGGAATGACTGCCGTCGCTTCGCTCGCGCTTTACGATGCACAGCGTCTCGTCCGGATCGCGGACGTCGCCGGCGCGATGTCTCTGGAGGCGCTGCGTGGCACGCCTTCTGCTTTCGATCCCCGCATCCAGGCGGCACGGCCCCATCGCGGACAGGCAGCAGCGGCCCGGCATCTGAAGGCATTGCTCGACCACAGCGAGATTCGAGAGT